>CAWFCA010000012.1:0-243178 GCA_963814235.1 Bryobacterales bacterium | reverse complement strand
GAAATACACGATTTCGCCGAGTGGACGTCCGCGGGCACAGCGGCGAGGTATGGCACGCGCATCAGCCAGAGCACGATAGTGACTGGTTCAGTCAACAGCACGGTCATCCCAAGTTCGAGGATTGCATCCTGCGCAAACAATCACACCGGCCCTACGGCGTGCTTCATGCTCCGCCGACAGCGGGTTGCTCGTCTTCATCAAAAACGTAGATCCCAAAATTGATCCGTTAGGGACCTTCGGGCTCCATTCCGGCGCCGCATCCGTCAGCTCCTGGGCAAGTCGGTTGACGTCAAGCAGCACACGCATCGCGGCCGCGCAGGCATACTCGCGCAACGTTTGCTTCCTGCGACGGTACCGACGCGTCGAGCGTAACTGAACGGTCCACGGAAGATGTTGCGGCCGCCGCCGCCGTAAGCGGACTCATACGTATCGCAAGCGCCGGTCGGGTCACAAGGGAGCAGCCGTCCTGACCCCGGCGCGAGGGTGGGAATCGTGAAGGCGTTCTCATCGAGCAGTGGCGGGCCGGGTTGGGGTCGAGCGTGCCCTGCAGTTGCGCCTGACTGACCGTCACGCCCGGTTTGAGCGGCGATGGGGTTGGTGATGTAGTCGTTATTGCTGTGAGTAGCTCTGGCGATCCAGCCCAAAAGTCATAAAGACGAATTGTACGTTGATCGCTCTGCGCGATGGTTCTGACCGGCGATGAACCAGCCGTTGGTGACTGCGGAAGAAGTGGTTATTATGCACGACAGTGGGTACCTGGTAAAGGTAGTTCACGACGAAGACGTGCGGCGGTCGAAGTCCGAAGACGCGTATCCGCTATGAGGATTGAGAGGATCGTTGCCGTTATAGAATAGTCCAGGCCGCTCTGTTCATCGAGACTATGCGACCAGGTATAAGAGGCGGTCAGTTGAAGGCCCGAAGAGAGGCGCTTGCGGATCTGGAACTGAAGCGCATGGTAGTGTGCCGTACCTTCGGCTTCATAAAAGACCGAATTCGGACTGTATCCGATATACGGGACGCGCAAGTCTGTGTTGCCACCGGTGGTGGAAGTAATCGGCTCGTAGGAGTTGGCATTGAAGCCGTAAGAATAGATCTGGCCGTTGATGGGGTGCTGCGGAGTAGCGATACCCGGCTGATTGAACGGAATGGGCAGTACCTGGTGAACGCCGTGGTTCCCGACGTAGCTTAAGTCCAGGAGCAGGTTATTAATGGGCTGATACTGCAGACCGAATGTCCAATTGAGCGAGTAAGGCAACTTATTAGCCGGATCATAGCCGCCGAACAGGTAAGGACCGAACTGATTGCCGGCGGGGAAGTTTCCAGAGGTCAAGGCGGCGATATTGGGAAGAATCGCCTGGAAAGCAGAAGCGGTGCCGGGCGGCCGCGGCGGAGCCGTAGTCCCGAACGGAGCACTGAAGGTCGCCCCGGCCTGGGCAACATCGGGGACCACGAACGGCGGCTGCAGAGTGACGCCGAAGGGGCCATTGAACCCGCCGCCGGCGCTGGGCGAGAGTTCGGAGAAGAACTCGCCGCGGTCATAGTACATGCCAAAGCCGGAGCGGACGGTCAGCTTCGAGGTGGGGCTCCACGCGAGGCCGATGCGGGGCGCGAAACCCCACTGGTTGGCCTTCATCGTCGAGTCGCTGACACCGGGAGTATGGAAAGCCTTGTTGTTTCCAGCAAACACAAGTCCCGAGTTTGTAATAACGTCATTGGCGGCGTCGTAAGAGTACGTGTTTCCGTAGAAGTTGGTCAGGTTTCCGTACTTCTCAGTGAGCGGCCCGTCGTACTCATAGCGAAGCCCAAACGTCAGGTTCAGATTGCTGGTCAACCGGTAGTTGTCGTTAACAAAGGCGCTCGCGGTATTGGACCTGTAATAGCGGTTGCTCGCGCCGTTGAAGTAGACCGAATTGATTCCGGGACGCACGCTGCCGGTGAGAAAACTCGGGAAGTCGTTGAAGCTGAGCTGCGCCACCTGATTGTTCTGGTTCAGCACATTCATCTGGGTGTAGTCCCAGCTAAATCCAGCTGTGATGTTATGGCGGCCTGCCTGCCAGCCAATGTTGGTGGCATACTCCCAATTGTTCTGGAAGAAACCGGCATTGGCGAAGTTCGATGACGGCCCGAAGCTGTAGCCGTTACCGAGATTCCCGTCATTGTTGTTTATGCTGATTCCCGGGAAGCGGGTGGAGCCGAACACGTCGATGCCAGCGGTGGCGGGGGTAAGGAACTGGCTGGTGGTTGCGAAGGCCCGCTCGCGAACGAAGCCTATCTTCTGTTCCCAGGTGAGGCGCGGAGTGAGTACAACGGTGTTGTCAATTGACGCCACGTGCGCACCGCTTTGGAGTACCTGCGGAAATCCGAGGCCGTTCGATTGGGCGGAAAAGGGGTTAGTCGTCGGGTTGTTCTGGATGTAGTATTTAACCGCCAACCGGTCCGCGTTACTGACCGCATAATCGATACTAATGTTGCCCTGGTCGACATTCGAAGTAGCCGCGGGACCCTGGACGACGGCGTTGTAGCCGAGGGAGCTTGCCTGGTCGGCTCCGATGGTGGCGCTGGGGATCAGGTAATTGCCGCCGGGCGCTTTCGTCTGGAGAAGCTTCAACGCAACCGGGTCGACCTGGCCTACCGTGAGGTTTGTGCCGAAGCTGGCATTAGCCGCAGCGACGAGGCCAGCGGGGCTGCGATCGTCCGTCAGGAACTGGGGGACGGTGATCTGCTGGGTGGCGTTCAACTGATCGCGAACGCGTGTGCCCTGATATGAAGTGAAGAAGAAGAGCTTGTCCTTGACGATCGGTCCGCCGAGGGTGGCGCCGAACTGATTGCGATCAAGCTTGGGAACTTTTTGGGACTCCGGGATAGAGGGGTCCGAGTTGCGAAATGTCGGAGCGGCGTTCAACGCGGCGTTCTGGAAGTACTCGTAAAGTTGGCCATGGAACTGATTGCTTCCGGACTTTGTCGTGAGGCCGACATGGGCGCCGCTGTTGGCGCCCTGGGCGGCGTCGTACATGGACGTATCGACACGAATCTCCTGCAGAGATTCGGGAGCGGGAGTGGGCAGGGATTGACCGATCGCACTATAAACGGAACTGCTGGTCTGGATCTCTCCGCCGCTGCCAAACGATTCGCCGGTGTTGAGGACGAAGCGATTGGCCGACACCTGGCTCGAAGACTTTCCATTGAATAAGTTATTCGTGGTAATGCCGTTCACGGAGAAGCTATTACTGGAGTCGCGCTGGCCGTTGGCAAAGATACTCTGGTTGCCGAGCCCGGCGTTGGTTCCCGAGCCATTCAGGAAGTCGGCGCTGACGCCGGGGCTGAGGATGGCAAGCTGCGTAAAGCTGCCGGTACCCAGGGGCGTGCGACTAATGGTCAGCTCATCGACGATATAGCCGTTCGTGGTGTCTACCTGATTACGGAGCGGAGTACCGGCGACTTCGACAGTAGTCGAGGCGGTACCCACTTGTAGAGCGCCGTCGACGGTGACAGTACGATCGCCCTGGACTAATACTTCGCGGTGGGACTCCGTGGAGAAGCCGGGCTTGCTGAAGGTGACTTCATAAGTCCCGATGGGAAGGTTGGGGATGAGAAAGAGACCGTTACCTTTGGTTTGCTCGTTCACCGTCAAGTTCGTCGCGGTATTGCGGACGCGGACAGAGACATCGGGAACAATACTGCCGGAGGGATCTTTGACCGTTCCGGTGATCGCGCCGAGCACCTGCTGCGCATTTAGCAGAGAAGGGCGAACAGAAGCGATACCGAGGACACTGATGAAGACGATAAAGTTTTTGGATACGGAGTTCAAGATTTCCACCTCTGACGAAGGCTTTTCTAGGGAGTGTAACTCACCGGGGAATCAAGAGTAATCCGTAACCGAAGTGAAATGTTTGCTAAGCCGCCAAGGCAATTTCAAATGCCTCACGGGCGGCTTCGAGGGTGCGCGTAATATCGGCCTCAGTGTGAGCGGCGGAGACGAAGAGCGCCTCAAACTGAGAAGGCGGCAGATAGATCCCGCGGTCGAGCATGGCGTGGAAGAAGCGTGCGAAGCGTTCGCGTGTTGCTGGCTTAGCGCGGTGGCGTAATCGGTGACCGGCTGGTCGGTGAAGAACCAGGTCATCATCGAGCCGATGCCGATTGACGGTGACGCCTCCGGGAGCGCAGGCGCGCGAGTTGCCTCCGGTGAGTTGTTCGAGCTGATCGTAAATCTCGGGTTGGCGTGCAAGGTGGCGGAGCATGGCGAGACCCGCGGCGACGGCGAGGGGATTGCCGGAGAGCGTGCCGGCCTGGTAGATAGGCCCGCTGGGCGCGACGTAGCTCATGATGTCGCGGCGTCCGCCGTAGGCAGCGATGGGAAGACCGCCGCCGATGACTTTGCCGAGCGTGGTCAGGTCGGGCATGATGTCTGTAGAGCTGCTGGGCGCCGCCGGGAGCCACGCGGAAGCCGGTCATGACTTCGTCGAAGATCAGCAGCGCGCCGTGGCGGGCGGTGATGCGCGGAGGGCTTCGAGGAAGCCGGGCTTGGGCGGGACGCAGCCCATGTTGCCGCAGACGGGCTCGACGATGACGGCGGCGATCTGGTCGGCGATGTGGCGTGGAAAGCCTCTTCCACGGCCTGCGGCGTCGTTGAACGGCACGGTGATGGTGGTGTCGCTGAAGCCTTTGCGGAACGCCGGGGGAATCGGGAAGGCCGAGAGTCGCGACGCCGGATCCGGCTTTGACGAGCAGCGAATCGACGTGGCCGTGATAGCAGCCTTCGAACTTGATGGTGAGGTCGCGGCCGGTGAAGCCGCGGGCGACGCGCAGGGCGCTCATGGTGGCTTCGGTGCCGGAGTTGACCAGGCGCACCATCTCCACGGAGGGCACGATCTCGCGGATGGTCTCGGCGAGCTCGATTTCCTGTTCGGTGGGCGCGCCGAAGCTGGTGCCGCGCTGCAGGGCTTCGGCGAGAGCATCGAGCACTCGGCGGTGAGCGGTGGCCGAGCAGCAGCGGACCCCAGGAGCCGATGTAGTCGATGTACTCGTTGCCATCGGCATCGATAGATGCGGGAGCCTTCGCCGCGGGCGATGAAGCGGGGAGTGCCGCCGACGCCGCGGAAGGCGCGGACGGGCGAATTGACGCCGCCGGGGATGGAATGGCGCGCGCGATCGAAGAGCGCTTCCGAGCGGGACGTGTTCACTCAGGCACCGACGTAGGACGGTTTATCAGCATTTCGAAGAGGCTGGCGTTCAGATTGCTGAACAGCCTCTGTTTGAGGCTGAGGTAGTTCTGGGTGCCGGCAAAAAGGTCCTGCATGATGGCGGTGAAACGCGGGCTTCGGCGGGTGAACTGGACCATGCGGCTGGGGATGGCGCCGAACAGGAAGCTGCCGTGGAAGACGCTGGCGGGCGAGGCGGGAGCCGAACTCGAGATCGCGCGCGAAATCACGGCCCAACAAGCGGCGGTAAGCGGCAGAGCAAAGGTCACTATTCGCGGCGTTGGCGACGAGTGATTGGACGGCGAGGTCAGCGGAGCGGATCGCGTAGTAAAGCCCTTCGCCGGTAATAGGATCGACCGAGCCCGGCGGCGTCACCGGCGGCCATCCAGCCCTCGCCCGCGACGCGATTGTTCTTCCCAGGCGGGAGTGGCGAGGCATGGCAAGAGGTGGCTATAGAAAGTGGCTCCCTGCAGGCTCAGGCCCTGACGCTCCATATAACGTTCGAGCTGCTGTCGGAGCTTGGCCGCGGCTCTGCCCCTTGCCGCAAATGCCGACCGAAAGGTGTCCGCAGCGCGGGAAGACCCAGATGTAGCCTTCGAGATTAGCGAGGAATTGGATGTCGATGCGCTCGCGTTTGGCCGGGCACGTAGTAGCCGAGCGCGACCATCGTGTCGTCGGAGAGAGCTGGGTGCCGACAGCGCGCAGGGGGTTGCGGGCGCCGGTCGCAATGATGCAGTAATCGGCATCGATGTTGCGCGTTTTGGTCGAGAACACGCCAGCCGGCGCAGTGCCGTTCAATGCCCAGCACGCGCGTTTTTTCGATTTGCGGCGCCGGCGCGGATGGCGCGCGTCGAGCAGCATACTGATTCAGATCTAGGCGCGAGTAGATCAGCAGCGGCGATCGGAGTTTGAGCGAGACCGAACCAGCGCTTGGGAGCAGCGAGGACGGTCTCATGGACAACCTTTTTCGGGGTGGCGTTATCGATCAGGAAGGGATAGCGATGATAGGCCTTGTAGGTCAGACCGCCGCCGCAGGGCTTCTCCCAGGCGAGTTTCTCGTCGAAGACGATGGGGCGCAATCCTTGGGAGGCTAGCTGCTCGGCCGCAAAGGCCCCAGCAGGGCCGCCGCCTAAGACCGCAACCGTTTTCATTTCCCGTTTCCGTCGAGAGGCGGGTGACCGGGCGGCAGGGGACGGGAAGAGGGAGCGACCCCGGGGATCGCGTTGGGCATGGGATCGACCGCTCCGGAATTTCCGTCCATCGTGGGGGGCGGCGGCTGCATGGTGCCCGCATGTTTCTGCATATTCATGCCGGAACGATTCGTAATCACCCATTCGTCCCCGCGCTGTTCGAGGGTGTAGCGCATGGTGAGGCCATCGGAGAGCTTGCCTCCTTTCGGCGCGAAGGAGACGACGGCGTCGGCCTGCTTGCCGTGAAAGTCCACATGCGTCACGGTGACGTCCATGGAATCGGCATTGATGCCGCGCGATGCAACGCCCTTGAGGACGCCTTTTTCGACGGCCTCGCGCGTCTGCATGCGGTTCCCGCAGGAAAGCTGCGCGGCCGCGAGCGCAATGGCCAATAAAACCCCTGATTTCACAACCCGATTATAGCGACTGCAGGATAGCTGCAATGAGGCCGTCGACCGTGTAAGGCGCAGCTTCTACGGCTGGTTGAACACCGTATTGGCGCAGGGTTGCGGAGGTTACAGGCCCAATGGAAGCAGATTTGGCATGGTTGAAAATGGCGGGGCCGGCGGCATGGAGGAAGTGGTCGACGGTGGAAGAACTGGTGAAGGTGATCCAGTCCGCGGGTTGGGCGGCGAGCTCCTGAAGGGCGTAGGCGATCCCGGGGGCGGGAACGGTGCGGTAGGCTTCGACCACCTCGACGACGGCTCCGCGCGCGGTGAGCGCACGGGGAAGAAGGTCGCGCGCAACGGCGGCACGCACGATGAGGACGCGTTTATCAGGAAGCGGGTGCGCCGCCATCGCCTCGACGAGACTTTCGGCGACGAACTCCTGACCGATGATGTCGACTTTGAGGTGCGCGGCTTCCAGGGCGTCGCGCGTAGCGGGACCGATGGCGGCGAGCTGCGCGCGGAGAGAGCGCAGGTCATAGGGCGAGCGGTCGAGGCGATCAAAGAAGGCGGCGACACCATTGACGCTCGTGAAGATGAGGAAGTCGTAAGCCTGGAGGCGGGCGAGCGCGTTATCAAGTGGGGCGTAGTCGCCGGCGGGGTGAATCGCGATGGCGGGTATTTCGATCGGCTGCGCCCCGAGGTCGCGCAGCTTGAGGATCATGTCCGCCGATTGACCTTGCGGCCGGGTGACGACGATCCGTTTTCCGAACAGCGGGAGTTTCTCATACCAGTTGAGGCACGCGCGTAGGCGGACGACCTCGCCGACGATGATGGTGGCGGGAGGTTTGAGGGCGCAGTCGTGAAGGAGACCGGGAAGAGTGGCGAGGGTGCCTTCGATGACGCGCTGGTCGGGCCGCGTGCCCCAGCGGGTTGCGGCGGCGGGCGTGTTCGCGGAGCGGCCGCCGGAGATGATGCGGCCCGCAATGGTCTCGAAGTTTGAAAGGCCCATGAGGATGACGAGGGTTTCCGAATGGCCGAAGCGATTCCAATCGACCGCGTCCACGTCGTGGCCGGTGACGATGCTGACGACCGAGGTATGGGCGCGATGGGTGAGGGGGATTCCGGTGTAAGCGGCGATGCCGGCCGGTGAGGTGACGCCGGGAATGACTTCAAATGGAATACCGGCAAGGGCCAGGGCTTCGGCTTCTTCGCCGCCCCGTCCGAACAGATACGGATCACCGCCTTTGAGCCGCACGACGGTATGGCCGGCGCGGGCGCGATCGAGCAACAGGGCGTTGATTTCTTCCTGCGCAAACGCGTGGTCGGATCGTTTCTTGCCGACGTAGACGTGCTCGGCCGTGGAAGGAGCGAGGTGGAGGAGCTGGTCCGGAGCGAGGTGATCGTAGAAGACGACCGTGGCGCGTTCGAGAGCGCGCTTGCCTTTCAGCGTGAGCAGTTCGGGGTCACCGGGTCCCGCGCCGACCAGGAAAACCTTACCGGTCATCAGACTTCTTTGTCGCGCGTGCCGCTGAGTGCGGGGCCGATCATATCGAGAGCGCCGCGGGCGATCAGGCGCTCCCCGACCATGCGGCCGAGGCGCGTGGGCTGAGTGTAATCGCCCTCGATCTGTTCGCGGATCAGGCGGCTGCCATCGGGGGTAACGACCACGCCGGTAACCTGCATCTGCTGATCTTCGATAGTGGCGAAGCTGCCCATGGGAATCTGGCAGCCGCCGCCGAGGCTGGCGAGAACGGCGCGTTCCGCAGTGATGCAGAAACGGGTCCAGGGATGATCGAGCGGGGCGCATTCGGCAAAACCGCGTCCTTCGACACGGGTTTCAATAGCGAGCGTTCCCTGCCCCACCGCGGGGCACATTACCTCGGGCGCCAGCACCTCGGCCACGCGATCGTTCCAACCGAGGCGGCGTAGTCCGGCGGCGGCGAGGACGATCGCGTCGTATTGACCTTCATCCAGTTTGCGCAGGCGGGTGTCGATGTTGCCGCGAATCGAATCGACCACAAGGTCCGGACGATAACGGCGCAGTTGAGCAGTGCGGCGCAGCGAGCTCGTGCCGACACGCGAACCGGGCTCAAGCTTCCGCAGAGGCTTGCCGACCATTACATCGTTGGCGAACTCCCGCTGCGGGGTGGCGGCAATGGTCAGGCCTTTGGGAAGTTCGGTGGGCAGATCTTTCAAGCTGTGGACGGCGAGGTCGATGCTGCGGTCGAGCAGCGCTTCCTCGATCTCTTTGGTGAACAGGCCTTTGGATCCGGCGCTGTTCAGCGGCACATCCGTGATCCGGTCGCCGGTGGTCTGGATGACTTGGACGCGGCACTCCAGGCCGCGCGATTCGAGGCGGCGCTGCACGTAGTGGGCCTGCCAAAGCGCAAGCTGCGACCCGCGCGAACCGATGACTAGCATTTCATCCCCCAGGATTTAAGAAAAGACACTACTTCGATGCATTCTCCCGCAGGCGGAATACGCGGCGGATGGCGTTGATGACGGTCTCGCCTTCGGGGTCGCCCGCCTGCTTGCGCAGTTCCGAGATGGGCCCATGGGCAATTTTATTCACGATGGAGCGGGTCATCAGATCGATAATCTCGCGCTGATCGGGCGTGAGTGTTCCGAGGCGGCGGATGGCGCGCAGCAGTTCGGCTTCGCGAATCTCATCGAGCTGCTCCTGCAGAGAGGCGATGGTGGGAGCGATCTCCTGCGCGCGCAGCTTGGCGAGGGTGGCGTCGACTTCCTGCTGGACGATTTCCTCGGCGCGTGAGGCTTCACGTTCGCGCTCGCGCAGGTTGTTGCTGACAACGCCCTGCAGGTCATCGATGTCATACAGAAAAACGTTATCGATCTTGTTGACGTCCGGCTGAATGTTGCGGGGGACGCCGATATCGATAAGGAAGATGGGCTTGTTTTTGCGCGCGGCAATGACGCGCTGCATGTCATCGACGGTGAGGACAAAGTGCGGCGCGGCGCTGGAAGCAATGAGGATATCGACTTCGGGAAGCAGGCCGGTGAACCGCTGGTAATCGACGGCCGTCCCCTGGAAGAGCGCGGCGAGCTCAAGGGCGCGTTCGGGAGTGCGATTGGCGACGAACAGGTGGGAGGCTCCGCTGCGGCGCAGGTGGCGCGCGGCCAGTTGGGACATTTTGCCGCCGCCCACGATCATCACCTTCTTGCCGGCGAGCGAGCCGAAGATCTTGCGCGCGAGTTCAACTGCGGCGTAGCTGACGGAAACAGCTAAATGTCCGATGCCGGTTTCGGAGCGGACGCGCTTGGCAACAAAGAAGGAGCGGCTGAGGACGAGTTCGAGGATGCCGCCAACCGCGCCTTGCGCTTTGGCGACGGCGAAAGCGTTTTTCAATTGACCAAGGATCTGGGGCTCGCCGACCACCATGGAATCGAGACTGGCCGCAACGCGGAAGAGGTGTTCGATAGCGGCGCGCTGTTCCCAGCGAAACAGGCGGGTGCCGAGCGAATCGGGGGAGTGACCGCGTAGGCGGAGGAAGTCGGCGATGGCGGTGAGAGGGTCGCAATCGTCATCGGCGGCAATGGCGAACTCGACGCGGTTGCAGGTGGAGAGGACGACGGCCTCCGCGACCCCATGGAGCCGTTTGAGGCTGCCGATGGTTTCGGCGAGCAGGTGTTCGGGGATCGCGAGCTGCTCGCGCAGGGCGACGTCGGCGGTCTTGTGGCTGACACCCGCGACGAGGAGTTTCATTGGGTGAGCATGTACTCCAGGCGGGCGTGGGCGACCCAGGTCATGGCGGAACAGCACAGGGCGACGAGCGCGAGAATGGCGGCTTTGCGGCCGCGCCAACCGGCGGTGGTCCGGAAGAAGACCAGCGCCAGGTAAATGCCCCAAGTGACGAAAGACAAGCCGATGCTGGGGTTTATTACCCATCGCGTGCCGAATTCAACAAACGCCCAGATGGTGCCGCCCAGCATGCCGATGGTGATGAACGCGAAGCCTATGCCTATGGAGCGCGTGATGATTTCATCGAGCATGCCGAGCGGGGGAAGGCGTTGGGTCCAGGCGCCGGGTTGCTTGGTTTTGAGCTGCCGTTCCTGCACCAGATAGAGAAGCGCGGCAACGGCGGTGAAGGTGAGGGCGGCGTAGGCCAGCAGCGCGGCAATGACGTGAAGAATCAGCCAGGCGTTGCGAAGATCCGGACTGGACCAGCCGCCGACCGGGGTGCTCAGTCCGGCGGCCACGGTCATCATAAACACCAGCGGGAAGATGAAGGGCGCGAGACTTTCGAGCGGGTAGCGGCGGCTGGTGAGAAGGAACAGAGCCGTGACGGCAAAAGCGCAAAGCGAGAGCGATTCAAAGATGTTTCTTGCCGGGAAGTGGCCAAGGGCGAGACCCTGATCGACGATGGAGACGAGGTGAAAGACGCCGCCGAGGCCGAATGCGCCCAACGCGATACGGAAAAGGTGCTGGCGGCGTTGCACAAGCGTGAGGATGGCGTAGAGCACACCGATGGAGTACAGACCGGCGGCCACGCGCAGCCATAAAACGCTGGTTTCCGACACCTATTCTTAGTTTAGGGTATGAGCGCGGGTGCGGGATGGAGCAAAGCGCCGCTTGGAAGCAATACGATAAAGAACATGGTCGAAACGTTTGCACAATACAAAGCTCGCATCGAAAGTTACGTCGAGGGACAAGACCCCATCGCGATTCAAAAACAGACTCCATCGACGCTCGCGCATCTCGTGCAAGGAGTTCCCCAGGAGTTGTTCACGCGGGAGCGTGCGCCGGGCGAATGGTCCGTGCGCGAAATCCTCGCCCATCTGGCTGAAGCCGAGATCGTCAGTACCTGGCGCTATCGCCAGATGATCGAAACCAGCGGAGTCGCGATCGCAGCCTTTGACCAAAACGTCTGGACGAGACTCGGCGATTACGGTTCCATCGATGCCAGCGAATCACTGAACTTTTTCCGCCTGTTGCGCGACAACAATTTGCGCCTGTTCTCGCGGCTGCGTCCGGAAGAGTGGCAATGCTTCGGCATTCACGCCGAACGGGGCAGGATGACCGTTAAAGATCTCGCGCTCCAGATTGCGGGGCACGACCTTAATCACATCGCGCAAGTGCGGCAGATCGTCGGGGCGCCGTCGTAGTCCGGGACCCCTAACGTTTCTGGTCCACGGGAAGCGCGAACGCAATGTAAGCGCCGTGGATCGCGGACTGCGCTTCCGGGGTCAATCCCGCCTGCGCGGACGCGCAAAACACGACGTACTGCCGCCCGCCTGCCTCATATACGGCCGGAATGCCCTCGAGCGCCATTTCCACCGTGAACTCCCACAGCAGTTTGCCGGAGTCCACATCGAACGCCCGCACTTTCCGGTCGCGCGTGCCCGTAAATACCAGACCGCCGGCCGTCATCACGGGCCCCACTTTCGGATACTGTGTGCCGGTTCCCGAATTCCCCTTGGCGGCGAGTTCCGGCACGTCTCCCAAAGGAATGCTCCATCGGATAGTTCCCTCATTTAAGTCGTAAGCCGTCATGGAGGTCCAAGGCGGCTTGATGGCGGCCAGACCGTCGCTCGCGATCATGAATCCGAAGCTGCTCACGAAATGTTCGGCGTTGGTGCTCTCCGGTGCGAGCTTCAGCAGGCAGGGCAAATCTTTCGAGACCACGATGAGCTTTCCCGCCGAGCCATCAACGGCGGCGCCGCCCCAGTTTGCCCCTCCGTTGTTGCCGGGCATTTCGATGCTCCCGCGCCTGCTTGGCGGAGTAAAAAGGCCCTCATTGCGCGCGGTCAGCATCTCGTCGCGAAAACGCGCGCGATCTTCTTTGGACAGGAAGGGGCTTAGGTCTTCCACCGTGAATTTCTGACGCGCGAAGGGCGGCGGCCTGGAAGGGAACGGCTGAGTGGACGACGTGATCTCGCCGGGCATGTCGCTTCCGGGCACAGGACGCTCCTCGATCGGCCACAGCGGTTTGCCCGAAACCCGGTCGAACACCCAGACGAAACCCTGCTTCCCCATTTGCGCGACGACGTCCACCGCTTTGCCTTCGTGTTGCACCGTCAGAAGCTTCGGGGCGGTTGCGTTGTCGTAATCCCAGATGTCGTGGTGGACCATCTGGAAATGCCAAAGGCGCTTGCCTGTGAGCGCGTCGAGAGCCAGCAGCGAATCGGCAAACAGGTTATTTCCCGCTCGATCCACGCCGTAGAAGTTGTACTTGGCACTGGCGGTAGGCGCGTAAACAATGCCGCGTTTCTGATCCAGCGAAAGCTCGCCCCACACGTTTGCGCCGCCGATCTGCTTCCACGCGTCCTTCGGCCAACTGTCATAACCGAACTCGCCGGGATGGGGAATGGTGTGGAACGTCCAGACTAAACGGCCCGTTCGCACGTTGAAGGCGCGAATGTCGCCGGGCGCGGAACCGTAGCCCTGGTTGGTGGCGGAACCGAGGATCAGAAGATCTTCGAACACACGTCCCGGCGTAGTGGACTGCAGCAGAGCGATGGTGCCGGGATCGCGTCCCAGTCCTTCTTTCAAGTCGACAGCGCCGTTTTTTCCAAACGAAAGAATGGCTTGGCCCGTTCGCGCGTCAATGGCGCGCAGGAAATGATTACTGGCGAAGAGGAGCCGCCGCTCCGAGCGGTCCGGACTCTCCCAGTAATTGATGCCCCGATTGGTGATGATCGTAGTGCCGGGTAAAGCCGCATGCTCCCAGATCACCTTTCCGGAAGCCGCATCCAGCGCGACGATGGAGTTGTTCCGCGCCAGAACGTATAAAACGCCATCCACTTCCAGCGGGTTGAATGCGTACTTGTTGCTGTCTCCGGTTGGGAAGCTCCAGGCGATCTTGAGTCGATGGACGTTGGTCTTGTTTATCTGCGAAAGACTGGAATACTGGGCGGAGTCGGAGGCGCCGCCATAATCGCGCCAGTGGGCATGATCCTGAGCGGTTGCCAGACCGGCCAGGAATCCGATCCCGCACGCGAATCTAACGGCTAGCACGCGCGCCCGCATTTCCGATCACCTTGTCCGGCAGAGCAAACGCGAAAACCACACCATGGGCACCTGTCAGGACGTACTGGCGGCCGTCCAGCTCATAAGTGATGGGCGGCTGCTCGGCCTGCCCGCCGGCATAGGTATGCCAGAGTGTCTCTCCCGAAGCGGCATCGAGCGCCAGCACATTGCCGTGAACGTCACCGGTAAACACGATTCCGCCCGCCGTGCTGAGCGCGCCGGCCCAATCCCAACCGGAACCAAGCTCATGCTGCCAGCGAATCTTCCCCGTCTGGTAATCGATGGCCTTGAGGTAGCACTTCGACCAGACGCTCAGATCGCGCCCCCCGAAGCCCTCCGGCTTGCCGTCGGAAAAAGCGTAATAGAGGCTATAGGATTTGTGCGTGTCCACGTAGAGCAAACCGGTGTCCGGATCGAAGCTCGGGGACATCCAGTTCGTGGCGCCGATCGCATCCGGCTCCACCAGTGTTCCAGCCGGGGTTGGATTCTTATCCAACCTGGCAATGGGGCGGCCTTCCTTGTCCACGCCAGAGCTCCAGTTGGTGTCTTCATACGTCGTGGAGAGCAGGGCCTTCCCGGTGGCGCGGTCGAGAACAAAAAGATACCCGTTCCTTGAAGCCTGGATTAGAAGCTTCCGTTGCTGTCCTTGGAACGGTGCGTCCGCAATCACCGGCGTTTGCACTGCGTCCCAATCATGCACGTCATGCGGGGATGGTTGAAAGTGCCAGACCAATTGTCCGGTATCGGGATTCAGCGCGACGATGGTGCAGGTGTAGAGATTGTCGCCGGGGCGGCTTGATCCATCGAGGACCGGATTTGGATTCGCCGTGCCCCAATAGAGTAGATTCAACTCCGGATCGTAAGTGCCCGTCACCCAGGTCATGCCCCCGCCATGTTGGATGGCATCGCTGTTGGCGGGCCAGGTTGCCGCTCCGGCCTGCCCGGGCTTCGGAAGCGAGTCCCAGCGCCACTGGCGCTTTCCGGTATCCGGGTCATAGGAGTCGATGAACCCATGCAGGTCATTGAAATCGCCGGAGACTCCCACCAGCACGTGGTTGCGAATCACCAGGGGAGCCATCGTCGCCCAGTAGCCGAGCTTCACGTCAGCCAGTTCCACGTTCCAAAGCACTTCGCCGGTTCGCGCGTCCAGGGAAAGCAAATGGGCGTCCGGGGTTTCGAAATATAGCTTATTCCCGTACATCCCCAAGCCGCGCTGGCCGATGTGCAGGCCTTCGTTCGCGTGGTAGTGATAGTGCCAACTCTGCTGGCCGGAGCGCGCATCCACGGCCCAGACATCGTCGGGTTCCGTGAAGTAGAGCGTGCCATTCACCAGCAGCGGAGTCGACTTGAGACCCGGACCCGTGTTCACGTCTGTTTGAAAAGCCCACGCCATCGCGAGATAGCCGACGTTGTCGCGATCGATCTGCCGCAGCGTACTGAACCGCTTTCCGGAATAATCTCCGTTGTGAGTCGGCCAGCTATCGGAGCCCGGTCGAGCGATGTGAGCGGGATCCAGGCCCTGCGCAAAAACCGCGGCACAGATCAGGAATAAGGGGACGGCGTGCCGGATCACTTCATCGTCTCCAGGTAGGCGAATAAGTCATGGACATTCTTATCCGAGTAAGTCTGCAGAAGCTTTTCGTGTGCGGCCAGGGGATCGGAAACCTGCACCTGAACGGTCTTGCGCTGCCACGTATGGAGCCACTGGTTTGCATCGCGAAGGGTAATGACGAACTCGTCGGCGTAGACTTGTTCGCCCTTGAAGATCGCTCCCGAGGCGTCGCGAACGGTGAGTTCGGGCTTGGCTCCGGAAGGAAACACAATGCGCGTCTGCAGGTCGAAAGGCTTATATTTTGCCGCGACATGCGAGAGATCTTTCTTCGCGGAGTGACACGCGCCGCAATGCGCGTCGAAGTAGGTCTTGCCCTCGGCCGCGTTCCCGACGAGCAACTTCTCAAGCGGATAATCCGTGGGAATCTTACGCGCGACCGATGCCGCACTGTCGGCTTCGTTATGCAGAAAGGCCGCAATCTGCTCAATCTCCGCGCCGGAGAGCTGGAAGGCAGGCATACCCTTATCGGGACGCCCGTTGTGCACCACCGGCCCGATCAGACTCCCCTTTACGTCATGACTCACCAGCGCCGATCGAATCAAATCCGGACCACTGGCGCCGCCCCTGCCATCCAGTCCGTGACAGAATCCGCAGGTTTGCCGGAACTGCGCCCTGCCGGCTTCCACGCTCTTCGAGACAGCGGCAGCAGCACGCACGTCGTCGGGGTCTTGCGCGCCCGCGTGGGTGGCGAGCGCCAGTCCGGCGGCTAAGCAGATGAAGATTTTGCGCATTCGAAACATTGCCGGGCGATTTCGTTCAGCAGCAGCGACTGCTGCCATCGGTCACTCTCTTCCTGTCCGCCAAACGTTCGTGCATAGTAGATTTCCGGCGCCAGTAGCTCAGGCGCGAAGCAAATGAACCGGTCATGCGACCCGGCCGTCTGCTCGCCATGCACGAAACTACGGAACGCGGCCGTCCACAAGGCGCGAAAATGATCGACGTACACGGGCTGCACTGCATCGTCAGCCGGTATCGCAACCTGAATGCACCCCGGATTCGCAATGCGACCGTGCACAAAACGCACCCGATCGAGCACGGGCTGTATGAACGCGAATTTACGTTCAAAGCCTCCGTATACCATTTCCTGGCCTGCGTACCAATGGGAGAAGTCCGCCGTTGAAACGCATCTCGGGAAACCGGCGTATAAACTGCACCGTCCGCCACATATCCTGGCAGATGGTAGCGCGATGCGTTTCGATGTACAGAGCGACGTTCCAACGGGCGGCCGCGCTGAGGATCGCGTCGATAATCCCGCAAGCTTCCGCGTCATCTTCGAGTCCCCATCCGGCATGGATCGTAGCGCATTCGTGGCCCTCGTCCGCAATCCGTTGCGCGAGCCCTTCCGCTTCTACGCGACTATTGACGCGTCCACTGGCCGCAACACCCATCCGAGCCGTACGGCATGCTGCTAATTCCGCCGGTGTACCGAAGCCATCGAATTGCACGCCGGAGAAGCCTGCGCCGCTTAGTATTTCGAGCCCCTGTTCAAAACTCCCGCCATAAGCGGGCGATGCCGCTCCCATCGAGTGGAACGCCATCAGATTCATGTAGCAGCGGAGTTCCGGCTCCCGCCTCATCAACCGATTGAACCCACCTCGGTTTTCAGCCGCCGCGCGCTTTGATCCTCTTTATCATCGAGCCAGGCGACGTCTGCCTGAGAATCGCTGAAGCGTCGCATCCCCGCTTCCAGGATCGCGCGAGTCCGGCACCTTCTGCAGCGGCGTATAGCGGGGATGATGCGCTTCTTTATACGGATCGTTGCGGGCCGCGTTGTAGCAGCAGATCATCGCCCAGCGCGGTTTATCGGACCGGTTCTGGTCGGACCGGTGCAGCAGGTTGGCATGGAAGAACAGCACGTCGCCGGGCTCCATTTCGACGTACACAAGTTCAAGCCGTTTCTCCGCTTCGTGCACCCGCTCCATGTCCGCGCCCGCCTGATCGCCGGTCAGGACGTGATCGATGCGGCCCATGCTGGTGCGATCCCTTCAGCACCTGCATGCAGCCGTTTTCGCGAGTTGCCGGATCCACGGCGATGAAGGCGCTCGTGAGCATGCGGGAACAGCACGCCGTTCTGATACCAGTAGCCGTAATCCTGGTGCCACGCCCAGGCGCCGCCCACCTTGGCGTCTTTCATGATCATCTTGGAGTGGTAGTGATACACCTCGCCGCCCAGCAGCTTCTCGGCCGAGTTCACCATGCGTTTCGCAGCGCGCGAACATGCCGTAGATGGTGTCGCCCGGATGGTTCCACAACGAGAGCCGCACCGTCGCCGCCCTCGCCGTCACCTCTGCCGAACGAGTGCTGGTCCAGCTCGCGGTCTTCCTTCGCCGCGCGGCGGAGCAGATCGATCTCCTCGGCATCGAACATCTTTCTCGCGACGACGAAACCCGTTGCGTTCGTACTCCTGCAAACGTCTTTTCACAATGCACCGTTAGCCATATTCTTCTCCTCCTTTCGTTCAATCGAACGGATATCCGAACGCCCGCTCATCATCAGGCTGCTCGTCTGACTGATAGGCCTCGCGTAACCCAATCCACGATCTTGTCCGGCTCGGGCGAATACTCCAGCTCGATGCTCACCGTCCCGTCGAACCCAGCGTCTGCCAGCGCCCGCAAGATACGGCGGGAAATCCACCACCCCGCGGCCGAGCGGCAAATCGCCATGTTTCTTGCCGTCGCAATCCGACAGATGCACATGCGCGATTCGTCCCGGCCAGCTCCTTGCACGGCGCTCGGGCGCGTCTTTCGCCAGCGCGAGATGCGAGATATCGACATTTGCCTTCACTTCCACTCATCTGCCACATCCCGCAGGAAGCGGTCCATTTTGGCGATGTTGTTCACGATCGAGAGTTCGAACGGCTCCAATTCCACCGCTATCTCCAATCCAGGCCAGTCGCGTACTCGCCCAGCTCGCTGCACGCCTTCCACCGCCCAATTCCACTGATCCGCGGGCGCGATCACTTCCTGATTCCAGATGTATTCGCCGATCACCAGCAGCAAATTGCGCCCACGCAGCTCATACGCCAGATCCAGATAGCGCTTGGCCCGTTCGATATGGAAACGCCGCACCGGCTCGTTGAAATCCGCGATGCCGAGCGCGCAGCAAACTGTGGACACCACCGGCAGCTCGCGGCTCGGCGCAGGTCTCGCGAATCGCCCGCAGTTCCATGCGGCGTAGTCTCCATCGGATCGGCGAAAATATCGATCGTGTCGAACCCGATTTCCTTGTGTCAGCGGATGCCCTGCTGCCGTATCCACCGGGGTACCCAGCCAAGCGGAGCTGATCAGCCCTAATTTCATCTACAATCTCACCGCCCGAGTGTGATCCTATAACTTCATGCCCATCGATCTATGATCTTCAGTTATGTCGTACCTCGAAGCCGCGGCGCGCGGACTTCGGAATTGGGGCGGTCGGCGCGGGTTTCATCATGCGCGACGTGCAACTGAAGGCTTACGCCGACGCCGGGTTTAAGGTGGCCGGCATCACCTCGCGCACGCTTAGAGGCAGCGCATCACGTAAGTGGCCGCATGCGCAATATTCCGCATGCGTCTCGATTCGACCTGCAACCAGATGCTGCGAAGATCCCGAAATCGAGATCCTGGATATCGCGGTTCCGCCGGACCGCCAGCTCGAAATCGTCCGCGCAAGCGCTCGACGCACGGGGACACTATCTGAAAGGCATTCTCGCGCAGAAGCCGCTTGCGGTGAACTACGAGCAGGCGCGGACATCGTCGACTTGTGCCGCCAGCGCCGCGTTGCCGCTGGCCGTCAATCAAAACATGCGCTAGGACCAATCCATCCGCGCGCTGAAGACGCTTCTCGACCGCAATTACCTGGGGACCCCGGTTCTGGCGACTATCGAAATGCGCGCCGTGCCGCACTGGCAAACCTGGCTGCAGGATTATCACCGGCTGACGCTGCTGAACATGAGCATTCACCACCTTGACGCTTCCGTTATCTGTTCGGCGACCCCGAGGCCATCTTCGTTAGCGCCCGCAAAGATCCCCGGACGAGCTTTCGCCCACGAGGACGGAATCTGCCTGTACATCCTCGAATACGCGAGCGGCCTGCGCGCCAGCGCCTGGGACGATGTCTGGACCGGTCCGCGCACCGAGCAGGACGACCTGAATCCGTACATCAAATGGCGGGTGGAAGGCACGGAGGTTTAGCGGAAGGCACGATCGGTTGGCCAAATTATCCGAACCACACACCGAGCACGCTTGACGTTCACGACTTCCGCGCAACCGAGTGTCTGGTTCACTCCTCGCTGGAACGAAGTGTGGTTCCCGGACGCTTTTCAGGGCCCGATGGCGGATCTGATGAACGCGATTGCGACCGGTTCGGAGCCCGAATCAATGGCGTGGACAACTTAAGACGATGGCGTTGATCGAAGCCGGCTATCGTTCTTTGGCGAGAGCGCCGCGCTGTCTTGATTTCCGAGATTCCACGAAACTTCCATTCGTTCGCGCTTCTGTCTTTGTATCGTGGCGGCTGCCCTATCGCTTCGAGGGGCCGGAGTGACCTGACGTGGGAACGCGCGGCCCCGGCGTAGGCAAACATATCGTGCTGCTTGCCGGTGATGACGGGGAGTATCACTCCGAAGAAGCGCTGCCCGCACTGGCGAAGATCCTCGCGGTTCGCCACGGCTTTACCTGCACGGTGCTTTTCTCATCAATCCCGGCATGACGGCACCATCGACCCGCGCGAGAAATCAATATCCCCGGGTTGGAACTGTTAGCCAAAGCCGATCTGCTGATTTTATTTATTCGCTGGCGCGATCTTCCCGACGATCAGATGAAGCAGATCCTCGACTATGTCGAATCCGGCCGCCCGGTCATGGCACTCCGAACGGGGACGCATCCTTTCGCTTTCAAAACCAGCAGACTCTACGAGAAGTGGTCCTGGAACAGCGTCATCTCCGGATGGGAAGGTGGGTTCGGGCGGCGGGTTCTGGGAGAACGTGGGTGGCCCATCATGGGCAGCATGGGCAGCAAAGCACGCGCGCGCTCTTCGCTCCCGGCGTAGAAAACGATTCGCTTTTACGCGGTATTCGCAACGGCGAAATCTGGGTCCGACCGACACTTACGAGGTTCGCCTACCACTTCCTCCGCATTGCCGGCCCGTTCTGCTGGGGGAGGGGCTTTCTGGATTGGCCCGGATAGCGAAGCCGTTCCCGGGAAAGTGAACGATCCCATGATGCCGGTGGCCTGGACCAACCTATACCGTTCGCAAAGCGGGAAAGATGCCCGCGTGTTCACGACCACCATGGGCGCGGCCGATGACATTGAGAACGAGGCGCTTCGCCGCCTGATCGCGAATGCGGTCTATTGGTCGCTCGGCATGGAAGCGCGGACGCCGCCGCTGGCCGACGTCCGCTTTGTCGGCAAGTATGACCCGCACTCGTTTTCCTCTGAGGTCTACACGGCCGGGAGCGAACCTTCCGATCTCGCTTTGCCCGCGAATCCCTGACCGGCAGCTCTTCTACAGGGCGGTTCCCGCAATGCCGCCGAGCCGCTTGCGCCGTGACCCAGGCGCGCGGACCGTAGAGACGTACCCCGCACTGACCGGTAAACCTTGGGCGCCAGCCAGGCGAAGACGCCCAGGAAAATGAGAACGAGAAACAGGACGACAAAGGATGCGCGAGCGATAGCCAAATCCCTAGTGGGGCGAGTGTGTCACCGAGCAGGCTGAGTCCGATGTTTGTGAACGGTTCCGGACTCTGATTCACCACCAAACGGGTGGCCGCCTTAGAACTGTGGCTGGCCAGTGCGACGCTTCCACTCAGAATAATCAGGGTCAGCTTCAGCGCCGGATTCATGTGACCCAGTGCGGCTGCCGCCAGTACAGCGGCTCCCAAAGGTCGGATCACGGAATGAACCGTGTCCCACATACTATCGATCCAGGGAATCTTGTCCGCGAAGAATTCGGCGAAATAAGCCACGCCGGCCGATACGAGTACCGCGGGGTGGGCAAGCACCAGGAGCGCTTCCTGCCCACCGCCCGGGACGAACCAGTGGAAACGGATCGCCAGGCCCAGCGCCAGGATTGTCGCGTACAGGCGAAGTCCCGCCACAAAACTCAGGCCCATCGTCGAACCGATCAGTTGGATAGCGCCCATGCGAATCTCCTGCTATAGTTTCTCAGCCTCTTCGAAGAAGATCAGTTCGCTTGCGTTTGGGTGAGGGAGCTGGACTACGAGCCCGGTAGCCGAAGGCTCCTCCGCGCCTTCCATTCGGTCAAGCGAACTGCCATCCTCAAAGTGCAAGCGGTATTGCTTGCCGGGCGCGAGCCCCTGGATCCGGAACGCATGCTTAGCCTCCCGTTCCGTCGAGCCGCGGAACGCGTACACGACCCCTTTCCGGCGCAGCGGATCGAAGTACTCGACGCCGTCCCAATGATTCCATCGGGTCGAGAGGCGATGTGGTAGATGTCCGCGTCACGGATAAACGGGCGCAAGTGCTCTTTGTAAAGCTGTATTTCTGTTTGCCGCTGCATGTTGCTGCTGCGGTCCAGGCCGTGGTATCGAGCATCAGGGTCAGCCAACCCATCATTCCGCTGCGCAACATGTACCGGAACTTTTCAGATGTCGGGAGCGGGCCATTTCTCGACATATGCTTCCAGCATGGCCGCGGGCAGCAGATGGCTGGCGTCATAGAACGCACGCCGGTTGGAGAGCGGATCGTAAGTGTCGGTGATCGAGAAATAATCGCCGTGAGCCGCGCTGCCGAAATCCACCATACGGCCGCCGTCGTTGCAGATTTCGAGCAATACGCTCGGGTGCTGCGCGCGCAGCTTCGCGTAAATGTCATAGTAGGCGCGGACTGCGTGATAGCTGACATCGGTGGAATTTGAGCTTTCGACGAAGTAGGAACCTTGATCTTTCGGACAATCGACATTTGCGAGGGTCACGGCGGGGCGTGGGGATGGTCGTCGCGAACGCATCCCTGGGCAACGAGATAGCCATCGTGCTCCAGCATGTCGAGATGATAGTCGCTGGACAATCCGGTTCACCTCGCGCTGGGCCTACGCCGTGCGCGGCAGGAACGCCGATGTCGATTGTCTGGCCTTTGAACGGCTCCGGTTTCCAGTCGGCGGCAGATCGGAGACCGTCCAATCATGCACCTTCGGGTCGTGCACGTTTAGGGCGCCTGGCTGCGGTGTCGAGAGCTGCCTGCGTCCAATCGACCCAGATACCGAACTTGAGTCCATGCCGGTGGGCATCGTCGGCGATGGCGGCAAGGCCATGCGGGAACTTCTTCGGGTCCGGGTACCAGTCGCCGACGCCGCGAAACCATCCCGCATCGATGTGGAACATCTCCACGCCAAGTTCGGCCGAGTCGCGAATCATGCGGTGCGGCGAGCGTTTCGTCGACCTGCATTCCGCTGCCCCAGCTGTTGTTCACGACCACTGGGTACTGCGGATTCGCCAGGCGCGGGGATTGCTGAGTACTGCCCGCACCCACGGCCGGAGCACGTTACCCAGATCATCCATACCACCGCTGAATGCGCCGATAGAAAACGGTGGGCGTATCGAACGTCTCGTGCGGCTTCAGCCGGGTGCGAAAAGGCCCGGGATCCGGATTCAAACCGGCAATACATCCCAATAGAGTCGGCATCACGCTCCAAGGTCAGCCGCGTTCGTCCGCTGAATTCAATCCCTGATACCAGCCGCGCTGGGACCCGTGCATCTCGAACCGCAAACCACGGAATGATTTCACGCGTTTCCTGCTCCGCCGGGTGCGCGTATGTGCTCGACGTCCCATTCCATCGATACCCGGGCGGCATGGCGGCCTGATGCGTTCCTTCCGGCTGATGGCTCGCCCGCTCCCTTTTCGACATAGAAGTGTTCCAGAACGCGGTTTCCGATCGGCGCGGCAGCCGACGCGAAAGCTATCCTGCATGGGAATCCAGATTTCCCGGTTTCCAGGTTCAGGATGCGTACTGTGTGTTCGATCGGGCCAGTGGCGAGCGGCGCCGTCCACTCCCAACGCAGAAGCAGGCGGGGAAAGTCAGACCGGTACACAAGGGAAATTCCCGGAGATCCGATGCGGCTGGCGGTCCGGTTGAATCTCCAATGCACCGGCCAGGTGCGTCCGCCGGATTTGACGAAAGGGATCAACGTCTCCGGCTGCTCGTTGTTGCAAACTGGCTGATCCCGAAAGGCGACGCTGAGGAGCTGCGGTTCGGTCGCGCCGGCAGCAAACTGCAACGAGGTCTGGCCGGTCTTTAGGGTTGCAACCGTCCGGCCCGGAAGCGCGACGGCTCCAAGCAGTGTCAACGCGAGGGCCCAAACACAACGCGGCAGTTGCTGGCTAGTCTCCATGCGGGCCACTCGGAACACGTTACTACGGCGCTGATCCAGCGGTGTCGCGATAGAGTGAGAGTTGGCCGTTGATCATACCTGAAAGCGCCAGCGCGGGAATCGGCGATTTAGAGCCATGCTCGGCTAACTGAAGAGGGACCCCGAACGATGAATGCAGTCCAATCCTGGCCCGCGGCGCCCGGCGAGTTAGCGCGGCTGATTCGTGAACACAACTGGTCCACGTCGGCTCTGGGCAGTATTCGGGCTGGCCTGCTGCTCTTCGGAACAGCGTCGATCTCCTGCTGCGTTCTCCGCTTCCCATGGTCCTGCTCTGGGGCACTGAAGGCGTCATGCTTTATAACGACGGTTACGCCGTCTTCGCAGGCAGCCGCCACCCGGGCTTACTGGGAGCACGCGTGCTCGAAGGCTGGCCGGAGGTAGCGGATTTCAACCGACAGGTGATGGAAGCGGGCTTGAGTGGCAAGACCCTCACTTTCCGCGACCAGCGCCTGGTCCTGTTGCGCCATGGTCAGCCCGAGGATGTCTGGATGGATCTTTACTACAGTCCGGTAGTAGGGGAAACGTCAAAGCCGGATGGCGTTCTCGCCGTGGTAGTGGAAACTACCGAGAGAATCCGGGCGGAAACCAAGCGGAGCGAGGCTGAATCCGCGTTACGCAACAGCGAAGAGAGGCTGACGTTTGCGCTCGAGGCCAGTCGAGGCGCGGGCGCGTGGGTCTGGGAGATCCCCGGCGATCGCGTCTACGCCAGTCCGGAATTCGCCAGATTGTTTTCCGTGGATCCGGACCGGGCCGCCGGGGGAGCGCCGCTGTCCGATTTTGTAGGCGGCATTCATCCGGACGACCGCGAATGGGTCGGCGAGAAGATCCAGCATTGCGTTCGCATCGCGGGCGATTTCGCTGAGGAATACCGGCTCCTGTTGGCCGACGGAACGGTCCGTTGGATCTTCGCGCGCGGCCGCGCCTACCACGACGATCAGGGCCAGCCGCTGCGGTTTCCCGGCGTGGTCTTCGACATCACCGAGCGCAAACAGATCCAGGACGCTGTGCGGGAGAGTGAGCAGCGCTTCCGCGCCATCTTCGAGCAAGCCCCTATCGGCATTGTGCTCACCTCGCGCGAAGGACAAATCCTGGAGGCCAATCGAGCATTCCTTACCATGCTGGGCCGAACGATGGACGAATTAAAGGACAGGAACTCCGCTCACATCACTTACCCCGAAGATCACGGCGTGGCCGCGCGCTTCTTTGAAGGATTGTGGACCGGCTCGTCGTCGACCGTTAGCGTGGAGAAGCGCTATGTGAACAAGGACGGCCGGATTGTCTGGGCTCGGGTCTCCGGAACCATCAGCGCCGGTTCAAACCGGGAGACGGCGCAAGTGATCGCCATGGTTGAGGACATTAGCCGGCAGAAGCGGGCGCACGAGCATCTTCTTGTGCAATACGCGGCGAACCGTGCGCTCGCGGGAGCATCCGGCTTTGACGACGTCTTCGCGCGTCTCCTCGATGCCGTTGGGCGGAATCTGGGACTCCGCGCCGGAGCGTTATGGCTGTTAGATGCCGATAGCGAGACCTTGTCACGGCGCGCCGTTTGGCCGCCCCAAACTGCCCCGGCGTCCTCCAAAGCAGCGGAATCCCGACCCGGCCTCCTCAAGCGCGGGGAAGGGCTGCCGGGACGTGTCTGGCAAACCGGACAACCATTTTGGATGGAACAGGCGCCGCTTCCAGACAATCTCACGCCGGCGGAACCTGGTGTTCCGGAGCAACCCCACAGCGCACTTGCCTTCCCGATGACGGGCGATGCCGGCGCCCTCCTCGGGGTGTTTGAGTTCTCTTCCTTCACTCCCTTGCCGGCCGATTGGGAACTCCTGCAGATACTGACCGCGGTGGGTCAGCAGGCCGGACAGTCTTTCCAACGTAGACGGGCGGAGGACCAACTTCTCGAACAGGCGCGGCTCTCCGCTCTGGGCGCGGACGTCGGGAAAGCGTTGACGCAGCGGGACTCTCTTCCCGAGATCCTGCACCTCTGCGCGGAAGCGTTCGTTCAACATCTGGATGCGGCGTTCGCTCGCGTCTGGACGCTCAATGAATCGGCCCAGGTGCTCGAGTTGCAAGCGAGCGCCGGTCTTTACACGCACCTCAACGGTCCCCACGCGCGCGTGCCGGTTGGCAAGTTCAAGATAGGACTGATTGCGGCGGAACGTCAACCGCACCTGACCAACGATGTGACGCAGGATCCGCGAGTCAGCGATCAGGAATGGGCCAGGCGCGAGGGAATGGTCGCCTTCGCCGGGTACCCGCTGATTGTTGACGACCGGCTGGTCGGTGTCATGGCCCTCTTCGCCAGGCATACGCTTGGGCCGGACGCGCTGAAGGCGATGGGCTCCGTCTCCAGCAGCATTGCTCTCGGTATCCAGCGCAAGCACGCCGAACAGGATCTCGTGGCCGCCAAGGAAGCCGCGGAATCAGCCAACAAGGCGAAGAGCCAGTTCCTGGCGGCGATGAGCCATGAGCTGCGCACGCCTTTGAACGCGATTATCGGGTACAGCGAGATGCTGCAGGAGGAGGTAAGCGAACTGGGGGCGGATGTTCTCCACCCGGATCTTCAGAAAATTCATAGCGCCGGCCGCCACCTGCTCGGACTGATCAACGACGTCCTCGATCTTTCCAAGGTTGAAGCCGGAAAGATGGAGCTTTTTGTCGAAGAGTGCGACGTCATGACGCTGCTTGAGGATGTCGCCGGCACGGCTCAGGGTTTGGCTCACATCAACAACAACGAGCTTCGTACGGTCTTTCATAACCCGCCGGGAATGATACGCACGGACTCCACCAAATTGCGGCAGAGCCTGCTCAACCTCCTTTCCAACGCATGCAAGTTCACGCGGAACGGCACGATAGTCGTCGAGGCCGAGAGACTCTCCAGGGGAGATCAGGATTGGTTGCGGTTCGTGGTCAGCGACACCGGGATCGGAATCTCGCCGGTCCAGTTTGAGCGCCTCTTCGAACCCTTCTCACAGGCCGACGCCTCCACCGCGCGAATGTTTGGCGGCACCGGGCTGGGCCTCGCTCTCACGCGCCGTCTCTGCCGTCTGATGGGCGGCGATATCAAGGGAGAAAGCGAACCTGGCGCCGGATCCAGGTTCACCATTGAATTGCCGGCCGACGCTCCGCAAGACGAATCGTTCGCACAACCGGCTTCCTCGTCCACCCTCCCCGGCTTCGCGCCGCACGGCGCTGTTCTCGTGGTCGACGATGACCCCACCGCCCGCCATCTCATTCAGCGCGCGCTCGGGAGAGAAGGCTTCCGCACGGTAGGCGCATCAAGCGGCCCCGAAGCGCTCCGACTGGCTCGCAACGCGCAACCCTGCGCCATCACTCTCGATGTGATGATGCCGGGAATGGATGGTTGGCAGGTCCTCGGCCACCTGAAAGCTGATCCACTCCTTGCCGACATTCCCGTGGTCATGGTCACGGTGGTTGAAGACCGCAATCTCGCCTACTCTCTGGGCGCGACCGAATATCTCATGAAACCGATCGACCGGGAACGGCTCGTCCGCGTCCTGCGAAGGTACCCCTGCCCCGCACCGCCATGCATTGTCCTGGTCGTTGACGACGACGCCGATCAGCGGCATCTGATGCGCCATCTTCTTGAAAGCGAGGGCTGGCATGTCACGGAGGCCGCAAACGGCGCCGAGGCGCTCGTGCGCATGGCGGAGACCATTCCGGAATTGATCCTCCTGGACCTGCTCATGCCCGGGATGGACGGCTTTGAACTCGTCGACGCTATGAAGAAAAGCCCCAGCCGCAACCGTATCCCAATCGTTGTCCTCACGTCCAAAGACATCACTGAAGAAGACCGCGCCCGGTTGAACGGTGGTGTGGCAAGAATCCTCGAAAAGGGCGCGATCGCTCGTGAAGAACTCGCGGCCGAAATCCACCAATTCTTAAATGATCGGCAACACCCGGAAGTCGCAAGTTGACGAAAGACGACGGAGACGTTGCATAATTGATTTGCTCCTATGAACGAACAGTCCAACCAATCCGCAAGTGTAAGTAAATGGTCCCGCCGCCAGTTGCTGCGGAGCGCATCTGCGCTGGGGCTGGCCGGAATCGGCTCGCAGCTTCCGTTCGGTAAGTTACAGGCTCAAACCGGAACATATCCGATTAAGAATGTCCTGATCAGCTGCAACGAGAACCGCTCTTTCGACCACTACTACGGCTATGCTCCGTTTGCGGGCACGTTCGGGGTTCCCCCGGGTTACTCGCAGCCCGATGGAAACGGGGGCTCCGTAACTCCGACTCACCTGACGTCGGGCATCTCCCCCGATCCCAGCCACGACTGGGCCCACATCCACGCCGAATGGAACAACGGCGCGATGAACGGCTTCTATACCGCGGACGGCGCCGGCGCGCTTGGCTACTACGACCAGAACGATCTGGGCTACTACTACTCGTTATTCAGCCGGTTCTCGCTTTGCGCGAATTACTTCTGCTCCGCGCTCACCGAAACGTATCCGAACCGTCTCTATCTCGCGGCGGGAACCTCCGGCGGCAATACCACGAATTCGATTCCCGTCGGTTCACTGACGTATCCCTGCATTCTCGATCTGCTCGATGCCCACGGGATTACCTGGAAGGTGTATCACGATGGCCCGGCGTGCGTCGTTGGCAGCGGCGTTTGCGATAACCACTTTCAGTTCTTCCAGAAGTGGTACCAGGATCCACGGGTCAACAACTTCAGTGATGACGACTATGAGAACGACTTAGCCGGCGGTACGCTTCCGCAGGTCTCGTTTCTGATGACCACCGACCTGAATGGCGAGCATCCTCCCTACCCGCTCGGCATCGGCGTACGGAATCAAAAGGCATTTATCAGTGCGCTGATGAAGTCTGTTTACTGGAAGAAGTCTGCCTATATCCTGACTTATGACGAGGCTGGCGGGTTTTTCGACCACGTCGCCCCGCCCGTGTTCGATGCTTATGGGGCCGGCATCCGCGTGCCTACCTGGGTCATCTCCCCTTACGCCAAACCCGGCTATCTCTCACCGGTTCAGAGCGAGCATGGGTCCATCCTCAAGTTCGTGGAGACCATCTTTGGCTTACCCACATTAGCGTCGATCAATCATCAGTTCGATGTGCGAACGCCGGGAGCGAATAACGATGCGGCGAAGGGCCAGCCGTACGGCCCGCCCGCACCGCCGCGCGACGGCCGGACGGATATCGGAAATCTCCTGGACTGCTTTACGTTCTAGGCCTTCGGAGCCTAACCGATCTTCCAGCCCTTGCGCACGGCGGGCTTGAGTAGCTGGTCCGCCGCATTATTATTCGTGATCTTCATCTTTTCCGCATCCCACTCCAGCCGGCAGTTCAGCTTGGTGGCGATTGCGCCGAGTGCGATCCATTCGGTGAATGGCGCCGAGACACTGAAGTTCGAACAGGCCGGCGTTCCGCCCTTACACGCGCGAATCCAGTCCCGATAGTGGCCCGGCGAGCGCGGCAGCATCTCCGGTGGGAATTCGTAGTCCCTCATCCTCTGCACCGGAAGCAGCCGGGTGTTCTCGCCGTACGTTCCGGTCGTGATCATTCCCTTGTCGCCCACGAACAGACTGCCGTTGGTGCCTTGGCCGATCATGTTCATCCATTTGGCGAGCCGGCGCTCCTTGGGCGTCATGCTCTCTTCATTACGGTCGGCCATCGGCTCATGAGGCATCTCTTTCGGAGAGAAGAACTGATCCGTAAACACCTCTCCGATAATCTGACGCTCCCTGGGCTTCAAACCCGGATCCGATCTGCCCACGCGGTTCTCCGGAAGGTCGCCCAAAATCTCCGCAGCCGGGGCTCCCGGGAAATTCGGTTGCTCGTCCCGCATCGCGTCGTACCAGAAAATTTTGACAGGCGGCATCGAACCCCGCGCGGGAAAGTCGAACCGCACCACCGATTTCGCCGGGAAGTATACGTCGCTTCGGCCTTCCTGCCGCACACACTCGACCGAAGTGGGAGCGCCGAGGCGCAGTGCCATGTTCGGCGCGCCGAGGATATGACAAGCCATGTCCCCGAGGGCGCCCGATCCGAAATCGTAAAACCCCCGCCAGGTGAACGGGAGATAGTCGTCGCTGTAAGGCCGGTCCTTGGCCACGCCTAGCCACAAGTCCCAGTTCACCGACCCGGGCGCCGGGGACGCTACCGGGGCTTCGATCGCCCCTTGCGGCCACACCGGGCGATTGGTCCAGGCATGCACCTCCGTGACGTTTCCGATCTGCCCGGACCAGATCATCTCCGCGCATTGACGCGTGCCCTCATTGGAGTATCCCTGGTTCCCCATCTGCGTCGCCACGTTATACCGCTCAGCCGCTTTCAGCAGCTCACGGCATTCCCAAACCGTGTGCGCAAGCGGCTTCTGCACATACACGTGTTTGCCCAGTTGCATAGCTGCGATCGCAGCGGCCCCGTGCATGTGGTCCGGAATCGTGACGATCACGGCGTCTATGCTCTTGGCTTGTTTGTCGAGCATTTCGCGGTAGTCGGCGAACTTCGGAGCATTCGGAAAACTTTCGAACGTGCGTTTAGCCGAAACTGTGTCGACATCGCAGAGCGCCACGATGTTTTCGGTGGCCGCGCAGTTGGCGATGTCCCCCCGGGCTTTGCCGCCCGCTCCGATGGAAGCGATGTTGAGCTTTTCGTTTGGCGACTTATAACCAAGGCTCTTGAGCGAGACCTGGCTGCCGAAGCCGCCCAGCGGTATGGCGCCGGCCAGGAGGCCTCCGTAAAAGAAGGTTCGACGGGTAACGCGTTTGGAGTGCATAGTGATCGACGAGGACCTATGAATGATACCGCCAGGAGCTACAACTCAAGACTTGCGTCCGGTTTCGCGCCCCGTGATGTGTGATTTCCGATTGCCCGTTCATGCGCCGGGAACCGTCGATATCCGCTTTCAGGTCGGCGCCGTGAGCGCCGGCCCCGGGTATTCGAAGACGCACATGCGACAGCACACGTTCGGCGGCAACACCGGCTTCAGCGACCTTCGCTATCCGCGACAGCGATGCCCGACGGATTGCACTTAGAAGCCTCACCGATCCTTTAGCCCTTGCGCAGCCAAGCGCTCATATTCCGCCTTGACCCGTCCATAAATCGGGACATCGGCGTTGGCGAGCCGCCAGAACGACAAGAATCGTTCGTACTGCGCCTTTGCTCTCGCTGCCTCCCGGCCATTGCCAGGGCTTTGCCACTACGCCAATATGCCAGAACTCCGATTGGGTTCGACCCCGCCAGCCCGCCATAGTGAAGGATCTTCTGAAACTCCGCCGCAGCCTCCTGCCCTTGGTGTGCGGCCAGGTACGCCTCTCCGCGTGCATAGATCGGGTATAAGGAACCCACGAAACCCGATGAACAGCAGCCTAGAAAGCCTAAATCGTATCGCTTTGATGTGCTCAGCGCCTCGACTGCTTGTCGCGGATGCCCCTGCTGTACATCGAGCATCGCCCGAAGCGTTGGAAGAAAACTGAAGCGCACCGCCGTGTCTTCCGGATATCGCCGCTCTAGGTCCTTCATGATCGCCTGCGCTCGCGCAGAGTCTCCGGAGAGCGCAAAGGCGAGCGCCGCGCCGTATTCCGCGTCCTTTCCGCGGGAGAGCTTTAGAGACGCCATCGCTCTCGCGCGTGCCTCCGCTACATTCCCGAACAGCGCCTCGCGCACCGCAGCGGCAGCCTCATGCTGTGCCGCGCTTTCCTGCCGGTTCGCTTCAAGTGCCACTTCCACGGCCCGATGCGATAGCTCTCTCGCCTGCTTCAGCCGTCCCGAAAATGCCAGCACCGCAGCCCGTTCCCCCCAGACCCAGTCCTGGATCTCGGACTCGTGCTCGGCTTCCGCGTCCGCCGCTTCCATCTCCGCCTGGTTCCCTTCCAGAAAGGCCAGCAGATGGCGCATCATCAAAAAATCAGGAAGGCCGAGCTTCCGCTGGGAGGCCCGCTTTAGCCAATCGCGCGCTTCCGCGAGTCTCCCTTCGTAGAGATGAAGGGAAATAATGTGAACGTAGGAATAAGGGAGGTCCGGATCCAGTTCGACGGCCTTCGTCACCGCCTCCATCGCGAGAGGGTATCGTCCCAGCACTTTCGCGGTGGCTCCGTAAAAGACCTGCGCGCGTCCATCGCGCGGGTACATGTGCCTCCAAAGCTCGCAGGTTTCGAGCGCCTTGTCCAGGTTTCCGGTCACCACGCGATCGTACGAGTAGTCGATAAAAAAGCGCTCCTGGTCATTGGCGCGTTCTCGCAGCTGAAAAGCCCTTCGCGTATATTGGCGTCCCAGTTCCATTTCCCCGATTGCCGTATAATCGCGTCCCAGATAGGCATAGGCGCTCGCGAACTCCGAATCGATTGCGATGGCGCGCCGGTAAAAAGGAATCGCGGCGGCGTGCCCTCCCAACATCCCCACCCGTCCCCCTTCGCTATAGAATTTCCAGGCGTCAAGCGAGGGGGTTGTCCCTTCCGTTAGTAGCGTGGAATGCTTGGCAATCATCGCGAGCGACTCGCCCGCCCGCTCGCGGAATCTCCGGGCCATCTGGCCCATGGTCCGCATCACATCTTCTCTTCCCGCCTCCGCCTGCTCTGAAAAGACAACATCGCCCGTGTGGCAGTTCTCAGCTCGCAGCAGAAGTACGTATCGTGGTCCGAAACTGGCAATGGACCCGTCCACCACCGCCGCGCTCTCGGTTCGCTGACAAACCTCGCGCGCGATCTCCGGCGTCAGCGCCGTCCCAGCCGGCTTTGCCATCAGCCGCAGCACATGCTGCGTGCGTTCCTCCGATACCACGCTCAAAAATGGCGACTCCTGCAGTTCGAGCCCCACGCCGTGCCGTAGCGTTTCCTGAAAGACCGGTTCGCCGGTCTTGTTCACGAAATCGGCGAGCACGATGGTATCTTTGTCGGTCAAAATGGGGTCCATCAAAATAGGCCGATGTTGCGTCTCCAGGAAGAAAACGCCGGCGGCACATGCCAAAACCGCACTTGCTGCAAGGCCCGCCCTCGTCCGCCTTCGACGGCGCCGGCCCAGCCATTCGCCCAGCTGCTCGAGATCCCTCGCAACATCGGCCGCCGACTGGGGCCGCCGCTCGCGCTCCTTCTCGGTCATCCGGCCGATGATGCTATCCAGCTTCGTGGGGAGCCCTGGATTCACGCTCGACGGAACTGCGCCGTCGTAATGAAGCACCGCGTCCATAACCATAAGAGGGTCCCCTCGCTCGAACAAGCGGACCCGAGTCGCCAATTCGTACAAGACCACGCCAAGAGAAAACAGGTCGCTGCGCCCGTCGATCGGCTCCCCGCGTAGTTGCTCCGGCGACATGTAGAGGATGGTTCCCGCTACGCCCCCGCCGTACCGTTTCGGAACACCTCCCCGCATCCATGTGGCGACTCCGAAGTCCAGTAGCTTCAACCTGCCTTCCCGTGTGAGAAACAGGTTCGCCGGCTTAATGTCTCCGTGGACGATGCCCTTATCGTGCGCAGCCGCGAGGACATGACAAGCCTGCGTTCCCAGCAGGATCACTTCCGCAGCGCCCAAAGGCCCCGCCTTGATACGCTCCTGCAGGGTCTGCCCCTCCAGCAGTTCCATCACCAGAACCGGTCGGCCTCCGTATTCTTCGACGGCGTAAATCGTGCAAATATGGGGATGGTTCAGGCTGGATGCCGCCCGCGCTTCGAATAGAAGATCTCCGGTCGCCCGGCCCACTTGCATGAAGTCAGCGCGGAGGAATTTCAGCGCTACTCTCCGGCCCAATTTCTGATCAGCCGCTTCGTACACGACACCCATTCCGCCCTGGCCAATCTTCGCGCCCACCCGGTAGTGCAACACCATCTCGCCTTCGAATGACGGCAGGCCCGGATCCATCGGCGACGCTGCTCCCGCCGCCAGTTCGACCGCAGGTTCTTCAAGAAAATTTTCCGCTTCGCGATAGTGCTGCAAAAGGCGCTCTACCTCGGCCCGTAATTCGGAGTCGTCGCGCCCTATCTGCTCCAGAAAGGTGGTTCGCCGGCCCGGCTCCATGTCCAGCGCCGAGTGGAAGATGTCGTTAATCCGATGCCAGCGCTCCTGCTGCATTCCAGCGTCTTAAGGTTCGAGCTCGCCGAGCAGCCACGCTTTCGAAAATTTCCAATCCCGCATCACCGTCTCTCCCGAGACCTGCAATACGTCGGCGGTCTCTTTCACGCTCAAACCCCCGAAGAAACGCAGTTCCACTACCTGACTCTTGCGGGCATCCATCTTCGCCAGCCGCTCCAGTGCTTCGTCGATTGCCATCAGATCCTGCCGTGGCTCGCTCGCGCGGATCATGGATGCGTCCAGGGTCACCGGCCGTTGTTTGCCTCCCCGCTTTTCACGCACCTCGGCGCGATACAGATCCGTAAGAATCCGTCGCATCTGGCGCGCGCAGAGTGCAAAGAAATGCGCCCGATTGTGCCAATTCACGCGCTTCAAGTCCACCATCTTGAGATAGAGCTCGTTAATCAGCGCGGTGGCTTGCAGAGGACTTGCATCGCGTTCCCGGAACATGCACTGCCGTGCGGCCCGGTGCAGCTCTTGGTAAACCACCGGGGTCAATCGTTCCAGGGCTTGGGGGTCGCCCAGGTTCCAGGCTTTGAGCAGTTCCGTGATCCGGTGAGTGGATTCCCCATTCATGGGCTCGAAAACCCCCTCTATTGTGCCCCTGGCGCAAGCCGCGGTTCCCTCACAGAAAATACTCCAAGATATGCCAGTTTTTCCACTCGCACGTCGCTAGTCCGATTGAAGACCAAGGAGTCTCTATGACAATACGACACTTACGCACCCCTCTCCATACCGCGGGCTTGCTTCTGACGCTTCTCGTCCCAGCGCTTCTACCGGCGCAGGAATCCTCCGCCACTACCCCCACGGTTCATTTCCCGGTTTACGTGATCCGAGACCTCGGCACCCTGGGAGGGAAGTACAGCTTCTCGTACAACCTCAATGATGCCGGCGTCGTTTCCGGAGGATCAGCCACCCCGACACAAACCGGGGATCCATCACAGTCCGTTGTCAACGCACCGCAAACCGCCTTCGTGTGGTCTCACGGGTTCATGCGGAATCTGGGCACTCTGGGCGGCGGGAGCAGCACGGGCGCCGCAACCAATCTTTTTGGAGTTGCCGTTATCGATTCGGAGACGGCCAACCCCGATCCGCATGGCGCGGACGTTTGCGCCTTTGGCACGCATGCCCAGTGTTTAGCTGCCGCGCTGAGGTTTGGACGGCTCGCCCCGCTTTCCCCGCGGGGGTAACAATTCGTTAGCACTGGATTTGAACGACTTGGGTCAGACCGCGGGTTTCTCGGATACGGGCGTCTATGATTCCGGCTGCGCGGGCGCCAGCACCGCCGGCTACAGATTCCAGTCCGTGATTTGGGGCCCCAATGGCCGCGTTCGCCAACTGGAGCCCTTGGGTAGTGACACGGTTGCCTTTGCATTCGGAATCAACAACCTTGGCCAGGTAGTCGGCGGCTCAGGTCCCTGCGGTGCCACCGCCCCGCCACCCTATCCCTCCGCTCCTCATGCCGTCCTCTGGGAACGGGATGGAACCGCGGTCGATCTCGGCTCGTTGGGAGGTCCGGTTTCGGTCGCATCCTCGATCAACGGCCAAGGCGATGTATCCGGCACATCCAGCACCGTCGACGGCTCACCGCAACCGTTTCTCTGGACTCGCCAGTCCGGCAAACTACTCCAGCTCACGCTTCCCAACGGCTTCCTCGCTGCCGTGAGCCCCTGCTGCAAGAGCATCAACGACCGCCGCGAGATCGTTGGCTTCATGTTTGATGCGAGCTTCAACTCGCGCGCGTTCCTCTGGAAAGACGGGGTGACCGTCGATCTGAACACCCTCGTCCAGCAACCGTCCCCCTGGACTCTGCAGATTGCGACGAGCATCAACACAGTCGGACAGATCGCCGGACAAGGCCGGATCAACGGGGAAGTACACGCCTTTCTCGCAATCCCTTGTGCTCCGCAGCCCGGTTCGGATGGATGCCCGGCAAACGACGGACACTAAGCAGTAATCTCTGAATGGGGCCGGACCGCTTCAATCCGGCCCTATTAGCCAGAATTCGCGATGCAGACCCGATGAGAGCCGGTCGCGTATGCGGCTTCAGACGCCATGCACCGCTTCTTCCCGCAATTCCGTGAAACGCGGGGAATAAGCTGGATGAGTATAAGAACATGATTCCCGCGAAAAGAGCGGCCCTGCTCGGATGCTGGGCCGTTACGCTAGTTGCCGCCGACCGCGCTCCGACATTTTCGGAAGACGCTTGGCCCGTTCTGCGCCAGCATTGCGTTTCTTGTCACCAGCCCGGCGAGATCGGGCCCATGCCCTTAACCACCTACCGGCAGGCGCGGCCCTGGGCTGCCGCCATCAAGGAAGCCGTGGTGACGCGAGCCATGCCGCCCTGGCACGCCGCGCCCGGCGCACACGCATTCCGCAATGATCGCTCGCTTTCCGCGGAGGAGCGCGCCACTATCGTCGCCTGGGTGAATGCCGGAGCGCCCGAAGGCTCGCCCGCACAAGCCTACGAGCCTCCCGTACACGCTACCACCTGGAAGCTTGGTACGCCCGACCTGATCCTCGAAGTACCGGGTTTTGCAGTTCCAAAGTCCGGACTTCTGCCCTATTCCTTCCTGATCCTCCCGCTGCGTTTCGATCACGACACATGGGTGAGCGCCGCTGAATTCCAGGTGGATCAACGCGCTGTCATCCATCACATCAACGCGTTCACCAGATCGCCGCAATCCAGTTACCTGGCCGGCTTTCCCGCTAATCAAATCTTCGTGCCGACGGTATCGGAACGGGGCAAGCGGCGCGCGGGCGAGAAGGTGTTCGACCGCCGGGAGCTGCTGCTCGGTTATGAGCCGGGCTATGAGCCGCGTCCCTGGCTGGAGAATGGCGCAAAACTGATTCGCGCCGGTTCCGACCTTCGTCTTCGAGATGCACTATAGTCCCAACGGAAACGAGGTCACGGACCACTCGAAACTCGGTCTGTACTTCGCGCGAACGGCTCCCGCGCAGCGCGTTCTGGCCATCGACACGCTCCGCGACCTCGATCTCAAAATCGCTCCTCAGAGCCCGGATCAATTATCGAATGCGCAAATGACCCTGGCCGCACCGGCGCGTCTGCTATCGATTCAGCCGCACATGCATCGCCGCGGCAAGAGCATGGAAGTCCGCGCCGTCTACCCGGACGGCCGCACCGATGTTCTCGTCGACGTCCCGCGCTATGACTTCAACTGGCAGACCACCTACGCGTTCAGCGAGCCGATCGCGCTGCCGGCGGGCACGCTGCTGCAATCGGCGGCGCACTTCGACAATTCACCTAACAACCCTTTCAACCCGGACCCATCGGCGAGCGTGCAATGGGGCGATCAGACCACCGATGAAATGCACATCGCCTTCCTGGAGCTGGTGATCGACGCGCACACGGATGCCGAAAGCCTGCTGGCCGAAGTGCCGCGAATGATCAAGCCGTGATCCGTTCTAAGCAGCCTTCGCGATCGATCCATGCGGGTCGATGACGAACTTCTTCGCCGCGCCCTTGTCGAAATCCTGATAGCCCTTGGGCGCTTCATCGAGCGAGATGGTTTCCACGTTGACCGCTTTGGCGATCTGAATCTTGTCATGCAGAATCGCCATCATCAATTGCCGGTTGTACTTCATTACCGGTGTCTGACCCGTGGCGATCGTATGCGACTTCGCCCATCCGAGACCGATGCGGATTCCTAACGTCCCGGTCTTGGCGTTGGCATCTTCCGCGCCGGGGTCGTCGGTGACATAGAGCCCTGGAATGCCGAGCGCGCCCCCCGCTCGCGTGATGGTCATCAACGAATTCAGAACCGTGGCCGGCTGCTCGTGCGCGCTATTCTTGCCGTGACCGCGCGCTTCAAAGCCCACGCAGTCCACTGCGGAATCCACCTCCGGCACACCAACGATCTTCTCGATCGCGTCGCAGAGATTGGACTCGGCCTTCAAGTCGATGGTCTCGCAGCCGAACGAGCGAGCCTGCGCCAGCCGCTCGGGAATCATATCGCCTACGATCACGACCGCCGCTCCCAGCAGATGGCATGAGGCGGCACACGCCAGTCCAACCGGACCCGCGCCCGCGACGTATACCACCGATCCCGGTCCCACTCCGGCGGTTACGGCTCCGTGATAGCCTGTCGGGAAAATGTCCGAGAGCAGCGTCAGGTCGCGAATCTTCGCCATCGCCTGCGCCTTATCCGGGAACTTGAGCACATTGAAATCGGCATACGGCACCATCACGTATTCCGCCTGACCACCCACCCAGCCGCCCATATCGACATACCCATACGCGGCGCCCGGACGCGACGGGTTCACGTTCAGACAGATTCCCGTGCGGCCCTCCTTGCAGTTGCGGCAGCGTCCGCACGCGATATTGAACGGAACAGAGACGAGATCGCCGACATGCACGAACTCGACATCCCGCCCGGCTTCGATAATCTCACCCGTGATCTCATGACCGAGTACGAGTCCGTGGGGAGCCGTAGTGCGCCCGCGAACCATATGCTGGTCGCTACCGCAGATGTTCGTCGAAACGATCTTCAGAATCACTCCGTGCTCGCATTTCCGCGACCCGAGCGCGAGCTTCGGATAATCGATCGACTGCACTTCCACTTTGCCCGGACCCATGTAGGCCAAACCGCGATTGGAACTCATGATTGCTTCTTGCTCTCCCGCTAGATCAAATCAAATCGGAAGCCGCCGGTCAAGTTCGTGCGGGAACGCCCGTCCCACGAGCCTGTGTTAGCATCACCGGTCAGGAATCCGCGTCAATGACTAAACGTCTGATCGTGTTGTCTGCCCTAGCGTCTTGCATTGCAGCGTTCGCCGCTGACACCTTTCAGCCCACGTGGGAGTCGGTCGACAAGCGGCCGGTTCCCGCCTGGTTCACCGGCGCGAAATTCGGAATCTTTATCCATTGGGGCGTGTATTCGGTGCCCGCCTACGCGCCGGTAATCCCCGGCCGGCTCGCCTACGCCGAGTGGTATTGGCACCAGATGATGGAAGGCAAGAAGTCCACCGCAAACCCTGTGGAAACAGGCACGTGGGCCTTTCACCAAAGAGTCTACGGCGCGGATTACCCCTATGCAAACTTCGCCCCGCAGTTCCGCGCGGAGTTGTTCGATCCGGACCATTGGGCCGATGTCTTTCAGCGGTCCGGCGCGAAATACGTCGTCCTGACTTCCAAACATCACGAAGGTTTCGCGCTTTGGCCGAGCGCTGATGCGTCGCGAACCTGGGGCCGGCCCTGGAACGCGGTGGAGATCGGGCCGAAGCGCGACCTGCTCGGCGACCTGACGACGGCCGTTCGCGCGAAAGGTCTCAAGATGGGGTATTACTATTCGCTCTATGAGTGGTACAACCCGCTCTGGCTGTCCGATAAGCCGCGCTATGTCAACGAACACATGACGCCGCAGTTCAAAGATCTGGTCACGCGCTATAAGCCCTCGATCATCTTCAGCGACGGCGAGTGGGAGATGACGTCCGCGGACTGGCATAGCGCGGAACTGCTGGCCTGGCTCTTCAACGAATCGCCGTGAAGGACGAAGTGGTGATCGACGATCGCTGGGGCAAAGACACGCGCCACAAGCACGGCGGCTACTGGACCACGGAATACACGCCGGGCATGAGCGGCATGGATCACCCCTGGGAAGAGAGCCGCGGCATGGGCTTTTCGCTATGGCTACAACCGCGCCGAACGCTTGGACGACTATCACACCGGGCGCGAACTGATCGTCATGCTGGTGTGATCTGGTCAGCCGCGGCGGCAACCTGCTGCTCGACATCGGGCCGGCCGCCGACGGCACCATTCCGGTCATCATGGAAGATCGTTTGGCGCAAATGGGCGACTGGCTCAAGATCAACGGCGAAGCCATCTACGGCACGAAGCCCTGGAAGACGACGCGGCAATGGAGCGAAGGAGAAGTTCCCAAGGTCGACTACAACGCGGAATTCAATTCCACCTATGACGTGGCGAAGCTGACCGAAGCGCCCGCGGCGGGCAAGGCGGCGATCGAAGCTTTCTTTACCGCCAAGGGACAACGATGTCTACGCCATCCTTCCGCGCTGGCCCGGCCGCAGCTTCACGGTGAAGCAATTTGGAGCGGGCCGCGTGAAGTCGGTCACCCTGCTGGGCGCTTCCGCCGCCTTACCGTTCAAAGCGCAGGGGGATTCGGTTGTGATCGACCTGCCCGCCATGCCCGCCGAGCTCATGAGCCAGCCCGGATGGGTGCTGAAGCTGAGCCAATAGCCTTAACGCGATTGCAGGAACGACGCTACCGCCTGGATCTGCGCGACGTCCAGGTTGTGCGCAACCATGGTCATCTCCGGCGCGTGTTTACGATCACCGGCGTTGAACTTTCCAAGCTCACCCAGCAGATAGCCGCTATTCTGGCCGGCGAGCCGTGGTGTTTTCCCAACGCCTTGACCATCGGGACCATGGCATGTTTTACATGAAGGCACGCCCTGCGCCGGCACTCCGTTCAGGTAAACCAGTCGGCCAGCCTCAATCGGGGCAGGGTCTCCGGAGCGTCCGGGCGTGGGTGTCTGAACGGCGTACCAGGCCGAGGCCGCGCGTATCTCCCCGTTCGTCAGCGCATGCGCGATTCCCACCATGTTTACACTCGCCTCAAATCTGCTCGCGCCGGTTACCGGCGATACGACGTGCGGTACCCGGCTGAAGATGCGATCGACCGGAGGCGAAGCCGTTGCTTTAAATTCCAGAATCCGCCGGGCCGCATAATCGGCATTGAGTCCGGCCAGGCTCGGGAAGTATCGTTGTTGCGAGTTGCCGCCCAGCCCGTGGCATCCGGAGCAATTCCACGTCACGATGCGCGGCGGGATGCCTGTTTTCTGGGCAAAGGCGGCGGAGGAGACCAGCAGCACGGCTGCGAAGAGCGCCCCGGAACGATTGCGGAATTTGAATACTTTCATAGCTTGGCTCCTGCGGATCAAAACGCGAAGAAAACAGTCAGCCAGAGCGTATTGTTGTCGCTTGCTGACCGGCCCGCGCCGTCGATGTTGTTCGAGAGTCCGTTGTATCTCAAGAAACCCTTGTACTGCAGCGTCGCCTGAAAATTCTGGGTGATCAGGCGGTCCACTTCCAGCACGTATCCGCTGGTCTTCGGCGACGACGTCAGCAGATTGCCGGACGCGTCGGTTACGGCGTAAAGGGACGTGTTGCTGTTGCCATTGCTCAGAAAGTAAGCCGCATTGAAAACCCAATGGTCGCGATAGCCGTAGCTGCCGTTGAGGTTCAACGCCTTCAGATTGCCCCGGAAGTTGGATGACCCGCCTTGCGGATAGCTCGCGTTCCAACGCTGGTTCTCATAGATGTAGCTCCCGCGGAGCGTGAGCTTTTGCGTCTCGCCCAGATATTGATACTGCGAATCGAATCCGAAATCGGTGAAGACATCCGTGGGCCCGGTAGGCGCGGTACTGTCCGGGAACACTTTGGCCTGGATTCCGAACGTGCCCACCATCAGCGAGTGCGGGCCGCGGTCGGCGGTGTAGTAAGCGCGCCAATATGGATTGAACCCTTGCAGGTAGTTTTTGCCGCCCGCCTGAAATGCAGTTCCGGGATTCATCCACCGGAAGAACTCGTTCCCGACGTGATACATGGAGATCTCCCCATACCAGTGACGGTTCAGCAGCCCATAGACTCCGCTGCCTCCGACCTGCTGGCCCAGACTGGAAATGATGGGGGCCGCGGGCGTGCCCGGCGCGGCCGGAGAGAGATAGAAAGGATAGCCCCAAGTCGGCGAAGAATTCCAAACGTCCTGCTCCGCCGGGTTATTGTTCATGTCGATCCCGACCAGGAGTTCGCTGCCCAGCGGGTGAAAAAAGTGGACCGCGCGAAGATCCACCGGACCGGCCGACCCCTTCCAACCCGGAAAGGTGTTGCCGACATTGTATTCGTAGAAGATCCCGAGAAAGTCGGTAATGTTGCTGCCGAACTCACCGGCGAAAGAGTAGGCCTCCGGCCGTCCGTTCTGTGGAATGACGGTCTGCCCATTCGCGTCATTGGGCTGTTGCGCCCAGGTGAGACCGACTTGCCCGAGCACGCCCACCGGAACGTAATTGACGCCCTCTTTGTCGATGAGTCTTTTGCCGGCCGTGTAGCCGGTGAGCTTGAAGTAGCGGCCCCAGGGCGTGAGCTGCGGCCAGCTTCCGCTCACATGGCATGCTTCGCATTTTTGACCGGTTTGCCGCGCGAAGGACGGCAGGGCATCGGCGTTCGGTGAGGCACCCAGGGCGATCAACAAGACTGCGAAGCCGGGAAGGAGCGCTGTTCCCGGCCGTGGACGCCGTTTCGTCCGCGAGGCAACACTACGAAGCATCTTCATCGGCGATTCCTTTCGATTCACAGTGCATTCACGTACGTGACTAGAGCCTGCAAATCATCCGGCTTCAGATCTACCGGAGTCATCCCGCCCGCGGTCATCTTCGGATTCGGTGCTTTCAGAAGCGCAGTCAGTTGGTCCACGGACGCTCGTTTGCCAATCCCAACCAGCTTGGGTCCGGCAGCCGTTCCGACGCCGCCATCCCCATGGCAACCGCTGCATGACTGAGCCTGGAACAAGCGCGCACCTTGAGCAACCAGCGGACTGGCGGCGGGCGTTACTCCGGCAGCAGACGGCGGCATCACCTCGGCTTCAAACGGCTGCCGCATGAAGTCATCGGTTTCTTTCTGCTGCGCAATTAACTGGGCGGCGTATCCCGGGTTGCCATGATCGCTGTGATAGCTCAGATACCCGAGACCGAACAAAGCGAGAAAGATTAGCGTGTATGTGCCCACCGCGATGGGACGCTTCCAAGGGCGGCGCTCCATGCGGCGATCCAGAAACGGAAGGCTGGCAAATAGAAACGCGATGACGCTGGGAATGACAACCACCCCCAGGAACGATAGGGAGCCGGGCCAGTATTTCAGCCATTGAAAGATCGGAATGTAATACCACTCCGGGCGCGGGAGGTAACTGGTGTCCGCGGGATTCGCTTTCGGTCCCAGCTCGAAAGGCAGGAAGTGAGCCAGGGCCGCAAGTATACCAGATGATGCCCAGCGCGAAGACCGCCATCGATGACCACTTGACGCGGATAGAACGGTTCGGTTGGCAGTTGCGGCGCTATCGGATTTTCGCTGATCGGACCAGCGGCGCCCGCTTTGCGGAACAGGAAGACGTGAAGCGCAACGAAGCGCGAAGATCGCCGGCGGGCACGACCAGCACATGCGCGACGAAGAAGCGCGACAGCGTCAGCGAGCCCATGTCCGACGCCGCCGCGCATCAGGCTCTTGATCCAGGCTCCGATGAAGGGGACTTCGCCGGCGATGTTGGTCCCGACCGCGGTGGCGAAATACGCCTTCTGGTCCCAGGGCAGCAGATAGCCTGTGAAGGCCATGCAGAGAACGAGGGCGAACAGCACGCATCCGGAAAGCCACAACAGTTCGCGGCGGCCCTTGTAAGAGCCGTAGAGGAAGGTCTGCGTGACGTGCAGCAGCAGGAGAATCACCATGGCGCTCGACCCGTAAGCATGAATGCTGCGGAGAAAGGAGCCGGAGGTCACCTGCTTTGGTGATGTATGCGACCGTGGTGTGCGCGTGGTCCGCGGAGGGCACGTAGTAGAGCGCCAGGAAAACGCCAGTGATCACTTGCGAGATGAAGATGAAAAGTAACGCGGACCCAAACACGTAGGCAAAGCGCGCACCGCCGGGAATCGGCTCATCCAGGCTTTCGCGGAGTACGCTATCGAGCACCGGTACGTTGATCGAACCACCTGAAGATGCGAGCGCCCGGCTTCTCTGGCGGCATCTGCTTCGGGTTTGCGAGTACACTCATGCGGAAATCGGCCTCAAGGTCCTCATTCAGCCGATGACTTCCTTGGTGGCAACTAATTGACGGAAGTATTGGTAGCGAACCATCAGACGTCCGTTTTGAATTTGGGTATCGAGCGCATCCATGCCGCGCGGAGCGGGCCCGCTCACACGGGTGCCATCGGGCTGAAATACGGCGCCGTGGCAGGGGCAGGCAAATTGGCGCTTAGCCTCCGACCAGGGTACCGAACATCCCAGATGCGGGCAAACAGCGGAGAGGACCTCGAGTTCCCCCGCCGCGGTCTTGGTCACGTAGATGACCTTTTCGGAAACGATATTGCGCCAGCCATCAACCTGATTGACCGTAATGGAGCGCTGCCGGGGAGCGGTTACAGAAGCAAAATCCGAAGCCGGGCCTGCATCCGACCATTTCACTTCCGTGGTTTTCGCACGCAATGGATAGATGGCATAGCGAACCAGCGGCACCGCGAGCACCGCACTCACTCCGGCCGTGCAAAGTCCCATGAGCCAGCCGAGATACGAGCGGCGTGTGGCTGGCCGGGTGAAAAGTGACGATTCCATTCAGCTCTTGGCCGCGATGCTGCGCAGGTACACGATGACCTGCTGGATCTCAGCGGGGGCTAAACTCTTGCCGAACCCCGGCATGGGAGCTTTCCCCTTGGTAATGATGGCGGCGATCTCCGCATTGGATTGCTTCTGAACGGCTGGGGAACGCAGGTCGCGGATGTTCATTCCCCGCCCCGTGGGTGTGCTGCCGCTCGCGTCGGGTCCATGGCATGCGGTGCATTTCGAATTGAATATGCCGGCGCCGCCCGCGGGAGTTGCAGCGAGCGGAACGGCAACGGCGAAAGCGGCGGTAGCGATCCGCGTACGACCTTTGCACCTGATCTTGAACATGAAACCCTCACACAGTGGTGAGGCAGGCCGCGCGCCACCCGCGCCGCAGTCGCTCTGTCTAGGGTTTACGCACGGCGGGAGCTTCGGACTCGTATCCCGCGGCAACCATATTTGGTCAAACGGCGGCGGGGCGTCAGAGGCGATTCAAAGTTCGCTGCGCGAGATCCCTAGCTTCTGCATGCGTGCATTCAACGTCGTCCGCGGTATGCCAAGACGATGCGCGGCTTTGCTGATCACACCGTCCATATCCCGAAAAACCCGAATGATGTACTCACGCTCCATCTGCTCGAGAGTACCAGCGGTGGACGGTTCCGGCGCATGCGCCTGGATCTCTTCAAGGGGCGCGCGCAGGATCTGGCCGGGGGACAGAATCACGGACCGCTCGATGAAGTTCTCCAGCTCCCGCACATTGCCCGGGCCATGACCAGTGCACCAGCGCCCGCATGGTCTCCGACGGGATCTTGTCGAATTGTTCGACCCATCTTCGCCGCGTACTTCTGGGTGAAATGGCGCGCCAGGATCGGTATGTCCTCCGGATGATCGCGCAGCGGCGGCGTGATGATCGGAAACACCTTCAAGCGATAGTAGAGATCGCTGCGGAACAGCTTATCGCCCATCATTTGCGTCAGATTGCGGTTTGTGGCGGCCACCAGCCGGACGTCGATCGGGATGGTGCGCGTGCCGCCCAGCCGTTCGAACGATTTCTCCTGCAGGGCGCGCAGCAGCTTGGGCTGCAGGTCCAGCGGAATGTCGCCCACTTCGTCGAGAAACAGAGTCCCGCGATGCGCCATTTCAAAGCGGCCGATCTTCTGCGCCAGCGCGCCGGTGAACGCGCCTCGCTCGTAGCCGAACAGCTCGCTTTCCAGCAGCCCGGTGGGAATCGCCGCGCAATTCAAGCTGATGAACGGGCGATCCCGCCGCGGGCTCATCCGGTGGATCGGCGCGCGCGACCAATTCTTTGCCGGTGCCGGTTTCTCCCAGAACCAGCACCGTGGCGTCGGTGGGCGCCACCACTTCCACCTGGCCCAGCACCCGCTTCATGGCCGGGCTGCTTCCGATGATCTCCTCAAAGTTGTCCTTGACCTCGACTGCCTCTTCCTCGACGTTCTCCAGCGATCGCGCTGCGCGAAGATCCTGCACGAAGGTGATCCATCGGAACGGAGAAAGCTTCAAGACCGCGGTCGCGACCAGAACCGGCACCCGAGTGCCGTCCTTGCGAATCAATTCCTTCTCAAACGGCGTGCAAGCGCCGAAGCGCAAGCCTTCTTCGTGAGCCATCTCGTCCAGCGCCAGGTATTCCGGCGGCGTGAGATCGGGCCAGTGCAGCCGCCCTGCCAGCAGATCTTCGCGGCTGTATCCGACCAGTTCCAGAAACGCGTCGTTCGCTTCCGGAATCCGGTCAAACTCGCCGGAAACGATGCCGGCAATCCGGTGTGCGCCGCGGTGGGCCGAAAGCCGCTGCGATTCCGCAGCAATCTCAATCGCGCTCGTGGCGCTCGCTGAAATCCCGAACCACGCGGGCAAAGCCCTGTAAAGTTCCATCCGCGTCCTTGAGCGCCATGGTCATAACGTTGGCCCAGAATCGCGTTCCATCCTTTTTCTTGCACCAGCATTCGCTGCCGAAATGGCCTTCGATCGCAGACCGGTTCAGCTCTTCCTGAACTCTTGCAGGTACCGTGTCCTGCCACGGGTAGAGCAGCGCCACCGGTTGGTCGATAGCTTCGGATTCTGGATAGCCGTACATGCGCGCGGCTCCGGCATACCAGGCGACGATGTGTCCCTGTTCACTCAATAGGAATAGCGCGTAATCCTTAACCCAGGGCGGTATGGCGCCGGCCCATTCGCCGGGCGATTTCCCGGCCGGATGGGCCCCCTTGTCCTGCAGCAACAGTAAGTGCCGCACAGGCAGGATATTGCCCTTAGCCGTGTATTCCACTTCGCGCGGCGGCCCGTTTGGATTCAAAAGGGGGATGGTGCCCTGCTGCTCGCCACGGTGCAGAAACGCCTGCCAGAGTTCGGAAATACGGGGCTTGAAACTCGGCTCCACGAACTCATCCAGACTGCGGCCCACGATCTTTTCACGAGGACGGCCGAGGAGCTTCACAGCTCCGGAACTGGCCGCGCGAGACTGCCGCTGATCGTCGGCAATCAGGATGGGCGCGGACGGATAGTAGACGATCGCCCGGAACAGAAGCTCCAGTTGTTCGGGGCCGTGTTCCCGAAGCCATTTACCCGAGTTCGGGCTGGTTGCGGTCAGCGGCATCGGTCGCGTTCGCCCGTTGTACTCGGCTTACCGCTCGCGGAAAGCATATGCCATTGTCTAAGATATTCGCGGAAATGCAAACGGCTTGACGGAAACGGCATTCACCGCGGCCCAGGAGGCTAGGAAACCCGCAGGTTTTCGATCAGGTGCTCGGTCGATCGCAGCGAGAAGGCCAGGATTGAGATGGTCGTGGTCTTATCGGTGCAGTTCGGAAACACGCTGGCATCGCAGATGTAGAGATTGGGCACATCGTGCGTCTGGCCGAAGCGGTTGGTGACGAATTTTTTGGGATCGTTCCCCATGCGCAGAGTGCCCGTCTCATGCAGGCTGGTGCCCGGCATGTCCGGTTCCCCGCGCTCCCAGGTACTCCGCCCCGCTCGCGTGCAGCAGCTCCTTCATCGACTCCTTGCCGTGCTCCCACATCTGCAGCGTGTTCGCGTCCCATGCGAAATGCATGCGCGCCGCCGGAATCCCGTATTCATCCTTCACCTCCGGATCGATGTCCACGAAATTCGCATCGCTGCGCTGCGATGGCGCCTGGATATAGAAGCCCACGGGCGTCGGATAGCGCCTCTTGATCTCGCGCTTGAAATCGCGTCCAAACCCTCAATCTGATTCGTAGTACCAGGGGAATCCCGCGCATCCGCCATCGGGATACACCGAGTACCCGCGGATGAACTTCTCCTGCGTGGGATTCTCCAGGTTCTGCCAGCGCGGCATCCACGCCATGGTGCCGGAAGAAACGTTATCGGGAAAGCTCGGCTGCCCCAGCAGTTGCGGGCAGTAGCCGCGGGCGGTGGTGCCGTACAAGTGATCGCAGAGATTGCGGCCGGCCTGTCCGCTGGAATTCGCGATGCCCTGTCGGCCACTGGCGCGATTTCGAATTCAACAGGATGCGCGCCGACTCGACGCAGGACGCGGCCACCACCACGTCCTTGCCATAAACTTCGACTCTCCTGTTTCGTACTCCGGTCGATGTAAGCGACACCCTTGGCGCGGCCGTTCTCATCGACGAGGATGTTCTTGCACAGCGCGTTGGTGCGCAGATCGAGATTGCCGCTCTTCTCCGCGTGCCGGCAGAAAGAACCAGGGCGTGGAGAAAAACGCAGCCCGACATCGCAGCCCTCCGTGCAGTTGGCGCAGTAGTGGCAGGACGGATGCCCGGCGTGCGGCACCGTGAGCTGCGCGATGCGGTCCGGCAGATACGGAATGCCGGCCTTTCTGCGACCGCTCTCCAGGATGCGGTCGATGCAGCGGAAGTTCATGGGCGGCAGATATTCGCCATCCGGGATTGCTGGGCGCGCCCCTGCACCGTGCTGGCCACGCCGATCATGCTTCTCCACGCGGCTGTAGTACGGAGCAATCTCGTCGCTAGGTGATAGGCCAATCGACGTCGTAGCCATCGCGGGTAGCGGCGCGGAAATCGATCTCGCCGAAGCGCGCCGACGAGCGTCCCCAGAAATTGGTCTTGCCGCCGACCGCGAAGCAGCGCCGCCAGGTCCACTCCGTCCCCGGGCCGTGGTGAACGCGATGTCGTGCTCCCAGATGCCCTTCGCTGTATTCGTTATCCATGTAGCCGATGGATGTTTCGCCGCTGCTCGGGACTGCCGAAGCCCCGGAACTGCATGTCGTAAGGCTTGCGGTGGTTGCGGAAATCTTTGCTGCGGATTCGAGCCGCCGGCTGGCGTTCAGCGCACACACTTTCGCGCCCGCCTGGCAGAGCGTGTGGATGGCCATGCCCCCGCCGGCGCCCGTTCCGATCACGATCACGTCGATAAATCTGTTTGGCATTTAAACTCTTGAACCGCTCAGGTGCTTGTGCTCCGGATCGTCATGGTGCGGGCACGCGGGCGACTGCGCATACATCTGCAGGCCCGGGAAGTCCAATTCCTTGAGTCCGATGCGGCTCGTGTAGTAACCCATCACCGTGTACCTGCGAACCAGGTCGAAAAAGGCGTGCCCCTCGGTACCGGGCTTCGCCGAAGCCGCCTGTCGCAGCAACTCGGTCTGCCGCTGTTCCGGAAGCTGTAGAAACGCGTTCCCGTGCGCGGCCTTGGCTGTCTTGTCGAGCCACACGAGCCCGTTGCGGAAAGATCGTTGGATTTCCGAGTCCGCCGCCGTCATGAAGTCGATGAACTCGGCCACGCCCGCAGCTCGGGCGCCCGGCGTTCCGTCTTCGGGGATGATCAGCTCACTCAACTGATCAATGGTCTGGTATTCGGTGGCGGTGAAGAACTGAGGCTGGTACCGGCGCCCGCCCGGAGATGGATCACTTTTGGTCTGGTCCGCATACGACCAGTTCACAAAGCCCGGAAACTGGCTTACCGCTGCCACCTTCGCCAGCATTTCGAGAACTCTTCTTCGATCCGGTGATTGGTTCGCCATCCGAAGCTGATCTTAGCGCGTCCTTCGCGGGTACGGGTAAACAATTGCAAACGCCGTCGTGCTCCCGAAGTGTTATGGAGGCTACGGAACAGGGCCTCGTGTGTTAGATCGCTCGTTCCGATTTTGAATCTGTCAACAAGAATCGGAGAATGGCAACAAGCTTCCTTCCATTTCACGGTCGCCAACCAGTCTCAACCGAAAGGCACAACCACTCATGTCCATACTTAAAGATCCGATCAGCCGGCGCCTGGCGCTTACTCTTGGGGGTACGATCGCCGGGGGCTTAACGGCGTCCAGCGCGGAAGCCAGCGCCGAACAATTAGGAGCGTCCTCCGACGGGGGGCCATCGAACGCCAACGCCCCGGTCAACAACGGCCCCGCAGCTCCGGACACCACCGGTCACGGCGGCGAATTGCATCGCAACGCCGGCGGCGAATACTCCTCGTTAACCACCAATCAGGGACTGCCCATCGCCGACGATGAGAACTCTCTTAAGGCCGGGCCGCGCGGACCGGTGGTGCTCGAAGACTTCATCCTGCGCGAGAAGATCAACCATTTCGATCATGAACGGATTCCGGAGCGGGTGGTCCATGCGCGCGGGTCGGCGGCGCACGGCTATTTCGAACTGACGTCTTCGCTTGCGGATGTTTCCAAGGCTGGCATCTTCAACCGGGTCGGCGAGCGTACACCTGTCTTCGCCCGTTTTTCGACGGTGGCCGGCAGCAAAGGCTCGTTCGACACGGCGCGCGACGTGCGCGGGTTTGCGGTCAAGTTCTACACCCAGGAAGGCAATTGGGATCTGGTGGGCAATAACATCCCGGTCTTCTTTATCCAGGATGCGATCAAGTTCCCGGATCTGATCCACGCGGCCAAGCCGGAGCCCGACCGCGAGTTCCCGCAGGCCCAGACCGCGCACGATACCTTTTGGGATTTCGTCTCGCTGACGCCCGAAAGCACGCACATGCTGATGTGGATCATGTCGGACCGCGCCATTCCCCGCTCCCTGCGCATGATGGAAGGCTTCGGCATTCATACCTTCCGCCTGGTCAATGAAGCCGGAAAGTCCACTTATGTGAAGTTCCACTGGCGCCCCAAGCTGGGCATGCAATCGCTGATCTGGGATGAAGCGCTGAAGATCAACGGCGCCGATCCGGATTATCACCGGCGCGATCTCTGGAATGCCATTGATAGTGGGGATTTCCCGGAATGGGAGCTGGCCGTCCAGCTCTTCAACGAAGACTTCGCCAAGAAGTTCGACTTCGATGTGCTGGACGCGAGCAAGATCATTCCGGAAGAGCTGGTTCCGCTCCGGGTGATCGGGCCGCATGGTGCTCGACCGCAACCCCGACAACTTCTTTGCCGAAACCGAACAGGTCGCCTTCTGTCCGACGCACGTGGTGCCGGGCATCGACTTCACCAACGATCCGCTGCTGCAAGGCCGGCTGTTCTCTTATCTCGACACGCAGATGACGCGGCTGGGCGGTCCCAATTTCGCCGAGATCCCGATCAACCGGCCCAAGTGTCCGGTCATGAACTTCCAGCGCGACGGACACATGCAGGTCGCCGTACCGCAGGGCCGCGTGAACTATTCGCCCAATTCGCTGGCGAAGCAAGGTCCGCGCGAAGATCCCAAGCGCGGCTACGTGAGCTTCGCCGAGCGTCAGGAGGGCGATAAGCTGCGGATCCGTCCGGCCTCCTTTGCAGATCACTACAGCCAGGCGCGGCAGTTCTTTCATCAGTCTTACCGAGCCGGAGCAAAATCACGTGATCAGCGCATTCACCTTTGAGCTGAGCAAGGTGGAGACCAAAGAGATTCGTTCGCGCATGCTGAGCCAACTGGCGAATGTGGATGTAAAGATTGCGCAGCGGGTGGCCAACGGGCTGGGTCATCAGGGTCCAGATTCAGCCCGCGCCCACGGGCGTAAAAGCGCGCACCGATCTGAATCCCTCACCTTCGCTCAGCATTCTGAAAAAGGCCAAGCCGACGATGAAGGGCCGGATGGTCGGGATCCTGGTTGCCGACGGTTCGGACGCGGGCATGGTCGCCACGGTGAAGGCGGCGGCCAAGAACAACGGCGCGATGGTGAAGGTGGTCGCGCCCAAAGTTGAGGGCGCTAAAGGTGCCGATGGCAGAATGATTCCGGCCGATCTTCAACTGGCGGGCGGTCCTTCGGTTCTCTTCGACGCAGTGGTGGTCGCGGTCTCGGCGGAGGGCGCGCAACAGCTGAGCATGGAGTCGGCGGCCATCGGGTTCTTGCAGGACGCGTTCGCGCACCTCAAGGTGATCGGACACACCGCGGCGGCAGCGCCTTTGCTGCAGAAGGCCAACGTGATGGCGGATCGCGGAGTCCTGGCGCTTGCGAACGGCGGGTCGGCGGATGCGTTCCTCTCCGAAGCCGCGAAAGGCCGCATCTGGGAGCGCGAGCCGAAGGTGCGGACGGTCGTCTAACTCGTAGCCTTGGGAGAGCGCTCGTCAGTGAGCGCTCTCAAACGGTACGCCGGGGACATGCGCCGGCGTACTTCTTCCGACGCCAGCGCCCGCTCGTAAGTCCGATAGAGTTCCTGAAACACAGAGCTCCATTGATGCGTACACGCGAAGCAGCGAGCGGCAGCCCCCATCTCTCGACGCCTCTCAGTGTTATCGATCAATTGCAGGACGCTGCCAGCGAAATCATCGCTCAGCAGTCCCGTAACCCCGTCCCGGACACCGGCGCGCATGCCCGCGTCGGCGCTGGCCACCACCGGAACGCCGGACGCCATGGCTTCCAGCAGCACCAACCCGAACGTATCCGTCATGGACGGAAACACGAACACGTCCATATTGGCGAACGCGGTCGCAAGTCGCTCCCCACGCAGTCGACCGGGCAAGTCCGCGCATGTCAGGTTCCGGCGCAGCCACGCGCATTCACTGCCTTCTCCCGCGAGCAGCAGACGGAAGTTATTCTGCCCCGCGGCTTGAAGACGGCGTTCGAGATCGACCAGAGCCCGCACGTTTTTCTCCGGCGTGAGGCGGCCCACGTAACCGATGCAGAACGTGGAACTCTCGCGCGCGCGGCGGGCGGGTGAAAAACGGGAAACGTCCACGCCGTGAGCCATCGGATAGCAGGGCCGTCCCGTGCGCGCGTGCAACAAGTCGACGGTTGCGGCATTCGGCGCCACGATGAAGTGCGCCAAACGGTAGAAGGCGCTCAGCGCGCGCAAGCTTTGGTTTCGCCCGCTTGCGGCTATACCGTTCCGCAAGCCGGGCGGCAGAAACGCGAGTGTCTTAGATAAGCGCCGGAACAGGTACTCGTGCAGGTTGGTGTGCCACGACGCCACCATCGGCACACCCAGCACGTGAGAAACCCAGAATCCCAGGATCCCGAGATCGCCCGGACCGGTGATGTGGATCAGATCGGGCTGAAAGGCGCGGACGCGCTCGACCACATAGTTGCGATACCGGCTAAGCAGAGGGTCGCAGTAGAGGCCCGCGTCCATGGGGAAGGAGGCGCTGCTTCGTTTTAGTTGCAGGGTCAGTAGCGAGCCGTCGAGCGACGGCTTGGTTTCATCGCCGCCATACACACAGCAGAACGGCAGGTTCTCCGTGCGCGCAAAGTGCGCGAACTCCTGCGTGAGAGTGCCGACGCCATTTGCTTCGTGAAAGGAATCCGTAAAAAGCGCAACCCGAAGACCGGAATCCACCAATGAGCCTCGCTTATTTTACTGCTGGAAACGGCTCGATGTCCGGAATGACTTTGACGCCGGTAGTGAATTTGAAGGGATAGGCGCCGCCCGAAGCGAAGGTCAACTCCGCGAAGTACGCGGTGTAGCCTTTGGGTGGCTTCGCCATGCGAATCACATAGTGGCCGGGGCTGACGGCGGTCACTTCCGTGCTGCGATAGGCGGGGCCGATAGTCGCCAGGCGAAAGTCGCGAGCGGCCGGGTTGGTAGCCTGCCAGAGCTTCACGCTCAACGGTTCCGTCCTGGTATCGACGATCAACTGCCCGTCGGAAGGAAAACTCCACGTGAACTCCGGCCGTTTCGCACCGGTGACGATCGCCTGGAAGTAGGCGGCGATGCTCTGGCCCGCGTCGGTGTGGTCGCGTACGCCATGGTCCGCGTTGGGAACGTAGCGGAGAAACTTCTCACCGGGAAGCTGGTCGAAATAGAACTGCCAGGAGTCGGGAAGAAAGAACTGATCGCCGCTCGCGTTAATGATGAACTTGGGCATGGTGAAGCGCTCCCTATATTCATACGGCTCTTCGATTTTCATTAGATTGCGGTACTCCGGGGTATTGGCCCGCTTAGTGACTCCAGCTTCGGCGTAGTCGCCGAGTTCGGTGGAAAATGCGCCGTACACATGTTGCTGGTGGAGCATGGACGGACCGATGTTGAGGACGTCGATCACTTCCGGGATGATCGCGATCACGCGACGATCAACGGCGGCGGTGGTCCACGTAGTCCAGCCGCGCTTCGACTCTCCGCACACCACGTACCGGGCCACCGTGACGTTCCCGCCGGCGGGCGTGGCGAGGAAAGCGGTGATGGCGTCCATGGCGCGGACCGCCGCTTTCGTCATCGGCAACCGCAGCGGCCATTTCGCATCGCCCGTGCGCAGATACTTGTCCCAGGTGTAGGCGATGATGGCGTCTTCCGATCGCTCCCGGGTCTCTCCGGTGAAGACCAGCGGTTGGTTCGGGACGTCACTTAACGTCGCGACCACCGCGCCCGTGGCTTTCGCGATCTGCGCGGCTAACGGATCGACGGGGGGGTGCGGATCGTCATTATCGCCGCCAGTGATGAAGAGCAGTCCGATATCGGTAGTGACCTTATCGGGTTTGACTAGCGTGAGCCCGTGCGTCCAAATGGGCCGGTTGACTTCCTTGCTCGTCAGGTATTGCTGCGAGGTCAGAGTGAGGACATAGGTGGTGACGCGATCGCCCGGGACCGTCTGCTTCAGCTCAAAGCGGTAGTGCGCGTCGGGCTCGGCGACATAGCGGTCGAGAGCCGTCTGCGTGGTAGCCGCGTGCAGAGAGGTTATCGCGATAGGCAGCAGTAAGAAGCGGTGAGCGCGCGGTAGGCATCGGTGAGACTCATTTTACGCTCGGCGTTTCCAGAATGATTCCCATGCCATCGAGAAGCGTCCAGGTGGAACGCTGATAACTGATATAAGCCTGCTGATAAACGACGTTCGCGTTCAGCAGCGCGCTCTCCGCCCCGGCCAGCCGGTTCTGCGCGTCGAGGACTTCGAAGGCCGTAATGGTGCCCAGTTCGTACTTCTGTTGTTCGGCTTCCACATTCTTGCGGGCGAGATCGCGAGCGTTGGTGGCGGCTTCGATGGTGGCGTCGGCGAGCTGAATCGAATCGATAGCCTGGCGCACATCGAACGCGATCTGCTGTTCCACCTGGCGTTCGGTGTAACGGTCGCGAACCTTGCTGACGAGCGCGTCGGAGAGACTGGCCCGCGCGGCGCTGTTGCGAATCGGGAGCGTGAGTTGCAGGCCCGCGCCGTAGCTGGGGTATTGAAATCCGAAGAGCTGGCCAAGCGTACTGCCGAGGCCGATGGATGGAAGCGGCACGATCGGAGTAACGACGGTGCCGATGCCGCCGGTCTGGCCCAGCAGTTCGGACAAGGGTACGCCGGTGCCTCCGAGCCCGTTGCCGGAAAGCTGGACCGAGAGATCGAGACGCGGCGTTAAGCGATCGCGGGCTACGCGGGCGTTAAGATCGTCGATGTTCATGCGGCGGCCCGAAGCGCTGAGTTCCGGGCGGAGCTGCCGCGCCTTTGCGAGTGACTGCTCATAAGGAAGAACCGCGGAGCGGGCGGGCAAAACCGCGGGATCGTCCTCAATGATTATTTCGGTGTTGCGCAGGGCGGGCGTGAGGTCGGCGCCGATCAGCCGCCGCAGCGCGTCGAGCACCGACTTGTATCCGAACTGGGCCGCGATCAGGTCTCGGTTCCTCTCCGCCACTTGCGTCTCGGATTGAAAGATGTCGAGCTGGGCGAGCGCCCCCAGGTCAAGCGCCTGCTTGTCATGCGCGTACGAGCGCTGCGCCAGATCCACGGTTTGCTGTTGGACTTTTATGTTGTCGCGAGCCCGCACCGCGTCCCAATAACGCGTAGCCGCGGTGGCAATCAGATCGGCGATATTGGCCTGACTTAGTTCCGAAGTAATCAGCAGTTGCGTGCGCGCGATCTGCAGCGGCGCTTTGTACAGAATGTTGGTGCGGTTCTGCAGCAGCGGTTGCGTGATGGCGAAGTTCAAGGTCCCGAACAGATTGGGATTGTAGAAGTTGAAAGCGCTGTTACTTGAAGTCCGTATGGCCTGGAACTGCGTACTGATGGTCTGTCCGGATGGGATCAGCTGGTTGTAAGTAAAGTTGGAATTTTGGGTGAGACCGCTCAGCGTCTCGGCGCCGCCGATCTGACTGAACTGCGGCGAGGTCGATCGCAGCGTGCTGAAGCCGAGCGAGAGCGAGGTGTCGAGAGGCGCTTTGGCGGCTATGATCTGATCAGCCGCGGTGTAGACGTCGAGACGCGCCAGGTTGATTTCGGTCGAATTCTTCAGGACCAGGTCAAGGAAGTCTTTGAGGTGGAGATGGAGCGCTCCGTTGACGGTCCTCTCGGCGAGCCCTTCCACCGGACGAACTTCCACGGTCCTGGGATGGAAGCGCCGGTCGAGCCAGTCGCGCATCGGGACCGTTGCGCCGCGAAGCAGCGGGGCGGCCAGCAGCAGCAGCGCGAGCCTATTCATAGCGCAACGCTTCGATAGGGTCAATGCGGGAGGCCTTACGCGCGGGATAGATGCCGAATACGATACCCACCGCGACCGACACTCCGAAGGCAATGGCGATGGACGACGGCGTGACGATGGTCTTCCACTCGGCGGACTGCGCGATGAGCCACGAAAGGAAGTAGCCGAAGGCGATGCCCACCACGCCGCCGCCGATCGAGATCAGAATCGATTCGAGCAGGAACTGCCGGATAATGTCGCCGCGGCGCGCGCCGATGGCCCGGCGGATTCCGATCTCGCGCGTTCGCTCCAGCACGGTGGCCAGGACGATATTCATAATGCCGATTCCACCCACCAGCAGTGAGATGGCGGCGATGGCCACCATGACGTAAGTGAAGATCGATTGCGATCTCTGCTGTTCGGCCAATAGCTCCGCCGGAATGGTGACGGAATAGTCGATCACGTTATGGTGCGTGGAATCGAGGATGGCGGAGACAACGCGTGCCGCGCTGACGCTATCGGCGCCGGGCTTCAGTCGCACGTCGATGCCATCCAGCTCGTCTTTGAGCGAGCCGCCCATGTCCCAGAAGCGGTACTGATAAGTGTTCAGAGGGATATAGATCACGTTGTTGGGATCGATGGCCTGGGCTCCGGCGTTCGCATTCACCTGGGATTGCAGCACGCCCACCACGTTGAGCCAGGTATCGTTGACCTTGACGAATTTGCCGATGGCCGGACCCGTAACCGAGCGTCGAGATCTTGGCCTTCTCGCCAAGGACGCATACGGCCGCGCTGGTTTTGTCGCTGGTGGCGTCAAAAGCCTGGCCGCTCTGAAACTTCCAGTTGTGGATCTGCGCGTAGCCCGGCCGCACTCCATAGAGTTCCGGCATGTCCTGGGAGGGTTTGGGGAGCACGCGCGCGGGGTGCATACTGCGCCGCGCGGAGAGCGTTTCGAGCGCATCCACATTGGCTTCGAGGATGCGCGCGTCGCGTTCGGTTAAGCCGGGGGACGAGCGGCGGCGCTGCTGCAGTTCCTGTTCGCTGGCGGCCGTGCGGGATTCGACGAGCAGATTGCGCACGCCCAACTGCTCGATGAATCGCATCGACTCTTCACGCGCTCCGGCGCCGATGGCCAACATCCCAATGACCGCGCCCACTCCGAAGATGATTCCCAGCGCGGTGAGCACCGTGCGCGTCTTCTGTGCCCATAAATTCTGGGCGGCCAGGCCGAAGTCCGAGAGATAGCTACCGAGCACCATGCGCGTTTATTTCGGAATGCCCTGCAGGGCGCTACCGGCTTTCGGCTTCTTCGCAGCGGTCTCGATGGGGCTCGCGAGCGCCACCACTTGTCCGGCGTCCACTCCGGAGACCACCACGCGCGTCTCGTTGCGGCGGACCAGCTTCACATCGCGGGGCGTGAACGTAGAACCGGCGCGCACGTAAACGAAGGTGCGTCCGTCGCTCTCAAAGAGGGCCTGCGCCGGAAGCCAGAGAGCCTGGTGCAATTCATCGGTGGTAATGACGAGCCGCGCGCTCATGCCGGGCCGCAGTTCCGGCGAGGGGTTATCGATCGCGATCTTACATTCGAAGCGGCGATCCCAGGGCGGGCCCGACGTGCCGCCGATTTCTTTGACGCGGCCGGTGAAGGGGCGGTTGGGCACGGCGATGATGGTGATCGCGACCTTTTCACCCGCCGCCAGATGGCCGCGATCGAGTTCACCGATATTGGCGGCGATCTCCCAATTCCGCAGGTCCGGAACTTCCGCCACCGCCATGCCGGGGCGCACGGTGTCGCCCACCTGGTATTGCGGCAGAATCATTCCGGAGAAGAAGAAGTTGCCCGAAGTATTCTGCTTAACCGAGATATACCCGTCGCGATGCACGTGCAAAGTCATGGCGTCGATATTCTGACGCGCGGTTTTAGCCTGGGCTTCGGCTTTACCCCGCGCGGCCTCCTGGATCGCAATCGCCGCGTCGCTGTTGGCTTTGCGGCTGGTCTGGTTATTACGGACCTGGTTCAAGATGATCGTGGGCCGCTTCGAGCGCCAGCGTATTCTGGCGGGCGCTGATAGCCGGGAGCAGCGGGTTCTTGCGGACGTCCAACTCGGCAAGGGCGACATCGCTCTGCGCTTTCAGCAGCGCGTAGCGATCTTCCTCCTGCTCGGCATCGCGCTGCGCCTGGGCCTGCAGGATGTGCTGCTCGGCTTCGGCCAGATCGGACTGCGCTTCTTTGAGCTTGTACTCCTGCTCGGTGGTATCGAACTGCACGGCGGCCTCGCCGGCCTTCACGGGCGCACCTGTGCGCACCAGCATCGTGATGTGCATATCGTTGCCGCCGGTAAGCGGAGCGGTGAGCGTTTCCGGGTTGCCGCCGCGCAGTTCGCCGCGCGCGTTGATGGAGAGACTGAGGTCGCCGCGCTGGACGACGGCGGTGGGAATGACCGCCTCATGGGCGCCGGTGAGCGCACGATAGAAGCGCAGCGCATACCAAGCGCCCATCGCCAGTAGAGCGCAGATCACGGCGAGCATGAGGAAACGCCGGCGCGCTTTCCCCGTCCGCTTGGGGGTTTCGCCGTTTGCTGTAGGAGGCGCGCCAGCCGGAACCGGCGAAGGTGCGAGGGTAATGCTCATGGCTTCTCCGGCGCCGGCTCAGCCAGCGCGACCACGCTTCCGGGGGCGATGCCATCGACCGCGATTTCATCCGGATTGCGCGCTTTCACGCGCACCCTGGCGGCTACGAACTTATCCTGCGACCGCACATAGACGGTCGGGCTGCCGGCCACCGCGAACAGCGCCTTGGCGGGGATGCTAACCGCGTTCGGGATCTTCGATTCGATCAGATCCGCGCCCGCGTTCATGCCGGGACGCATGCGCGGGTCCGGACTCTCAATGAGCGCGAATGCCCGGAAGCTGCGGGTGGGCGGCCATTCGTTGAAGCTCTGCTCGGTGAGCGGCGTAATGGTGGAAATCTTAGCGGCCAGCACTTTCTCCGGGAACGCGTCCACATGCACGAGCGCGCTATCGCCAACCGCGATCCTGCCGCGATCCACCTCCTCAACCTTGCTCTCCATTTGCAGCGTCTTCAGATCCGGAATCTCGGCGAGCGCGCCGCCCGCAAACGCATGGTCGCCCACCTTGAAAGGCTGCGCGTTCATCCAGCCTTGCGTGGTGTTGGGCAGGTACGTGATCACGCCGTCGAGGGGGCTTTTCAACTCCATCAGCGTGAGCCGGTGTTCGGTGAGCGCCACCTGCGAACGCGCCTCGTCGCGCAAACGGGTCAGCGATGCGAGTTTGGCCTCATCGGACTTGCCGTGCAGCGTCGTCCCGGCCTGCTGCACTTTCAACTTCTCACGGGCCAGCGAAAGATCGATGGCGCTCTCCTGGCCCTGGATGGCGCTGACGATGGACTGTTTGGAAGCTTCGAGCTTCGCGCGCTCCACCTGATAGCTGGCGGTGGCCTGGTCCAGCTTGTCCTGCTCCGCGGTGATCTTGCTTTGGGCGGCGGCCTGGTCGAGCGCGGCCTGCGCTCCCCGCTGGGCCGCGGTCTTCTCTTTCAACTCCTGCTGCGTGCGGCTGGGGTCGAAGCGGATCACCGTTTCGCCAGTCTTGACGGCACTGCCGGCCGGGGCGAGCCACACAATCTGCAGGTCCGCCACATCCAGAGGAGCGGTGAGCTGCACGGATCGTTTGGCGGTCAGTTCGCCGCGGCAGCGCACCATGACCAGGAAATCGCCCTGGCGGGCTTTGGCGGTGGGGATGTCGACTGCTGTTTGCCCCCGGCGGTAGTGTCGCAAGGCGAATGCCGACCCGGCCAGCACGAGCATGACGATGCCCGCGCGCAACCATAACCGGCGGCGGCGAACGCTCATCGCGGGACCTCGATATCGAGCGCCACAGACATGTCCGGAAGCAGGTGCGGATCGTGTTGATCCAGCCGGAAGCGGGCGGCGAAGGTCTTCAGCGAACTATCGGCTTCGGCGGTCGCGACCGGGCTGGCCGAATCGAAGTGCGCGGTGAAGGTGAGGCCGGGAAACGCGTCCATATGCACGATGGCTTTCGCTCCCGGAACCAGCACGGCGCCGTCCGGTTCGCCTACCGAGACCGCGATCTCCATTTCCGACGGATCGAAGAGTTGCATGAGGGGGCTGCCGGGCCACAACTGATCGCCTTCCTGCGCGTGCCCCATGGACCCGTTTTTCCAGAGATTGTCGAGCGCCACCATGCCGGGGATGCGCGCCCGTAGCGACAGCTTGTCCGCATTGGTCCTCTGCCGCAGCACCGCGGTTTTCTGGCGATCGCGCTGAAGCTCCAGGATGCGGCTCTCGGCGGCTTCGGCAAGGTCATGCGCGCGCATGGATTTCTGCAGGCTGGCCACATGTTCCCGCGCGTCGGCGAGTTTGACCTGGTTCTTCTGCTGCTCGATGACGCTCAAGATCGGCCCTTTGCGCAGCTCGATTTCGGCCTTCTTCAGATCGGCCTCCGCCTGCTGCAGGTCGGCGTTCCGCTTTTCGGCAATGCTCTTATGTTCGGCGGCCTTCTGCTCCACCTGGTGTTTCAGGTCGTCATACTTGGCCTCGGCTTCGCGGAGCAGCTTCAGTTCGTTGGTGCGGTCGAATTCGGCGAGGATGTCTCCTTCACGTACCACCGAGCCGTTGGGAACCAACTTGGCCAGAGTGAGATTGCCGCCCTGCCCTTCCACGCGCGGCGTCTGCACGCTGACCGAACGTACGGCCCGCAATACGCCTGTGGAGCGCACGCGATGCGCGGGCGGCAGCTGGCGAAGCCGCGGCGAGCACAGCGGGAGCGAGTGCGAACAGAATCCGAAGATGGCGCAAGTTCGGCAAAGTCGTCAGCAGGTAAGACGCGTGGACCGCGGGGTTCGTTGAAGCGATTCTGTCACACCTGGCGCTCCTTTTCCCGCCTACTGGCTGCGATTGAAACATTTGCGAAACTGGGGGAGGGCCTAGCCCGCAATAAGCGCCATGCCGGTCCAGACCTCCCGCTAATGATCCCAGAAGTTTCCATCGTCACCCCTATTTTCAATGCCGCGCCGTTTCTGGCGGAAGCTATTGCGAGCGTGCTGGCGCAGGAAAATTTCGAACACTGGGAACTGCTCCTGGTGGACGATGGCTCGACCGACCGCAGCGTCGAGGTCGCGTGTCGGTTCCTGCGCAAAGATCCGCGCATCCGGCTTCTGACCCATCCGGAGGGCCGCAATCTGGGCAGCAGCGCTTCCCGCAATCTTGCCATTGCCCAGTCGCAAGGCAGGTTGATTGCCTTTCTGGATGCGGACGACGTGTGGACGCCGCGCAAGCTGCGATCGCAGGTGGACACGCTCGAGAGGCATCCGGAAGCGGCCATGATTTTCAGCGCCGCGCAGCGCTGGTATAGTTGGAAGCCCGGCGTGCCGGAAACCGAAGACTTCGTGGTCCCGGCCGTGATTCCCGGCTTCGGCACCGACACGTTGATTCCGCCGCCGGAACTGGTGCGGGCTTACCTGCGCGACGAGAGCGCGACGCCATGCACCTGCACCGTGCTGGTGCGCCGCGACGCGGTGCTGCGGGCGGGCGCATTCGAAGATTCGTTCCCGGGTCTCTACGACGATCAGGTCTTCTACGCCAAAATCTGCGTGAGCGAGCCGGTGTTCGTGAGCGCGGAGTGCGTGGCCCGCTACCGGCAGCATCCGGGTTCGTGTTGCGCCACGGCGCGGCGTCTGGAGACTTGCGACGTGGGACGCGCCCACTTTCTCGACTGGCTGCATCACTACACCTCATTGTGCCTGGAGTGATCGCGCCCGAACTGGTGTTGATGTACCACCGGATCAACACGCTGCGGCCGGACCCGTGGACGGCCTGCGTCTCGCCGCAACACTTCGCCGAGCATCTGGAGGTGATCGCGAGGCTACCGGTGCGGACCGTAATCACGTTCGACGATGGTTACGCGGACAACTTCGAGAACGCCAGGCCGCTGCTCGAACGGCACGATCGGGAAGCCATCATCTTCGTGACTTCCGGGGCGGTCGGGTCTCCGTTTGAAATGTGGTGGGACGAGCTGGACCGGCGTTATCTAAAGGACACCGCGCCGGGCTGGGACTGGGACGATGCGGAGCCGGACCCGGGCGCGAAGCAATACCGCGAGGCTTTTCAGCGGGCGCGGGAAGGCGACGTTCGGATCTTTCCGGAGCGGCCTTGGGCAAGACCGGAACGCCGCATGATGACGCGCGCGGAAGTGGCGGAGCTGGCTGCGGGCGGATTGATCACGATTGGAGCGCACACGGTCACGCATCCGGTACTGTCGGCACTGTCCGTGGCGCGGCAGCGGGAGGAGATCGTTCAGTGCAAGGCCGATCTGGAGCGGATCGTGGATCGCTCCATAGAGCTGTTTGCGTATCCCAACGGATTCAAGACCGATTACACGGCGGAGACGATGCACATCGTGAAAGAGGCCGGCTACACGCGCGCGTATGCCGCTTGGGAAGCGCCGCTCGATGCGCCCCTCGATGCGTATCAGATCCCGCGCGTGATGGTGCGTGACTGGGACGGCGATCGCTTCGCGGCCGTGCTGCGTGCAAAACTCCCGGCGTGAACCCATTACATTAAGGAGATCATGGATCGAGACGATCGCGAACTGGGGATGAACCGCCGCATCGCGCGGCGCGATTTTCTCAACGGAATGGCGGTGTCCGCCGGTAGCTTGCTGGGCGCGGGAAGTCTGCGCGGCGCGGAGGAATACTATCCACCCACGCTGACCGGGATGCGCGGGAGCCACGACGGATCCTACCAGGCCTCGCACGCGTTGCGCGATCACCAGTTCTGGGACAAGGCCGGCAAGCCGCGCGAGACCGGCGAGGACTACGATCTGGTGATCGTGGGCGGCGGCATCAGCGGGCTGGCGGCCGCGCATTTCTATCGGAAGACCGCCGGGAAGAACGCGCGTATTCTGATCCTCGATAACCACGACGATTTCGGCGGACACGCCAAGCGCAACGAGTTTCACCAGAGCGGCCGCATGCTGCTGGGGTTTGGCGGTACCTATTCGATCGAGAGTCCGGCGCCCTACAGCGCGGTGGCGAAGGGCCTGGTGCGCGAGCTCGGCATCGACGTGGCTTCGTGGCCGCACGTGATGTGATAAGAAGCTCTATCCGTCGCTGGGCCTGGGGCAGGCGGTCTTCTTCGACAAGGAGACCTTCGGCGCGGACCGGCTGGTGCGCGTTCCCGATTTCGAAGGCGTGCGGGAAGCGATGCTGGCCGAAGGATCGGGCGTCACCTGGCAGAGCTTCGCGGCGGAGAGCCCGCTGACGGAGAAGGCGAAGGCCGACCTGCGTCCGGCTGTACGAAGAGCGCAAGGACTATCTTCCGGGGCTGACCTCGGACGAGAAGAAGAGCCGCCTGGCGCGCATGAGTTACGCGAAGTATCTGACGGATCTGGTGGGCGTCGATGCGCGAGGTTGTGACCCTGCTACAGGCCCGTCCGCAAGGATGGTTCGGCGTCGGGATCGACGCGGTTTCGGCGCAGGATGCGTGGGGTTTAGGTTCGCCGGGTTTCGAGGGCCTGCATCTTGACCCGGGCCCGGGACCGGGGATGAATCGCGATGCGATCCCGAACGAAGAGGCGGAAGCATACTTCTTTCACTTCCCGGACGGCAACGCTTCCATCGCGCGGCTGCTGGTGCGGAAGCTGATTCCCGGCGGCGATTCCGGGAAGTTCGGCGCAGGATGTGGTGACCGCCGCGCCGATTACTCGAAGCTCGATCAGGCCTCCTCGCCGGTGCGCATCCGGCTGAACAGCACGGCGGTGCGGGTGAAGCATACGGGCGATCCGGCCAGCGCGCGGCAAGTGGAAGTGACCTACATGCGCGGAGCAAATCTGGAGACGGTGCGCGCGGCGCATTGCGTGCTCGCCTGCTGGCATGTGGTGATCCCTTATATCTGCACACGCTTCCGGATAAGCAGAAACAGGCGCTGGCTTCCGCGGCCAAGGTGCCGCTGGTTTACACGAACGTGGTGATCCGCAACTGGAAGGCGTTTCAAAAGCTGGGGGTCAGCGCCGTGTATGCGCCCGGCGGGCTTCCACAGCACGATGGACCTGGATATGCCGGTGAGCGTGGGCGGCTATCGACTGCCCGCGGAATCCGGACGAGTCGATTGTGGTGCATCTGACGCGCGTTCCGTGCAAGCCGGGACTGCCCGCGCGGGAACAGCACCGGCTGGGGCGCATCGAGCTGTTCGGGACCACGTTCGAGACGTTCGAGCGCAATATCCGGGACCAGCTGGCGCGGACGCTGGGGCCGGGAGGGTTCGATCCGGCGCGGGACATCGCGGCCATCACGGTGAACCGCTGGCCGCACGGCTACGCTTACGAATACAACTCGCTGTGGGATCCGTTCTGGCTGGATGGCGGCGAGCAGCCCTGCGTGGTGGCGCGGCAGCCGTTCGGGAGGATTGCGATCGCGAACGCCGATGCCGGGGCGTACGCCTATACGGACTGCGCCATCGATCAGGCTTACCGCGCGATCCACGAGCTTGCGGGCCGCAGCAGCTAAAGCGCGCGGCGGTTCCGCAGACGATACCAGATCACGATCGGCACCAGCGACGCGGCGAAGATGACGGTGGAGACGGCGTTGATCTCCGGCGTGATGCCGCGTCGGAGCCTCGACCAGATTTCGAGCGGCAGCGTGTTCTCGCGCCCGATGAGGAAGAAGCTGACGGCGATCTCGTCCAAGGACAGGGTGAAGATCAGAAGCACGGCGGCCGATGATGGACAGGCGGATGTTGGGAAGCGTGATGCGCCAGAAGGTTTGCCACTGGGTCGCGCCGAGATCGAGCGAAGCTTCTTCCTGCGCGCGATCCATCTTTCTGCAAGCCCGCCAAGATTTCGGTGGTGGCGACGGAAATGAGCGCGGTCCCGTGGCCGAGCGCGATGGTCACAGGCTGAGCTTCATCCCATGGCCGAAAGAAAGATGAGCAGCGAGAGGCCGGTGATGATGCCAGGCAGAATCAGGGGCAGCAGCACGAGCCGGCGGAAGAGGGCCTTACCGGGAAACGCCGCGCGGTCGAGCGCCAGGGCCGCGGGCAGGCCGAGGGACACGGAGATGACGACCGCCAGCAACGCGACAAGCAGGCTGTTGCCGACGGCGGCGAGCAGCGCATCGTCCTGGAGCATGCAGGCGATACCACTTGAGGGTCCAGCCGCGCGGGCGGGAACCCGCCTACGCTTGCGCCATTGAACGAGTAGATGGCGAGGGTGACGATCGGCAGGTACAGGAACGCGAAGACCAGCGCGGCATGAATACCCAACCAGCCCGGTCCGCGACGCGTTGTCATCGTCCGTGCGCGCTCCAGCGCCGGAAGCGCGCTCCGTGGCCGAGATCAACACGACCACGAAGACCAGCATGACGAAGGACATGGCGGCGCCGAGCGGCCAGTCGTAGGCGGCGCCGAACAGGCTGACGACCACGTTCGAGATCATGATGCCGCTGGGTCCGCCGATCAGCAGGGGCGCCAGGAAATCGCCGAGGCTGAGAACGAAGGCGAAGGTGGCGCCGGCCAGCACTCCGGGTAAGGCGAGTGGGAAGACGACGGTCCAGAACACGCGCGCCGGGGACGCGCCCAGATCCTGCGAGGCTTCGAGAAGCCGCCGCGGAATATGCTCCATCGCGGCGTAGACCGGCAGGAAGACGAAGGGCGTGTAGATGTGGGTGAGCGTCAGGATGACGGCGAAGGGCTGTAGAGGAGAAACCCGGCGGGATGGTGGAGGAGCCGGTGATACTCGCAGCAGCTTGTTAAGGACGCCCTCGCTGCCCGAGCATGGTTTTCCACGCGTAAGCACGGACCAGGTAGCTGACCCACAGCGGAATGATGACGAGTTGATAGATGAAGTCTTTCCCGCGGTGTAAGCGAAACGAGATGAAGTACGCCAGGGGAAACGCGAGCAGCAGCGACAAGCCGGTGACCGACGCCGCGATGCGCAGAGACCGCGCGAGCACGGTGAGGTACAGCGGATTCCGCAGAATCTCCTGGTAGTTGGCCAGCGTTCCAGGTGTGGACGATGGCTTGCGCGCGTACCTGCCAGAAGCTGTAGAGGAACAGCAGCAGGTACGGAATGATCAGAAAAACGCAGACCCAGAGCAGCGGCGGGACGGTGATGACGGACTTATAGGCTCGGGAGTACACGGCTATTCCCGAATGCGAACGACGCTGGCGTCCGGAAATTCCAGCCAGACTTCCGGCGGGAAGGCGCCCTGGTTGGGAGTGCGCACGTGCAGGCGCAGGCCATCGGCGCACTGGACGTCGAGAAGCTCATGGGATCCTCCGAAGACCTGGCCAAGCACGGTGGCGCGGAAGCCGGAGCCCGGTTCGCAAAGGCGGATATGCTCGGGGCGCAAGGAAAAGAGCGCCTCGCCATCGGGAGCGGTACACGGCCATTGCAAAGCGCCGGAGCGGGCGATGTGATTGTCAACATGAGCGCGCAACAGGTTAGTCTGACCGATGAACGTGGCGCAGTAGGCGGTCGCCGGGTGGTTGTAGATATCGCGGGGTGTGGCGATCTGCTCGACGGCGCCGGCGCGCAGCAGCGCGATGCGATCGGACAGCGCCATGGCTTCCTCCTGATCATGGGTGACGAAGACGAAGGCGATGCCGATTTCGCGCTGCAGCGCTTTCAACTCCGCCTGCATCTGGCGGCGCAGACTGGCATCGAGCGCCGACAGGGGTTCATCGAGCAGCAGCAGCGGCGGCCGGTTGACCAGCGCGCGGGCGAGCGCCACACGCTGCTGCTGCCCGCCACTCAATTGCGACGGGCGGCGGCGGGCGAACTGCGCTCATCTTCACCTGCGCGAGCGCGGCTTCCACGCGGGGCGTCGATCTCCGGCTTCGGCGTGTGCCTGGCGCGCAGGCCGTAGGCGACATTCTCAAACACCGAGAGATGGGGAAACAGCGCGTAGTGCTGGAAGACCGTGTTCACGCCGCGGCGATGGGCGGGCAGCGTGTCGAGGCGCTCGCCACGCCATCCAGATCTCGCCGCAGTCGGGCTGCTCGAAGCCGGCGACGATGCGCAGCAGGGTGGTCTTGCCGGACCCGCTTTCCCCGAGGATGGTGAGGAACTCGCCTTCGGCGATCTCGAGCGATACGTCACGCAGGACTCGGCGTGGAACCGAAGCTCTTGCTGACGCTGCGAATGGAAAGCAGGGCCACTCACTACTGGCCGCTTTCACTTCGTTCCAGATCTGGTTGTACTTATCGCGGCGCGGCACATTTTGCCAGAAGTAGATGCGCTTCTGGTAATTGTCGAGGTCGTCGAGGTGCAGCTTCGTCTTCTCGTCGGCGGTGAGGAAGCGGGCGACGGCAGGGTTGGCGGGAAGATAGCCGGTGACGGCGATGACCTGCTTCTGCGTGCGCGCGTCGATCAGGTAGGCGATAAACTGACGGGCCAGCTCCTTGTGCTCGCTGGCCGCGGTGATCATCAGGTGATCGATCCAGCCGGTGGTGTTCTCGCGCGGGATCGTTTCCCCGATGGGGAAGTGGCGCAGCTGCAGTTGGTTGGTCATCAGCGGCCAGCCCATCGCGATCTGCACTTCGTGGCTTTCGAACAGGTTGGTGAGTTCGCCGCCGGTGGACCACATCTTGCGGATGTTGGGTTTCAGCTCGAGCAGCTTCGCCTTCACCTTCGCGAGTTGATCGTCGGTGAGATTATAGAGCGCGCTCGGGTCGGGCTTGTCGAAGCCAAGGACCTGCGCGGCCATGTAGACGGTCGAGAGGTCGTCCCAGACTGAGACTTTGCCGTTCAGCCTGGGGTCCCAGAGCGCATTCCAGCTATCGGGCGCGGATGGGAAAGCGGTGGTGTCGTAGAGCAGCGGGTTGGGTCCCCACTGGAAGGGAACGCCGTAAACCTGGCCCTGCGACTTGACGAGCGCGAGCGAGGTCAACTGCGGGGAGAGCTCGTTGTAGGCCGGCAGCTTGGGAGAGGTCGAGAGGCGCGGCGAGACCGCCGGCGGCGATGGTAGTGGCGACGTCGCTCGAAGGGGAGATGACGTCGTAATTGCCGGCGCTGCCGCCGCGGAGCTTGGCCACCAGTTCATCGCTCGAACCCATATAGGAGGCGCTGACCTTGCAGTTGCACTGCTTCTCAAAGCCGCTGACGAAGGACGGATCGGCATAGCCTTCCCAGACCAGCAGGGCCAGAGTGGGCGGGGCTTTTGGCGCAGCCCGCGCAAAGCGTGCAGCAGCAGCGCGGCCAGCGACTTGCATCCGTTTCACGCAACAGCTACCGGGGCATCGAGAATAGCGGGCGCCGCGAGCAGTTGCGCGAGTCCGCTCTCCATCACGTCCATCGCTTCGTCCATCTGCGCGTCCGTGATGACCAGCGGCATCAGGAGGCGGATGATGTTGCTGTAGGTACCGGCGGTCACCAGGATGACGCCGTGCTGGTAGCAGTAGCGCGTGAGCTTTGGTGAGTTCGGGATCGGGCGCTTTGGTTCCTCGGGCTTGACGAGTTCCATGGCTTGCATGGCGCCGATGCCGCGCACGTCGCCGATGGCGGGAAAGCGCTGCTGCCAGGCCAGCGCGCGCGTACGGAACTGGTGGCCGAGCGCTTCGGCCCTGCTGCAAAGCTGCCCGCTTTGGATGGCCTCGATGGCCGCGAGCGCCGCTTCGCAAGCCAGCGGATTGCCGCCGAAGGTACCGCCGAGCGAGCCGGGGCCGGTGTGATCCATGATGTGCGCTTTGCCGGTGACAGCCGCGATGGGAAGGCCGCCGCCGAGGCTCTTGGCGGTGAGCAGAAGGTCCGGCTCCACGCCGCTGCCTTCGCACGCAAACATCTTACCAGTGCGGGCGAAGCCGGTCTGCACTTCGTCGGCGATCAGAAGGATGCCGTGGCGATCGCAGATTTCGCGGATGGCGGACAGCCACTCGGGCGGAGGCGCGACGAAGCCGCCTTCGCCGAGAATGGGTTCGGCGATGATGGCGGCAACGGATTCGGCCGCCACGACGCGCTTGAATGTGTCCTCCAGATGCCAGGCGCAATGCAGCTTGCAGTCCGGATACGTCAGCGAGTAGGAACAGCGATAGCAGTAGGCGTAGGGCACGCGATAGATGTCGCTGGCGAAGGGCTCGAACCCGGCCTTGTACGGATGTGTCTTGCTGGTGAGTGAAAGAGCGAGAAGCGTGCGCCCGTGGAAGCCGTCCTCGAAGCAGATCACGGCGGGACGCTTGGTGTAGGCGCGGGCGATCTTGATGGCGTTTTCGACTGCTTCGGCGCCGCTGTTCAGGATCAGGGTCTTTTTCGGCGAACTGTCCGGGCGCAAGTGCATTCAGCTTCTCCGCCAGCGCGATATAGCTTCGTACGGCGTCACCATGAAGCAGGTATGCAGAAAACGATCCACCTGCGCGTGCAGCGCGTAACGACCGCCGGGTCGCGCTGCCCGACATTCAGGCAGCCGATGCCGCCGGCCAGATCGAGGAAGCGGTTGCCGTCCACATCTTCGATGACGGCACCTTCGCGCGTCTCGACGAAAATGGGCGTGATCTGCGAGACGCCACGCGCGACGGCATCGGCCGGACGCGCGCGGCCAGCACTTGCGATTCGGGCCCGGGAATTGCACGTTGTCAGTTGAATGGACTGCATCAATACCACCCGATGGGCTGTTCGCTCAGATTGATGTGGACCTGCTTGGTTTCGAGATACTCTTCGATGCCCCAGGGGCCGAGTTCCCGTCCGAAGCCGGACTGTTTGTAGCCGCCCCAAGGCGCTTCGACATACGTCGGCTGCATGTGATTGACCCAGACGATGCCGGCGCGAACGGACTTGACGACGCGCATGACGCGGAAGATGTCTCGCGACCAGACCGCGGCGGCGAGACCATAAGGCGAATCGTTGGCGATGCGGATGGCTTCGGTTTCGCTTTCGAACGGGATGACGGCGGCGACCGGTCCGAAGACTTCTTCGCGTGCGATGCGGGCGCTGTTATCGACGTCCGCAGAAGATGGTCGGCTCAACGTAGTAGCCTTTCGGGCATGGATTCCGGACGGCCGCCGCCGGCGATCAGCTTTGCTTCGCGCTTGCCGATCTCCTGGTATTCGCGGACGCGATCGTACTGCTCCTGGCTGACGAGCGGGCCCATCTTGGTAGCGCGGTCAAGCGGCGGACCGAACTTGATCTTCTTCGCTTTCTCGGCCAGGGCTTCGACGAATTTGGGGTAGATGGACCTCTCGACCAGGATGCGGCTGCCGGCGGAACAGACCTCGCCCTGATTGATGAAGACGCCGAAGAGAGCGCCGTCGATGGCGGCTTCGAAATCGGCATCGGCGAAGAAGATGTTCGGCGATTTGCCGCCGAGTTCCAGGGTGACGCGTTTGATGGACTCGGCCGCGCTGCGCAGGATCAGCTTGCCGACGGCTGCGCTGCCGGTGAAGGCGATCTTGTCGACATCGGGGTGGCGACCAGGGGAGCGCCCGCACCTTCGCCAAAGCCGGTGACGATGTTGACGACGCCCGGGAGGGAAGCCGACCTCTTCGAGCTAGCCGGCAACTTCGAGCATTGTGAGCGGCGTCTGCTCGGCGGGCTTCAAGACGCAGGTGCAGCCCGCAGCGAGCGCGGGAGCGAGCTTCCAGGCCGCCATCAGCAGCGGATAATTCCAGGGGATGATCTGTCCCGCGACGCCCACCGGCTCGCGCAACGACAGGCTGAGCGCGTTGTCGGGAACCGGGTTTACGTGGCCCAGAATTTTAGTGGCAAGCCCGCCGTAGTATTCGAAACAGGTAGCGGCATCGGCGATGTCGAACTCGGCTTCGACGATGGGCTTGCCGGTGTTGCGGCATTCCAGTTCGGCGAGAGCTGCGGCTTCGTTGCGAATTTTCTTCGCCAGCTTGAAGAGCAGGCGGCCGCGCTCCTGCGCAGTGGTTTGGGGCCAGCCCGCGTCATCGAAAGCGCGCGCGCGGCAGCGACGGCGCGGTCGATATCGGCCGGCGTTGCCGTCCGGAACCTCGGCGATGATCTCTTCGGTCGACGGGATCGTAGACGGGAAGCCAAGCATTACCGCAGGCTTTCCGTAAACTCGCCGTTGATGTACATCGGATAGCGGTTCATTGACCTTATTGGCACCAGACGGTCTTGATGTTGACGAACTCGCGAATGCCGATTGCGCTCAGTTCGCGGCCATAGCCGGAGCGCTTGATGCCGCCGAACGGCAGGCGCGGATCGGAGGCGACGGGCGCGTTGATGAAGACCTGTCCAGCTTCGATCCGGTTCGATGAATGCTTCGGCTTCGGCGGCATCGTCTGCGTCCAGACGCTGGAGCCCAGACCGAAGGGCGAATCGTTGGCAATGTCGATGGCTTCGTCGACATCGCGGACGCGGAAGAGCATGGCGACCGGACCAAAGAACTCTTCGTAGAAGACGGGCGAAGTGCGCGGAACGCCGGCCAGCACGGTCGGCGGATAGTAGTTGCCGGGGCCTTCCATCTGGCGCCGCCGGTGAGCACACGCGCGCCTGCCTCGCGCGCGCGCTGACCTGCTCATGCAGTTCGTCGCGGATCTTGCGGCGTGGCCAAGCGGACCGATGTCGGTTCGGGCTTCATGGGATCGCCGACGCGCAGAGCCGGCATGCCGGCCGACGAAGCGCTGTTCGAACTCTTCGTAGATCGAGTCGGCAATCGATGAACCGCTTGGCGGCGATGCAGGACTGGCCGTTGTTGATGGTGCGGGCGCTGACAGCAGCTTCGACGGTAGCGGTTTCGAGATCGACGCTCGGCATGACGATGAAGGGATCGCTGCCACCCAGCTCGAGCACGGTCTTCTTGATCTGCCTTTCCGGCGCGGCGTGCAACGTCGCTGGCCGGCGGGTTCGCTGCCAGTCAGGGTGGCGGCGGCGACGCGATGGTCGTCGAGGAGCGCGTTCACCTGGCCGGCTTCGATCAGCAGCGTCTGGAACAGCCCGATCGAAGCCGGCGCGGAGCAAGATGTCTTCAATGGCAAGCGCGCACTGCGGAACGTTGGAGGCGTGCTTCAACAAGCCCGACGTTGCCCGCCATCAGGGCAGGCGCGGCAAAGCGGAACACCTGCCAGAACGGGAAGTTCCAGGGCATGACGGCGAGCACCGGGCCGATCGGCTGATAGCGGATGAAGCTGCGGGAGGCGTTGGTGGCGATGACTTCGTCGGCGAAGATGCGCTTCGCCATGCTCGGCGTAGTAGCGGCAGGCGGTAGCGCATTTGCGCGCTTCGGCGATGGCCGACTTCAGCGTCTTGCCCATCTCCGCGCGTCATGATGCGCGCCGAAGTCTTCACTTTCGTTCTCGAGGATTTGCGGCGGCACTCAGCAGGCTGGCGGCGCGTTCCTGGAACGGCGTTTCACGATGCGCAGTGAAAGGCGGGCACGGCGACTTGCGAACGAGCTTCGAGCTGCCGCGCTCGAGTGAGCGGCGCGAAGTGTGCGAACATTTCGCCAGTGGCAGGGTTGGTGGAAGAGATGGGCATGTTTAATTAGCTCTCGACGACAGCGCAGGAGCACGGCCGCCGCGAATAGTAAGCAGAAAAGGCCGGCAGCAAGCACCAGGAAGCCGACACAGCTGACGACCATCTTCACTTCGAAGCGCCAGACCGAGTCGACCTGGTGAGACGGGACGAAAGCCACGCATGCCAAAGAGCGTGGCGAGCATGCCGCTCACAGCAGCGAATCGGATGGTCACCGGTTGAGGACGCCGAGGCGTCCGGCCTGCGGAAAGCGACGCGCGCCAGTGACGCGTAGATGTAGAGATAGGAGATCATCTGCAGCACCACAGCCAGATCAATCAGCGTGACGTAGGCTTCTTTGACGGTGCTTCTGCCGGCGAAACTCATGGCGATCAGACAGAGGAGAGAACGGCGATGCCGACAGCGCGACGTGGGGAGTATCCGAATGCTTGCGGGTGGATTCGGCCGAAGACCTTGGGCAGATATCGATCGATGCCGCGAGACAAACAAGATGCGGGCCGAGCCGCTGAGCCAGGCGGAGGTTGCGCCGACGACGGAGACGACGATCAGGATGCGCGAGCGGCACGCAGCATCCAGCCGACGTCCAAGCGGCTGGTCATCGTGTCCACGCCCTGCAGCACGCCTTGCAGGACCTTCATATTCTGCTTGCGGGACGGCGAGCAGCAGAGCCAGGGTGGCGCCGAGGTATTGGAAGGCGGATGAGCATGCCGCCATAGAGTACGCCGCGCGGGACGCTGCGCTGCGGGTCGCGGATCTCATCGCCCATGACGCAGCCGAGTTCCAGTCCGACAAGCCCGAAGCAAATGACGCCGAAGGAGAGAGAGCGCTGGCAGTCCACATGTGCGCAGCCGAAAGCTGCAGGCGGGGAGGCTGAAGCCGAATCGGCAACGCAGAAACGCGCCGAGCGACGATCAGGATAGCGAGCGGCGATGAGGGTTCCATAGCCGCCGGCGTTATTGACCCACTTGCCGACGCCCACACCACGGATATTGGCCAACGCGGTCAACCAGAGCAGGCCGATGGTGAGGGCAGCCGAAGAGATAGCGGGTTTTCGGCAACGGCGGCCATGTGCGGGGCCGCCGGTATAGGTGACGATGCCCAAGCAGGTAAAACAGCAGCGTCGGGATGAAGAACATGTTGGCGGTCCAGTAGCACCAGCCGCAGAGGAAGCCGTGCAGATCACCGAAGATTTCCTTCGTCCAGACATAGACGCCGCCTTCGGCGGGATAGCGGCGCGACAGCTCAATGACAGCGATGCCCTGCGGCAGGAAGAAGCAGGCTAGCGCGGCGAGCCAGAGCCACATGGTGGTGGGTCCGCTGGCCGCGATCACGGGAACGATGTTGAGGTTGGCAATGGCAACGACCGAGAGCCAGGTTAGATCCCAAACGCCGAGGGCCCGCGTAAGGTGAGCGCGGGTGGTTCCGGCAGTTCCGGTAGTGGCGTTGGCCTGGCCATGCCGATCTACGAGGCGTGCGTTCCGAGGGGCCGACGGTCATGCGCTCTTCCTGCGCAGCGGCCAGCGCAGGCGCGACCTCAGCGAACACCTGCAGGTGCTCTTCGATGTCCTGCGCGGTGTGCTGCACGGAGATGGTCCACTGCTCATCCCACCAGTAAGGCTGAGCGAGCGATGCCGCGATTGACCATGGCGAACCAGTAGTGCGTCCAGATGTCCTCGTCGACGTGATACCAATCACGGTAATTGCGGATGCGCTGCGGATAGAACATAAGCGCGCCGTTGGCGCCCGCTCCGTCGGCATAGGCGACCAGTCCGACCTTCTTCGATGATCTCGCTGTAGCCATCCACCAGCTTCTTGTTCAAGCGCGCCGACGTAGTCGAATGCGTCACGGGTCAGCACTTCACGGAAGGTGGCGATGCCGGCGGCCATCACGACGGGGTTGGTGTTGTAGGTGCCGGCGTGGAACATCTTCTGTTTCGCGATGACGTCCATCATTTCGCGGCTGGCGGCAAAGGCGGCGAGCGGGAAACCGCCGCCGATGGATTTGCCCAGGCAGACGATGTCGGGTTTGACGTTGAAGTACTCGCAGGCGCCGCCGTAGGCGAGTTTGCCTCCGGTTTTCACTTCGTCCATGATGAACAGCGCGCCGTGCTTGCGGGTGAGTTCGCGCAGGCCTTGCAGATAGCCCTCGTCGGGCATGCAGAAGGCGATGTTCATCATGATCGGCTCGACGATGACGGCAGCGATCTCGCCCGGATTTTCTGCGAACAGCCGCTCGACCGCAGGCAGATTGTTGAACGGCGCGACGAGGGTGGCGTCTGAAGTGCCCTTTAGAACGCCCAGGCTGGAAACAACGGGCGTGGGATGTTCGGGATCGCCGAATTGTCCTTCTTTCGGCTTGACGCTGACCGAGACGGCATCGTGGCCGCCGTGATAGCCGCCCTCCATCTTGATGATCTTGTTGCGTCCGGTGACGGCGCGCGCCAGGCGGAGAGAGTGCATGGTGACTTCGGAGCCGCTGTTGCCGAAGCGCACCATCTCGACCGGAAAGCGCTCGCAGATGATCGTCCGCCAGTTCGAGTTCCATGCCGTGCGGCATGCCGAAGAGGGTGCCGATGCCCAGCCGCTTTTCGACGGCCTTCATCACCGCGGGATGGCAGTGGCCGGCAAACAGCGCGCCGTAGCAGAGGTTGTGATCGAGGTATTCGTTGCCGTCGAGATCGTGGAATGCGGCCGCCCTTGGCGTCTTTGCACGAACAAGGGATAAGGCGGGTAGAAGCGGTAGTTGCTGCCTACGCCGATGGGAACGCGATTGGCTGCGCTGTCATGGGCTGCGCGGGATTTCGGGCGTGCGCTTCTCGTAACGTCTCGATTTCTTTCTGGAGTGCTGGGTACATCTCTTCAGGATGTTCCTTTAGAATCGTCAAGTTTGTACAGCTTTGGTGCGTAGCTCTTACAGCATAACTGCCGTTTAGAACATCAGCTTCAGCGCGAGCTGGATGAGGCGCGGGTCGCGGGCGCGCAGGACTTTGCCGAACGTGCCGCCCTGGGTGACGTCGCCATCCGAGATGTTGCCGTCCACTTTGCTGAATTGAGCGTGGTTGGCGGCGTTGAAGAACTCCGCGCGAAACTGGAGGTTGAAGCGTTCGGTGACGCGCGTGTCTTTGAGCAGGCTGAAGTCGAGGTTATTGATGCCGGGCCCGCAGCAGACGGTGCGGGGCGAGCTGCCGATGATGCCGAGCTGGGTGGGCTGTTGGAACGCCGACGGATCGAAGGCCAGGTGATAGCCGATTGCGCGGGTCGAGCCTTCTGGAGGGGTTTGACGATGTTCGGCTCGCCGGCCGACTGAGAAGAAGAAGCTGTTCTGCAATTCGAGATCGTCGGACGAAGTGATGGGAATGGGAAAGCCGCTCTGGAAGGTCATGATGCCGGAGGTTGCCCAGCCGTTCAGCAGCGTTGCCGGCGAAGCCGTGCGAACGGCCAGCTTCGGGAACTCGTAGACATAGCTGACGACGAAGCGGTGCGCGCGCATCGAAGTACGAGAGCGAGCGGCTGAGGCGGTAATTGATTGGATTCAGCTCGTTTTCGAAGCTGGAAGCGTTATCGATGGACTTACTCCAGGTGTAGGCGGCTGGAACTGAAGGCCATGCGAGAAGCGCTTTTCCGCGCTGATCTGCAACGAATTGTAGTTGGAGTTGGCGACCGTGTCTTCGGCGAAGATGCTGGAGAAAACGGGCACGCCGTCCGGCGGGCAGCCCTGCCCGGTGAGGGGATTGCAGAGCGGCGAAGAATACTTGCGCAAGCCGACCAGGGTGATGGGGTTGGGATTGGGTCCGGTCACGGTGGGCTGCGGTCCATATGGCAGGTGGAGGTCGAAGCCGGCCGGGATTTCGTTGGGCTGGATGGTGAAGGCAGGAATCGGCGTAGAAGGGGCCGCAGGAGAGGCTGGCTGTCGCCGGTGACGGTTGGATAGCGCGTTGAGGTCGAGACACGGCTGGGCCTGGCCGTAATTGAGGTCGTGCGAAGCCAGCAGGCGATGGCCCTGCGAGCCGACGTAGCCGATTTGGAAAAGGATGTTGCCCTGCATCTGGCGCTGGATGTGTGAAGTTGTATTGCTCGGAGTACTGGGTGCGCAGATTCGGCTGGAATTGACCGAAGAGCAGGATGCGGGCGGAACGCCGACCAGTCGATGCGGCTGCCCGCGCGGAGGACTGAGAATGCCGTTGAAAGGATTCGGATTGACGGTTCCGTTCTGACCGGCGAAGGGCGTGTTGAAGATCGGACTGGAGAAGATGTGAACTGCCGCCGAACGGCGGCTCCGCGCTGAACTGCTCGAGCACCAGCTGCTCGACGGGGTTATAAAACATGCCCCAACCCATGCGGATGCTGGTCTTGCCGGCCGCCGAACAGCGCATGCAGGAAGCCGCTATCGCCGGAAGGGCTGTAGGCGAGTCCGATGCGCGGGGCGAACGCTTTGTAGTAAGTGTTGGTGAGCGCATGCGGGCACGCCTTTATCGCCAGGGAAGACCAGACCGAGCGGGTTGACGGATTCGCCGGACGCTGCCGGGCCAGCAGTCGGTTGCTCCCGAACGTCTGCGACCAGCGGGTTGGCGGGATTCAGCTGGCAAGGGTAGATGGTGGTCGCCTGGCCGGGATGAAAGGTCTGCACGTGCTGCCCGATGTCTGCCAGCGGCGTGTTCAGTTCCCAGCGCAGTCCGTAGTTCAGCGTCAGAGTTCGGCCGGATCTTCCAGCTATCCTGCGCGAACAAATAAAGCGCCGTGCTGCGCACGCGTTCACTCTGGGCCGAGCCTTGCGAGTAGGTGCTCGGCAGGCCAAGCAGGTAATTGGCGAAGTAGATCGCTCGCGCCGACGTCGTTGTTGCCGCCGCGGTCAAAGGTGTAACTGCCGTTCACGTTGTAATACAGCGTTTGGTCGAAGCGCATGCGGCGAACGTCGACGCCGAACTTCAGGCTGTGGTTGCCGATGACTTTACTGAGGTTGTCGGTCCAGCTGGAAGCTGTTGCCGATCTGCGGCAGCTCGACCTTCGGAGTTGTTGCCGATACGAAAGCCGCCGGCGACGTTGATGAACGGGACGCCTTCGTGGGCGGCGCCCAGGTCCGGGATGGATACCCAGCACGAGGGTTGTTGGGATCGCTGAAGCAGTGGACGGCGGGCACCAGGCTGCCGCACGAGATCCTGCACCAGGTTGGTCGTCTGCGGGTGCATTGAATTTCAACTGGCCCTCGCGGAAGTAGGTGAAGTGAGCTTCGTTCACAGTGGTGGGACTGATGCTCCAGGTCTCGGACAGGCTGTATTGCTGGCTAGCGGGTGCTGTAATGCGGATCCGAATCCGGGCACGTTCGCGCCCGCGGCCTGAAAACGCGAAAAGGGCTGTTTGAGTGCATCGTCGTCGAAATAGTACGTAGCATTGAACTGGTGCGCGATCGCTGATACTTATGGTCGATGCGGATGGTCCACTGCATCGGCGCTGTCGGCTCTGGACCGGGACGGTGTGCAGCGCCGCTCGACGCCGACTGTTCGGGAGGGGGACATATCGGTTGAGCAGCGCGGCGGCAGTCGGGATCGAAGCAGGACTGCGGAATGACGCTGGTCGGGAAATACGGAGGACCACGGGGCACCGGCGGCGGGCGGAGCTGCCACCGCCGGGAGGACACCGCGGCCGCGCAGCCCGGGCGGGCATTCAGCACGTTGGCGACATTGGTCGGTGAGCGTACCGGAGAACGGACCGCCGCCGGAGAAGTCGCCGCTGCGTTCGGCGATGCTCGGGACGGTCACGCTGATCGGATGGAGATGCCCTGGCGGATCTGCGCGCTCTTCGGCGCTGACGAAGAAGAAAGTGCGGTTCCTGATGATGGGGCCGCCGAGCGTTCCGCCGAACTGGTTCTGGTTGAACTTCGGGCTTGACGGTATCGAAGAAGCCGCGCGTGTTCAGAGCTTGTTGCGGAAGAACTCGTACAGCGTCGCCGTGGAAGCTGTTCGTGCCGCCCTTGGTGACCACGTTGACCACGGAGCCGGAGTTGCGGCCGTACTCGGCGTCGAAGGTGTTGGTCAGGACGCGGAACTCCTCGATGGTGTCGGGCGAGGGCTGGATGGCGGGCACGTCGATGAACTGATCATTGGCATCGCCGCCGTTGACGTTGTAGTTGTTGGCGCGGCCGCGGCCTCCGTTGACCGAAACCGACTCCGGCTTCTCACTTCCGGCGAATAGATCGTAACCCTGCTGCGACTGAACGCCGGGCTGCAATTGCAGCAGCTGATAGGTGTCACGGGTGTTGAGCGGGAGCCCGACGACGGAGGTGGAGTTGATGACGGCGCCCATCTGGGTGCTGGTGGTCTCGACCAGCGCCGCTTCCGCTTCGGCGGTGACGGTCTGGGTGGTGGCGCCGAGTTCGAGCGTGGCATTGACCTGGATCACGTGACCGAGCGTGACTTCGACATTCTGCTGGATGTAGGTCTTGAAGCCGGGCGCCTGCACTTCGACCGAGTAGGCGCCGACGGGGACGGTGGGGAGCACGAAATCCCCTTTCTCGTCGGTGGTTCCCCGGCGCGTAACGCCGGCCCCGGCCAGGGTGGCGGTGACTTCCGCGCCGCGGATGACGAGACCCGCGGGATCTTTGATGGTGCCGCGTAGTTCGCCGGTGGTCTGGGCGTGAAGGGAAGCGATGAAAAGCGTGCTGAAGGAGAGAAGCGTCCAAAGACGGCTGGGCATTCCCGAAAACCTCGTGAAAGAGAAATGAGACCTTGAGGAACGCGGCAAGGTTTTCGGAATTATAACCTGCCGGCGGAACAGAGCGGCAAGAAGCAGAGTATAGTGTCTCCGGGAGGTATTGAGTGCGAGTCCTGCTCGTCTTTTTGGCGGCTATTTTGGTGGGTCAGGGTCAGACTGTTCCGCCCGATGGAGAGCCGGCCAAGGCGACCGCCAGCGCGGATGCGAGCGCGGCCAAGAAGCCTCCCGAGAAAGGGCGGATCACTGGCCAGGTGGTGAACGAAACCGCGGGCGAACCGCTGCGCAAGGGGACGGTGACCGCGTTCTCGCCGGAGGGCGGCAATCGGGAATCTCTGGAAGCGTCGACCGACGCGGCGGGTAAGTATCACCTGGATGATGTTACGCCCGGCAAGTACAAGGTCACTGCGGCGCGCAACGGATTCGTGACCACCACTTACGGAGCGAAGGGCGCGAACAGCGAGGGGACGGTCGTGACCGTGGGGCCGGGAGGAACTGCGGAGGCTAACTTCAAGCTGACTCCGCATTCGGTGGTGACGGGGCGCATCGTGGACGAAGACGGGGAGCCGGTGGCGGGGGCGCAGGTGCATCTTTCGAGCTTCATGAGGTCGAACGGAAAGCGCATGCTGATCCCCGGAGATAGCGGCTCCACCAACGATCTGGGCGAGTACCGGCTATTCGGCGTGGCGCCGGGCAAGTACTTCTTTTCGGCCGTCTATAACCCACGGCAGTGGAACCAGGCGCGGGTGGCGGGCGACGCGCCGGCCGCCGCATATCCGCCGACGTATTACCCGGGAACGACGGACATGCGGAGCGCGACGCGGGTGGACGTGCCCAAAGGCGGCCATCTGGATGGAATCGACCTGGCGTTGCGGAAGGCGCGCGGATACCGCGTGAGCGGGCTGGTACGCACCAGCGTGCCCGGGCAATCGACGCCGGGGCGGAATATGGTGATGCTGACGCCGAAGTCCGACGAGCTCAGCAATTCCTGGGAGATGAACAGTATGAAGCCGACGGACGCGGAAGGGCGATTCGTCTTCGAGGGCGTGCTGCCGGGGGACTACGAGATTACGGGAAACGCGTTTGGCGGGGATGGCAGGGCATCGGCGCGGCAGGAGATCTCGGTGGGCCACGACAACATCACGGGGATCGTGTTGAACATGGCGCCGGTTTGGGAGATGAAGGGGCGGCTGCGGATCGACGGGGACGCTCCCGGAGTGAACCTTAACCAGATCCATCTGTCGTTAGAGTCTGAGCAGCAGGGCGCGATTATCATGGGACCGCGGCCGTTTGGGGTGGTGAAGGATGACGGGTCTCTTGTGTTCAACGGCGTCAGCGCGGAGAGGTTCCGGCTGAGCGCTTCGGACCTGCCGGAGGGCTATTACATTAAGCAAGCGCGCGCGGGTTCGACGGACCTGCTGGAGCGGGCGGTGGATTTCGGAACGTTGCAAGGCGCGGCGCTCGATGTGTTGATCAGCCCCAAAGGCGGCATTGTCCAGGGCAGCGTGAAGAACGACAAGGATGAGCTGGTGACGACAGGAACCGTGGCGCTGGTTCCGGAGGCGACCAAGCGGGGCAATCACGCGCTCTTCAAACAGGCCGCGCTCGACCAGTACGGCCATTACAAGATCACCGGCATTACGCCGGGATCGTATTCGCTCTATGCGTTTCAGGACGTGGAGGCGGGGATCTGGGAAGATCCGGACTACCTGAAGACCATCGAGAAGAAGGCGACGGATGTGACGCTGGCCGAAGGCGGCCATGAGACCCAGGACCTGAAGGTGATCGCCGGCGAAGACAACTGAGGCCGGGGTTCTAGCGTAGCCGTTGACCGGGATAGACCGCGACGGCGGAACCTTCCGCCATGAAGGCCGAGAGCGGTGGGGCGGCGAGGGGCGCCGACCACTGCTCGCCATACACCCGGCCGGCATCGCCCGCGAAGGTCGCGCTCGTCGTTTTCCAGAGCCGCCAACTGGGATGTTCCACGCGGTATTCGAGCGAGCCGCCATCGGGGCGGGAGGCGTAGCCCCAGTAATGTTCGGTGATGAACTGATCGAGCGAGCCTTCGGCAGCGGGGCTGGGGGCTCCCTGATATTCGACGCGCAGGGAGTTCCATTTCGCATTCTTGCGCCAGCGATACTCGGCCGAAGCAACGTCGAGCCGGTGTTGCATCGGGAGGCTCACGTATTTTTCGTGAAAGGCCAATTGCGCGACTTTGGCCACCGCCCAGCGCGGGACGATCTCACTGATAAAGACAACGCCGCGGCGGCTGGTGTTCTCCACCTGGCGCTTGACGTAGAAGCGAAGGTTGACCTCGTCGAATGCGGAGTGGAAGGGAATCCAAAGCCCGCGGATGCGGATGCGCTCGAAGCGGAAGCCGACCAGGCTGACGTAGGTACGGCCTTCAAAATCGTCGAGTTCGGTGCCGGCCGGGACGAGCGGGGCAAGCAAAGCGGGGTCGACAGCGTAGTTGAGCATGGCGAGGTAGCGCCATTCGGCGGTGAGGAAAGAACGTGGCAGGTTCCGCAAGTTAGGAGATGCGGCGGAACACGCGTTCGGTGTAGAGGCGGCTTCGGAGCAGGTCTTCCTGAAGCGTGCGGGTGACGGCGGTGTTGGGGCGGTAAGCCAGCTCGACGACGATCTGCGGATGCAGGCGTTCGCGCTGGAGGTAGGCCGCCACTTTGCGATAGTCGATGTCGCTGTCTTCGACATCTTCAAGCCAAACCTTGTTGCGGGCGCTGCGCACGTGGATTTCGGCCAGGCGCCGGCCGGCTTCGGCGAGGAAGGCAACGGGTTCGCAGCCGCTCTCGTAGGCCCAATCGACGTCGACGCAGAGGCGTACGGCGGCGGGTTCGGTGTTGCTGAGCAGGTAGCGCCATTCGCGCGCGTGGTTTTCGAGCTGGGGGGTGTGGTGGTGGACGCGGAGCTCGCAGCCGCGCTCGGCGAGATGGCGGCCCATGGCGTTGAGGGAATCGGCTTCGATGGCGAGTTCGGCGTCCGTTTTCGTGACATCGCCGGGTTTGGGGTCGGGATTGTGGACGACGGCGCGGCAGCCGAATGGGGCGCAGAGCGCGTGGGTGTCGACAGCGAGGGCGATCGTCTGGGCGGCGGCCTCTTTCGTGTGCATAGCGCCCCCGACGTAGACGGAAGGCATGGCGAGGCTTTGGGCGCGCAGGAGCGAGAGGACACGCGGCGGAGGTCGGGCGTGAAGAAAGCGGGGCTGAGCTCGATCTGGTGGAAGCCGGCGGCGCGGGCCATGGGGAGCACTTCGCCGATGACGGCGGCCAGGGGCTGGCGGCGGCTTTCCGCGTATTGCTGGAAGATATAGCCTTCGACGCAGAGGGGGGAACGCGCGGTTGCGGCTTGGGCAAGAGCGCGGGCGGCGGTCGCGAGCAAGAGGGCGCGCCGGGTCATGCAGGAAATTGTCGCATTCGGGGGCGCGAGGGCGGGTAGAGGTGCTACCTTTCCATAGGATAGGAGCTTCGGGCTAACTTGCTGAAATTCTTCTTAGGGATCGTGGTGGGCGTCGTTCTGGTGGTGGTGGCCGCCGTGATTGGCGCGTTTGCGCTGGCTGGGATGAGGAGCAAGCCGCCGTCGATTGCGGCGGGGTCGACGCTGGTGCTGCGGCTGGAAGGCGATCTGCCGGAGCGGGCGCCGGTGGAGGTTCCCTTCGAAGCGTTTGGGCAGCGGGTGCCGCTGACGGTGCAGGATACGTGGTCGATGCTGCGCCGGGCCGCGGCGGATTCGCGTATCAAGGCGGTGGTGGTGGAGCCGTATCACCTGAGCGTGGGCTGGGGAAAGATGGAAGAGCTGCACGCGGATCTGGAGACGTTCCGCAAGTCCGGCAAGCCGCTTTACGCGTATCTGAAGACGCCGGGCACGCGGGACTACTACGTGGCCACGGCAGCCTCGAAGGTCTACCTGGCGCCGGAAGACATGCTGGATCTCAAAGGGCTGCGTTTCGAGCTGATGTACTTCCGGCACACTTTGGACAAGTTGGGCGTCACGGTGGATGTGGAGCACGCGGGCAAGTACAAGGACTATGGGGACATGTTCACGCGGTCCGATATGAGTCCGGAGACGCGCGAGGTGCTGAACAGCCTGATGGACCGGCTGTACGGAGACCTGGTGAAGACGATCGGGGTGGGGCGGCGGAAGTCCGTGGCCGAGGTGCAGGACGCGATCGAAAACGGGCCGCTGCTGTCGCAGCAGGTGCGGGACCGGGGGCTGGTGGACGAGCTCTGTTACGAAGACGAGATGTTCGGGAAGCTCAAGAAGGAGATCCGGGATGACGTGCGGAAGGTAGCGGAGCGGGAGTACGCGCGGGCGGCGGATTCGCGGTCAGTCTTTTCGGGGCGGCCGCAGGTGGCGTTCGTGGTGGCGGAAGGGGACATTCTGCGGGGCGATCCGGAGACGAGCAGCGTGAGCGGGAGCGCGATCGAATCGGAGAGCTTCACGAAGCTGCTGGCGAAGGTGGCGGCCTCGAACGTGAAAGGGGTGATCGTGCGGATCGATTCGCCTGGCGGCGAAGTGTTCGCATCGGACGCGCTGTGGAAGGCGATGAACGAATTGCGGAAGAAGAAGCCGACGGTGATCTCGATGTCGGATGCGGCGGCTTCGGGCGGCTACTACATGGCGATGAACAAGGCGCCGATCGTGGCGTATCCGGGGACGTTGACAGGGTCGATCGGGGTGGTGTTCGGGAAGCCGAACCTGCATGGGCTGTACGACAAGCTGGGGATCGATAAGGACGCGGTGTCGCGCGGGCGCTTTGCGGGGATTGAGAGCGACTACGTTCCGCTGGACGAGGCGAGCCGGGCGAAGCTGCGGGAAGGGATCGACCAGAATTACCACTCGTTCGTGCAGAAGGTGGCGGATTCGCGAAACCGGTCGTTTGCGCAGATCGACGCGGTGGCGCAGGGGCGGGTGTGGCTGGGGGATCAGGCGAAGGAGAACGGCCTGGTGGATGAGCTGGGCGGGATCGACCGGGCGATCGAGATGGTGAAGCAGCGGGCGTCGATCGGGGCGAGTGAGACGGTGACGCTGGTGACGTATCCGGCGCGGCGGTCGCTGCTCGAGATGCTGTTCGGGACTCCGGGGAGTGAGAACACGGTGGAAAGCCGGATCGGGGAGTTGGCGCGGCAGCGGACGGCGGGCGTGCTGCCGGACCTGCTGCAATCGCCACAGGCGCGCGTCTGGCTGCGCGGGGGTTACCTGAGCGTGTCGCCGTGGGCGCTCGCGATTCAATGATCTGCGATATGGGCGATGGCGGACCACTTCTTCTACTTCACGGAACTGCTGGGCCTTCCGGTGTACGACCTGAAGCACCGGCGCATCGGGCGGGTGAAGGACGCGGCGATCGTGCCGCTGATCCATCCGGCGCGCATTGACCGGTTCCTGGTAGGGGCGGGCGGGGCCTGGCTTTCCATTCGGTACGATCAGATTGCCAGCATCTCGCTCGAGGGGCATTCGCTTGGCGGACGAAAAGCTGTTTCCGTATCACTCCGACGAGTACATGCTGCGGATCGCAGCGCGATCTGCTGGACCAGCAGATCATCGATGTGAACGGCCGCAAAGTGGTGCGGGTCAACGACGTCACCTTCGAACCTGATCCACGACGGCACGCGGGACTCCCTGCACATTGCTCGAAGTCGATATCGGGGTGCGCAGCATTTTGCGGCGGCTGCTGCAGGGCGTGCTGCCGCCGGGCTGCGATCCGGCGGCTGCAGAGCGTCGATTGCCGCCGAATTCGATCCGCTGGGAGTTCTGCAACATTGTGGAGCCGACCCGCTGCGGCGGCTGCGGCTGAACATTTCGAACGACAAGCTGGAGACAGCTGCATCCGGCCGACCTGGCGGACATTGTGGAGGAACTGGGTCCGGCGGAGCGCGAGCCGATCTTCGAGACCATCGACAGCGAAGTCGCGGCGGAGGCGCTCTCGGAGATCGATCCGAAGATGCAGGCCAGCATTCTGGAATCGCTGGAGCCGGAGGTGGCGGCGGACATCGTCGAGGAGATGTCGCCGGACGAGGCGGCGGACGCGCTGGCGGAGCTGGAAGAGGAAACCATCGGAAGAGATTCTGGAAGAGATGGAGACCGAGCCGGTGGCAGAAGTGAGCGAACTGCTGGAATACGACGAGGACACGGCGGGCGGCATGATGAACACCGAGTACGTCGTGCTGCCCGAGGACGGCGACGCTTGCGGACGCGATGGAGGCGCTGCGGCAGCACGAAGATCTGCTGGAAACCTACACACGTTCTGTTTCTGGCGGACGCGAACGGACCAGCTGACGGGCGCGGTGCCGCTGGCGCGGCTGTTCCTGGCACGACGGCGAGACGCCGCTGAAGGCGCTGGCGACGGAGAACGCTGATCTCCACGCGGCCGTGGACGAGAAGCAGGACCGCGTGACGGAGACTGTTCGACAAGTACAACCTGCTGGCGCTGCCGGTGGTGGACGAGGACGGCCGGCTGGCGGGCGTGATCACGGCGGACGACGTCATCTCGGTTCTGAGGCAGACAGCTGAGTGCCGGAGCTTTCTCGCGCTGGAAGCGCGCACCACATTGCTGGTCTTTCTGGCGGTGCTGGGCCCGGGGTTCATCACGGCGGTGGTGGACAACGATTCGGGCGGCATCTTCACGTACTCGCAGGCCGGGGCGCGGTGGGGCTATCTGCCGCTATGGACGCTGCTGCCGATCACGGTGGCGCTGATTGTGACGCAGGAGATGTGCTCGCGGATGGGCGCGGTGACGGGCAAGGGACTGTCCGATCTGATCCGCGAAGAGTTCGGGCTGCGGATGACGTTCGTGCATGATGGCTGCTGCTGGTGCTGGCGAACCTGACCAACATCATGGCGGAGTTCGCGGGCGTGGCGACGTCGCTGGATCTGTTCGGCGTCAGCAAGTTCATCTCGGTGCCCGATTGCGGCGGTGCTGGTGTGGTTTCTGGCGGTGAAGGGCAACTACCGCGAGCGTGGAGAAGATCTTCCTGTTCGCCTGCGTGATCTATGTGACGTACATCGTTGCCGGGTTTCTGGTGAAGCCGGACTGGAAGGAGGCGGTGATCTACAGCGTGCGGCCGAAGCTGATGCTGGACAGCGGCTACATCACGATGCTGATCGCGATGGTGGGGACGACCATCGCGCCGTGGATGCAGTTCTATCTGCAGGCGGCGGTGGTGGAGAAGGGAATTACCGCGAAGGAATACGCGGAATCGCGGATCGAGGTGATTGTCGGCTGCATCATGACGTCGGTGATCGCGTTCTTCATCATCGTGGCGTGCGCGGGCGCGTATCGGGACGTGCATCCGCAGGATATCAAAGACAGCGCGGAGGCGGCGCTGGCGCTGAAGCCGTTCGGACAATATGCGTTCCTGCTGTTCAGCGCGCGGGCTGCTGAACGCTTCGGTTTTCGCGGCGTGCATCCTGCCGCTCTCGACCGCCTATTCGGTCTGCGAAGGGCTGGGCTTTGAATCCGGCGTGAACAAGACGCTGGAGCGAAGCGCCGATTTTCTACTGGCTGTACACGCTGCTGATCGTGGTCGGGCGCGGGGGTGGTGATGCTGCCGCGATTCCCGCTGGTGCAAGATGATCCTGCTGTCGCAGGTGCTGAATGGCATGCTGCTGCCGTTCATTCTGATCTTCATGATCCTGCTGATCAATAAGAAGAGCCTGATGAAGGAGTGGATGAACTCGCCGGCTTATAACTCGGTGGCGTGGGCGACGGTGGTGGTGGTGATCGGGCTGACGCTGGCGTACGCGGGGATCAATATCAAAGACTTCCTGGGGTGAGGTATTGCGTGCTTATTCCCTGCCTCGCAAAATGGCAGCCTTGACGCGCGGGCTGCGCTTCCCATGCCTCACAGCGATAATGCAGAGCGGCTGCTTGTCCGGCGCGTACGCGACGAGATAATTGCGCACCGAGCAGAATCGTATGGGACGCGCTGTGAGTTCGGGCCGGCGATGGCCGATATAAGGGGCATTTGCCAGCCCTTCAATCGCGACTACAATATCTTCGATTACCCTGTCGGCGGCGGCGGGACTGTCCTCCGCAATGAAGTCCCAGATATCGCTAAGGTCGATGGCCGCTTCCGGATGGAAGGCGTACCCGGTCACGAACGAGGCGAACGGGTGACCTTGCTCTTTGCGCGCAGGCGGGCGATGACTTCTTCGCCGGGAAGGAGCTTCACCTTACCGCTTTCGATATCGTGATAGCGGCTGTCGAGCATCTCATGCGCCAGATCCAACTCGTCCAAATACCCCGGCATGGCGTTCATGACGAACTCATCTTGAGGGCGTCCGGTCTCCTTTGCGAGCCGGTCAAGCCGCGCCTGGATCTCGGGAGTGAACTCTACTTCCATGCCACAAAGGTAGGCGGATCGACCGGGTTCTGTCAAATACTTTCAACGGGCCGGAACGAGTCATAGGGCGGGGGGAAGGCACGTACGACGGCGGAATCCGGGAGGCCGCAACTGTTCGCCGTCATTAGGGCAGGGATCGGCTGTTGGGCACGCATGCTTGCGGACATTGGTGGGGGATGCGAGCGCTTTTTCAGGCGGCCATAGTCTCCCCGAGGCAACAATTTTTGAATTTTCGATGGCTGCCGCAGGGGCAACGCTGGTTGGGAAGCGGTTTGGGCGGGGGAACGGCGCGGAGCCGGCGGGTGGGGGTTGTGCAAGATTGTGCAGAGTTTTGGGTTTCGGCGGGCGGCGGGGTCGGGGGAACCTGCGGCGCGGCGAGTTCGGGCGGGGCTGGTACGGGGTCGAGGGGGCGGACGGGAACGGCCAGGGCCTTTTCGTCGGCGGGCGGGGGCGTGGGGAGGTCGGGGAGGGGGGCGATGGCGCGGTCGAGCACGGCGAGGGCGGTGCGGAGGAGGACGCTGGGGGCGACGCGCGAGTCCTGCAAGAGATGGACGAGGCAGCGGACGGCCATGGGGGAGGCGGCCTGCATTTCGTCGCGCCAGTAGAGGGCCTGCTCGTAGTGCATGGCGTGAAATTCGCGCGAGAACGGGGCGGAGGAGCGGCGCCAGTTGGCGATGGTATTGCGGTGAATGCCGGCTTCGGCGGCGGCGGCGCCGACGGTCTTGCCGAGAGCGAGAAGGGCGAGCACCTGTTGTTGATCGGGCGTGAGAGCGGCGTAATCGGAATTCATAGCATCCTCGGCTTGATTGTGAGGCCGTGACGGAGCGGATTGGGGTGGGGGCGGCGGTAAGGGGTTGGAGCGATAAGAGTTAGAATTTTTGGGGGCTGTGACCGGGGTCGCCGGTTTCGAGATTTACTTAGCTAGCTTCGTTGGTCAAGCGAATATCCAGCTCGTGCAGGCCGCCCTGGATGGGTTAAAGGCGGTGTTCGATGCTGTCGAGTTTCGCGGGGAAATCGGCACGGAGAATCGGTGATGCGTTTGTCGAGATCGCCGGGCTTGGCGGCTTGGTTCCGATCTCGGTGTATGGTGCGGACGGTCTACGCTGTCGGGCTACTGCGAGGAGCCGTCCACGCCCGTCGAGTTTTTCCCGCGGGGATGCCCGAATGCCAGGCACTTTCGAAAGTCGCCAATTCGCCGGCGTAATTACCCGAAAAACGTGATGATTCGGCCTTTGAGATCAAAAGCGCCTTTCGGAAGCTTAATTAGGCCCGTCGCATCAGGTCTGGCGCTCTTTCCGTAAGCGAGAAAATAGCGCTTTGCGGCCTGTGTGTAGGCTCGAATGTTTCCGTAGCTCTGGCCGTGGGTGTGGAAATGGTAGGAGACGTTGCACACTGTCGCATCGAAGTTCCCAACCGGTGTTGATACTCCGGTGAATGATTGGGGTACCCAATCGGCCCTGAGATCAGGCGTCAACTGTTCAGCCACAGCCTTCAATTGGAACGCGGTTTTTCCGCGCTTTGCGTCTGCAAGGTAACGGCCGAAGGCCAAGCGGTCCTGCGCCGACTCGCCGCTGTAAGGAAGATGCTCGTGACCCGGAGAAACCATGTGACACTCCTAAGCGAGGAGTATTGTATAACGGAAACAGGGCGCTCTGAAGATCGCGGCTGGTAAAAGGTAGCATGGGAGCAGCCAGCTATTCCTCATGCCTTTCGTTAGTCTCACGCGCTTGCGCGTTCGCTCCATCCGCTATCTGCCTTTTTTTGGGTTCCATACCCTGCGGTCACTGAGTCAGGTAAAGAAAGCTCCCGGATTCCTGACCGGCGCGCTTTTGCCTGTGACCGAGGCTGGACTTTCTGGACGATGACGGCTTGGGACGGACGTGAAAGTATGCGGCGTTATATGACCACGGGAGCGCACCGGAATGCGATGCCGCACTTGATGAAGTGGTGCGATGAGGCTTCGGTTGCGCACTGGGAGCAAGAGGACAGAAGCCTGCCTTCGTGGGAGGAGGCGGACCGGCGCGTGCGCGAGAGCGGCCGAGCGTCCAAAGTGGAGCACCCCAGTCCTGAGCACTCTGGCTTGAACTACCGGAAGCCGCGAAAGTCGGGTGGGCGTATCATCTGAGGTTTTGCTTCAGGAGGACAATCGGGTTATCAGCGCCGCGGATTTCTGGCGTTATTTAGCGGGCTTCGATTTTGGTCAGGCGGATATCCAGTTCGTGCAGGCTGCCCTGGATGAGTTGGAGGCGGTGTTCGATGCTATCGAATTTGGTAAGGAGATCGCCACGCAAATCGTCGATGCGCTTATTCTGGCTGACCGTCGCGAGGAAGAAGCCAATCAGAATCGGAAGGGTGACCTGGGTGAACGGCTGGCTGAACACGTCCCGGGCGTTCATACTTGCTTGAGTATTGCATGATCGGTGGTTGCGTGACGGGGTACGTGCATGATGCAGAGTAATGCAGCGGAAGCGATTCGGCGCGGGGACACGGCGGCGCTGGCTCAATTTCTGGCAGCCGATCCCGGCGCGGCCACGGCGCGGGTGGACGGGCAGAGGACTTTGCTTCACGTGGCTACGGATTGGCCGGGTCATTTCCCAAACGTGCGGGAGACGATCGAGCTGCTGGAGGCGCATGGGGCCGATCTGAATGCGGCGTTTGCCGGGCGCCATGCGGAAAGGCCGCTGCATTGGGCGGCGAGCTCGGATGACCTCGCGGCGGTGGACGCGCTGCTCGATCTGGGGGCGGATATCGAAGCGCCGGGATCGGTGATCGACGGAGAGTCGCCGCTCGCGGACGCGGTCGCGTTCGGGCAATGGCGGGCGGCGCGGCGCCTGGTGGAGCGTGGAGCGCGGGCGACGATCTGGCAGTCGGCGGCGCTGGGGATGATGGAACGGCTTCAGCAATTCTTCGCGGCGGACCCGGGGCCGTCGGAGGCGGAGGTCACGAACGCGTTCTGGTGCGCCTGCCATGGCGGGCAAGGGGAGGCTGCGCGGTATTTGTTGGAACGGGGCGCGGGGATCAATTGGGTTGGCTACGACGGGTTGACGCCGCTGGATGCCGCGGCGCGTAACGGAAATGAGGCAGTCGTGGAGTGGCTCCGGGGGTGTGGGGCGGTTTCGGGGAAGGGGTTGTGAAACCTGTACGCGGGCCCGGAAATTGCGGCGGGAAGGATTATGTCCTACTCGTGACGCAAAGCGGCCAGCGGATCAATTCGGGACGCTCGCCTTGCCGGCGCATAGCCAGCGAGAATCGCGGCAGCTTAAGAGAACGATACCGGCCAGCGCCAGGGTCCCCGGATCATTGGGCTGGGTTTCGAACAGAAACGATTTGACAAGCCGGTTTCCGATCAACGCGACAGGCACGCTGATCGCGAGTCCCACCGCTACCAGTAGCGAAACGCGGCGCAGAACCATCCATATTACGGCGCCGCGTCGCGCGCCCAGCGCCATACGGATTCCGATCTCGCCGATTTGGCGCGCAACGCTGTAAGACATCGTCCCGTAGAGCCCCACGCACGCCATAAGCAGAGCTAGAACCGCGAAACCTGTGCATAATTTCGCGAACGTGACTTCCCGGCTGATCGTCCGATCGATTTCGGCAGCCTGTGTGATCACGTTTGTGACGGGTATGCGGGAATCTGCCTCCCGCACGATCTCACGCACACTCCTGAACATACCTCAGCGGATCACCCGCGGTGCGCAGCGCGTAGGTCACTCGGTCCGGAGAAAACTGGCTGACCGCTACGAACACGGTCATCGCACTCTCCTCTTCATTTTTCAGACCACCGTACCGCAAGTTAGCCGACACGCCGATGATTTCGAGATCGCGCTTATCGTCCGGGAGCGTGATGCGCCGGCCCACCGGATTCTCGTTCCCGAAGTAAGTTCGCGCCAGCCGCTCGCTGATCACTGCAACCGGCGTCGAGCCCGGTTGATCGCGGTCGTCAATCTCACGCCCGGCCAGGATCGGAATCTGCATCGTCGTGAGGAAACGCGGTCCGGCGGACATGACGCGCGCGCCATCAATGGTAACAGCGCCGATCTTCATTGGCCCCTTGATTGCCTGCCCGGCACGGCCGGCGCTGATGATCGAGGATTGCGAAAGCGTCGCGCTGCTCACTCCGGGGATCGATTCGAAGCGCTTGCGCAGGTCCGCGTAAAAAGTGGCGATCTCCGGGTCGCGATGCCCGGCCTGGCGCGCATTCAACGAGAACAGAAGGATGTTCTCGCGGGCGTATCCGAGTTGAACGGAGTGCAGCTTGTTGAGTGTCCGGACAAACAGACCCGCGGCGACCAGGATGAGAAAAGAGATCGCGATTTGGGCGACCACCAGAACGTGCTGCGCGCGGCGGCGCGGTCCGCCCCCGCGGCCATTCTTTAGCGCGGGCATGACGTCCGGACGCGTCGACTGAATCGCTGGAGCGAGGCCAAATAACAGGCCGCAAACCACGGAGAGCGCCGCCGTCACGCCCAGCACGTTCCAGTTCAATTCCGCGTGCAGCGTAAAGTTCTCCTGCCCGTTGGAGAGCAGAAGCGTCAGCGATCGCACGCCCCAGATCGCAAACAAGACCCCGAATGCTCCGCCGAGCGACGCCAGCATCACACTCTCGGTAAGCAACTGCCGCACGACGCGGAACCGTCCCGCTCCCAGGCTGAGCCGGACAGCCATTTCGCGGCGTCGCGCGGCGGCCCTTGCCAGCAGCAGATTGGCGATGTTCGCGCACGCGATCGCCAGGATCAATCCCACCATCGTCAGGAGCACGTACAGAGGCTTGGAATACTGGCGGCGCAAGCTACCCAGACCGGCGGCGCCGGGATTCAGAATCAGCGCGGGCAGTTTGGCGCGCTCACCGTCGGTCTTCGCGGTGGTGGCAACCCATTGATGGAAACGAGGAGCCAGCGCTGCCTGCGCCTGGGCCATGCTGACGCCGGGACGCAGACGGCCCATCATTTCGATCCAGTAGAAGTTTCCGTCGCCATACATACGAGCCGCTCGGGCACCGTCCACGAGCACATTCGCGTGCAACGGAAGGTAGAGGTCCGGCGCCGCCGCAGGGTCGACTCCGAAGAATTCCGGCGGCGCGACGCCGATCACCGTGAAGGGAATGTTATCGACGAGAATCGACTGTCCAATCGCATTCGGCGGTCCTCCAAAGCGATTTTGGCTTGTAGCAAAACTGATTACGGCGACCGGCGCCGCGCCTGGACGGTCGTCTTCGGAGTCGATCAGACGTCCCGCGGCCGGCGACACTGCCAGACCGCGAAAATACTCGCCGGTGACGTACTCCGTGCTGGCGCTCGTGGCCTGCCCGCGGATAGCCAGGTTATGGGTTAGTCCGTTGAAGTATCCGAAGAGCGTGGAAAAGACGGGATTGTCCTCGCGAAGCGTCTCGAACGCGGCGTAGGGGAACATCCCGCTGACCAGTGCCGCCTTTGTCGCCCGGCCAGAGAATGCCTTGTACCCCGTGAATGACGTGGACCCATTGCTTGTTGGCGTTCTGGGGCGGCCGGCTTTGCCAATTCAGGACCACCAGCGACTCGGGATCGGCCACCGGCAGCGAGCGCAACAGAATCGACTCCATCAAGCTGTAGATCGCGGTATTGGCGCCGATGCCGAGCGCCAGCGACAGGACGGCCAGGGCGCTGAATGCCTTGTTGGCGGTCATGGTGCGACAGCCATAGCGGACATCCTGGCCAAGTTCCGACCAAAATCGCGTCATCCAAATCTCCCGTGACTCTTCGTGCTTCAGTCCGACGTTGCCAAATCGCCGGCGCGCTTCAGCCCGGGCGCGCTCCGCCGTCATACCGTCTGCCTGCAGTTCCGCGGCTTTTTCCGCAAGGTGGAGTTCCATCTCCTCGCGCAGCGCCTCGCTGCGCCTGGCGCTCTCCATCCAATACCTCAGCCGTCGTACAACATGTCCGTCACTCCGCTCCCATCACGCGCGCGATCGCCAGCGTGAGTTTGGCGTACTTCCGGGTTTCAACCGCCAGCTGTTTGCGGCCGGCCGCCGTGATCTTGTAGATCCTCGCCCGCCGATTATTCGACGTCACGCCCCAGACACCGTCGATCCAGCCGTTTAGCTCCAGCCGCTGGAGAGCGGGATACAGCGAGCCCTCCTCGACGAGGAGCTCGTTGTCGGACGATTGTTGAATGAACTGGACTATGCCGTATCCATGGAGGTCGCGCAGCGACAGCGTCCGCAGAATTAACATGTCCAGTGAACCGGGCAACGAATCGTTCTTTTGCGCCTTGCGTCCCATACCAAGAATTCTTAGCTTATAGGCTCACGAGATTGCGCGAGTCAAGTTCAGATTGGCGAACCTTCCGCCGCAAGCTATTCGCAGTGCTCGCGCGCCGGGTGCCGAGGTCTTTGAACGTTACCAACGAAGCGAAAAGGCGCTGGTGATGGCCATGATGGAGATGTACTTACAGGGCGGGTCGACGCGCAAGGTGTAAGCCGTGACCGAAGAGCTGTGCGGTCATGGCTTCAGCTCCGCGACGATTAGCCGCATTGTGTCGGAGTCCGGATGAGGAACTCGAGGAGCAGGCGAACCGCGAGTTCCCGGCTTAGCTAAACTTCCGTGCGCAGTTTGCGCCAGTTAGCCAGACAAAGCTGCGCCGTCTCGATCTCCGGGTGATCGCTGCCTTCCTGCTCGATCAGGTAATATTCCACGCCGCCGGTTGCTTCCGCAGCCTGGCAGATCTCTTTCCAGGGCGCCACTCCCTCAGCGAAAAGCACATGGTATTGCTTCTGCGGCGACCAGTCTTTCAAGTGGAGGCTACGAATGCGGCGCGGGTTTTTCTTGATCCACGCCACCGGATCGTTGCCCGTTTCTAAACATGTGCCCACATCGAGCTGCAGCATCACGCTCTTGTCCGTATTCGCCGCCAGCATCTCCAGCGGCTTCTGCCCGTCGACAGGTTTCCACTCCAGATCGTGGTTGTGATAGCCCGCGTGCATGCCCGCGGCCTGCAGTTTGGCGTTGGCGCTGTTCAGCGTCTCCGCGATCTTCATCCAATCGCCGGTGGTCTTGACGGAACCGGGATGCGCCAGAACGACATATTTGCTGCCCAGGATCGTATTCAAGTCGATCGCGTTCTGGATGCCTTCCGGGCTGAACGACTTCAATCCGTTGTGGGTTGAGAAGCAGCGAATACCCAAGGTGTCCAACTGCTGGCGGACCTGTTTCGCCTGGTCGTGGGTCCAGTCGTAGTAAGGCGCGTAAAACTCGACGCACTGGTAACCCATCTTGCCCACCGCGTCCAGCGTTCCGGGAAGATCTTTTTTCAACTCGTCGCGGACCGAATACAGTTCGAGTCCGATCGGAATCGTGGAGCCGGACGCGGCGCTCAAGGGGAGAGCGGCCGCCGCAGCCGCCAGAAACGAGCGGCGCGATAATACGAAGGGTTCACTCATGGCACCAAGAACTTATCACAAAGCCGGAAACCACGTGGAGTCCGGAGCCGCGGCTTAGACCATGTTCGTCGGACATTACGCGGTCGCTCTGGCCGCCAAGCGCCTGGCGCAAAACACTTCGCTCGGCCGGACGTTTCTCGCGGTGCAGTTTCTGGACGTTCTCTGGGCGCCGGCGATTCTGCTGGGCATCGAGCACGCGCGCGTCCTGCCCGGTTTCCTCCCGGCGAGTCCGCTGGTGCTCTACGACATGCCATGGACGCACAGCCTGCTGATGGCCGTGGGGTGGTCCTGGCTCGCCTTTCGCCTCTTCAAAACGCCGGTGATCGCGGCCTGCGTGTTCTCCCATTGGGTGCTCGATTACGTCGCCCACATCCACGACCTTCCGCTCTTTCGCGGCGGACCCCTGGTTGGACTGGGCTTGTGGCACTACCGGCACCTGACCTTCCTCACCGAAGCCGTGCTGCTGCTGATCGGCCTGCTGATTTACCTGCAGTCCACCCGTTCGAAAGGCGCCGCCGGCGAATATGCCATGCCCGCTTTCGTCGTGTTTCTCATCGTTCTGGATGCGATCAACCTTTATGGTCCGGTTCCGCCGAACATCCGCGTGGTCGCGGTGGGCGCCGAAGTCAGCTATATCGTTCTGGCTCTCCTGGCCGGCTGGCTCGACCGCTTCCGCCAGCCGCTGCCGCCGGAGCCGCTGGTGCGCCTGGAACTGGATACCGCCTAACCGACTACTTCCAGAAACGCGCTCGCCGCATAGCTTAATCCGCGGCGTGACGGCCGCAACAGATGCATCTTGCGCTCAATCGCCATCTCCCTCACCGTGATGCAACAAGGTTTCCCTGCGCGATCTCCGGCTCCACGCACATCCGCGGCATAAACGCGACGCCCGATTCCGCCTGCACCAGCTTGCGGATGGTCTCGATCGTGGGCATCTCGATCATCCATGTTCAGCGGCACCTTGTGCCGCTGAAACTCCCGCAGCACCACCTCGCGATAGGGCGAAATTACGTTGTGCGCGATGAATGTTTCGCAGCCCAGTTCCGTGATCGACACTTCCTCGCGCGCCGCGAAGCGGTGCTGCGGCGCCACCACAAAGGCCAGCGAATCCGTGTAGATCATCTTGGCCGATTATGCGTTCGTCGCGCGGATCGTAGCTGATCACTCCCAGTTCCAGATTGCCGTCGATCAGCTCGGCCGGGATTTTGCTCGACAGGCTGCGCCGCACCTGCACTTTCACCTTCGGGATACAGTCGGCGGTATCGCTCGATGTGCCGCAACAGATACAGCGTGGTCGATTCGTTGGCACCGATCGAGAGCCGCCCGGCCGAGTTGTCGCGCAGTTCCGCCAGCGCATTGTCCAGCTCGCCCGTCAGATTCTCAAAGCGCCGCGCGTAGTCCAGCACCGCCCGGCCCGCGTCCGTCAGCACCAGCTCCTTGGCGGAGCGGTCAATCAGCTGCTCGCCCAGCTCCGCTTCCAACCGTTGCAGGGCCAGCGAAACAGCGGGCTGCGTGCGGAGCAGCTTCTCCGCCGCGCGCGAAAAGCTCTTCTCGGTGGCCACCGTCTAAGAAAACATGAAGGGGTACAGTTCCATTTGCCGCCTCATAAATTAACAGCGACTTATAGTGTTCGTTTGACGAATAAATTTGATTTATTCGCCGGACACTTCGATAATGGGCTAGTCGGAGGGTGACAGCTCATGACTGATCGAGTCTACATCTTCGATACGACCCTGCGGGACGGAGAACAATCGCCGGGCTGCAGCATGACCGTGCCGGAAAAACTGACGCATGGCCCATAAGCTGGCGGAGCTGGGCGTCGACATTATGGAGGCGGGTTTCCCCATCGCCTCCGATGGCGATTTCGAAGCCGTGGACGCCATCAGCCGCGAGTTTCCCTGGGTGCAGGTTGCCGCGCTGGCGCGCTCGTCCACGGGCGATGTTGAACGTCGCCGCCCGAGTCGCTGAGGCCGCCAAACGCCCGCGCATCCATGTGTTCCTCGCCACCAGCGATATTCATCTCAAGTACAAGTTGAAGAAATCGCGGGCAGCAGATTTTGGATACTGGCAGTTGCGGCCGTGGAGCTCGCGCGCAACGTACGTAGACGATGTCGAGTTTTCCGCCGAAGATGGCGCGCGCACCGATCCCGGACTACCTGGAACAAATCTCCAAGGCGGTGGTCGCGGCGGGCGCCCGCACGGTCAACATCCCTGATACCGTGGGCTATTCGACCCCCGACGAATATGCAGCCCTGATCGGCCGGATCGTGCAGGCTCTGGGCGACACGCGCGGTGGTGAGCGTTCACTGCCACGACGATCTGGGCCTGGCTGTCGCCAACTCCCTGGCGGCTATGCAAGGCGGGTGCCCGCCAGATCGAATGCACGGTCAACGGCATCGGCGAGCGGGCCGGCAACTGCTCGCTCGAAGAGATCGTCATGGTGCTTGAAGACGCGGCCGGACCGGTTTCCTTACCGCACGGGCATCCATACCGAGCATCTCTTCGCGACCAGCCAGCTGCTGAGTTCCATCATTACGTTTGGGCCGCAGCCCAATAAAGCCATTGTGGGCCGCAACGCGTTCGCGCACGAAGCCGGCATCCATCAGGACGGCTACCTGAAAGAAAAAACCACCTACGAGATCATCGATCCGCAGTCGGTGGGCGTGCCGGAAGGCAGCCTGGTGCTCGGAAAGCATAGCGGCCGCCATGCGCTCAAGCAGCGGTGTGAGGAGCTGGGTTTAGCGCTCACGCGAGAAGAACTGGAGACCCTCTACACCGAATTCACCGCGCTTGCCGACCGGAAGAAGGGCATTATGGACGAAGAGATCCTTAGCATCGTTCAGCAGTCCCGCTTGCCCACGGGTGTAAGCTCTCAGGTGGCGGGAGACTGAACCGCTTGAATCTGAATATTCGTCGTCTTGCCCGGTGACGGTATCGGAGCGGAGGTCACGCGGGAAGCCGCCCGCGTACTGCGGACGCGTCGCGCAAGCCAGTGCGGCCACTCCCTCCGCATAAGCGAAGGCCTGCTGGGCGGAATCGCCATCCATAAAACCGGAACGCCGTTTCCGCCGGAAACGGAGAAGCTTGCCCTGCAAGCCGACGCGGTACTGTTGGGCGCCGTCGGCCTTCCGGAATTCGACAATGCGCCGCCGGAGAAGCGCCCCGAACGCGGACTGCTAGGCATTCGCAAAGCCATGGGCGTGTTCGCGAACCTGCGCCCGGTGCGCACGTTATGCTTCGCTGCTGGATTCTTCTCCCCTCAAGAACGCCATCGTGGAGGGCACGGACTGATCATCGTCCGCGAACTGACGGGCGGCATCTATTACGGTACTCCGCGGGGCATTTCGGGGATGGGGCCGACGAGCGGGCGGTGAACACCATGACGTACACGCGGCCGAAATCGAGAGCGTCGCGCGCATGGCGTTTAAGCTCGCCCGCGGCCGCCGCAAGAAGCTGATGTCCGTCGATAAGTCGAATGTGCTCGAGAACTCGCAACTATGGCGGCGCGTGGTGAGCGAGATTGCGCGCGGATTATCCGGATGTGGCGCTGGATCATCTTCTAGTGGATAACTGCGCCATGCAGCTGGTCCTGAACCCGCGGCACTTTGACGTCGTGCTGACGGAGAATCATGTTCGGCGATATCCTCAGTGATGAAGGCGCGGTGATGGCCGGCTCCATCGGCATGCTGCCTTCGGCTTCCATCGGCGGACGGAAGCCTTCGGGCGCTTGGGCCGGACTGTATGAGCCGGTGCATGGCTCGGCGCCCGATATTGCGGGACAGAACAAAGCCAATCCGCTGGGCGCCATCGGGTCGGTCGCGGCCATGTTCGAATATACAGTTTCGGTTTGAAGGAAGAAGCGGCGGCAGTTAACGCGCGCGATGGAGCGGGTGCTTTCGCACAGGGCCGCGTCACCGCCGATCTGGCAAGACCAAGGACGGCTCCGCACACGACGGAGCAGGTTGGCGAAGCCATCTGCGCAGCTATCGAGATGTAATCGTATCCGAAAACAATCATTGAGAAAGTTTGGGATTCGCATGTCGTCTCATGAGCAGCCCGGCGCACCCACTCTGCTCTACATCGACCTTCATCTGGTCCATGAAGTCACCTCGCCCCAGGCCTTTTCCGGCTTACGCGAACGCGGTCTGCAGGTCCGGCGTCCGGATCTGACGCTGGCGACGGCCGATCACAGCATTCCTACCAGCGACCGGTCGCTGCCGATCCTCGACACCATCGCGCGCAAGCAGCTGGACCAACTCGAAAAGAATTGCGCGGATTTCGGCATTCCCTGCTTCGGCGTCCATAGCGATCAGCAGGGCATCGTGCATGTTATCGGACCGGAATATGGCGCGACGCAACCGGGCATGACCGTCGTCTGCGGCGATAGCCATACCGCCACGCACGGGGCATTTGGCGCGCTGGCTTTCGGCATCGGGACCAGCGAAGTAGAGCACGTGCTGGCCACGCAATGCCTGCTGCAGCGGCGGTCCAAGACGCTTCCAGGTGCGCGTGGACGGAACGCTCCAGCCCGGCGTCACCGCGAAGGACATCATTCTCGCGCTGATTGCCAAGATCGGGATCGGCGGCGGCACGGGCTGCATATTCGAGTACACCGGCTCCACCATCCGCGGGCTCAACATGGAGCAGCGCATGACCATCTGCAACATGTCTATCGAAGGCGGCGCGCGGGCGGGCATGATCGCGCCCGACGATACGACGTTCGAATACCTGCTGGCCGCCATTTTTCGCCAAAGGGGCGGAGTGGGATGCCGCAGTCGCGCGATGGAGGCAGCTGCCCACCGATGAAGGCGCGACTTACGACCGGGCAATCTCCATTGATGCCGATCGCTGGAGCCGATGATCACGTACGGCACCAACCCCGGCATGGGCGTATCGATTACCGGCGCCCTTCCCGACCCGGGGATATCGCGCGACGCACGCGAACGGGAATCCGTGAACAAAGCCCTGCGTTACATGGGTCTGGAGGGCGGCAAACCACTGCTGGGCCATGCCATCAACGTGGTCTTCATTGGCAGCTGCACCAATTCGCGCATCACGCGATTTCCGCACTGCGGCCGCGGTTCTGAAAGGACGCAAAGTGAGCCCGCAATGTGCGGGTGATGGTGGTGCCCGGCTCGCAGGAAGTGAAGCGGCAGGCTGAAGCTGAAGGATTGCCTGAAATTTTCCGCGCAGCCGGTTGCGATTGGCAGCGAACCGGGATGCTCCATGTGCATCGCGATGAACGGCGATAAGCTGGAGCCGGGCGAATACAGTGTCTCCACTAGCAACCGCAACTTCGAAGGGCGGCAGGGCAAAGGCGGACGTACGTTCCTGGCCTCTCCTCTGACCGCCGCGGCTTCCGCGATCACCGGCGTTGTGACCGATGTTCGGACGTTACTGCAATGAACGACCCTTTGACGATTTTCGAAAGCCGCGCTGGTGGCATTCCCGGCTAACAACATCGATACCGACCAGATCATTCCCGCGCGCTTTCTGAAGACGACTACCAAGATCGGTCTCGATAAGCATCTATTCAACGATTGGCGCTATGACGCCGATGGGTATCCCAAGCCCGACTTCGTCCTGAACACGCCCGGAGTCGGCAAGGGCGGAGATCCTGCTGGCGGGCGATAACTTCGGCTGTGGAAGCTCCCGCGAACACGCTCCGTGGGCGCTCACGCAGTTTGGGTTCAGAGCCGTGATCAGCACTTCTTTCGCCGATATCTTCGCCAGAACTCACTCAAGAACGGGTTCCTGCCCATCTCGATTCCGCAGGAGGCTTCGGATCGTCTGTTCGCAGCGCTGGCGGAGAATCCCGAGGCGAAGGTCGGCGTCGATCTGGGCAACCAGAGGATCACGCTCCCGGATGGATCCAAAGTCGAATTCCCGATCGACGATTTTTCCAAAGCCTGCATCCTCGCGGGCGTGGACGAGTTAGGATTTATTCTGTCGCAGGAAGTTTCCATCGCCGCTTTCGAAAAAACGCGCGAGAATACCCTCACCACCACTTCCTAGCGCAAAGCGTTTGCGATGCCAAGCATTAACTGGCTGCATCTCTCGGATTGGCACCAGGACCATCGCGGCGTCCTCGATCGCGGGACGGTGCGAGACGCCCTGATCGAAGACCTGCGCGCGCGCAAGATTCGCTGCCATCCCGAGCTCGAAAACCTGGACTTCATCGTTTTCAGCGGCGATCTCGCCTTTCGCGGTCTGGAAGCGGAATACGAACGCGCCCGGATGGAGTTCCTGGAGCCGCTGCTCGAAGCCACCGGTGTCAGCCGCGACCGGCTCTTCCTGGTGCCTGGCAACCACGATGTCGACCGGTCCCGCCTGACGTATCTGCCGGACCTTCTGCGCCACTTCGGACAGCGGGAAACCGTTGCGGAGGCCTTCCAGCAAACCGAAATCCGCTCTCACCTTCTCTTTCCGTTGAAGGCTTACACCCAATTCGTTGCGCGATTCTTCAAGGATCCGGATCCCGATCCGACCGGCTATGGCTACCTCAAATCGTTCGATGTGAAAGGGCAGAAGATCGCCGTTCTCGGGCTGAATTCGGCCTGGATGTGCGGCCAGTTCCAGGACCCTTATAAAGAGCGCGACAAAGTCAATGATTACGGGCGCCTGATCCTCGGCGAGCACCAGTTCCGCCAGCATCTGGGAAAGCTCGAGAACGCGGATATACGCATCGCCGTCATGCACCATCCCTTTCACTGGTTCAGCGAAGTGGAGCAGCGGTCCCGCCTGGAGAACGATCTGATTAGCCGCTGCCATTTCATCCTGCGCGGCCATGAGCACACCTCCGCGGTGAGTGTTCCGATCGGCACGGCCGGAAATTGCGCGGTGATCTCGGCGGGCGCCGCCTATGACCGCCGCGAATACCCCAATGGTTATAACTACGTACTGATGGATCTGGAACGCGGCCAGGGAACGGTTTTCCTGCGGCGCTACTCCGACGAGCGGCGGATCTTTATCAAAGATGCCGAAACCACCGGCGATAATTCACCGGGGCTTATCACTTTCAGCCTGCCGAAGAACCTCTCCGACACCGCGAAATCGAGCCTCCAGCACGAACCGGCTGCCGCGCGTATCATCGGAAATCCGTGGAGTCTCCAGAATCCGGCCACCATGCAGGCTCTGGGCGAAATCTACAAACGCCAGCATGAAGACTCGCCTTTCGTCTACAAACTCGCGCGCCTCGTGGTGAAGGCTAACAGCCTGTGTAAGAACCCCAGTCCAGACGAAATTACCACGATCGTCGAGTTTCAGGCCAAGGACAAACCGGTTTACTGCCACAAAGTCAGCCTGCTGCGGTCCGAAGGCAGCGAATACCTGGGTCAGGCAAACTGGTCGGTGCGTTGTTCGACCGGGGACCCGATCCAAGCCATCGAGCTGCCTATCATCTATTCGCCGGATTCGACCTTCCGGCAGCTCGTCTTGTTCTTCGATCCAGTTCTGGAACCGGGCCCGGTCAGTTATATCGTCGAAGTAAAAGAGCTCCTGACCGAGTCTCTGAAACCTCTCACCCAGCGGGGGCGGGATGAATTGTTCCTGAGACCCGCGCGGGCCTCTGGCGATCTGGAGCGCGTCGACCTCGTCGTGTTGGTACCGCAAGACTTCGGCACGGTGGAGTTGCGGCCCAGTTCCCGGCGGGGAACCGCAGGCGTGGGGCGGCTCATGACCGCAGAGGAGTTGAAAACCATGCCCGCTGCGACGGATTTTTACACCCTCGGGTGGACTGGGTCTAAACTGATAAAGAACACGATTTTCGCGGCTGACCTGATTAAAGTGGGTTTGTAAGTGTGGTACTGTTAGTCATGAAATTCGGCGGCTCGATCGTATAGCATTGCTCGTCCCGGGCGTGATGTCGCCGAGGATCACCGCGTGCTTGGCACCGGTCGCTCCCGGCACATTGGACGGATGCCCGTACCAGGTTTCATAAGCCAATAACGCAAACGCAATCGCCTCTTTCGCATCGGGATCAATCCCGTAATCGGCGGTAGTCGCTATCCGCATGTGCGGCAGTAACGCGTGCAGATGGGCCATCAAAAACCGGTTGTGGATCCCGCCTCCGCTCACAATCAAGTCGCCTTCTTCCTCACCAACGCCCAGCGCGATGGTCTTCGCCGTCAGTAGCGCCGCCGTCGTCACCAGGTCCGGAAACGCTGCGCCGTATCGATGGAATCGCGCGACGAAATCCGGCCCATACTGTTCCCTGCCCGCCGTCTTCGGAGCGCTCCGCCGATAGTACGGGTCGGCCAACAACTCCTCCAACAGATACAAAACCGGCGCGCCCGATTCCGCCACCTGTCCATTGCGATCGTAGGTCGACTTGCCCTGCGTGTGCTCCGCCATCAACTGGTCGCTCACCATATTGCCCGGCCCGGTGTCGAACGCCCGCAAATCTTTGAGCTCCGCACCGGCCGGAAGGATCGTGACGTTGGCGATGCCCCCGATATTTAACACCGCCCGGCGGCGCGTGGCATGACGGAACATCCGGAAATCGAAATACGGCACCAGCGGCGCACCCTGTCCCCCGGCGGCGATGTCGCGCGCGCGGAAGTTGGACACCACCGCGATTCCGGTTCGTTCGGCGATCACCGCCGCTTCGCCGATCTGGAACGTGTTCCAACCTTCGTGAAAAATGGTCTGCCCGTGGCATCCGATCAAGTCAATGGAATCCATCGATATCGCCGCCCGGCGAGCCGCCCGGGTCACGGCTTTGGCGTAAAGCTCGCCCAGCGCCACGTTCAGCCGCGAGATTTCGGCCGTGTGCGTGTGGGTGTTGGAAACGGCGAGAATCGCCGCCCGCGTGCCCGGCGAGTACGCAGTGGATGTCCACGCCACCGGCTCGATCTTGCGGCGGCCGATATCGACAATCGCCACATCGATGCCGTCGAGGGACGTCCCGCTCATCACCCCGGCAACGCGCATTCAGCTTACTTCCTTCTGCAGATCGGCAAGCACGCGCAGCGCTTCCATCGGACGCATCTCATCCAGGTTCAAGGCCCGAATCTTCTCGATCAGCTCATGCGGCGAGGGCTCGAACAGGCGAATCTGCACCGGCGCCCGTCGGCGGCTCCAGCTCGCTCCGTGACCGAGCGTGCTCCTTGCGTTCATGCAGCTTCAACACTTCGCGGGCGCGCTCGATGACCGCCTGCGGCAGACCGGCCAGCCGCGCCACCTCGATGCCGTAGCTGCGGTCCGCGCGTGCCCGGCTCCACTTTCCGCAGAAACATGATCCGATCGCCCGCCTCCTTCACCGACACGCGCAGATTCCGCATTCCCGTCGAGTTGATCGGCAAGTTCGGTGAGCTCGTGATAGTGCGTGGCAAACAGCGTCTTGCGCGCGCGTGCGCTGGTGGATGTGCTCCACCACGGCCCAGGCGAGCGCGAGCCCGTCGTAGGTCGCCGTGCCGCGTCCGATCTCATCGAGCACGATGAAGCTCCGCGGGCGTCGCCGTGTTCAGAATCACGGCCGTCTCGGTCATCTCCACCATGAACGTGGAGCGGCCGCGCGCCAGATTGTCGGAGGCGCCGATGCGCGTGAAGACGCGATCGATCACGGGCAGCGTCGCCGCGTCCGCGGGAACGAACGAGCCCATCTGCGCCAGGATCGCGATCAGCGCCGCCTGCCGCAGATAGGTCGACTTGCCGCCCATATTCGGGCCCGGTGATCACGCGCGATCAGCTCGCGTCGGCGTCGTTCAGATACAGGTCGTTGGGGATGAAGCGCGCGGCCTCTTCGCCCGCCAGCTTTTCGATCACCGGATGCCGCCCGGCCACGATCCGCATCTCGCCGGACGTCGGAAAACTGCGGACGCGTGTAGCGATTCTCCGCCGCCACCTGCGCCAGCGCGCAGGTGACATCCAGCTCCGCGACCGCGGCCGCCGTCGCGCGAATGCGCTGCGCGTGAGCCGGCCGCCTGCCGGCAGATCCGCGAAGATCTCGCGCTCCAGCGTGCAGCATCTTCTCTTCCGCGTCCAGAACCTTGCGCTCGTACTCCTTCAGCTCCGGCGTGGTGAAGCGCTCCGCATTCACCAGCGTCTGCTTGCGTTCGTAATCCGGCGGGCGCCAGATGCAGGTTCGCTCTTCGAGATCTCGATGTAGTATCCGAAAACGTTGTTGAAGCGGACCTTCAGCGACTGAATGCCCGTGCGTGCGCGCTCGCGCGTTTCGATCTGCGCGATGTACTGGCGGCCGTTGCTGGCTCAAGTCGCGCAGTTCGTCGAGCTCGGCATGGAAGCCGGCGCGGATGGTGCCGCCGTCGGCAAGATTGCAGCGGCGGCTCTCGGCGATCGCATCGAGAATGGCGTGCCGCGAACTTCGGGAATTTCGTCCAGCCGCGCGCGATGTCGCGCGACACGCGGCAGCCGTCGGATTGCTGCCGGAACTGCCGCTTCAGCATCGGGACTGACTGCGAGGACCGGCCCAGCGCCAGCAGTTCGCGCGGACCGGCCGTTCCCAAGCGTCATCTTCGCGAGCAGCCGCTCCAGATCGAGAATGTCGCCCAGCAGCTTGCGCAGTTCCGCGCGCAGGATGGTCTGCTCGTAGCAGACTCCTGCACCGCATCCAGGCGCGCTTCGATCTCCGCGCGATCGAGGGAAGGGCGCAGCAGGCGCTGCCGCAGCAGCGTCCGCCCATGCCGGTGAGGTCTGGTCGAGCACGCGATCAGCGTCGACGCCGCTTCGCCGGCGAACAGCGGCTCCAGCAGTTCCAGATTGCGCACCGTGACCGCGTCCAGCATCATGAGTCCGCGCGGTCGTAAAACGCCGGTGGGTCCAGATGATCGAGCGCCGATCGCTGCGTGTCGCGCAGGTAATGCAGAATTGCCCCGGCCGCGCGACATGGCCAGCGGTTCGCCGGCCAGTCCGCAGCCATCCAGTGTCAGCAGCCGGAAGTGCTCGCGCAGCGTGCGGTCCGCGTAATCGGCGCTGAAGACCCAGTCCTCGAGCTCGGTGCGCAGGAGCGCCGCGGCGATTCCGGTGCGGCGAACAGCGGATGCTCGGCGGGCACCAGCACTCTCGCGCGCGTTCAGATTTTCGAGCGCCGCAGGCGACTTCGGCGGCATCCACCTCGGTGACGCGAAACTCGCCGGTCGAGATATCGACATGCGCCAGCCCGGCGCGCGTCGCCGTTGCGCGCCACGGCCGCCAGATAATTGTTCTCGTGCGAGCGCAGCAGGTGCGAGTCCGTCGCGGTGCCCGGCGTCACGACGCGCGTGACCTCGCGCCGCACCAGCTTCTTGCCCGGCCCGGCCTCTTCCATCTGATCGCAGATGGCCACGCGGTAGCCCTTCTGGATCAGCCGCGCGATGTAGCCTTCCGCCGCGTGATAAGGCACGCCGCACATCGGGATCGCCTGCGCCCTTTTCCTTGTTGCGCGAGGTCAGCGTGATTTCGAGTTCGCGCGCGGCCGTGACCGCGTCTTCGAAGAAAGCTCGTAGAAATCGCCCAGCCGGAACATCAGCAGCGCGTTGGGGACCTGCTGCTTGATCGCGTTGATACTGCCGCATCAGCGGCGTGGATTGCTTCAGCGGCACTCACGGCGTCTCAGGCATACATTCCGCGCAGCTTGATCGCGAACGCCACCCGGTCGAGGCCAGCATGTAAGCCGCGATGCGGTTGTCCACCTGGTGCTTCTCCGCGTAGCCACCACGTCTTGAAGCTTTCACCATGATTTCTTCCAGCCGCTCGTTCACCAGTTGCTCGTTCCAGAAATAGCCCTGCCGGTCCTGCACCCATTCGAAATACGACACCGTCACGCCGCCGGCGTTCGCCAGAATGTCCGGGATCACAAAGATCTTCTTCTCCGCGCAGAATTGCGTCGGCCACCGACGTGGTCGGACCGTTGGCGCCTTCGCACAGAATCTTGCAGCGCAGGCGGTCCGCATTCGCCGGACGTGATCACGTTCTCCGTCGCCGCCGGCAGCAGCACGTCGCACTCCAGAAACAGGGCCTCGTCGCGATCGATATCCTCGCCGCTCGGCAAATCGGTGATGGATCCGGTCTCGTTGCGATGCTGCATCAGCGCCGCGATATCCAGGCCGTTGCGTTGTAGACCGCGCCGTCGTACTCGACGATCGCAGACGATCTTGAAGCCGGCGCGCGCCATCAGCTTCGCCGCCATGCCGCCCACGTTGCCGAAGCCCTGGATCACCACGCGCGCGTTGCCGGGTCGAGGCCCAAGCCGCTTCAGCGCCTGCAGCGTCACGATCATGCAGCCGCGGCCGGTCGCTTCCGGGCGTCCCCGCGACCCGCCCAGATTCGACCGGCTTGCCGGTCACCACCGCCGTCGTGCGTGTGCCGCTCGTGCATCGAGTAGGTGTCCATGATCCACGCCATGGTCTGCTCGTTGGTGTTCACATCGGGCGCCGGAACGTCGCGCTCCGGCCCGATGAATTCGATGATCTCGGCCGTGTAGCGGCGCGTGATGCGCTCCAGTTCGCCTTCCGAGAGCAGCGTTCGGATCGCAAATCACGCCGCCCTTGGCGCCGCCGAACGGAATGTTGACCACCGCGCATTTCCACGTCATCCACGACGCCAGCGCGCGCACTTCATCCAGCGTCACGTCGGGAGCAAAGCGGATGCCGCCTTTGCCGGGCCCGCGCGCGATCGAATGCTGCACGCGATAGCCGGTGAACACCTCCAGGCGCCCGTCGTCGAGCTGCACCGGGATGTTGACCGTGATCTCGCGCGCCGGGCTCTGAGCACCTTGCGCATGCCGTCATCCAGCCCCAGTTGCTCCGCCGCTTCGTCGAACCGCGCCTCGGCGGACAGCCACGGATTGGTCTCTTGTTCGAGCGAAAGGATGGATGACATTGACGAAGTTGAGCTCCCTAGGTATTATCCACCCGTCCCCGGGCGCGCCTAGCCTCCGACAGCTTCCACGGCTTTTCGAACCTCGCGGTCGAAGTGCAACTCCACCTCATCGCCCTTCTCCACGCCGAGCGACTGGTTGAAGATTTCCGATTGGAGGCGGTGCGCGATGTAATCGCGGTCGGCGGCCCACTCGGAGATTCCAGGCTGGATATGCCGTTCGGCGGCAAACGCCTGGAACTGGTCGAGCAGCGCGGGCGTGACGGTGAACGTCGCGTCTACGGCGTGGTGCCCCAGGTACTCGGTCGCGAACGCGACAAACATGCCCGAGCCATCGAGCGCGGCCCGCAGACGGGTAAGGCGTTCGGGCTCCATCAGGATATCCGGAATAATGCCGCCGCCGCCCAGCACGGGACGTCCCGCGTCGGTCTGGAAGGCGGTCTGCTGGTTGGGATGCGCGGCGGTGTTCGATAACTCGTATTCCCCGCCCCGCAACGGCTTCTGGATGGAGCGGCCGCTCGGAGTGTAATAGAAGGCCGTGGTGAGGGCGATGCCGGTTTTCTCCTGGAGCGGGAACACGCTCTGCACCAGCCCTTTTCCATAGCTCGGCGAGCCGATAATGACCGCGCGGTCGTGGTCCTGCAAAGCGCCGGACACAATCTCGGCGGCACTGGCCGATTTCTCGTTTACCAGCACCGCAATCTTGAACGCATAGGGCTGCGTGCCCGCCGGCACCGTCTCATCCTGCGTCTTCACGTCGCCGGCCCTGGATCGACAAAATCTTCTGGCCGGGTTTCAGGAACAGCGCGCACGTCTCGAGCGCCGCCGTGACGACCCCGCCGGGGTTCGAGCGAAGGTCCAGAACCAGGCCCTTCAAGTTATCTACCGCCCAACTTTTCGATCGTCTCGCGCAGTTGCAGACCGGTATTAGCCTCAAAGCTCACCACGTGGATGTAGGCGATCCCCGGCTCCCAGAGAAAGGCGCGATCCACGCTGCGGGACTGCATCTCTTCCGGCGTGAGCGTGAACGAGAGAAGCCGCGCGCTGCCGGACCTGCGCACGTAGAGTTGCGCCGGGCGCTGCTTCGACTCCGTCAGCAGTTGCACGATCTGCTCGGGATCCAGGCGATCCAGACGAATGTTATTCACCGCCAGCATCTCGTCCCCCGGCGCAATGCCCGACCGCGCCGACGGAGTCCCCGGCAGAACCTGCAGCACAATCACGCGTCCGGGCAGCACCGACACGATGCTTCCGAAGCCCTTGGACGTGGAGCGTTCCATCTGCGAAAGCTGCTCGAACTGACCCGGATCGAAGAAAACCGAGTGCGGGTCGAGCCTGCGTAAGAGACCGGGAATGGCGCCCTGGTAGAAAGCGACATCGGCTGATACCGGGTCTGCGGCATGCTCCTCCACGAGCGCATAAACATCCACCAGGCGCTTGAGTTCCCGATCCGCAACCGCCTGCGCCGCGTTGTCTACCGTTGGCGCACCCTGCGCCATTTGCGGCTTACTCGCGCTCTGCGCCAGGAGGGCCGTGCTCGCGAGGCACGCCGCCGCCACCATCCGCCTAAATCGTGAAACGGGTCGCCTTCTTATCCGCATGCCGCTCCAAGGCCAGCGTGATCAGCCGGTCGATCAGTTCGGCATACCGCATTCCGCTGCTTCTCCCACATCTTGGGATACATGCTGATGGACGTGAAGCCGGGCATGGTGTTGATCTCGTTGATGATAGAGACTGCCCGGGCGCTCTCCCGCAGGAAATCGACGCGCGCCAGGCCCTCGCATTCCACCGCCTGGTAGCAGGCAACCGCCAGCCGCCGGATCTCCTCGATCTCCTCCTCAGGCAGACGGGCCGGCAGATCGAAGCGCGCTTCGTTGATCAGGTACTTGTCTTCGTAATCGTAAAACTCGCGCGACGGAAAAATCTCGCAGGGAATGGACGCCTGGGATCGTCGTTGCCCAGCACGGAGCATTCGAACTCCCGGCCGGTGATGCAACGTTCCACGATGATCTTGCGATCGAACTCGGCCGCCAGCCGCAAAGCTGCCATCAAGTTGCGTCGCAGTTGCGAGCCTTTCGAAATTCCCACCGACGAGCCCAGATTCGCGGGCTTCACAAACATCGGGTAAGGGAAAGCCGCATCGAGCGATCCGGATCCTCCGTGCGCCCGCAGCACCGAAAACCAATCCACCACGGGCAGGCCGCGCTCCCGGCAGATCCGCTTCATCATGTCCTTGTCCATCGAGACTGCCGAGCCAGCACGCCCGCGCCCACGTAGGGCAGATCCGCCAGTTCGAGCAGACCCTGCATCGTGCCGTCTTCGCCGAAAGTACCGTGCAGCACCGGGAACACGACGTCGATTTCCGGATTGCCCGCCCGGTTCCGGCAGGATCGGCCGTGGGGCTCCATTTCCCTTCTTGTGCGATCAGGTGACGGTGACCTCGTACGCTCGCCGGGTCCATCGCGGCGATGATGCGATTCGGCCGAGCGCAGCGAGATCTCATGTTCCCCGCTGCGCCCGCCGTAAATGACGGCCACCGTGTTTCATCACAGAATCTTCTTTCCCATCGCTGACAGAATCAATTCCACCGCCAGATCCGCCGTCCGGTTCACCTCGTCGATCACCGGATTCACTTCCACCACTTCCATGGAAAGCATGCCGCCGCTGATCGCAGATCATTTCCATCGCCAGATGCGCTTCGCGATACGTCACGCCGCCCGCGCACGGGAGTGCCCACGCCGGGCGCGAACTCGCGGATCCACGCAATCCATATCGAGCGAAAGATGAAACCCGGCGGTGCCGCTCGACACGGTTCGCATTGCTTCCGCCATCACGCGCGCATCCCGCGCTCGTCGATGTCGCGCATGGTGAAACGCGTGAACTCCGGACTCTTGCACAGTTCGCGCTCCAGCAGATCCACGTCGCGGATGCCCACCAGCGCGACGTTCTTCGGATCGACCTTGGGCGCGAAGCCGAACATGTCGATCAGTTCCCCGGGCCCATCGCCGACGCAGCAAGCCAGCGGCATGCCATGCACGTTGCCGCTCGGGCTCGTTGCGGGCGTGTTCATGTCGGCATGCGCGTCCATCCAGATCAGTCCCGATTTTCTGGTTTCTTCGGCGCAGATGGCGCGAGACGCCGGCCACCGTGCCCACCGCGATCGAGTGATCGCCGCCCAGCACCAGCGGCACGCGTCCATCGCTCGACAGCCTGCTCCACCATCTGCGCCCAGGCGCTCGCAGGTGGCGGCGATCTGCGGCAGATACTTGGCGTCGGTGGCCTTCTCGGCAATGCTCTCGGGCTGCTGCCACCGCCACGTTGCCCAGATCCTTCACTTCATAGCCGAGCGCCGCCAGCCGCCTGTTGAGATTAGCCACGCGCAGGGCGGACGGGCCCATATCCACGCCCCGCCGGTCCGGCCCCAAGTCGAGCGGCGCTCCGATGATCGCGATGCGCGTCTGCTGCATGGCCATGCGCTTCAAGGCCTCAGCCGGTAGAGCATGCGCGGGAACGCGATCGTCTCGCGGATATGCTCCAGACCGCAGATCCACGCCACGCAGCGCTCAATCCCCATGCCGAACCCGCCGTGCGGCACGGTGCCGTACTTGCGCAGATCGATATACCAGTCGAACGCCTCCTGCGGCAGCTTGATGCTCCTCGATGCGCCGCAGCAGCAGTTCCGGATCGTGTATGCGCTGGCCGCCGCCGATGATCTCGCCGTAGCCTTCCGGCGCCAGCACGTCCACGCCGAGCGCGACTTCCGGCGCGATCGGGATCGGGCGCCATATAGAACGCCTTGATGGCCGACGGGTAGCGGTCCACCATGATGGGCCGGTCGAACTGCTGCGTCAGGATGGTTTCGTCGCCGCCGCCGAAATCGCCGCCCCACTGGATCTCGCTGCCCTTCTCCTGCAGGATCTTCACCGCTTCGTCGTAGCTGAGCGCGGAAACGGGCGCCTGCACCGCTTCCAGCTTCGACACGTCGCGCTCCAGTGTCTTCAGCTCTTCGCGGCCGGTTTTCCAGAACGCGCCCGACCACGTACACGATCATCTCCTCGGCCACGCGCTTGACGTCTTCGAGATCGGCGTAGGCCATCTCCGGCTCCACCATCCAGAACTCGGTCAGGTGCCGGCGCGTCTTCGATTTCTCGGCGCGGAACGTCGGCCCGAAGCAGTAGACTTTGCCGAACGCCATGGCGTTGCTTCGTTATAAAGCTGGCCGGATTGCGTCAGGTACGCCTTTTCGTCGTCGAAGTAATTCACCTCGAACAGCGTTGTGGTGCCTTCGCAGGCCGCGGGCGTGAAGATCGGCGTATCCACCAGCGTGAAGCCGTGGTTGTCGAAGTAATCGCGGACCGCCTTGATGATCTCGTGGCGCACGCGGATGATGGCGTGCTGGCGCTGGACTGCGCAGCCAGAGATGCCGGTGGTCCATCAGGAAATCGACCCCGTGCTCCTTGGGCGTGATCGGGATACGGCTCGCTCTCGGAACCCGCTGGATGCACGTCCACGCTCTCGACATCCATTTCGATAGCCGCCCGGCGCGCGCGCTTCCGCCCGGACCTTGCCGCGTCACGATGCAGAGACGATTCCTGGGTCAGGTTCTTCAGCTCCTCGAACGTCTGCTTCGGGCAGCGCGCTCTTCACCGCCACGCACTGCATCAGGCCCGGTGCCATCGCGCACAATTGCGGAAAACGATTTTGCCCGACTTGCGCAATTTGTAAAGCCAGCCCGCGATCTCTACGGTTTCGCTTTCGTGGCGCGCCGCTTCCGAAATGCTGATTCGATTCATTGGAATGGAACCTAAAGTTTAGCTGGTACGCCTAACGGGCTTTAAGGTTCTAATGGATTAAGAGGAGAAGAGGAATCCAGACCATGAGAATGCGAAATGTGCAGCGGTGGGCGAGCCTGACGCAGGTTTGCTTGATAGCGATCTCCGGCACGACGTTGCTGGCCGATGGACCGGGAGTGCGTCCGCGTCCGGATGCGCGCGCCTACCCGGCCTCCCTGCCCGTGCCTCACGGGACGGTAGCCGCCGCGGTTTTATCGGCGCGGGAAGTTCGGGACCGTTTCGCGACCGACCTGAATAAGGGATACGTGGTGTTGGAGGTCGCGTTCTATCCGGAGGCCGCTGGCCACTTGAAGATTTCGCCCGACGATTTCCTGCTCAAGGGCGCCGGGCAGGATACTCCGGCGCGGCCCGCCGAACCCGCCGTGGTTGCGCGCGCGATCCAGGAAAAGAACGGCCCGAAGCAGGCTTCGAACCGCAAAGTGGATGTCTATCCGGTGGCCACCGTCGGTTACGAATCCGGAACCTATGACGATGGCAGCGGCGTCCGAACGCGGCATTCCGGCTGGAACACCGGGGTCGGTGTTGGTGTGGGCATCGGTGGATCGGGCGGCGGCTATCCCACCGGCCCTTACTCCGACCGCGACCGCAGCTCTATGGAAGCCGAGCTCTTCGACAAGTCGCTGCCGGAGGGCGTGATCACGCAGCCCACCGCCGGTTACGTTTACTTCCCCGCGGCCAAGGCGCGGCGCAAGAACGGCGCCTACGAACTCCAATATCTGGGGCAGGCGGGAACCCTGACGCTCGCTATTCCGGCGCCGCGGGAGAAGTAGTCTGTCGGTCCCAGAGATCTCGGTACCGTCTCCGGCTGACCATCGCGAACGGAAAGGTGCGATGCTCCGGAAATGCCGCGCGCGTCTGCCGCGCAGCCTCCGGGCTGGCAAATAAGCCGAAGATCGATGAGCCGCTGCCGGTCATGCGGGCGCAGATCGCGCCGTTGCGTTCCAGCGTGGCGCGGATCGCGCTGAGTTCCGGATGGAGACCGAAAACGGCTGGTTCGAAATCGTTTTCCGCCCATGCCGGATCGCGGGTCCAGGTAAATCGGGCGAACCCGGCGCGCTTGGCCGCCACCTCGGTTTCCTGCCCTGAGAAACGCAGTGCCCGATAGGCCTCGGGAGTGGAGACGTGAAGCGAGGGGGCGACCAGCAGGCCCGGTAATGCGCGCGCGTCTGGCAGCGGATAGAGCTCGTCGCCGCGCCCCATTCCCAACGCGGTTCCCCCATAAAGGAAGAACGGGACGTCGCTGCCCATCGCCGCGGCTAGCGCATGCAGGCGGTCCGGAGCAATGGCTCGTTCGAGCAACGCGGGGAGGGCCAGCAGAACCGCCGCCGCATCCGACGATCCGCCGCCCAGTCCCGCTCCCATGGGAATGCGCTTACTCAGACGGAAGTGGAAGACACCCCCGCAACCGAGCTCCTGCGTGACGGCCCGCGCCGCCCGGGCGATCAGGTTGTCTTCGATTGCCACGTTCCCGTCGATTTGGATTTCGAAATCGCGCGACGGCTCATACCGAATCCGGATCCGGTCCGCAAGGGAAATGGTCTGAAAGACGGTGCGAATCTCATGGTAGCCATCGCCACGGCGGTGCAGGACCCGCAAATCCAGATTGATTTTGGCGAGCGCGCGCAGGTCAAGCTCGCGGCTCATTGGTCGTATTTCATGAGCGAGAAGATATCGTAACCGGCCAGTTTGCCGCGGCCGCCCAGGAAGGTCAGTTCGACCAGGAAGCCGAGTCCGGCCACTACCCCGCCCAGCTGTTCCACCAGTTTCACGACAGCTTGCGCGGTGCCGCCGGTCGCGAGCAGATCGTCGATGATCAGCACGCGCGACCCCGGCTGGACCGCATCGCGATGCATGTGCAGCGAGTCGGTCCCGTATTCCAGTTCGTAATCCACCGAAACGCAGTCGGCGGGAAGCTTCCTGGGCTTACGCACCGGTACGAAACCGGCGCCGATGGCATACGCCAGCGCGGGAGCGAAGATAAACCCGCGGGCTTCGACGCCGATCACCACGTCGGCCTGGGCGTGGGCGTAATGTTCGCGGAACGCATCGATCGACCCGCGCAGCCCGGCCTTATCCTTCAGCAGTGTGGTGATGTCGTAAAACAGAATCCCGGCTTTCGGGAAGTCGGGGATCTCCCGTATGTAGCTCTTGAGTTCATCCATCGGAACTACCCAGAGTACCGAAGGCGGGATTAGAACTTCTTGGAGTCCATCGCGTGCCGCTGTTTTTCCCGCTCCGCGTGGAAACGCTCGTACTCCGGAATCTGCCCGGGAGTCAGGATGGCCTTCACACTGGAATATTGCTCGGCCTGGATGCGCTCCATATCGGGGCGCTGCTTCTCCATCAGATCATGATATTTCCCGCGCGTATCGTCGAGGATGGACGAAAGGCGGGAGGTCTGATCGTCCGAGAGATGCAGGCGGGATTGCATCTCTTTCAGATGCTTGCGCTTCCACTGCTCGGGCGTGGGGCGGGGACCGTTGGCCGAGACCCGGACTTCCGAATAGTACCGGTAGCCGAAAGCGCCTAAGGCCGATCCGCAGAGGAAGACGGCCAGCAGATACAGAGTAGGGATTCCAAACCTCTTCAGCATGTTCTCCGCTTACTTCCCAGGGGTGTTTTCCGAGAGCTGTACCGGCTCGTAATAAGAAGTGTTTTGGGCGAGGTGATGGTTGGCGAGCGTCTCCACCCACGAATCGGACTGAGGGCGGGCCGGAGCGAAAGTGACAAACAGCCCCGCCGCTACCGCGAGGGTTGCCGTCGCGCGGTGAAGATGCGGGCGACACGCTCCACCATCCGGGAGTTCCGGCGGCGCGACTCGATCCGGTCCCACAGCGCCGGCATGAAATCCGGCCCCGCATCGCTGTTGTACTCGGTGGCCTCCCGGTAAGACCGGAAAAGCCGATTCAACTCCTGCTCTCTTCCTTCCTCTGGCGGCATCATGACTTCTTGGCTCCCATGGCTTTCAACACCCGCTGGCGGGCCCGGAACAGCCGGACCTTTAATGCATTCTCGTTGACCCGGTAGACTTCTGACAACTCCTTCAACGAAAGACCTTCCACTTCTTTCATGATCAGCAGGGCCCGATCCTCGGCGGAAACTGCCCCAAGCATGGTATTGACCTGCTCGCGGACCGCCTTCTTCTCGGCATCCACCAAACTCGCGTGATGCCCGGCGGCCGAATCGGCCAGAACAATTTGCTGCTCGCTCAGATCGGCCATGCGCGACTCCGGGCGGCGGCGCTGACGGCGTAAATGGTCGTAACACGCGTTCACCGTCATGCGGTACATCCAGGCGTCGAAGCCCTCCGGACTGCGTAGCTGCCCGAGCGAAAAATACAACCGCGTAAACACCTCTTGCCCCACGTCTTCGATGTCCTCCGAACGTGACACCAGCCGGGACACAATCCCCAGAATCCGCCTCCGGTACGCGTTCGCGATCTGGTTGAAAGCGCCGGAATCCCCGTCGCGCGCGCGCTCGATGAGTTCGTATTCAACCAGCATTCATCACTGACGCTGGCAGTTAAGTAGGCGCGGAGACACAACCATAGGTTACACGGCAGCGCAACTGCAAACTGTACGTGTTGGGGGGGCGAAAAAGTAGTGGCGAAGGTATTGACACCAAGACACTCATATTTTATGCTGACGAGTAGATGAGATCACCTGAAGTGATTGAATCCAAATTCAACGAAAGGAATCCTATAACCATGAGCCTCGTACACGACCCGTTCCAGCACCTCCGCCTCTTCGAAGACTCCCTCACCCGTATGCTGAGTGAACCGCGAGCGGCACGACCCTGGTCGCCTGCCGTCGATATTTTCGAGAATGAAGACGCGGTGGTCTTCAAAGCGGACGTCCCGGATATCGATTTGAAAGACATCGATCTGCAGGTGGAGAATCAGACCCTCACGCTGAAGGGCCACCGGAAGTTCGAACAGCGCCAGAACGAAAAGGGCGGCTATCACCGGATTGAGCGCAGTTACGGCGAATTCGTTCGCACGTTTACCGTTCCCAACACCGTGGACACCGAGAAAGTGAAGGCCGATTATCAGAACGGAACGCTAACCGTTACTCTGCCGAAGAAAGAAGCCGCGAAACCCCGCCAGGTGAAGGTTTCGATCGGCTCCGGCAGTAATCCCAATACCGTAGAAGTCGATTCCAAAGCACAGACCGCTCAGAAGTAATTTGTCCGGCGAAAATGCCGGAGAGGGGGCGGGTAGGCCTGCCCCCTTTGATTTGAGAAGCCCAGAAAAGGGGAAACATGTTTCGTTTCGAAAAGCTAACGCAGAAAGCACAGGAAGCGCTGCAGCAGGCTCAGGCCGTTGCCGAGCGCGGCCAGCACCAGATTGTGAATCCGCTCCACCTGTTAGTCTCACTCGCCAGTGAGCGCGACGGGATCGTGCGGCCGGTGCTGGAGAAATGCCACGTTCACCCGGATGCCGTGATCGCCGAAAGCGAACGGCAGTTGCAATCCATCCCGCGGGTGCAGACCGGAAGCCCGCAGCCGGGCGGCATGGTCGTGTCGCCGTCCCTGAACCAGGTCCTCGAAGCCGCGTTTAAAGAAGCCGAGCGCTTCAAAGACGAATTCGTCTCCACCGAGCACCTGCTGCTCGCCATTGCCGATGCCAAGTACGACCCGGCGGGTACCTTGCTCATCAAGGCCGGCGCGAATCACGACACCATTTTGAAAGCGTTAGTAGCCGTCCGGGGGAATCAACGCGTGACCGATCAGAATCCCGAATCCAAGTATCAGGCGCTCGAACGCTATTCCGTGGACCTCACGGAAAAGGCCCGCAGCGGCAAACTCGACCCGGTCATCGGGCGCGACGAAGAAATCCGCCGCCTCATGCAGGTCCTGAGCCGCCGCACCAAGAACAACCCCGTGCTGATCGGCGAGCCGGGCGTCGGCAAGACCGCGATCGTGGAAGGTCTGGCCCAGCGCATCATTAAGGGCGACATTCCCGAACAGCTCGCCGGCAAAAAGCTGGTCGCGCTGGATCTCGGTTCGATGATCGCCGGCACCAAGTTCCGCGGCGAATTCGAAGATCGCCTGAAGGCCGTTCTGAAAGAGATCACCGACTCGAACGGCGAGATCATCTGCTTCATCGACGAGCTGCACACGCTGGTGGGAGCGGGCGGAGCGGAAGGCGCGATCGACGCGGCCAACATGCTCAAGCCGGCCCTGGCGCGCGGCGAACTCCGCTGCATCGGCGCAACCACGCTGAACGAATACCGCAAATATGTCGAGAAGGACGCCGCGCTCGCCCGCCGCTTCCAGATGGTGCTGGTGGGCGAACCGTCCGTCGACGACGCCATCGCGATCCTGCGGGGTCTCAAAGAGAAGTACGAGATCCATCACGGCGTGCGGATCAAGGACGCGGCCATTGTAGCCGCCGCGACTGCTTTCCGACCGCTACATCACCGACCGCTTCCTGCCCGATAAGGCCATCGACCTGATCGACGAGTCCGGCGCGGCATTACGCATCCAGATCGGCAGCATGCCGATCGAGATCGACAATCTGGAGCGGCGCATCGCGCACTTCGAAATCGAACGGCAGGCGCTGAGCCGCGAAAAGGACACGACCTCGCGCGAGCGGCTGCGCCACGTCGAAAACGAATTGGAACGGCTGCGGGGCGAATCGGCGCAATTGCAGGAGCGCTGGAATCGGGAGAAGTCGGCCATCAACCGGGTGCGCGAGCTCAAGGAAGAGCAGGAGGGCGTGCGCAACGACTACGACTCGGCCAACCGCGTCAACGATTGGAACAAGGCCGCCGAACTCCGCTACGGCCGCATGAGTGAAATCGAGCGGCAACTCGAAGCCGCCACGCACGAACTGGAATCCATCAAGAGCGGTTCGGCTTTGCTCAAGGAAGAGATTGACGAAGAGGACATCGCCAAGATCGTCGCCAAGTGGACCGGCATCCCGGTTTCGAAGATGCTCGAAGGCGAGATCCAGAAGCTGGTGAATATGGAGGAGCGTCTGCAGGACCGTGTGATCGGGCAAAGCGAAGCGGTAACGTTCGTCGCCAACTCGATCCGCCGCAATCGCGCCGGCTTGAGCGATCCCAAGCGGCCCATCGGCAGCTTCATCTTCCTGGGACCGACCGGGGTCGGCAAGACCGAACTGGCGCGGGCTCTCGCCGAGTTCCTCTTCGATGACGAGAAGAGCATGATCCGCGTCGACATGTCCGAGTACATGGAGAAGCATGCTGTATCGCGGATGCTCGGCGCGCCTCCCGGATACGTAGGTTATGACGAAGGCGGGCAGTTGACCGAACACGTGCGCCGCCGGCCGTATTCGGTGGTGCTGTTCGACGAGATCGAGAAGGCGCATCCGGACGTGTTCCACGCCCTGCTGCAGATTCTCGATGACGGGCGCCTGACCGATGGGCAGGGACGCGTGGTGAATTTCAAGAACTGCGTGATCATCATGACGTCCAACATCGGCTCGAGCATCATCCACGAGACCGGCGCCATCGGCTTCAGCGTGACGCAGAATCGGGAGCATGACGCTTCCAAGAAGCTGCTGGATGCGCTCAAGGCGCACTTCCGCCCGGAGTTCCTGAACCGCGTCGACGATATCGTCGTGTTCAGCCAGTTGACCAAAGACAATCTGACCAAGATCGTCGACATTCAACTGCGCGGGTTGGAGAAGGTGCTGGCCGGCCGGAAGCTTTCGTTGACGGCCAGCCCCGCGGCGAAGCAGAAACTCCTCGACGAGGGGTACGATCCGCAGTATGGAGCGCGGCCGATGCGGCGCGCGATCCAGCGGCTGATTCAGGATCCTCTGGCCCTGCGGTTGTTGAACGGCGACTTCGTGGCGGGCGACACGATCGGTGTGGACGTCGATGAAGCGGGCAAGATGGTGTTCCACAAGGTGGAGGTGCCGGTGGGCGAACCGGCGCTCGTGTAATCGTCCGCGGAGTTGCGGATCGAAAGGCGGGAGGCTGCGGCTTCCCGCCCTTTTTTTTGCCTTCCTGTTCATAGCGGACAATCGAGACTTAATGGAATCTGTTGAAGTCAACAAGAAGGCCGCGGCGCGTTTCGATGCCGGGCATCCGTGGATTTTCCGCAGCGATCTCACCGGCACGGAAGGCCTCACGTCCGGGGAGACCGTGCGGGTGGTCTGCGGACCTCGCGATCTGGGAACCGCGCATTACAGCGGGTCATCGCAGATCGCACTGCGCATGCTGTCCCCGCGCGTGGAGCCGGCCGATCTGGCGTTCTTCACGCGCAAGCTCGAAGCCGCGATCGCTTTCCGCAAGCAGGTGGTGCGCGACACCGATGCGTATCGCCTGGTTTATGCCGAGGCCGATGGCTTGCCCGCTCTGATTATCGATCGGTATGCCGGCTACCTGGTTCTGCAGGCGCTCGATCAGGGGATGGATCGGGCCACGGCCCTGGTCACGGAAGCACTAAACGCTCTGCTCCACCCGGCGGGCATTCTGGCTCGCAACGATTCCGCGTCGCGGACGCAGGAAGAACTGCCGCGGGAGGTGCGGGTTCTCGGCGGAACCTTTCCGGATTCCATCTCCATCCGCATGAACGGCCTGGCGTGGCAGGTGGATCCGCGGCATGGCATGAAGACCGGAATCTTTCTCGATCAGCGCGAAAACTACGTCGCCGCCGCGAACCATGCGCGCGGAACGGCGCTCGATTGCTTCACCTCCACCGGCGGCTTTGCCCTCCACCTTGCGGCGAAGTGCGAACGCGTGGAGGCGGTCGATTCGAGCGAGCCCGCGATTGCGGCGGCCCAGCGGAACGCGGTTGCGAACGGCATCGGCAACATCGACTTCCGCGAAGCCGACGCTTTCGAAGCGCTCGCCGGGTATGCGGCGGCGCGGCGGAAGTTCGAAACCATCGTCCTCGATCCGCCGGCGTACGCCAAATCCCGCAGCCAGGTGGAAGCCGCGCGCGCGGGCCTACAAAGAGATCAACCGGCGCGCGCTGCAGCTGCTGTCGCCCGGCGGCGTGCTAATCACTTGTTCCTGCTCCCACCATGTGAGCGAAGCCGACCTGTTGGAGGTGATCGCGGAAGCGGCGCTCGAAACCAAACGGTCGCTGCGCATCCTGGAACGGCGCACGCAGGCGTCCGATCATCCGGTGCTGCTGACGGTGCCCGAAACCTTATACCTGAAGTGCCTGATTGTGCAGGACGTCAGAACTCCTGCGTGACCCGCATCACCTCGTCCGAAGTGGTGACGCCCTGCGAGACTTTCTCCCAGCCGTCTTCGCGCAGTTGGCGCATGCCGTTGCGCTTAGCGGCGTAGGTGATCTGGGAGGCGTCGGCATTCGACATGATGAGCTTGCGGATCTCGTCGTTCAACTCCATGAGCTCGAAAATGCCGACGCGGCCGCGGTATCCAGTACCGGAGCAATCCGCGCACCCCGCGCCGCGATAGGTCTGCACTTCGATCCCGAACGGGCTGAACACGCGCTCCTGGGCGCGCACGCAGTTGCGGCAGATCTTGCGGACCAGGCGCTGCGCCAACACCGAGACCACCGAGCTCGTAATCAGATAGTTCTCGACACCCATATCGGTCAGGCGCGTAACGGCGCTCGGCGCGTCATTGGTGTGGAGCGTGGAGAAGACGAAGTGCCCGGTGAGCGCGGCGCGGATGGCGACGTCGGCCGTCTCGCGATCGCGAATCTCGCCGACCATGATCACGTCCGGATCCTGCCGCACGATGTGCCGCAGCCCCGCCGCGAACGATAAGCCGATCTGCGGATTCACGTGAATCTGGTTAATGCCGTCCATCTGGTATTCGACGGGATCTTCGATGGTGATGATCTTGCGCTCGGACGTGTTGATGCGCTTCAGGGCCGAGTACAGCGTGGTGGATTTGCCGCTGCCCGTAGGCCCCGTCACCATGAAGATGCCGTGCGGGAGCGACGTGTAATATTCCATGCGCTCCAGCATGTGGTCGTCGAAGCCGAGCTTGCGCAGGTCGTAGAAATCGCCCGCGGAACGATCGAGCAGGCGCATGACGACGCTCTCGCCGAACAGCGTAGGCAGCGTCGAGACGCGCAGATCCACTTCCCGGCCGAGGATCTTGATCTTGATGCGGCCGTCCTGCGGCAGGCGGCGCTCCGCGATGTTGAGCTTGGCCATCAGCTTCAGGCGCGAAACGATGGCGGCTTTCATCTCACGGGGCGGCGGCTCCTGATTGAACAGAACGCCATCGACACGGAAGCGGATGCGGAACTCTTTTTCGAACGGCTCGATGTGGATATCGCTGGCGCGCTTTTCGATGGCCTGCGCGATGGTGGCGTTGACCAGCCGGATGACGGGCGCTTCGCTCGCCATGTCGCGGAGCTGTTCCAGGTCTTCCCCGCCCTCGCCGGCGCCGTAATCGATATCCGCGGATTGCTTTTGCGACTCGCCGTAGTAGCGGTCGATGGCGTCCAGAATTTCCTGCTCGCCCGCCAGTTCGGGAACCACGTCCAGGCCGGTATAGGAGCGGACGGCGTTGATGGTCTCGTGATCGAGCGCGTCGCTGATGGCGATGCGCAGCTGCGTGCCGTCGAATCCGATCGGGATGAAGTGCGACTCGCGCATGAAGTCGGTCGCGATGCTGTCTGTCTCGGGCAGCGAAGGGGGCTCGCCGATCACGGCCAGCGGTACATCCAGTTGCTGGCTGAGGATGGAGAGAAGATCGCGCTGGGCCAGCAGACCCATATCCACCATAATTTTGCCGAGGCGGTCGCGGCGCTCGCGCTGCAGTTCCAGAGCACGGTCCAGGTCGTCCTGTTGAATCATCCCGCGCGCGATCAGAATCTCGCCCAGGCGCGGAGCCGCCGCGATCACTGGCATCGGCTAGAGCTCCTGCACCTTGATGATGGAATCGAGCTCGGAACGCGGAATGCGGCCGCTTTGCACGTCCAGCAGCTTCTGCTTCTCGCCTTCCATGACGATCTGTTGCGGCAGGCCGGCCGTGTTCTCCCACTGCTTGTAATAGAAGAAGGTAACGCCGCTGACGATCTGCTCATGCGGGCGGACGCCTTCGAGCGAAGGGTCGGCGGCCATCATGAGCAGCATGTTGCGCATCTTCTCCCGCATGATGGGAAGCTGCCGGATCTTGGCGTTGTGGATGTCGTCAAAGTCTTTTTGGGTGAAGGCACGGAAGGGACTTGGAGTGGGCGTGGGCACGAGCGCGACGAGGGTGGTGAAAACGGCCCCGTATCCATCGAGGTAGACCCCGCGGGTGTTGCCCATCATTTCGCACGGATCGGGCGCCTTCACCAGAAACATGATCCAGGTGGAATTCGAGTTTGGCGAGTGCGTTGCGGCCGATCCGCGCCGGGTCGGCGAGAGCGGTGATCGAAGTTGCGAGCAGGAGCGCGAGAGCCAGGCGTTTCATTGGCCGGCATCCATCAGGCTGTTGCTCGCGACGGTGAGAACGCGGTTCCGCCGGTCCATCGAATCGAGCACCGTGGCCACGCGTTCCATGGTGTCGCGCCGTTGCTTCTCGTTCTCCGCCATGACTTGTTTCAGCTTCAGGTCGTAGCGGATTTCGGCTTGCGTTACCGCTTTGGCAACGGCCTGATCCACCGCCGCCTGCATGGCGTTCCGATCGAATCCGGCATGGCTGTTTAACGCGGCATTGGCCGGCGCTGGAGTCACCACCCGGATCACCTGGGCCGGCCGGTACGCGTGGATGACGAGGGCGGCCGCGAGCACGAGCGCCGCTAGAGAGGCTATGCGAGCGCCCGATAGCCAGAACGCCTGGAACCAGCGCGCCAGCGGCGACGGCTCGAAGACTTTATCGGAAACGAACGTGATACGGCGCGGCATTTCCTCATCGGGCAGGGCACGCAGGGCGAGGGCCGTGATGCGGAGCTGGTCGATTTCCGCCGCGCAGGACGCGCAGCTCTGCAGATGCTGTCTGACCCGGCGGGCCTCTTCGGGACTCAGCGCGTCGAAATAGTAATCGCGAAGATCGAGCCCGGCCAGGGCGGGCGTTGCGCAACTCATGAGACACCTCGGATACGAATGGGCGCCAGGTGACTTTTCAAAAGTTCGAGCGCCGAATAGAGCCTTGACTTGACGGTGGAGACCGGACAGCCCAACACCTCCGCCATCTCTTCGAACTTGAAGCCCTGATAGATCTTCAGCACAACGGCTTCGCGCTGTTCGGGCGAAAGCGCGTCGAGAGCGGCGGTGGCGGCGAGCGTCAATTCGATGGGATAGACCGGTTCGCGCACGGATTCGATGCCGGTCAGATCGTCCTCCGGCTTGCGCTTGCGAAACAGGGAGAATGCCTCGTTGTGCGCGATGCGGAAAAGCCACGGGCCGAAGCGCGCGGGGTCATCGAGCTTGCGAATATTCTGGTACGCCTTCAAAAACACGTCCTGGCTCAGATCGAGAGCATCTTCCCGGTTGTTAAGAATGCGCAGCAGATAATTGTAAACACGCTTTTCCCAGCGGGAAATCAGGAGGTTGTAAGACTCGACGTCCCCCTGGCGCGTGCGTGCAATCAGGTCGGCATCCTCAACCGCCCGAAAAATCAAATGTTGGCTCCTTTTGTCATGACGTGCTTCGGCGCTGGAAAGTCGATCTTACTCTTCATTATGCTTGCCGGGCCGCGCGTGCGCTAAGTTGGGGGAGTGATCGACGCGGAACTGGCCGACCTGTTACCGGACGAAACACTCGAGTCCGGGGAACATGCCGGGCAGCCGTTTCTCATCGTTCCGCTTGCGTCCGTGCCGCGGGTACTCGCCGCTGTTGAAGGAAAAACTGCAGTTCGATTACCTGGTGGATCTGACGGCGGTCGACTACCCGAAGCGCGCGGAACGGTTCGACCTGATCTACATTCTCTACAGCTTCGAATCCAATCGGCGCATTCGCCTGAAAAGCACGGTTGCGGAAGGCGCGGCGCCGGCCTCGCTCACCCCGTTGTTCAAGGCCGCGAACTGGCTCGAGCGCGAAGTGTATCGACATGTTCGGCATCGTCTTTGCCGGCCATCCCAACCTGAAACGCATCCTGATGCCGGAGGAGTGGGTGGGCCACCCGCTGCGCAAGGACTACTCGATCATTCAACAGGACCAGGCCTGGGTGCGGAGCACCTGGAAATCGAAAGCGGCCAGTGACTCCCGAAACGCCGTCTCTCGATTCGAAAGAGCTCGTGCTCAACATGGGCCCGCAGCACCCGTGACGCACGGGGTGCTGCGCGTCGATCCTCAAGCTGGACGGCGAGAAGCGTGCGAGGCCGAGTGCGTGATCGGCTACCTGCACCGCGGCGTCGAGAAGATCGCGCGAGAACCGCACCTACGCGCAGTTCATCCCGTACGTCGACCGCATGGACTACGTGGCCGCGGTCTCGAACGGCCTGGGCTACTGCGAGGCGGTGGAGAAGCTGATGGCGGTGGAGGCGCCGCCGCGGGCGCAGCTACATCCGCGTGATCCTCACGCGAGCTGCAGCGCATCGCCAGCCACTTGTCTGTGGCTGGGCACGCACGCGATGGACATCGGCGCGATGACGCCGCTGTTCTACGCGTTCCGCGAGCGCGAAGTGATTCTCAAGATCTTCGAAGAGTTCTGCGGCGCGCGGCTGACCACGACTCGTTGCGCATCGGCGGCCTGCAGTATGAACTGTACGACGGGCTTCGAGAAGAAGGTGCTCGCAGTTCTGCGACAGTTCATGGCCGCGAAGCTCGACGAATACGAAGAGCTGCTGACGCACAACCGCATCTGGCGCGGAGCGCACCAAGGGCGTGGGTTTCTGAACGCGGCGGACTGCAATCGCGCTCGGGCGTGACCGGTCCGGTGCTGCGCGGCTGCGGGCGTGCCGTGGGACCTGCGCAAAGACGCAGCCGTACGCGGCCTACGAGAGATTCGAGTTCGACGTCCCGGTCGGGCACGCACGGCGACACCTACGATCGCTATCTGGTGCGGATGGAAGAGTTCCGCCAGTCGCTGCGCATCATCCGGCAGGCGACCGAGGGCATCCCGCAGGGCCCGATCATCGGCAAGGTGCCGAAGGTGATGAAGCCGCGCGGCGGGCGAAGTCTATCACTCGATCGAGCGCCGAAGGGCGAGCTCGGCTACTTCATCGTCAGCGACGGCAAGCGACAGCCCTACCGGTTCCGCGTGCGGCCGCCGTCGTTCTGAATCTGCAGGCGCTGGAGAAGATGGTGATCGGCGCGCTGGTCGCGGACGTGGTGGCGATTATCGGGACGCTCGATATCGTGCTGGGCGAAGTGGACCGTTAGCGCGGGGCGTAGCGTGTGTGGAGCCGGATCAATCTGTTTCGACTTGCCTCGAAGACGGCCAAAAGTGATTGTGTCCGCATTATATCGAGCATGCAATGAGACATCATCGGGACTCTAGATGACAATTTGCGGCAAGAGCGGCGGCAAGGTGTGCCAGGAATCCGCATCCCGTCGGCGGAAAGATGACGCCAAAGGAGGGCACTTCTCCTGTACAAACATCCTACCGTCCATTTGCGCCAGTTTGGGTGTGACCGGCGACCGCCTCACTGAGAGTGCCGCCCCGTGCGCACCGATGATGCTGCTTCCAAGCTCCGCTAGCTCCCGATGTAAGTTGGAGTTCGGTTGACGCACACTCCGGGAGCGCCGTTTTGCGAGCGCAATCTCACAAGGCAAACGAACGCCATGCTATTAAAATGGTCAACTGAGAGGCCGTCTTATCTATTCAAGAAGCGCGGGAAAATCAAGCCCTTCATCCGTTCTGATGAATATTACAATGTACTTGGGATTTGCGCTATATTCGATGCTGAAAACAGAAAGTCAGTCAGATTCTGAGTGTTTGTTCTCGAGAAATTGAACGCGAAGATCATAAAGACTTCGACCACGCTGATCTTTCCAACTAGTCCAGCCGTTGACTGTTTCGCGATTGCTCCCCGCAGACTGTATGCACGCCAATGCTGCATAACTGGGTGCGGAGAATTCCCGGCCCAAAGTCTTTAGCGACCCATCGAGTAGAGCGATAGCTTCGTATTGTTTCCGTTCCCCCCCTCTAGGTCCGTAGAGCATGGTCAAGACCTGGCCCTCGTGGAGCAAACTACTCTCGATGAGGTCAGCAATACTGACATCGTAATATTTAAACGCCTCAGTAGGCTCGCCAGAATTCTGAGAAGTGTCAAACACGGGCCGATACTCCTCAGGAATCTCATAAACCACGTTGTTTGGGTTTCCGAACTCAACGAGCTTCCGGACCAAGCGTGTAAGGCGCAACGATCTCGAAGCCTTCGACACGGCAAATCAGATGCTGCATATTGCGATCCTACCTTAACGGTTCGATGGGTGCTGCCTTCCGTCCCGCGTGCAGTAGTGTCCAATCCGCGATCAATTCCGGTCTGATGCAATTCCGCCCAAGCCTCTACGAGCCGCCGTTGTTTCTGGGGTAACGTTCCGGCCAACAGATCCACTGGGTCGATTCCAAGGACCACTACTTCATCCTGGTAAGTAAGCGTGAAAGTGCGGCCTATGGCGTGGGCTTCCGGGTTCCGAGAACATACGAATGATGATTCCAAAGAAACGGCTCAGTTCGGGCATGGAATGCTCATGACACCGCGTTGCGTAACCTCCATTGAGGATACCCGCTGGTTTATGCGGTCAACACTTTTTTTGACTTGGCCATAAAAACCTGTTATAACGACTGCGGTTTGTCTAGGGGGATATGCCAACGAAGAAGAGAGAAGGACCGGGCGCAAGCGTAAATAAGCCACAAGGGCAGGTCTCCGACGCGAGCCGCCCGGAGGGAACGCCGGTTTTCTCACTCAGCCAAACCCAGAACGAGGCGCAGATGAAGCTGCTGGAGCAGGGGCTCCGGCTGTTTCGCGATCACCGGTTTGCGGAAGCGCGCGAGTTTTTCGAAAAGGCCGCCAAAGGCCCGCAGCAATCGGTAGCGCTGACGGCGCGCAATCACATCACCGTATGCGACCGGCGGACCGAATCGGCCGCGCCCGCGCTGAAGACGGCGGACGATCACTATAACTACGGCGTGGAGCGCCTCAACGCCCGCGATCTGGAGACTGCGCGCAAACATCTGGAGATGGCGGTGTCGCTGAAGCCGGAGTGCGAGTACATGCTTTACGCGCTGGCGGCAACGCTGGCCCTGCGTGGGGACGCGCCGGGCGCCTGTGAGAACCTGAAGCGTGCGATCCAGGCTGAGCCGCGCAACCGCCATGCGGCGCGCACCGATCCGGACTTTTCCGGTGTCACCCAAGACCCGCATTTTGCCGCTCTCCTGCTGCCGGAACGCGTTTAGCGCGCCCGGAGCCCGATGAACCCGCCCCTCCGGATCGTAGCGATCGGCGGCGGCACCGGGCTATCGGCGCTGCTGCACGGGTTGAAAGAAGTTCACCCCGCCGTCCCGCGTCGATATCACGGCCATTGTTACCGTTACCGACGATGGCGGAAGCTCGGGCCGTCTGCGGCGCGACTTCGACGTGCTGCCCCCGGGCGATATTCGCAACTGCATGGTGGCGCTCTCGGAAGATGAGGCCCTGCTTTCGCCAGGCTGTTCCAGTACCGGTTTCACAGCGGCAATGGGCTGAAGGGGCATAGCTTCGGCAACCTGTTTCTGACTGCGCTTGACGCACATTACCGGGGATTTCCCGATAGCCGTGAAGCAGTCCTGCGGAAGTGCTGAAGATCCGGGGCCACATTTTTCCTTCCACGTCGGAGAACGTCAAGCTGGAAGCGGTGCTGGAAGATGGGTCGATTGTGCCGGGCGAGACCAATATCAGCAAGCAGCCGCCGGCGCATCGAGGCCATCCGCCTGATCCCGCGAGAATGTAAGCCGCTGCCGGAAACCCTGGACGCCATTGCGCAAGCGGACCTGATTACGCTCGGTCCGGGTTCGCTTTTCACCAGCGTGATTCCCAATCTGCTGGTGTCGGGGATACCGAACGCGATCCGCGCTTCGAAGGCGATCAAAGCCTACTTCGTGAACCTCATGTGGCAGCCGGGGGAGACCATCGCTTCCGCGCCTCCGATCACATCCGGGCCATTCATCAGCATGCCGGCGAGAAGCTGATCGATTACGGCGGTGGTGAACATCAGCGCGATCCGTCCGGCCATGCGGCGCCGCTACGCGCGGAGAGAATGTCGAGCCCGTCGAGAACGATCTGGAGGCCATTCGCGCCATGGGCATTCGCGTGGTGAAGGCGGAACTGCTGCAAAACGCGGAAGTGGTGCGGCACGATCCGCGGACGGCGGCGAACGTGGCGCTGCGGCTCGTGCGCGCCAACCGGCGCAAGCGATCAAAGACGGCGCGCTCTAGACGTGCTATCTAGAGGGAAGGACAACAATGCACACTGACGTAACGTGGTGGTGATGGCCGCGGGTCTGGGTACCCGGATGCGGTCGCGGCAGGCCAAAGTGCTGCACCAGGCGGGCGGGCACACGCTGGTGGAGCACGTGCTGGCCGCGTCCGCCAGTACGGCGGCGCCGGAGCGCATGTTCGTCGTGATCGGCCACCAGGCGGACCGCGTGCGAGCGCTGCTCGCAGGCACCGGGATCGGCTTCATCCATCAGCCGGAACAGAAGGGCACCGGGCACGCGGTTCTCTGTGGACGGGACCAATTGGCGGGTTTGGGCGGATGGCTCGTGGTGCTTAATGGGGATGGGCCGCTGTTGCGCGCGGAGACTATTGAGGAACTGGTGCGGCGCGCGCGCGAGAGCAGGCGCGGCGGCGCGTGATGATGACGGCGGAATTAGACGATCCCACGGGGTATGGCCGCATCATTCGCGACGCGGCCGGAGAGGTGCAAGCCATCGTCGAGCAAAAGGCCGGGACCCCCGAGCAACTCGCCATTCGCGAATCCAACGCCGGCCAATATTGCTTCGACGCCGCATCTGTTTTGGAGCACATCGACGAACTTACGGGACGACAACGCGGCGCATGAGTACTATCTGACGGACATGATCGGGATCCTGATCCATGCGGGGCATGCGGTGCAGCCTTTACGCGTGAAGGACGCCTCGGAACTGATCGGTATCAACAACCGCGTGGAACTGGCGGCGGTCGGATGCGTTTTCGCGCGCGCAAAACGCGCGAGTTGATGCTCGCGGGCGTCGACCATCGAGAAACCGGAGACCGTGACGTTGGACGGAAAGGTGACGGTCGGGATGGATACGGTGATTGAGCCGTTCGTGCGCATGCTTCGGCAAGACACAGATCGGCGAGAACTGCCGGGTGGGCGCTTATTCCGTGCTCAGGACGCGGACATAGCGGACGGGGTGGAGGTGGATCCGTTTACGACAATTCAGGAAGCGCGTGTGGAATCGGAGGCCCGCGTGGGACCGTACTCGCGCATTCGCCCGGGGAGCGCTGGCCGAAACCGGGCGCACATCGGCAACTTCGTGGAACTGAAAAAGGCCCACGTGGGCGCGGAGGCCAAAGCGATGCATCTGGCTTATCTGGGGATTGCGCGGTGGGCGCCCGCACCAACATCGGCGCAGGAACGATCACCTGTAATTACGACGGCGTGCACAAGCACCACACCGGGATCGGACAGGACGCGTTCGTAGGAAGCAACTCGACACTAGTGGCGCCGGTGAATATTGAGGACAACGCGTACATCGGCGCGGGAAGCGTGATCACGGACCACGTTCCGGCGGGTTCGCTGGCGCTCGGCCGCGCGCGGCAGATCGTGAAAGAAGGCTGGGTCCGGAGAAGTAAAGAAAACTAAGCCGTAGCCGCCGCAGCCGGGAATTCCTTGCGGCTCTGGAAGCATTCCCGGCAGAATACCGGGCGTCCCTGGGTCGGGCGGAAAGGCACCGTGGTCTCGCGGCCGCAGTGCGAGCAACTGGTGGAGGTTTCTACGCGCCCGCCGACCGGCCGCTCCCGCCGCCTTGCCGTTTCTGCTTTACAAGAGCCTGGCAGCGTTTCGGTTCATTCTTGAATTTCTTGTCGTAAAAGAAACTTTGTTCGCCCGCGGTGAACAGGAAATCTCCCCCGCAGTCCACGCACTTCAACGTTCTGTCCTGAAATTCTGACATCGGCTGCTCCTGCCGGTCCTTTTCCGGGCTACGTAGCCCTGGTGTTGCGGGCCGGCGGTGAAACCGGCCCCTACTTCCTGAGGGAGCAGAGCGTTAGCTACTCCGGTTCCCGGCGACTCTTCTTCCGGTTCCGCTTACGAGCCAAGGCCTGCTTCACCCGCTTCTTCTCGCCGGGTTTCAGGTAAAACGAGTGACGTTTCACTTCTTTGATAATGTCCTCGGTCTGTACCTTCCGCTTGAATCGGCGCAGGGCGTTCTCAATCGTTTCGCCCTCTTGCAGTTTTACTTCTGCCAAACTGGAACTACACCCCCAATTAATCCGCTGAATGCCCTCAATCCGGAAGCCTCCCGAACAAGGTACAGATATCATATGGACTTGTGCGGAAAAGTCAAGTCCAGAACGCGAAAACTGGAACTTCAACGCCTGACCGGGATCCAAGCTGACTCAAAAACCGGGGAGCAATTCAGGCGGGAGAGACCCAGCTACCAACAGCACCAGCGTAACACGAACGAGGACGACCGCCCCGGCGGCCGCGAGCGAGCGAACCTTAGAAGATCCGCTCCTGCTTGCGCATGTTGCCGAACGAGCCCACGTTGGCGATGGTGAACGCCACGCGGTACTGGGTCTCGTGGCGCAGCGTCAATCCGGAGCCGATATCGAGAAGGCGGTACTGTCCGCTGATTCCGCAACAATCCGTGTTGTAAGTGGCCTGCGCGATCACGTACTGCAGCAGCGAAGCCCGGTAATCGTAGACCGCCGACACCGCACCGTTCCACCCCCGCCGGTTAGTATCCCCGAACCCGACCAGGCCGCGGAACTGGTTCGCGGGCGGAGACAGGAAGTTCTGATTCTGCGTCTGCACCTGATTGGTGGGCGAGAAGATGTTAACGCCCCGCACCTCGTTGTTACCGCCCGATACGAAGTAATGGCGGTAACGGAAATCGGCCGTAAACCCGCTATCGATGATGCCCCCGCGCAGCGGATCGTAATCCGCCTGCCAGATGAATGTCACTCCGTTGATCGGGCTGAGGCGCAGCTTCGAGGTGACCGGAGAGTAATGGCGAGGCTGATCGAGAAAGGCGTAGGCGGTGAACTGCAGCGAATCGAGCGTCACGTTGCGCTGACCGGAAATCAGGGCACCGCCGAACGTGGGATCGAGGTAACGCTGCTGCGCCAATTCCCAGGTGAGGATCTCCGACACGTTGTCGCCGCGCTTGGCGTAGAGCCGATTGGTCACCGAAACCTCCACCTGGTTGGTATTGGCGAGCAATTCGGTCTGGTCAAAGCGGATGAGGCGATTGAAATCGTTCACGCCCGTGACGTATTTATAGGTCACGCGCGGCTCGATGACATGCTTGACCTTGTCGCCGAGGAACGACTTCTTATTGAAGACGCGCTCGATCGTGGGAAAGGTCAGGTCGAGGCCGAACTCCTCGGCGAGGCGGTTTATGGAATCGCTGCGGACCACATTACTGGGAAGCACCGGCCCCACGAGCGCGTTGCTTACCAGCCCTTGACCGAAGAAGGCTTCGTGCAGGGTGAAGCTCGGGGTCGCCGTAAAACCCGAAGCGCGTAACGCGGTCATGATGCGCGGTTCCAGATTCAGCCGGGGCATAAACTCGCTGGTGGAAAACGCGCTTTCCTGGACGCCGGTGTTCCCGGTGTTGGGGATGAACTCGGACGGGTCGCTGCGATGGAGGAGGCCGGCATTCGCCTGGAATGAAGTCCAGACGGGCAGCACGCGATCGCTGATCTGGGTGTCCCGTCCGGCGAACGTGACTTCGGGCAGTTTCCGCAGGATCACGAAATTGCCGGGCTGCGTGTCCTGATAAAGTTGCACGCGCTGCGCCAGCACGTCGAAGCTGTAAGAGCCGAACTGCCGGGCGACCCAGCCGGTGGACGTCGATGAGGAAAAGATGGCTTCGTTGAACGAGTCGGTGAACTGTTCGCGGAAGGCGAGCGAACTCAGGTAGTCGAGGTTGCCGCGTGCGGTCCATCCGTCGCCGAAATCGGACCGGAAGGTGGCTTTAACGTCGGCACCTGAATACTGTTGCCTGGTTCCGCCCTGGACGAGGCCGCGGTCCTGCACCCCGTAGGCGATGACGTTGAAGTCGGTGCGGTCATTGGGCTTGCCGCGGAAATCCAGATGGTGCGCGTAGCCGCGAATGGTCCAGTCCTGGAAGAGGTAGGTGGCATCGAAGCTGCGGTTGATGGCCCAGAAGTAGCCGGCTCCGAACATGTAGCCGCGGATGGAGCTATGACCGATGTTGGGCGTGAGGAAGCCGCTCTTACGCGGCTCTTTATCGAGCGACTTATAGAAGAACGGGGTATAGAAAAGCGGGAAGCGCTTCACGCGGAACCAGGAGTTGTAAGCCAGGGCGCGCTCGCCCGGAACGACGTCGAACTTGGGGCCGCGCAGCGTCCACCAGGGGCGCGGCAGCTTGCATCCGGTGATGAGCCCGTCATGGAGGATGTACTTATCGTCGATGCGATCGGCCCACTTGGCTTCGAAGTAGAACGGGTTATTCGAAGTGAGCAGCCCCGGGCGCGCGTCGATGTGCGTTTTGACGTAGCCGTGAACGTTGTAAAACTTGCCCTTGCGGTTTTCTAGGTTATAGAGAGCGCGATCGCAAGTGATCTTTTCGTTCTGCGTGAAGTTTTCGTAAAAGACGTGACCGCGGGCCTCGGCGTCGCCGGTCTCCTCGTTGTAATCGATCTCGTCGGCTTTCAGAGTGGCGTCGGTTTGCGACAGCGTCACGCTGCCGCGCAGGTGGTAGACGCCGTTTTCGGAGGCCTGTTTATCGGCGCGGATGAAGGTCTGGTCGAGAGGCGGCGCGTTCAGGCGTTTGGCGCGGTCGGGCTTGTCCGGCGTGAGCTCGCTCGGGGGCGCTGGCTCGGGGTTAGCCGGCAGTCCGATGATTCTGCCGAATTGCGGTAACACAATCTGCGGAAAGAGCGCGGAGAGGCAACACAAAAACAGGAATTTGCGAGAGAATCTGAAAGAACGCCGGAACTGATATGTGTCACTCAAAAACTAAGTGTAGTTGTTTGAGGAGCACCGATCCAGTGACCGGATCCAAACGCCATTGGAAGCACGCGAGCGATCAGCCATGACCTGCGGATATTGTCAGCTTTGCAACTCTGAAGAAGAGCACCGATGCGGCCGATGCGGTCGCAGACTAACAGGGACAGCCTCGCCGGCGCCGCCAGCACAGGCGCGGGAACATGTCCGGATGGCGGTGCATGTGATGGGCGCGAACGCGCTGGCGGCGGAGCCGGAAACAGTGGGGCGCGAGGCCGAAAGCAGCCGCGTTACTTTGCGGCGCGCGCCGGAGATGCCGAAGAGCGCGAGCAAAGGCAAAACTCCCGCTCAGCCTTCGCTATTCGGCGCCGAACTGCAGCCCAAGCTGATCCCGTTCGAAAGCGGGCGAAGTTCCGGAGCACCGGCGCATGCCGAGCCGGGCGTGTCCCACTCGGGGGTAACTCCCATTTCCGGGCCGGCGGAGACCAAGGCCGCAGTGAAGACGGCAACGCGCCGCAGCGTTCCGGCGGACGATCCACAGACGACGCTCGATTTTCTGCCACCCTTGAAAACGGCGCAACGCACGCTGAAGACCAACGCCAACGCGGTGATCTTCTGCGAGGCAGTGGTGGCCGGGCCGATTCACCGGACCACCGCCGCCGCGCTCGATCTGGCGATGATCGGCATCGCGTTCAGCAGCGTTCTGGTCCTGTTTCAGTTTGTGGGACAGCCGGCAAGTCTCGACCGCCTCACGATCGCGGCGCTGGGAGCGATGTTCGCGGTGATGACTCTCTTCTACGGACTGCTGTTTGCAATTGCGGGAACGGTGACACCCGGGATGCACTGGACGCATTTGCGTCTGATCAGCTTCGACGGCTTTGCCCTGGACGGCCGTACGCGCGCGCTGCGTGTGGCGGGGTCGTGGATCAGCGTGCTTTCGGGTGGGATCGGTCTGCTATGGGCGCTGCTCGATGAGGAGAACCTCACCTGGCACGATCACATTTCGAAAACGTTCCCGACGCTGCGCGAGTCGGACTGTAACGTCGTGTGTCAGCCTCGGCGGTAAAGGCGCGGACCGGTTCGGCGATCCGCGCTTTTGGTGGACGCGGTGTTTACTTGGTGGCGGCGCCCGGCGTTTTGAAGAAGTTCTCGTCCATGGTCACGTTGCCCTTGGCGCGCAGGTCGTCGACTTCCTTCTTCACCAGTTCCGGCCGCAGTTTCCCCATGATCTCCGCCTTGGCCTGATCCATCGTCTTGGTATCGCGGCTGATGACCTTGATGATGTGATAGCCGAAAACGGTTTTCACCGGATCGCTGACTTTACCGATCGGCAGCGAGAATGCGGCCTGATCGAATTCCTTCACCATCTGACCGTGGGTGAACTGGGGTAGCGGGCCGCTGGTGTCGTCAGTCTCCTCTTTCTGCACTTTGGCAAAATCCTCACCGGCGAGCAGGCGCTTTTGAACCTCCTTGGCCTTGGCGAGCGCTTCTTCTTCGGTGAGTTCCTTCTTTCCCTTCCCGAGCGGAACGGCGGAGCCCTTGAAGCGGATCAGGATGTGGTCCGCTTTGGCGGTTTCGAACTCCGCCTTGTGTTCGTCGTAGTACTTCTGCACGTCGGCATCGCTGACTTTCAGATTCGTGACCATGTCCTGATACATGGCTCCGGCAAGGACCTGCTCGCGTTGGAAAGTGAGCTGTTGTTGGACGGAGGGCTTCTTATCCAGTCCGCGATTTTCAGCCTCTTTGGAGACCAGGATGACGCGAATAATCTGCTCGACGAATTCATGGCGCTGCGGCCCGTTCGCCATCTGCTGGACCTGCGGCGGGAAGCCTTTCACCATCTCATCGAACTGAGCGGCAGTCATTTTCTGGCCATTGACATCGAGGACGACCTTGTTGGGATCGGTCGGAGCGGCGATGGCCGAATCGACCGGAGCGCCCGGTTTGGGGCTCGCATCGGAAGAAGCGGGAGTCGCCGCGGGAGCGGAAGTCTTGGGGGCGGCGGGCTTCGGCGTTTGCGCCAAAACCAAGCTGCCGGCGGCAAATAAGGCCACCAATGTATATTTCTGAATTGTGCTTCGGTTCACCTTCCCAGTTTAGCGTGGGAACTGAAGTGTTCCAGACGGCGCCAATTAAAGGAGGTCAATGAATTTGACATTCGGCCTGTGAGGGGCCAAAGTGAAGGTAATCGAGCGCGCGGCCGGAGACCTGATTTTGCTAGAAAACTACCGCGGGACCGAAACGATCATGCTCGTGGACGATGAACCAGTGGTGCTGAGTCTGGCGCGCACCATCCTGAACCATTGCGGGTACAAGGTTCACGAGTTCGACGATCCGCTGAAAGCCCTGGACGAGAACCCGAAGATTCGCGTCGATCTGGTACTTACCGACGTCGTAATGCCGAACATCAGTGGGCCGGATCTGGTCAAGCGCATCAAGGCCGAGCACCCGTCCATTCCCTGCGTGTTTATGTCGGGCTACGATGTCCATCAGATCCGGGAGCGCGGAATCGACTCCGGGTGCGAGTACCTGCGGAAGCCTTTTACGCCTGAAGCACTGGTGAAGAAAATCCGTCTGGCCTTGGAAGAGAAGTCCGCGAGTTAAGTCAATCTACCACTCTCTTTCAGGTTTTAGAAGGTGGGATCCATCATGCTCGATCGTTTGTGGGCCTGTTCCAACGTGATTGACAGCCCGGTTCCTCTTCACTCAGATCCGTTCTAACATAGCGAACCGCGTCTTAGCCGGCTCACGGCAATTGGACGAGCCTTCGCCTGAGTCTCTCCAACCTCAGCGACCGCACCTCCTTAGTTCTGTCGATGTCACTCCAGATCCGGCCCGAGCGTCTGTCAACCACGTAATTTCCAACTAATCCGCTGCCCGACCGTGGGCAGGTGTTGCGCACTTGCACCAACGCCAAGTCAGGACCTAATTCAGAGTATTCCGAGAAAATGCAACCGCCCGCGTGCCGGGACTGCACTGCGGCAGGAACCAATTCAGCGATCTTCTGCGCCGCCCTGCGATCCAGCAATGGCGAAGCAACCACAACGGCTGGAAACAAACACAACACCGCAAACAACTGATGACGCCTGATTGTCAAAGTCCTTGCCGGACTCCCAAGACTAACCGGAAGCCGATTCCGGCTCAACGATCGCGGACATGGAGCCTTTGCTGCGATCGAGGCGCCAGTCCGGCCCGTAGCTCTGCACCTGATCCCGCGCAAACTCGGCTTCCCCCAATTCGCAGGTGATCAAGACGGTGCGTCCGTGCGTGTCCACTTCCACGGCGTGCTGATAAGCCTTTTCGAGGCTGAAGATCAATACCTTCTGGAGCATCTCGATCACGTAGTCGTAGCTGTGATCGTCATCGTCGAGCAGGACGACGCGGTAGAGCGGAGTGCGTTCGCGCCGCGCGACAGACTTCTCCTCACGGATTGTGGTGGTTTCCGCCATTAGGCGCCGGAGGCGACAGCGCCCATTTTAGCAACTCAGCGAATCTGCGAGAAGGGCAGCGGACTCAGGATGGCGTTGCTGATGGTGGAGACGATCTCGGGATCGCTGTTACCGGGTTTGGATCGCAGGGCCGTGAACTCGGCGTCGGCGATGAAGCTCTTCCAGACACGTTCGCGCGCGGCCAAGTCCTGGTAGGAAAGCATGTAAGTCAGATGCGGGAGGTCGCGGCCGAAGACCGCCTCGCCGAAGAAGACCGGCATCATACCCAGGCGCTTGAAAATGCCGATCTCGCCACCATTAAACATTTCGAGCTTGGTGCGGAGCGAGGACATGGAGTTCGACCCGTAGGTGCGCAGCTCGAAAATGTGCGACCCATTGCCGTCCATCGCGGGCGGTGGTTCGAGGACCGGCATGCCGGAAAAGGCGCGCAGCAAAGTGACGTCCATGTGCGAAAAGGCGGGCTCCGGAGAGTTGGCTTTGGTATACGCGGTGGCGAAATCGGAATCCTGCATGAGGCGATCGAAGGAACCGGCGGCTTCGGCCGGAGTGTCGAACGTCGAGATCATCAGAACGGACGGCGACTGCTCTCCGATCATGGGCTGGAAGAAGCCGACCGGATGCATGCCGGCGCGTTTGGCCGCGGGAGCCCAATGAGTCCGGAGCAGATCGAGCATGCGCGGTGCGTGCGGGCCGTTACGCAGGAAGAACCAGCGAAGCTCATGATATTGGCGGGCGGGCGTGGCGCCCGATCCGGTCTGCCCGAGAAGGGGCGCGGCGAGGGACGATAGGAGCATGTGACGGCGGTCCATAATCTCCCGCCGATTGTACCGGATGGGCTCAGCCGGCTTGCGGATGTTGCAGCCAGGCGAGGAGGGCATCCATTCCCAATCCGGATTTCGTGGAGACTTCGAAGACGCGCATGCCGGGACGCACGGCCTGGATGTTGGCGAACGCCAGATCGCTCGCGAAATCGCAGGCGGCGGCCAGATCCATCTTAGTGATCACGGCGATGTCGGCGGTGTGAAAGATGGTTGGGTATTTCAGCGGCTTATCCTCGCCTTCGGTTACCGAAAGCAGGACCATGCGCGCGTTCTCCCCGAGGTCGTAGCTCGACGGACAGACCAGGTTGCCGACGTTCTCGATGAACAGGTAATCGAGGTCATCGAGGTTCCAGTCCGTCGAGAGCGGTGGTCACCATGGCGGCGTCGAGGTGGCAGATGGTGCCGGTGGAAGATCTGCCGGACGGGAACGCCGCTGCGCGCGAGCCGGGCGGCGTCGTTTTCGGTAGCGAGATCGCCGACCAGCGCGGCCACGCGATGAGACTGCGCCAGTCGCCGTCAGGATGCGCTCGAGAAAGGCGGTCTTGCCGGAGCCCGGACTCGAGACCAGGCTGATGACGCAGACACCGGCGGCGTGGAAGCGCTCACGCAGGGCGCGCGCGGCGAGCGTCGTTCTTATTGAGAACCTTCTGGCGGACTTCGACGAGACGGGCTGACGGTCATGTCTGCAACTCCAGCGCGGTCACTTCCAGTTCATCGCCCTGGGTGACCTGGTGCGCGGGCGAGCCGCACTGCGCGCACTGCGAGCCCTGGATGGAGACGGGATCCCGCTCGGCGGCGCAGCACCGGGCAGTAGATGCGAACCGGAACTCTTCGATGATGCAGCGCGGAACCTTCGAGCGGAGTGCCTTCGCACGCCAGCTCGTAGGAAAAGAGCAGCGCGTCCTTCACGACGCCCGACAGCGGACCCGAGCTTGAGATGGACGGCGCACACACGACCGCCGCCCTGCCGCTGAACCTCTTCTTCGGCGCCTTCGATGATGCTCAGCGCGATCGAAAGCTCGTGCACGCGAGCCGGTTACATGGTGCTGATGCGAATGTAGCGTTTGATGTCCGGAATCGAAACGGCGATGGCCGCGATGGCGAGGGCCATGACCAGCCCGCCGGCGACTTTCTTGAACATGTGAAACCTCCGGAGTTGTGAGTGTACGAATTCTTTCTGGATGAGCGAGACCAGCATATCGGCCGCGGCTTTCGATGGCCGCGGCAACGGGCGGCGTCAGACCCATGCGCCCTTCTTCGCCGCCGAGATCGGCGGGTTCGCAGCCGACCAGCAGGATGCGGCCGAGTTCGCCGCCCATGGCTTGCGCGGTGCGCAGCACCTGCACGGGTCCATGGAATGCGCATCCACGGTCGCGGTGACGCCCGTCGCGAGAGTCGTCAGATCCGGCTCAATCGTGTAGAGCGTGCCGGGTGCGCCGCCCTGCGCGAGTGGCATCGACGAGGATCGTGAGGCCGGGCTTGTCTAAGCAGCGCGTAGGCCAGATCGAGGCCGCGGATGCCGAAATCGATCACGCGGACGCCTTCGGGCAGGGTCGCGGGCGAGGAGCGCGCGAACCACTTCACAGCCGAAAGCATCGTCGCCTTGGAAGATGTTGCCGATGCCGGCGACCAGGATGTTCATACCAGCTCCACCTCTTCGGGCGCGAAGAAAAAGCGATGGCCGATCTGTCGGGCGACGCCCAAGTCGCGGCCGGGATCGTCTTCGACTGTCACCGCGAGGTGGATGCGGTCTTCGAAATCGCGCTCGACCGATTCGACGATGGCGATTTTGCCATCGAGCGCGATATCGAAGATGTCGGCTCTTCTTGCGGGGGCGCAGGCGGACGCGATCGCCTTCGCGGAACTGCAGTTTTGACGCGTTGCGCAGGCCGCGAATGGCGCCGTGCAGCTTGGCGACCGCTCCGGGCGGCAGGCCTTCGGTGCGGTCCAGGATGCTCGCGGCCGCGTTCGTCGCCTGCGCGCACTTCGCTCTTTTCCTCGTCGCTCAGTGTGAGCACGCGCAGCGTCAGCATCTCGTCGATCTCGGTGCCGTCGAAGAAGTCGCCTGGCTTTCGGGGGCGATCTGCGGGTAGTCGTAGAGGATGATCGGCGACGAGAGCATCAGGTGGCGCTCGCCTTCGCGCCCGGCGAGAACCGGCCACGTGCCGATATTGCGGCAGGCGGCGGCCGCGGCGCGGTATGCGTCCGGGAGGGTCGAGCAGCGAGACGAAGGCGCCGTCCTGAACAGCGAGCAGCGTGTGGGTCGAGAGCATGCGCAGCGCCGGAGGCCGGCCGATCGGCGCAGGTTGAGGATGCGCACGGTGAAGCGGAAGAGCGTGTTCGGCTACCCGCGTGCGATTCGATTTCCACGTCGCCGTCGATGGGCGGAAAAGAGAAGGCGCGGGTTTGCCGCGTTGCGTCCACGGGACGCCGGGAAAGGTCAATTCGCGCTCGATCTCGTCCTGCAGAAAACGGATCTTGACATCGAGCGACGGCGTTGCCGCCGGCTTCGACCAGACACTCGGTCTGCATCTCCGTCGGATCGCTCGCCGCCGGGCGGGCCGAGTGTGCCGAAGTGCCAGCGCTGCTGATTCTTGATCGCGGAGCGACCGGTACGGGTAGAGCAGGAAGCCTTCGTAGAGCACGGCGTTCGCGATCTTTTCGAGCGGCTCGAAATTCATGATACGGCTTCCTTCGCGATGCTGGCAGCAGGCTTTCGATGGCTTCTTCCCAGGTGGCGAGGCCCTGGATGCGCTTGTATTCGTAGAGGCGCTCGAAGATGTCGCGGCGCAGGCGGAGCCAGGCGCTATTCGGGATAGTAGTGGTCCATCATCTCGCGCCAGACGTGCGCGGGCAGACGGAAGCGCGCCTCCTGATCCCAGCCGATCTGGCCGATCTGCAGCGCGCCGTCGGCGTCGTGATAGAAGATGGTTCCGCTGAACTGGAAACAGAGCGGCACGCGTCTTCGCTGACGGCGGCGTGGAAATACTTGGCGGCGGCCACGTTGAAATCGAAAGTGCAGGGCACGGGCAATTCGACGACAATGCTGTCTCTGAAACGCGGGCACGGTAGTTCCCGCGTGAGTCCAAAGAAGCGAACGCAGCGTCTGGCTCCAGCGATCGGGTTCGCCGAACAGGTCGAGCAGAGAGTCGCGCTCGGCCGGATCGTAATGGCGCTTGCGCGGCTTCGATCAGGATCTGGCAGCGCAGGGCGACGCTTTGGATTGCTTCGCCGGCGATCGGCGTTGGTGACCTCGCAGATCGAAGGCGATGGTGGGCGCGGCCGCGAAAGGCAGGGCCTCGCGCCTTGACGACGGCGAATGTCAGGCTGGGCATGCGCGCTTCCCGGCGGCGGAGATCTTCGAAGAATCGCTCAATCTCGCCCCAGACCACCGCGCCGCCGGACAGCCCGCGCCAGTGCAGGCGAATGAGGCCGACCAGCTTGATAGCATTCGTCGATGGGGACGAGGAAATACTCGCGCGTGTCGACCGACGCGATTGACCAGCAGCGCTTCCACATCGGGCTGCATGCTCGCGCAGTTCGGGATTGCGGCGGCGATCTCTTCCCACGCTTCCAGGCGCAGAGAGCGATTCGGCGGCGCCGGCCGGGCCCGGGATAAAGCGCGACCACCCGGTTGGCGGGCGTGCTGGAAGGAGAAGAACGCGAGCGAGATGGGGATCATCAGATCGTCCCATTGCGCGTCCGATGATCCGGAAATCCGGAAGAGCAGCGGACGCGTCGCGGGATCTCGCCGATACACGGAGGCGTAGAGAGCGGCGCAGGAGTCGCAGGCGCAGCGGACGCGGCGCGTAGCGCGGGTCGAACTGGTGAATGTGGTCATCGGCGAGAAGGCGCGCCGCAGGTATCGCAGCGTCTCCTCCGCGTTCGCGCGGGCGAACGAAACTTGCGCAGCGCAGCGAGGGATGGCTGCTCCATGGTCATTTCAGCAGCGGAGCGCTCGGAGAACGGATCCGAGCGCGGTCGAGCGGCACGAAGCCGTCCGTGCAGGCTGTCCTTCGTCGACGATGATTTCGGCCGCGTCGGGCACCGCTTCGCGGAGGGCCGCCTCGAGCGATTGCACGTAGTCGCGTCGAGCCGCAGCCGCCTGCGGTCACGCGCACTCGCACCGACGCCTTCGAAGACGCCGAGCAGTTCGGCGTTGCCGTGGCTTGCTTGGCGAGCGCCTGCCGCACGCGCGTCTCCAGATCGTCCGGATGCAGGCCGTGGAGCACGCAGCAGGCTCGCCACCAGGGCGTCGTTCGCGAATCGGCGGACAGAGCGCTGTCGCCGGGCTCGCCGGATTCGAGCGACGATTTCCATCATCTCTCCATGGCCGGCGCCGTGGAGCTCGAGGATCGCCTCCATCAAGCTTCGTGCGCGATCTCGCGGACTGTCGCGGTCGGGGATCCGTTCGAGCCGCCGCACGAGTTCTTCGATGCGCCGAACCCGTCTCATCGTTCTGGTCATGTGCGCCTATGTGGTTGCGCTGTGGCCCTGCACGCCGAACATCGGCGAGTGGCGGACGTCGAGCGTCTTGCCGTTGCCGAGATACATGTGGACGCCGCAGGGCAGGCAGGGATCGAAGCTGCGCACGGCGCGCATGATGTCGATGCCCTTGAAGTTGTCCGGCCCGTTCTCTTCGAAGATCGGCGTGTTCTGCACGGCATCTTCGTAAGGTCCGGGCGTGCCGTAGATATCGCGCGGGTTGGCGTTCCAGGGCGTGGGCGGATAGGGATGATAGTTGGCGATCTTGCCTTCGCGAATCACGACGTGGTGCGAGAGCACGCCGCGGACCGCTTCATGGAAGCCGCAGCCGATGGCTTCGTCGGGCACCTTGAAGTCGCGGAAGGTCTTGGTGTTGCCCGCGTGCAGCTCCTGCATGGCCTTCTCCGCGAAGTGGAGCGCGGCAGCGGCGGCGTAGGCCTGGAAGTAAGTGCGGGCGCGATCGCGTTCGATGGCATTGCTCCACTTCGGGATCTTCCATTCGAACTCGACTTCCGGCTTGCCGGCGGTCTTCGGCAGGTAGATCTTGACGCTGTGGCCGGTGGCCTTGATGTAGCCGATATCGACGATGCCGGCCAGCGCGGTGGCCCAGAAGCGGGCGAGCGGGCCGCCGCCGGTATCGAGCGCCAGATGATCGCCGGTGCGCTTGTCGATACCAGCGCGGCGACATCACCCAGGAGTAATTGCCTTTGAAATCGCGCTTCTGCGGGCGCGGCGTGGTGGTCTGGTTCCAGGGATGATTGCGGTCGACCGGATTGCCGAGCGGATCGTTCGTGACGAACATCTCCTCGTTTTCCCAGCCGTCGTAATAAGAACTGCCGAGCAGAATGCGGATACCGAGATTGATATCGACCAGGTTGGTCGTGACCAATTCGCCGTCGACGACGACGCCGGGCGTGACGTACATCGCCTTGCCCCACTTATCCATGTTCTCGTATGTGTAGTCGCAGACCTCGGGATTCTGGAACGATCCCCAGCAGCCGAGCAGAATGCGGCGCTGGCCCACCTTCTCATAGCCCGGGCAGCGCTTCGTAGAAGAAGTCGAACAGATCGTCGTGCAGCGGCACGACCTTCTTCATGAACTCGACGTACTTCATCAGCCGGACCATGTAGTCGGTGAAGAGCTGGACGGTGGGAACGGTGCCGACGCCGCCCGGATAGAGCGTCGACGGATGTACGTGGCGGCCTTCCATCAGGCAGAACATCTCGCGCGTCATGCGGCTCATCTGCAGCGTTTCGCAGATAGAACGCCGCCGGTGAACGGATTCAGCGCGCGCATGATGTCGGCGATGGTGCGGTAGCCGTGCATGCTCGGCGTGCGGCGACGAGTGTCTGCTCGGCTTTGGCGAGCACTCCGGGATTGGTCTCCCGCACCATCTGCTCGCAGAAATCGACGCCGACCAGGTTGTCCTGATACAGGTTGTGGTCGAACATGTACTCGGCGGCTTCGCCGAGATTGGTGATCCACTCGGCCATATCGGGCGGGCGGACGCCGAACGCCATGTTCTGGGCGTAGCAGGCGCAGGTGGCGTGATTATCGCCGCAGATGCCGCAGATGCGGCTGGTGATGAAATGGGCGTCGCGCGGATCTTTGCCCTTCATGAAGATGCTGTAGCCGCGGAAGATGGAAGAGGTGCTGTGGCACTCCGCGACCTGCCGGTTGGCGAAATCGATCTTGGTGTAGATGCCGAGGCTGCCGACGATCCGGGTGATCGGATCCCAGTTCATTTCCACCAGCCGGCGCTGCGAACTTTCTGTGCGAAACGGCGGGTTCTGTAATTGTTGCCATGGAATCAGCTCCTGTCTGTGCTGCTGCCGTGTTAGAAAGCGCGCGGCCGGTAGCCGGTGGTGAGCCGGGTGCCCGGTATGGCGCCACTTCGGTTCTTTGTTGACGGTGTGATTGGTGATGCTGCGCAGCGAGCGGATGGCCGCGCCGTAGACGCTGATCGCCGCGGCCGAGATTCGCGCGCCGGGCGGCTCATCCATGAACGGCATGAACTTATCCGGGAATCCGGGCATGGTGCAGCCGATGCAGATGCCGCCGACGTTGGGACAGCCGCCGATGCCGGCCATCCAGCCGCGCTTCGGAACGTTGCAGTTCACCACCGGACCCCAGCATCCGACTTTGACCAGGCACTTGGGCGAGTTGTAATCCTCGGCGAACTCGCCCTGCTCGTAGGAAGCCGCGCGGTCGCAGCCGTCGTGGACGGTCGCGCCGAACAGCCACTTGGGACGCAGCTGATCGTCGAGCGGAATCATGGGCGCGAGGCCGGCCAGCTGATACAGCAGGTAGAGCAGCGTCTCCATGAAGTTGTCGGGCTGCACCGGGCAGCCGGGAACGTTGACGATCGGGCAGGCCGGCTTTCGATTTCCAATTCCAGCCGAGATAATCGGCAAGGCCCATGCAGCCGGTGGGATTGCCCTGCATGGCGTGGATGCCGCCGTAAGTGGCGCAGGTGCCGGCGCCGACGATGGCCGTGGCTTTCGGCGCCAGCCGGTCGATCCATTCGCAGGTGGTGATGGGCTGACCGGTATTCGGATCAGTTGCCGAGCGCGGCCCAGTAGCCTTCGCTCTTGATCTTCTCGTTGGGAATGGAGCCTTCCACGACCAGAACGAAAGGTTCGAGCTTGCCTTCCGCGGCCAGATACCAATGCTTCATGAAGTCGTCGCCGACTTCATAGGCGAGCACGGGGTTATGCAGATGAACTTTGGGGAGTCCGGGGATGGCGCCGAGCAGAACGTCTTCGATGCTGGGCTGGGTGGCGGCGGTGATGGAGATCGTATCGCCATCGCAGCTCAGACCCGCGGTGATCCAGAGAATGTGAACTTCTTTTACAGCGGGCGCCTTTTGCGTGGAGCGGCCGTACGGAGCGACTTCTGCCGGCATGGGCAATTGCCTCCGACTTAGAGTTAATAACCTTACCCGGGAAAAGTCAAGCGGCAGTTTTCAAAGGAAATTCGCATAGGAAAGATCAGGCAATTCGTTCGAGCAGAGTGGATTCGGAAGCAGGGAGCAGGCGTGCGGCGAGACTTTCAACGGGAGCAAGCCACTGATCGAGCCGCGCTTCGACGGATGCGGCGGGCATGGGCATAGCCAGGCCGTATCCCTGGAATTCAGTACAGCCGAGCTTGATCAGAGCGTCGGTCTGGGTGGCGAATTGGATTCCTTCGGCAACGGTTTGCGCCTGCAGCGATTCGGCGAACGCGAGCGTGGCGCGCAGCAGGGGCAGCGCGGATGCGGTCTTGCCCAGCGTGGCCACGAACGAGCGATCGATCTTGATGATGTCGAAGGGCAGGCGCTGCAGGGCGCTGAAGTTGGCGTGGCCGGTACCGAAATCATCGAGCGCGATACGAACGCCCTGGCGGCGCAGCTTGTGGAAGTGATCCGAGGCAACGGCCAGGTTCTCCACGACGGCGGATTCGGTCAACTCGAGCCGCAGGAGCCCGGGGCGTAACCGGGCGCGCTCGCAGATTTCGAGCACGGTGGGTGCGAAGCGCGGATCGATAAGCTGGCGGGCAGAGACGTTCACGGACATGATGAACGCGTGACCGGTGAGCAACTCCCAGGCGACCGCCTGACGGGCCGCTTCGAGCAGAACGGTCTCGCCAAGTTCGAGGATGATCCCGGAAGTCTCCGCGGTGTCGATAAAGCGATCGGGGGAAACCAGTCCACCGTTGGGGCGCCGGAGGCGGGCGAGCGCTTCGAAGCCGGTGATCGCGCCGTCCGCGGAAAACATGGGCTGGTAGTGGACGACCAGACGTTGGTCATCGAGCGCGTGGCGGAGTTCGCCGGGTGACACGACATCACCGACGGATGGGCCGCCCGGCAGCGAAACGGCTTCGCGGGAGCTGCGTTTGGCTTCATACATGGAGGCGTCGGCGTGATGTTTCAGTTGATCGAGGGTGCGACCGTCTTCGGGGAACAAGGCGATGCCCACGCTGGCGGAGCAGGCGAGCTCGAGGCCTTCTCCGGCGCGCAGCGGTTTGCTGAGAGACTCGGTCAGGCGGCGCGCGACTTCGAGGGCGTGGGTCTTATCGCGGACCGCGGGAAGGAGTGCAATGAACTCATCGCCGCCGACGCGCGCGAGAGTGTCGCAATCGCGCAGAGCGTGGCGGAGACGGCGGGCGACGTTCTGGAGGTAGCGGTCGCCGGTGTCGTGGCCGTAGACGTCGTTGACTTGCTTGAACTTGTCGAGATCCACGTAGGCGATCGCGAGGCGGCCGCCGGATTCGTGGGCGCCTTCCATCGCCGCGGTGAGGCGTTCATCGAGAAGAGCGCGATTGGGAAGGCCGGTCAATGCGTCGTGCAGCGAGCGATGGGTGAGCCTTTCATAGAGGCGGCGGTTATCGATGGCGAGGGCGGCGAGTTGGGCGGCGAGGTCGAGACGCTCGATGAGCGAGGGAGTGATGCCGCCGAGTTTCGGGAAGACGCTGATCGCGCCCGCGAGGTCGCCTTCGGCAAGGGTAATCGGCACGGCGCGCGCGGGTAGCGGGCCATCGAGCTGCACGGTCCGGCGTTCGCGAGCCGCTTGCGCGTAGATCTCTCCGGACTCCAGGGGGACGGCACTCGCAGTCTCGCGGATGGCAAAGGGCGAGCAAGCTTCGGGAACCGGATCCAGGCCGTTCGATTCGTTCAGGAGGTGAATGTAGCGCGGCGGTTCTGCCTCGTGCTCGCCGAGGAGCGCGAGGACGGACCGGAGAACGGAGGGAAGCGTGTCGCGGCTGTTGATTTTCTCGAGAACGCGGCTGCGCGCCTCCTGGAGGCTGGCCAACTCCTTATCGCGCGCCGCGTCGTCCTGGATGACACGGCGGATTTCGGCCGTCTGGCTGACGACGCGCCGGCGCAGGAAGAACACCCAGGTGAAGGAAAGCGCAACGATGCCGAGCAATCCGCCGACGGCGAACAGGAGGCGACTCGCGTTCCACCAGCGCGGAGCGCGGATCAGTTGCACGTCATCCGGTGAGCGGAGCATCACGCGATAGCCGCGAATGGATTTGCCGAGGCCATCGGCATCCACCGCAAAAGTTCCGGTGACGCGCAGGAGGCTACCCGGCTCGAGGCGCAGCAGCGCAGGGGGAGGGGGACCGTCCAGCACGGCCGAAAAGAGGGTCTTGCCCGAGGCGAGCGCGAGCGTCGAGCGGCTGGCATCGTGAGCCGTGGTGAGCAGCACGGCTTCGATGGAAACCAGCTTGGAATCCAAGAAGCCGTTGACCACCGCGGAGGGAGCGGTGGCGATCGGACGTATGGGGTCGCCGGCACCGATGATTCGAAAATTGGCGTCCTGCAAGATGGGGCTGTACTCGCCGAAGGCGGCGAAGCCGACAGCCTCGACGCGAGCGCCGACGTGCGGGATATCGCTCTGGCGCGTGCGGATGACCAAGGCGTTCGACCCTTCCTGAATGGTGATCGAGTAACCGGGTTTGACGTGGGTAACGGTTCCTTCAACGTGCGCGCGCTGCCCGATCTGCAAACCCTGCCTTTGACGGAGGATGAGGCCCAACCGCTGAAGGGGAAGCGCGTAGGGGTTTACAGGCGCGCGACGCAGGATCTGAAGCTGCCTCTCGCTTTGAGCAGCCAACTGGACGCCGACCAATTCGGTCCGATCATTGAAGTAGCCAATGGAGGTCCCCGCGATGCGCACGGTGGCATCCAGCAGCGATTCGATATTGATGCGGGGATCGTCATGAATACTGACATCGATGGAGGTTCCGCCACTCTCCAGCCTCAACTCGATCGTACGGGTGTTGCGCTGGGTAAGCGCGGATGCCGATTGGACGGCACCGGTCACGCTGACATATTCGCAGTCGGCGTCCCCGGAAGCGAGGCGCTTCATGGTGACGGGTTTCGGCGCGAACCAACGGGGAACGGACTGAGAAGGAAGGGGTGCTAACTCCATCACGAAAGCGTGGGTGATGTAGTTAGTGAAATCAGCCGCTGTAAGTCCGGTCACGAGAACCCGCGATCCGAGTTTCAGGTGGAGATCCTGGGAATAATCGGCATAGATACCCCCGGTGGCGTCCTGAACGATGAGATCTCGGGCGTTGTGGTCGTAGAAGGTCACGAGGCCGTGGATTTGCACGGGGCGACCCTGGTCTGCGACGCCAGCGGGAAGGTTGCGAATGGACGCAATCGTGGTGAGTGGAGGAGCGGACGCGCCGAGCGCGCTGAGACACAGAGAGGCGGCGAGCAGGAGCCGCAACCGCGGGCGAGGATGAAGGGCAGGCCTCATTCAAACGCTTCGGAGCGCTGATGAGCCTATCGGCGGAAACTCGAAGGTCTTTAGGCTGGCGGGCTTAGCAGATGCGGGGAAGCTGCTCGGTGAAGGGCAGGTCGAGAATGCGGCGGCCGCCGATCTCGGTTTGGAGGAGGACCATGGCGGGGTGTTCGGCGGTGGCGCGGCCGATGATGCGGGAGTCGCGGCCAGCGGGATGGGCCTGCATGGCGCGGAGCACGGCAGCGGAGCACGCTTCGGGGACGAAGGCGACGAGTTTGCCTTCATTGGCGACGAAGAGGGGGTCGAGGCCGAGGATTTCGCAGGCGCCTTTCACGTCCTCGCGGACGGGGATGGCGTGAGCTTCGATCTCAATACCGACGGAGGACGAAACGGCGATTTCGCAGAGGGAGGTGGCGAGGCCGCCGCGGGTGGGATCGCGCAGGGCGTGGATCTCACCGGCGCTCAGCATGGCGGCGACGAGCGCGTGCAGGGGGGCGGTATCGGAGCGGATCTGGCCTTCGAACTCCAGGCCTTCGCGCACGGACATGACGGCCATCCCGTGATCGCCGATGGCTGCCGCTGAGAAGGATGACGTCGCCAGGGCGGGCATTCGAGGCGGAGATGGCGGGGCCGGGTGCTCGATCAGGCCAACGCCCGATGTCGTGACGAACAGGCTTGATCGGCGGAGCCTTTGTTGACCACCTTGGTATCGCCGGTGACGATCGCGACTCCGGCGGCGCGAGCGGCGCGGGCCATGGATTGGACGACGCGGGCAAGATCGTCGAGGGGCAGGCCTTCCTCCATGATGAAGGCGGCGGAGAGGTAGAGAGGGCGCGCGCCGCTCATGGCGAGATCGTTGACGGTTCCGTTGACGGCCAGGTCGCCGATGTCGCCGCCGGGGAAGAAGAGCGGAGTGACGACAAAGGAATCGGTGGTGAAGGCGAGGCGGGCGGAGCCGGCCGTGAGGACGGCCTGGTCGTCGAGCTTGCGAGATACGGGTTATCGAACGCCGGCAGGAACAGGTCATGGACGAGCTGGGCGGTCAGCTTACCGCCGCTGCCGTGGCCCATGATGATGTTCTTGCGTTCGGTGATGGGAAGCGGGCAGGCCAGGACGAAGTCTTTCTCCATGTTGCGGCTCTACGGCCTTGGTTAAGGATGCGGCGTTCACCAGATGACGTCCGTAGTTGTAATAGGCGGCGCAGGCGCCCTCCGCCGAGACCATGGTGGCGCCCAGCGGAGTTTCCGGGGTGCATTGCTTGCCGAAGGCCGGGCAATCGTGGGGCTTCTTCAGGCCGCGCAGCACTTCGCCGCTGATGCAGATGGCGGGCTCGGTGGCATGGACATCTCTCGACGTCGAAGATCCGCTCGGCATCGTAGGCGCTGAACTCGGGTGTGAGCGTGTAGCCGCTCATGGGGATGACGCCGATGCCGCGCCAGCGCGCGATCGCAGACCCGGAACACGCGCTCGATCATCTCGCTGCGCTTCGGGGTTGCCTTCGCGGCGGACGGCGCGCGCATAAGCATTCTCCAGTTCGGCGCGGCCCTGCTCGAGTTGGCGGACGGACATCAGGACGCCTTGCAGAATGTCGATCGGTTCAAAGCCGGTGATGACGATGGGCACCTGGTACTCGTCGACGATGGGCTCGTATTCGGCCCAGCCGGAGACGGCGCAGACGTGACCGGGGCCGAGGAACGCCTGCACGCGATTGCTGGGAGAACCGAGGATGCCGCGTCATGGCCGGCGGAACGAGCACATGCGAAACCAGAACCGAAAAGTTGGTGATGCCCTGCTCGCGGGCCTGCCAGACGGACATGGCATTGGCGGGCGCGGTGGTTTCGAAGCCGATGGCGAAGAAGACGACCTTCTTATCCGGATTGGCGCGGGCGATGCTTGAGGCAATCGAGCGGCGAGTAGACGACGCGGACCTGCCGCCCTCGGCCTTGATCTTGAAAAGATCGCTGTGCGAGCCGGGGACGCGGAGCATGTCGCCGAAGGAGCAGAAGATCACGTCCGGCTGGCGGGCGATGGCGTGGGCGCGGTCGATCATCTCGAGGGAGGTGACGCAGACCGGGCATCCGGGGCCGTGGACCAGTTCGACTTGTCGGGCAGGAGCGCGTCGAGGCCGTACTTGACGATGGAGTGGGTCTGGCCGCCGCAGACTTCCATCAGGACCCACGGGCGGGTGGCGGTGCGCCGGATTTCGTCGACCATTTTCTGCGCTACGTGCTGATCGCGGTATTCGTCAAGGTACTTCATGGCTGTTATCCTCCCTGGGGGGCGGTTCGCCGCCATCGTCAGTCAGTTCACTGAGCTGATCCATCTCGGACAGATATTGGTAGGTGCGCGCGGCCTCTTCCTCATCGACTTTGGCTGATGGCGAAGCCGACGTGGACCAGGACATAGTCGCCGACGACGGAATCGGGCACGTAGGACAGGCAGGCTTCGCGGGTGATGCCGCCGAAATCGACTTTAGCCATGGGCACGCCGCAATGGTCGTGCAGGGCGCTGATTTTACCGGGAATGGCGAGGCACATGGAGAGAGTCCTGAGAGAGGGAATGGGCTGCAATAACGGCCTGGCCGAGAGAGAGGCCACCGTCGTTAGGGGGAACCTGAGAGTGCAGGTGAACAGTGAAGCCGTTGCGGCGCAGGAGCGGGACGGCGCGCGCGAGGAGCGTCAAGTTTTGAAAAGTGCCGCCGCTGAGACAAACCTGGTCCAAACCGTTCCTCTCACGCACTGCGCTGCAAACCACGTTCATCATATGCGCGATGGAGTTGTGAAAGCAACGAGCGACGCGGGAAGGCGATTCGCCGCGGGCGACGGAGTGGGCGATGGCGGCGAGCATGGGACGGGGGTCGAGGATCCAGGGCAGCGTTGCGGTGTCGAGGTGAATGGGATAGACATCGTCGCTGGGATCGAGCGCGGCGGCGGCTTCGAGGAGCATGGCGGACTCGCCTTCGTAGCTCGACTCCTGGCTGATGCCGGTGATCGCGGCGACGGCGTCGAAGAGGCGGCCGCAGCTGGAGGTAAGCAGCGCGGGATGGGCGAGGAGGCGGTCGATGACCTTCCAAGTGGCGGGAGCGGCGGCGGCCCAGCAGGGCAGATGGAGCGAGCGGTAAGCGGGGCCGAGGGCGTCATGGAGGTACGCGGCGGCCATGCGCCAGGGCTGGCGGGCGGCGCGGTCTCCGCCGGGCAGCGCGACGTAGCGCAGATGGGCGGTGCGTTCGAAGCCCGCGTAATCGCCGATGAAGAATTCGCCGCCCCAGACCTGGCCGTCGGAGCCGAAGCCGGTGCCATCGAAAGCGATGCCGATGACCGGCCCGCGGACGCCGTTTTCGGCCATGCAACTGGCGATGTGGGCGTGGTGATGCTGGATGGCAATCTTGGGCTCGGGGCGTTGGAGGGCCCAGCGGGTGCCGAGGTAATCGGGATGCAGATCGTGGGCGATGAGGCGGGGCTGCGACTGGTAAACGCTGCTTCAAATTGCGGAGCGTCTCTTCGAAGAACTGCAGGGTTTCGAAATTTTCGAGATCGCCGATGTGCTGGCTGAGGATGGCGTAGGGACCTTTGGTGATGCAGAAGGTGTTCTTGAGTTCGCCACCGCAGGCGAAGATTTCGCCGGCGTCGAGGTGGAGGCGGATGGCTTCGGGAGCGAAGCCGCGGGCACGGCGGAGCACGCGCGGGCGGTCTTCGAAGACGCGGACTACGGAATCGTCGACGCGCATGAAGATGTCGCGATCGTGGGTGACCACTAGGCCGGCGAGCGCGGGGAGTTTCTCGAGCGCTTCTTCGTTGCGGATCACGATGGGCTCCTCGCTGATGTTGCCGCTGGTCATGACGAGGCAGCGGAGCGAGTCGCGAAAGAGGAGGTGGTGGAGCGGGGTGTAGGGGAGCATGACGCCGAGTTCGCGGAGTCCGGGCGCGAGCGCGCGGGGAAAGGCATCGGGAGTGGTGAGCGCGAGCAGGACAATGGGCGCGGCGGGGCTTTGAAGGGCGCGGGCTTCGGCCGGGCTGACGGAGCAGAATTCGCGGACGGCGGCGAGGTCGCGCATCATGACGGCGAAGGGTTTGCGGCTGCGGCGTTTGGCGACGCGAAGGCCTTCGATGGCGGAGGCGGAAAAGGCGTCGCAGGCGAGTTGGTAGCCGCCGAGACCTTTGATGGCGAGGGTGCAGCCCTGTTGGAGCGCGGCGCGGATGGGGGGCAGGTCGAGCGAGAGGCGGGGGCCGCAGACGGGGCAGGCGGTGGGCTCGGCATGGAAGCGGCGATCGGAGGGATCGGCGTATTCATGAGCGCAATCGGCGCAGAGCGGGAAGCGGCGCATGGTGGTGTTGGCGCGGTCGTAGGGGGTCGCGAGGGTGATGGAGTAGCGGGGGCCGCAGTTGGTGCAATTGGTGAAGGGATAGGCGAAGCGGCGATTGGCGGGATCGCGGATCTCGGCGAGGCACGCGGGGCAGGTGGCGAGGTCGGCGGAGACGAGGGTGAAACTGCGATCGCGCGGGGCGCTCTCGACAATGTGGAAGCCGTGTTCGGGCGCCGCCTGGGCAAGCTCTTCGAGGGCGCAGTGTTCGATGCGCGATGCGGGCGGGGCTTCGTGCTGGAGCAAAGCGAGGAAGCGGTGCGCGGCGGGGGCGTCGGGGATATGGACTTCGACGATGAGACCGCCGGCGGTATTGAAGGTGCGGCCGGGGAAGCCGAAGCGATCGGCGAGGCGCTTGACGAAGGGGCGGAAGCCGACGCCCTGGACTACTCCTGCGAGGGTGATCCGGTAGTGCGTGGGTCCTCCTGCGCGGGCCGGGCGAGTTGCGCGAGGCGCGCCTGGCTTTCGGCGATGCCGTCCGGGATGCCGATCAATGTGTAGAGAGCGTCAACCTCTTCCCAGAGCGGGCGGGCTTCGGCGGGGGTAGCGTGGTCGGCTTTCAGGACGGCAAGGCTCCGGAGGGCGTTCGCGAAATCGAGGGGCCGGGCTTCGGGGTGCAGGCGGTAGAGATCCAGGGCTTCGAGGAACCGCGTTTCGGCGAGTGCGACGCACCCGTCGGCATAGAGGACGTCCCCGGCGTGGCGGATGGCGTGGGCCAGGCGGACGGGATTGCCGTCGGCGCGATAGAGGGCGGCGGCCTGGTCGTAGTGCGCGAGCGCGGTGGCGAAGTCGCGGCGACTGCGGGCAGCCTGGGCGAGGCGGTAATGCTCGACCGGATCGTTCACGATGCGGGCATTATTTCATAAGGTTCGCTCACGCGGCATGGGAGGGGGGACGAGGGCGGCCTGACGGCGGATCCACTGTTTGCGCTTGATTTCGGCAAGGGGACCGGTGAAGTGCGGCATGAGGGCGGGGATGGTTGGCGGAACAAAGCCGATGTTGGTTGGGGGAGCGGTTTTATTGGCGGGGACTGGCGCGGGCGCGTTCGGCTGGCGTTCGGCGAGGAGCGTATCGAGGGCTTTCTGGGTGGCGTCGAGAAGGCGCTGCAGGCGGGATTCCTCGCGGCTGATCTGGGAGAGCGTGCGGGCGTTGTCCCGGTACGCCATAGTCTGGGCGACAGCGTAGAGGGCGGGTTGGTCGAGGGGTCCGAAGCGTTCTTCGGCGGCCTCGAGATGTTCGAGCGTGCCGAGAGTGTGCAGGTTGGTCTCGATCGCGACGACACGGCTGAGGCGCCAGCCGGTTTCGTGGAGCACGGAGACGAGGGCAGTCTCGGGTTCGGACTGCGGGAGATAGTGCCGGGTGAGAGCTTCGCGCGAGGCTTCGAAATGGGCCTGGTCTTCGCCGGGAAGGACGAGGAGTTTGGCGTAGATGCCGTGTTTGAAGGCGTTCAGGCGGACGCGCTCTTTGCCGCCGTCGGTGCGCGGGCCGGTGGACAGTTGCGCATTCTGGCGGTTGGTCGAGAGAGGTGCGGTCAAGGCAGCCATGGAAAATCCTTTCGTTGTCAGGGTAGGGCGATGGATTGGGCTGCCGGGGGTGGGAGGCGGGGTATGAGGTTGAGCGGTAAGGAGAGATATTTGTTTTTGGGGGGTGAATGGCGGGCGAGCGGGGTAGTTCGAGAAACCAGGGTATCCCGGTACGCCGCGCGCCGCACCGGTCGTGACAAGTCAATCTAAGTCGGCCTAATTCGGCGATTTCGGAGGCGAAATGATCAGTGGGTGATCGGCACCGGTCACTGCGTTCCGTAATGCACGATCGAATCCGGGGGCTCGGTTTCCGCCGAACCATTCACGCGAATACCGAGTTCCCTGGCCCAACGGTATGCCCACATCCAGCCCTCTTTGATGACAAACTGGTCCGGAATTGAATAGGGCCGGATCGGCAAGCGCACGGTCGAGTCTGACGAAGCGGTACTGTTTCCGGGCGAACATGGCCAAAACCTTATCGATCATGTCGCCATTGAGTTTGTTAACGTGCAAAAGCATCAGGTGCGGGATTTCATTTCACGCAGCCGGGCTGCGGAAGCTTGATCTTTGTTCGCAAGCATTCTTAGATACGCGGCGTTAAAGACATAGTTTCGTTGTCGATTGTGCAAGGCGCCAGCCGATAGCTCCAGCGGCCGCGATTTCTCCGCCTTTGCAAGCGCATGCACATGGTTTTGTAACAGTTCGGCGGCCGCGTATACCGGTTTTCTGTAAATTAGGGAGAATAAATACAGGGATAGTTAAAATAAAAAATAATAAATGGCATAAGGAAGCTAAAAGGGTATATTATGAGCCCACGACTCGAAGGAAACTACTATGAAAAGCTGGCCTTTAATCTCCCTTTTTCTCCCGCTTTGCACGATCTGCGCCTATGCGGACGCCATTAACGTCAACCTCGGAACCGATAGCTCCTACGCTGTTCTCGCTGGGTCCACGGTGACGAATACGGGGTCGACTCTAGTCAACGGAGACTTAGGGCTGTCACCCGGTTCAGCCGTGACGGGATTCCCTCCGGGCATGGTCACGGGTACCATTCACGCGGGGGATGCAGCGGCGATGCAAGCGCAAAACGACCTTCTCGGCGCCTATAATTTCGCGGCGGGCGAGGCGTGCAACAGCAGCTTGACCGGTCAAAACCTGGGCGGACTCACACTTACGCCGGGAGTTTATTGCTTCTCTTCGTCGGCCCAGTTAACGGGGACACTGACTTTAAACGCGGAAGGCAATCCCAACTCCGTTTTCCTGTTTCAGATCGGGAGCACGCTCACGACGGCAAGCGGCTCGTCGGTGGACGTAATTAACGGCGGTACCGGAGATATTTTCTGGAATGTGGGTAGTTCCGCCACTCTCGGGACGACGACTTCGTTCACGGGAAATATCCTGGCCGTTTCGAGTATTACCCTTGATACCGGAGCCAACATTCAATGCGGCCGGGCTCTGGCGGAGACAGGCGCCGTGACCATGGACACCAACAACGTTTCGATCGGGGGTACGAGTTGCGAAGCGGTTGGAACCACGCCGGAGCCGGGGACGACAGCGCTGCTGACCCTGGGTCTGGCCGTTCTCTGCCCTATACTCTGGCGGAAACGGTTACGCGCCGGAAGCGCCGGGATTTAAGGCGATTCGATACTCCGGAAGCTGCCGGTCGCGTGGCTTCCGATGACCTAGACGGATGCTTTCATGAGCGAAGCGGCGTTCATGCATTAGCGGGGGCCGCTGGGGGGCCGTCGGGAAAGGCGTGGGCGAGGTGCGCGTCGCAGGTGTTGCAGAGGCACTCGACACGTTGGAGGAACGCCGGTCCGTCGAATCGGTAGGCGACGGTCTGAGTTTTGCAGGTGGGAGCGATCGCAGCGGGCTTTCCCAAAGCGGGCAATACCTTGTGGGCGGGTTTCGGTGGCGGCTGCGAAACCAACAACGACGGTGATCCCATCGCGCAATACGATAAAGCGGCAAACCGCTGGGTACTGACGCAATTTCGGTTTCGACAACTCCGTACCTGCAGTGCGTAGCGGTTTCGACGACCTCCGATGCAACAGGGTCTTACTACCGGTGGTCACTGTAGCCGCTCCGCTAGGCGGACGCTTTCTTGAGGGAAACGGCGTTCATGCAGTAGCGGAGACCGCTGGGGGCGGGGCCGTCGGGAAACACGTGGCCGAGGTGCGCGTCGCAGGTGTTGCAGAGGCACTCGACGCGCTGCAGGAACGCCGGTCCGTCGAATCGGTAGGCGACGGCGTTGGGCGCGAGCGGCTGGGTGAAGGACGGCCAGCCGGTGCCGGATTCGAACTTCTGCGAGGCGTCGAAGAGAAGGGTGCCGCAGCAGACGCACGCATAGAGCCCGGGCTCAAAGAGGCTGCACATGGCAGAACTGAAGGCGCGCTCGGTGCCGGCGTGACGGGTGACGCGGAACTCTTCGGGGCTGAGTTGCGTACGCCATTCGGCTTCGGTCTTTTCGACCTTGCGATCGGGCGCGGGATTTCCTTCTTTGGCGAGCCGCAGCACGTCCGGCCACTTCAGCATCATGACTCAATCATAACGGGCACGGCGCGGTTCGCCTCTAACCCATTGTTATTAATCGCTTTTGAGTATTGTGCGCACTGAGCTCTCAGCATAGACTCCGTCAATAGTCTTCATAGTCTTCAAGGAGAGTTAGTCATCAACATGCTGAGAGGTCTTGCGCTGGTGGTGTGCGCCTGTGCCGTTGTGTGCGCGCAGGAGCCGGTGGGAACGATTGAGGGACAGATCACGGACGCGAGCGGCGGGTCGGTATCGAACGCCGAGGTAAGCATTCACAATCCGGCGACGGGCTTTACGCGAACGGCGCGATCCACGGGGCGGGGATCGTTTCACCTGGCGGAGGTGCCGGTCGGGAATTATGATCTGACGATCCAGGCTGGCGGGTTCGCCGCCTATTCCGCGCGCTCGCTCACGATGGATATCGGACAGGTGATCACGGTTGCGGCGCAGCTGCGCGTGGCGAGCGGGCATGGCGAAGTCAGCGTGTCGGCGGAGATGGTGAACGTGGACACGAGCCCGACGCTCGGGAACGTGGTGTCCGGCAAGCAGGCACTGGATCTGCCGCTGAACGGCCGCGATCTTACGCAGCTCGGGCTATTACAGCCGGGAGTGGCGCCGCTGACATCGGGTCTAGCCGAGGCCGGCGGGATTGCGCGCAGCGGACAGGCCTATGCGGTGAACGGGCAGCGGCCGGAATCGAACAACTATCTGCTGGACGGCGCGACGAACGTGGACAGCGTCAATGGCGGTTATGCGCTGCGCACGCCGGTGGACGCGGTGGCGGAGTTTCGCATTCTGACGTTGAACGCTCCGGCGGAGTACGGGCAGACCAGCGGGGCGACGACGTCGGTGGTTACGCGGTCGGGGACCAACGCGCTGCACGGCAATGTTTACGACTTTCTGCGCAACGACGCCATGGATGCGCGCAATTTCTTTGCGGCGAGGACGGAGCCGCTGCACCGCAACCAATATGGGGCGACGATCGGCGGGCCGATACGGAAAGACAAAGATTTTTTCTTTCTTTACTACGAGGGCCAGCGCGACAGCGAGGGCAAGACACAGGCGGCGATCGTGCCGACGGCGGCGGAGCGCATGGGCAACTTTTCAGGCCTGGTCGATCCTTCGAGCGGGCAGCACGCACCGTTGATTAACGAGTTCAGCGGGCAACCGTTTCCGAACAACACTATTCCGCCTTCCCTGTTGAGCCCGGTCGCACTGAAGGCGGCACAGTTGTACCCGCTGCCGAATCTGGGGACGAATGTTTTTGAATCGACGCAAGTGGGCTCGACCAACTATGACCAGGGAGGCTTTCGCTACGACCACTATTTCCGGGAGCGCGATCAGCTGTTCGCGCGCTTCTCGGCCTCGTCCTTACACGGCCTGGATCCGCTTCCCATCTCGGGGGCGGGCGTTCCCGGGTTCCCGGTGGCCGACGATATCGGTACGAATTCGGCCACGGTGAACTGGGTGCATGTGCTCTCGCCGCAGGCTATTCAAACCGTGCGGGCGTCTTTTCTGCGGAACGTGTTCCTGAATGGACAGGCGACGAATCGGACGCCGGGCAGCGACTTCGGCTTTGGGTATGAGCCGACGTCGAATCTGAACGAAGGCGTGCCTTATTTGATTGTGAGCGGCTATGCCTCGCTGGGGAATCCGATTGTGGGGCCGCAGGACACGTATCAGAACGATTTCCAGGGATCGTATTCGCTCGCGATCACGCATGGCGCGCATAGCTTCAAATTCGGCGCGGATCTGACGCGCGAACAGATCAACGTCGACTTCGGCATCGCGACCAACGGATTTTTTGTCTTCGCGCCTTTTCCGGCGAGTGATTCGTTCGCGAGCTTTCTGCTGGGACAATCGGTCCTATTTTTCCAGGGAGGCGGGCAGTTCGACCGCGGGCTGCGCAAGTGGATCGGGGCGGGGTATGCGCAGGACGAGTTTCGCGTGACGCCGCACCTGACGCTGAACTACGGGCTGCGGTACGAGGTCAACACGCCGTATACAGAAATCCGCAACCGGTTGAATGCGTGGGAGCCGGGCCGCCAGTCGACGGTGTATCCAAACGCGCCCGCGGGGTTGCTGTTCCCGGGCGACCGGGGAGTGCCGGCGGGTATCGCGGCGGTGGATTATCGCGAATTTATGCCCCGCGTGGGATTTGCGTGGCAGCCGTTCGGCAGCGAGAAGACGGTGGTGCGGGCCGGTTATGGAATCTTTTACGACGGGTTCACCAACGGCGAAGGAGGACCTCTGCAGGCGTCGATCAGCGCGCTTCCGTGGACGCAGGCGTACCAGTTGCCGGGACCGGGATTCGACATTGCGAATCCTTACGGGAACAAGCCTGCGCCATTCGGAACGGGCAACTTCGTGGCGCCCGCTACGATCCTCACGGTGCAATCGGGGATGAAGCCGCCCTACTCGCAGAACTGGGATTTCTCCATTGAACATTCGCTGGGCAATGATTATCTGCTGGATGTGCGGTATGTGGGGAACAAGGGCACACATCTGCCGCGCTTCGTGGAAGCCAATCCGACGGTTTACACACCCGGATCGAGCGCGAACGGAGGCACAGCGGCGCGCGAATACACGAGCTGCAATGCGGCGTCGGTCTGCGACTATGGGTCGGTAGGATCTGCTGGCGGATAACGCGAATTCGACTTACCACGCGCTGGAGGCGGCGTTTTCGCGCCGGTTTGCGAACGGCCTGAGTTTCCTCGCGTCTTATACGTTCTCGAAAAGTCTGGACTATGTCTCGACCTTGAACGTGGCGGGATCGGCGCCGACGCTGGTGGCGGGCGAAAACGATCTTGCGCAGAATCCGTTCAATCTGAGAGCGGAGCACGGGCCTTCGCTGTTCGACGCGCGGCATCGGTTTGTGTTTAGCGCCCTGTGGGCAGTGCCGCAGTGGAAGAGCGCGTCGCGTGCGGCCGCGCTGTTCGTCAACCACTGGCAGTTGAATACGATCGCGAGCCTTTCGAGCGGGACTCCGTTCACGGTTTACGACAGCGCAAACGTGTCGCTACAGGGCAGCGCACCGGAGATTACGGGGTTCTATTCCAGCAAGCCGAATCTGATCTCCGATCCGAATCAGAATCAGCCGCACACGGCGAATCAATGGATCACGCCGGACGCCGTTTCAGCAACTGGACCCGGCAACGCAGGCCGGGCAGTTTGGCAACGAGGGCCGGAATGTGGTGCGCGGGCCCGGCATCGAGACTGTGGATCTCTCGCTGTTCAAGAATTTCGATTGGGGCGAGACGAAGCGGATTCAATTCCGGGCGGAATGCTTCAACCTGCTGAATCACGCAAACTTCGGACTGCCGGAGAACGATCTGGAATCGCCAGCGTTCGGGCAGATTCTGCAGGCCGGGCGGCCGCGCCTGCTGCAGCTGGCGCTCAAGCTGGCGTTCTAAGGCTCGACGAGGGCGACAAGAGAGTGGCCGCGGCGACCTATCGGATTAGTGGCGAAGACGAGGGGAGCGTTCGCTACCGGGGGTGGCGGATAGCGGGGGCGTCATCGGTTTGCATACTGGTGAGCTTCGGCTCGCTGTTCATCTATACGTTCGGCATTTTCCTGAAGCCGCTGGCGGGCGAGTTTGGGTGGTCGCGGCAGGCCATCTCGGTGTCGTTCGCGATCGCGGCGCTCTCGGTGGCTGCAGCTTCGCCACTGATCGGCTGGTTGCTCGACCGTTATCCCGCACGGCGAATTACGATTCCGGCGACGGCGATCTTCGGCCTGGCATTCGGATCGCTGTCTCTGCTCACCGGCCACTTGTGGCACTTATACGCGGTGTCCCTGATCATCGGGCTGGTGGGGAACGGCGCGGCGCACCTGGCTTACTCGCGGGTGGTGGCGACGTGGTTTGAGCGCCATCGAGGGCTGGCGTTTTCCGTGTTGCTGGGCGGGAGCGCGCTGGGGGCGATGGTTTTGCCGCCACTCGCGGAAGCGCTGATTGCGGCGGTGGGCTGGAGAGCGTCATTCGCGGCGCTCGGGGCACTGGTGCTGGTGATCGGAATCCCGTTCGCATCATTTGTACGCGAGCGCGGAGGAGCGGTCGCCGAGCGGCGCGACGAAGCGGGTTGGAGTGTTTCGGCCAGCGTGCGGACGCGGGTGTTCTGGATTCTGATTACGGAGTTACTGGTGGTCTCGCTGAGCCAGAATGGCTCGATCGCGCATCTTTCGGCGCTGCTCACGGACCGCGGCATCTCTTCGCAATACGCGGCGATGGCGGTGTCTTCGATGGGCCTGGCGATTCTGGCGGGCCGACTGGTTACGGGCTGGTTGCTGGACCGGTGTTTCGCGCCCTATGTGGCGGTGGCGCTGTTTGCGGTGTCGGCTCTCGGCACGTTTCTGCTGGCTGGTGCCAGTTCCCTTTTGGCGGGAATATTGGCGGCGGCGCTGATTGGCTTCGGCATGGGTGGGGAAGGCGATATCACGCCGTACTTATTGAGCCGCTACTTCGGACTGCGCGCGTTTTCTACACTGTATGGGTTCACGTGGACAGCTTATGCGATCTCGGCTGCGGTGGGTCCGATTATTATGGGGCGCGCCTTCGATGTGACCGGGTCGTACCGGTCACTGCTCACGGTGCTGACGTTCACGACGTTGGTGGGAGGCGCGCTGTTTTTGTTGCTTCCGCGCTATGAGGGCGTTGGCGAGAGGGAGTGAGGCCGCGTGCGCCCGTCGAGAGAGAATATCCGTTATGCCTGACCCGACAAAACTCGGTCTCTTTGCGTTAGCGGCGCTTCTGCTTGCGATTACGCCCGGTCCCGGAATCTTTTATGTTTTGAGCCGCAGTCTGGCGGGCGGTTGGCGGGAGGGTTCGCTCTCATCGCTGGGCACGTTCGTGGGTGGATTGGTTCACGTGGTCGCGGCAGCGGCCGGCCTGTCGGCGATCCTAGCTGCATCGGCGATAGCGTTTAGCGTCGTGAAATACGCGGGGGCGGGGTACCTGGTCTACCTGGGCATCCAGATGATACGCAAGCGCCATGTAGAGGCGGTTGAGAACGGCTCAGCGCAGTCCCCCATCGACTCTTTCCGGCAAGGCATCTGGACGGAAGTATTGAACCCAAAGACAGCGCTATTCTTCCTGGCTTTCATTCCCCAGTTCGTCTCACCTTCACGTGGTCACTTGTTCCTCCAGTTCAGTTTGCTGGGGACGATCTCGGTGATGTTGAACACCCTGGCCGACCTGGTGGTTGCGATGTGCGCCGGTTCCATCAGCGACTGGCTGAGAACGAATCCGGAGTTGCAGGCGAAGCAACGAGTCGCTTCGGGGATCGGGATGATTGGGCTGGGAGTGTTCGTCGGCTGTTCCCGTTCCAACTCCAGGTAGCGCGGACTTGATGATGCTACCCGCTCCTGTTCCGGAAATTCCAGCGGTCAACGTCGAGAAGGCCGCAGATTACTACGTGAACACTCTGGGCTTTACCTTCGATTGGGGGGACGACGCGGGCGGTATTGGACAAGTCTCACGAGGGGATTGCCGGCTGTTCCTCACGAATGGCTCCTTTCGGGAGTCCCACGGCAACCGAGGTCCTCTGCTTTTCTGGCTGAATGCTGGCAGTAAGTCCGAGGTGGATGAGTTGTTTGCAGAGTGGCAGGCGGCGGGGGCGAAGATCGTTTCGGAGCCCGGGGATAAACCGTGGAAGCTGCGCGAGTTTATGGCGGCGGACCTGGATGGCAACCTGATTCGCGTGTTTTATGATTTCCGGGGCGATTTGTAAGAACCCGGAAGTCGCTCGATGGGCCTCGATGGAGCACCTCTGCTGCCCTCTCACCGGACCCGAAGGAATGAAAGCGGTTGTGGAGGCCGAGATCTGGCGCGATCCGCTCGGTCTGCGCGGTTGCGGCTTTTTCCATATCGAGGCGGGTAAGATCCGCTTCCAACGCGGTTATTGGGACAAGCTCAGCTTCCTAAAATTTCACGGCCTCCGCGTCGAGCGCTGATATCATCGTTTCCCATGCAAGCCCCGTACACGTCCGCAACGCCCTGGTGGGTCTCCGCCATCGTCATCGTGGGAGCTTTGCTGATGGCAGTTGGCGCCGTTGTCGCCATCACCAATCCGGGCATGTTAGTCGCGCCGGGTTCACAAATCACCGATGCGGTCCGCACCTATGCCGGTTATTTCATCTCCCGGAACTTAGCGCTCGCGATCCTGCTGCTCGTGATGGTAGGGACCGGGTCGCGCCAGATGCTCACAGGTTTGATCGCGCTTACCGCTCTCATTCAGGTATTCGATGCAATCCTCGACGCGACCGAAGGGCGCTGGACCCTGGTGCCCGGCGTCACCGGCTTTGCCATCGCCTACATCATCGCTGCAATGCGCCTGTCCGGTCGCGCGTTCTGGCGCAAGTAAGCTGGAAAGAGTCTTTAGAAAACAATGCCTAACCGAATCTCTCGTGCTCTCGCTAACCCACCCATAGAAGACGAAAAGAGCAGCGACGACGAAAAGCGCGCCGTTGCCGAAGCTTGGGAGTGGCTGAAGCACACCACTTCCTGACCTGGGCGATCACCGCCCTCATTATCCTCCTCACCGAAGCACAACAAACCCGTCGCGCATAAAGGAAGTGCTGGCCGACCTCGGTCTGACCGTGGCGGACTTCGAACAGGTGGGCCGGCAGCGTAGGCGCACATCATGGGCGCGATCCGCCTTTTCCGCCGCGCGTTCTGGCGGTAGAATCTCTGAAAGCTGCACCGGGATAGGTCTCTATTGAGACTTGCAGACTACTCCCATGAAACAGAGTTTTGAACTGATCCTTACTGAATTCGCGATGTTCCCACGTGTCTCCGCGTAGCCGGTAGACATAGACCATCGTTTGCGGAGGTACGTGCTTTAAAGCCTGTTCACCGAAGCCCGCGGCATCGAACCCGGCCTCAAAGCCGAAGACTTGCGCTTCCTGATTCACTGCAATCGGTTTTGACAACGAGACATCGAACTCATTCGGATCGCATGGTGCATTCGCGTGCATGCACCAGGACTGTGAGAGATACCGCGCGATTGCTCGACTGAATTGGAGGCGCGCCGGATCATTCTTGAAAGGATATAACGGAATAGACTTCAAGGCATCTAAGTCAAATACTTCCAAGTGCAGCAGTTGCGTAGCGGTAAAGTGAACCTCACTCGCTTCCACTATTGCGTAACGACGGCCTATGTTTCCCAGTAGCCACCCGGAAATACTTGCTCTAAGTTCTAACTTCGGGGTCAGGATCAACAAACAGCTCGCGGAAGGATTTACGTGTGTTTCGACATAGACGATTCCGTATGTCTCCCGCACACGCAATACGGATCCGAGACAACCCATCTTGATCTCATGCTGAAACAGAGTAGTGATGTCCGTGAGGTCCACTCGATCTACTTCGTTCCTCTTCCGGCTAAAGCGAATCAGGTGCAGGGGACCTTTGAGCTCAAGCGATCCGGCGTCGGTATAGTATCCGATCAGGAACGGGTCACCCTCCGAAACAGCGTAGCTGGTGATTCGGGTTGTCAGCTCTGCGACCGAAAATCGGTCCGTCGGAATGTAAGCGCGGGCCAGAGCGTCGGCGAGAGTATCTGCAAACAGGCTTGGCGTGAGGAGAAACACGCAGTACAACGCCAGCCTGCCGGACATGCTTTCAAATCTAACGAAATGCCAACATGAGAAGTTGAGCTCCATGCTGATCTGGGCAATCACCACCCTTACCATCCTCCTCATCCTCATCCGCCCCTGGCAGATCTCCGAAGCCGTCTGGGCCGGGGCGGGCGCTCTGCTGCTGCTCGTTCTCGGGCAGATCTCACCGAGGGAAGCATGGGCCGCCGTCGGCCGCGGCGCCGATGTCTATCTCTTTCTTACCGGCATGATGATCCTCGCGGAGCTGGGCCGCCGCGAAGGGTTCTTCGATTGGCTGGCCGCGCTGGCCGTGAACGCCGCCAAAGGCTCGGCGAAACGGCTCTTCGCCATCGTGTACCTCGTCGGCACCCTGGTCACCATCTTCCTGTCCAACGACGCGACCGCCGTGGTTCTTACTCCGGCCGTGCTTGCGGCTTCGAAGAAAGCCCGCGCGACGCCGCTTCCTTTTCTCCTGATCTGCGCCTTCATCGCCAACGCCGCCAGCTTCGTCCTGCCCATCGCGAATCCCGCCAACCTGGTGGTCTACGGTTCGCAGATGCCGCCGCTCGGAGCATGGATGCGATCCTTTGCGATCCCGTCGCTCGCGTCGATTCTGGTCACCTTCGCGGTGCTGCGCTGGGCCGTCCGCAAAGACCTCGCGCGCCCCTTGCAGCGCCAAGTAGAGGCCCCCAAGCTGGCGCTAGCCGGAAAGCTCGCGGCTGTGGGGATCGCCGGCGCGGCAGCGGCTCTGGTGATCGCTTCCGCTCTGCATATCGATCTCGGGCTTCCGACCTTCGCCGCCGCGCTCTGCGCTGCATTCCTGGTTTGGCTCAGGGACCGGGCCGCGCCGCTGGGCATCCTGAAAGGCATCTCATGGAGTGTGATTCCGCTGGTTGCCGGCCTCTTCGTTCTGGTCGAGGCGACGAACCAGGCCGGTGCCCGAACGCTCAGCCAGAGCGCTCTGCAAAAGGCCGCCGCGCTTGGTGAACCCCTGGCCAGCCTCGCCTCCGCATTCGGCGTCGCCCTGCTTTGCAACGTCGTCAACAACCTGCCAGTTGGCTTGATCGCGGCCGGTGCGCTCCATGCCGCTCCGGTTTCCGCTGCCGTCCGCAACGCGGTCCTGATCGGCGTGGACCTGGGGCCGAACCTGTCCGTCAGCGGTTCCCTCGCCACCATCCTCTGGTTGACGGCGATCCGCCGCGAGGGTGAAGCCGTCAGCTTCTGGACCTTCCTCCGCTATGGCCTGCTCGTCATGCCCCCGGCTCTTCTTCTTGCGGTTCTGGCACTACGGTGATCACCTCGAGCGTGCGCGGACCGTGTACGCCGCGGATGCGGATCATTTCGATGTCGGCCGTCGCCGACGGTCCTGAGATGGTCGTGGTCGCAAGCGATGCCGTGCCTTCGATCGCACGAATCCCCTCGGGCACCGTGTGTACGATCTGCCTTGCATCCACCACGCACAGGTGGTAGTCGGGAAGCAGGGTGAGCACGCGCCGCCCCTGCGCATATGCGCCTTCCTGCAGAATGATGGTACCGGTGAGCGCGATGGCCGCCGAGCAGGCCGTCAAAACGCCATCCGCGCGGTCGATCGCGTCATAGCTCAACGAACGGTCGCGAACAAAGTCGAATCCGGAGGGCAGCCAGGCTTCCGGAAAGTCTTCCGCGATCACAATCTCACGCGCCTCGCGCGCGCGCAGACAACCGGCAATGGCATCAGCTAGCTCCCGCGGAGCGCAGCGTCGCGTGTTCGCGTCGTAGTCCCGCAGCCGGTCTTCGAACAACGCGAGAACTTCCGCGCTCCCCGCCAACTGCGCTGCTGTGTACTCGCGGGCGATGCGTTCATAGTCAGAACCGCGATCGCCGGAACGCTCTCCCAAGGCTTTTCGCACCGCGTCCAGAACCGCGGCCTTACTTGCGCTCATTGCGCTCCGCCCACCATTCGCGAAACGATTGCTTCGGGATCGGCGCCAGATCCCGCACCGACGTCCAGCCGCCCAACATCCCCGGCAGAGAAGCAATGTTTCCGTCTTCCACGAAGGGCTTCTGCGCGATGCGCCCCAGCTCCTGCGCCCAACCGAGACGCCCCGGCCCGGCCAAGGCGAAGCTCGCCGCCTTCATCGCCGCGCGCTCCGTCCAGGGAGCGCCGCCCGCTTCCACCACCTGGTTCCGCAGGTGAATCAGGATTTCCGGAATATTGATCTTCACCGGGCATACTTCGTAGCAAGCCCCGCAAAGCGACGAAGCATAGGGCAGCGACTGCGCCTCCCGCATGGAATGCAGCTGCGGCGTCAGGATCGCGCCGATAGGCCCGGAGTAAATGGACCCGTACGCGTGCCCTCCCGTCTGCCGGTACACCGGGCACGCATTCAAACACGCGCCGCAGCGGATGCAATCGAGCGTCTCCCGCGTCTCCGCATCGGCCAGCACCTCCGTCCGCCCGTTGTTCAGCAGCACCACGTGGAACTCTTCCGGGCCGGACCCCGGCGTCACTCCCGTCCAAATCGAGTTATAGGGATTCATCCGTTCTCCCGTTGCCGATCGGGGCAGCAACTGCAGAAACACTTCCAGATCGCGGAACCGTGGAATGATCTTCTCGATTCCCACCAGGCTGATCAGCACCCGCGGCAGCGTCAGGCACATGCGCCCGTTGCCTTCGGACTCCACCACGCACACCGAGCCCGTCTCGGCCACCGCGAAGTTAGCCCCGCTCACCCCGGTTTTCACCCGCAGAAATTTCTCGCGGAGGTAACGCCGCGCCGCGCCGGTCAGGTCTTCCGGCCGGTCCCCCAACTCGGCGAGGCCCATCCGTTCCATGAAGATCCGCCGGATCTCCATGCGATTGCGATGCAGCGCCGGCACCACGATATGCGAAGGTTCATCGTGCCCCAGCTGCACGATCAGGTCCGCCAGATCGGTCTCCACCGGGTAGATGCCAGCCGCCTCCAGCGCCGCATTCAACTGCGTCTCGTCGGAAGTCATCGTCTTGACCTTGATCACTTCCGTCTCGTGATGCGCCTGGATCAATCCAACGACAATCCGGTTGGCTTCATCGGCATCGCGCGCCCAATGCACCTGGCCGCCGGCCCGCACGCAGGCGGACTCGAACTGCTCCAGATAGAAATCGAGGTACGCCAGCGTGTGCTCCTTGATGGCATAGGCGCTCTCCCGGAGTTGCTCCCAGTCGGGCATCTCGTCGACGACGCGCTTGCGTTTGGCGCGAATCAGGTCGGTCGCATTGCGCACGTTGCGCCGCAGTTGGGTGTTGCCGAGCGAGCGGCGCGCCGCGTCGGGAAAGTCGGGCGCCTGTTCCGATCGCCCCACCCGGATGCTCATTCCACCGCCTCCAGAATCTCCGCCAGGTGCAGGGTGCGGACGCCCGTGCGCTGCCGCCGCAATGCGCCGTTGATGTGCATCAGGCAGGAGTTATCGACCGCCGCGCAGATCTCCGCGCGCGTGCTCAAAACGCACTGCACTTTGTCGGACAGCATCGCCGCCGACACCTCCGGATTCTTCACCGCGAACGTCCCGCCGAAGCCGCAGCACTGCTCGGCCTCGGGAAGCTCCACCAGCTTCAAGCCGCGCACCTTGCGCAGCAGCCGCGCCGGCTTGTCGCCCACATGCAGCGAACGCAGCGAATGGCAGGACGGGTGTAGAGTCACCGCGTGCGGGAAGTATGCGCCCACGTCCTCCACGCCCAGCTTGTCCGTGAGCAACTCTGAGAACTCGAACACCCGCGGCACCACGGCTGCCGTCTGCTCGGCAAGCCGGGGGTCTCCGGTCGCCGCGGCCATCTTCGGAAAGTGATCGCGAATCATCGCCACGCAGGACGAGGACGGCACGCAGATGGTCTCGGCATCCGCAAAGATCTCGACGAAGCGGCGCATCAGCGGCAGCGCCTCGCTCTGGTAGCCCGTGTTGTAGTGCATCTGCCCGCAGCAGGTCTGGGCGGACCGGAACTCGACCTGATGCCCCAAACGCTCCAACACCGCCACCACCGCTTTGCCGGTTTGCGGGAACAGGGTGTCGTTGTAACAGGTGATGAAAAGTGAGATCAGCAATCGATACCCAGATGATACGATCAGCGTTCTTTCACCCATGATTCCCAATCCGATGCTCGGCGTCTTCTTCCACTGGCTGGGCGGGCTTGCGTCCGGCAGTTTCTACGTCCCGTATCGCGGGGTCAAGGGCTGGGCGTGGGAGACATACTGGCTCGCGGGCGGGATCTTCAGCTGGGTAATCGTGCCGTGGCTGCTGGCCGCCCTGCTGACCCGTGGCCTGCTCGCCACGCTTACGCACGCGCCGGGTTCCGCACTCTTCTGGTCCTATACATTCGGGGTGCTCTGGGGACTCGGCGGGCTCACCTTCGGACTCACCATGCGCTACCTCGGCATGAGCCTCGGCATGGCCGTTGTCCTCGGCTTCTGCGCCGCCTTTGGCACTCTCATGCCGCCGCTGTTCAACGGCGATTTCGCAGACAAGGTCCTCGGTACCGCCTCCGGACGCGTCATTCTGCTGGGCATTGGCGTGTGCCTCGCCGGCATCGCGGTCGCCGGAGCCGCCGGCATCTCCAAGGAGCGCGAAATGTCGGATGAGCAGAAGCGCGCGTCCATCAAAGAGTTCGATCTCCGGAAAGGCCTGCTGGTGGCGACATTTTCCGGAGTGATGAGCGCCTGCTTCGCTTACGGGCTGGCGGCGGGCGATCCGATCAAAGCGCTGACCCTACAGAACGGGACGCCGACGCTCTGGCAGGGGCTCCCGGTCCTGGTCGTGGTGCTCGCCGGCGGCTTCACCACCAACGTCATCTGGTGCGCCATCCTGAACGCGCGCAATCGCACCGGACGCCAGTACTTCGAAGCCAACGGCGCTCCCCTGCTGCGCAATTACCTGCTTTGCGCGCTGGCCGGCGCGACCTGGTATTTCCAGTTCTTTTTCTACACCATGGGCGAGACACAGATGGGCCGCTACAAGTTTTCCAGCTGGACCATGCACATGGCCAGCATCATCATCTTCAGCACGCTCTGGGGAATCGCCCTGCATGAGTGGAAGGGCTCCAGCCGCGGCACGCAACGGCTGGTGGCCCTGAGCCTGATGGTGCTGGTCGGGTCGACCCTGATCGTGGGTTACGGAAACTACCTCGGAACCGTGTCGCGGTAACCCCTTACAATCATCATTACGCCAATGACCGCGTTCTCCAATTTGGTCGAATCCGCAGACCCTTCCGTCTTCGATGTCCACACCAAGGCAGCCGGCCCCCAGGGGACGCTTCCCATCACCGTGGAAATGCTGCTGTCGAGCCCTTCCGGCAATCTTTTCGGATGGAGCCAGAACGCCGGCATGGGCTGGAATCCGGCGCATCTCGGCGGCCGCGAAATCCTGATCCTGAGCACGCACGGCGGCATCCGCCGGGAAGACGGAACGCCCATCGCTCTCGGGTATCACACGGGCCACTGGGAAGTAGGGCTGCTCATGCAGGCGGCCGCGGAAGAACTAACCGCGAACCGCGCCATCCCCTTCGCGGCGTATTGCACGGATCCCTGCGATGGCCGGACGCAGGGCACCACGGGCATGTTCGACAGCCTGCCCTACCGCAACGATGCGGCGCAGGTCTTTCGGCGGCTGATCCGTTCGCTGCCCACGCGGCGGGGCGTGATCGGAGTCGCCACCTGCGACAAGGGACTCCCGGCCATGATGATGGCGCTCGCGGGCAGCCGCGACCTTCCCTGCGTGCTGGTTCCCGGCGGCGTCACGCTGATGCCGGAATCGGGGGAAGATGCGGGCCGCGTGCAGTCCGTCGGCGCGCGCTTCGCGCATGATGAGATGACGCTCGACGAGGCCGCCGACGCGCTCTGCCACGCCTGCGCCAGCCCCGGCGGCGGCTGTCAGTTCCTGGGCACGGCGGCCACTTCACAGGTTGTTGCCGAAGCCCTCGGGATGACCCTCCCGCATGCCGCCCTCGCGCCTTCCGGACATCCCATCTGGCTCGATGCCGCGCGGCGGTCGGGACGCGCCGTGCTGGCTCTCGAAACGCGCGGGCTCGCCATGCGCGACATCCTCACTCCCCACTCCATTCACAACGCCATGGCCCTGCATGCGGCTTTCGGCGGCTCCACCAATCTGATCATGCATCTGCCGGCGGTAGCGCACGCGGCGGGCCTGCGGCGGCCCTCGGCGGAAGATTGGATTCGCGTCAACCGCCAGATTCCGCGCCTGGTGGACGCGCTTCCCAACGGACCCGTCGGCCATCCCACGGTCCAGGTTTTCCAGGCCGGCGCCGTCCCCGAAGTCATGCTGCATCTCCGGGCGCTGGGCTTGCTTGAACTCGACGCGCTGACCGTCTCCGGCGAACCGCTCCGCACCGTGCTCGACTGGTGGGAGCAGTCCGAACGGCGCAGCGTCCTGCGGCGCAATCTGCGGGAGCGCGACGGGATCGATCCCGATCACGTCATTATGAGTCCCGATGCGGCCCGCGCCCGCGGACTCACCTCCACCGTTACGTTTCCGCATGGCAACCTGGCCCCCGGCGGTTCGGTCATCAAGAGCACGTCCATCGACCCAAGCGTGGTGGATGCCGACGGCTGCTACCGGAAGCGCGGCCCCGCGCGTGTCTTCACCACCGAGGCGTCCGTCATCGCGGCGCTCAAAGGCCACGGTCCCGATGCCATCCGCCCCGGCGACATCATCGTGCTGATGTGCCGCGGCCCCATGGGTTCCGGAATGGAGGAGATCTACCAAATCACCTCCGCGCTCAAACACCTGAGCTTCGGCAAGCAGATCGCGGTGTTGACCGATGCGCGATTTAGCGGCGTTTCCACCGGCGCCTGCATCGGCCACATCACTCCCGAAGCGCTTGCGGGGGGACCGCTCGGCAAAGTGCTAGAAGGCGATCTAATCGAAATCGTGGTGGACCGCAACAATTTGGAAGGTTCCGTGAATCTGGTGGGCGAAGGGGAAAACTACTTCGGCGCGCAGCAAGGGACCGAGGTGCTGGCGCATCGTCCGCTGCGGGCCGACCTGGCGCACGATCCGCGTCTGCCCGACGACACGCGGCTCTGGGCGGCGTTGCAGAATGCCAGCGGCGGAACCTGGGGCGGCTGCGTGTTCGATGCCGATGCGATTATCTCCGCTCTCGGCGTGACGCAGTGACCACCGGGATCGCCGGCACAGGACGAGTCGCCCAGGCTCTCGGCCGCCGCCTTCAGGAAGCCGGACATCCCATCGGCGCAGTGGCCGGCCGCTCCCGCGAACAGGCGCAGACCGCCGCCCGCTTCATCGGAGGCCATTGCCAACCGGTGCTGCTCGGCGAGCTTCATTGCGAGCGGGTTCTGATCGCCGTTGCGGATAGCGCCATCGCGGAAGTCGCGGCGAGCCTTTCGGGCGCGGCCATCCTGCTGCACACCTGCGGGGCTTATGGCGGCGAACTGCTTGCCCGGGAGCGCGCCCGCGGCATCCGCTGCGGCTCGCTGCATCCGCTGCAGACGTTCGCCAGTCCCGAGGCCGCTTACCGCGTTCTGCCCGGCAGCGCCTTTGCCGTCGATGGCGACCTAGACGCGCTGGCCTGGGCCGTCGAGATCGCGACGTGCCTGGACGGCCTGATTCTTCGAATCCCCACGGAAGCCCGCGCGATCTACCATGCAGCGGCGGCTATGGCCAGCAATCACCTTATCTCCGTCCTGGACGCGGCCGGGCAACTCCTGCGGATCGCGGGCGTTCCCAGCGCTTCGGTGTGGCCCGCGTTGGGGCCGATCGCCCGCGCTTCCCTGGATAACGTTCTGGAAGACGGACCCGAACAGGCGCTCACCGGCCCCGTGCAGCGCGGCGATACGGGCACCGTAGCCCGGCATCTGGAAGCCATCGGCGTTGCGCCGCTTTCTGTCCGGGAGCTGTATCTCGCAGCCAGCCTGCACGCCCTGGATATCGCTCTGCGCCGCGGCATGGACCCGGCCCGCGCGCAAGATCTGCGATCCCTCCTGCAACGGCAATAGAGGACTCGAACGCTTGAAACACGTCCGCATCACCACGCTTCAGGAACGCAAACGGCGGGGCGAGAAAATCGCCGTGCTGACCGCCTACGACGCCACTATGGCCACGCTGCTCGACCGCGCGGGCATCGAGGTTCTGCTGGTGGGCGATTCGCTCGGCATGGTGATCATGGGCCATGCGAGCACGATCCCGGTGACCATGGACGTGATGGTGCATCACACGCGCGCGGTGGTGCGGGGCACGGAGCGCGCGCTGGTGGTTGCGGACCTGCCGTTCCTTTCCTGGCAGATCAGCATCGAGGAAGCCGTCCGCAATGCCGGCCGACTTATCCAGGAAGGCGGAGCGGCGGCGGTCAAGCTGGAAGGCGCGCACCATCCCGATGTGATTAGGCGGCTGGTGAATGCCGGCATTCCGGTGATGGGTCACGTCGGCCTGGTTCCGCAATCCGTAAACCAGCTGGGCGGGTATGTCATCCAGGGACGCGATCCGGCCGGTGCGGAGCGGCTTATGGAAGAGGCGAAGGTCATCGCCGCGGCGGGCGCCTTCGCGATCGTGCTCGAATGCATCCCGCCGGCCCTGGCGCAAAGCATCACGCGGGAGCTCGACATCCCGACCATCGGGATCGGCGCCGGCCCCGATTGCGACGGCCAGGTACTCGTGACTTATGACGCCATGGGCCTCTTCACCGGCCTGGTGCCTTCTTTCGTCAAGCAATATGCGCAGCTGGGTGAAGCGATGACCGCCGCCGCCCGCGCCTACATCGAAGACGTCCGCGAAGGCCGTTTCCCGGCGCGTCCCGAGAAAGCCGGTTGAGCGTTCCGGTATTAGACACGATCGGCGGCATCCGTGAGGCCGTGCGCGCGCCCTCGTCCCAGGGGGCGGCGGTCGGGCTGGTCCCCACCATGGGCGCCCTGCATGCCGGGCACGCCCGCCTGATCAAGACCGCGCGCGCCCAATCCGGCCTGGTCGTCGTCAGTATCTTCGTCAACCCAATCCAGTTCGAACGCCGCGACGATTACGAGCGCTACGGCCGCTCGCTGGCCGCCGACGTGGAGCTCTGCGGCCGCGCGGGCGCGGATCTCATCTTCGCTCCCTCGGTGGACGAGATGTATCCCGCTCCGCTGCAAACATCGGTCGAGGTGTCGGGGGTTACCGATTCGTTCTGCGGCCGTGCGCGTCCCGGCCACTTCCGCGGCGTCACCACCGTGGTCACGAAGCTCTTCCATATCGTCGGGCCCCAGCTCGCCTTCTTCGGCGAGAAGGACTTTCAGCAGTTGGCAGCCATCCGCCGCATGGTGGAAGATCTTAACTTCCCGATCCGCATCGTCGCCGTCGAGACCGTGCGTGACCCTGATGGACTGGCCCTCAGTTCGCGCAACGCGCGGTTGGGCGAGCCGGAGCGGCAGCTCGCAACCCGCCTCTTCCGGGCGCTCGCCCAGGCGCGCGATTCGATTGCGGCCGGCGAGCGCGACGCCCCAGCGATCCTCGCGCGCGCCGGGCTGGAACTCGAATATCCCGGGATTCAGATCGACTACCTCGGACTGGCCGACCCGGTGACGCTGCAGCCCGTCGATCGTGTCGACGGTCCGGTGCAAGCCATGGGCGCCATCTGGATCGGCGGCACTCGCCTCATCGATAATCTTCGCTGCCTGCCGGGTTAGAACAATCCCGCCGATTCGGCTCAAGTTTTCACCGCTTTCCGTCGATACCACTCTCAGGGAAATCGAACCGAAAATGTTTGCGATTGTAGGAATGCTGGTTGTGATTGGGGCCATCGTCGGCGGCTACCTGATGGAGAAAGGCAACCTGATGGTTCTGGTGCAGCCTTCCGAATTGGTCATCATCGGCGGCGCGGCCATCGGGACTCTTTTGATCGCCAACCCACTTCCGGTGGTGATGAAAATCGTCAAGGGCGCGCTGGCGGTCTTGAGCGGCAGTAAGTACTCGGCCAAATTCTATCTGGAAAGCCTGCAGATGTTGAACGATATCTTCCAGTACGCCCGCAAGCAGGGGATGGCGAAGCTGGAGGAGGATGTCGAGAAGCCCGACGCCAGTCCATTGTTTTCGAAGTACCCGAAATTTCTCAAAGACCATCACGCCCTGAATTTTGTCTGCGATACGCTGCGGACTTCGCTCTCCGGAGTGGTCCCGCCTTTCGAGCTGGATCAGTTGATGGAGACGGAGCTCGAGGTGCACCACCATGAAGCGGGTATCCCGGTTGCGGCGCTTTCGACCGTGGCCGATGCGCTTCCCGGTTTAGGGATTGTGGCCGCGGTGCTCGGCGTGGTGATCACCATGGGCGCGATCGGCGGCCCTCCCGAAGAGATCGGCAAAAAGGTGGCGGCGGCGCTGGTCGGCACGTTTCTCGGCATCCTGCTCTGCTACGGGTTTCTGGGGCCGCTCGCCGGCAACATGACCAAGATGAATGAGGCCGAATCGCAATACTACAATTCGCTGCGGGTGGGCTTGCTCGCGTTTGCCAAAGGGATGGCGCCCATGATCTCCGCCGAGTTCGCCCGGCGTTCCATCCCCGCGGATCTTCGGCCTTCATTCAAAGACATGGAACAGGCGTTTAAGGGCGGAGCCGCCGCTCCGGCCGGTCACTAACATGGCAAACACGCCGGCGGCCGCTAACATCTTCATCATCAAGCGCAAGAAGGGCGGCCACGGCGGTCATCACGGGGGCGCCTGGAAGGTCGCTTACGCCGATTTCGTCACCGCCATGATGGCGCTCTTTATCGTCCTCTGGCTGCTCAGCAGTAGCGTCGAAGTGAAGAAAGCGATCGGCGGCTACTTCCAGGACCCTACCGGAACCGGGAAGCTGCAGGGCAACTCCGCAGCGGGCACCGGCGATACGCTCGAGTTGAAGAAGGAGGACCTGGGCAAAGTCAAGGAACTGCTGCAGCAGTCCATTCAGCAGATGGTGGTTTTCAATAAAGCCAAGGAGAACATCCTCATGACCGTTACCGGCGAGGGACTGCGCATCGAAATGCTCGAGAACAAGAAGGGCATGTTCTTCGAAAGCGGCAAGATCGAACCGTCACCCATCGGGCGTGAGTTACTCACTACTTTGGCCAAAGAATTGGGTCCGCTTCCCAATCGCATCCTTATCGAAGGCCATACCGATTCGAAGCCGTTCAGCGGTACGGGAGTTTATAGCAACTGGGAGCTCTCCGTTGACCGAGGCAATGCGGCGAGGCGCGTGATGGAAGCGTCCGGCCTGCGGCCCAACCAGGTGATGGAGGTCCGCGGCTTTGCCGACCAGGACCTGCGCACTCCCAAAGATCCCGAAGGCGCGTCCAACCGGCGCATCTCCGTGATCGTGAAGTACGTCACTCCGTCCCCGGCGGACTTGATACAGGACGCGGAAAAGCCCGCGCAATCCGGAAAACAGAAGGAGCGGAAGAAATCAGCCTGAAATCACGCCAGCCAGCCGCGGTGCTCGTTCCAGCGGCCCCGCGTGAAGTCCGGGAACTTCGCTGGCGCGCCTCCCTGCCCCACCGAATCCCGGCTCAACGGACCGGCCGCGCTCCATGACGCAGCGTCGTAAACATCCATATCGGGAGGGATGCCTTTCTGCATACACTCCACCAGCCGGTACAGCATGATAAAATCCATGCCGCCATGGCCGCCCAGCTTACGCGCCTGTTCGCCGGTTGACTTCCAGAGCGGATGCTCGTACTTCGGTTTCAGCGCGTCAATCGAGGTGAATTCCTCTTTCCCCTCGCCATCGAGATACACCCGAGAGGGATAACCGCGAAACACCCCTTTGGTTCCAGAGATCAGGTTGATCCGGTCATAGGGCCGGGCATTCACCACATCGTGCTGCAGCATGATGGTTCGTCCGAGCGCGGTCCGGATGATCGAAGTGTTCATGTCGCCTTCGATGTACTTTTCCGTGCGCTTCGGATCCTCGGCCGGAAAATGCGCGTCGCGATACTGCTCGAGCCCTTTTTGCAAAGAGCTCACCGAAACCAGGTAATCGAAGCGATCCCCGCGGTTGATCCCCATGTAGTTGGCCACCGGACCGAGCCCGTGGCTGGGGTAGATGTTGCCGTTCATCATCGTGTGCGGCTTTCTGCGCCAGAGGCCTTCGCCGCGATTGCTCAAGAGTTCTTCGCGCAGGTCATGGATGTACGCCGCTTCGCCGTGGATCAGGTCACCCAGTAAGCCGTCGCGGATCATGTTCAAAACCAGCAACTCGTCGTAGCCGTAGCAGCAGTTCTCCATGATCAGGCAGTGGCGGCGGGCCTGTTCGGATTGGTTCACCAGTTCCCAGCAGTCGTCGATCGTGGTTGCCGCGGGTACTTCGATGCCGACGTGCCGCCCCGCCTTCAGCGCCGCAACCGCCATCGGCACATGCCAGTCCCAGGGAGTCGCAATGTACACGAAGTCCAGATCTTCGCGCTTCACGAGGTTTTCGTAATCGTGATCGCCGCTCGTGTAAACCGCCGGGGCTTTCTGCCCCGCCTTTTCGACCATCCCCTGCGCGGTCACCGCGGCATCTTTATTCACGTCGCAGATCGCGCGAATTTCCGCGTTCTCCAGAGCCACCATCTCGTGCATCATGCTGGTGCCGCGGCCGCCCGCTCCGATCACGCCAAAGCGCACCCTGGCGGTAGGCGTAAAGGGCACGCCGATCATGGACGATTGGCTCACAGCCGCGCGCGCGCTCCAGCGCATCGCACCCGCTACCGCAGCAGCCTGCAACAACTCTCGTCTGGTCATCGATCTGGAATCCTCCCGCTGGAATGCCCCAGTATAATTAAGGTTCGATACTCACGTTCAACACACACAATGGAATCGGCGCCCGTAGACCTGAAGCAGACCCTGAATCTCCCGCGTACGGACTTCAGCATGAAGGCCAACCTTCCGCAAACCGAGCCCAAGATGCTCGCGCGGTGGAAGAGTGAGGACCTTTATGGGGCCATTCGCGCGGCCCGCGCCGGCCGGCCCGCCTACATCCTGCATGACGGCCCGCCCTACGCCAATGGCAATCTCCACCTCGGTCACGCCTTCAACAAAATTCTGAAGGACTTCATTCTGAAGTCGAAGACCATGGCGGGCTTCGACACGCCGTACGTTCCCGGCTGGGACTGCCATGGGCTGCCGATCGAATTCAAGGTCGATCAGAACCTCGGGTCGAAGAAGGCCACGATGTCGATCGCGGCCATTCGCGCCGAATGCCGCAAGTACGCCGCCAAGTGGGTCGCCGCGCAAAGCGAGCAGTTCCAGCGCCTCGGGGTGTTTGGCCGTTGGGACGATCCCTACCTAACGATGAGCCCGCAATACCAGTCGGTGATCGCCGGCGCGTTCGTCGATTTTCTGGACAAGGGCTACGTCTATAAGGGCCTGAAGCCGGTGAACTGGTGTACGCACGATCGCACTGCGCTGGCCGAAGCCGAGGTCGAGTACGAGAATCACACCAGTCCGTCGGTGTGGGTGCGCTTCGCGCTGAAGTCGCAGCCGGAGAACATCGATCCAGCGCTGGCTTCGCAACGCGTCTTCGGATTGATCTGGACCACCACACCCTGGACGCTGCCGGCCAATCTCGCCATCGCCTTCAACCCGAAGTTCGCCTACGCCGCGGCGCAGTTGGAGAACGGCGATGTGTATATCGTCGCTGAAGACCTGTTGAACGTCACGGCGCAGCGCTGCGGCTGGAAAGAACCCAAGGTGCTCGCCGTGTTCCCGGGCTCGCAACTCGAACGCGCGGTCTTCGAGCATCCGTTCCTGCATCGCGAATCGCTCGGGATCCTGGGCGATCACGTCACTCTGGAGCAAGGAACCGGAGCGGTCCACACGGCGCCCGGCCATGGCCTGGAGGACTACATAGCGGGCCTCAAGTACGGCATCCCGACCTATTGCCCGGTCGATGCCGCCGGCCGCTTCTACCAGCAGGAAGGCTACGAGTTACCCGCGGAGATTCTCGGCAAGACCATCTGGCAGGCCAATCCGGTGGTAATCGGAATCCTCGAATTGCAAGGCGCGCTGCTCGCGCAGGAAAAGATCGAACACAGCTATCCGCATTGCTGGCGCTGCCATAACCCCACCATCTTCCGCGCCACCGAGCAGTGGTTTATCGGCATGGACCGAAACCATCTGCGGGAGCGCGCGCTAGCCGCTATCAAGACCGTGAAGTGGCTGCCCGAATGGGGCGAGGAACGCATGACCAACATGATCGCCATGCGCCCCGACTGGTGCATCTCGCGCCAGCGCGTCTGGGGCGTTCCGATCGTGGTGTTCTATTGCGACAGGTGCCGCGAGCCGCTCACCGATCGCACGGTGCTCGATCGGGTGGTCGCGCGATTTGCGCAGGAGACGGCCGACGTGTGGTATTCGGAAAGCGCCGCGCGAGCTGATCGGCGGCGAGATGGCCTGCTCCAAATGCGGTTCCACCGAGTGGACCAAAGAATCCGACATTCTGGACGTGTGGTTCGATTCCGGCTCGAGCAGCCTCGCCGTGCTCACGGAAGCGAACGGTTTGCCCTGGCCTTCGGATATGTATCTGGAGGGAGGCGACCAGTATCGCGGCTGGTTCCATTCCTCGCTCCTGATCGGCGTGGGGCTCCGCAATCAGTCGCCCTACCGCGGCTGCGCCACCAACGGATGGACCCTCGATGGCGAAGGCCGCGCGATGTCGAAATCGCTCGGCAATGGCGTCGAGCCCGAAGAGATCATCCGGAAGTTCGGGGCCGAAACCCTGCGGCTCTGGACCTCTTCGGTCGACTTCAATGAGGACGCGCGCATCTCGGAAACGACGTTGACCCGCTTGTCGGAGGCTTACCGCAAGCTGCGCAACACGTTCAGGTACATGCTAGGCAACACGCACGATTTCGATGCCGCTTCCGATGCCGTCGACGGGCACGCGCTGCTGGAATTCGACCAGTGGATTCTGATTCGCGCCGAGGACCTGGTGGCGCGCTGCCGCATCTGGTACGACGAGTTCGCGTTTCACAAGGTTTACCGCGCCGTCTACGATTTCGCCACCGTCGACCTCAGCTCCATCTACTTCGACGTTTTGAAGGACCGGCTTTACACGAGCGCCACGCGATCGCCCGCCAGGCGCAGTGCGCAGACCGCCATGCACCGTCTGCTACACGCTCTCGTGCGGCTGCTCGCTCCCATCCTGGTCTTCACGACGGAAGAGGTGTGGGGTTTTCTCGGCGGCGCGGGCAGCGTGCACACGGCGTATTTCCCGGAGCCGGCGGAACTCACGCACGGGATCACCGGCGAGCAGCGTGCTCATGCCGATCAGTGGAATGAACTGATCGAGTTGCGTGACGACGTCCTCAAGATGCTGGAAGGCGCGCGCCGTGAAAAGACCATCGGTGCTCCGCTCGAAGCGCATGTCCACCTGACCGCGGACGCTCGGCTGACGCCGCTCCTCGAAGAGTATCGCGCCGAACTGCCGGGCCTTTTCATCGTCTCTCAGGTCTCGCTCCGGAACGGGAATCCGGCGGGCGTTGACGTGCGCGTCGAACGGGCACTGGGCGACAAGTGCGAGCGTTGCTGGAAATACCTGCCCGACGTCGGTTCCGTTCCGGCCTGGCCGACGATCTGCTCCTCTTGTGCCGCCGCCGTCGCCGACACCCAGAGCGGGGACCATGCGGTCTAGCCTGATCGCGCTGTTTGTGTTTGCGATCGATCAGTGGTCCAAGCACCTCGTCGAATCCGGGATGTCTCCGTACGAGACGCACCCGGTGATCCCCGGCTTCTTCGATATCGTGCGGTCGAGCAATACCGGCGTGGCGTTCGGGATTTTCGCCAACAGCCCGTCCACGTATCGACTGGCTCTGCTGCTCTCGTTCTCCGTGATCGCGCTTTTCCTGCTGGCGTGGCTGCTCTGGCGCAATCGCAACACGGACACCTACTCGAACACCGCCGTCGCCCTGATCTTCGGGGGCGCCGCGGGCAATGTGTTCGACCGCATCCGCGTGGGCTCGGTCACCGACTTTCTGGATTTCTACAACGGCTCCTATCACTGGTACACGTTCAACCTGGCCGATACCGCCATCAGCATCGGCGCCGGATTGCTGCTGTTGAGCATGCTGCGCCGGTCGGCCGCGGAACGAAAGGCGCACACCTAATGCTGCCTTACCTCGTTCACATCGGAAGCTTCTCCATCCCGACGTACGGAATCCTGGTCGCCCTGGGATTTCTGTCCGGCATCTGGCTGACGGTGAGGCTGGCGGCGCGCGTCGGATTGTCCTCCGAAACCGTCCTCAACATGGGCGTGTTCTGCGCGCTCGCCGGTATCGCCGGTGCGAAGGTGTTGATGATTCTGCTCAGCGCGGAATACCGGGCGCATCCGGCCGACATCTTTTCTCTCGCCACCCTGCAATCCGCCGGCATCTTCTACGGGGGCCTGATTGCGGCATTGGGAGCGAGCATCTGGTACATGATCCGGAACCGCCTGCCGGTACTGCTGACGGCCGATCAGTTTGCGCCGGGAATCGCGCTGGGTCATGGAATCGGGCGGCTGGGCTGCTTTGCCGCGGGCTGCTGCTGGGGCCGTCCCGCGCACATTCCCTGGGCCGTCACCTTCTCCAATCCGGAGTCGGTGATCTCTCCCGATCGCCTGGGGATTCCGCTGCATCCCACGCAACTCTACGAAGCCTTCTCCGAGTGGATCATCTGCGGCATTCTGATCTGGTTTATCCTGCGGCGTCATCGCGAAGGCCAGGTATTGGGGTTGCTGCTGCTTCTCGACGGCGGCGCGCGCGTGATCGTTGAATTCTTCCGGGAGCACGATGGGTCGAATCCATCGGCGCTCGGGCTCTCGCTCGAACAGTGGATCGCGGTCGCGCTGGCTCTGATCGGCACGGGCCTGTTGGCCGGAGTCCGCATCCGCGGCCTGCAGCCAGCGCGGGCGAGCGCGTAAGCGAGGGTCTTCTGAGTATCTTTTCCGCGACGGCCGCAATCGCCATCCTGAGCGCCTGTAGCGCCTTCGCGCAGGTGATCGAATTCGAAAACCAGGGCGTGAAATACCAGAGCCTTTCCCGCAAAGGCATCACTGTCATGTGCGCGCGGCTTCCCGTGCAGTTGAAGGAGTATGCGCTAATCCAGATCGCGATCTCGAACGGCTCCGACATGTACGCCAATCTCAAGCCCGAGGATTTCAGTTACGTGCGTGCCGAAGGCCGGACCGTGACGGCAACCCCGGCGCGCGACGTGGTCGCCATGATCCTCGAACACGGCAACCACAGCGACCTGGTCAAGCTGGTCTCCACCTACGAGACGGCCATCTACGGCATTCCCAACATGAAGCTCGAGAACGGCTACCAGAAGCGGCGGGAAGCCGCGCTCGGCGAGGGCGCCAGCGAAAAGTTCAAAGCCGCGGCGGCCGCCTCCGCCATCGCGCTTATCGAGTCGCGCGTCGCTCCGGGCCAATCCACCGACGGCGCCGTCTTTTTCCCCATGGACGGCAAGAACTTTCCTCCGGGGCGGATCGTCGTCCACGCGATGGGCGAAGTCTGGGAGTTCAATCCCGAGTAAACCGACGCATGCGGCCGGCCCTAAAATCCGAGTGCTACACTTCGGATTCATCCCGGATGTTTCCCCATGAATTCCATTTCGGAATTACCCCGCACATTGAAAGAATTGCGCGCAAGCGCTTTTTCTGAGGCCCTCACCGGCTCGCGAACCGTCAAAGACGAGTTGCGAGCGAATCTGATCTGTAAACTGCAAAAAGGCGAAGCCCTGTTTCCCGGGATCGTCGGATATGAGGACAGCGTCATCCCCCAGGTGGTGAACGCGGTCCTGTCCAAACACAACTTCATCCTGCTGGGGTTGCGCGGCCAAGCCAAAACAAGGCTGGTGCGTATGCTCACCACGCTGATGGATCCTTACATCCCGTACGTCACCGGCAGCGAGATTCACGAGAGCCCTTTTCACCCGATCTCGGCTTTCGCTAAGAAGCTGATCGAAGAGAAAGGGGACGAAACGCCGATCTCGTGGCTCACGCCTGCGGAACGCTACATCGAGAAGCTGGCGACGCCGGATGTCACCATCGCCGACATGATCGGCGACATCGATCCCATCAAGGCGGCGCGCCGCGGTCAGGATATTTCCGACGAATTAACCGTGCATTACGGCCTTTTGCCGCGAGCCAATCGCGGTATTTTCGCCATCAACGAACTTCCCGATCTGGCCGGGAAAATCCAGGTCGGCCTGTTCAACATCATGCAGGAAGGCGATGTGCAGATTAAAGGCTACCCGGTTCGCCTGCCGCTCGATCTGCTGCTCGTCTTCACCGCAAACCCGGAAGATTACACGGCGCGCGGCAAGATTATCACGCCGCTGAAGGACCGCATCGGCAGCGAGATCCGCACGCATTACCCGCGGGAACTCGAACAGGGACTGGCCATCACGCGACAGGAATCCTGGACGGCGCGGCCGGCGTCGCTGGAATCGTCCGTTCCGCCTTACATCGGTGAGATCGTGGAGCAGCTCGCGTTCATCGCGCGCGAAGATAAGCGCGTCGACAAGCGATCAGGCGTCTCGCAGCGCCTCCCGATTTCGGTGCTCGAAAACGTGCTTTCGAATGCCGAGCGCCGGACCCTCGTCAATAAAGAAAGCTTCGCGGTGCCGCGGATTCTGGACATCTACTCGGCGCTGCCTTCCATGACCGGCAAGCTGGAGCTGGAGTATGAGGGCGAACTGAAAGGCGGCGAGGCAATTGCGCGCGAGATCATCCGTCTGGCTGTCGGAAAGATCTTTGATCGGTACTACGAGGGCGTGAACCTCAACTCGGTCGTCCAGTGGTTTGACCTGGGGGGCACGCTGCAGCTCGGCGAATCGGTCAGCGCGGCGGACATGGTGCGTCAGCTGAACGGGATCCAGGGTCTGATGGAAAAAACGCGCGCTTTGGGCCTGTCGGAGAATGAGCAGGACGCCACGCGCGCTTCCGCCGCGGAGTTCATCCTCGAAGGATTGTATGCGCACCGGCGCATCAGCCGCACCGAGGAATATCATTTCTCCGGCGAAGAGAAAAAGGCGCCCGCGCGGGAACGCCGTGAAGAGCGCGACGAACGCGATCGCGAAAAAGAACGCCGCAAACGCCAGTTCAATTGAAAGGGGGGGCAGGTGCTGTGAAATCGATCAAGTACTCGCGCTACAACGGGGAAGATTTCGGTATTGACGCGCAGGACCTGCTGCAGGCCCTTTCGGACTTCTTTCTGCAAAGCGGCTTCAACTCGCCCTACTCGCAGTTCATGGAGATGGACGGGCAGACGCTCGAGGATCTCAAGCAGGCCATTCAGCGGGCGCTCGAATCGGGCGGTCTGTTTCAGGACCAGGAGCTCGAGCGGATGATGGAAAAGCTGCAAAGCCTTTCCCCGGAGCAGATGGAATCGCTGCTCGACAACCTGGTCAAGAAGCTTGCCGACGAGGGGCATATTTCGATTTCGGATCCCAGCGAAGCCCAGCAGCCCGGACAGGGCGGCGAAGGGCAGGTCCCAGACGCGAAGTTTCGAGGTCACCGACAAATCGCTTGATTTTCTCGGATTCAAAACGCTGAAAGACCTGCTCGGGTCGCTGGGCAAATCGAGCTTCGGCCGTCACGATACGCGCGATCTAGCCACGGGCATCGAGTCTTCGGGTTCCTCCAAGCAGTATGAGTTCGGAGACACGCTGAACCTGGACATCAGCGAGACGCTATTTTCCGCGGTACGGCGCGAAGGCGTCCAAGGTCCCGCTCAATCTGGAGTACTCGCGATCTGCATGTGCACCAGTGCGAGTACCAAAGCTCCTGCGCGACGGTGCTGATGCTCGATTGCAGCCACAGCATGATCCTGTACGGCGAGGACCGGTTCACGCCCGCTAAGAACGTGGCCATGGCGCTGGCGCATTTGATCAAGACGCAATACCCGGGCGACAGCCTGCGCTGCGTTCTGTTTCATGATCGGCGCCGAAGAGCTCGACATCAGCCAGCTTGCCCGTGTTCAGGTGGGGCCTTACTACACCAATACGCGGGCGGGCTTGATGCTCGCGCAGCGGCTATTGGAGCGGGAGCGCAAGGACATGCGGCAGATCGTGATGATCACGGATGGTAAGCCGAGCGCGCTGACGCTGGATGACGGCCGCATGTACCGGAACGCGTTCGGGCTGGATCCGCTGGTGATCAGCAAGACGCTGGAGGAAGTCAATCGATGTAAGAAGCAGGGCATTCTGATTAATACCTTTATGCTCGCGAGCGATTACGGATTGATTAATTTTGTGCAGAAAGTTACTGAAATCTGCCACGGGAAGGCTTATTTCACGACCCCGCATACGCTCGGTCAATATCTGCTGATGGACTACATGAATCGAAAGACGCGAACCATTCACTAACCTGCTCCGTCTTATAATTGGGCTGTACTTCTTTTGATTCGAATTTTACTTATTGTTGCGATCGTGGCTGCTGGAGGTTGCTCCCGCGCGCCGTCCGGGCCGGGTGCTCCCGCCGGGCATGCCGCCGGTCGCCGTTCGCGTGGTTCCGGCGTCGTCGTCGGATGTTCCCCTCGAGATCGCCGCCATCGGCAATGTGGAGGCGATCGCCACCGTCGACGTGAAAGCGCGCATTACGGCGCCGGTTCTGCGCGTCAACTTCCAGGAAGGCCAGGATGTCCGCAAAGGTGAGCTGCTTTTCGAACTGGATCCGGAGATTTACCGCCGGCAGATTACCGAACTGGAAGCCAACATCCTGAAAGACACTGCCAACGAGAAGCAAAGTTCGGCCAACATCGAAAAGGACCAGGCGACTTTAAAGAACCTGCAAACTTTGGCGGATCGCGGCGGCAAGCTTCTTAAGGAAGGGATTTTTTCGCGGGAGCAGAACGACCTTGCCGTTTCCAATTCCGATGCGGCGAAGGCTTCTCTGGACGCGGACCGGGCGGCGCTCGAAAGCGCCAAGGCGACCGAGGCCGCCGATCGCTCGCGCCTGGCGCAAACCAAGCTCTCGCTCAGTTACACGAGCATCTATGCGCCGATCGCCGGGCGTGCGGGCGTCGTGCAGGTGAAGCAGGGAAATCTGGCCAAAGAGAACGATACGACGCTTGTCACCCTGCTCCAGATTTCGCCGGTAAACGTTTCTTTCTCCGTGCCGGAAAACCTGCTTCCCGAAATCCGGCGGTATAACCAGACGCGGCCCCTCACCGTCGCGGCGATCTCTGCCGACAATTCGGTCAACACGGGAACGCTGCGGTTTATCGACAACTCCGTCGATGCGACGACGGGCACCATTAAGTTGAAAGCGGCGTTCGAGAATGCACACCGCGCGCTGTGGCCTGGTCAATTCGTGAACGTGCGCGCGCAACTGAGCCTGGAACACGGGCGCGTGACCATCCCCGCGCCTACGGTCCAGACCGGCCCCGATGGCAAGTATGTCTGGGTCTTGAAGCCGGATGCCACGGCGGTGATGCGGCCTATACAAGTTTTGCGCAATATCACGGTGCCGGGTCGCCCCGACCAGGCCGTAATCGGCTCCGGCCTGACAGCGGGTGAGTCCGTTGTTTCCGAGGGACAGTTGCGGCTCGCACCGGGAGCCCATGTGCGGATCCTCAAGCCCAGTTCGGGAACCGCCAGTTAGGACGCGGTATGAATATCACCGACTTTTTTATCCGCCGCGCCGTTACGACGACGCTGCTTGTCGCGGCCATTCTCGCCTTCGGCGTGCTTAGCTATGTGACCTTGCCGGTCAGTGACCTCCCGACTGTCGATTATCCGACGATCAATGTCCAGGCAGCGCTTCCCGGCGCCAATCCGGACATCATGGCCTCGTCAGTTGCGACCCCGCTGGAAAAGGCGTTCTCCAACATCGCCGGCATCGACAGCATGTCGTCCTCGAGTTCTCTTGGATCGACCAACATCACGCTGCAGTTCGCTCTGAGCCGGCCGATCGACGCGGCCGCGCAGGATGTCCAGGCTGCGATTTCACGCGCCTCAGGTGAATTGCCGACCAACATGCCGGCGCCGCCTTCCTACAACAAGCAGAACCCGGCGGCGGAACCGGTTCTCTACATGAGCGTTTCTTCGCCGACCATGACCATGTCCGCGCTCGACGAGTATGCGGAAACTCTGATGGCGCGTCAGATTTCGATGGTCAGCGGCGTTGCGCAAGTGCAGGTCTACGGCGCCAAGAAGTACGCGGTGCGCATTCAGGTCGACCCGGACCGCCTGGCTTCGCGCGAAGTGGGCCTGGAGGAGATCCGCGATGCCTTGGGTCATGGGAATGTAAACATGCCGGCCGGCTCCCTCTACGGCATGTCCAAAGCGTACACCGTTCAATCGAACAGCCAGTTGAGCACGGCCCCGCAATTCGCGCCGATGATCATCAGCTATCGCAACGGCAACCCGGTGCGGCTGGAGGACCTGGGTCGCGTGACCGACAGCGTCACGTCGGAGCGCAGCAAGTTCTGGGTAAATGGCACCGAATCGATGGTCCTCGCGATTCAGAAGCAGCCCGGCTCGAACACCGTGGAAGTGGTGGAAGGCATCAAGCGCCTGCTGCCCAGCGTCCGGCAGCATATGCCGGGCGGCATCAAGCTCAATATTGCTTTACGACGCCTCTCAGAACATCCGGGACTCCATCCGCGATGTGAAATTCACGCTGGGGCTGACGATTGCGCTCGTGATCCTCGTGATCTTCGTCTTCCTGCGGAACTTCTCGGCGACCCTGATCCCCAGCCTGGCGGTTCCCCTGTCGCTGCTCGGAACCTTTTCCGTGATGAAGCTGCTGGGCTTCACCATCGACACGCTTTCCATGATGGCGATGACGCTCTCCGTGGGCTTCGTGGTGGACGACGCGATCGTCATGCTCGAGAACATCGTGCGCCACATGGAGATGGGCAAGCCGCGGATGCAGGCGGCTCTCGAAGGAGCGCGCGAGGTCGGCTTCACCATCATCTCCATGACCATCTCGCTGGTCGCCGTGTTCATCCCCGTGCTGTTTCTGGAAGGCATCATCGGCCGGCTGCTGCGTGAATTTTCCATCACCATCGCGGTCGCCGTTCTGGTTTCCGGCGTGATCTCGCTAACGCTGACGCCCATGCTCTGCAGCCGCTTCCTGCGGCCGGAGACCGACCATCACGGCCGGTTCTACCGCGCCACAGAGACGTTCTTCGTGGGGCTCAATAATCTTTACCGGCGCACCTTGAAGTTCGTTCTGCGCATGCGATTCGCCACTCTGCTGGGAAGCCTGGCGCTAACCGCGGCCACGGTCTATCTGTTCATCGTGATGCCCAAGAGCTTCCTGCCCACCGTGGACGTTGGCTTCGTGTTCGGCGGTACGGAAGCGGCGCAAGACACCTCTTACGACAAGATGGTCGGCCTGCAGAAACAGGTCGCCGATATCGTCGGCAAGAACCAATGGGTGAACGGATTCGGCGCGGGCACCGGCGGGTTCGGTGACAGAACTCAGGGCTTCATGTTCATGCATCTTGAAGAACGATCCGAAGCGGCCCACATGCCGACGTGATCATCGGCCAACTGCAACAGCAGTTCGCGCAAATCCCCGGGCTTAACGTCTTCCTGCACATTCCGCCGCTGCTCACCCTGGGTCAGAATGAAGGCGCGAAGCCAGTATTCGGTTGCGCTCCAGGATGCCGATACCCGCGACCTGTATAAATGGGCGCCCGCGTTTCGAACAGAAGCTGCGGTCGCTGCCCGACCTGACCGACGTGTACAGCGATCTGCGTCTGGCAGCCCGCGCGTGAACGTGGATATCGATCGCGATCGCGCGCTGGCGCTCGGCATCACGCCCGATCAGATCGCCAACACGCTTTACGACGCGTATGGGAACCGCCGGGTCTCGACCATCACAGGCGGCGTCCAACGAGTACGACGTGATCCTGGAAGTGAAGCCCGAAGACCAGCGCGACCCGGCCGCGCTGGCCAAGCTCTACATTCGCTCAAGCACCGGCAAGCTGGTTCCGTTGTCCGCCGTCACCACGCTGATCCAGGGCGTCGCGCCGCTGAGTGTGAATCACATCGGCCAGCTCCCGGCCGTCAATTTCCAATTCAACACCAAGCCGGGCGTGTAGCCTCAGCGAAGCGACGGCGCAGGTCGACGAAGCCGCGCGTGAAATCGGCCTGCCCGACACCATGAGCTTTCACGTTCCAAGGCACGGCGCAAGCCTTCCAGAGCTCCCTGCGGGGCTTGACCATCCTGCTGATCATCGCGGTCCTGGTCATCTATCTGGTGCTCGGCGTGCTGTATGAAAGCTTCATCCACCCGATCACGATTTTGTCCGGACTACCGGCCGCGGGACTGGGCGCGCTGCTCACGCTGCTGCTGTTCCATGACGATCTGAACCTCTACTCGTTTGTCGGCATCATTCTGCTGATCGGCATCGTGAAGAAGAACGCCATCATGATGGTCGATTTCGCCATCATGGCGCGCCGCGACGGGATGAGTCCGGAGGAAGCGATCTTCGAAGGCTGCATGCAGCGTTTCCGGCCGATCATGATGACCACCATGGCCGCCCTGCTTGGGACGCTGCCGATTGCGTTCGGGTACGGCGCGGGCGGTGAAGCGCGGCGGCCGCTGGGGTTGGCCGTGGTGGGCGGGCTGATCGTTTCGCAGTTGCTGACGCTTTACATCACGCCGGTCATTTACCTGTATCTGGAGAAGCTGACGGCTGGATGGGGACGGCAGGAAAAGGCCCCGCGGCTGATGGCAACTCCCGAGGTGGCGAACGTTTAACCCGCGCCCCGCCATTGTTCTGGCGCTGGCGGCACTCGTTGCCTCGGCGGCCCGCGCTTCCTGGATTCAGGTCAGCGATAGCCACTTTCAAATCGATACCACCGCCGGGGAAGCGCAGGCGCGCGCGGCGCTCGACCACTTCGAAGAGGTCCGCAACTTTTTCCTGCAGGCAAGCCCTTTTGCCAAGGCCAGCGCTGCTCCCATCAGAATCGTCGCGTTCTCTTCGGCCGACGAGTACCGCCCTTATCATCCAACGGAGACGGCGGCTTCCTTCTACACGCGCGATAAGGAACACGACTATATCGTGATGCAGGATCTGGAGCGGGATCACTTCAACTACGCGGTTCACGAGTATACCCATCTGCTGATCGCACGCTCCGAACTGCGCCTGCCCTTGTGGATGAACGAGGGCTGGGCCGATCTGAACTCAACCTTGAGCGTGAAGGGCGGAAAGGCGATGATCGGCGACATGATCGCGGGCCGGCGCGACGCGCTGCTGAAGAATCCATGGATTCCGCTGACCGACCTCGACAAGGTGGACCAGCGTTCCCCGCTTTACAACGAACACGAAAAGGCCAGCGTCTTTTACGGTGAAAGCTGGGCGTTAGTACACATGCTGTTTCTGGCGCCCGACTACCGCACGAAGTTCGAGCAGTTCGTACAGGCGACCGTGTCCGGAAAGGATCTCGCCTCGGCCTGCGCGGCGGTTTACGGCAAGCCCGCGGCATCGGTACAGCAGGATCTGGTCAAGTACATCGACGGCGGCAAATTATACGGCGCGGTGTTCGCGGTTCACCCCGACGCGGCGCCGGAACCGCCCGCGGTCAAGCCGGTCTCCGACACGGACGCGGGCGTCCTTCTCGCCGATCTTTTGACGCTGACCCACAAGTATCCTGAAGCGCGGAGCGCGCTCGAGACACTGGCGAAAGAGCATCCCGAAAACGCGCCGGTGGAAGAGGCGCTCGGCTATCTGCTCATCAAGACCGGAGAGCAGAGCGAAGGAATCCGGCATCTCAAGCGCGCTTTCGACCTGGGCACAACGGATGCCGTTATGTGTTACCGGCTGGCGGTGATGCTGCATGCGACCACGGTCGATCGCGGCGCGGTGCTCGCGATCCTTCGCCGGGCATTGGCTCTGCAGCCGGACTACACGGACGCGCGGCTGCAACTCGGGGTGACGTTGCTCGAAGCGCAGGACTATGCCGGGTCGTTAAGTGAACTGCGCCTGATCGCCAAAGTTCCCGAAGCGAGCGCGCCCTGGTATTTCTCGGCAACCGCCATCGACAACGCCAAGCTGGGGCACCCGGAAGAGGCGACCAAGAACCTGGAGCTGGCGAGGAAATGGGCGAAGACTCCCGCGCAGATCAGCCAGGTGGAACAGGTTTACCGCTCGTTGAACGGGAAGTAAGCTACCAGCCAACCGGTTTGCCTTTGTTCTGCTCATCCAGCCATTTCTGGAGCGGCGCGAAGTAGTCGAGGATGGCGGTGGCGTCCATCTGGCGCGAGCCGGTCAAGGCGGCTAAGCGCTTCCGGCCACGGCCGGCTCTGCGCCCATCGCCAGCATCGCGTTCAGCCGCTCGCCCGCCTCCTTGTTGCCGTAGATCGAGCAGCGATTGAGCGGCTCCGTGCAGCCCGCGTCTGCGAGAGCGCGCGGTGAAACTGGAACTGGAGAATGTCGGCGAGGAAGTAGCGCGTGTAAGGGACGTTGGCGGCGACGTGATACTTGGCGCCGGGATCGAAATCGGCTTCGCGTGCGCGCGAGCGGCGGGGCAACTCCCTGATACTTCAGCCGCAGGTCCCACCACGCCTTGTTGTACTGCTCCGGCGTGATCTCGCCGGAGAAGACCTTCCAGCGCCACTTGTCGATCAGCAGGCCGAAGGGCAGGAAGGCGATCTTTTCGAGCGCTTTGTGCAGCAGCAGGCCGATGTCGCTCGGACGTGTCCGGGGCTTTATCGAGCAGGCCGATCTTCACCAGATACTCGGGCGTGACGGAGAGCGCGATGGTGTCGCCGATGGCTTCGTGGAAGCCGTCGTTGGCGCTGTCGCGGAAGAGGATCGGCTGCTTGTTGTAGGCGCGCTGGTAGAAGTTGTGGCCGAGCTCGTGGTGGATGGTGATGAAGTCTTCGGCCGTGATGTCGATGCACATCTTGATGCGCAGATCGTCGACGCAAGTCGACGTCCCAGGCGCTGGCGTGGCAGACGACGTCGCGATCGCGGGGCTTGATGAAGAGCGAGCGCTCCCAGAAGGTGGCGGGCAGCGGCGCGAAGCCGAGCGAAGTGAAGAAGCCCTCGCCATAGTGCACCATCTGCTTGGCATCGGTGTTGCGGGCCTTGAGAATGGCGGTGAGATCGTAGCCGGCGTCGGCGTCCTGGAGGCGCGACCAGCGGGTAGATGTTCTCCCAGCTCCTGCGCCCACATGTTGCCGAGCAGATGCGCGGGGATCGGGCCGGTCTCGGGGACGACGTCCGGTGCCGTACTTCTCGCGCAGCCTGGTCGCGCACGTAGGCATGGAGCGAGAGATAGAGCGGCCGGACCTGATCCCACAGACGGTCCATCTCGGCGGCGAAAGCATCGGGCGGCATGTCGTACTTTTCGCGCCACATGGCGCCGGTGTCGGCGAAGCCCGAGCTCGCGCGCGCCCTTGTTGGCGAGTTCGACGTAGCGCGCGATACGGGGCGCGAATCGGCTTGGAGATGGCGTGCCAGCCGGTCCAGGCGTCCAGCAGCTCTTTGGGATCGCGGCTGGTTGCCATGATCTTCGACAGGTCTTCCAGATCGAGGCAGGCGTCCGGACCTTTCGGGCAATACTTGCCCTTGCCGTAGGTGCCTTCCATGGAAGCGACGATGCTGGTCAGTTCCTCGCTCTCTTTCGGATCGGAGGGGGTGGCCACGGTCAAGGCCACGCGCAGCAGCTTCATCTTGCGGGCCATGTCCTCGGGAAGAGAGACGCCGTTAAATTCGGCGGCACGTTTCGCGAATCCGACGCCGGCGTTAATCAATCGCTCGTCCGCGCGGGCGGCCAGAGCCTCGGTGTCGGTGGTGATGAAGTTGGACTTCACCCACTCCGCGCGGCTCGCTTCGACGCCGAGGACGAGATTCTGTCGCTCGACGTCGTCGAGGAAGCCGGCGGGCATCTTGGATGGTCGGTTTAGCGGCCCCGAGAAGCAGGACCGCGGACAGAGGAAAGGCGAAAGCGCGGGGCAGGAATCGCAGCACCTGACCAGCGTACTAAAGCCTGTTGCGCTCTCACGGTTGGAGCGGTGTGGCGGTGAGTTCCACCTGAAGTTTGCGTTTGGAGGTGACGTCGTCGGAGGTGAAAACCGTCGTCGGTTTGCGGAATGGAACAAAGACTGTTGACGACCATCGGTTCTGGCGCAGCACTGTCGCTTTGCCGGTTTCGGTCGTGATCGGGTCGGCGGATGCGGGGCCGCTGACGTCGGCACTCAGTTCGAGGGAGAGCATGTCCCCGAGATCCACGATGCGCCGATAGTCGATGCTGACTCCCACATCGATGTAGTTGAGTTCACCGGAGGCGTTACGAATCGGAATTTTGCTTCCGGTGCGAACCGAAGAGTTGGATCCGCTCGCGGCCACGGCGGAGTAAGTGCGCGCATTGGTGACGTGATTGTCCTCGACTTCCTTCAAGACCAGATCGAGCCTAAAAAAGCGCGGCTCCGGCTTGGCAGACTCTACTTTCTGGGCGAAACAAAGCCCGGCTGCAATCGTCATCAATACAGCGCATAAGGCTGTTCGTCTGAGCATGGTGTCTCCTGTTTTATTCGCCGGAATCGGGTAGCGGCGTGATTTGTAGTTCTGAGATTTCTATGGGTTCGATCTCGCGATGGGCTGCGAAGTCTTCGGTTTGCCCCGGACGTTTCGAGGCTAGAAAGAGCAGCGCGCGTTCGTCGGGCGTCAATGGCGAAGGTGTCGGGAACAACGCCTTGCGCGGCAGTCCCTCTCGACGAGGGAAAACGCGCGGCCGGGCACTGCGCGCAATAACCTTCGCGATTCGCGGGGCTGCGATGACCGGCGCGCGCGCGATCGACGAGGGTTGCGGAGGTAATGCATCAATCGTTCGAATCCCCGGCCAAAGCCGGATGCCAATCGCCAGTAACAGGGCCGCCAGCACGGGAACCAGCAGGAGCCATCGGCGTCGCACGGAGGCGGCTCGCACGCGGTGAAGCACGCGGCGTTCGAGTCCGGGACGCGGCTCCATCGCGCCGTAGGATGCCAGCGCTTCATCGAGAATCCGGTCCAGCTCGCGGTCACTATTCACAACGGACCTCATCAAGACTCGCCATCTTCTGCTTCATCATCTGCCGCGCTCGCAGAAGCCTGCTGCGAACGGTCCCTTCGGGGATTCCAATCACGGCGGCGATCTCCCGCGAATTCATCTCGTCGATCGCGGACAGCACCAGCACTTGCCGGAGTTCCTGAGGCAAAGCGTCCAGCATCCGATGGACGGCCGCGTTTCGATCCTTATGGAGGAGCTCCACTTCCGGACTCGCAGCGTGGGAGGCAACCTCGATTTCCACGGAGTACTCGGCATGGCGGGGCCGGCGATCGAGCGCCAGCCGCCAGGCCACTCTCGCAAGAAAGGCACGCTCCTCGCGCATCTGCTCCCACGCGCCGGTCCGATACAGCTTCAGGAAAGTTTCCTGCACGATGTCCTCAGCTTGCTCGCGGTTGCGAAGAACGGCATAGGCCACGCGGAAGACAAAGCGGGACTGGGCTTCCACGAGCGCCTCGAACTGGATCTGCCGTTCCGCATTCACCGTCATCAAGCAAGACTGACGATACGGACGAAGTGTTCAACTATTTTGGGGATTTAAGAAGCGCGACTGCGTTTGGGGCGCGATTCCTTGGCGGCGGGCTTGCGAACCTGTTCGAGACTGCGGCGGAGCGCCTCCATGATATCGACCACGGGTGCGGCGGCGGGCGCTTTGGCGGTGTCGCTTGCAACTGCGGAGGCGCTGCGGGAGTCGATGAGAGCTTTGATGCGCTGTTCGTACTTGTCGACCAGTTCCGCGGCATTGAAAGGAGCGGTCATGGCCTTGATGAAAGCTTCGGCCATCTTAAGTTCACTGGCTGCGGCAAGCGCGGGATCGGCCGCGTACTGGTCTTCCAGATGAACTTCATTCTGGTAGAACAGAGTCTCGAGGATCAGCCCTTTGGCGCCGGACCGGATCACGATGGCGTGTTCGCGTCCGTGCATGGCCATCTGGCCGAGAGCGGTAAATTTTGAATGCTCGAGCGATCCAAACAGAATCGCGTAGGGCTTCTCGCCGGCGGGTTGCGGAACGACGTAGTAGGACGCATCGAAATAGAGCGGATCGATCTCGTCCAGATGCAGGAACGAGGTGATTTCGATGGTGGTGGAGGTTTTCGGCTTTACCGCTTTCACTTCCTCGGACTTGAAAGTGACGTAACGGTTGGGCTCCACCTCATAGCCCTTCAGGATTTCGGCCGGGCGGAGCAGTTGCTCGGGCGTGGCTTCGGAAGCCGCGTTGACGGCGGCAGCCGTGTGGACGCGATGAACGGGAGTGACGGGCTCGGGCTGGGAGAACGATCCGTCTTCATCGGATTCCGGGGCTTCGGGGGCGTCGAGCGTTTCCGGGGCGTCGAACGTTTCCGCAGCATCCGTCTCCGTGCGGCGATCCGGTCGATAGACCTGCCGGAACTGGATGCGTTCCCGGCGCGCGGCGCGCACGAGGCGAACCGGGATGGAGACCAGACCAAACGCGATATTGCCGCGCCACACCGTGGATGCCACGGCAGAAGGTTAGCAAGTCCGGTTCCAATCTACGGGGTGCGGACACTGATCCGTGCGCCGTGGGCCGGGATTTCCTCGCCGAAGGTCCCGGTACCAAGTACGGTCCGGGCGCGGACGGTTGCATCGCATGGCAGGCGCGCCGGCTCGTTGGCATTGTTGAGCTCGACGTAGACGGTCTGGCCGGCGGTGCTCCGGCTGAACACCCACTGTTCCTTCGTGACGCAGAGGTTTTGGGTAGCTCCTTCGCGCAGGGCGGTCATTTGGGTGCGCAGGTGGGTGAGCGAGCGGACATGGTCCCATATATCCTGCTGGCCGGGCGTACGCCCCTCCTGGAGGAACGCGGTCGCGGGGAAGTCGCGCCGGTTATCCGGGTCTGCGCCGCCGGGCATCGCGAGTTCGTCGCCATAGTAAATGGTGGGAATGCCGCGCGTGGTCAGCAGCCAGGTAAACGCAAGCTTCAGCCTCTCGGGCGTAGCCCCCGGCTCATTGATAAAACGCACCACGTCGTGATTCCCGATGAACGTGCCGAGCTGAGCGGGAGCCGGATACAGGGCATCGTGGGCCAGCATACCGGCCAGATCCTGCATGCTTCCGCCGCCGCGCGCTAGGGCGTCGCGCACTTTGAAGTACTGCGGAAAATCGAAGACGCTCAGAGCGCCCGATTGGAAGGCCGAGGTGATGGCGGGGTCGGGGTCGAAGACCTCGCCGGTGACGGTGACGTTCGGGTACTCGCCGCGGATCGCGTCCATCCAGATTTTCCAGAACGAGCGCGGCACATAGGGGAGCGTATCCATGCGGATGGCGTCGAGTCCGGTCACGCCGATCCACCATAGGGTGTTCTGGATGAGGTAGCGCGCGCACTCCGGGTCGTCCTGATTGAGATCGGGGAGGATGTCGGCGAACCAGCCGTCGAGGGTTTGCGCACGAAGCGTAGCGGTGGCATGCGGGTCGATCAGGGGCCAAAGCTGCCATGTCTCGGTGGTGTGCTTCGCGGCCGTGCCGTGAAACCAGGTGGGCGTCGGCGGATCGGTTACCCACGGGTGATAAGGACCGGTGTGATTGGCGACTTCGTCCTGGACCATCTTCAACCCCAGTCGATGCGCTTCATCGGTTAAGGCGCGCAGATCGTCCAGAGTGCCGAAGTGCTCCTCCACACCATAGAAATCCACCGCGCCGTAACCGTGATAGTCCGTGATGGGCTGGCCTTCGGGCGTTTCCCGCTCGTTCAGGTGGTTGACGTTGTCGTACCAGGGGTTAAGCCAGAGGGCGGTGACGCCGAGCTCCTTGAGGTAGGGCAGATGATCGCGGATACCTTTGAGGTCGCCGCCGTGATAGTAGCGGGGCCTGGCGAGATCGAAGAGGCCGCGCGAGGCGGGCGGGTCGTCGTTCGAGGGGTCGCCATTCGCAAAGCGATCGGGCATGATCAGGTAAACGATGTCATCGCGCGTGAGTCCGGCGAAGCGGCTCGCGGCGGGAAGCCGATCAAAGATGCGGAACGGGGCGGACACTGTTCCCTGCGCGGTTTTCAGCGTTAAAGGATGATCGCCGGGGCGTGGGTGAGCGCCGATCTCGACGTCCGCAAAAAGGTAGGTACCGGTGGCGTTTACGGAGACGTTGCGGACCGGGAGGTCGCTCGAGACGGTGGCGCCGGCGAGATTCGCGCCATGAATCATCACGCGAACCGGGTTCCAATGGGAAGGAGTGAACCAGTCCGGCGGCTCGACTTTGGTGACGCTCGGCTGGGCACGGACGAGAGAAACGCTGAGCAGGAGGGCGTAGACGAGTTTCATGGAGTCTTCCAGCTTATATACACGCGCGCGGTCAACGGCTAAAGCTTTCCAGCGAAAGACCGATGAGTGGTTTGAAGGCTCATGCAAACATCCAACACCCCGTTGTCCAGCGCCGCCGGCGTTTACGCGCAGGAAGCTGCCGCTCCGAGTTCGACGCGATCTTCGAAGCAGCCGGCGTTATCCGGCGCGTCTACGAGTTCCGCGAGCGATAGAGATTCCATCGAATTGAGTGCGGGCAGCCGCACGCTGATCCAGGTTGGCCGTATCGCGCTGAACGAGAAAGCGGGCAATCTGACGAGTGCGCAGGCTTCGCAACTCTACGCACAGGTAGCCGCGACGCAGAACTTAATCAAGACCGATCAAGCTGCCAACGGTGGGTCTTTAAACGCGGCGGATTTAGAGAGTATCCGGAAGGCTCAGGATGCCACCGGACAGCAGATTTATAGCGCCGCCCACAACGGCGCCGCCGCTCCGGCGCCGGGTACGGTCGAAGTCAGCTCCGGCGAGCTGCGCAATCTCGCGCAAATTGCGCGCGTCGGCTTAGACCAGAAGGCCGGCGACCTGACCGGCACGCAGGCTTCGGGGCTGTATGCGCAGATCCAAGCCACGCATGAACAGATCGCCGCCGACCGTCAAGCGAACGGCGGACCGCTGACCGCCGCGCAGGCCGAGGTTATTAATCAGATCCAGAATCAGACCAGCTTGCAAATTCAGAACGGGGCGCATCCGGTTAGCGGCTGATCGATTCGATCCCCTGATGGTGTTGCGGGCGGGCAAGGGCGCGGAATATACTTGACGTTCGACCGTGCTCCTACTGAACCGCGTGTTTGAGCGCGCGTCCACACCATTCCGCGTGCCCTTCACGAGCGGGAGCGCCCGGCCGCTAACGTAATCGGCCACGGCGAACTCCGTCATGCACGTTCGCACGCCACGTTCCCTAAAGGCCCTCCTGATTTTCTACATCGCGCTGACGCTGGGATACCAGATTGTCGCCTCGATCTCTTTGGTCGATCGGCTACTTCGATCTCCGCCACCAGGTGGAACAACCGTTCGATGTGGGTTACGAGAATGCCAAGGTCACCAGCGTCGGCCCGCAGGCACGAAGCGCGGGGTTGATGGTGGGGGACACGCTCGAAGCGCTCAACGGAGTTCCTTTTCGCGGGCGAGCCCAACTGCAAGCGGCCCGTTGGTACGCGCGGGCCACGGACACTCTGCGCGTGAGCGTCCGCAAATCGAGTGGAGTCCAGGTCGACCTCGCGATTCCTCTGCAGCATATCCCGCAAACTTTCTCACTGGCTGAGTCCATCTTCGTTGTCTTTGTACAGATGGTCATTCCGTTCTCCTGCCTGTTCATTGGGTATTGGGTGGCAATCGCCCGGCCGTGGGATCCGATCGCCTGGTTCATTCTGATCATCCTGAGTGTTCCGGAAGAATTCATCTCGATCTCCACCTTCAACTGGCTGCCCGGAATATGGTTAGTGCCACGCCTTTATTGGCACCTCACTTTGTCGATCATGGCGCCGGTTGCCATGCTCTGGCTGGGCCTGTTATTCCTCGAAAGGTCTCGCGTTGACCTGCGGGTGCCTTGGCTGAAGTGGCTGGTTCTCGGGGTGCAGTTCTGCGGATTATGGGTGGAGCTGGCGGCCGATTACAGCTCGTGGTACGACTTGAGTTTTCTTCCGAGCCGGCGCGTCGTGGAGCCGCTGGCCGATAAAGCTATTGGATGGAATGCCCTGCTGTGCCTCGCGCTTTACTGGGTTTCGATCTTTGAGAAATTGATCACGGCATCGACGGCCGATGCGCGGCGCCGGATGCGCGTGCTCTGCGGCGGCTCCGTAATCGGGCTGGGTAGCGTGTTGATCATCTGGGGCCTGCTCCCCCGCTTCGGCATCAATCCGGCGAGCATGGAGTGGCTGGGGTATCTCAGCGCGTTTCTCCTGCTGTTTTTCCCGGCGAGCGTCGCTTACGTGGTCATCGTGCAGCGAGCTATGGATGTGCGCATTCTGGTGCGCATGGGGACGCGGTATGCGGCGGCACGTACGAGTCTGGTGCTGCTGCAGATTGCGGCGGCCGCGTTTCTCATTTTGCAGTTCATCCTCCCGGCCTTGCGCCACAAACCACAGGAGGCAGTGAGTTGGATCGTACCCCTTCTCGCCGCCGCGGTCCTGGCGCGATTGTTCGTCTTCCGCCGTGGGGGCGCAACCAGCCGTTTACAGCAATGGCTGGATCGGAAGTACTTTCGCGAGGCCTATAACGCCGAGCTCATCCTGAGCGACCTGGCCGATCGTGCCCGTAGCATCACCCATCCGGCAGCGCTGATCGAGACGGTCTCGTCCAGGATCTCAGAGGTGCTGCATGTGCCCCAGATCGCCGTGCTGCTTCGCAATGTCCAGGTCTTTCAGCTTGGCTACGCCGTGGGCGACGCAGCTGCGGGGATCTTCGATTTTCCGGAAACCTCACCGCCCGTCCAGCACCTGATCCGCACGAACGCTCCAGCCGTTCTCTACCGGAACGATCCGGATCAATGGTTTCGGGAGGCACGGACAGAGCAACAGGACGCGCTGAACCAGATCCAGGCCGAGCTTTTGCTGCCCCTGGCGGGACGCAGCCAGCTGTGGGGGATCATCATCCTGGGTCCGAAGCAATCGGAAGAACCATATTCGCCCTCCGACTTGCGGCTGCTGGCCTCGGTCGGCGCGCAAACGGGACTGGGACTGGAGATTAGCGCACTGGCGCAGTCGCTCGCGAGCGAAGCCGAACAGCACCAGCGCATTCAGCGGGAAGTAGAAATCGCGCATGAAGTGCAGGAGCGCTTATTTCCCCAGCAGTTTCCGGCTACTTCGGGAACAGAGTTGGCGGGGCATTGCCGGCCGGCGCTGGGCGTTGGAGGCGACTATTACGATGTTTTCGAGCTTGACGACGGCCGCCTCGCGCTGGCGGTCGGGGATGTGTCCGGAAAAGGAATACCCGCTGCGCTGCTGATGGCAAGCTTGCGAGCTTCGCTGCGGGGCCTCGTGGAGTCGAATATCGAGGACCTCGCGCAGTTGATGCGGAAGCTGAATCGCCTGGTTTACGATTCATCCGCTATCAACCGCTACGCGACCTTCTTTTTCGCTATCTATGATCCGGTAGCGAGAGAGTTGCGGTTCGTCAACGCCGGGCACAACCCGGTTTTTATCCTGCGCAACGATGCGGATATGCTTAGGCTGGAAGAGGGCGGCCCCGTGATCGGGCTTCTCAAGGCGGCCAACTTTACTGAAAGCCGCGTGGCTCTCGGATGCGGAGACCTGCTCTTCGCATACACCGACGGAATCAGCGAAGCCATGACAGTGGATGAGGAAGAGTGGGGTGAGGACCGGATGTTAGCGGCGGCTCAGCGCGCGCGAACCCTTTCCGCGGAGAGCATTTTAAGCGCGGTGTTTGACGCTGCCGACGCCTTCACGGCGGGAGCCGCGCAACATGACGATATGACGGTGCTCCTGATGAAACTCGTCTAGCTCGACATGACCGCCCGTATCCGCTCGGGTTCTTCGCCCAGCCACTTCGGATTTTGGGCCGTGCCGTCGTAGACGGAGGTGGTCTTGAATAACTCGAACGCGCCGGTGTTGGCTGATCCTTCGGTCTTGGCGAGTAGCGCCTGCAATTCGGTGTCGCTCAGCGGGTGAAAGGTGCGCATGGCTTCGAAGGCCTGGTCGAGGAGGGCCAAACTATCCATGCCGGTAATGACGACAGACGTGGGCAGGTTTAACGCATAGTGCAGGCACTCGATCGGAGTTACGGTATTCGAAGTCAGGATCTGCCCGTTGGCCATGGTCTTCATCGCCAGGACGCCGATGTTGCGCTTCACCAGTTCCGGCACGACCAACTTCGAGAAACTGCGGTAGTGGGCATCCATCACGTTCAACGGCATCTGCGCGGAAGCGAACGTCACGCCGTGCTGTTCGGCCACTTCGAGCATATGCAGATGAATCCGCGGGTCCTTGTGACCGGTAAATCCGATGTAGCGCAGTTTCCCGGCCTGCCGGCCTTCTTCCAGGGCAATCTGCGCGCCTTCTGGATCGAAGATGCGATGCGGATCTTCGAATCGCAGGATCTCGTGATGCTGCACCAGATCGATACAGTCGACGTCCAGACGCTTCAGTGACTCGTCCAACTGTTTGGCGGCCTCTTTCTTCGAGCGGCCGTCGATCTTGGTCATCAGGAAAGCCTTCTCGCGGTAGCCATCCTTCAAGGCCTTGCCCATGCGCTTTTCGCTCGCGCCGTCGTTGTAGTCCCACGAATTATCCAGGAAATTGATGCCGCGGTCGATCGCGGTCCGGACAATCTCAATCGCGGTTTTCTCGGTTACATGTTTTAGCGAAAGGTGCCACCCGCCGACGCCAATGGCGGAAACCTTCTCGCCCGTGTGGCCCAAAACCCGATACTGCATCTCGCCCTTCGTCTCCGGCATAAACTCATTATCGAGTGCAGCGGCAGCCAGCCCAACGGCATCAGTAAGCGTAATGAGCGAAACCATCCATGCACTCGCGGCGCAGGAAGCCAAGGGCAAGTTGACCCCGTATTCGTACGATCCGGGGGAGTTAGGCCCCGAACAGGTTGAGATCGAAGTCGACTTTTGCGGAGTGTGCCACTCCGACGTGTCGATGGTGAACAACGAATTCCGGATGTCGAAATACCCTCTGGTACCGGGGCATGAGGTGATTGGCCGGGTCGTAGCGGTGGGCAGCGAAGTACACGGGCTGCCTTCGGAACCGGGCGATCCGATGGGGAAGACGGTTGGCCTCGGGTGGTACTCGGGCAGCTGCATGATGTGCAACAGGTGTCTCGCGGGCGATCAGAATCTGTGCGCGACGGCGGAGCAGACCATCGTGGGGCGGCCGGGCGGTTTCGCCACGCGGGTGCGCGCGCACTGGGGCTGGGTGATTCCGCTTCCCGCAGGCGTGGACGCGGCGAAGGCGGGTCCGCTTTTTTGCGGCGGCGTCACGGTTTTCAATCCGATCGTGCAACACGGGATTAAACCGACCGATCGGGTAGGCGTGATCGGCATCGGCGGCCTGGGACATCTGGCGGTGCAATTCCTCAACAAGTGGGGCTGCGAGGTCTACGCGTTCAGTTCGAATCCCGATAAGAAGGAGGAGACGCTCGGACTGGGTGCGCATCACGTGGTGGATTCGAAGAACGCGGGGGAACTGGGGAAAATCGCGGGCAAGCTCGACTTTCTGCTTTCCACGGCGAACGCCAGTCTGGATTGGAACGCGATGCTGGCCACCTTGGCGCCGAAGGGCGTTCTGCACTTTGTGGGTATGGTACCGAAGCCGATACCGGTTGCGACGGCGTCTCTCATCATGGGTCAGAAGTCGCTGTCCGGAACACCCATGGGGAGTCCGGTAACCACCGTCGAGATGCTCGCTTTCTGCGGCCGCCACAAGATTGAGGCCGTCACCGAAACCTACAAGATGTCGGAAGCGAATGAGGCTTTGGAACACCTGGAGGCAGGTAAGGCCCGCTATCGGCTGGTGCTCGAAAACGACCTGCGGTAGGGCGGCTATGCTAAGGGGCTGATGCGCTCCTTTTCTATTCTGTTCACCCTCGGTATTTCATCTCTGGCCGCGCAGGCCGCGGAGAAGCCGGAGGAGGCTCTCGCCGAGTACATCAAGGCGAGCTACACGAAGTACGAATATAAGATCCCGGTGCGCGACGGGAAGAAGCTTTTCACCCAGGTATTCCGCCCCAAGGACACGTCGCGGACCTATCCGTTTCTCCTGAACCGGACGCCATACAGCGTGGGCCCCTACGGTGTGGATAACTACCCGGCGACGTTAGGACCGTCGGAGAAGTTCGCGCGCGAGGGTTATATTTTCGTGCGGCAGGATGTGCGCGGTCGCTTCCTTTCGGAAGGCTCGTTTGTGGAGATGACGCCGCACATCGACGTGCATCACAGCGCGGCGGATGTGGACGAGAGCTCCGACACCTACGACACGCTCGAATGGCTGCTGAAGAATGTCCCCGGGAATAACGGCAAGGCGGGGATCTACGGCATCTCCTATCCCGGCTTCTACACCATTGCGAGCATCCTGGACGCGCATCCGGCGTTGGTGGCCGCGTCTCCGCAAGCGCCCATGATGGACCTGTTTCTGGGCGACGACGCGTATCACAACGGGGCGTTCATGTTAGCCGCAAATTTCGGCTTCTACACGTTCTTCAAGGTTCGAGATGAGCCCGCACCGCCGCGTAAAGGGGAAGAGCAATTTCAATTCGGCACGCCCGATGGCTACGACTTTTATCTGCGCATGGGCCCGCTGGCGAATGGGGACGAGAAGTACCTGAAGAACAAGAATCACTACTGGACCGATCAGGTGGTGCACTCCACATACGACGACTGGTGGAAGCAGCGCGCGGTGGCGCCGCATATCCACAACATCCGGCCCGCCGTGCTCAGCGTGGGGGGATGGTTCGATGCGGAGGATTTGCAAGGCCCGCTGCGGCTTTTCCGGACCATTCGCGACCAGAGCCCCAAGACGAGCGACCGCCTCGTGATGGGGCCATGGGTGCATGGGGGCTGGGCGCGCAGCCAGGGCAACAAGCTCGGGAACGTGCGGTTTAACGCGGACACCGCGGTCTTCTTCCGCGATGAGATCCAGTTTCCGTTTTTCGAGCAGCTGCTCAAGGGAAAGCCCGACGCCAAGCTGCCCAAGGCATACATGTTCGAAACCGGGACCAACCAGTGGATGAAGTTCGACGCGTGGCCGCCCGCAACGGCCGCGAAGCAGTCGTTCTATCTGGTGCCTGGCGGGAAGCTGGCGGGGAGCGCGGGACCGGCGGAGGCCTTCAGCGAATATCTGAGCGACCCGAACAAACCCGTTCCGTTCACGATGCACACCGACAATGAGGTGCCGCAGGACTACATGGATGCCGACCAGCGTTTCGCGGCGGCGCGGCCCGATGTGCTGGTGTTCGAGACTGAACCGCTCGATCACGACGTCGTGTTTGCCGGGCCGATCCACGTGCATCTGCGGGTTTCGACTTCCGGTACGGATTCCGATTTCGTGGTGAAGCTGATCGACGTGTATCCCAACGACTATGCGGATCCGGACCCGAATCCCGAGGAAGTACACATGGCGGGGTATCAGCAACTGGTGCGCGGAGACCCGTTCCGCGGCAAGTTCCGCAAGAGTTTCGAAAAGCCGGTAGCTTTCGAACCCAACGTGGCGGATGCCGTGGATTGGACCATGCCGGACGTGCTGCACAGCTTCCGCACCGGCCACCGGATCATGGTGCAGGTGCAGAGTTCGTGGTTCCCGCTCACCGATCGCAACCCGCAGAAGTTCGGGGATATTCCGAATATGCATCCCGCGGATTTTCAAAAGGCCATGCAAAGGGTGTTTGCGGATTCCTCGATTGAAGCGGGAATTCTGCCCTGAGGCAGCGGATCGGCGACATAATAAGGAGCGGTGAGAACTGTTCTTAAGGGGACCCTGGCGCTACTCGCGGGGGTTCTGAGCGCGGCCGGACAAGACATCGACTTTGAGCGGCAGGTGCATCCGATCCTCGCGGCGCGGTGCCTGGGCTGTCACAGTCAGGAGAAGCGCTCCGGAGGTCTGGCGCTAGCGACATTGCGCGACGTGCTCGAAGGCGGACGGAACGGGGCCGTCGTTAACCCGGGAGCGAGCACGGCGAGCTTGATCGTGGAGCGCATCACCGGCCGGACGGAGCCGCGAATGCCGCTAGGCGGTGCGCCGCTTGGAGCGCGGGAGATCGCGGTGATCCGGGCTTGGATCGACCAAGGCGCTCGCGCCACGCCCGGCTCGCCTCCGGCGCGCGCGAGATGGAAAGCGCCGCTGCTGCTCACGACGCCCGCCGTTCCGGAACCAGCGTGGAAGGATTGGACCCAGCCGCTCGATCGCATTGCGGCAGCTTATCTGAAGCCATCGATGCAAGCCGAGCCGGCGCTCGTCTCCGACACGGTGTTCGCCCGGCGCGTTTATCTCGATATGTGGGGACTGCTTCCACCGCCGGAGGAACTGCAGGCCTTCGTGCGCGACCGCGACCCGCACAAACGCGAGGCGCTGGTGCGCAAGCTGCTGGCCAACAATCGGCAGTATGCGGAGAACTGGATCTCATTCTGGAATGATTTGCTGCGCAACGACGACGGCGCCAACTACCATTCGGAGATGGCCGGGCGGAAGAGCATCACGCCCTGGCTGTTGGCGTCCCTGGAGTCGAATCGCCCCTACGACGAGTTTGTGAAAAAGCTGCTGAACCCGGTGGCGGCGGAGGATCCGGATGGATTTTTGATCGGGGTGAACTGGCGGGGGACCATCAGCGCCAGCCAGACGCCGGCGATGCAGGCGGCGCAGAATACCGCGCAGATTTTCCTGGGCGTGAACCTGAAGTGCAACTCGTGCCACGACAGTTTCATCAGCCGCTGGAAGCTGAAGGACGCGTACGCGATGGCGAGCTTTTTTTCGGCGGATCCGAAGCTGCAGCTGTACCGGTGCGATGTGGCGCAGCAGCGCTTCTCCGAACCGGCGTTTCTGTTCCCGGAACTGAACCGGGCGGCGCCGACCGAGACGATGGTGGACCGGCGAGCCACGGCGGCGTCGATCTTCACGGATGCGAAGAACGGGCGCCTGCCGCGCACGATGGTGAACCGGGTCTGGCAGCGGATGTTCGGGCGCGGTCTGGTGGAGAATCCGGACGAGATGGATGGGGAACCGTGGAGCCCGGCGCTGCTCGATTGGCTGGCGAGTGATTTCGTGGAGCACGGCTACGATCTGAAGCACCTGCTCGAGACCATCGCGGTCTCGCGGACTTATCAGCTACCGGCGGTGGCGCGCAAGGGGGAGCAGGGGCGCGGTTTTGTGTTTCAGGGGCCGGAAGTCCGGCGGTTGACGGCGGAAGAGTTCGCCGATGCCATCGGGTCCATCACGGGCGATTGGCAGACGTGGCAGCCGCCGAACCCGGGGCCCGATGACGCGCCGCCGCCGCGCGTGTATGTGCGGGACTGGCGCGTGGCGGCAAGCGCGTTGACGAGCGCGCTGGGGCGTCCCATCCGCGATCAGGTCTACTCCGTGCGCGACACGCAGGCGACCACGCTGCAGGGGCTGGAGTTGGAGAATGGCGGCGTGCTGACGCACTGGCTGGAGCGGGGCGCCCGCAACATGCTGGGCGAACTTCCCGCCGCGCCGGTGAGCGTGTTCGCCAAGCCCGTGAACCGCGGCAATGTCCGGATCCCTTTCGACATCGACGTGAGCCCAGCGAAGAAGATCTGGCTGGTGGTGGAAGATACCGGCTCCTATTCGCCGGAGAAGCTGGAAGCGATCTGGGAAAACGCGGAGTTAACGGGCCCGAATGGCGCGACTGCACTAGCTTCCCTGCAACCGATGGACGAGGCGGGCTTGCGCGGGAATAGTAGCGGGGTGCAGGTGAAGACGCCTTCGGTTCTGGTTTACGACGTGACCGGCAAAGGCTTCACGCGGCTGCGCGGAACAGTAGGCATCGAGAATAGGAATGTAACGGACGACCTGAATCCGCGAACGCGATTTCTGATTTTCGAGCAGGAGCCGAACATGGAACAGCTCAGTCCGGTGGCGCCGGAACGGCCGCTGCCGCCGGGGCCGGTGCTGTCGAAGAGTGGGGAGATCGTGAACCGGGTTTTCCGGTATGCGCTCGGGCGGGCGCCGTCGAAGGAAGAGCGGCGCGATGCGGAGAAGGCGCTGGAAGATCCGGCGCATCCGGCAAGCCGTGCGCGGACGGTTTAGCCGACTTGTTATGGGCCGTGCTGATGAAGCCCGAGTTTCAACTGATTTACTGAGGTCTTTATGAGTCGTGAAGAAGAAAAGATCTACGGCGAGGTGAGCCGGCGATCATTCATGGGAACCACGGCGGCGGCTACGATGGCGGCACTGTGGGGTGCGGAGCCTGGGGTACTGGAGGGGCCGGCGGCACCGCGGGCAACGGCGGATGCGGTGATCGTTCTCTGGATGGCGGGCGGCATGGCGCAGACGGAAACCTGGGACCCCAAGCGCTACACGCCGTTTGAGCCGGGCGTGCGCACGGATCGCGTGCTCAGCACGTTTCCGCGCGATCGACACGGCCGTGGACAACATCAAGATCTCGCAGGGCCTGGAGCGCATCGGCGAAGGTGATGGACCGCGGCTCGCTGATCCGCACCTTCCAGGCCGCGGACCTCGGCTTCATTCTGCACTCGCGGCACCAATACCACTGGCACACCGGCTACATTCCGCCGCAATCGATGGCGGTGCCGCACCTGGGCGCGGTGGTGGCGAAGACGCTGGGGCCGCGCAATGCGACCGTGCCGCCGTTCATTTCGATCGGGCAGAACCTGGAAATCGGGGCGGAGAGCGCGGCGCTGAAGTCCTTCCACACGGCGGGATTTCTGGGCACGCGAGTATGGCCCGTTTCTGCATCACCGATCCGCAGGATGCCGCCGTCCGCCGTGCGTCCGCCCGCCGATCTGGGCAGGCGCGTTTCACCAGCCGCCGGCACCTCTATGAAAAGCTTCTGGCGAAGGAACCGGTGTATCAGTTCGCGGGCGATTTCCAGCGCGAGTCGCTGGTGCGCTCCGCTGGATGCGGCCGACCGGCTGCTGACTTCGCCATCGGCCAAAGCTTTCGATCTCTCGCTCGAGCCGAAGAAGAGCTTCGATATTTACAATAACGGCCGCTTCGGGCAGGGCTGCCTGCTGGCCCGGCGTCTGGTGGAAGCGGGCGCGCGCTATGTGGAAGTCACGACGGAATACATTCCGTTCCGCTACTGGGATTCGCATGAGAACGGACACGAGCGCGCCGAGACATGAAGCAGAAGATCGATGCGCCGGTGGCGCAGCTGATTCTCGATCTGGAAGAGCGCGGGCTGTTGAACCGCACGCTGGTGGTGCTGGCAAGCGAGTTTGGGCGGGATGCGATCACCGAAGGCAAGGTCGGCAAAGAAGTGAAGGATCAGGCCAACACGCCGGACGTGATGAGTCTGCCGAAGCATTATGGCATGCACCGGCACTTCACGGCAGCGGGTTCCGTGGTGTTGTTCGGCGGCGGGGTGAAACGCGGAATGATCTACGGCAAGACAGCCGACGAGCGGCCCTGCACGACCATCGAAAACCCGGTGCCGATGGAAGACCTGCATGCGACGATCTATCGCGCGCTGGGCATTCCCGCCGGATCATGCGTTCGTGGTGGAGAAGCGGCCTGTGTATGTCACGAAGGACGGCAAAGGCAAGGCGATTGAAGCGCTATTCGGCGCCGCCTAACGCTCCAGGAAAATGCCGAAGGCGTAGAGCGTGTTGTCGGTGGTCGCGAAATACACGCGTGCGTTGGCGATGGCGACGCCGGTGAGCGCGGCGGGCGCGCTTACCTGATTGCCGGACGAGTAGATTTCTTTACCGGTGGCAGCGTCAAGCGCGAAGAGCGTGGCATGCGAGGCATTGCGGGGGCGGCCGTCGCGGCCATATTCACCGGCCGAGAGGGCAAAGACGGTTGCGGCGGTGATGACGGGAGGCTCGGGAGAGGGCATGTCCCGAGAGATCCAGGCCGGCATCAGCAGGGGTTTGCCGTCGTGCTCTTCGAGCCGGAACGCGACGATGGACCCGTGTGAGGGAGCGGCCCCGGACGTAAGCGCGGCGATCTCATGGGTCACGGGGCCCCACACCGGCGCCAGGATCCAGCGCACGCCTTCGGAATCTTCCCAGGTGGACAGTCCGCCCCAGATGGCGGCGCCCGCGGCGGTGATGGGAGCCGATTGGAACAGGGCCGTATGCGCATCGTCGCCTCCGGGGGTTGCGGCATCCAGCAGGTAGAGGCGACCGTCGGAACCGGCGGACGCAACCAGTTCCCGCTCTTTATAGCGAAAGGTGACCGGCGTGGCCGCGCTCAGATTCTTGCCGGTTAGCGCGCCCGGAATGGGGAAAGACGATTTCAGCTTCAGATCGGAGGGGTTGAGCGCGAGCAACGCGCCGGAGGTCTGCGCGAAGACGGTTCCGTTGGCGGCGATGGCGAGGCCACCGAGGGTGGAGAGGGCCTGGGGTTTGACGGGGAAATGAGAGACTCGCCCCGGAGTGTCGCGCGTGGCGGTGTTCAAGTCGATGGCCCAGACCGCATCGGGCGCACCGCCGCAGCCGCCGCTGGTGGTGGTGTAGGCGACTCCATTCGAAAACGTGAGGCTGGAAGCGCGCGCGCCGGGTGGAAGGAACGGCATGGGCGGAGTAAGATCGGCGCCGTTCGCCGTGTTTAAGATGCGCAGTTTGCCGTCACTCGAGAGCGCGAATACGGGACGCGGTTCACCGAAATGAGCGGGGCTCAAAAACGGCAGAGCGGGCTTCGGCGTGTTAGCTGGAGCGGCCGAGCCTGCGGCGAAGTTCAACGGAGGCACGAGGGACGGGGTGGCGGCGCCGGCGCAGGAGGCGGATCCCGCCTTCCCGCCGGGCACGTTGAAATGCGTCTGCCAGAATACGCGGTCGAGATCGGCGTCGATAGCCCAGAAGTTATTGCCGCTGCCCGCCACGAAAGCCAGCTCCTTGAAGCCGCGATACGAGATCAGTAAGCCGATGACCACGGGCGGCGTCAGTGAGCGCAGGCCTTTCAGCTTGTTATCGAGCGGGTGCTTGAGGACGAGCTGGAAGTCTTTGACATTGTCCCGGGTGATGCGCCAATCGGTTTTCTCCCATCCGGTGCGCTGGGCATCTCCCCCGAACAAAGGCCAGTCGATGGGATGGCCCTGGGCGAAGAGCGCGGGGGCGGAGATGAGGCCGAGGAGAACGGAAACAAAGCGATTCATGGGCTTAGCGGGCCTCAACTCCGAAGCAATAGAGCACGCTGTCGTAGGTCGCGATGTAGACGCGGCCGTTAGCGACGGAGAGTCCGCTGAAGTGATTGAACGACTGAATCTGATCGCCGCTCGAATACAGCTCTTTACCGGTTTCGGCATCGAGCGCGTAGAGCACCGCATGGCGCGAGTTCTTGATGCGTTCGGGGCTGTAGTCGTACAGGCCGCGGTCGGCATAGGCCTGCCGCGTATTTTCGCCGCTGCCGTATGCGAAGACGACGCCGTTAGCGATCACGGGCGGCTCGGCCTGATCCATGTCGCGCGACATCCAAGCCGGATTGAGGTGGAACTTGCCGGCACTCTCTTCCACCTTGAACGCCACGACGGCACCGTGCTTCACCGGACCATACGAGAGCGGGCGCTTTGAAGGCCGGGTGCACCGCGCCCCAGAACGGCGTCAGGGCCCAGCGCGTGCCGCTCGAATCCTGCCAGCTGGACATGCTTCCCCAGATGCCGGCGGATTGAAAATCGGCTTCCTCGTTGCACAGGAGCGGCGTGCGGTCGAGCGGCGTCTGATGCATAGCGCCGCCGGCGCTTTTGGTGTCGAGCAGATAGACGCGGCATTCCTTGCTGCCGGTGACCATCAATTCGCGGTCTTTGAAGGGGAAGATGGCCGGAGTCACCTGCATGTCGAGATCGCGCTTCTGCAGCCACCTCCAGTTGGACGGGATAACCAGTCCTTCATCTTGAGTTCGCCGCCTTCGCACGCGTCGCGCCGATCAGGCCGTTGCCGTAGACCTGGTTCGCCGGTTCGTAGCGGCCGTCGCCGGTGGGCGCCCATGCGGTGCCGGTGGAATCGATCAGCGGCGCCCGTGCGGCCCCAGAGGCCGCCGCTCTTCGGATTGAGCGTCATGACCTTCTTTTCGGGATCGGTCACATTGACCGCCCACATCTGGTTGGGATTGCCGGCGCAGCCTTGCGAGGTGGTGGTGAAGAGGATGTTGTGCCAGAGATTCAGCGCGTAGGATTTCCCGTTGGGATAACCGAACTGGAAGGGCGGCGCCACGTCTTCGCCATCGGCCACGTTCGAGGGTGTGAATTTTGCCATCGCCGGCCAGCGCGTAGACGGGCCGCGGACCTTTGGCGGCAGCCGGTCCGACGACGGGGGTGGCCGTCTGGCCGGTGGGACAAAGCGGGTCACCGGGATGTCCGGCGCGGGCGGGCGGCGGATACTCGAAGTGCTTTTTCCAGATGATCTTACCCGTGGCGACATCGATGGCGTAGAGGCGATCGTCGATGCCGGCCTCAATGGCGACTTGCCGGGAGCCGTTTCTCGACGATGAGCGGCGGGAACAGCGAGTGCATCTCATGCGGCACGTTATCGAGCTTGATCTTCCAGAGGATCTTGAGATTCCGGACGGAGTCGCGATTCAGGATGTGTTCATCGGGCTGGAAGTTGGTGCGCTGGGAGTTGCCGCCATCGGTAGGCCATTCCGCGGCGGATAACAGGGAGCAACCCACGGCGATTAGGAAGAGGTACTTCGGGATAAGCATGAAGAGACAGCATATCCGAATCGAAGGGGACTGGACTAAAACGACAGGCGGTTCCTGCTGGCTTCAATGCGGTCGGCGTCGAGGCCGGGAACCGCTTTGAGATCGTCGATGGACTTGAAGTCTCCCTTTTCGCTGCGCTGCTGCACGATGGCGGCGGCCTGCTTCTCGGAAATCCGCAGGGCTTTTTGCAGGTCGGCGGCGGTGGCCTTGTTCACGTTAATGCGAATGACGGGCGAGGTTTTGGAGAGGTTGGTAGCCAGGTAATCGACAACTTGAAAGAACTCCTCGTCCGTACCGGTGGCGCCGCGCTGGATCATTTCATTGACGATCGCGGCCCAGGACTCGCGCGATTCCTGACGGCCGATCACGATTTCGGCGCCATGACAGGAGCCGCAGATCTTCTCCGTGACGGCTCTGCCGGGCGCCTCGGGCAGCTTCAGAGTTTGCCCGTGCAGGGTGGTTGCGCCGCACAGGATTGCGCTCCAGGCAACCGCGCAGCCTAGTTTCCTCATGGGTTATATACTAACCGAGCACGCATGAGTCAGGCGCATCGCTTCCCCGCCCTTCATAACGCCATGTGGCCGGGTCTGGTCGGGAAAGATGGAGCATCGGAGCCGCCTATTGCGCTTGATACGATGCTCGATCTGACGGCCGCGGCCGAAGTGGAGGGCGAGCGGTTCGAGGGCGTGGATCTTTTTCTTGCCGCGCCGCACACCGATATTGATTCGACCCGCGACGACCTCAAGCGGTTGGTGGACAAGCTGGCTTCGAGAGGCTTGCTGGCAGGGTCGCTGGTCGCGCCGGTGTGGCCGCCGACGGGCGGCGGGTCCGCCATGGGGAACGAGGAAGAGCGCGGGCGGTTTCTCACGCAGGTGCGCAAGGCCTGCGCGATCGGCGGCAAGCTGCGCGAGCTGGGGGCGCGGAAAGAAGGCGTGATCCGTATCGACTCGGCGGCGAGTCCGGCCGATTGGGCGAAGGATCCGGCGACCAATACCAAGCGCATTGCGGAGACGTTCCGCGAGGCGGGCGCGATCGCGAAGGATGCGGGCGAAAGGCTGGCGGCGGAAGGCGAAATCTGCTGGGCGGGGATGCATAGCTGGCGGCGCAACGTGGAGCTGCTGGAGATGGTGGGCATGCCGGAGACCGTAGGATTCCAGGCGGACATGGCGCATACCATGCTCTTCACCATGGGGCATAATGCGCCGGAAGACCGGCTGTTGCCGGAAGACTTCGATTGGAGCCAGACGGATCGGCTGGCGGATGCATACCGGCAAATGGCGCGCGAGCTGAGGCCGTGGACTATCGATTTTCATGTGGCGCAGAACGATGGGACGGTGTTGGGCTCCGGAACGCACGACCGGACAGGCCGGCATTGCCTCCCGTTCGACCCGCGCGGGAAGCTCGATATCGTGCGCGACGCGGGAGCGTGGATGCGCGACGATAGCGGCGCGTTGACGCGCGCTTTCCGGCACATCTGCTGGGACGGGTGTATGTTTCCGAATGCGGTGATGCTCGATCCGCAGACGTGGAAGGATGTCTTGCGGGTGATGCTCGCGGTGCGGGCAGCACACGGGTGGGACGCGGATGAAGAAACTTAATATCGGGGTGATCGGGTGCGGGTTCATGGGGCGCACGCATTCCAATGCGTTCCGCCAGGTGGCGCGTTTTTTCGATGTCCCGTTCGAGCCGGTTTTGAAGAAGGTGTGTGCGCGGAGCGCCGCGCGGGCCGAGGCTTTCGCCAGCCAATGGGGTTACGAATCGACGGAGACGGACTGGCGGCGGCTGGTGGAATCGGCGGACGTGGATCTGGTGGATATCGCGAGCCCAAACGACACGCACGCCGGGATTGCGATTGCGGCGGCGCGCGCCGGCAAAATGGTGCTCTGCGAAAAGCCGCTGGGCCGCAACCCCGAGGAATCCGAGGCGATGGTGCGGGCGGTGGAAGAGGCGGGCGTCGCCAACATGGTCTGGTACAACTACCGGCGGGTTCCGGCGGTGATGCTGGCGAAGCAGCTGATCGATGAGGGGCGGCTCGGCAAGATCTTTCATTACCGCACGGTCTTTCTGCAGGACTGGACAATCTCAAGCGAACTGCCGCAGGGCGGCGAAGGCTTGTGGCGATTGGACGCGGGGGTGGCGGGAAGCGGCGTGACGGGCGATCTTCTGGCTCACAACATCGATACAGCGATGTGGCTGAACGGCGGCATTGCGGACGTTGCGGCCATGACGGAAACCTTTATGAAATCGCGCATGCATGCGCTGACCGGGAAGGACGAGCCGGTGCGCATCGACGATGCCGCGGCGTTTCTGGCGCGCTTCCGGAACGGGTCGCTGGCAACGTTCGAAGCCACGCGGTACGCGCGCGGACACAAGGCTCTCTATACGCTGGAGATCAATGGCGAGAACGCGTCGCTGATCTGGGGCCTGCACGATCTGCACCGGCTGCAGTACTTCGATCATCGCGACGAAGGGCGGCTGCGCGGATGGAAGGATATCCACGTGACGGATGGCGATCACCCTTACATGAAGCAGTGGTGGGTGCCGGGGTTGCAGATCGGCTACGAGCATACGTTCATTCACCAGGCTGCGGATTTCCTGAAGGCGCTCGGTACGGGAACGCCGGCGGCTCCAACGTTTCGGGAAGCGCTGGGGACCGACTATGTGACGGACGCGGTACTGCGGTCAGCGGCCAGCCGGAGCTGGGTAACGGTGCACGGGACGGAGGAGGATTCATGACATTGCGGCGATCGTTGGGCCTGTTTATCGTGCTGGCCGCGTGCCTGAGCGCGCAGCAGGGAAAGCTGCCCGTGATGCCTCTTGAAGAGACCGGATTCCAGTCCATTTTCGACGGCAAAAGCCTGACGGGCTGGGATTGCGACCCGGATTTCTGGAGGGCGGAAGCGGGGTCAATTATCGGGGAGACGCGTGCGGACCATCAGCCCAAACAGAACATTTTCTGTATCTGGAAGGGTGGCGCGCCCGCCGATTTCGATCTGAAGCTGAGATACCGTTTGGCGGGCAAGACCGGCAACAGCGGCGTGCAATACCGGAGCGTGGAGCTCCCTAACGTGGCGAAGTGGGTCATGAAGGGATACCAGGCGGACATCGACGGGATGCAGCAGTACACCGGCCAGGTTTATGAGGAACGCGCGCGCGGCTTTCTGGCGCTTCGCGGACAGATTGTTTATATCCCGGACGGGAAGAAGGCCGGTTCGATCGGATCGACGGGCGACGACAGCGAGCTGAAGAGCCTGATCAAGATCGACGACTGGAATGATCTGGAGATTATTGCGCGCGGAAACACATTGATCCAGTTGCTCAACGGGCGCGTGATGAGCGTGGTGGTGGACGATGATAAAGCCAATCGCAGGATGGACGGCGAGATCGGGATCCAGCTGCATGTGACCAAGGCGGCCATGAAGATCGAGACCCGCAACATCCGGATCAAAACGTTCGAGTCACTTCCGCGGTAGCGTCACCAGAGCGATACATCCCGAGCGGCCGGCGCGGTTGGTGAGAGTCAGAGTGCCACCGTGGGCTTCGGCGATTTGGCGGCTTAAGACGAGGCCGATGCCGGAACCTCCGGGCTTGGTCGTGAAGAACGGAACGAACAGGTTGGTGGGATTGGCGACGCCTTCGCCTTCATCGACCACCGACAGTTCGAGCGAGTTTCCATGGGCGCGCCAGCCTATGGTGACGCCGCGGCCGGAAGGCGCGACGGCATCGGCGGCATTGCGGACCAGGTTGATCAGAAGCTGGTCGAGCTGGTCGGGATCGCCGGGGATGACGAGATCTTCGGAAGATTCGACGGCGATATGCAGACGGGTTTCGAGACTGACGGTCTGCTCCACCCATTTCCGTACGGAGACGGATTGGATAACGGGCGCGGGATGGCGCGCAAGGCGTGCGTACGCTCCGGTAAAGCGGTTGAGCGCGTCGGCGCGGGCGGAGATGATGGCGAGTCCATGGAGCGTGTCCTCACGCCAGTCTTCGGGAAGCGGAGTGCGAGCGACAAGGCGGCCGAGCGATTCCGAGATCGATTTCACGGGCGTGAGCGAATTATTAATCTCATGACCGAGCACGCGGACGAGGCGCTGCCAGGCGAGCAACTCCTCGGCGCGCAGTGGCTGCGTGAGATCGGAGACGACGAGGAGCGAGTGCGGGATTCCATTCTCACGAAATTCGCCGAGTCGAATGCCCCACAGACCCGAGCGCCCGGGGAAGGTCTTGGGGACGGACGCGGCGCTCGATTCGGTCAGGAAATCCGCCAGCCCGAGATCGGCGGCGGACAGCCCCATGACACGCTCGGCGGCCTTGTCGACCAGGCGTTCCCCGGCGCGGTTGATGAGCTTTAAGATGCGCTGCTCGTCGAACGCAAAGATGGCGACGTCGATTTCCTCCATAACCTTGCGCAGCAGGGCGGTGGCCTCGAGAGCGCGCGAGCGCTGATGGCGGAGGGTATCGACGATGGCGTTTACCTGGGTCATGACGCCGCTGAGCGCATCGCCGGGATGGGAGGGACGGGCGCGGAAGGAGAAGTCGCCTTCATGAAGAGCCGAGAGGAGATTGGAGATGGTGCGGAGGGGGAACACGACGCGCTCGCGAACGGTGCCCGCTAGCGCGAGCCAGAAGAGCACGAGGAAAATGGCGAGGGACCAACGCAGGGTTGGGGTGTGATCGCCGGTCCAGAGGAACAGGACGGCGGCGGCGGTGCCGGGCAGACCAGTCAGGAGGGCGAGCAGGTAAATCCGAAGTTCGAAGGGGAGCCGGTCACGCCGCGGCTGGCTGTCATTTCTCAATCCGGGTTCACTCCGGGCGATGCCGCTCCAGACGGCGGTAGAGAGCACTCCGGCTGAGACCGAGGGCTTTGGCGGCCTGGCTGACGTTGCCATCGAAGCGCGCCAGGGCTTTCCGAATCAGGGCATCTTCCACCTGCTCGAGGCTCATGTCGTCCAGGCGCAGTTCGGTCCGGCGGGCGGGGCGCAGACCGAGGTCGGCGACCCCGATGCAATCGCTCTGGGCAAGCAGGACAGCGCGTTCAACGGCATGCGCGAGTTCCCGGATGTTACCGGGCCAGGGGTGATCGAGCAGGCATTGCAAAGCCGCGGCATCGAAGCCGAGAATCTTTTTGCGGTAACGCTGGGCGTAAGCGCCGAGGAAATGATTGGCGAGCAGTGGGATGTCTTCGCGGCGGTCCCGGAGCGGCGGGATGTGGATTTCGATGGCGTTCAAGCGGAACTGCAGGTCGGCCCGGAAGCGGCCGGCGGCGACCTCGGCGTGCAGATCGGCATTGGTGGCCGAGAGCACGCGCGCATCCACGCGAATGGTTCGGGACGAGCCGACCTTTTCCATCTCGCCCGTTTGCAGCACGCGCAGTAGGCGGGCCTGTTGGGTGGGCGTGATGTTCGCGATTTCATCCAGGAACAACGTGCCGCCGTCGGCGAGTTCGAAGCGGCCGATGCGGTCCTGCTTGGCATCGGTGAAAGCGCCGCGCACATGCCCGAACAGCTCGCTCTCAAAGACGCCTTCGGGGAGTCCGCCGGTGTTGACGGTGACCAGGCGTTTGGCGGCGCGATGGGAGGCGGCGTGCAGCGATTGCGCGACCACTTCCTTGCCCGTGCCGGGTTCGCCGGTGATGAGGATATTGGCGTCAGACGGCCCGACATCGCGGATCATGCGCAGCACGGGCCGCATCACCGGCGATTCCGCGATCAGGAGCGGACGGTCGGCGCCGCCGCCCAGCGCGCGATTCTCCGCCTCGAGCCGCTGGCCGTTACGCAGGGCCTGGCTCAAGGCCACCTGATTGTTGACGACGGCGAGAACGCGCGTATTCTCCCAGGGCTTCTGCAGAAAGTCGCGCGCGCCGCGGCGCATGGCTTCCACTGCGATCTCGACCGTTCCCCACGCGGTCATGATGACGACGGGGAGGGTGGCGTCCACCGTTTGAATCCGCTTGAGCAGATCGAGCCCTTCGATGCCGGAGGTGGTGTCGCGCGTGTAATTGAGGTCGATGATGGCGACGTCGAACTCGCGCCGTTCGATAGCGGCCACCACGCCCGCGGGTGAACTGGCCGTCTCCACCTGATAGCCCTCCGGCTTGAGGATCAGGCGAAGAGCTTCCAAAACGTCGGCCTGGTCGTCGGCAATCAGAATGCGGGGTGACATACGCTGCTACCGGGGAGGATCGCCGACCATCCAACCGTCTTCGAGATAGATGGTGCGATGCCCGAACTCCGCGTTCTTTTCGGAGTGGGTGACCTGGATGATAGTGGCGCCTTCGTGATTGAGCTTCCTGAAGAGTTCCATGATTTCCAGGCCCTGTTTGGAATGGAGGTTGCCGGTGGGCTCGTCAGCGAGGATGATTTTCGGATTCGCGATCACCGCGCGCGCCACCGCGACCAGTTGCTGTTGGCCGCCCGAGAGCTGGTTGGGAAACAAGTCCTTCTTGCCGACGATGTGGAAACGATCAAGCGTGTCGGCAACCAGAGCGGCGCGCTCGGACTTTTTGATGTCGCGATAGGACAGCGGCATGTCCAGGTTTTCGGCGACGGTGAGGCCATCGATCAGATGGTAGCTCTGAAAGACAAAACCCATGTGCTCTTTGTTGAGATCGGCACGCTGGCGGGTGTTCATCTTGTGGACGGGTTTATCGAAGAACCAATACTCGCCGGTCCAGGAGCCGTCAAGGAGTCCGAGAATACTGAGCAGAGTCGATTTTCCGGAACCGGACGGGCCCATGATGGTGAGGAACTCGCCTTCCCGGATCTCCAGCGCAATGCGGCGGAGGACATAGTTTTTGCTGAGGCCTGCCTGATACGCCTTTTCGATGTTGTGAAGACGGATCATGAGTTCCTATTCATAGCGCAACGCAACCATCGGATCGGTGCGGGAAGCGCGCCGGGCCGGAATCCAGCAGGCCAGGAGAGTGACCGCGATGAGCAGACCGGCAACCGAAGCGAACACCAGGGGTTCGGCCGGGCTCACGCCGTATAGGAAACGCGACAGCGTCCGGGTGAGCAGCAGCGCTCCGGCCAGACCGATGCCGGCTCCCAGCGCCGTGACTCGAAGCGCTTCACGCAAAACAAGCGCAATCACATTGGCGCGGTCAGCTCCTAACGCCAAGCGGATACCCAACTCACCGGTTCGGCGGCTCACGACATGGGACTGCAGACCGTAGATGCCGATCGCGGAAAGTAGCAGCGCAAGCCCCGCGAACAGCCCAATCAACTTCGTCTGAAACTGTTCGCGAGAGACGGACTCCGCCAAAACATCTTCAACGGATCGGAACTCGACCGGCGTGTTGGGTTCGGTCGATCGAATCGCGTTTCGAATTCGCGAAATAGCGCTCGGTGGACCGCGCACGGCAAGGGTCGGGCTCGAGAAATCACCGGGGTGCTGTAACCCGCTGACAAACACCTCGGACTGCGCTGGACTGGCGAGCCGGAACGAACGGATGTCTCGCACCACCCCGACGATGGTGAGGAACTGCGGTTTCTCGTCGAAACCGAAGAAGCGAATGCGTTGACCGAGCGCTTCCCCGTGCGGAAAGAACTCTTTGGCAAAAGACTGATTAACAATGGCTACCTGAGGGGTGTCGGGACGTTCGTCCGATTCGGAAAACGGACGGCCGCGCTGAAGCGGGATCTCCATGGCCTCGAAGTAACCTGGGCTTACCGAACGATAAAGAGCATCCGGCTGCTGATGTGGATTGGCTGGAAGCGCTCGACCGGCTATTTCAAATCCGCCATCCGCGCCGCTTTCTCTAATCGGGAAAGAGGTGATTACACCCGCGGCTTGGATACCGGGTAGAGCTCGCACTTTAGCCAGCATCGTTCTGGTAAGCGCGTTGGCGCGAAGCTGATCGGCCTCGCTGGGCCCGACCGGCCAGGCAAGCTCGGCTGTGATCACGCCTTTGGTTGCAAACCCCGGATTCACATTTTGGAGATTGCGAAACGTTTGGATGAGTAATCCCGCGCCTGCTAAAAGCATCATGGCGATGGCAATTTCAGAAACAACCAGAGCTCCGCCCCAACGCCGTTGAGAAGCAGTCATTGTGGCTTTCACGGAGCCTTCTTTCAGCGCTTCGATCAGATTAGTCTGGCCGCCGAGAAGCGCCGGAATCAGGCCGAATACGACGCCCGCGGAGAGCGACAGTACGAGCGCGAAAGCGAGCACCGGCACATCGACATGCAAGTCGCCGATTCGCGGAAGATCTGGCGGGATCGAGACGCGAAGTAGCTCGGTGCCCCATAGAGCCAACAGGAGCCCGGCACCGCCGCCCATCGCTGCGATCAGTACGGCTTCCGTAAGAAGCTGCCGAACCAAACGGCCGCGCGTCGCGCCGAGCGCGCCACGCACTGCTATTTCGCGCACCCGGGCCGATGCCCGGGCGAGCTGCAAATTCGCGACGTTTACGCAAGCAATGAGCAGCACGAAACCGACTGCCGCCATCAAGATCAGCAGCGCCGGACGGACCGGGCCGACGATCTGTTCGTACAGCGTGACCACCCGAATGCCGCGATCTTTATCGTCGATATACGCACGCGCCAGACGCGCGGCGATCGTGTTCATGTCCGCCTGAGCGGTGGATAAGGAGACATCCGGTTTGAGACGCCCGTAGACATGGAAGTTGTGAGCGGATCGCGTGGAACGGTCAGGGGTCATTTCCCGCGGCATCCACAAGTCGGTCTTCCCGGGAAACTCGAAGCCCGGAGGCATGGTCCCCACAATCGTAAAAGTCTGCCCGTTGATGCGCACCGTTTTTCCGACGGCCCCTGGATCTCCGCCGAACGCGCGTTGCCATAACGCGTGCCCGATTACGACCACCGGCGACGCACCCTCACGGTGATCGGCGGCAACGGTGCTGCGTCCCAGCTCCGGCCTCACTCCGAACAGCGGGAAGAAGTCACGAGAGACCTGGCTAATCCGCACGCGCACGGGTGCATTAGCGCCGGTCAGCGTGACGGTGTCGCTTTCTGTGCGCGCCATCCACTGCATCGATCGGTTCTGGGCTTGCCAGTCTTTCGCGTTGGGGCCGGATACCCAGATCGAATTACCAGCCTTGTCCGATTCCCAGAGCTGCACAAGCTGATCCGGGTGCGGGTACGGCAGTTGCGACAGGAGAACCGCTTTCACCACGCTGAACACAGCGGTGTTCGCGCCTATACCGAGCGCGAGCGTAAGCACTGCGATCAGCAGAAATCCGGGCTGCTTCAGCAATGTCCGCAGCGCATATCGAAGGTCGGCGTACATGGTCGTCACGCCGCCGCGGTGGTCTCTTCGACGATGCGGCCATCGAACATGTGCACCGTGCGATCAGCGAACTTGGCGTAGCGGGGATCATGGGTCACCATCACGATGGTTGCCCCGTTGCGGTGCAGATTCCGCAGCAGACTCCATGACCGCCTCGCCGTTGGCGGAATCCAGGTTTCCGGTGGGCTCGTCCGCGAGCAGGACGCTGGGGCTGCCGGCGAGCGCACGGGCCACTGCCACACGCTGCTGCTGACCACCGGACAGCTGCGAGGGGTAATGCTTCACGCGGTGCGACATTCCCACTTTTTCGAGAGCCTCCATGACGGCCTTCTTGCGGTCCGACGCCGGCATGCCCCGGTAGGTGAGCGGCAGCTCCACATTCTCGTAGACATTCAGATCGCCGATCAGATTAAAGGCCTGGAAGATGAACCCGATTTCGCGGTTGCGGATGCGCGCGCGCTCCTGCATACGTAAGCCGCTTGCGGGCTGATTGTTGAGCGTGTAGGTTCCGCCGCTGGCGGTATCGAGCAGGCCGAGGATGGCGAGCAGCGTCGATTTGCCACAACCGGACGGCCCGGAGATTGAGATGTACTCGCCGCGGCGAATATCCAGGTGAATGCCCGCCAGCGCGTGCGTCTCGACCTCATCGGTGACGAAAACCTTCGTCACTCCGTCAAGGTGAATCAGAGTTTGGTTATCGGCGGTCATGCATGTCTCCTTGTGTCACGCGCGTTTAATGATTGAAACGAATGCGGTCATGCGAATCCCATTGGGCCATGTCGGAGAGTACGACCTGATCCCCGACCTGGAGTCCGCCCAGCACTTCGATGGTATTGACCGAAGCCCGGCCTAATTTGACGGTTGCTCGCGTGCCATATTTTTGGTCGGGTGAAACCTTGAATAGGGTCACTGTGGAATTGGGTTGTCCGATTGTTGGGCGGTCCACGTAGACCACATCGGCGAGGTGTTCCAGCTCCACCGTGCCATCGACACTCTGGTCGGGCCGCGCGCCATGGGGAAGCTGGCCGTCGAGACCCACGTCCACGGTGACCGATCCATTCACGGCTGCGGGATCGATGCGGATGACGTGTCCCGCGATCAGCCCATTGTGCGTATCGATAGATGCGGGCTGACCGATGAGGATGTCCCTGGCTTCGGTCTCGGTGATTTTGAGCGAGGCTTTCAGTTTGCTGGGCTGGGTGACTTTCGCAAGCACCGTACCGGCGGAAATCTGCTGCCCCACCTCGACGGGCAGATCGACGAGCACGCCCGGCGCTCCGGCGCGAACATTCAACTGCGCGACTTCCTGCTGCTTGAGTTCGTGCTGGGCTTTGAGTTGCTCAATCTTGACTCTTTCCGCGTCCAACTGCGCCTGCACGGATTCCTGGATGATGCCGAGGCGCTTCTGTTCGATACTGTCACGCTCTTTCAGCTCGGCGGCTTGGGTGGTGGACAGCTTGAGATCGACTTCGGGAATCAGGCCGGCGGCGGAGAGCCTGGTGTCGCGATCGGCTTTCAACTGCGCCTGGCGGTAATCGGAGTTGACCTGAGCGGCCGCGGCTTGCTTGTCGAAGCCCTGACTCTGCAACTGCACGCGCAGGTTGGTAAAGGCGGCCTGCTCCTGCTTCAAGGAGTACTCGCTATCGATGGACTCGTTTTCGAGCTCGGGATTGGTGAGCTTCAGGATCACACTGTCGGCCTTCACGGGGGTGCCGGGCCGGATGAAAATCTTATCCACGCGTCCGTCGTTGCGGGCCGGGATAAAAAGAACTTCGATGGGGGTCAAGGTGCCGATCCCGTGGACCTGGCGGATCATGGGGCCGCGCTTCACGGTTCCCGGCCAGATCACGCTCCATTCCACGGAAGGGACGGCAGCGGGCAGGCGGACCAGGGCCGTGGCGCCAGCGGCGAGTGCGGCAAGACCCAACGCACCGAAGACGATCAGCCGGATCCGGCGATTGCGTTTATGCGAAGGATCGCGCTGAATATCCATGACTATTGCTTCTCCTGCGCAGCGTAGCCGGCGTTGGGCGAAATCGGGCTGGGAGCGCGCGAGACATGCCCGCTGGACGCTTCCGCGATTGCGACATGATTCACCTCCAGCGTGCGCCCCAGTGCCTGGTCGAACTGTACTCTCGCTTTCTGATAGTTGTTCACGGCGGAAGCTTCCGTCGATTGAGCGGTGGTGAGATCGCGCTGGACGAGAATGACGTCGGTCAGGGTGGCGCTCCCGTAGGTAAATTTGGTTTGCTGGGCGGCCAGCGTCTTCTCGGCGAGCAGGCGCGATCGGACAGAAAGATCGTAGGCGGCTTTGGCCTGCCGCAGGGCAATGAGTCCGTTCTGGACGTCGACGCGGACTTGTTTACGCTGCTTGAGATCGGCCAGTTGCTGCTGCCGCAGGGTGAGTTCGTCGCGGATGTAATCGGCCTGCGCCTGGCGGTTCCGCAAGGGGATGACGAGTTGCACGCCGACGGTGTAATCGGGGAAGTTGCGCGAGAACAATTGGGAAAGGACGCTGCCGTAGCCACCGAGAAAGAAGGGATCGACCGCGCTGGTGGCGCCGGGAGCCGCCAGGCTGTTAAGGGTTCCCGCCAGGGCGTGATTCTGCAGGCTGGCGTAGACGTCGAGTAAGGGCAGAAGGGCGCTCCTGGTGCCGCGCATGCCTTCCCGCGTATTGGTAATGGCGATCTGATCCTGCTTCACTTCAGGGCGGCTGTTCATCGCCAGCCCGAAGAGATCCTGGATGGGGCGCACGGGGACCTCTTCGGGCGTCTGCATCCGATCCGTTGGAATAATGTGCGCGTCCACAACGGCAGGGTCGTTGTTTTCCGAACGGGTGACGAAGTTTTTCAGAATCACTTCCTGCTCGAGGACTTGCGTCTCGGCATCGATCAGGGACTGCTGGTCGCGCGCGACCTCGGCCTCCGCGCGGACGATTTCGATGGGAGCCAGGGCGCCGATGCTGACCCGCGTCTTGTTGTCGGCCAGCAGCTTTTCCGAGATCCCGAGAGCTTCCTGTCGGACGCGCTGGTTCTCGCGCAGAGTGATTAAGTCGTAGTAGAGCAGGATCGCCGAGCTCACGGTGGCGATGGTTTGCTGACGGAAAACCAGGTCGGTCAGTTCACGGTCATTCCTGGCGATGGTGATGTCGCGCCCGTTCACGGCTCGTCCAAAGCCCTGCAGAAGATGTTGATTGATGCTGAGCGCCATGGTCGAGTACAGAGATGGATTGGTGATGTTATTGGGTGAGTTCTGAAAGTTGTTGTTGTTGTAAAAGCCGAAGCCGACGGTGGTGCCGGTGAGGAACCCCTTTTGCGCCTGGAAATCGGCCTCCTTATTGACCGAGACCAGAGCCGTGGTCCCGGCAACCACCACGCTGGTCAACGGCTGCGTGGTATGTCCCCAATAGCTGTTGAAGGAGAGCACCGGATCGAGAATCGGGATGGAAGTGCCGAGACCCTGAACAGTGATGCCGCTGAAGACGCCGCCATTCGCGGTGTTGCCGACGCTGGCTCCGCCTCCGAGCAGATTCTGCCCCGCCAACACGCCGCTCGCGCTCGCAGGGCCTTGCGAGATGCTGGTGGAGACACCGCGAATCAAGCCGCCGGCCCGGGCACGCAGCAGGTCGGCTTCGGCAATCCTGGGGTTATAGCGCTGCGACTCGACATCGACATTGTTCTCGAGCGCGAGGTCGATCACGTCGGCGAGCGAAAGATAGATGTTGCCGGCGCGCATGAGTTTTTGCAGGCGCGGGGAATCGGCCGTCTGGATGGGCGCGAGAGCGGGCGCCTCATAGGCGTGAAACACCGAATCCAACCACGCAGCCTGGCTTGATGGAGCGAGGAGCAAGATCAGGCCGGCGATGAGCGCAATTCGCATGGAAAGACGAGTCCTTAAATCGCATTCCCGTGCCCACCCGGGAAGACGCGTAATTCGTTGATTCGATGAACCCGCACCCGGCGGGCGCTCACGGGCTCTGTCCGATTCTGGGACGCGGATATCCCGATTTCAGACTTCCCCGCCCGGCGGTGAACCATTTTGCATACGGTTACAGCGGTCTCCCGATTGCCCTTCCGGGTGCTATGCCGAATATCCTCATCGCCGACGATCAGTACGAAATCCTGCAGGCACTGAAACTGTTACTGAAACAGGAAGGCTTCCAGATTGTGATGGCGAGTTCACCGGCAGCGGTACTGGAAGAGGCGCTGCGGACGCCCTTCGATCTGATCCTGATCGATCTCAACTACACGCGGGACACGACTTCGGGACGGGAAGGTCTCGACCTGATCGGGCGTTTGCGAGCGATGCCGCTCCGGGCGCCGGTGATCGTGATGACGGCGTGGAGCAACGTGCCGCTGGCGATTGAAGCTATGCGGCTGGGCGCGGCGAACTTCATTGAGAAACCGTGGGACAACCAGCGGCTTCTCGCTATTTTGCGGCAACACCTTGCGCCCGGGAGTGAAAGTTTCCCGAGCGGGAGGGCGCTGGCGGCCGATCTGGTAGTTGCCCGCGCCGTGCAACACCGGCTTCTGCCGCAGGACGTGCCATCGCTCGATACATTAGATTTTGCAGTCAAGTACCAACCGGCGGGACAGGTGGGCGGGGACTACTATGATTTTCTTCCGGCTCACGAGAATTCGACCGTGTTCGTGGTGGCCGATGTATCGGGTAAAGGAATCTCGGCTGCAATTCTGATGGCGACGATCCAATCGTACTTCCGGTCCCGGCATCCCGCTGACTTTCAGGACCTGCCGGCGGTGGTCCGGGGCTTGAACCGGCTTTTTCTTCATTCGTCGCCGGCGGAACAGTATGCGACGCTTTTCGTCATGAGGTACGCGGAGGGCACGCGCGCCATGGAGTGGATGAACTGCGGACATGCGCCACCGCTGCTCGCGCGGGCCGGCGGGAAGGTGGAAAGACTAGAGTCCTCTTCGACCATATTGGGGATGTTCGACGATTGGAGCGGGCGCACGCGCCGGAGCAATCTCGCAGTGGGCGATACACTGCTCATCTTCTCGGACGGGTTGACGGAAGCTCCGGACGAGAACTTCGAGGAATTTGGGACGGACCGTCTGCTTTCCGCGTGGCGGGAGAATCAGAATTCAGGATCGCGGGATCTGGTGGAGGCGATCGCGGCGACCGTCCGGGCACACTGCAAGGGGTCGTTAGCGGATGATCTGACCATCCTGGCTCTGACCGGGAAGCCGGCGGTGGAGCGATCCCGGTTTCCTGAGCCGCGAATGCTCATGGAAATCTCATAGCTTCCGCAGGCTTGTGCAATCGAGAGACTCCGGCGAAAAAACCGCGAAAATCCAGGCGTTGCCCGACTCGGGCCAAGCCCCGTAAACGTATACTTTCGGAGGAAGCCTACACGGCGGTCAGGAGAGCCGGTTGTGCCCATCTTTACAGCAGCTCCGAATGCCTCGCCCGGTTCGCATCAGCGGCAGACGAAGACGCTGCTCTGGATTGGTTTCGGAGGGTTGCTGTTGCTCATGTGTCTATTGAGCGCCAGTTCCCTTTCGTTTCTCTATGAGATCGAAGTCCGCCACGAGAACATCCGTCAGGAGTATGTAAAGCGCGATCGCGTGCTGGAACGGCTGCGCAGCGTCGTCTATCTTTCCGGCACGTACTTCCGCGATTACGTGATGGAGGGAAACGATGAGAGCGCCGCGCGGGAGCGCGTGCAATTCCTGGCAGCGCGGGCCGAGGCCGAGGCGCGCCTGAGCGAGTATGAACGCCTGACAGGAGCTACCGGCGATGCGGCCCTGCAGCAACTTCGCGCCGGGCTGGCGGCCTACTTCGAAGCGCTCGCTCCGGCTCTTTCCTGGACCACGCGCGAGCGGCAAGCCGGCGCAACGAGCATTATCCAGGGCCAGATGCTTCCCCGCCGCGTGGCTGCGATCGGTTTTTGCGACCGGCTCCAGCAATCCAATGAACGGCGGCTCGAGCGGAATAGCCAGGCGGTGAGTGAGATGTTCTCCTCATTCCGGACGCGTCTGCTCCTGCTTTCTCTATTGACCGTTACCATCGGTACGGGTCTTGCAACCGCGACCATGTGGCGGCTGCTGCATCTGGAACGCATTTCGGACGCGAGTTTCCGGGAGGTGGCCGGAGCACGCGAGGAACTCAGACAGCTGTCGGCTGAGCTGTTGGAGGCGCAGGAGAATGAACGACGCCGGATTTCGCGTGAACTCCACGACGAGGTGGGACAGGTGCTGTCCGCCATGATGCTGGGGATTGGGAACGTGCGTTCCTCCTTGATGAAGCAGGGCGGGGGCGACGCGATCTTGCGCCAGGTACAGTTGATTGAGGACATGACGGAGAGGAGCGCTCGCGTGGTCCGCAACCTGTCGCTGGTCCTTCGCCCGACGATGCTGGATGACCTGGGACTGATTGCCGCTCTGAAATGGCTCGCTCGCGAAACCTCCCGGAACAGTGCCTTGCAGGTGGAGGTGCTGGGGGAAGAAGCGCCGGATGAACTTCCGGAAGAGCATCGCACCTGCGTGTACCGCGTCGTGCAGGAGACGCTCCGGAACGTGTCGCGGCACTCGGGCGCGCACCACGCCCTCATCACTCTCGAGATGGCGGATGCCCGGTTACGCATCGCCGTGCAGGATGACGGGAAAGGCTTCCGGCCGGATTGCGAGAAGGGAATGGGGATCCTGGGCATGGAGGAGCGTGTGGACCGGCTGGGAGGATCGTTGCACATCAGTTCGGGTGCGGGACGTGGAACCAAGCTCACCTTTGAACTTCCGGTGCCGGAACGAATCGGAAATTCCGCGGAGCCCGATCAGGAAACCAGCCCCTTCCGGACCGCATAAAGGATCAATTCCGGGAGGCTGTGCAGGTGCAGCTTCTGCAAGATATTGTTGCGATGCGTTTCGATCGTGGACGGGCTTACGAACAGCAGTTCGGCGATTTCGCGATTGCTTTTACCGGCGACAAGCAGGCGCATGACTTCCTTTTCGCGAAGACTGAGCAGATCGTACGAGTCTTCGGCTCCGCGCCGCTGGACCTCGACGATGTAGTCTTCCACCAACATCCTGGTAATACTGGGGCTGAAGTAGGCTTGGCCCGCAGCCACCGCACGCACGGCCGCGAGAACGTCCGCTTCCGGAGACGCCTTCAACAGATAGCCGCGGGCGCCGGCTTTTAGCGCGCGCAAGACATAAGCCTCATCGGAGTGCATGCTCACCATAACGATGCGGGTGGCGGGGAGCTTCCCGGAGATGTACTGCGCAGCGTCGGTGCCCATGATGCGGGGCATTCCAACGTCCATCAGAACCACATCCGGACGATGGAGCATAGCCAGTTCGATTGCTTCAGAACCGTCGGAAGCCTCGGCAACCACGGTGAACTCGCCGTCGCGCTCCAACAGGGAACGCATCCCCCCGCGAATCAGCGCATGATCGTCGGCAATCAGTACGCGTGTGCGATTTGTGTTGCTCATGACAGATAAGACCGGGCCGTTTGGGAAAATCCAGTGATCACGGTATTCCCCGGGGAGCGATTCACCGCTTATGCTCGGGTTAGAAAGTGAAAACCAGTCTTTCGCACTTTACTCTACGGCATCGGCGTACCGCATACGGAGTCGCGACTCTCGTCGTTTTGGGATGGGGTGGGATTTCCTGCGGAAGGCCGCGGGCGGCCGCGGCTGGCGGGAGTTCGCCCGAACACACGGCGACGGTCGGCGTGGTGAAGGTGGCGGAACAGCCCATGAACCAGCAGATCACGATCAGCTCGGAACTGGTCCCGTTCCAAGAGATTGATGTGTATGCCAAAGAGTCGGGGTACGTGAAACAGCTGCTGGTGGACTATGGCTCGCACGTGCACAAGGGCCAACTCATGGCCGTGCTGGAGATGCCGGAGATGGAAGCCCAGCTGCAGCAGCGGCAAGCCTCGATTCGCGCACAGCAGGATGAAGTGGCGAGAGCCCAGCATGATGTAGACCGGATAAAAGCTCAACACAGTGTCGCGCACGTTCAATATGAGCGAATCGCGGGTGTCGCAAAGGCGAGCCCGGGGATGGTGGCTCAACAGGAAGTCGATGAAGTGCAAGGTAAGGATCTGGCTGCCGAGGCACAGGTAGACTCGGCGCAGGGCGCCTATCAGGCAGCCGTGAATCAGCTCACTATGGCCAAGGCGCTGCTGGCTCACGATCAAGCTCTTTTCGACTACTCCCGTATTACGGCGCCGTTCGACGGGGTGGTTACCCAGCGGTTTGCAAACCTCGGAGCCCTGATGCAGTCGGGGACCAGTTCCACGCAAGCGACGCCGCTGGTTCGACTTTCGCAGGAGAACCTGTTCCGTCTCGTCATCCCGGTCCCGGAGTCTTATGTGCGCTACGTGCATATTGGAGAAAACGTAGAGGTTCGGGTACCTTCCCTGGGCCGCAGCATCGACGGCAAGGTGATTCGCTTCTCCGTGGACGTGACCAACGCCACGCGCACGATGCACACCGAAGTAGACGTGCCCAACACCGGGAATTTCCTGGTTCCGGGCCTCTACGCCGAGGCTGTGCTCTCGCTGAACGATAAGGCGTCGGCGATCGCGTTACCGGTTCAGGCAATTAACCACGAACAGAATCAGAGCAGTGTGCTAGTGGTGGGCGCGGGCGATCGCATCGAGGCGCGCCCCGTCTCGACCGGTCTGCAAACGGCTAATTATGTTGAGGTCACCAAGGGCGTTCAAGTAGGGGAGCAAGTGGTGGTGAGTGACCGCAGCGGACTGAAGCCGGGCCAGGTGGTAAAGGCGCAGGTAGTTCCGGCGATGGTCTACGCGGCCAACGCCAAGGAAGACAGCGCACAGGAATAGCGCCCCAGGGACATGTCCTCTTTTTCCGTTAAAAATCCATACTTCATCGTGGTCCTTTGCCTGGTGATTTCGATCCTGGGCATAACGGCGGTGGCGCGCATGCCGGTCGATCTTTTCCCCGATATCAATCTGCCGCAGGTGGTGGTGGCGACCTTCTATTCGGGCATGCCGCCGCAGGATATCGAAACCAACATCACCGTCGCCGCTGGAGCGCTTCTTCACCCTGGCCAGCGGCATCGATCATATGGAATCGCACTCGCTGCTGGGCGTCAGCATCATCCGCGTCTTTTTCCAGCCGGGCACCAGCGCCGACGCCGATGTCACCGAACTATCCAACCTCGCGCTGGCCGATCTGAAACGGCTGCCGCCGGGAACGCTGCCTCCGGTGGTGCTGAAGTCCGATGCCTCCAGCCTGCCGGTTTGCCTGGTCGCGGTGAAAGGCGAGGGGCTTATCGGAGACGCAGCTTCACGACTTTGCGCAGTTCGCCATTCGCAATCAGATCGCGGTGGTAAAGGGCGCCGAGATCCCGCCGCCCTTTGGCGGAAAGTACCGGCAGATCATGGTCCACGTCGATCCGTATAAGCTGCTGTCGCGCGATCTAGAGTGATGGACGTCGTCAACGCCGTGAACGACAAGAATCTGATCCTGCCGGCGGGCGACGTCAAGATGGGGCCGTTCGACTACTACGTCTACTCCAACAGCCTGGTCGACAACATGAAGCAGTTGAACGACATCCCGCTGAAGACGGTCGGCGATTCCTGGGTTCGCGTGGGCGATGTCGGCAAGGCCGAAGACGCCAACGCGACCCAATACAACATCGTGCGCGTGGACGGGCAGAAGTCGGTCTACATTCCGATCATGAAGCAAGGCGGAGACACCAACACCATCAGGTGGTGAACGGCGTGCGCAAGCTTCTCGGGACATCTGTTACGATATCCCCAAGCAATTGAAGGCCGAAGCTGCTGTTCGACCAATCGGTCTTTGTGAAAGAAGCCATCAAAACCGTGTTGCACGAAGGTCTGATCGGCCTGGTCCTCACCAGGCTCATGATCCTGCTGTTCCTTGGGAACTTTCGCGCCACCACCGCGGTGCTGCTTTCGATTCCGCTTTCGGCGCTGGCGACTTTCGTGATTCTGTTACTGGGCGACGCCACCGTCAATACCATGATCCTGGGCGGCCTGGCGCTGGCGTTTTCGCGCGTGATCGACAACTCCGTGATTTCGCTCGAGAACATTTACCGTCATCTGGAAATGGGCGAATCCGCGCGCGGCCGCCACGCAAGGCGGCTCGGAGGTAACGCTGGCGGTGCTCGCGGCGACGCTGGTAGGCGTGGTCGATTTCTTCCCGGTCACCCTCCTATTCGGCGTCAGCAAGTTTCTGTTCTCCGCCCTGGCGCTTTCCTTCTGCATCTCGCTGCTGATGTCTTTCATCGTCGCGATGACCGTCATTCCGCTGTTCTGTTCGCGCTTCCTCAAAGCAGTGCCGCAAGGAACCCATGAGCATGGCGAGACAGGCGGGGAGAAACCGTCCTGGGGAGCGCGCTTCAACGCGGGGTTCAATCGTGGGTTCAACAAGCTGCTCGACGTTTACGAACGTGGGGTGCGCCGCGCGCTGACGCGGCCCGGCCTCACGGTTGTGGTTCTGCTGGGGCTCTTCGCGTCAGCCTGGTTCTCTTCCCTTTCCTGGGCCTTTCCTTCTTTCCGCGGACCGATGCCGGCCAGTTCACGATCAACCTGAAAGCGCCCACCGGATCGCGGCTGGAGCTTACCAATGATTACGTCGCGAAAGTCGAAGCTCTGATCAAGCGCACCGTGGGCCCGGAAGATTTCCGCATGACGGTCTCGAACATCGGCGTCGTACAACGACCTCTCCTCCCTCTACACGACCAACTCCGGCGCCTACACGGCGACCATCCAGACGCAACTGACCGACGACCATAAGGTGCCGCAGCTACGAATACATGGACCGCGTGCAGCGCGCCATTCATGATCACTTCCCGGAATTGCGGACCTTTATTCAAAGCGGCTCCATGGTGGATGCGGTGCTGAACACCGGCATGCCGGCGCCGATCGATGTCCAGGTGACCAGTCCGAATTTCCACGCCAACTATGCGCTTTGCGCAGGAACTGGCCACGCGCATCTCACTGCTCAATGGCGTGGGGCAAGTCTATATCCCGCAGGATATGGATTATCCGGGTCTTCGCATGAACATCGATCGCGTTCACGCCGCGGAACTGGGCCTGACACAGAAAGAAATCGTCGACAACGTGATCACGGCGCTGAATTCGAATGCCATGATCGCGCCCAACTATTGGGTCGGATCGGAAGAACGGCAACAACTACTTCCTCACCGTTCAGTATTACGAGAACGGCGCTCCGTCGATTCACGACGCCTTCGATCTGAAGAACATCCCGCTCCGCGCGCCTGGCCTCAAGCAACCCACTACTCTGGACTCCGTGGTCAAACTCGAAAATATTCAGACCCCCACCGAACTCGACCATTATCAGATCCAACGATCGAGCGACGTGTATGTGACGCCGGCCGGGGAAGATCTGGGACACGTTACAGCTCAGGTGCAGAAGATCGTCAGCGAGGTGGCGCACCCGGCCAATGTCCGCGTGAACCTGCGGGGCATGGTGGAGGGGATGAATCAGTCTTTCCGCAGCTTCGCGATCGGATTCTCGCTTTCGTTCGTGCTGCTGTACCTGATTCTGGTAGCGCAGTTCCGGTCGTTCATGGATCCATTTCTGATCATGCTTGCGATTCCCATGGGCGTGATCGGAGTGCTCGCCATCCTCTTCATCACCAACACAACCATGAACGTGATGTCCCTGATGGGGGTTCTGATGCTGGTCGGTATGGCGAATTCCAACAGCATTCTGATTGTCGATTTCGCGCACCGCCTGGAAGAGCAGGGCCTGTCTGTCAGCGACGCTGTGATTACGTCCTGCCGGGTGCGCCTGAGGCCGATTCTGATGACCTCGCTCGCGACCATCTTCGGCATGATCCCGATGGCCCTGAAGATGGGCACGGGCTCTGAGCAATACGCACCCATGGCGCGCGCGATTATCGGCGGGCTCTCTTCCTCGGTTCTGTTTACCGTATTCATCGTCCCTGCCGCCTACCTGCTGGTTTACCGGAAACGTGAGGCGGGGCTGGTTCGCGCATAAACCCATGGGGACGCGGCTCTCATTACTGGCCCTGGTGGTATGCGTCTCTATGAGGGCGCAGGCGCCGCTCACTCTGGCGCAAGCCGAAGCCATCGCCTTACAGAATCATCCCCAGATTGCGGTGGCGAGGAATCTGGCGTCGGCTGCCGGACAGGACGTGATTGAAACCAGGTCCGCCTACTATCCCACGGTGCGGGCGGAGGTGACGGCTTCGCAAGCCAATCCGCTCGCCCGGATTGGCGCGGGATCGCTGCAGCCCTCCGCGCTGTTTAACCGATTCGGTCAGGGCTTGCAGGCCAATCAATTGGTCACCGACTTCGGACGGACCAGGAATCTGGTCGCCGCATCGCGGTTTAACGAGCAAGCGGCGGTTCAGAATACGGCGGCCACGCAGGCCGATGTCGTGGTGGCCGTCGATCGCGCGTTTTTTGCGGTGCTGCAGGCGCAGGCGTTCGTGCGAGTTGCCGAGGAAACGGTGCGTGCGCGGCAGAGTGTCGCGGATCAGGTTCGTGCCCTGGCGCAAGCGCAGCTGAAATCACAGATCGACGTGAGCTTTGCGGAAGTGAATGTGGCGCAGGCCCGCTTGCTGGCGATTCGGGCGCAAGACGACGTGCAGCAGGCCTATGCCGATCTCTCGCGATCTCTTGGGCAGGATGCGCCGGCTACTTATACGTTGCAGGAGCCGCCCGCGGCACAGCCCCTGCCGCCTGACGACGCTACTCTAACGGCAACGGCCATTCGGAGCCGGCCGGATCTTCGGGAGTTGCGGTTTCGGCTGGATGCGGCACAGTCTTACGAACAGGCGGAGCGCGACCTGTCCCGGCCCAATGTCTCCGTCTTGGCGGTGGGGGGCGGGCTGCCCTATCTCGACCAGACGCCGCGCTTGAGCCCCCACGAGTATGAGGCCGTGGGCGTGAACTTAGAAATCCCGATCTTCAATGGCCATCTCTTCTCCGCACGCCGGGAAGCAGCCCGTTACCAGGCGCTCGCGTCCAATCAACGGTTGCGCGACTTGCGCCAGCAGATTGAACACGACGTTCGCACGGCCTGGCTGGCGGCTTCCAGCGCTCTTCAGCGCATCCCGGTCACGGAGCAATTTGTGACCCAGGCCAGTCTGGCGCTGCAACTCGCCCAAGGCCGCTACAATCTGGGTCTTGCCACGATCGTCGAGATCTCGCAAGCGCAACTCAACCTGACGCAAGCTCAGATCGAGAATGTAAACGCGAAATACGAGTACCTCAGCGCGTTCGCGAGTTTACAGTACACGCTCGGCACGTCGCATTAATACCGATCGCAGTTATCGCTGCCGGCGCTCTTCAGTGCGGCTGGTTCATGGGAACAATTTCCACTTGGAGAACCGCAGCGTGGGCGGGGTCCAGGGGCGTCGCCGACGGTGGAAGGAGAAGGGTTCGTCCGCCGATTGACTCAGGCTGCGCTGCTTTAACCAAGTATTCCTTTAGGGCCACGGCGGCGTCGAAGCTGCCTAATTGAACGGGCTCGGGAACTGTGCCCGGCCGCTCGAAATGCAGGATGGTTCCCGAAGGATGGCGCAGGACCCACACGTTTACGATCTGGGCCGCGACTGTTACCAGGACAACGTTTCGGGCCTGGGTGGTTCCGGTGCGGAACTCTACCAGGTCGTCGCTTTCGACCAGCGTCCGATCCCCGCGCAGTACTTTGCGGAGAGTAGCGGTCAGGGACGCGCGCGCCACTATGTCGCGGGTCGAGGCCGGGAAATGGACGGCCTGCCGGAAGATCTGGATATCTCCGGGCTTCTTCGGCTGGCGCTTGTCATCCCATAACGATCCGAAGCGAAAGACGTCGGTTTGTTTCGTGGTGTCGGCTTTCAGCGTCAGATCGACAGCCACGTTCCCGGTGAGATCGAGGCCCGGGGCGCCCTGCTCGATCAGTTCCGCGGCGTCCGGGGAGAGTGAACCCGTCAACGACACGTAACGCTGGGACAGCTTGAGGTTCTCCTCGCGATCCTGGGAAACGCGGCCGGACAGTCCGGCCTTGACCGCCCCTGGCGCGCCAGCTTCCGCTCCCAATTCACGATGCTCCGTTAAACGGAGAGTGCCCAGGTCCACGCTGTCGTACTTGGTTGCGAACTGGGTCCAGCTCTCAAAGCTGGCGCCTCCGGTAAGTTGATCGAGGCGGATGCGCGCCGCGCTCATGCGGTCGGCCGGGCCCTCCGATCGATTCTCGAGCGAGAAGACCACGCGGCGGGACCAATGAGTAAGGTCGATATCGCGGTCCGGTTTGGAATCCTGTCCGATGGAAGAACCTAATGCGGTGAGGAGAGAGTCACTGCTGTCGCTTTGGTTTCCGAGTTCCCGGATGAGGCTGGCCTGGCCGCGTTCGCTCAAGCTCAACAGGGTCGTTTTAGCGGTGACCGCAGGGATCGGCAAGGAAAACGCGCCGAGCGCAGCCTCGATCTCACCGACGGGCGCCATGGTATGGGTTTGTTTCTGATAGCGCCGTGTGATCGGAGGCCTCAAGCAGGAAGTCAGGAGGATAGCGGCCGCTACCAAGCAGCCCACTCGAGCCAGCCGCCTCATCCTTCCAGCCACTCCCGGTAGATTCCGCCGGAATCCACGTGTCCGGTCTCGGCGTCGGTGAGGCTCTTCGGTTCGATCAGTTCCATGCGCGCGGAAGTCTTCGGGATCCGCAGCGGGTCTCCGGAATGCTGCTGTTGCTGGCGGATCTGAGCGAGCGAGTCGCGCTGGCAGGCGATCGCCCAGTCGTTGGGAAACGAGTCGCGGTCCTTATCGAGCATGATCACGTACGCCATCGCGCTTGAGCGTCAACCTCCGGGCGAAAGTAGTATACACGGAGGCTGCTTAAAGGCTTTATCGGATGGAAAAGGGCCGGACGGTATCTAAATTGCCTCTTGCTATTCGACTGCGAACGTATGACATCGAGCCTGGAAGACGTTCTTAAAGACACCGTTGGCGCGAGCTATGCGCTGGACGGAATGATCCATATGGATCGCAACCGGACGGTCTACGTGGCGAGTCCGCTGCCGCAACGGCCGGATGGCGAGAAGATCGCCGTGATCGTAGACACATCGCGCGACGGCGAGAAGCACTTCAACGGCTATCAGGAGGCGCGTTTTCTGGATCATCCGAACCTGGTGAGCATTCGGGAGACGGGTTGGCTGGAAACCGCGGAGGGAAAGCTCGCTTACCTGGAGACCGCTGCACCGGAGACGACGCTCGAGGATCAACTGCGCGCGGGCGCGCTCGAGAGGCCGGATCTCATTCGCGTCTGCCAGGAGGTGCTGGCGGGTCTGAAGCGCATCCATGACGAGGGTCTGGTGTGCGGCGCGCTGCGTCCGGACACCATATGGAGGGTGAAGGGCGTCTGGAAGCTTTCGGATTTCAGCGGGCTCCGGGTTCCGGGACCTCGGGCGATGACCGAGACTTCACCGGACGAGGACGCGCCGCCGGAAGCGAGCGGCGGCGAAGTCACGCCGGCATCGGATGTCTGGTTGTTCGGAGGACTGCTGAAGAGACTGGGTCTGGAAAAGCTGGGCGGTGAAGCGAGCCGGATCGTAGAGGCAAGCACCGCGGCGAACCCCGCGGAACGGCCGAGTTCGGGACAACTGCTGGAGTGGTTTGCGCGCTGGCCCAAGCAGGTGCAAAGGCCGGTCCCGCCGGGGTTTGCGCCGCGCACCGCCAGGACTACGGTGACGAGTACCTTCGAGCGGCCTGCCGCGCATCCGCTGAGACCACGCGAAGAATCCGCGCGGGCGGGCGGGCCATGCAGATCGGAGCCGTGCTAGCCGCGTTACTGCTGATTCTTTTGGCCTTGTTGTATCGACCGGCGCGACGGGTTACGCGACAGGTAGAGAAACCGGCGGCCGCACCCGCGGTCGTGCCCGCAGCGAGTGAGCCGGTCGAGGAAGTCGCGCCGAATCCCGTCGCGGTTCCTGCTGATGTTCCTACCGCCGCTCCTTCTGATAACCGCGCATCCACCGCCGCGCAGACGAAGACCGAAATCAACGCTTTGTTAGCGGCCTGGGCGCAAGCGATTCGTGACCGGGACGCCATCGCGCAGATGCGCACTTACGGCCCTGTGGTGGACCCTTACTTCGGACGGCACCATATGACAGCGGCCGAACTGCAATCCAATAAGGCAAAGGTATTCCGGGAGATCGGCGCGGTGCAAATGTTCAAAATCGGAGCTTTCCGTTACGAACAGATCAGCCCTGGCCGGGCGGTTGTCTCGTTCGATAAGTCGTGGCGATTCGGAGGACGGCGGCCATTCTCGGGCTCGGCACGCGAACGCATGGGACTACGCTCCATTGACGGCAAATGGAAGATCGTCAGTGAGGTTGAGACGAAAGTTTATGACAGCGAAAAGGCAGCCTGGTTAGAGTAAGTTTTGTGATATTTTGACTCCATGCCTCCCCTCGAACCCGCACAAGCTCGCTTCCTGCTGCAGAGCGTCTATTTTCCCGCCCTTAAGAATGAGCAGGGATTAACGCGCAGGATTATCGAAGCGATTCCTCTCGATAAAGGCGGTTATCGGCCTGACGAGGTCTCGAAGAGCGCGATGGATCTGGCTTGGCACATTGCTGCGTCGGAAATGGTCTTCATGGACGCAGTCGTCAATGGCGGGTTTAATCACAGCCCCAACCCTCGCCCGGAATCGGTCACGAATTCCGCGGAGCTGGGCGCCTGGTACCAGGAGCATTTCAACGAGCAATTCGAGCAGCTGACAAAGTTATCGGACGAGCAATTGATGAAGATCGTCGACTTTCGCGGAATGTTCCAGCTTCCTGCGGTCATGTACCTGGGATTCATCCTGCATCACTCCGTTCATCACCGCGGTCAGCTATCGATGTACCTGCGGCCGATGGGCGCGAAAGTCCCGTCCATCTACGGCGAGAGCCACGATGCGGCGGAAGCTCGTAAGGCCAGTCAGGCAACGGCCTGATCAGGTTCTTGGTCGAGAGTCATTTCCATAAATACATTGGCGCGGCTGTACTGAAGAGGGGGCACGCGCTCCGGAGGGACGTGGGAGAAGCCGAGTGATTCGTAGAGATGCACGGCGTTCGCGAGCTTTCGATTGCTCCCAAGAAACAACGACCGGGCGCCTAGAAGCCTAGCCTGTTGAATGGTGTGTACCAGCAACCGGCGGCCGATTCCCATACCGCGCAGGTGCGGCACGACGGCCATTTTGGAAAGCTCATAGACGCCGTCGCCAGTGGGAATCAGCGCTACGCACGCGACCGCCTCATTGTTAAGGTAGCCGAAAAAGACCTGACCGCCCGCGCGAAGGATCTGGTTCTCCGGGTCATTGAGAATCTGCTTGTCGTGCTCCTCCAAAACGAAGTACCGCGTGATCCATTCCTCGTTCAGGGTTCGGAAGGCGCTTCCGTCATCGCCCACTTGCAGTTCGCGTATTTCCAGATTGGGTGAAACCACAGCTTCGGCGTACATTCTTCGCTCCTTTCTTTCAGTTTGACCCGTTTAGCGGCGATACGTCCAATATCTGATTGCGACCGATTATGATCGCTAGGATATGGATCAGGAACTGGAATTCCGGCACCTCCGGTATTTCGTCGCCGTTGCCGAAGAGCTTCACTTTGGCCGCGCGGCGCTGCGGCTGCATGTGTCTCAGCCTCCGCTTTCGCAACAGATCCAGAAGCTGGAACGGCTTCTCGGGTATGCGCTGTTCAACCGCACGTCGCGCTCGGTGAGCCTGACGCCGCCAGGCGAGGAATTTCTGCAACGCGCGCGCCACACACTGCGAAAGGTGCAGCGCGATATCGAGGAGACGCGCAGCATCGGGCGCGGTGAAGTCGGCTCGCTTCATGTCGGATTTGTGGGATCAGGAATGCTGACCACTTTACCCGGGATATTGCGCTCGTATCGGGAGACGTATCCTCAAGTCGCTCTGCACCTGCACGAATCGTTTACTTCGCGGGTAGTCGAGGGGCTGGAAAGCGGCACGCTGGACGCGGGGATATTGCGGGACGGGGATCCCTCCGAAGGCTTGGAAGTCGCGACGATTTTCTCCGAGCCTTATGTGGCGGTGCTGCCGGCAAACCACCCGCGCGCGAAGCAGAAGAGCATTTCTCCCGGGGCTCTGCGCGGCGATCCATTCGTTTTCTATCCCAGGAGCGCAGGCACGCGCGCGTTTGAAAAGCCGCTCACGATCTTCGAAGAGTACGGATTCCGTCCACAGATCGTGCAGGAGGCGCCGCACTGGCTCACGATTATCCGGCTGGTTGGCGCGGGTCTGGGCGTTTCCATCGCACCCGCTTGCGTCAGGCGGATCATGTCGCCGGATGTGGTGTGTGTCTCGCTGCGGGATACGAAGGCGGTGAGTAATCTGGAACTGGCGCAGAGGGCCGGTGAGTCGCGGGCCATTGTGAAGCGGTTTGCGGCGATTGTGAACCGATTCTAAAGTGGCCGCGGCCACCGTGCGAACCTTGCGCTATGGCTGCTGTGGAGAGGGCGACAAGCGGGTTGACCTCGGAAGTCTCGCGGATGATCGCCCTGGCCGCGCCGGTCGCGTTAGGGGAACTCGGCTGGATGGCGATGTCGGTGGTAGACACCATCATGGTGGGGACGCTGGGGGCGGCGGCCATTGGCGCGACGGGAATCGGGTCATCGCTGTTCTACGTTTTTTCGATCTTCGGGATCGGACTGTTGCTGGGGCTCGACACGCTGGTGTCCCAGTCGTTTGGAGCGGGCGATCGCGAAGACTGTCACCATTCTCTGGGCCAGGCGGTCTGGCTCGCGCTGGCATTGACGCCTTTGATCATGGCGGTGGTGGCGTTTTTGCCACGCCTGTTTTCCGTCTGGGGAGTGGACCGTGAAGTGACCGCGCTGGCGGTTCCGTTTCTGCTCACGCTGAATTGGAGCACGCTGCCGCTTCTGCTCTACGGGGCACTGCGCAGGTATCTGCAAGGGATCGGTCATGTGCGGCCGGTGATGGTAGTTCTGATCAGCGCGAACCTGGTGAACTGGCTGGGGAACTGGCTGTTCATTCAGGGTCATTGGGGAATGCCGGCGCTGGGAGTAACGGGCTCCGCGCTCAGCACGTGCGTGGCGCGGGTCTACATGGTGGTTGCGCTTGCGCTGAGCCTGTGGTGGATTGAGCGAAATGCCGGCGTTCGCGTAGCCTCCATTCTCCGCTGGCCCCGGCGCGGGCGGATTGCGGAGCTTCTGCATCTGGGTTTTCCGGCGGCGTCCCAGATCATATTAGAAATTGGCGCATTCTGCGCGGCAGGGATACTGGCGGCGCGTCTGGGAGCGACTGCGCTGGCGGCGCACCAGGTTGCGTTAAGTTCGGCGGCAGTCAGTTTTATGGTGCCGCTGGGGGTTTCTTCGGCGGCGGCGGTGGCGGTTGGCCAGGCAGTCGGAAGAGGCGATCCGGCGCGAGCGCGAAGGGCCGGGTACATCGCACTGGCGTTAGGGTGCATGTTCGTGACCGGATCGGCTGTCGCTTTTCTGCTGTTACCGGTTCCTATTTTGCGCGTCTACACCCGGGATCCCGCAGTGATCCAGGCTGGCACAACACTTCTCGCAATCGCCGCGGCATTTCAGCTTTTCGACGGTACGCAGACGATTTTGACGGGCGCGCTGAGGGGCCTCGGGAACACACGATGGCCGATGATCGCGAATCTGGCCGGCTATTACCTGCTGGGCTTGCCGATCGGATGGTGGCTCGCCTTCCGACGGGGCTACGGAGTGAACGGACTGTGGGCCGGTCTAACGCTGGCGCTGATGGTGATAGCCGCCATGTTGATTTGGCAGTGGCGGCATGACACGCGGGCGATGCCGGGTCTTGCGATCCACCCCGCGCGCTAACTCTGGGGATACCAGCGTTTGGTGGGCGCGTTCCAAAGGAACTTGCGCGCGGCGTCCGCGGGAATCAAATAAGAGCTCACGGAGATGTTGGAACCGCTTTTTGCAAAGCGGAGCGTCACGGCGGACTCGTTCACCACGGTCGTTTCGGTGCCATCCACCAATCCCGCTTGGAGAATGAGTCCGGTGACCGCCAGCAGCGCTGAAACCCGGATCTTCCCAAAGTGAAAACCCTGCGCGGTGTAGCCGCCGGTCTGCGGCACAGATGGACCGGCCACGTACGGCTGATAGACCGTTACCGTGCTGTTGTTATTTAATACCTGGGCGGCGGTGTTCGACCCGAGAGCGATGCCGCTCTTATACAAATACAACGCGCCGTAGTGATCGAGGCGAGCCGTTTCAGTACCGCCGAACCAATCCTGGTACACCTGGAGTCGCGAACCGGTTAGCGTGATTTGCTGTTCCGCCAAGGTTCCCGCCGAGGTGTTGACGGTGAGAAGTTGCACTCTTCCGTCCCCGACGGTAAAGCCCGAAGCATTGAGCGGAGCGCTGATTTGCGCGTAACCCGTTCCGCCGGCCAGATGATTCAGAGGCACTGCGGACGAATTGATATCGATCGTGTCGGTCGAATCGAAGACCGGGGACACTCCACTGGAAACGATCATCGGGTTGGAGCCATTCTGGGCCACTAAGGCAGTAATCCGGTTGTAATGCTCCGCGCGGATGTAAAAGGCTCCGAGCGCGGTGTCCGCGATGGCCGTGTTGATCAGCGACTCAGTACAAACATAGGCTGTACCGGCCGCGGAAACCGGCGGGTTTGCAAGATTTCCCGGAGTAGTTTGATAAGTGGAGCCGACATAGGGAGTATCCGCCGCGAACTGCCCCAGCTGGATGCCATAAGACGAGGCGCCCGCCGGTCCGCCAGCGAAGATTTTCCCGCCCGTCCATTGCATCCCGGTGATGCACGCGACTTGTGTCAAATCGGAGCCCTCGGCTTCGCAATTCAGAAACTGGCAGCCTGGGGACTCGCAGAGGATCCCCGCGGCATGGTTGCCGGTCAGCATGCCCCAGACGTGCAATTGGGTGATTTGAGCCGCGCCGCCGTTGGGTCCGATATGTACGCCGTGGGAGCCGGTCTTGTAGACCGTGATGTTGTTCCACATACTGTCGGTTCCGCCCGCCCATCGGATACCCATGCTGACGCTCCTGGTCAGGTTGTATCCGATGTCGTGGATCTTGAGATTTTGCAAAACGTTTTCGAGTTGATTCGGCGGAAGGGAGAAGTTTCCGACGTTCGGATTCCAGTCGATATAGATTCCGTCCCCGCGGAAATTGCGGATATAGAGGTTCAGGATCCGGTTGCCATAGCCGTACAGGCGAATGCCTGCGCTGTAAGCGGACTGGTTGGCCGCATTGCCATCGAGAGTCAGGTTCCGGACGGTGATGCTGTTCACGCCCGAGTTGTTTCCGGTGCCAGTTGGAGCGGCGATGTTGACGAGGGCGCTCGGGCCGGAATATCCGTTGACCCCGTTGGTGTAGCCCTGCAGGGTACCGGAGAACAGGTCGTTATTCGTGCCCGCTTTCAGCAGGAGGATGGCAGCCTCCTCGGCCGCGCCGCAGAAGTGCACGTTTGAGTAGAGAGGAATGGTCCCGGTGAGGTAAGTCCCCGCTGAGAAAAATACGACGCCGCCGCCCGCGGCGTTGGCTTGATTGACGGCGGCGAGGATGGGCGCGGAGTCGTCGGTAACACCGTCGCCGACGGCCCCGAAATCCCGAACAGCAAGATAAAGATTAGTCATAGTTCCACTGCGGATAGCAGATCGCTGACTAAGGAGTAACATGGCGCTCCGTCTGCAGCCGCGGTCGAGCCACATGCGAGACGGCTTTTCAGGGAGCGCCGGAGCAGGGTTTGCTGTGCCCTTCTAATCGGTTGGCCGCCCGCGCTAAATAGTTCGGACCGCTGTGACCGAGTGCCGCCGGCGCCGAGTTTGCGTTCGACGATGTCATCGCCGGGGAGGCAAACAATCCCTGTCCCCTGGAGTTGACGGTTAAGGTGCGCGCCTGATTTTCCGCGACGGAACTGCGGCAGGAGATGCAGCCTGGGTCGCTCACGTGCAAGAGGTCAGGAGGAACACGGTCCAGGAGTTCGCCACCGAGCTGAAATTGCTGGCCCAGATTGCTCGCCTGGGGTACGCGAAAGCAGTCCTAAGGGGCGCCCCAGACTTATCTCCAGAAGGTGCCGTTCGCGCGTTCTGGCTGGAGAACAAAGGCAACCTGTCGAAAGACCCGGCAGAATGGAGGGCGTTCATCGACCGCCGCACTTACGAGCTCCAGTCGCTGACCGAAACTATGAGCCAGCACCCAGAGCTGATGATGGAGGGCAAGTGAACAACGCAAATGAAGCGCGCCGCCCGCGCCGGCCATGCTCTTCTGGACGTGGCGTTAACCTATGGCCAGCGACCGGGAAAGACTCGGAGATTCGTCAATAATCGGTGGACTTCGGTCGAAATTGAGCCCGCCCGAACGAAAATCGTTGCATTTTCTTTTTTGGGTGGAATATACTCAGTTCACGTCCACGATGCGGCCCTCTGGCCAGCCCGGCAAGCGGTAGTCGCGGAGGCTAAGTAATGCGTCATTCACAATTCGCGATGGTCCTATTCTTGTTCGCGGCGGGAACTAAGCTGCGGGGAGACCAGTCGAAATCGCTCGACTGCCTGCAGGTATTCGTCACGGGTTCGGATTCCGTGGTGAGACAGTCGACAACCCCGATCCGTGTACGGGTATTGCATCTGGTGCTCAAAAACATCTGCTCGGTCGATATCACTGCGTTCTCCCTGGACGCTGACATCAAGTCGAGACGTAACCGCAGTGGGGAACGCGGCTTGGGTGAAACGACTCACTGAGTCGCGCGAACTCGGTTTGAAGAACTTCACCGACGAACGGGGTTTGCTCGTGAAGGTCGCGCGCCAGTCCAATGCGAAAGTGCTGCTCCAAGGCGATCCCGATAGCTCTCTGAATCCGCCGCTTAAGGCGTTCTGGAGGGAGATCCAGGGGAACGTCGGAAACGACCCCGTGGAGTGGGGAGCATACGTCAACCGCCGCATAAACGAAGCGCAA
>CAWFCA010000011.1:0-434784 GCA_963814235.1 Bryobacterales bacterium | reverse complement strand
AGTTCGCCCTTTTCGAAATCGGCATAGGAAGAAGTGAGCAAGGTATGCGTGGCGACGGCAAAGCAAAGCAGGGGCAGCACCGCCAGGGCGGCGACCGCTACGGGAACTTTGCGCATTCCTACTTGACGGTCACTTTCAATGAGTAACTTCCGCTGATGACGTAATCGAACGGGAGGGACATCTGTTCGGAGGCGCTTTCCGGCGCGGTGACAGTGCGCGGGTGGACGGGCGTCCGGCCTGCATGACGTTCAGTACCGAAAGGGAGACTGGGCAGTGTCTTGTCGTCGTAATAAGCGGTCGGCGAAGCTTCGAGCAGTGAGACGTATAGCTTGTTGTTGCTGCGCTCCTGGTTGATCAAGCGAGACGGTCTCGGGGATGTCCATGTAACGGTTGGAGGTACCGGCGAGGCTGGATACGATTGACGCTGTCGGCGTCGCTCAGCAGAATTCGATGTTCGCCTTTGGCGAGGCCCGGGGAACCTTGATCGTGAATTCGCGCTCGATGCGTTCTCCGCGATAGGGCCGCAGGAACACCTTTACCGGGATTTTGTCGCCGGGGCGTACTTCGGAGGAGGCGACCCAGGCATTTTCGATGGTGGCGACGCGGCGTTCCGGAAGAAGGTCCACGGTGACCGTGACGCCTTTCAGGTCGGCGTGTCTTGACGGCGTTCAGGAAGAGCCGGTTGAACTTGTCGCCCCACCAGCCGGCAAGGGCATGGGCGGGCATCGGACGTTCGGTGGACGCCTGCATGGTGGTGAGGTTCGAGCGGCGCATGGTTCGCGAGATCGACCGTGCCGCTTAGCCGGTAAGTGGCTTCATCCAGATATCGTTTGCTCGGAAAGCGAGTTAAAGAGCGTCATCATCATCAGGTAGGAGTCCACTTCTGGTGGGCGAAGACGTTGAAGTAAACATGCTCGGCGTTGACGGAATTGTCGTCTCGACCCGCGAATCCTACAGTGACAGGGATCATGGGGCTTCTGCGCCGAGTACGCCCATGATGCCGCTGTGCCGATCCTGTGAAGCGCGCCGACGATCTCCGTGGCATTGGCGAGTTTGTTGGGCTGGAACGCGGACCCGAGGACCATCAGGACTTCGCCTTTGCTCATCGGCATGTCGACGGGCCCGAGATTGAAGAAGGATGGCCGAAGGCGAGGACACGCTTGCCGTCGTTATAGGTGACGGTGCCCAGACCAGTGACGCTCATGTCCCCGGAGACGAGGACTCCGGCGACGGCATCGCCCGGCTGCAGCGCATTCTTCCAGTCGGACACGGGCTTGGAGCCGCGACGGTGCGGCCGGCGCCGGTTGCGACGGTGGCGATCCCCAGCTGCTGGAAGAGCGGGGCGAACTGGCGCAGCGTGTCGTCGGTGAACCCGTTAAAGGCGAGCGGCGATTCGACCGGCACCATGACCGGAGACTGGCGGAGCAGCGAGGGGATGCGCCGGCCGCGACGAGTTGATTCACGAGATCGCTCGAAAGCGCGGCCGATTGCGCGGGTGCGGCGGCGGCTTGGTGAGGAGATTTGGCATCGCGGGGGCGGGAGTCGTCGAGCTTGTTGATCTCGAGCATGAGCTCGATGGGAGTGATGCCGCAAATGGCGTCGGGCGAGAAAGTGCTGAGGCGAAGAGCGACGGCGCCGATCAGCTTTCCGTCGATATAGACGGGGCTGCCGCTCATGCCGGCGGCGACATTGGTGCGCTCGGCGCGGCCGCCCATCTTGCCGATAATGACGTCCTGCCCAGGGCCCCACATGTTTTTCATGGCGCCGATGATCTCAATGGGGACGGCGATGGGCTCGGTGCCTTCAAAGACGGTCCAGGCGATGGCGTGCATGCCGGGCTTCACCTCCGAAGCTTTCAGGATCTCGACGGGCCCGGATTTCGGACGCTCGAGAGCAGCCGCGGACGCGGGGAGCGAGCACAGGATCAGTGAAGCAAGGCTAAGCGTGGCACGGCACAGATACGCCACCGCTGGCTTTGGAAGCATTCAGATGTACTCCGATGCTTTCATTTTAGCGAATCGTTGCCTTACACTGCAGAACGTGGATCACGAACGGATAGCGCTGGTGACGGGCGCAGGAAGCGGAATCGGGCGGGCGGTCAGCCTGGCGTTGCAGCGCGCGGGTTATGCGGTGGTGCTCGCGGGACGGCGCGGAGTGGAGTTGGAGCGGACGGCCGCGATGGGCGTTGCGGACGGGCCACGGTTGCTGGCTTTACCGTGCGATGTCACCGCGCCGGCCGAAGTACGCTCGTTATTCGAAAAAACGGAGAGCGAGTTCGGGCGGCTGGACGTGCTGTTCAACAATGCCGGAAGGGGCGCGGCCGCCGTCCGATGGAAGAATTGACGGACGAGGATTGGTATGCGGTAGTGAACGTGAACCTTTCCGGAGCGTTCTTCTGCGCGCGCGAAGCGATGCGGCTGATGAAGCGGCAGACGCCGCGGGGCGGCAGAATCATCAACAACGGGTCGATCTGCGCGCACACGCCGCGGCCCTTCTCCGCGCCGTATACCGCGACCAAGCACGCGATCACCGGGCTGACGAAGTCGATCGCGCTCGACGGCCGGAAGTGTGACATCGCCTGCGGTCAGATCGACATCGGGAATGCGGCGACCCAGATGACGGAGCGGATGACGGCGGGGGTGTTGCAGGCCGACGGGAGCGTGGCACCGGAGGCGCGCATGGACGTGAAGCATGTCGCGAAGCGGTGGTTTATATGGCGAACCTGCCGCTCGATGTGAACGTTCCGTTCCTGACAGTGATGGCGACGAAGATGCCGTTTATGGGGCGCGGCTAAGTCTTCGAGGTAGCCGGCTTCTTTCGAAGGAAGGTGTCTTTGCCGAGCTCCAGATGGAGCCGGATAGAAGGAATCCAGACCGGACCGCGGTCCTGGTTGTAGGCGGGATTCGCGACGTGCTGCAGATCGAAGGTCGCAAAGAAGCCAGGGAACAGGCGGGCGCTGTAATAGCTTTCCATGATGTACTCCGGGCCGTAGTTCAGGCGGCCGTCGCCGATGAGAAAGTCATAGCCGCCGCGCGGCGAGATAGGACGCGTGGACGCCGGACATGCCGCTGACCGTCAGTTCGGTCGCCAGCGGTGTCGAAGGGCCGATGCCAGCGCGGGCCGGTGACCGACACGCCGCCGGTAGCCAGCCGATCGATGGCGGTGAAGGCGAAGCTCTCGGTCTTGCCATCGTTCCAGCCGAGGCGCCGAACACGCCGATGTCTTTGGTGATTTCCTGCTCGACGTTGATGCCGAATCCGTACTTCAGAGTGCCGTTGCGGCGCGTGCTCACGATGGATGGCCTGGTAGCCGGTTCGCCGGCCTGCCTGAATGGCCTCGGCGTAAGTGCCGGCGTTGGCGTGGTTGAGATACGTCAAGCACGCGCACGGATGCCGGGATGTTTCCGGAAGTTGCAGCCGGTTTCGCCTTCGATGACATCGCCGCGGTTGACGCAACAGGCGGCGGTCGAAGCGCAGGCCGTTCGCCACGCGCGGCATGGCGGCGCTGGCATAGCGGAAAGACCAATGGCGCAGGTGGAATCTCATGCACCCAGCCCCAGGTGTAGCCGCGCACATCGGCCGGGTAATCCCAGGCGCCGTTGAACATGACGGCCCAGCCGATGAACTGGGTGCGCGGATCGTGGGAGTAGCGATTGTTGTCGAAGAAATCGGTCAGCGTGAAGCGCCCGACCGTGACGGTGTAGCGATTCATCGGCCGCGTGCCGGCGAGTTGGTTCTCTTCGCTTTCGAAAGACTCCGCGCTCGTTGCCGAAGCCGAAATCGTGCGTGACATAGAGCCGGGCCAGATAAGGTTTCGGCGTGGCGGTCGCCACGCGCGGCAGTTCGCCGTTCGAGGAATTGGCCAGGCCGTTGACGCCGCTGAAGCCGCGGCCGCCGGCGATTTCGGGATTGAAATAGAGCGCGGTGTTCTTCTCCAGCGCAGGCCGAGGAAAGGTGGTGGTGAGCGAAACGTCGCGCTCCGGATAGTCCTGCAGGCTGAACGGCCCGGAGTAGGGCGAGTGGAAGGTGCCGTGATATTGGCCGATGGAGGTGGCCTGGTAGAAGAGATTCCAGCGCTCATCGGGCGTGGGCTCCGCGGGCGAGGTATTAGTTTCCTGACGCGGACTCTGACCGCTGGTGGGGGGCGCGGCCTGGGGCGCGGGCTCGGCGGGCGGAGTTTGCGGCCACAGAGAGCAGCCGGCCAACAAGCCGATCAGCAATCCGCGCATAAGAGTGTCATTCATTCGAAACAGTCAACAGGATTCAGTGGGGTGGAAAGCCTCATTTAGTTTACTGTGGTTGCATGGCTGAGCCGATGGAAAGAGTGGCACGGTCAAGCGCACTGGAATCTTTTCATCGCGAATATGGATACAGTCCGCATTCGCTGATTTCTTTACGGGCGAACACGCATTCCTGGGTGGCGCCGGATGGCTGCGGCACGGTGGTCTATCTGCCTGTCGGGCACGTCTGGCTGGCAGCCGAACCGCTCAGCGCGGCGGAGAACCTGGAGGAAGCAGCGCGCCGGTTTATGGAGTTCGCGCGGGCATCGAGCCGGCTTCCGGCTTTCGTTCCGGTAACGGAGCGCTTCGCGACCTTGAGTGCGCCGCTGGGCCTGGATTGCGCCCCGATCGGCATGTCGCCGTATTTTGATTTAGGGGAATGGAACACGAGCGGTCGTAAGCGGCATGCGCTGCGGGCCGGCGTGAATCAGGCACGGCGGGCGGGCGTCGTGGTGGAGGCAGTAGCCTCGGGCGAAGTTCTTATCTCTGAGATGGAAGACCTCTGCAAGGGATGGAACGATGGGCGGCGCACTTCCACGTTCGGATGGGTGTTCGCGCCCGACCCTTTCGGCTTCCCGGAGTCTAAGACCTTATTCGTGGCTCGCGACAGCGGAGGCGCGCTGATTGGATTTCTGACCGCATCGCCGATGCCCGCGCGCGATGCCAGTTATCTGGAGGATGTGCAGCGGGTGGCGAGCGCTCCCCGCGGAACGACCGACCTGCTCGTGGTTAGCGCGATGGAACACCTCAAACAGCAAGGGGTACGCTGCACGACTCTGGGGACTGTTCCACTTTTCGGAGTGGATCGGAAGGATGCCATTTACCGGGGCCGCCATGATGTCGCGCGGCGGGTGATGAGCGGTGTGTTCCGGCATGGGGAAGCCATCTATAACTTCGCCGGAGTGCATCGGTTCAAAGCAAGAATGGACCCGACATGGTGGGAGCACGAATACATCATGATGCCGCGGCGCTTTCTGATGGTCCCGCGAATCGTGATGGCGGCAACGCGGGCGATAGCCCCCGGCGGAGTGTGGAAGGCGCTGCTCAGGGCGTCGTGGACTCGCGAACGGGCGGCGGCAGGCGAGTAAGCCAGGCGGAGTAGAGTTCGCCGCTGAAGCTTCGTTTCTTGTCGATGAGCAAACCGGCGTCTAAGATCACCTGCTCCATGTTTCCAGGCCGGTTGGGGGCATTCCCGGCCAGCGGCCAGAACAGTAAGACAGCGGCGAAGTAGTTTGCGTAGAAGACGGGCTTCATCCAGACGGACCGAGGCCGGGAGTAATCGCAGATATACAGGACACCTCCGGGCGCGAGTAGCTTCATCACCTGTTGGAGTAGTTCGACACGCCGCTTGTTGGAGAAGCAGTTCAGGACAAACTGTAAGGAGACAAAGTCATACCGGGCGGGCAGGTTCAGTTGTGAGATGTCTCCGGGTACTTCATGCAAGATACCCTTCCAGCCGGTCTCGGCAACACGCCGGCGCGAGAGAGCGAGCATTTCGGGCGCAATGTCATTGATGGTGAGCTGGTCCGGCTGTTCGGCTTTGAGAAATGCCGATGAGAACGTGCCCGTGCCGCAGCCCACGATGATGGGATTCAGCGGGCGAAACGGAAGCTCGCCCAGAAAGGCGTTGCGGGTCTTCTCGATGACGTCTCCGCTCAGCGCCTCGATACGGTCGTAGACATGCGCGACGCGCCCATAGTTCGTCTTCTGAAAGGGACTGCTCATGCAGTCAGGTTACCGGGCGAGCCAGGACGCGAAGAGTCCGGCGAAGAACGTGCGCTTTTCGAGGATCGTGAAACCGCTGTCGACGATCGCGCGTTCGATATCTCCAGGCGGATTCGGAGCTTGCGCGCCGAGCATCCAGAACCCGAGCGAGGCGGCGCTGTGGTTGAGATAGAAGAGCGGGAGCATCCAGCGGGAGCGCGGGCGGGCGTAACCGGAGACGAGCAGGACGGCGCCCGGCGACATGAACTCTCGCATTTTGCGGAGAAGAGGAATGCGGGAGCGCTGCGGGAAGCAATCGAGGAAGAACTGCGCGGCGACGAAGTCGTAGACGGGCCGCAGATGGAAGCGGCTGAGATCGCCTTCCAGGGTGTCTAACTGTCCTTTCCATCCGGTGGCGGCGATGCGGCGGTGAGCGACCGCGATCATCTCGGGCGCCATGTCGTTGACGGTCAGGCGGGCCGGCTGTTCCGAGAGGATGTAGGCGGCTGGGAACTTACCGGTGCCGCAGGCCAGGATCAGCGGATTTGCGGGGGCAAACGGGAGCTTCCCGAGAAAGGCGTTGCGGGTGCGCTCCAGAGTGCCGCCGAGCAACAGTTCCAGGGAATCGTAGAGCGCGGCGACCCGGCCGTAGCGCGGGCCGGCAAACACGCTACAACAGTTCGGCGGCGGTGAAGAAGAACTGCAGTCTCCTGGGCCGCCGTTTCGGGCGCGTCGGAACCATGGATGGCATTGCGTTCGATGCTTTCCGCGTACAGCTTGCGGACGGTGCCTTCGGCGGCGTTGGCGGGGTTGGTCGCGCCCATTACTTCACGCAGCTTCTTGACCGCGTCTTCGCGTTCGAGAGCCATCACAATGACCGGGCCTTCGGTCATGAAGGTAACGAGGCTGGCATAGAAGGGCCGCTCGCTATGTACGGCATAGAAGCCTTCGGCCTGCGACTTTGGCTCAGCTCGTGTCATGCGCAGGCCGCGGATCGTAAAGCCATGTTTTTCCAGAAGGGCCAGTATGGCTTGCCGGCTTTGACCGGCGGCTACAGCGTCCGGCTTGATGATTGAAAATGTCGTTCTGCATTTAGATGAGGGTGTTTACTTGGATGCGAGACGGGTCTGAATGGTTGCGCCGATTTGGGCGGGCGATGCGCACACGGTGATGCCCGGCATCTTCCATGGCGCGGATCTTGTCGGGAGCCGCGCCGGAACCGCCGGAGATGATGGCGCCGGCGTGACCCATACGGCGTCCGGGAGGCGCGGTCTGTCCGGCGATGAAGCCGACCACCGGCTTCTTCACGTGCTGCTCCGATATAGGCGGCGGCAGTCTCTTCGGCGTTGCCGCCGATTTCGCCGATCATGACGATGGCGTGGGTGTCGGGGTCCTCATCGAAGAGCTGATGGCGTCGAGGAAGGTGGTGCCGATGATGGGATCGCCGCCGATGCCGATGCAGGTGGACTGTCCGATGCCGAGTTTGGTCAGTTGCCCCACGGCTTCATAAGTCAGGGTGCCGGAACGGGAGACCACGCCGACGTTGCCTTCGCGATGGATATGGCCGGGCATGATGCCGATCTTGCACTTGCCGGGCGAGATGACGCCGGGGCAGTTGGGCCCGACCAGCCGGGTACTCTTGCCGCGCAGGTACTCCCAGGCCTTGACCATGTCGAGCGCGGGGATGCCTTCGGTGATGCAGACGATGAGCGCGATGCCGGCATCGGCCGCTTCCATGATGGCGTCGGCCGCAAATGGCGGCGGCACGAAGATCACCGTGGCGTTGGCGCCGGTCTCTTTCGACGGCTTCCGCCACGGTGTTGAAGACCGGGCGGTCCAGATGTTTGGAGCCGCCTTTGCCGGGAGTGACGCCGCCGACGACATTGGTGCCATAGGCGATGGCCTGCGTGCGCGTGGAAAGTGCCTTCCTTCCGGTGAACCCCTGCACCAGCAGGCGTGTATTTTGATCAACAAGTACGCTCATTCGCGGCCACCTTTGGCAAGCCGCACGACTTTTTCGGCGGCGTCCTTCATGCCGTCCGCCACGGTGAAGTTGAAGCCCGATTCCTTCAGAATCTTGCGGCCCTGTTCCACGTTGGTGCCTTCCATACGGATGACGATGGGGACTTTGATGTCGAGGTCGCGCGCGGCGGCCACCACGCCGTTGGCGAGCGTGTCGCAGCGGAGAATGCCGCCGAAGATATTGATCAAAACCGCTTTGACGCCGGGATCGGAAAGCAGAATGCGGAAGGCGTTCTTGATCTGTTCGGCATTGGCGCCGCCGCCCACATCGAGGAAGTTGGCGGGGCTGCCACCCGCGTACTTGATGATGTCCATCGTGCCCATGGCGAGGCCCGCGCCGTTCACCATGCAGGCGATGTTGCCATCGAGCTTGATGTAGTTCAGGCCGAACTTGGAAGCTTCCACTTCGAGCGGATCTTCCTCGTTGAGGTCGCGCAGTTCGAGCAGGTCTTTGTGGCGGAACATGGCGTTGTCGTCGAAGTTGATCTTGGCGTCGAGCGCGTAGACCTTGTTGTCTTTCGTGGGGATGAACGGATTGATTTCGGCGAGCGAGGCGTCCATTTCGATGCAGGCTTTGGAGAGCGCGATCATGGCGTGCACGCGCCGCGTTGACGCTGGCGCGGGAATGCCGATGCCAAAGGCCAGATTTGCGCGCCTGATAGGGCATGCAGGCCCATAGCCCGGCTCGATGACTTCTTTCAGGATGGCGTCGGAGTCTTCGCGGCCACTTCTTCGATCTCCATGCCGCCCGCCGCGGAGGCCATGAAGATCATCTTGCCGATGGCGCGATCGAGCACGATGCCGAGATAGAGTTCCTTATCGATGGGCAGCGTTTCTTCGACGAGCAGCCGCTGCACGACACTGCCCTTCCGGGCCGGTCTGGTGCGTGACCAGCGTCATGCCGAGCATCTTCTCGGCAATCTGGGCCGCTTCTTCGGCATCTCTTCGCGATTTTGACGCCGCCGCCTTTGCCGCGGCCGCCGGCATGAATCTGCGCTTTGACGACGACGCTGCCGCCGAGTTTTTCGCAGCCGTTTCAGCTTCGGCGACGGTGAACGCGACCTCCCCGCGAGGCACGGGGACGTTGTACTTGGCCAGGATCGCTTTCGCCTGGTACTCGTGTATTTTCATGTAGTTCGATCCGGGCGGGAGGTGAAGCCTAACCCGACCTCAAACTATATCACGGCCTTTCCGAAGCTCATGCAGACACGGATTCACAGGTCCGGCGTGGAATTTACAAAATCCTTACACCTTCTCAACAGAACGGTATTGAGATCCCCGGGGAAGGTCGACAGAATACAAGCACTGCGCAGGATCCCGAACGGATCAAGGCCGCAGCGCATTTCAAAGGATAGAGACTTCATATGCGCATTTCGACGAGCATCACCTTGCGGTACGCGGCGCTTTCAGCCGTTACAGTTGCATTTCTCAGCGCGGCAGAACCAGCGGCCACGTATTACTACTCTCAAGTTCGCCTAGTATCCGACACAGCAGCGGGGATGGGCGCCAAGATCGATCCAAATCTGGTCAATCCGTGGGGGTTGGCAGCCTTTCCGGGGAATCCATGGTGGGTTTCCGATAATGGGCCGGGACTCTCCACGCTTTATGACGGCAGCGGGAACATCCAGTCCTTAGTGGTCACGATTCCCCCGTCGGCTTCTTCACCCGCGGGCAGTTTGGGCACGCCGACGGGCATCGTGGCTAACCCCACGCCGGATTTCGGCGGCGCGGCTTTCATCTTCGATACGGAGGACGGGACGATTTCGAGTTGGGCGGGAGCGCCCAGCGCTACGATCGTTGTGGACAAGGGCGCGGCCGCGGTTTACAAGGGTCTCGCGATCGGCACGATGGGATCGGTGAACGTGCTCTATGCCGCAAACTTCCGCTCCGGCAAGATCGAAGTCTATGACACGAATTTCAATCCGGTCACTCTTGCGCCGGGCGCCTTTACGGATCCGAAACTCGCGCCGTCGCTGGCGCCATTCAATGTCCAGGTCCTGAACGGAAACGTCTACGTGGCTTATGCGGTGCAGGATAGCGCGAAGCACAACGAAGTGGATGGAGCGGGCCTGGGCTTCATCGAGGAATACGACGCCAGTGGGAACAGTATCCGGCGCTTCGAGCATGGGAAGTTTCTCAATGCTCCCTGGGGATTGGCGCTTGCTCCGGGTGACTTCGGCCTATACAGCAATGATCTGCTGGTCGGCAACTTCGGTTCGGGAACGGTTCTGGCGTTCGATACGACCACCGGCAAGCTGAAGAACGCACTGCGGAACCAACATGGTCAGCCGCTCGCAATACCGGGATTGTGGGCTCTCAGTTTCGGATTGGGCGGCGCGGCGGGTCCTGCCAACTGGCTGTACTTCACGGCGGGCATCAACGCGGAAACGCACGGGCTGTTCGGGTACTTCGTAGCGCGCTAGTAAGCACCCGTTAATCAACCAAGGGGCGCGCCCGTTATTCTGAAGCGTGTCCGATATCCAACCCGGCGCGCTGCTGCCAGCCTTACATACGGTAGCGGCGCGCCGTCATCTTTTGGCAGATGAGGCGCAGGAAGCGATGCGCGTCATCCTGCGAGGCGGGGCGACGGATGCGCAGATCGCGGCGTTCCTCATGGCGCTGCATATGAAAGGGGAGACCGCGGCAGAGCTGGCGGGGTTTGCGCGGGCGCTGCGCGAAGCTGCGCTGCCGGTTCCCTTCCAGAGCCCGCCCGGGGAAAGGCTTCTCGATACCTGCGGCACGGGCGGCGATGGGCACCGGACTTTTAACATTTCGACCACGGTGGCTTTCGTTGTGGCCGGGTGCGGGGTTCGCGTGGCCAAGCACGGCAACCGGGGCGTGTCGAGCGTTTCGGGAAGCGCGGATGTGCTGGAACATCTCGGTGTGGGGATCGCGATGACCGGTGAGCAAGCGGCGCGGGCGTTGGAAGAGGCGGGAGTCTGTTTCCTGTTTGCACCGGCCTTTCATCCGCAGTTGAAGCAGGCCCAGGGGGTTCGCCGCGAGCTGCGGATGCGAACGGCTTTCAATCTTCTGGGGCCGCTCTCGAATCCCGCGCCGACGCGGGCGCAGATTGTGGGGACGCCATCGCTGGATTCGGCGACAAGGATGGCGGGCGCGCTGGCGACACTTGGGCTGCAGCGCGGGTACGTGGTGCATGGAGAAGACGGGTTGGATGAAGTGACTCTGACGCGGGCCCACCGCGGTATTTGCGATCCGGCACGGCGAGGTGCGGCGGATGACGGTGGAACCGGAGGATTTCGGAGTTTCGCGGGCAGGCTTAGACGCGCTGCGCGGGGAGAGCGCGCGGGAGAACGCCGGGATTACGTTGGCGGTGCTCGGCGGCGAAGCGGGTCCGCGGCGGGATGTCGTTCTGATCAATGCGGCAATGGCTTTGATGGCGGCGGAAGTGGCGGAGACGCCGCGAGAGGCCGTGGCGCAGGCGGCGGCTTCCATCGATTCAGGCAAAGCCAGAGGGCAAGCTGGAAGAGTTAAAGCGATTGTCGCCGCGCTAGAGAGCTAGACAGCGCCGCTGTATCGTTTCAGGATGTGCGGGAGATTCTGGGAGAAGGCGGAGCGTGCGAGCACCATATCGCAGCCCGCGTCCTGCGCCTCTTTCTTCAATTCCGCCTGGATATGAGAGACGAAGGCGATCATTCCGGTCGGCTTCATGACCGCAATGCGCTTTAGGTGGTCGATCATCTTCACCGGTTCGATCGATTCGAAATTTAAGTCGAAGATGATGAGGGCGGGCAGCGACTTGGCTTTCTCGAGCAGGTCTTCCTGCGTCTTCACGATCTCTGCGTTCATGAGCGCGCGCTTGGCCGCATCCAGAATCTTTACCGTAAAGAACAGATCGCTAACTGCGACCAAAATCCGGTTATTCGCGTTTCGGGGCATTCAAAAAGGGAGCGTAAGCAGGCTGATACGCACCGCTGGGGGTGGCGCATTTCCTGGGCGAAGGGAAACCTGAGAGTACCTGTTTTTGAATTGTTATGCAAATTCGCTCCAACCCCGGGATTCACAGCGGATTCAAAGAGCGCGTGATATGGTGGCCTCATGGCGGTCGAGAATCCTTTCCATGACCCGCTGCGATTTGAGCGGAGAGTTCCTGAATGCGCGGTCGTCATCTTCGGGGCGAACGGCGACCTGACCAAGCGCAAGCTGATGCCGGCGCTGTACCGGCTGGCATTCGAGAGGCGCTTGTCGCCGGGCTTCGCGGTGATTGGAATTTCGCGCACGCCTTTGTCGGACGATCAGTTTCGCGACAAGATGCGCGAGTCGGTACAGAAATTTCTGGAAGATTCGCCGTTTGACGATGACGTGTGGACGAGCTTCGCCAAGGGTCTGTTCTACATGGCGGGCGATGTCGATAACGAGAAGTGCTACACGGATCTGAAGGCTTGTCTCGAAGGCGTGCAGAAGGAGCGGCAGACCGGCGGGAACGTTCTGTTTTATCTATCGACGCAGCCGAGTCAATATGCGCCGACGGCGGCGGGGATCGGCAGAGTCGGGATGAACCATGGCGAGGGCGAAGCCTGGCGCCGGCTGGTGGTGGAGAAACCGTTCGGGCATGATCTGCAAAGCGCCAAGGATTTGAGCGCGAGCCTGCACGAAGTGTTCGATGAGAAGGAGGTTTATCGCATCGACCACTACCTGGGTAAAGAGACGGTGCAGAACATTCTGGCGTTCCGCTTCGGCAACGGTATTTTCGAACCGCTGTGGAACCGGAACTACGTCAACCATGTGCAGATCACGGCGGCGGAATCGATTGGCGTGGAAGGGCGCGGGGCTTATTACCAGGAAGCCGGCGCGCTGCGGGACATGATCCAGAACCATCTGCTGCAGGTAATGGCGACGGTGGCGATGGAGCCGAGCGCGACGTTTAGCCCGATGCGGTGCGCGACGAACGCGCCAAGCTGCTGCGTTCCATTCGGATCATGAAGCCGGACGAGGTGGCGAAGAACGCGGTGGCCGGCCAGTACGGTCCGGCGCGCATCGGCGGCGATGCGGTTCCGGGATTCCGTCAGGAGCAAGGCGTAGAGCCCGAGTCGCAGACCGATACGTACGCGGCGGCAACCTTCTTCGTCGATAACTGGCGATGGGCGCGGCGTGCCGTTCTTATATCCGGTCGGGCAAGCGGCTGCCGAAGCGCGTGAGTGAAATCGCGATCCAGTTCAATGAAGCGCCGCACGCCGTTTTCGGCGGCAACGGAGCGGCGCGAAGCCGCGCTGCCGAACCTTCTGATCCTGCGCATCCAGCCGGAGGAAGGCATTTCGCTGAAGTTCTGCTATCGAAACGGCCGGGCGCGGGGATGACGCTGCGTCCGGTGTCGATGGACTTCAACTACGGTTCGAGTTTTGGAGAGCGCTCGCCATCGGCCTATGAAACGCTGCTGCTGGATGCGATGGTCGGCGACGCGACGCTTTATACGCGGCAGGACATGGTGGAGGCGAGCTGGGCGGTGGTGCAGCCGATTCAGGAAGTCTGGCAGAACCGAAGTTCAACTTTCCCAACTACGCGGCGGGAAGCTGGGGGCCGCTGGCGAGCGATGAGATGCTGGCGCGGCACGGCCATGTCTGGAGGAGACCGTAGATGGTGCGCCCGGCAACCCGAGATTCTGAAAGAACTTGTCGAAGCTGTGGGTGGACCTCGGCCATGAGGACCAGGAAGGCACGTCCGATGGAACGTCGGGCGCGGGAGTGCTGCGGGCGTGCGCGATGACGCTGATCACGGTCGTGGACGAGTCCGAAGACCCGAGCAACGTGGGCGAGACCTGGCCGCGCTGATGAAGGAGCATCCGAGCCGGTCGGTGCTGATCCGCTTGCGCGAGAGCAACGAGGAGTGTCTGGAATCGCGCGTGTTCGCGCAGTGTTGGATGCCGTTCGGGCAGCGGCGCCAGATCTGCTGCGAGCAGATTGAGATTACGGCGTCGTTGAGGGAGTCTGGACGATGTACCTGGGGTGGTGTTGCCGCTCGCGGTGCCGGATCTTCCGGTGATCCTGTGGAGCCGCAGCCCGCGCCTGTTTGAGACGGAGGCCCTTCCGAAGATTGCGGCGATGTCCGGCAAGATGATTGTGGACACGGGCGCTTTCGCGGACACCGCGCATGCGCTGACGCGGCTCCAGGCACAGGTTGACCAGGGAAGGCTGCATGCCGATCTTGCTTGGTCGCGGATCACGCGCTGGCGCGAAACGGTGTCGCAGGCCTTCGAGAATCAGGATTGCCTGAAGGCGCTTTCGAAATACAGCGAGGCGGTGGTTCAGTATGGCGGGCAGCGGCCGGGCACGGACGTGCTTTATCTGGCCGCGTGGCTGCAGAACGGAATGGCGCGGTTGGGGAATACGACGAAGGTGCGGCTGGTGCGAGCAGAAGGAGCGCCGATCGGCGGGATTCTGCTTTCCGGCGCGGGCGAGTGTGATGTCAGCATTCGGAGCGACGCCTCCGGCGCCGTTACAGTGAGGGCCAACGGACTGGAGACCCGGATGATTTTTCCGGAACCCACCGATATCCTGTCGCTACAGGAAGAACTGTCGATCACCGCGCGCGATGCAGCTTTTGAGGACGCGCTGAGAACCGCCGCATCGTTCCCACATGAATCATAATCGCCCGCATCTTTACCCGGACGCCGAAGCTGCCGCGGCCGCATGTTCGGATTTTATTTTCAGCCGGCTGCGCCAGGCGGTCGATGATCGCGGCACCGCCAGCATCGCGGTATCGGGCGGGAAGACGCCGAAGCTACTGTTTCAGCATATGTGCGGATGGGATTTCCCCTGGGAGAAGCTGGGGTTCTTTTTCGTGGATGAGCGTTGCGTACCGCCGGATGACGAACGGAGTAACTTCCGGCTGGCAAAGGAGAATTTCCTGGAGCCGCTGGCGTTTCCCGAAGCCAACGTCCACCGGATCCGTGGGGAGATGGATGCGAATGAAGCGGCGGCTCTCTATGCGGACGAGATGCTGCAGTGGTTCAAGCTCGGCCCGGCGAAGATCCCGGTGTTCGATGTGATCCACCACGGGATGGGGCCGGACGGGCACACGGCGAGCCTGTTCCCGAATGAGCCGTTAATTGAGGATCGAACGGGAATTGCAGCGGGGGTTCTGGCAACCGCGGAACCGAGGCAGCGGGTGACTCTGCTTCCGGGTGTGCTGCTGGTTTCACGGGCTACCGTTTTCCTGGTCGAAGGCGAAGACAAGAACGCGGCGCTGCAGAATATCCTGCTCGGTCCGCTGAACCCGATGCAGTTCCCCGCACAGCTTCTCGCGCGCTGCGGGAAACACGTGGACTGGTTCGGCGCCGGGATACAGTGGCCGGAGATCCAGTCCGTCGATTAAGCCCGGGATTTGCGGCGGTCCCGGTTGAGCGCCCAGATCAGGTACCAGAGCGTGGCGACATTTAATACAAAGATCACCAGCTTGACCGCGGTCACGTGGCGGAAGATCTCCCAGATCTCGAGAGGGATGAACAGGCCGGTGGCCGCGATGGTGAGGTACTCGCCCCATTTCTTGCGCAACACCAGGCCCAGGCCTTCGGCGAATCGCAGCGCCGCGTAGAAGAAAGTCCCCGCGCTGAGTTCCTTGAGCTGTTTGTGGCTGACGTTGAAGGCACGCTCCAGCAGCTGGTGGATGTAGCGGTTATCCGGGTCGACGCGGAGAACGTGCACCCAGTGCAGAAGCACGGTCTGCACGTCGCGATGCAGCAGGCGGATGGCTCCGATCCCAGCGGCGATCAGAAGGACGCACTCAAGCAGCTTGTAAGCGCCGATCAGGAAGCAGACCGCCGCCCTTGTTGGAGGCTGTGGGCATTCGGAAGCGCGAAAGCGAGCGCGTCAGATCTCGAGGATCACGGGCATAATCAGCGGGCGGCGCGCGGTCTGCTTGGAGATGTAGCGTTTGAGATCGGCGCGGATTTTATCCTTGATGACGCCCCAGTCGGTTTTCTCTTCCATGCTGGCCAACTCGAGGGTCTTGGCAACGACCTGACGCAATTCGCCCAGGAGTTGTTTGCCATTGTCGTCGGAGGTGAAGCCGCGGCTCACGATTTCGGGGATGCCTTCGACGCGGCCGGAGTGCTTGTTGATGGCGATGACGGGAATGACGATGCCGTCTTCGGCGAGGGCACGGCGGTCGCGGATGACGGTCTCGCCGACCACTTCGTCCAGCACGCCGGAATCGATGCAGACGCGGCCGACGGTGACCTTGCCGGCCTTCCGCGCGCCGCGGCTATCGATTTCGAGACGGTCTCCGGTCTCCATGAGGAAGCTTTCTTCTAGGCCGGCGAAGCGGAGGTGATCGGCAAGCCGCGCGTGTTTGGCGAGCTGGCGGAACTCGCCATGGACCGGCATGAAGTAGCGGGGACGCACAAGATTGAGAATCAGGCGGAGCTCTTCCACGCTTCCGTGTCCGGAGACATGCAGCGGGGGATTCATGCTGCCGTACATCACATCCGCTCCGCGCTTGGAGAGGTGGTCGATCATGCGGAAGATGGGCTTCTCGTTGCCGGGGATGATGCGGGAGCTGAGAACGACGGTATCGCCCTTCTCGACCGAGATGTTTTTGTGGTTATCGACGGCGACGCGCGAGAGCGCCGACATGGGCTCGCCCTGGGTGCCGGAGATGAGCACGGTGAGCTTGTCGGGCTTGAAGGTCATGGCGTCCTGCGGCCGGATGAGAACGCCATCGGGGATATCGAGGAAGCCGAGATTATGCGCGATCTCGGTGACCGAGGTCATGCTGCGCCCGATGATGGCGACGCGGCGGTCGAACTCCACGGAAAGGTCGAGCACCAACTGCAGGCGGTGGATGGAGGAACTGAAGCAGGAGACGAAGAGCCGGCGGTCGGCGCGATTGAAGATGTCCTCCATGCGCGGCCGGACGGCTCGCTCGGAGTCCGTATATCCGGCGCGATCGGCGTTGGTCGAATCCGACATCAGCAGGAGCACGCCGCGTTTGCCGTAATCGGCGAAGGTGTGGAGATCGAAGGGGTCGTTGTCGGTGGGCGTGGGATCCACCTTGAAATCGCCGGTGTGCATGATGACGCCGAGGGGCGTCGTGATGGCGAGCGCCACGCAGCTCACGATGGAGTGCGTGACGTGGATGAACTCGATCTTGAACGGCCCGATTTCTACGATGTCTTTGGGCTTGATGGAGCGGAGATCGGGCTCCTCTTCGAGGTCGAATTCCTCGAGCTTGCGTTCCACCAGAGCGTGGGTGAAAGCAGTGGCGTAGACCGGGACGGAGCCGAAATCTTCGAGGAAGTAGCCGATGGAACCGATGTGGTCCTCATGGCCGTGAGTCAGGATCAGGGCGCGCACGAACGCGCGGTTTTCTTTGAGGTAGGTGAGGTCGGGGACCACGTAATCGACGCCGAGCAGCTCGGCATCGGGAAACATCATGCCGCAATCGAGCACGATGATGTCGTCCCCGTAGCGAACCGCCATCACATTCATGCCGAATTCGCCAAGCCCGCCCAGCGGGATAACGTTCAGCTTTTTATCTGTCAAGGATTTGTCCAATGTTCATTCTACAGGTCGAGGCAGAGTACGCGAAGGTACAGTCCGGAACAGTAGAGTTGAAAGGTGAAGTAATTAAGGGCCCGGCTAGGAAACCGGGCCCAGGACCGGCCCGTTAGAGACCGGCATTCGATGGGAGAATCATTTTTCAACGGCTTCGCAACCGAGAAAAACTTTTAGTTGATTGGATAGTAAAGTTTTCGGGGCGGGCGCGTCAAGCGAATTCGACGCGCGATTTCGAGGGTTCTAAGTTCCTCATATCAGGTGGCTTACGGACCCGGCGCAAGTTCGCGAATTTTCGCAAATGGCTTCGGGACGGTCCATTTTCACGCCTGGAATAGCCCTAAGCGATTCAGAAAACAAGCTTTACCGTCCGCCCAGGTGCAGCGCGAGGATTTCTTCGCCGTCCCCGGACGGGCCGGAACGGCGGAAAAGCATGCGGAAAAGGCCGAACAGCAGGCCGGAGGCGAGGCAGAATCCCATCAGTATCACGATGAGATAAAAGACGTTAAGCAGAAGATTGCCCGGGTTGTCGCGGGGGGTGGCGGGTTTTTCGCCGGTTGTGACGACCGCCTGATAGCGCACCTGGGCCAGGAGATTTTCAGCGGCGTTGCCGTCAGACGGGTGCAGTACGAAAGCCACGAGGGGTCCGCTTCGCTTCACCACCGCTCCGGGAATTTTGGCGAATTCGGCTTCGCGGTTGCGGGCGATGGAAGGCGTTGGATAGGAGAAAAGCGCAAGTTTGAGACCGGGTGCGTAGTCACCGACGGCGGCTTCCCCGCCCAAGTGGAAACCCGCCATCGATGGATCGACCCCGGGGAGGAACTTACGCAAGGCAACCGGGCCGCCGATGTAACGCTCCGAGTTAGGGAGCCTGGCGGATGGCAGGTAGCTCGTGAAGGTGGGGAGCATGGAGTGTTCGAACCGCGGGAGGGACCGGAACATGTTGGCGATGGCATCAGGCTCCGGAACGGCGCCCGCGAACTCCAGAACGTAGTTTCCGAGCGTCACCAGCGCGCCTGAGGGCGTGAGAGCGGCCAGGGGCGTTAATTCCTCGAGTTCGGGCGAAGAATGGCGGGCATTGGCTGGACGGAGAAACTCGAAAGCGCCGAGGGAGGCGGTGGAGTCGGACAGCCGCCAGGCGCGTACACCGAGCGTTTTCGCCCCATTCTGATAGGTTCCCTGAGCCGCGTCCTGGAGGCCGTACTCATCCCAGAGGGGGCGATCCGCGCCAACGTCGAGCGGTTTGCTGGAGCCCAGCTTCCACGGTCCGATGACGCCCGGAAGCGTTCCGGAGTGTCCCGGCAGAGCCAAGCCGAGGAGACCAAAGAGGAGAATGAACGATTTCATAGAGCTGTTAAACCGTTAGACGCCGGAGCGCGCGGCGGCGGGTTCGAAATTGTGCGGCGGGGTGCAAGATTGCGTAAGATTTCGCAAAATTGTCTCCCGGTTAGCTGGTTGCGCCGTGGCAGTTTTTGTATTTCTTGGAGCTCCCGCACGGGCAGGGTTCGTTCCGGCCGACCTTCTTGCCCTTGACGACCGTTTTGGTGGCCGTGGTGGTGGTGTCGCCGCCGGCGAAGGACAGCTCGGCGAGCTCCCGCTCTTTCTTGCGCTGGATGTTGCGGGTCAGATCCTGGGCCGAGATCTGGGCTGCGGCCTGGGCCGCCTGCTGCTGGCGCTCCTGCTCGGCCTGAGCACCATTGTGGACCGCGCCATTCGCGGAAACCTCGTGCTCGTCATCCTCCTCCTCGTATTCCTCGTCGTCGGTGCGGAACGGCAGATCGGGGGGAGCCCCGGTCTCAAAGCGGAGGAAGAACAGATAGCGGACGGTCTCGTCTTCGATCCGTCCCATCAGATCCTGGAAGAGGGTGTAGGACTCCTTCTTGTACTCGACCAGAGGATCTTTCTGGCCATAACCGCGGAGGCCGATTCCCTCCTTGAGGTGATCCATCGAGAGCAGATGATCTTTCCACTGATCGTCGATGGCGTTCAGCATGATCCAGCGCTCGGTATCGCGCATGATGGCCGGGCCCACGACGGCTTCTTTCTCGTCGTATTTTGCCTTGACCTTGTCGAAGACTTCGCTCTCGATTTGCTCGCGGCTGAGGCCGATTAACTCTTCGGTCGAGACGGTAAGACCGAACTGGGTCAGGATGTCGGTCTTGAGTCCAGTCAGATCGAAGGTGGTGGGATGACTGCCTTCGAGGCAGCGGTCGTCGATGTAACCGCCCACGAGATCACTCGCCATCTCCAGGATGCGGTCTTTCTGATCTTCGCCTTCGAGCAGACTGCGGCGCATGCTGTAAATGGCGGTGCGCTGCTTGTTCATGACGTCGTCGTACTCGATCAGGTGCTTGCGCATCTCGAAGTTCTGGACTTCGACGGCTTTTTGGGCGGCGGCGATGCGCTTGGTGATCAGCCCGGACTCGATGGGCACGTCCTCTTCCATGCCGAGGCGCAGCATGAGGTTCTGCATGCGCTCGCCGCCGAAGATGCGCAGCAGGTCGTCCTGCAGAGAGAGGTAGAAGCGGGAGCTTCCGGGGTCGCCCTGGCGCCCGGCGCGGCCGCGCAGCTGGTTATCGATGCGGCGCGACTCGTGGCGCTCGGTGCCCAGGATGTGGAGGCCGCCCAGCGCGACCACCTCGTCGTGCTCTTTGGACGTCTGCTCTTTGAACTGCGCCTGCATGCGTTCCCACTCGGCTTTACTCTCGGGGAACTGGATCATCTGGTCGGGGTCTTTACCCTGCTTGCGGAGCTGCTCGCGAGCCATGGCTTCCGGATTGCCGCCGAGCAGAATGTCGGTACCGCGGCCCGCCATATTGGTGGAAACGGTGACGGCTGACTTGCGGCCGGCCTGCGAAATGATGAACGCCTCGCGCTCGTGATTTTTGGCGTTCAGAACCTCATGCCGGATGCCCATCGACTTGAGCAGCTTGCCCAGCTTCTCCGACTTTTCGACGGAGATGGTTCCGACGAGGACGGGTTGTCCCGCGGCATGTTTCTCGGCGATTTCCTTGGCGGCGTTGCGGAACTTCTCTTCGTCGGTCCGGTAGACGAGATCCGGAAACTCCTTGCGGAGCATGGGCCGGTTCGTCGGAATCACGGTGACGTCGAGGTTGTAGATTTTCTGAAACTCAGCCGCCTCGGTTTCGGCGGTACCGGTCATCCCGGCGAGCTTCTTGTACATGCGGAAGTAGTTCTGGAATGAGATGGTGGCGTAGGTCTGGGTTTCGCGCTCGATCTTGACGTTTTCCTTCGCTTCGACGGCCTGGTGGAGCCCATCGGACCACCGCCTGCCCGGCATGAGGCGGCCGGTGAACTCATCGACGATGATGACTTCGCCGTCTTTGACCACGTAGTCCTTATCGAGGTGAAAGATAACGTGCGCGCGCAGGGCCTGCTGCACGTGATGGTTCCACTCGATATTGGCCGGATCGTACATGTTCCCGATGCCCAGGAGCTTTTCGCATTTGAGAACGCCCTGTTCGGTGAGGGCGACGCTGCGGTGCTTCTCATCGACGGTGAAGTCGCCGGTGGTGAACTTTTCGCCGGGCTCTTTGCCTTCGATGACTTCGCCGCGTTCGAGGCGCGGGATGATGCTGTTGACCTTGTAGTATTTGTCGGTCGATTGCTCGCTGGGGCCGGAGATGATGAGCGGCGTACGCGCTTCGTCGATGAGGATGGAATCGACTTCGTCGACGATGGCGAAGTTGTGGCCGCGCTGCACGCAGTTTTCGATGCGGAACTTCATGTTGTCCCGCAGGTAATCGAAGCCGAATTCGTTATTGGTCCCGTAGGTGATCTCGGCGGCGTAGGAAGCGCGGCGCTCGGTTTCATCGAGATCGTGAACGATGATGCCGGTGGTGAGACCGAGAAAGTTGTAGAGGCGGCCCATCCATTCGGCGTCGCGGCGGGCCAGGTAGTCGTTGACGGTGACGACGTGAACGCCTTTTCCACCGAGCGCATTCAGGTAGGTGGGGAGGGTGGCGACGAGCGTTTTTCCCTCACCGGTGCGCATCTCGGCGATCTTGCCTTTGTGCAGGACCATGCCGCCGATCAACTGCACGTCGAAGTGACGCATGTTGAGGACGCGGCGTCCGGCTTCGCGACCGACGGCAAAGGCGTCGATCAGCAGGTCGTCGAGAGTGGCGCCGTTGGCAAGCTTCTCTTTGAAAGCGACCGTTTTGGCGGCCAACTCGGCGTCAGAGAGCTTCTGGATCTCCGGCTCGAGGGCGTTGATCGCGGCTACGGCGGGTTGCATGGCCTTGATCTCGCGCTCATTCTTGGTGCCGAAAACCTTGGCCAGTATGGAATCGATCATCTTATTTCAAGTTCTATTTTAGCGTGGCAGGCGGGAAACGGGGGCGCGCGCCGGTTACTAGTTTTTAAGGTGGAGCCCGGCTGCTAGCTCAAGCGCCGGATTCGTCGTCAACCAACAAGGTGAGGACGGCCGTTCCCGCGAATGCGCGGAAATCCCGGTCTCGTGTAACCAGCGGAATTCCGGCATCGAGGCAAGTCTGCGCGATGAGCGCGTCGCCTAGCCGTGCTTTGCGGCGGTTGACCAGAACGCGCCCGCGGAGTGCGCCCGCTCGTTCCCAAAATCCCGGCTCCAGTTCAATCAGCGGGAGTCCGGAGAGCGTCTGCGACAGAGTCCCGGGGATACCCGGATCGCTCAGCTACTCGGTGAGAACGGGCGGAGCCATGAGGACCTGGCGATCTTTGAGCGCCTGATGCAGCAGATCGACGTCTCTGCCAGCCTCCCCTTCAAGTCACGCGATCCATGTACTTGTGTCGGCTGCGATCATCGGTCCGCTTTTAATTCGGCGGACGACAGATGGAAAAGAAACTTGCCGCGAAATTCCTGCAGCTGCGCGTAGGTGTGCGCGGCGGCGACCAACTGGCAGCCCGCACGAACCGTTTGTGTGATGCCTTTACCGCTCGCCTGTTGAGCCTTTTCTAGGAGGTCAGGAGGAATCTCCACCGTGATCTTGCGTGGTCTCTCCATGCCTTTGAGTATCCCGTTTCGGATACCAGTGTGGAGTATGTCTCGCGTACGCGAGGGTCTTCACGCCCCCAGCCGTTTCATCCAGTCCGCAAACACTCGATTGAGAATGGCCTGCTCTGCCTTGGAAGGAAGGCCCTTGGTGGTGACGAAAGTGGTGCCTTCGGCGTTGGCTTGCTGGGTATAAGAGTGATACTCGTGGTCCGCGGGGGTGCCGAAACGCAGATCCGCGACCTTGACGTGGAAACGGTCCCATTGCGGGGGGTTCCCTTCCCCGTGGACGGAGATGTGAAATCGCGATTTCCCCTCCGCGAACACGTAAGTGCCGTTTGGCCCGATGAAGTTAAATCCACACGTTTGGAGGATGGCTTTGTCTGGGATCAGAAGACGCGAGGGCATGCAAACCTGCTTTCGAAATGAGATCAGAATATCAACTTTCCGGCGCCTTGTGCGGCCTGCCCACATAATCAAGACTGATGAAAATTCACCTTCTCTCGACGGGCGGAACCATCGAGAAAATTTACTCGGAACGATCCGGAAAAGTCGAGAACCTGGAGACCAAGATCGACCGCTATCTCGGGATGCTGCGGCTGCCGGATTGTGAGATCGAAGCTGAGCATCTGATGAACAAAGACAGCCTGGAGATGACGGACGAGGACCGGCGGGAGATTCTGGCGGCGGTGGAGCGCGCGCTCGCCGATGGTGCTCCGGTCGTGATCACGCATGGGACCGACACGCTGGTCGAGACTGGTCTCTATCTGCAATCGAAGCTGAAGGATTTAGCCGCGCCCATCGTGTTCACGGGCGCGATGTCGCCTCTGGGGTTCGAGAAATCCGACGGCCTGCAGAACCTGACCGAGAGTCTGCTCGCGGCGCGGTTGTTAGGTCCGGGAATCTGGCTGGTGATACACAGCCAGGTTTTCCCGATAGATCGGGTGCGCAAGGATCGGGAGCTGGCGCGGTTTGTGGCGGTGTGATCAGCGCGCGAGGCTTTGAAGAGCTTCGGTGGCGACGGCTTTGAGGGGACGGTGGCGGCCGTCGATTTCGTAATTCCAGCGGCGCATCACGCCGGTGGTGAAGCGGCCTTCGAGCTGGCGCAGAGCGGCTTCGAGACCGGGGTACTGGCTTAGGGCGGCGGCCCGCACGACGATGGCCGCCTCATACGGCGGAAAGTAATGGCGGTCGTCGGCCAGGACGTCGAACGGCAGAACGCTGAGGGCACCGTCGGTCGAGTTGCCGGCGATCAGGTCGACCTGCTTTTGGGCGAGCGCCTTATAGAGCAGACCGAGATCCATGGTGCGGATGGGGCCGGATTGTTTCAGGTTGTAGGTTTTCAAGAGTCCGGCCAGGCCGTCGGGACGCGATTCGAATTCATAGCCGACGCCCAGACGCCAGCCCGGCTGGTAGTGCCCCGCCTCGCTCAAAGTATGGATGTGGCGCGCGCGGGCGTCTTCGCGGCGGACGGCCATAGCGAAGGTGTTTTCAAAGCCCAGGGATTTCATCCAGCGCAGGTTCCAGTGCGCGTAGCCGCTTCGGACGCGCTCCATGGCTACTTGAGGATCTTTCACGGCCGGCTGCTTCAGGACGGAACTTAGCGCGGTACCGGTGTATTCCGGATAGAGGTCGATGGCGCCGGTCACGATGGCTTGTTGCGCGAGAAACGTGCCCCCGAGATCCAGTTTCCGGCGGACTTCGAGGTGCAGTTCGCGCTCCAGGTGCTGCGCGATGATCTCGCCGAGCAGAAGCTGTTCGGTGAAGTTCTTGGAGCCGACGGTGAGATGGTGCGGGTGCGAGCAGCCGCAGGTCAGTAACACGCAAAGGGCGGCGGCGGCGAGCTTCATGCGAGTCTTCTCTCGAGCCAGCCTAGCAACTCATCCGCTATCACGGCCATGAGGGCGGCCGGAATGGCGCCGGCGAGGATTTGCTGAGTGTCGAGCGAGGCGATGCCACGGAAGATGAACACCCCGAGTCCCCCGGCTCCGATGGCGGCGGCGATGGTGGCGGTCCCGATGGTGGTGACCGTGGCGATGCGCACGCCGGTGAGGATGGAACGCGCGCCCAGGGGAAGTTCTACCCGCCGGAGCACCTGGCCCGTGGTCATGCCCATGGCGATGGCGGAATCGCGAACCGCCGGATCGACGCCGGTGATCCCGACCAGCGTGTTGCGCAGAATCGGGAGCAGCGCGTACAGGATGAGCGCCACGATGGCGGTGGCTTTTCCGACGCCGAGAAACGGAATCGGAATGAGGAACCCGAACAACGCGAGGCTGGGGATGGTTTGGAGGATATTGGTGAAGCCCAGGACCCAGCGGCTCCATTGCGGGTGGCGGGAGAGCAGGACGCCGGCGGGGATGGCGAGCGCGGCTGCGACCGCGAGAGCGATGGCGACGATGGTCAGGTGTTCGACGGAGAGCTCGCCGATCTCCTCGAGCAGGGCGCCGGGAATCATCGGGCGGGGCTCACTGCAGAACCTCGAGGAAGCGGCGGGATTCGGCGCCGGCGGCATGCTGAAATTCGGCGGGAGAGCCGAAGAACTCGAGATTTCCCTGATGGAGCAGGGCGATTTTGGTTCCGAGCTTCAAGGCTTCGCGGACGTCGTGGGTGACGAAGACGGAGGTGGTGGGTTCGCGCTCGCGAAGTTGGAGGAATTGACGCTGCAGTTCGAGGCGGGTGACAGGGTCCAAAGCGCCGAACGGTTCGTCGAGCAGCATCAGACCGGGGGCGGCGGCCAGGGCGCGCGCGACCCCGACCCGTTGACGCTGGCCGCCGGAGAGTTCGCGGGGGAAACGCCGGCCGAACTGGGCCGCGGGCAAATCGACCTGTTCCAGCAGCTCGCGGGTGCGGTCCGCAATCCGGTCAGCGGGCCAGTGCAACAGCGACGGGACCAGGCCGACGTTGCGCTCCACGGTGAAATGCGGGAACAGACCCGATTCCTGGATGACATAGCCGCTTTTGCGGCGGAGGTCGATCAGATCCCACTCGCGGGTGACGCTACGGCCGGCGACGAAGACATCCCCGGACGTGGGCCGGAGCATGCCGTTGATGAGGCGCAGCGCCGTGGTCTTGCCGGAGCCGCTACGGCCGAGCAGGATCAGAGTTTCGCCGGCGTCAATGGAAAAGGTGAGGTCCTGGAGAACGCGGTGCCCGGAAGATTCGTAGCAGACCTGGCGAAACTCGACGGATAGGGCGCGACGGGGTGGGGCGTCGCCGGCAACCATCAGGCGGCCAACAGACTTTCAGCAAAGAGCCACTCGTCGTCGATCCACTGCGCGGCGCATTGGAAGCCCGCGGAAACGGCGAGGTCGCGGATGCCCTGCGCGGTGAATTTCATACTGGACTCGGTCCAGATGGTCTCACCCGCAAGGAAGGAGAATGAGCGCTTCAGGGCCGTTATGGGGACGAATTGGGAGCGCAGGGAGCGCAGATGCATTTCGACGCGCGATTCAGCCGCGTTGAAGCGGGCTTCGTGGGCGAAAGCGCGGAGGTCGAAACGCCCGCCTAATTCGCGGTTGATGCGAGCCAGCAAGTTTTTGTTAAAGGCGGCAGTCACACCGATCGGATCGTCATAAGCTTCGATCAGGCGGGGAACGGGTTTCACGAGATCGGCTCCGAGTAGCAGGGAGTCTTCGGGGCGGAGGAGGTTACGAACCTCCATAAGGAACTGACGGGCATCGGGCAGCGGGAAGTTACCAATGGTACTGCCGAGGAACAGGAGCAGGACGCGTTCGCCGTCCCGACGGTCAAGCAGGGCGCGCCGGAGGCCCGGAAGGTAGCTTGCCTGCTCGAGCGAAATTTCGACGCCGGGAACGGATCCGAGGGTGCCGCGACAGAGTTCCAGAGCGAAAGCGGACACGTCGATCGGCGTATAGCGAACCGCCCCGAGAGTGCCGACGGCGGCTTCGAGAAGCCAGCGCGTTTTCAGACCGGAGCCGCTTCCCAACTCGATGATCCGCAGCGGCGCCTGACTCGTTCCAAGCATGCGGGATGCGTGTTCGCGAATCAGGCGGGCGTCGGCCCGGGTGAGGCCATACTCCGGTAGAGCGGTGATGGCTTCGAACAGGGAGGAGCCCACGTCGTCGTAGAAATATTGGGCGGAAAGCCATTTCTGGGTGGGATGCGAGAGGCCCGCCAGAACGTGTTCGGCGAACTCCGGATCGGCGATGGCCGGTTGCGACGGCGAAACGAGAGGAGAGGCGGGCTTCAAGGGCGCACCAGGCGGAAGGTGGCGTACACGTAAGGGTAATCCGGGCGGAACCAATTACGGACGGAGCGGCGGGTGAGCACGGCGGCGGTCAGGGGAGAAGCCCCTTTCATCACGAAGTGTTTGCCGTCGAAGAAGTCCGCGGAATACCCGGGGTAGTTTTCGGATGGATGGAATCCAGGAAAGGGCGCAAAAGGCGTGGAGGTCCACTCCCAGCCGTTGCCGATCAGTTGCTCCACGCCGAAGGCGCTTGCTCCGGCGGGGTATTCGGTCACCGCAACCGGGTCCCAATGCTGGAAGTCGAAGTTGCCGTGCAGCGGGGCCGCGACGGGGGAATCCCCCCATGGCGCCGCGGTTTCGTTATCGTGCGGGGTTCCGAAGGCGGCGCGGTGGAACTGGGCCTCGGTGGGCAAAGAGGCATGCCTGCTTTGGGCATAAGCGGCGGCCTCGTTCCTGCGTGACATACACTGGGGCATCCATGGGAAGCTCGATCATTTCAAACATCCCGCGGTAATACCAACGGTCGTTAGTGCGCGTCCAGAAGTGCGGAGCGGGGTTGCCTTCGTTGACGAATTGGAGATAGTCGCCGTTGGTGACATTGAACCGCGCGATGGAGAATGCCGGGACGTCCACGGGGGTCTCCGGAAACTCGTTATCCCAACCGAAGCCCGATTCGCGGGACCGGCCGAGCGTGGCGCGTCCGGCGGGAATATCGATCATGGAGTTGTCGACCTTTTCCGCGCGGGGCTGGGGCTGCGAAAGCGATACCGGCCGCCGCTTCTGGTCATGCGGCAGGTTATGCAGCAGGTAGGCCAGGGTTTCCGCGTGCATCCAGCGGTGTTCGATGACCGTTTGGCGGATGTTGAGCGGGGTTTCATCCCAGGCCGCATCGACGCGGCGGCGGGATAAGTCGACGTAAGCGCGAACTTCGTCGAGGGATGGCCAGTCGGCGGGCTGATCGGAGGGAAGCTGACCCGGCTCGGGATCGATCCCTCGTTCGAACAGGGAATCGAACGTGGGGTGAAGATGGCCCTGGTGGAGGCTCAAGCGGCCGATCTGGGTCCAGTCGAACGCCTCGAGGTGTCCTACATAAAAGATCAACCGGTGGCGCGGGGGCAACGGGCGAACATATAGGTTGCCGGGATCGACCAGCTGAAACAGACGATCCGTTTGGGCGCGTGCCGCAGCCAGCTCCCGTCTGAGGATGCGCGCGACGCCGGCTTCCGGCGGAACTGAGAGGACAGGATTGCTGTTAACGAGCATGCGTGAAAAGGTGAGCAAGACTCCGCCCAAACGCTAAGATGCAACTCCCGCGAGACCCGATCTTTGTCATTCGTACTTCTATCCACATAGACCCGGGCAGCCCGGAAAGTTCGGGATGGCACGGATCGAACCCTTTTACAATAGCCATTTTCAAACGGACCTTGCATCCAGAAGATACGTCAGATACCTTTGACTAGCGCTTGCCTGGCATTTGCTTGGCGTTTGCTTAGCGTTTGCTTCTCGGGGGAGGAGTGAGTTTTGGTTCCCAACAGGGTGGGTAGACCTGCAAGAGGCAGGTTCGGTGTCGAGCCGTTTGGCCGCAGTTTAGCGCATACGCTTGTGTTCGCGGCGGGGCTGTGCGGGGTTCTCCAGGCACAGTCGCTGCTGCAAAGTTCCGGTCCAGGGACGAAGTTAATCATGTTCGGCGGGGATGAAACGATCCTCGACACGAAGGATCCTCGCCAGGACATTCCCTGCAAGGTGACGCCGGAAAAGCCTGAATTGGGCTTCGATCTTAAGTTCCACACGCATTTCGAGATCTCGATCCCGATGCAGGAGCTGCGCGGCGGGGAAGATCTGCTGACGATGTTGTTCCGCGTCACGCCCGTCCTGCATCCGGACAACCCGTCCTACTTCATCGAGAAGATTTCGGTGCCTAAGCTGGACGAGCGGGTGGGGGGCGACGCGTCGCTCTATGGCTCCTTTATTTCCGGCGAGGGCGAATACCAGGTGGACTGGCTGATGCGCGACCGGAGTGAGCGGGTGTGCAGCAGCTACTGGTCGAGCGACGCGGTTCTGGGCGCGAAGGACCGGGCCGTGCGGGTGGCGCTCGCGCCGGGAGCGGTGGAAGCAACCGACCCCGAGCCTTTTCGGGAAGAGCCGCCGATTTCTCGGGATCTGGGCAATGGAGTCAGCGTGAAGGTTCTGATTAACTTTGCCCCGCAACGCTTTTTGGCCTCGTCTCTGCAGCCCATCGATACTGCCGCGCTGGTTTCGATCCTCCGGAATATCTCGCGCGAGCCGCGTATCGGGAAATTCTCGATCGTTGCCTTCAATATGCAGGAACAGAAAATCGTCTACCGTCAGGATCTGGCCGATCGCATCGACTTTCCGGCGTTAGGGGGAAGCCTGAATAAGCTGAAGCTCGGTACGATTCACGTGAGCCAGCTCAATCAGAAGCATTCCGACACCGAGTTCCTGACGCAGTTGATTACGACGGAAATGGCTAAGGATCATCCGGATGCGGTGATTTTCGCCGGGCCGAAGGTGATGACCGAGGAGCCGGTTTCGCTCGAATCGCTCAAAGCGCTGACGAGCGAGATGAACTTTCCGGTTTTCTATATGAACTACATTCTGAATCCGAACGCCAATCCGTGGCGGGACGCGATCGGAAACGTCGTGAAGAAGCTGCGCGGCTACGAATACACGATCTCGCGGCCCCATGATCTTTGGAACGCCTGGAGCGAGATCATGTCGCGTATTGTAAACTCAAGGGTATCGCGGGTGGCCAGTTTGTCATCCGCCACAAAGTAGATGCCCCTGAAATGCGAGTTCCTCTCAGTCTTACTGCTCTCTTCTTAGCGAGCACGCTCTACGCGCAACAATTTAAGTCTCCCGAAAACCTGGGTCCGGATATTCCCACTCCGGCCGAAGTGGTGGACGGGATGCTGCGCGCGGCCAAGGTGCTGCCAGGGGAGACGGTTTATGACCTGGGATGTGGAGACGGACGGATCCTGATCGCGGCCGCTCTGAAATTTGGGGCGAAAGCGGTGGGGATCGAGATGTCGCGTGACATTTACGAGAAGACCGTGGCGAAAGTGAAGGCACAGAAGCTGGACGATCGCATTACGGTGATCCACGGGAATGCTTTACATGTAGATTTGAGTCCCGCGGACGTGGTAACGCTGTATCTGTTAACCAGCTCGAACGACCGCTTAAAGCCGGCTCTGGCGCGCTTGCACTCGGGGGCGCGGGTGGTGTCGCACGATTACCCGATTCCGGGGTGGAGGCCGACTTTGACCACCACGGTTACGGTCATGCGCACGCCGCACACGATTTACGTATACGAGATCAAGCCCGGAGCTTAGCCGGGCACCCTGCTATCCTCGCCCTTTGGATTGGCCCCACTTGGATTGGCATAGCCAGACGCTTTTCCCCGATCTCAATCTCTCCTCGGAAGCAACCTACACGACCGGCATCCTGCCCTCCCAACGGCTCCGCCAACTGGTGGAAAACGGTCAGGTCCGGGCGAGCACGCCGGTGCTGCCCGACCAAATTCAACCCTCGAGCGTAGACCTTCGGCTAGGGCCGGTGGCTTACCGGGTACGCGCCAGCTTTCTTCCCAACGAGCATTCGACGGTCCGCCGCAAGCTGGACGCGCACACGCTGGAGGAAATTCCGCTGGCGGAGCCGGTCAGTTTCGAGCGCGGGCAGGTTTACGTGGTGCCGCTGGAGGAGGAGCTCAGCCTTCCGGCGCACATTTCGGGAAGGGCGAATCCGAAGAGCACCACGGGCAGGCTCGACATCTTCACGCGGTTGCTCACCGATTACGGGCGCGAGTTCGATACCGTTCCGGCGGGCTACACTGGAAAGCTCTACGCGGAAATCGTGCCGGGAACGTTTCAGGTGCGCGTGGGGCGGGGCGCGCGGCTGAACCAGTTGCGGCTGTCGCGCGGCACGCCGGGCGCCTCCGATGCCAGGTTGAGCCGCCTGGATGAGGAGGTCAGCCTGGTGTATGGGGAAGGCGACGTGCGCGGAGCGGCGGTGATTGCCGGCGGGCTACGCTTTTCGGTCGATCTGGCCGGGACGGAAGGAAGCGCGCCGGGAGTGATCGGCTACCGGGCGCGCCGCGATGCGCCGGAGGTGGATCTGGCGCGCGTGGGCCACTATCGGCCGGAGGCGTTTTGGGACCCGATCTATCGGAGTGAAGCCCGAGACCTGATCCTCGATCCCGAGCAGTTTTATATTCTGGCGTCGCGGGAAAAGGTGCGGATCCCGCCGCAGTTCGCGGCCGAGATGGTTCCGTACGACCCGTCCGTGGGCGAATTTCGCATTCATTACGCGGGTTTTTTCGACCCCGGATTTGGATACGGAACCGACGACATTAAAGGCACGCGCGCTGTTCTGGAGGTCCGCTCGCATGAGGTGCCGTTTTTGCTGGAGGATGGGCAGTATGTAGGGCGCTTACTGTTTGAGCGGCTGATGGACATCCCGGACAAGCTCTACGGCCAGGGAATCGGCTCGTCGTATCAGAAGCAGGGTCTGGCACTCAGCAAACATTTTCTGCCCTTTCCGCAATGACCAAAACTCTCGACGTGGTGGGCGTGGGGTTGAACGCCACCGATACGATGCTGCTGGTGCCCCGCTTTCCCGCTTACGGCGGAAAGGTTCCTTTTCACCATGAAGTGATGAGCCCGGGCGGCCAGGTGGCAAGCGCGATGGTGACGTGTGCGCGGCTGGGGATGCGTGCGAGGTACATCGGCACGGTGGGGGACGACGAGCGCGGTGAGATCCAGATGCAGTCGCTGCTCGGCTCGGGTGTCGATCTGACCTATGTGCAGCGCAGGAAGAACTGCGCGAACCAGTCGGCGTACATTATCATCGATCAATCGACGGGGGAGCGCACAGTGTTCTGGAGCCGGCCGGAGTGCCTGGCGATTGCGCCCGAAGAGATCGACCCTGGGCAGATCACCGGGGCGCGGATGCTGCATATTGACGGGCACGACACGCGCGCGGTGGAACATGCGGCGCGCATCGCGCGGGAAAACGGAATTCCGGTCAGCGTGGACGTGGACACGATCTATCCCGGCTTTGACCGCGTGCTGCCGCTGGTGGACTACCTGATCGCCAGCAGCGAGTTTCCCGGAAGATGGACGCGGATCGAAGATCCGCATCGGGCTTTAGAGGCGCTGCAGAGCGAGTACGGCATGCGCGTGGCGGCGATGACACTGGGGTCGCACGGGGTCCTGGCGCGCGCCGAAGGCAAGTTCTATTACTCCCCCGGGTATGTGGTCCCGTGCCTTGATACAACCGGGGCCGGGGACGTGTTTCACGGCGCTTTTTGTTACTCTGTTCTGGACGGCATGTCTCTTCCGGACGCACTCGATTTCTCGAACGCCATGGCCGCTTTGAACTGTACGGCGATCGGCGCGCGCGGGGGAATTCGCGATGCCCGCGCGGCACGCGAACTGATGCGGAATGCCGGGCGCAACAGCAGCCCGGACTTTGCGGGTTAGCGCGCTCGCATGTTCCCGATCTCCGACGATCAGCCGAAGTATTCACCCTCCACCATCACTACGCTGCTGATTCTGGCGAATGTGCTGGTGTTCCTGTTCGAGCTTTCGCTGGACGATTATTCCCGGAATCTGCTCGTGATGCGGTACGGCCTGGTTGCGACGCATTTTCACGCCAGCGCTCTGTTGACCAGCATGTTTCTGCACGGCGGATGGGCCCACATTATCGGGAACATGTTATTTCTTTGGGCTTTCGGGCGCAGCCTGGAAGACTACCTGGGGCATAGCAAGTTTCTGCTTTTCTACCTGCTGAGCGGCGCGGCGGCGGGGATCACGCAGGATGTTTTCAGTCTGGGATCCAGCGCGCCGATGGTGGGGGCGAGCGGGGCGATTGCCGGAGTGATGGGCGCGTACCTGGTTAAGTTTCCACGCGCGCGCATCAACACGATCATCTTCTTCTTTTTCCTGGTCAGGATCGACGTGCCGGCGATGTTGATGCTGGTGTATTGGTTCATCACGCAATTGGTGAGCGGCTTCGGCAGCGTGGCATACTCGCATGTTTCGCAATCGGGGACGGCGTGGTTCGCGCATATCGGCGGCTTCCTGTCCGGCATGCTGCTGGTGAATCTGCTGGGCACCGGGAACCCGCAATGGCAGCGGCGCCGGGTCAGTTGGTAACCGCCGACGAGAATGTCAAATTAGACATTCTGGCGATAGCGGCGCATCCCGACGACGTGGAGCAGACCTGCGGCGGAACGCTGCTACGCATGGCGGAAGCGGGCTACCAGACCGGCATCATCGACCTGACGGCGGGGGATATGGGGACGCGAGGCTCGCCGGAAATCCGCGTGCGCGAATCGGAGCAGGCGGCGCGGATCCTGCAATGCGAATGGCGCGACAATCTGCATTTCCCGGACGCGCGCCTGGAGAATTCACTGGCGGCCCGGCTGACCATTGCGCAGAAAATTCGCGAAGTGCGTCCGCGCGTCGTGATCATCCCGTACTGGGAGGCGCGCCATCCCGACCATTACCGGGCCGGTGAGATGGCCTATGAAGCGTGCTTTCTGGCGGGACTGAAGAAGATCGATCCGTACACCGAACCGCATCGTCCGTACAAGGTGGTCTACGCCTCGCAGTATGCGAACGTGCCGCCGAGCTTTGTCGTCGATATCACGGGGCAGTTCGAGCGGCGCATGGAGTCTCTGTTCGCCTATGAGTCGCAGTACGGGGCGATGGAGAGCGGAAGCGATCTGTTCCCGCCCGCGCAGGAGGTGCGGGATCGTTTGGCGGCTGTGGCGCGGGTTTACGGGAATCTGATCGGCGTGAAGTACGGCGAGGCGTATGTGGTGAAGGAAACGATGCGCGTGGACGATCTGGTGGCGTTGGGAGTGCGGTCGTTTTAGCATGGGCCGGGCACGGCTCGTGAGCGTTGCAACGACGATTGATTGTCCTCACCATGGTCTGTGGGTGCGAGTCTCAAGAAAAGCTGAGTCTCACTCAGTCGGCGCCTCAGGAGGATGCTCTTGTAGGACGCAACAGGCCGACAACAGACACGATGAAGCTGTTTTCCGAGGTGACCCATGGCGGATTACTTCTCGGGTACCTCGACCTGCGCGGCAATCATCGGTTCGCTCTCGTCGATTTTCCCGATAAGTGGCAGACCGGTTATCTGAGTTCTTGCTCTAAGAGCCATATTGAATGCGGAACCGGATTGTGGGCGCTAGGACGGGGAGATGACGGGTGGGAGATATCGTTGCATTTCGCAAGAACATGCTCGCAATGGTTGCGAAGAGAAGTATTGCGGCAAATCCGTCGTTCTAATCAGCTTGAGTGGACAGGGACGGCCATACGGAATGCTGCACTTACTGTATGGTCCGGATTCGCCGAGATACTTCCGTTTGGAATTGACCGGCGAGCAAGTCGGAGCGTGGTCACCCGATCCATCTACGCTAGTCAAACAACGGGTATCAGTCCCACGCTAGCGGCTTCCGGGACTGCCGATTACGGATAATTTCCTCTACATCGGCGGCGAAGTCCGGGTCCAAGGTAGGAGCTAACCCGGTCTCCTTCTCGTGAGCTTCCGCGAACGCGATGCATTCGGATATCGTCCGGCGTAGCGAAGTATCAGCACGCAGTCCGGCTTTCAGCGGTTCCATATCTCCGATCATAGCGGGCGTTGCTCATACAATAAGCCTGTGAGCGAACTGCGTTGGCATCCTTTCCTGAATGAGTGGGTTGGTGTGGCGGCGGTGCGGCAGAACCGGCCGCAGATGCCGAAGGATTGGTGTCCGTTCTGTCCCGGCTCCGGCCATGTGCCGGACCACTACGAGACCTTGTTGTACCCGAACGACTTTGCGGCTTTCAACCAGCAGTCGGGTCCCTTCTCGCCCGAAACCGGCCCGTACCGGCACACCGGCGCCAAGGGCTATTGCGATGTGGTCATCTACGCGCCCGATCACAACCTGCTCCCGTCGCAGTTGCACGCCGATCACTGGCGCAAAATTGTCGATGAATGGACCAAGCGGACGAGCGAGCTGGAACGCGACACGGACGTCGAGCAGGTCTATATCTTCGAAAATACGGGGGAAGCGATCGGCGTGACGATGCCGCATCCGCACGGCCAGATTTACGCCTTTCCGTTTATCCCGCCGTTGTTGGAGCGCGAGTACGCCGGCGCGCGGGCGCACTTCGAACGGGCGCAGGAATGCCTTTATTGCCATGTGCTGCATGTGGAGCGCAAAGCCAAAGTTCGTTTCATCGCCGAGAACGAGCACTTCTATGCGTTCATTCCTTACTGGCAGCGCTTTCCGGGAGAGATTCAGGTCTACTCCAAGCGGCATGCCGACGGCCTGCTCGCACTGAGCGGCGATGAGAAGACGGCGCTCGCCCAGATCATTCGGGTAGTTCGCCTCAAGTACGACAATCTGTACGGGTTCCAGCTTCCATTGATGATGGTGGTGCGCCAGCGTCCGGCGAAGGGGGAGCATCCCTGCGTTCCACTTCCATGTGGAGTTTCTGCCTCTGCAACGAAGCGCGACGAAGATTAAATATCTGGCGGGCGTGGAGAGCGGGTCGGGGACCTTTCTCAACGATACGCTTGCGGAAGCGCGGGCGGAAGACCTGCGCAATTCCGAGCCGGTCACAAAAATTTAGCGTCTGCCTAACTTTCGGCCGCTTACCGGGCTCTTCTTAGATGTGGAGAGAGCGCCGCTATCGGAATTGCGAGACGGCGTTCTGGCGATGGCGGCGGGGCTGGGGGATCTGGATGCGTTCAGTGAACTGGTCAGCCGCTACCGGCGCGCGGCGGTTCGCTTAGCGTCGGGAATCGCGGGACCGGAAGATGCCGAGGATGTGGCGCAGGAGGCTCTGCTGCTGGCGTTCAAAGCCCTGCCGGACCTAGACGAGCCGGACCGGTTCGCGGCCTGGCTATCCTCCATCACGCGCAACCGGGCGCTGCGATGGGTCCGGCGCGAGCAACGCGCGATTCGCGTGGAGTTCGACGATTCGCTGCAGAGCAGTCTGGAACGCATCGCGTCCCAGGACTCGCGCGGGCGCGAGGCGGCTTCCAAGCTTCGGGAAGGCATCGATCAGCTTCCCGAAAGCTGCCGCCTGGTGATGCGTCTGCGATGGCTGGACGAAATGCCGATGCAGCAGATTTCGGCTTTTACGGGACTTCCGCTTTCAACGGTGAAGTGGCGGCTGTACGAGGGCAAGCGCAAGCTCAAGGAATGGTCCGAGAGCGGCGCTTGCCAGGGAAATCAGAAGGAAGGGGACGAAGGCACATGGAAAAAGAACAGGCAAGCCAGACCGGCAAAGAAGTTCGCCGGCTGTTGAACGTGTTGCGGCGCATGGCCCGCACGGCGCGTATGAACCAGTGGACGGGCGTTCGCGAGAGCGCGGACAGCTACAGCATCGAGCAGTATAACCGGATATTGGAACGCTTCAATTCGCTCGAAGGCACGGGGACGCCGGGGCTATTCGCGCCGCTGCGTGAGGATGCGACGTGGAATATTCTTTCGAACGCCTGCCGCGATCTGGCGGCCTATCACGAGGACGAAACCAACACCACGTCCAAAGCGGGATGGAACGGTATCTGGGCGGACGCGCAGAATGGCATCTGGATCGATAAGAGCGCATTTAAATCCGGACTGCCGCCGGAAGTGCATGAACTGAGCCACTTCGTGCGGGAGAAGATCGCCGAGTGGCAGGACCGGCACCGCGAACGACAGTAGACCCGCCATGAACCGGCTTCTGCTGCGCCCGAGTCTCACGGTTCTGCGGATCCTGATTGTAGCCGGGGCTCTGGCGAGTATTCGGGAACCCCGGCAGGCTGCGGACCGGTTCGAGTTATCGCTCGTCGGCTTTAACGAACTCAACAGGGTGTCGGTGAGCGAGCACACCTTGATTCGCCTGGCGCTGACCGCCGTTACGCTTTCATTGCTGTAACTCGGTCTCGCCGGGAGGCGTGCGGTACCCGCGCTGCTCGAGGAATTGGCGGACGTCCGGTTCGGCGCCGGGCCGCACATAGAAGAACGCGCCCACGCGCTGCGCAGGGAAGAGGACTCCGCCGCTATACCGGTCGGCTTCCACGCCGTAATCGAAGCCGGCGGCGGTGAGCAGGCATTCTATGGCCAGGGCATCGTCGAGCTTACGTGCGATGTAGATAAGGACTGGATCGACGCCGTCAAAGAAGGACGGATCTTGTTTCATGTCTCTCTGATTTCAGTTCTCTCTAGAGTTTGTGCTCGCGCTTGAGGTTCAGGAGCCGCTGGTGGGCTTCCTGGATTTGATGCCACTGCTTCTCGACGAGGGATCGGGTCTGGCCGGAGATGCCGATGTTGACGACGCGCTCGTAAGCGGCTGTTGCCGAGTCCTCACCGGTCTCGCAGGCAGCCACGATGGCCCCTGCGTCGCCGCCGGTGAGCGCAGACTTCAGATCGAGCCAGCCCCGGTGAACGGCCGCGCCGAGTGTTCCGGAATCGTTGGGCTCCCCGCCCAACCGCTCCACTTCGGCGCGCAGCTCGCGAGCGAAGCCCGCGCGTTGTTTCGCGTATTCGGCGAACAGCGTTTGAAAATGCGCGTTGTTCACATGCTCCGCCGCGTTGCGGTACCCTTCCTCGCCATCGCGGGCGACAGCGATGAGATCGTTTAGATGATGGATAGCTTCTTCGGTGGTCACGGAGTTCCCTTCCCCGTTAGCCTACTGCACCGGGAGTGTTACACGCGGCACGTATCCTTGTGGCCTTGTACAATTCGATCCTTTGGCCCGCTTAGTCAAGATTTTTGCCACGTTGCGGTGCGCGTGCAAAATGGCGACAATGCCTGCGGCGCTAATAGATAGCGCCGCTTCATTAAGGCTGAGCTTTCAGCCGTGCAAGATAGGCGTCCAGTTCGTCTTCGGGAATACCTTGTCCGCGTTCCATTTCTTCGATGCCGGCGCGGATTTTCGCGTCGTCTCCCTCGCGGTTGACAAGCAGCCATTCGTCGCGCTCGTGCAACGCCTCAAGAGCGCAGTCAATCACGTCCTCGGGGCTGCTGTATGCACCGGAGCGCACCGCCTCGGCGATGCGGCGTTCCTGTTCGGGCTTCAATTGAATCGCCATCGTAAACCTGTTCTTCCATTCTCCTCCAAAAATGCACCCGAATCCTACGGCACCGGGGATGCCCCGTTGAGATTTCCGCACGCCCACCCGCACTAGTAGCCAACGTATGCCAGCCCTCGTTTCGACGGAAGAAGAGCTCTATTGGCTCGCGCTGAAAATGGTTCCGGGTTTAGGAACGAAGCGCGCGGGGCACCTGGTGGAAACGTTCCGCGGGCCGGAGATGATCTTTCGGGCCTCACGGTCGGAGCTGGAAGCGTCGGGATTACCGGGTTCGGTGGCGCAGTCGATCGCGAGCGGCTGCACCTTCGATGAAGCGGTGGAACAGCAGGGGAAAATGCGCGCTTGTGGAGCGCAGTTGGTCACGATCGGGAATGCCGACTACCCGCCGCTGCTGCGCGAGATCTATGATCCCCCCGTGGTTCTGTACGCACGCGGCGATGTGGCGCTGCTGCAGCGCAGTCTGTTTGCGGTAGTCGGGACGCGGCGGCCCACGCCTTACGGCTTAGCGGCGGCGGAGCGGATCTCGTCAGACCTGTCGAGTGCCGGGCTGGTGATTGCGAGCGGCATGGCGAGAGGAATCGATACGGCAGCGCACCAGGGGGCGCTCGCGGTGGCGGCTCCCACGGTCGCGATCCTCGGCTGCGGCGTGGATGTCGTGTATCCGTCGGAGAACCGCAAGCTGTCCGAGCAGATTGCCGCTAAAGGTTTGCTCGTATCCGAATTTCCAATGGGCGCCGTCGCTTTCCCGCAGAACTTCCCGATTCGCAATCGCATTGTGAGTGGCGCCAGCGTTGGTCTGCTGGTGGTGGAAGGCGCGCAGTACTCCGGGTCGGCGATCACGGCGCGGCTGGCTCTCGATCAGGGCCGCGAGGTGTTCGCCGTCCCGGGCAATGTAACGTCGAAGATGAGTTGGGGACCGAACCTGCTGATCAAGCAGGGCGCCAAGCTCGTGCAGGACTGGAACGATGTGATTGTCGATTTGCCGCCGGCGATCCGGCGCAAGTTAATCGACGAAGGGCAGCAGCGCATTCTCGATCTAGGTGAAACATCCGGGACCATCAAGACGGAAGCGGGTCAGGGACTCGGGGTTGGCCCCGAAGGCGAGACCAGCCGCCGCATCCTCGAGAAGCTGAAAGTGGACGTTCCGATCCACCTCGATGACCTGATCGCCAGTATGGAGCGCTTTTCCACATCGGAGGTGATCGCCGCCATTTTTGAGCTGGAGATGTTAGGATTAGCCAAACAGCTCCCGGGCAAGAACTACGTGAAGGTCTGGTGAGCCCTTCTGGAATCAGCGAGTTGGGCGGTGTGCTGAATCCATTCTCAAATGCCCGGCATCTTCTGGAGCGTACTGCGTTTGGGACGCCGCCGTTAAACCTGGAAAATTGTTCAGGCATCTTTTGGGTTACGTGCGTCGTTAAAGTGTGGTAGCCCTAATAAGGTTAGAAAGATTCCCGGAAGCGGTGGAGAGTTGCCGATCCGCGGGTCTTGGCAGTTGAGTTGATAGGACAAACACGCATTCATGGCAAAATCGCTGGTCATCGTTGAATCCCCCGCCAAGGCAAAAACGATTAACAAATATTTAGGCAAAGACTTCGTTGTGAAAGCTTCGTTGGGGCACATCAAAGATCTTCCGAAAAAAGATCTCGCCGTCGATGTTAATAACGGGTTCCAGCCGCGCTACGAAGTGATCGAGGGGAAAAAGAAGCTCATCTCCGAACTGAAAGCGTCGGCGAAAAAGGTGGATTCGGTTTACCTGGCGGCTGACCCTGATCGCGAAGGCGAAGCGATCTGTTACCACCTGCAGGAAGAGCTGGACGGCCATAAGAACGGGCCGCGCTTTTTCCGCGTGATGTTCAACGAGATCACGAAGGCCGCCATCCAGAAAGCGTTTGAGAAGCCGCTGCTGGTGGACGTGCATAAGGTAGAGGCGCAGCAGGCGCGCCGTGTACTGGACCGGCTGGTGGGATACAAGATTTCGCCGCTGCTCTGGGATAAGGTGCGGCGCGGGCTTTCGGCGGGCCGCGTGCAAACGGTAGCGGTGCGCGTGATTGTCGAGCGCGAGCGGGAAATCCGCGCGTTCATCAAGCAGGAGTACTGGTCGCTCGATGCCGATCTGTCCGCGAAGAAGCCGCCGCCGTTTTCCGCGCATCTGCTGAAGCGCAACAACGAGAATGCGGAGATTGGTAACCAGGAAGCGTCGGATGCCATTGTGAACGACCTGGCCGGTGTCGATTACATCGTCAAGTCGGTCAATACCAAAGAGAAGCGGCGCAATCCGGTGGCGCCGTTCATCACGTCGACCCTGCAGCAGGATTCGGCGCGCAAGCTGCGCTTCAGCGTGAAGCGGACGATGATGCTGGCGCAGCGGCTCTACGAAGGAATCGAGCTGGGCAAAGAAGGTTCGGTCGGACTGATCACATACATGCGTACGGATTCGACGCGCGTTTCGAACGACGCGTTGAACGAAGCGCGCGACTTCATTCGCGATAAGTTCGGAGCCACCTACGTCCCCGAGAATCCCAACGTTTATAAGACCAAGAAGGATGCGCAGGATGCCCATGAAGCCATCCGGCCCACCTCGGTTTTAAATACGCCGGAGCTGATGGAGAAGCACCTGGCGGAGGACGAAATGAAGCTGTACCGGCTGATCTGGATGCGCTTTGTGGCGTCGCAGATGATGCCGGCCGTGTTCGATCAGACCACGATCGATATCAACGTGAAAGGTCTCAGCGGGACCGACTACCTATTCCGCGCCACCGGGTCCGTACCGAAGTTCGATGGCTTCCTGAAGGTGTACGAAGAGGGCAAGGATCAAAAGGACGAAGAGGACGAGGAACTGAAACACAAGCTCCCCGCGGTGACCGAGGGCGAGAAGTTACGGCTGCGCGGACTGCGCCCCGAACAGCATTTCACCGAACCGCCGCCGCGCTATACGGAAGCCACGCTCGTCAAGAAGCTGGAGTCGGACGGCGTGGGTCGCCCGTCCACCTACGCTTCCATTCTTTCGACCATTCAGGAACGCGAGTACGTGAACAAGGAAGGCGGAAAGTTCAAGCCGACCGAGCTGGGGATGGTGGTCACCGATCTTCTGCTGGAGAGTTTCAACGACATCTTCGACGTGAAATATACGGCGCGGATGGAGGAGGAACTGGACGAGATCGAGGACGGCAAGATCGACTGGCGCGATGCCATGGGCGAGTTCTACGATCGCTTCACCAAAGATCTCACCCACGCCGAAACGCACATGACCGACATCAAGCGCATGGAGCGCCCGACCGGTCAGGACTGCGAGAAGTGCGGGAAGCCGCTGGTGATCAAGTGGGGCAAGCACGGCAGTTTCATCGCGTGTACCGGGTATCCGGAATGCACGTATACGCGGGAGCTCACCGTCGATCTGCCCGATGTGGACGGCGCCGACCTGACCGAGCAGGACTCCGAGGAATATTGCGAGAACTGCGGGCGCACGATGGTGCTCAAGAAAGGGCGGTTCGGAACCTTCTACGCGTGCACCGGCTATCCGGACTGCAAGACCACCAAACCAGTGGGCGGCGAGCAGAAGAAGCCCGATCAGCCGCTGGATGAGAAGTGCCCGCAGTGCGACAACAACCTGGTTACCAAACACGGGCGTTTCGGCGAATTCACCGCCTGCAGCAATTACCCGGCGTGCAAATACGTGAAGCAGAAGACCATTGGCGTGAAGTGCCCGGAGTGTACTTTAGGGGATATTTCGGAGCGGCGTTCGAAGCGCGGAAAGACCTTCTATGGATGCACGCGCTACCCCGAATGCAACTTCGTGGCGTGGGCCAAGCCGGTAGACGAGAAGTGCCCCGAGTGCGGCGGCGCCTACATGGTGGAGAAATTTCTCAAGGCCGGCCCGGTTCTCCAGTGCCCCAATGGCGAGTGCAAATACAAGCGGGAGCTGGAGCCGCTACCGGTTTCCGCGTAAAGCGGGGCCGCTGCCGAAAGCGTCGGGATAAAGTTCGATCACGGGCGGCGTTCCGTCCAGAATCGCGACTACGTCAAAGCGCAACAGGCCGGGGTCTATTTTGCCGCGCCGCGAATAATCTTCCGCAGCGCGTACAATGCGCCGTTGTTTCTCCGGCGTGACGGCGCGCTCGGGAGCCGAACTGTCGTCCGACGTGCGCGTTTTGACTTCGATGAAGACCAGGTGTCCGGCGTGCCAGGCGATCAAATCGACCTCATTGCCGCTGGCGCCGGCGCGGTAGTTCCGGGCGACAACGCGATACCCTTTGCGCTGGAGAAACCGATGGGCATAGTCTTCGCCGCGCTTGCCCAGCGCGCGCTCGGGAGTCATGACGCGCCGCTCTGCGCGATGGCGAATCCAATCCGAGAATCGGGGAAGCAGCAGAAATGCGGCGGTCACAGCGGCTCGAATTCGAAGTTCATGACCTTGCCTCGAATGACAAAGCAGAGGTAGTGCTCCCAAAATTTGCGGAAGCGGGGCACATGATTCACCAGCCACTCAAAACCGAGCCATCGCCATAGCTGCAGGAGCTTCACCTCGACGCGCCGCTCGCGAAATCGCACGGAAGAGTAGTAGCCGAAGCCTCCGGCATCGTCTCCGAAATAACGGAAGGAGTAGCTGTTGAGATGGCTCTTGTGGGTGGGGTCGCAAAACGAGCTGAAGTCGGTATAGTGCGGTGTCTCGATCCGTATGTAGCCGCCGGGCCGCACCAGGCGATGGAACTCCTCCATGGTGCGAATCACATCGGACACGTGCTCGATGACATGGATGGCAAAAAGCTCATCGAAGCTGGCGTCCTGGAACGGATAGGGGAACCGATCGAGATCGCAAATGACGTCGGCGGCGCTGGCGGGGTTGCGGTCAATCCCGATGGCTCCCGCGCGCTTCTTAATTCCACAGCCGACGTCGAGAATTCGTTTCACTGGGAACACCGGGCGCTGAACTCCGCTTCGAGAAAGGTCCGCGCATTCACGATGCGCGCGCATTCCCAATGATCCGGAAAGTGCTTCAGGTTTCCCGTCACCAGGTAAGCCGCGCCGGCGGCCGACGCGCATTCGAGCAAGCGGTTATCATCGTCATCTTTTAAGTGGTGCAGGACGCTTTCCGTTTCGACGACCATCGCGCAAGCCGGCAGGGACGCGAGTATCTCCGCGGACTGTTCGCGAACGGAGCGAAACTTGTCGCGCGCGAGGACCTCGGTGTACTCGGCCAGCACGGCCGGGGAAACACATAGGGTGAAGGCGCGGCTGCGGGCCAGTTGCACGGTCTGAGCTTCGAGACCACCGGGTTTGAGGCAGGCGGAAATCAGAATGTTGGTGTCGAGAACCACGCGCACGGCTTTCCGAGTTTGCCACAATCGGGGTGGCTGGCATGAAAGACGATCTGGGAGCGCGCCTGAAGCAGGACTACGAAGATGCCCTGCGGATTTCGCTGCCGCGCCGGACGTACACGTTGATCCGGATCGATGGGCGGGCCTTTCATCAATTCACGCGCGATCTGGAGCGCCCGTACTGCAAGCCGCTGGCCGATGCGCTGGATGCCGCGGGTCTGCTCCTCTGCCAGGAGATGACGGGCTGCCGATTCGCCTACGGGCAGAGCGATGAGTACTCTTTCCTGCTCACCGATTTCGAACGCATGGATGCGCCGCTCTGGTTCGACGGCAACGTGCAGAAGATCGTGTCGGTGTCGGCCAGTCTGTTTACGGCCGCCTTCAACCGCAGCTTTCCGGCGCCCGGCAAGCTCGCGACCTTCGATTCACGCGTGTGGGTAATGGGGCAGCGGAGCGAAGTCGTGCAATATTTCGTCTGGCGGCAGCTGGACGCCTCGACGAACAGTCTGAACATGTTGGCTTCGGCGCACTATACGCACGCCGAGCTCCTGGGAAAGTCGCAAACCGAGAAGCACGAGATGTTGTTCCAGAAAGGGCTGAACTGGGCCAAACAGACGCCGGACTTTAAACGGGGCCGCGCCATTCATCGCCGGGATGGGACCGGCGCATGGCAGGTGGATCTGAACATCCCGGTTTTCAATCGCGATGTGGCTTACCTTGACGCGATCGTACCGTGACCTGCAAAGCCTGCAAGAGCCCAATGAAAGAACTCAAGGGCCATATCTATCACAAGCAGCGCAAATGGAAATGCCCGAAGTGCAGCCGCGTCCGCATGCAGAAGCAATCATAACGCTACTTCTTAAAAGCGTTGAGGGTGGATCGAAGCCGCCGCAATTCGAATTGAACGGGAGCCAACTGTTCCGGGCTGGCCTGCGGCAGTGCCGGTAACGTGAGCAGGGCTCCCCAATAGGTATTCTGCGCGTTCGCGAGCAGCTGGTCCTTTTTCAGAAAGAAGCCGGGCTGCATCATGGCCGCCTCGAATTGCCTGGTCTGCAGGCATAGTTGATTTTCCACGTTCCGGTAAGCGCTTTCCATCTTCTCCTTTGCAGATACATTCGAGGTGCCAACGGCAAGCTGCACATTCTATTGACAGGGATGGCGACTCCGGCTGCGAACGGTTTCAGAACGAACCCGGGGGTTCCGTTCCGGCGCGTGCTAGGTTCTAATTGGATGTCATCCTGGACCCCCGGTTCGTGGCGTGCGAAGCCCGCGGCCCAACAAGCGGCTTATGCCGATCCCGCCAAACTCGAGGGTGTGATCGATCAGCTCTCGCGATTTCCGCCGCTTGTTACCTCCTGGGAGATTGAGAATCTGAAGACGCAGCTTGCGGAAGCTTCTCGCGGAAAGCGCTTCCTTTTGCAGGGCGGCGATTGTGCGGAGAGTTTCAGCGAGTGCACGGCTTCTTTCATCACTAACAAGCTGAAGATCCTGCTGCAAATGAGCCTGGTTCTCATGCAGGCCAGCCGGAAACCGGTCATCCGTGTGGGCCGGTTCGCGGGTCAATATGCGAAGCCGCGGTCGAGCGATACGGAGACGCGGGATGGCGTTTCGCTGCCGAGCTATCGCGGCGATCTGGTCAATTGCCCGGGCTTTCGCGCCGCCGATCGCGAACCGGATCCGGGCCTGCTGCTACGGGCCTACGAACGCTCGGCGTTGACGTTGAATTTCATCCGCGCGCTGGTGAAAGGCGGGTTTGCCGACCTGCACCATCCTGAGAATTGGGACCTCGGTTTCGCGCGTCATTCACCGCTGGAAGAGGAGTATCGCGCGATCGTCCGGCGCGTGGCGGATTCTTTACAGTTGATGGAAAGCATCCTCGACGTACACAGCGGCGAACTGGGGTGGGTGGATTTCTTCACGAGCCATGAAGCACTGCATCTTCCTTATGAAGAGGCGCAGACGCGGCGCGTGCCCCGGCGCGAGGGCGTGTACAACCTCGCGGTCCACTTTCCGTGGCTAGGGCTGCGCACGGCGGACCCGGCGAAGGCGCACGTGGAATATCTGCGCGGCATCTCGAATCCGATCGGGATCAAGATTGGCGCGGGCTTAACACCGGATGTGGTGGTGCGTCTGATGGACATTCTGCATCCGCGGGATGAACCCGGCCGACTGACACTGATTCACCGCTTCGGAAACAAGCACATTGCCGAGGGTCTGCCGCCCATCCTCGATGCCGTCCGAAGCACCGGCAAGACAGTCCTCTGGGTGTGCGATCCCATGCATGGGAATACGCGCACGCTGGACGATGGCACCAAAACGCGGCACTTCGACGACATTGTGGGCGAGCTGGAACAGGCCTTTGCGATCCACGAGACTTGCGGAACTTTTCTGGGTGGGGTGCATATTGAGCTGACCGGGGAAGATGTGACGGAGTGCCTGGGCGGCGCGCGCAACCTGGTACACGCGGACCTGAAGAGAGCTTACGTTTCGGAAGTAGATCCGCGCCTGAATTACGAGCAGGCGCTGGAATTGGCTATGCGGATCGCGCGCATCATGCGGCCCTAAAGATTCGCAGCCGTTCCGACGAGAAGTGCTCATGTTCTCTCGTTGGATGTTGGTTGTCCTGGTGCTGGCGGCCGCGACTTGCGGCTGTTCGCGGCATGCTGACGAGGAGCAACAGGCGACGCGGATGGGCGCGGGCAAAACCCCGCCATTCGCGCATCAAGCGCTGCGGAGACGTTATCCACACTCTCTAATTCCGGGCGGCGTGGAGAGTGTGGACGCCTTTCAAGAGTACCGGACCAGCGATCGCGTGTTGCGGGAGCACTTTGGCGATCTGGGTAGAAAGATCGTTGCGACGAAGCTGTCCACAGGCCGATGGATGTACGCTTCGTATCGCGTTGGCGATCGCATTTTCTGGACGCACAATCGGATTCTGGTTCATGAAGGGGAAGCCTTGTTCACCGACGGGAAGTGGCTGGTGCGCGCGCGGTGCGGGAATCGTCTTTCGGAGTCTCCGGAGCGCCCCGTGCTGAGTGCAGAGCCGCCCTCGGTGTCGACGGATCGCTTCACGGTCGAGATTGCCGTTGTGACACCGCCGGATTTAGCTCCGGTGATGGAAGGACCAGAGCTTCCCGGCTTCCCCGGGTTGCTCCCTCCGGATTCTCTGGAAAGAACCGTCGTCCCGGGGTCGCCGCGGCCAACGGGAGAGGAGTTGGTGACCACGGCTTCCACGCCGGCACTGGAGACCACCAGCGCGGAGTACCGCCCGCCACTCTTTGAAACCACGCCAGCGACAACGCCTGGAGCAGTGCGCCGGGCACTGCCGACCCAAGCCATGCCGACGATTCCCACACCGGAATCAAATACGTGGGCCACCATGCTGGCGGGGCTTGTGATCGTAGGCGGGCATAGATTGCAGGAACGTCGCGAGCGGCGCGACAGTATGAGGCGCGACGGCCCGCGTTGAGCACGATGCACCCGGATTCTGGCGTTGCCGTCGCAAGGCCCGACTTACTCCCATTCCCGAATTTTTGAATAGAATACACGGGGAGGTGGAAGACAATGGCAGCTCAAACTCAACCATCGAGAAGACCGATTGATGAAAACAAACTCAACGCGCTGCTCGCTCAGGCCGTCCAGGACATGGGCGCGTCTCTGCACGCCGCGCTGATTGTGATCGGGGATAAGCTGGGCCTCTATCGTGCGATGGCGGATGGCACACCTGTGTCCCCCGCCCGGCTGGCGGCGCGTACCGGAACGGCGGAGCGCTACGTACGCGAATGGCTCAATGCCAATGCCGCTGGCAACTATGTGGAATATCACGCCGACTCGGGGGAATACTCCCTGTCGCCCGAACAGGCTTTCGCGCTTGCCCTCGACGACACACCGATCCATTTGCCCGGTTTTTATCACATGCTCGCATCCTGCATGAAAGACGAGGAGAAGCTCACCGAAGTTTTCCGTACAGGCAAGGGCTTCGGCTGGCACGAACACGAAAAGGGCCTTTTTGAAGGCTGCGAGCGATTCTTCCGTCCGGGCTATCTGGCCAACCTGACAACCAGTTGGATCCCGGCGCTGGAGGGCGTGGAGGCAAAGCTGCGCGCCGGCGCAAAGGTGGCCGATGTCGGGTGCGGTCACGGCGCATCAACCATTCTGATGGCGCAGGCGTACCCGCAATCCCGATTTTTCGGTTTCGATTACCACGGCGCATCGATTGAACACGCACGCCGCAAAGCCGAGGCCGCACGGGTTGCCGATCGCATCACCTTCGATCTGGCGCCCGCGAAGTCATTCCCGGGTAAGGATTATGATTTCGTAGCCTTTTTCGATTGTTTGCACGACATGGGTGATCCGGCCGGGGCCGCCGCTCATGTGCGGGCGTCGCTGGCTCCAGACGGAACATGGATGGTGGTCGAGCCATTCGCCGGGGACAATGTAGCGGCCAACCTCAATCCCGTCGGCCGGATCTATTACTCGGCGTCCGCCATGATTTGCGTTCCCGCGTCGCTGTCGCAGGAAGTCGGGCTCGGCCTCGGCGCTCAGGCGGGGGAATCGAGACTGCGCGAAGTGATCACCGCCGGCGGTTTCACCCGCTTTCGACGAGCGACCGAGACGCCGTTCAATATGGTATTCGAAGCGCGTATCTGAGAGCCTTCCGGTTCTCTCGTCGCGAATTCGACTGGAGCATGGCCTGCTTGGAGGGCTCGAGCCAATGCGGCGCGTGGTTCCTACCGCTAGTATTCCGTGATCCCCGTGTCCCGGGTTCGCGCATGGTTCCATTGGAGAATCCAGAAAGCCCAATAGTAGGGATTCTCCCGAAAGAAATACTCGCGGGTCTCGAGAACCACGCGGCGGATCGAGCGAATGAAGATGGAGCGCGCCGGCTTGGGCGTGAGGACCGTCTCCGGTTGCGTGGAAGGGACGGCGCAATCGTGTAGAGGGATTACGGCTAACCGTCCATCGGTGACGACAGCCTTTCCATCGGAGCTGTCACGAACGGCTTGGGGCCGTTCCACATAACCCGCGGCGCCGGCACATCCGGCAAACGCCAGATCATTTGTAATCTTGCTGCGCTCGAAATCGATGCGTGGGTCGATCTTGTGGGCGAAGTTTTTGCTGCCGGTATCGAACCGGATGGCGACATCGTGAGTCGCCGCGCCGAGCCACACCTCAGGCCCCACGGAATCGGTTTGCCAGATCCGCACGTGATGCCGCCTAGCGACCGTATTGAACGATTTCTGCAGGATCAGATCAGGCTCCGCGCCCAGATACCAGAGACGTGACGCCGGCGCGTCCGCGTAGCCGGTCTGCGACGCGTACGAACGCCAGAAGCGCGAGAACGAGCGCATGGTGCGAGGCGCAGCTTCGGTCCAACCGGCGGCATGGAACGCCTGGATCAACTGCTCGCGCGTGCCGGTAAACGCGAGGTTCACCTTGTCATCCGACGAGCGACCATTCGATCTGAAGATGGCGAAAGGCTGCTCGCGAATCCATTGCGCCAAAGGTTCCGGCACTTCGGCCGGCGGCGCGGGCGCTACAGCCGGAGATCCTTGGGGAAGACTCGTGAGCAATACTTTCATCTCCGTACCTGGAGGTAGTTGGATCTCCGGCTCGGGAAGGCTGAATACGGTGATACGAAAGGCAATCAGCGCGGCTCCGCCAACCGGTCCCATCTCGAACCAATTGAAGAACCTGCCGCTCATTCCGGTAAGACCAAGCAGGGAACGCTGCACCAGAGTTGCACTCGGGCGATTCCAGAGCCCGTCTAACCAATGCTGGGGATTATTAGCGGCAATCACCCCGTGGAGACGTCCGTGTTCATCCACCGTCTCACGTGCGTTTTCGATAAGCTCCAAACGACCGGTCATCGGGAATTTTCGCCCGTCGGCCATTTGGTACTCATCGAAAGACAACTCGAGGCCGGCACGTTCATGCCGAATCCCGATACCCACTTGCGTCCGGTGCTTCACGGTCCCATAGACGCGGGTGCCGGCGGGGAGCAATACACGATCGCCAATCAAACAGGGGGCGATCAGGACACTCTCGAACGCGGACTTCACCGGAGTGTTGTAGCTGTTGAGAGGCGTTTCGAGGCGCAACTCAAGCGTCGAAATGGGTCCCTGATACGCACAGGCCAGGGCCGTCAAGGTACCTGTGAACAGGATTAGCCGAAACGTGCCCCGCATGAAAACGCTTTTACGATTGCGGCAGTTCGGCAACCCGCACGGCTTTCGCTACACCAATTTTGCGAAGCAACCAGATTGTCATCCAAGTGCAATCGACTTCGTACCAGGCCAGCCCGTGACGCGCCGATGTCGGGTGCGCGTGATGATTATTATGCCATCCTTCGCCGAAGGTCAGCAGCGCCACAAGGCCGTTATTGCGGGAGTCATCACTGGTCTTGAATCGGCGCTTGCCCCACAAATGTGTTGCCGAGTTGATGAGCCAGGTCGCATGCAGGCCCATGGTGACGCGGAAGAACAAACCCCACAGCAGATAAGGCCATCCACCCAATGCAAACAGAGCAATACCGAGCAGGATTAGAGGCACGTAATGGAAGCGCGTCAGGACGCGATAGAACGGGTCCCTGACCAGGTCGGGAGCAAAGCGCGCGCAATCTTCGACACTGGCGTTGGTTGCATCGCCCACCAGCATCCAGATCAGATGCGCCCACCAGGCGCCCTCACGGGGAGAATGCGGGTCGCCGTGTTTATCGGAGAACTTGTGATGGACGCGATGCGTGGCCACCCAGGAGATGGGCCCGCCTTCGAGCGCCAGCGTTCCACAAACCGCCAGGAAATACTCGATCACCTTGGGCACTTTATAGGAACGGTGGGTCAGCAAGCGATGGTAGCCCATGCCAATTCCAAAACTCAGCGACACATAGTACAGCCCGATGGCGGTGAAGAACGCGCCCCAGGTAAAGAAGAAAAGAGCGACGAATGCGGCAATATGAAAGAACGCGAAAGCAATTACACTGGTCCAGTTGATTCCGTTACGGTTGAGGAAAGTGTCGGTCGTGGTTTCCAAGGGGGGCCTCTCCGCAGCGCATAAGCGATGTCGGGTAAGTACATCCTTAACGTAACAAGGAATCGCAAGGCCGATTGTAAGAGTTGCGTAACTTCGTGCTAGTCCGAAAAAGCACGCTGGCCGCCGGGCCCGGTGACGCCTGCTTTACCGGTCACTTCGAAGGCTCCCTGTCCCTGCCTCTGCTGATGAAAGACGGCGCGCGGATTGAGCGCCGATTTCTGACCGGCGTAATGCATGCCGAATTTGATGCAGGCCGCTCCCACGGTCCCGACAACCGCGTTGAGGCGACGGATGCGGCGGGAGCGATGGGCGAAGATCGAAAGAACCAGGCCCGCCACGCTCAGCACGCGGCCGGTCTGCCAAAGAACGCCGCTGAATCCTTCGCGCAGAGGACGAATCGCTTCCGGCACGGACGCCAGATCGTTTTCGAGCGCGTAGGCGCTGCCCAGTTCCGCCAATTTGGCAACGGAGCCGAATACGCCGGCAATCTTCAGTTCGCGCTCACTGCCACCCCAAAGGTCGAAGAGCGCAGCCGCGCCCGCCGCCGCCGAAGCGAGAAATAAGACGGGCAGCACTTTATGCGAGCGCTGCCAGACGGGGACCACGGTATTGCCGACTAAAACGCCGGTATAGCCCGCGAGCCCGAGCCCGAAAACACCGCCCAGCACAGCGGCGGTATCTCCGATCCAGCGAAACGGCCGCGGTGCAAAGTCCGCGAGCAATGCGACGCCTGCAAGACTCGAAAACGCGGTCAGGATCCAGGACCCCACGCTCATCGGCGAAGTCGGGCGGAACACGCGGAGCATGTAGATGAAACGGGAAGGCCGCCCGAGATCGTGGACCAGCAGAATCGAACTGATGCCCGCGCCGACAACGGCTACCCAGCGTGTATTGCGAACCAGATGAGGAAGGTCGTCGCGGTCGAGCAGTGTGGAAGCTCCGCCCAGCACCATCGAACAGCCGGCGATGCCACCGATCACGTAGTAAGCCGGGATGTCCCACGACCAGACGGACTTCTTGATCACCGGGCGGTCATAGTACGACGCGTCTCCGGTAGTCAGCCCTTGCTGGCTCGACGGGTCGAAGGGAAAGACCTTGAACTCGTCTTGCCGGCGCGAATCGCTTTCGTAAACGAGTTGGCCCGAACCCTCGCCCGAGAGGGTGCCTTGCCCGGGGTCGATATTGCGGCCGTCCTGCAGGGGTGCGCCGCTCATCGTGTGGGTTGCTCGCGCGTGCCGACCACGGCTCCTACCGCTATGGCTGCGAAGCTCAGTGCCGCAACGCCCATCGCGAGCCAGCTCTGTGAGACTTTCTTGGTGGGGACCACCGGATCGGGAGGCAAATTGTAGACTTCCGGTTTGTCCACCAGCAGGAAGAAGGCGTTCAGGCCTTCGGTGCCCGGCTGGTTTTCCCCGTCGACGCCGTAGAGATAAGCCTCGGGCACACCGTTTTGATGAAGCTTCCCCACGCGCGCGCGAGCATCCTCGCGCAGCTGTTCAATCTCGCCAAATTGGATGGAAGCGGTCGGGCACGCCTTGGCACAGGCGGGAGTCATTTCCTCGCCAAGACGGTCGTAACAGAGGGTGCATTTCCAGGCGCGTCCGTCTTCTTCACGCCGATCGATCACTCCGAACGGGCACCCGACCACACAGTAGCCGCAGCCGTTACAGATATCGGGCTGCACATAGACGGTGTCGAACTCAGTGCGCATGATGGCGCCGGTGGGGCAATTTTCGAGACAACCGGCGCGCTGGCAGTGCTTGCAGACATCCGACGACATCAGCCAGGAGAACGCACCGTTATTCTGACCGCCCAGGGCCACGGGCCGTTCGATAAAACTCACGTGGCGCCATGTGGAAGCGCCCAGAGCCACCGTGTTGTCGTAGGACATGCCGCTGAAAAAGTAGCCGTCTTCCGGCAGTTGATTCCACTGCTTGCACGCGACCTCGCAGGCTTTACAGCCGATGCATAACGTGGTGTCGGTGAAGAAGCCTTTGCCCATTTACGTCTGATCTCCCTGCTTGTCGGCGCTGGTGGAAACCAGATGTTTTCCGATGGGGCGGTTGTCGCCGACCACCGCGAGATCGCGCAACGCGTGGCCGGGTAAACGGTCGCCATCGATCAACTGGTCATTGGGGCGGAACTGGCGCGCCCGCCGGCCGGATTCGATGTTGGCGGTGTGGGCTTTCGAGTTCATGATGCTGACATTCGGGTCGGCGGCAAAGTTACTCAACTCGTTAGCCGCGTCGCCGCGTACGCGCCCGCTGCTGCCCCAGTGGTAAGGCAAGCCGATCTGTTGAAAGGTTCGTTTGCCGATGCGCAAAGGCCGGATGCGCGCGGTCACCAGCACGCGGGCCTCGATGGCCGCGCGCGCGGTGCTGATGGTCGCCCAGCCGCCATTGGTCAAGCCCTTCTCCGCGGCCAGCTCCGGGGAAACTTCGCAAAACATCTCAGGCTGCAGCTCGCTCAGCCAGGAGAGCCAGCGGGACATGCCGCCCGCGGTGTGGTGCTCCGTCAGCCGATAGGTGGTGAGCAGGAAGGGAAATCGCGCATCGTCGTAAGGCCGGTGCAGAGGATTGCGGGGGCGGACGTAGTCGATTCGCACCGGATTGCACTGCTGCCCGTATAGAGGGTTCTTGACGACGGATTCCAGCGGCTCGTAGTGGGTGGGCAGAGGACCTTCCTGGAGCCCGTCGGGCGAGAACAGCCAGGCAATCCCATCCGCCTGCAGCAGGAACGGGTCCGTACCGGAGATGGTGTCCTTGCCCTTGGCATCCGGGGCCGGGCGGTAAGAAGGAGGGCGATCTTTGATGAAGTCGGGAGTATCGAAGCCGGTCCACTCCTGCTTCGCGTCATCCCACCAGACCAGCTTCTTGCGTTCCGACCAGGGTTTTCCCTCGGGATCAGCGGAAGCGCGGTTATAGAGGATGCGGCGATCCGCGGGCCAGGCCCATCCCCATTCGTTCGCCACCCAGTTCTGCTCTTTACCGGGACGCCGGCGCGCCACCTGATTCAACTCGTTGGCGTAACAACCGGAATAGATCCAGCATCCGCAGGCCGTGCTTCCATCGGCCTGCAGCTGGGTGAAGCTGTCGACGGCCTTGTAATCCGCAACGGTATAGCCGTTGATCTCTTTGAGGACCGTTTCGCCGTCGGGCTCTTCCGTTTCGCCGTGCGTGGGATAGTCCCAGGTCAGATCGAGCAGCGCGCGATCCTTCAGCTCCGTCGATCCATGATAAAGCTCACGGAGTTTCCGGCCAAGGTGGTAGATGAAGTGCAGTTCGCTGCGCGCTTCGCCCGGCGGTTCGACGGCCTGATGGCGCCACTGCAGCAGCCGCTGCGTGTTGGTGAAGCTGCCCGATTTCTCGGTATGCGCCGCGGCGGGGAAAAAGAATACCTCGGTGGCGATGTCTTCCGCCCGGACTTCGCCGCGATCGTGCTCCGGCGAGGTTTTCCAGAATTCCGCGGTTTCGATCATGGCGATATCGCGCACCACGCACCATTCGAGATTCCGCAATCCCGCGCGCTGCATACCGGCATGCGGCGACCCGACGCTCGGGTTCTCGCCCATCACGAAGTAGCCTTTCACCACGCGGTCGATCTGGTTCACCACGGTGGTCATGTGGGAGTGATCGCCGGTGAGGCGCGGCATATAGTCGAAGGCCCAGCCCGTCTCCGCGCGCGCCGCATCACCCCACCAGGCCTTGAAGAGCGAGACGATGTACTTCTCGGATTCGCCCCACCATCCCGATTGCGCCACCTGGTTGTCGCGATAGGCCGGATAATCGAAGTCCTGTTTGGCATGCGGCATCGCAATATAGCCGGGCAGTAGATCGTAGAGCGTGGGGATATCGGTGGAGCCCTGAATGGAGGCGTGCCCGCGCAATGCCAGGATGCCTCCCCCGGGCCTTCCGATATTTCCCAGCAGCGCCTGCACGATGGACGCGCCACGGATGATCTGCGCCCCGGTCAGGTGGTGTGTCCAGCCGACGGCATAGCAGAACGCGGTGGTGCGCTCGCGTCCGGAGTTATCACAGAGGGTCTGCGCGATCCGGTTGAACATCTCAGGAGCAATGCCGCAGATCTCCTCCACCATAGCCGGCGTGTAGCGCTGGTAGTGTCTCTTCAGGATCTGGAAAACGCAGTGCGGGTCCTGCAGCGTGCGGTCATGCTTCCCTCCGCGGGACATGGCCGCGCGCTCCGAATGGGACTGGCCGGTGTGAGTGGGGCGCTTGCCAGAGGGCGGCGAATCCACCGGATCCTTGTACATCCAGTTATTGAAGTCGTACTCCGCCTTCTGCGCGTCCCAACCGCCGAAAAGCCCATCCAGATCCTCGGTGTCCTGGAAGCCGTCGTTGATGATCAGCGAGGCGTTCGTGTACTCGAGAACGTACTCGTGGAACCAGCGGTTGTTCTCGAGGATGTAGTGGATTAGCCCGCCCATGAACGCGATGTCGGTTCCGGGCCGGATGGGTGAATAGATATCCGCCACGGCGCTGGTGCGGGTGAACCGCGGATCCACATGGATGATCGTCGCTCCGCGCTCCTTGGCCTTCATCACCCATTGAAAGCCCACCGGATGATTCTCAGCCATGTTGGAGCCTTCGATGAGGATGCAATCCGCATTCGCCAGATCCTGCTGGAACGTGGTAGCGCCACCCCTACCGAAGCTGGCCCCCAGACCGGGGACCGTGGAGGAGTGTCAAATACGAGCCTGATTTTCGACCTGTACGATGCCGAGGCCGGTGAACAGCTTCTTGATCAGGTAGTTTTCTTCGTTATCGAGGGTGGCGCCGCCGAGATGCGCCATTCCCAAAGTGCGGTTGAGGGGCACACCTTCCGGGTCCTTGGACTGCCAGTTCTCGTCACGGGTCTTCTTGACGCGCGCCGCCACCATATCCATGGCCTGGTCGAGCGGAAGCTTCTCCCACTCGGTGCCGTGAGGCCGGCGGTAAAGAACGCTTTTCTGCCGCTGATTTCCGGTGACTAACTGGAAGCTGGCGGAGCCCTTCGGACAAAGACGCCCGACAGAGATCGGCGAATCGCTATCGCCTTCGATGTCGATGATCTTCTCGTCTTTGACGTAGACGTTCTGACCGCAGCCGACGGCGCAATACGGGCAAACGGATTTCACCACGCGATCGGCGTGCTTGGTGCGGGGTTCGAGGTGTTCGGAGCGGGACGATTTTACCGTGGCGCCGAGCGCGCGCAAATCCCGATTCTGAAACTGCCGGACCAGAGGCCACTTCGATAAGAAACCCATTGCTAGTAGCAGCGTACTCTTCAGGGCTTAGCGAGTCAAAAGCGCTGGGGTGTGATCCATACATTGAAGTGTCACTGAAGGCAGTACACGGTACTTAACGGGGTACGCGCACATTCGCGATATTGTGCAAGCAGCGGCTTGAGTTCCACGTAGCGGTCCATCGCGAGCGCCGGATTGAAGAGGGACAACGAGTCGATCAGGAACGCGGGCCGGGTACGCGCAAACTCCTCGCGATTGCGCCGCGCCCAATCGGCATCGATCGGGGTCGCGTTCTGCAGATGACGATCGGCGGGAACGCCGGTGAGCGGCTGCGAGTCCCAGAATCGGCTGGGCGAGTCCCTGCGCGTATACGCGTAGACGCCAGGGCGATATCCCCACACGAAAAGCGTGCGAGCCCTGCCGTCCGGTGCGGGCAGGAGTTTCGCAATCGCCTGATCATCCTGATCGAGGGCGAGATCGGCCCAATGGTGCGGGCGCCTGCGCAGATTGTCGAACGCGAGGTGCCCGTATTGCGGGCCAAAGCGAGCCAGCGGCACGGACAGAAGGAGGGCGGCGGCAACCGGAATCCAGCGGCGGCGCGGCGTGACTGCGAAGCCGAGAGCGGCTGCTATGGTCAAAGGCGCCAGCAGTTGGAAGTAGTAGCGCGGCAGAAACCGAAAGCCCTGCGCAACGCCGAGAAATGAAATCGCGATCCAGAAAGCGATCCGCAAAGCCGGCGCGCCCGGGCGCTTCCGGAAGTAGAGGGCCGCGCCCAGCAGCAGAGCGGCATGAAAGCCGGCCCAGTTGACGTTCCTGCCGAGCGCGTTCGACCAGGGGTTGGGGAATGGAGAACTCCGGGCATAGAGGATGCTCCAGCGCCAGACCTGATCGAGATAGCCGGGCCAAGCGCCGGTCACCCAAAGCGCCGCGATGGCCACCGCGCTGGAAAGCGTGAATCCCAGAAGCAGCGGTACCAATTGTGTGGGGGCGATGAAAAAGCACGCCGCGAAGACAAAAGCGCCTTTCGCGTTGATCCAGAATGCCACCGCTGCGCACACCCCCGCCAACCAGGGCCTTCGCGCGAAGCTGCAGTAAATGGCGGCGAGGTGCGGGGTCAGCATCAGCAGGTCGGGCGCGATGGGAATCACAGCCGTGGGGATATAGAAGGTCAGGAAAAAGGCCAGAAGGGCAGCGGCAATCAGACCCGTTTTCGCGCTCCCCAACTGCCTCCCGGTGAGATAAGCAAACACGCACGCGGTCCAGGCAAAGAAGGCTTCCGTCAGACTCAGCAGCCAGCCGGTAGGCCGCCCCATAAAGTCGAGCAGCAGGGCGGTCAGCGGTGGTTTGTCGTACCACAGATCGCGATAGAGCGTTTTGCCGTCGTGAACCTGCATCGCGGCAGCCAGGTGGTAGTCGCCATCCGACCAGAGAATGCCGGAGTGGCAGAGGCGCGCGGCTGCCAGAAACAACAGCAGCGCGCCGAGGATCAGGCCGGTCCGCGATCTCAAGGGAGCTCTTTCACGCTTCGCGGTAGAAGAGCAGGAGGAGGCCGATGGCGACGAAGCAAACCGGCCAGATCATGGCGGGAGTCCGGCGCCAGGGCTGGTCGAGACGCTGTTCAAGCCACCGCGATCCGCCCGCCATCACGGCGCAGATGGCGATGGGCAGGTGACTGGCTTCGGCCAGATATTCCTCTTTGAGATTGGCGAGTCCATGCGAATGCGTCAGCAGCAAAGCGCCGCCCAACGCACTCACTCCGGGGAAGACGTAGGCGGCCGCCGGCGTGCGGATCCGGCCTACCTGAACGCCCCACTCGAAGACCGCAAAGGCCACGATCATGAGCGCGAACAGACGATGTTGCAGAATCTCCGGATCGAGCATGCTCGACCAGAAGCCCTTCGGGCCGAGCGGCCATGAGTCGGCGTCCGCACGCAGGATAAGGAACAGCGCCAGACCGAGAAACGCCAGCGGCCAGTGCCGCGCCCAGGAAAGGCCGAAAATCCGCGAAGCCGCGGCCAGCAGACCCATGAGCAGAACCACCAGTCCTGACCAGTTATGGTTGTACTCCGACCAGGCGATGTCATTAGGGGTGCTCGGGGCCACGTTGGCGCCCGGTACATAGGAATCGGGGGCTACCGGCGCGGCTTTGGTGGACGTGATCGCGCCCGGCGCCGGACTGGTGAAGCGCGGCATGCGGGGCGTGAACCGGTCGGCGATCTCATGCCGGGTCACGCGGCCTTTGATGTCTATGGCGGGCGGTTGCGAGGTGAGCGACGCGGCCGCCAGAATTACCGTGAATCCGATGCCGATTTCGGCTTCGGACAGCCCGCGCAGCCGCAGAAGAACGGGGTATTCGCGCCGGTTCACCGCGCGCACCAGGCGGAAATTGAGCAAGCCGAGCGCGAGCAGAAAACCGAACATCACCGCTTTCCCTAAAATCATTAATCCATAGGAAGTGCCATAAAGTCCTGGCACGGAACCGACGTAGTAACAGCTAAGGCCAACGCCACTCAGGAGGATCGCGATAACGCTGATTTGGGCGACTCGCGAGAAGCGTTGGCCCGTTCGTTCCGATTCAGAGAGAGCGCGACTGCGGATCACGGCGATCAACAAAAACGGAAGACCGCCGATCCACGCGAGAGTCGCGCCCTGGTGGAGAGCGGTAAGGGCAAGCGCGGCGCCGCGATGATCGACGCGGGCCATCGCGTGGCTGGTCATGAGGGAAGCGGTGAGGAGCGCCGCGGCCAGCAGCAACAGAACCCAGTTCGAAGGCCGTAAGAACCGGATGAAGATTGCGCAAACCAGAGCGGCGATGGCCGAACCCGCCCCCGCGAGGAAAAAGTCGGCGGTTGCTATCCCGGTGAAGGGAAGATCGGTCGTGCCGTGCAGGATCGCGGCATCGCTCCCGATCAAGACGATCTGCGCGCAGGCTAGAGCGAGCGCGGACCAGCGAATCAGTTTCCGGCAACCCGCCCACGCGGCCAGGGCATTCGGGTCGAGACACAGCAGCGCAAACAGGATTCCGCCGGCGACCAGCGCCTCGAGAGCCAGGGTGGTCCCCCTCAATACGACCGAGAGGAACCCGAACATACTGAGTAGCTGAGCCATGAAATGCCTAGCGAATCGTAAAGGGCACTTCGCCGCGGGTGATGTGGCCGTCCGCCGCCAGCACTTGCCAGCGCAGTTTGTAGGCGCCGGGCGTCAGTCCCTTTGCGGGGGCGTTCAGGGTGTCGGGCGAGGATGATGGCGAAATATCCAAAACGCTCGGCTGCCCGTCGGGATAAACCAGTGTCAACCGCGAACGTTTGGCATCGATGCGCGAGTTGAAGCGCAACTGTATCGCAATCGCGGGTCCGGCGAGAATACTGCCCGCTTCCGGGACCGCGCTCACCAGAACGGCGTGCGCGTCTAACTGAGAAGGAATGCCGATCCAAAGCGCGATCACGAGGAGAATCGCTCGCCGGCTGCACATCTGCCAAGGAATCGGGGATAAGCTCCTGGAAGTTATCATAAGTCTCACTGTATGAGACTCCGTTTTCTCACAATGGTTGTTTCGGCAGCCGCCTGTTGTGTGCTGCGGGCCGCGGACGACGACACGACACGGCTGCGGAAGCTGTTTGCCGACGATCAAGCGTGGGAAATGCGCAACAATCCGGAAGAAGCCACGCTCAACGGCTACCCGGGGCAAAACGACCGGTGGTCGGACCTCTCGCGCGCGGCTATTGAAAGCCGCCGGCGCCATCCCGATGAAAATCTCAAGGTCCTCCACACGATCGACCGCGCCAAACTCGCGCCCGAGGATCAGCTCAACTACGACCTGTTCCGGTGGGACAACGAACGCAAGAGCGAAGGAGCAGCGTTTCCGGAGGAATTTCTCGACATCATCGGCCCGATGGGCGGCGTTCACAGCCTGGTGCCGATGGTTCTGCAGCACTCGCCTACGGGCAGCGTCCAGGACTACGAAGACGAACTGAAGCGGCTGCACGCGCTCGGCCGTTTTGTGGACCAGAATATCGCGCTCCTGCGGGAAGGCCTCGCGAGAGGAATCACGCAGCCGAAGATCGTCCTGCGCGACATTCCCGCCCAGGTGGATGCGCTGCTGCAACAGCAGCCGTCCGCCAGCATCCTTCTGAAAAGTTTTGCCGATTTTCCCTCGGCGATCCCGCCCGCGGAACAGGAGCGGCTGCGGCGGGCCGCTAACGCCCTGATCGACGGCGAAGTGTACCCGGCTTTCCGCAGGTATCGCGACTTCCTGGCCAAGGACTACATTCCCCATAGCCGAGAAACCATCGGGATGTCGTCGCTGCCCAACGGCGAAGCCTGGTTTCATCATCGAACGGTCCTGCAGACCACCACGCAACTGACGCCGCGCGAGATCCACGAGATTGGATTGAAAGAAGTGGCGCGCATCCACGGTGCCATGGAACAGATCATCCAGACAACCGGTTTTCATGGCAGCTTTAGTGACTTCGTCCAATTTCTGCGAACCGATCCGCGCTTCTATTACAAGAACGACGCGGAGCTGGTCGCGGGCTATCGGGACATCTGCAAGCGCATTGACGAGAAACTCCCGAAGCTTTTCGGGAAGCTGCCGCGAACGCCTTATGGGGTGGAACCGATGGATGCGTACAGCGCGCCCTCGCAGACCACGGCGTATTACGAACCGGGCCCGGTGGATGGGAGCATGCCGGGGATTTATCGCGTAAACACGTACAAGCTGGACTCGCGGCCGAAGTTCGAAATGGAAGTGCTTTCGGTGCACGAGTCGGTGCCGGGACATCATCTGCAAATCGCGCTGGCGCATGAGCTGGAGAACGTCCCGGAGTTTCGCCGCAATCTGGAGACGACCGCTTTTGTGGAGGGCTGGGGGCTTTACTCGGAAAGCCTGGGCTACGAGATCGGGCTTTATCAGGACCCTTACTCCAAGTTCGGACAGCTGAGCTACGAGATGTGGCGGGCCTGCCGCCTGGTGGTCGATACCGGCATGCACGCGCTGGGGTGGAGCCGCCAGCAGGCGATCGATTTCATGAAGGCCAACACTGCCCTGACTGAGCAGAATATCGTGGTGGAAGTGGACCGGTATATCTCGTGGCCGGGCCAGGCGGACGCGTACAAGATCGGACAACTGAAAATTCGCGAACTGCGGACGCGGGCGGAGCGCGAACTCGGCGCCCGGTTCGAGGAGCGCAAGTTCCATGACGTGCTGCTGGGCGAGGGCGCGCTGCCGCTTTCGATTCTGGAGCAGCGCGTGGATGCGTGGCTGGCCGGGCAGCAGCGATAAGGAGACACGATGTTACAGGCGGGAGATCTAGCTCCGGCATTTACCCTCAAGGACTTATTCGGCGCGTCCGTCACGAGCGCGGATCTGGGAAGCGATACCTATGTGCTCGTCTTTTTTAAGGGAAGCTGCCCCACCTGCCAGTTCGCGATGCCCTTCGTGCAGCGGATCGCCGAAGGTTCTACGCGCATTTTCGCGGTCTCGCAGGACGATGCCTCCTCGACGCGGAAGTTTATGAAGCAGTTTGGGCTGCGCCTGCCCGTGTTTCTCGATTCGTCGAAAGATCGCTACCCGGCGAGCAACGGGTTCAAGATCGATCACGTTCCCACGTTCTTCGGCATCGCGCCGGACGGCCACGTGGAATTCTCATTCACGGGCTTTGTAAAAACGGAGCTCGAAGGATTGGGCCGGGCGGCAGGCGTCGAGACTTTTCGCACGGACGAGACGGTACCGGCGATGAAGCCTGGCTGAGGCTCCAAGAACTAGTCTCCGGTCCGGAGACACAGATTGCTAGCATAGGAAACAGATGGCCAATAAGCTAGGAGAAGCATTTAGCGCGGCGGCCGCTCTTGCCAAGGGCATGGGCACGACGTTTAAAGAGATGATTTCTCCGGACATCACGGAGAATTATCCCGACGAGCCGCCCAAGTTCGAGGAGCGCTATCGCGGCACCCACGTGTTGCAACGGGACGAGAACGGCATGGAGAAGTGCGTCGCCTGTTTTCTTTGCGCCGCCGCTTGTCCGGCACAGTGCATTTACATCGAGGCCGCCGAAAATACCGACCAGGTCCGCATCAGCGGCGGCGAACGCTACGCGCGGCAGTACACCATCGATTACAACCGGTGCATTTTTTGCGGCTTTTGCGTGGAGGCTTGCCCGACCGATGCCATTACACATGGGCACGGCTTTGAACTCGCCAGCTACAACACTTCCACGATGGTGATGCGTAAAGAGGATTTACTGGCTCCCATCCCGGCCGGAGCCAAAGCGCCCGTTCCGCAAACCGAAGCGCCTTCCGGTCACTAGCGCAGGCTGGCCGCGGTTTATGGAACCGATCGATGCTGATTGAAGCCCGCGTGCTTGGCGCGTTGATCGAAAAAGAAGCGACCACGCCGGAGTATTATCCGCTCTCCCTGAATGCACTGGTGAACGCGTGCAATCAGAAATCGAACCGTTCTCCCGTGGTCGACTACGACGAGGATGCGGTTGCCGGCGCCATTGAGCGGTTACGAACCCAGCGATTTGCGGCGGTGATCATTGGCGGCAGCCGCGTCCATAAATACGCCCAGCGGCTTTCGGAGACGCTCAATCTGGGCCGCCGGGAGATGGCTGCTCTCTGCGTGCTGCTCCTGCGGGGGCCGCAAACGCTGGGCGAGATCAAGGACCGGAGCGAGAGGATCTTCGCGTTTACCGACCTCGAAGAAACCGAGCGGGTTTTGGAGAAGCTGGTTCAGTGGCCAGCCGGACCGCTGGTGAAGAAGCTGCCGCGCCTGCCCGGGCACAAAGAGGCCCGGTACGTCCACCTGATGTCGGGAGATGTAGCGGTTGAAGCGGCGGCTCCGGAGCCGGTCATGGCTTCCGGCGGACGAATGGGTCAGCTGGAGGCGGAGGTGGCGGCTCTACGGGCAGAGCTGGCGGAACTGCGGCAAAGGTTCGACGCTTTAGAATCGCAACTCAAATAATTCTCAAGCGATCAGGGGACGACTACCACGCTGCCAGCGGACGGGCCGGGCAGGATCGCGTGAGCGCTGGTACCGGGAGGGCAGTCCTGCAGCGGCTCAATCGCATAGTAATTCAAGCCATAGCGCAGCACCCGGCCGACCTTGCCGACGCAGTATTGGCGTTGGGGCACGGCCAGTTCGCGCCAGACGCCGCGGGCCGATGCCGTGCTGTCCATCCAGGGCAGCGCGGCATATTCCACATACGCCCATCCCACGCTCACCAGTGCAAACCAGAGGACCAGCGCCCGTTCGCGCGTGAGGAAAAAGCTTGTTATGGCGGCCACGATTGAAATTGGGATAACGTCGGCCACCCGCCCGAGCGTGACGAGATCCACAGGGAAGAGCGATCGCAGGCCATGGCCTTTCATGGCCTCCGGCAGAAGTCCGGCGGCAAGCATAAACAGCGGCAGCAGAAACATCGAAAGAGCGGTGGCCAGCGCGAGGCGTTTCGGCCAAAGCCGGCGCGCGGCATCCATCCCACAAGCCATCAACACGCAAACGAACGGCAGCAACGGAAGAAGGTAGCCCGGCAGCTTGTTCCGTGAAAGGGAGAAGAACAGGAATCCGAAGACGATGAGAGCGAGCAACAAGCGGCGGCGGTCGTCTACGTAGATCCGGCGCGTGGCCGCGAATCCGATCAAAAGCGCGGACGGAAACAGCGCGCCCACGATCCACGGCAGATAGAACCAGAACGGCTGCACATGCTGGAGCGCGGGAGAAGTGAAACGCCCGAACTGGTGTTCGAGAAAAAAGACGCGGAAAAACTCCGGACCGTTCCGGAGCGCACAGGCGATGTACCAGGGGAGCGCGACGGTAAGGAAGACCAGAGCGGGAACGGGTCTGAGCCACAGTCGCCAGTGTTTGCGGGCAAACCAGAGAAAGGGGAGAAAGAGGACGAGCGGAACCAGTCCCTTCGCCAGCACGCTCAAACCCAGCAGGACCGCCGCCAGTATGGGCTGAGACGGCCTGCCCTCGACTGCGGGCAACAACAAAAAGACCGCGGCGCAATAGCACGCGGCTAGCGGAATATCGGTCACGGCCACGTGACTCACGCCCATCCACATGGCGGACGTCGCCAGCGTCGCGGTAGCAACCGCCCCGACGAACGGGTTGAACTCGACCCGCAGCCAGTTGAAGAAGAACAGGAGAAAGGCCACCGAGATGCATGCGACCGGCAGGCGCGGGGCGACGTCGCGCGGGAAGCCGAGCTGAAATGCAGCGGCGATCGTCCAGTAGAGGAGCGCGGGTTTTTCGAACCAGGGCGAGCCCCAGAGCCGCGGCGTAATCCAGTCGTGGCTGCGGGCCATCTCCTGACCGATCGCGGCATAACGCGGCTCATCCGGACCGACCACGCCGAAAGTGGAGATCCCCGAGAACGCCAGGAACAGCAGCGTGAGGATCGCGGCAAGCGCGAGGAGTCGCGACACTGTGGCCATTGTACTCAGGGGGTTTCGGCAGCCCGCCCGCGATAGGGGCGGCTTATAATGAGCAAGGTGTTGCTACCCGTTCTTCTGCTCGCGATCCTGGCCGATGTACGCGGCTGCGTCTGCGATCCCGTCAAGCCGGAGACGATGGAGACGCGCGCGTGCAGCCTGACGCACGTGGCGGCTTCGCAAAGCGGCGCGGCTCCGGTCATTTTCCAAAAGGACGTGAACCCGTCCAAGCCCAATCGCCTGCTGGCGATCCCGCATGCCCTGCATCACACGCTTAATGAGATGAGCGCGGAAGAGCGGCAGGTGTATTGGAGCGCGGCCATCGCCATGGCGCAATCTTTATGGGGCGATCAGTGGGCTCTGGCCGTGAATAGCGAGGAGCGCCGCTCCCAATGCCAGATGCATGCGCACATCGGCAAACTGCTCGATGAGGCGGATCGGTCCGGGGGAGTGGTGTTCGAGAGCGCGGCCGATATCCCGTTGCCTCCGGACGGCAAAGGGATTTGGATACGTCCGGATGGCGGCAAGCTGCGCGTCTACACGGATGACGCGGCGCCCGAAACCAAATTGATGAGGTAGCGATGGAGCTCTTAGAGATAGCGAAGTTACCGACGGCGGAGAACGCGGCGATTCACCTCCATGGCTCGGATAACGTGGCGATTGCGCGCGTGCCAATCGCGGCCGGCACGGATTTGCGGATCGACGGCCATGCACTTCGAGCGGTGGATCCGGTGCCGGCGGGCCATAAGATCGCGATCGAATCCATACCGGCCGGAAGCGTCGTGCACCGTTATGGCCAGAACATCGGGCGCGCGCGGGTGAACATCGAGAAGGGCCAACACATCCACACGCATAACCTCTCCTACGAGGAGCAGGCCTTCGTCTACGAGTTCCCCGATACGGAGATTGCTTTCCCGCAACCTCCGACCCGGCTGCCCGCTTTTCTTGGGTATCAGCGGGAGGACGGGCGGGTGGGCACGCGGAACTATATCGCGGTCGTCGCGGCGAGCAATTGCGCGGCCCACACGGCGGAATTGATTGCCGCGTCGTTTCGACGGCGAGAAACTGCCCGGCAGTCTGGACGGCATCGTCGCTTTTCCGCACGGCGAAGGCTGCGGGATGTCGATCGGTCCCGATTCCGAGCAGTTGCAGCGCACCCTGGCCGGAGTTCTGGATCATCCCAACGTGTCGGCGGCGCTGATTCTGGGTCTCGGGTGCGAGGTGAACCAGATCGATCACTACCTGGGGCCGAACGCGCCCAAATCGAACCGGCTCATCGGCATGACGGTCCAGGGGAGCGGCGGGACGCGGGCCACGGTGGAGCAGGCGCGGCGGGAAATTCGGAAGCAGATCGAGCAGGCCGCGGCGGAGCGCCGGATGGAAGTACCGGCGTCCAAGATCGTGCTGGGTTTGAACTGCGGCGGTTCGGATTCTTTCTCAGGGATCACGGCCAACCCGGCGCTGGGGGTCTGCTCCGACATGCTGGCCGCGATCGGCGCGACGGCGGTATTGGCGGAGACGACGGAGATTTTCGGAGCGGAACACCTGCTGGTGAGGCGCGCGCGCAACCGGGCGGTGGCGGAAAAGCTGCTCGGCTATCGTCGAGGGATATAAGAGCTATCTGAGGCAGTTCGGCGGCAGTTTCGACGACAATCCGTCGCCGGGAAATAAGGAAGGCGGGCTGACCAACATCCTCGAGAAGTCGCTGGGCGCGGTGGCCAAGGCGGGAACGTCACCGCTGACCGATGCCGTCGATTTCGCAGAGCGCATCCGGACGCCGGGCTTTGTCTTCATGAACACGCCGGGCTACGATCCGGTGTCGCTGACCGGCCTGGCCGCGGGCGGCTGCAATCTGATCGCGTTTACGACGGGACGGGGCAGCGCGATCGGCTTCCCTTCGGTGCCCGTGATCAAGATCGCCAGCAACACGCACGACTTATAAGCGCATGCGGGACAACATGGACATCAACGCGGGCGCGATCGCGGATGGCGAGCGGACGGTGGTCGACAGGTGGGGCGCGAGATTTTCGAACTGGTTCTGCGCGTGGCTTCGGGCGAGCGTACGCTGCGCCGAGCTGCTGGGGCACAAGGAGTTCGTGCCGTGGCGCATCGGGCCGGTGATGTGAACGCGCGCCTGCCGATTCTGCTTGCCTGCGCGTCTCTGTCCGGACTGGCTTTCGCCGCCCCGCCGCAAAGCGCGCGACCCACGCCCAAAAGCACTGTCAAGGGTCCGTCCGCGCTCGATAAGAAGCAGTTCGAGTTTTACGTGCGGCATCTGTTCGTCTGGCCGGACGCCATTACGGTTCACGTCGGCGACCCCAAACCGTCTCCGATCCCCGGCTTCCTAGAAGTCGACGTAAACGCCGCGCAGGGCAAGGCCAGCCAGGACGAGAAGTTCTTCGTCTCGAAGGACGGGCGACAGGTGATTCGCGGGTTCGTGTACGCGGTCAAAGACAATCCGTTTCGGGATCAGCTTTCGAAGATCAAGACCGAGGGACATCCTGGTTTGGGCACGCCGGGAGCACCGGTGGTCATTGCGGAGTTCAGCGATTTCCAATGCCACTTTTGCAAAGAGGAGGCCAAGGTCTTTCGCGAATCGCTGATCAAGCAGTATCCGACGCAGGTTCACTTCTTCTTCATGGACAATCCTCTGGAGGGGCTGCATCCGTGGGCGCGCGCGGCGGCGATCGCGGGGCGCTGCGTCTACCGTCAAAAAGAATCGGCGTTTTGGAACTACCACGACTGGATCTTCGGCCACCAGGAGGAGATCACGCCGGAGAATCTGAAGGAAAAAGTACTGGACTGGGCCAAGACGAACGAGGTGGATGCCACGGCCATGAGCGCGTGCATGGCGGGCAAAGAGGCGGAAAAGGAGGTGAATGCCAGCATCTCCATGGCGCGCGCGCTTTCCGTCAACTCGACGCCCACGACCTTTATCAATGGCCGCCCAATGGTGGGGGCTACGCCATGGGCCGATTTGAAGACCATCATCGACTTCGAGATCGGATACCAGGAGACGGTCCACGACGCCGGGGAAAACTGCGGTTGCGACCAGGGCTTGCGCAAGTTAGGGGTAAACTAAATGCTCTGGAGTTTTGCAACCTTTCGGCCGATAGCCGGGTTGTAGAATGCAGGCTATACAGTTGAATACGTCCGAGAGCACCATCACAGGACAGTGGATTTTACCTCCGCTGATCCTGCACCCCTTTTCCGGCGAGAACTCCGCGGAAAGATTACTGGAAGGGTCTAAGGCGTCCTTGATGCTGCACGGGTTAATCCCGAACGCCGGTAAGGATCGCGACTGGCTGAATAACGCTGTCCTGCAAGCCCGCGTGCAGGAGCTGCGGATGCTGTATTTTCTAGGCAAAGATCTGCTTCGCTGGATTGAGCAGTGTGTCGACTTCGTGGATCGGACGCCGGAACTCAGTACCAAGGGCGTACGTGCCCAAAGCTTCGCGGCATTCCTGGTCGAGCGTCCTCCGGAATCGATCGCGCAGAAGCTGCAGCTGTGGGGAGTGACCGACCAGCGTTCGGTGTTTTCCCGGGCGATTGGAGTGACGACGTGCCTTAATATGCCGCCGTCCACGGATACCCTCACCGTGCTCTGCATCCAGCACTACCATCGCTTTGTGGACTACCTGTACGTGTGCTACCAGAATCTCGAGCCCTTTTCCGAGATTACCTGCGACAACTTCAAGGTAGACATTTACGCGAGCGCGGAGTACTCGCAGATGCTCTCCGAGCAATGGGAGAAGGAACTTTAGCCTTTCAGTTGGCGGCCGTCCGGCGACGTTCCGTAATTTCCAACCGCTTAGCCGCCATGTAATCCCGGGCACAGGAAGGAAGACTCTCGTTCGGATCCTCGGCAGCGTAGAGCACCGCGGCAAGCGGGGAAGGCGTCAGTTCCGGGCGCTGATGGTAACGAATGGCTTCAACAATCGGCTCTGCGAATCCCGCACGCATCAGGTAGTCCGCGCCAATTTCCGCATGATCGGTACCTGAAATCAGAAACTCCGCATACGTGGCGGGGAAGCCGAGATTCTCCCAATCCCCTAGCTGGACGGCAATCCCGGGCCGCTGAAACGGAAGGCGGCCGATATCGTGAAACGAGGCGGCGAGAATGGCGTCCGCTTCGCTGACCCGGTGCGACTCGAGGGCAATCGAAGATGCGGCCCGGGCCACTTCGGCACTGTGCAGCAGCAGCTCCTCTCCGCCATCCACCGGGAACCAGCGCCCGGCCGCTACATCCAGCCGGATGACCCGGAGCGGCTCCGAGAGTTCCCGGGCGGAGACTACCCGAAACGCATTCAAAGCGCTGACAAATCCGGGATGGAGCAGGCCGGACTCGGTTAACTCCCGGATCGCGGCCGCGGTACTCAAATCTTCGTAAGGAAGGTTCTCGAACTGTTCATCGAGGAAATTCGCGGAATCGAGGAAGGCGAAGATTTCCTGATCGTTAGCGTTCTTCTCGGCCATACTTCGCAGCACGCTCGAGACGGAAACCGGCAAGAGGGGCGCCGCGGGCGCAACCGTAAAGCCGAGGTCGGAAAGGAGTCGAGCGTCCCCGGCCGCTTCGGCGTCCTCTTTATAGTGATGGAGCAAAGCGGCGATTTCGGCCGTTTCGATCTGCCCGGGAGTGCCGCCGTTCTCTTTAACGGCTCGCCCGGTCAGCGTGGCAACCCGTACCACATGAGAGCGCAAACCCGGCTCACCAGGCAAGAAGGGGAGAACGGATTCGATATTTTGCGCGATGCTGTCGGTCATGGGCACCTCTGGGCAATTCCTGCCCGGCTTAACCATCACTATCGTCCACTGATGGCGGAACATTATCGAGATTTTTAAATTCTCTAAAGTTTTTTTGTGACGCCGGGCGCGACTGACGTCAAACTGGAACCTGCTAGGATGATGGGTTGTCAGGTTCCGGGCTTCGTGCAACGGAAGGCTGCAAACCCCGCCAGGTCCGGAAGGAAGCAACGGTAGTGGTTTTCTCCGTGTGCCGCGGATTACCCGGGGCCTGACAGTTCACCTTCTCGACAATCCATGTACCAGGTTATTGCCCGCAAGTACCGGCCGCAGTCGTTCGACGATGTGGTTGGACAGGAGCACGTAAAAACCACCTTGCGGAATGCGATTGCGCAATCGCGCATTGCGCACGGGTATATTTTTTCCGGACAGCGAGGCACCGGTAAAACCACCGTGGCGCGGATTATGGCCCGGAGTCTGAACTGCATAAATGGTCCGACGTCAACGCCTTGCGGGATTTGCGCGAGCTGCACCGAGATCGCGGCCGGCAGTGCGGTCGACGTGATTGAGATCGACGCGGCGTCGAATCGCGGCATCAACGAGATGCGCGAGCTGCGCGAAAACGTGAGGTATCGGCCCGCGCGGGACCGCTACAAGATTTTCATCATCGACGAAGCACACCAGATCACGAGCGAAGCCTTCAACGCCCTCCTGAAAACCATTGAAGAGCCGCCTTCGTGGGCCGTCTTCGTCTTGTGCACGACCGAGGCGCATAAGATTCCGGCTACGATTGCGTCCCGCTGCCAACATTTCAGCTTTCGCTCCGTGGATTTTCAAGAGCTGGTCGAGCGCATGCGATGGATCTGCGGTCAGGAAGGGATCGAATCCGACGACGATGCGCTCGGGGTGCTGGCGCAAGCCGGCGAAGGCAGCGTCCGGGATTCGCTTTCGGCTCTCGACCAGGCGATCGCGTGCTCGGGCGCGCGGCTGGACGCGGCCGAAATCCGGAGCTTGCTGGGCGCGTTTGCGCTGGAGGCGTTCTCGGGGGTCGCGCGGTCATTAGCCAACTCAGACCCGAACGGCATGTTGGATCTGGTTGATGAATTGGAGCGCAACGGGCAGAATTTGCAGCACTTCTCGCGCGAGCTGTCGCGCTTCTTTCGCAATCTTCTAGTCGCGAAAATCGCCGGCGAGGATACGCGGCTGATCGCCGCGTCGACGCGCGAGCGGACAGAGATCACGCGGTTGGCGCTGGGCTTTTCGGAAGAAGATCTGACGCGCTATCTGCAGTTGAGCCTGGATCTTTACCGGGACCTGCAGTTCTCGTTGCAGCCACGCTTTCACCTGGAAATTGGGCTGTTACGGCTGGTGCACGCGGGGCGTCTGGTCTCGCTGGAAAAGGCGCTCGCCGGACTCGGTGAATCCGAGCGGGTGGTGACGCCGCTCGCGGTGGTTCCGCCGCCTAAGCCGGTGAGTTTACCGGCCAGTCCCACGCCCTCCGCTTCGCCCTCCGGCCTGCCCGGACCGCGGCGGATCTCTCCGTTCGAGGCGGACCGTCTCAAGAAAGGATTAGGCCGGGACCCGCAGGCGGCTTCGCCCCCGTCGTCAGGGGCGAACGCTCTGGCGGCCGCCCCCGCGCCCGTGGACACCGAAATCCAATGGCATCAGCGGATCTCCGAGGGGTTAGCTGCCCTGGGGCTTTCTTTTACAGCGGATGCCATGGCGCAAGCCGAAGTGGAGGCAACCGGCCGCGACCTCCGGATTAAGGTTCCCGGTGAGTTCCGGTTGATGGCGAGTGTCGAGGAGATTCAGAAAGCGATTCAGCAACAGGGGCTGGGTCCGGTTCGCATCGATCTCACGTTTGGGAAAACCCGGACGGAGGGAACAGCGGTCCCCGCTCCGGTGCAAAAAAGCGAGCCTGAACTGACGAGGGAAGCTTTGGAGCACCCCGAAGTGAAGCGGTTTCGCGAGCTGTTTGGCGGCGAAGTCCGAGCGATTCAAAACCTAAAGGAGTAGTTGAATGAAACTTCCTGGAAATATGCAGGGAATGATGAAGCAGGCCCAGCAGATGCAGGAGCGGATGCAGGCGGAAGTGGCCAAGATCCGCGTGGAGGTATCGACGGGCGGCGGCATGGTCACGGTGAAGATGGACGGGCACAAGAATGTGCTCGGAGTGACGATCGACCCCGAAGTCGCCGGAGATGTAGAGATGCTTCAGGACCTGGTTATGGGCGCGTTTAACGAGGCCGTCAAGAAAGTAGAAGAAGAATCCAAGTCGAAGATGGGCGGGATGTTGGGTGGCATGGGTCTGCCGCCTGGTTTGTTTTAAGAACGCGGAGACAGAATGGCGGACTTCGCGGAACCCCTGGCGCGGCTGATTAACGAGTTCAAGCGGCTGCCGGGCATCGGCCAGAAATCCGCCCAGCGCATCGCCTTTCACATCCTGCGCACCCACCGCGATAGCGCGCAGAATTTGGCACAAGCCATTCTGGACGTAAAGGACAAACTCGGACTCTGCCGGCAGTGTGGAAACATCAGCGACGCGGAACTTTGTCAATACTGCTCGGACCCGACGCGCAACGCGAAGGTAATCTGCGCGGTGGAAGAGGCGCACAACATTGTCGGGATCGAAACGACGCGCCAGTACGACGGTCTGTACCACGTTCTCCATGGGGCGCTGTCTCCGTTGCGCGGGATCGGCCCCGAGCAGTTGAATATTAAGAGCCTGGTGCAGCGTATCGCGGCGGGCGGCGTTGAGGAGATCATTGTCGCGACGAATCCAAACGTCGAGGGCGAAGCTACCGCTGTCTATTTGTCGAAATTACTGAAACCGGCTGGGATGAAGGTTTCGCGAATCGCGATGGGATCCCGGTCGGTAGCGATCTGGAATACGCAGATGAAGTGACGATGTGGAAGGCGATGGAAGGAAGACGAGAGATTTAGGCGCTTAACTCCAAGATCTCGAATAACTTGGTTGTCTTCTCACCGGTGTACTTCAGCTTCACAAGACGATTCGGTCCAGGCCAGTTTTCCATATCGAGCCGCAGGTAATTGCCGGTCAGAGCCTGAGGGCTCTTTTCCAGAGTGACCGCGGACAGTTCACGGCCGATCATGCGACGTTGAAATTCCCGGTGCTTGCGATTCCCTAGCTCGCGAAGCACACGGTTGCGCTCGCGGCGGACTTCCATAGGCACCGAGTCACCCATGGCAGCCGCCGGGGTTCCTGGGCGCTCGGAGTAGGTAAAGACATGGAGATAAGTGAAAGGAAGACTTTCAATAAACTCCTGAGATTCCCGAAAAAGCTTGTCCGTCTCGCCGGGAAAACCGGTCATTACGTCCGCGCCGATCGCCGCATCGGGCATCCTGTGTCTTACTTTTTCGATGCGCTCGCGGTAGTGCCGCGGGCGATACTTGCGATTCATGCGGCGCAGAATGGTGTCAGACCCTGATTGCAAAGGCATGTGCACATGCGGCGCGATTCTCTCGGTAGACGCGACTAGGTCGATCAGGTCATCCGACCAATCCATCGGCTCCACGCTGCTTAACCGGATGCGATCGATCGGAGTTTCGTCGACGAGCCGGCGGAGGAGATCCGGCAGGCGATCGACGCTGCCCGGCGAACGTCCCCATCGACCGAGGTTGATACCGGTCAGCACGATTTCTCGATAAAGAACGCTTAGAGAGCGAACCTGCTCGAGGACTTGTTGGGCAGGGAGGAAGCGGCTGTCGCCGCGCACGGAGGGGATAATACAGAACGAACAACGATTATTGCAGCCTTCCTGAATCTTGAGGTTAGGACGCGCGCGTTCAGGAAGAGCTTGAGCATCTGCAATTGACAGGAAATCGTGCTCGGCAAAGACATCGCCACGGTAAATTCCGCTGTGGTACGGGACCTCGGCCAGAACGTCCGCAATCTCGGTCTTGTGCGTGTTGCCGATCACCCACTCCACACCGGGAAGCTCGGCCAATTCCTCTGGAGCGCGTTGGGCATAGCAGCCGGTAACCAGAATGCGCGCACCCGGATTGGCTCGATTGGCCGCTCTCACCGCTCCGCGAACATCCGCGTCAGCGCTCGCAGTAACCGTACAGCTGTTCAAAATGATGTATTCGGCTTGCTCGCGGCTGCTGACATTCTGCATGCCGCGTTGTTTCAGGAGGGCTTCAAGTGCCGCGCCATCGGCCTGAGTGGCGCGGCACCCGAAGTTTTCAACGAGGAAGGTGCGCACGTTTGCGCCTACCTCTTACTCAGCGACAACGCCGTGTCGAAGGAGCTCAGCTTCCTCAACCGACATAATCTCCGGTCCTTCACCTTCATTACCCTTTTCGTCTTTACGCTGCACGCGTTTAGCAGCTTTGTCGCGCTGCTTTTCCTGGCGTGCGAGTTCTTTCTGCCTCTTTTGAAACGATGTACTAGATCGTCCGGCCATAGGTTTCCCTCTCTTCTATACTCTCAAAAACCTTGATGTTGGGCAAATGCCTCATCGCGGCTGGGGCAAGTGACGGATTCTAACTGGTTATCGAGCTACAATTTGCCAAGATGACGACCCCTTTTCGGCTGGATGGACGGACCGCGCTGGTGACCGGAGGCGCAAGCGGAATCGGCGAGGCCACATGCCGGGCCCTTGCGGGGGCCGGAGCCAAGGTGATCATTGCGGATGTCGCCGAAGACCGCGCACGCAGCTTATCGTCGCAACTTGAGGGCAGTTCCGTCCGTCTCTTTGATATTACGGATGAAGGCGCCGTCGAGCACGCCATGGCGTCGGTCGAGCGGCTCGACATTCTGGTGAACAATGCGGGAATCGGGCTGGTGGGCAACGTGGAAGAGACCGCAATCGCCGATTTCCAGCGCATTTTCCGCGTCAATGTGGAGGGTTTGTTCCTCGTGACGAAGCATGCGATGCCGCGGCTACTGGCAAGCCGGGGAACGATCGTCAATGTCGGGTCGGTTGCGGGCCTGATTGGCGTTAAGCGGCGTTTTGCTTACTCGGCGACAAAGGGCGCGGTCATCGCGGCGACGCGGCAGCTGGCGGTGGATTATCCGACGCAGATCCGCGTCAACTGCATCTGCCCCGGCACTGTGGATACGCCCTTTGTCGAGGGTTATCTGCAGAAATACCACGCGCACGAGTATGAATTAACCCGCGCCGAACTGAATGCGAGGCAGCCTATTGGCCGCCTGGGACGGCCGGAAGAGATCGCGAATCTTGTCCTTTATCTGTGCTCGCGCGAGGCGGAGTTTATGAATGGTTCGGTGGTACCGATCGACGGAGGCTGGACGGCGGCGTAGGATGGTTCGCCTATCGAAGAGAGCAAAAGCGGAGAATTCTAAGAAATAGCGTGACTTAGGTATTGACGGGAGGCTCTAGATTCAGACACACTACAGACATCCCGGCTGCTCCCCGGGGCCTTCAGAGCTCTGGCGCTCGTGTGTCTCGCGAATCTTCGGTCTGCGTACGCGCACAAACATGGAAAAGCCACGTGTATTGCCATTTCTCGGCAACTTACTGCAGATCGCCGCTGCGCTGATTCTGTTGAGCGGAGCCGCGACAGCCGCGACTCACCATCATTCAAAACCAGCGGTCAAGCATAGCCGCGCCTCCGCCAGGTCTTCCCATCGACGGGCTTCCCAAGCGAAAGTCGCGCACGGGCGAGCATCGGGCCGCCGGGAACGGGCAAGCGAACGCCGGGTGAGTGACCGGCGAGGGAAGAAGAGCCGGGGTTCGTCCCGTATGGTTTGGGTCTATACCCGCCGGCATGGCCGCCGCGTCCGCACGTTGACCGCCCGGGGGCGCCGCAGCCGCCCGGTTTGGGTACAGACGTGGGATGAGCCGACGTTTGCCAATTCCACCGTCGGGGATAACATCGACGGGGAAGACCTCACAATTCGGCGTGCCGCGGTGGAAGCTTTGGGACAGTTCAATGGATCGGTGATCGTCGCCGACCCGAATACGGGACGCGTCCTGACCATGGTGAACCAGAAGCTGGCACTGGGGACCGGATTTCAGCCGTGTTCCACGATTAAGCTGACCGTTGCGCTGGCTGGCCTCAAAGAGAAATTGGTCGAGCAACCCGGGGTTCTGAACATCGCCCACCGCGGGGGAGTCGATCTGACTTACGCGATTGCGAGATCAAACAACTATTACTTCTCAACCCTGGGCCAAAAGCTAGGCTATGACAAGGTGGCGTACTACGCGCATCAGTTCGGGTACGGCGAGAAAGCCGGCTTGAACATACCGGGCGAGCAACCTGGTTCGTTCCCGTCCCGGCCGCCTCAAAATGGCGGGGTCGGGATGCTGACGAGCTTCGGGGAGGAAATCCATCAGACCCCGCTCGAATTGACGGCCCTGGTAAGCGCCATTGCGAATGGAGGCAAACTCTGGTTCCTGCAATACCCGCGCAGCGAGCAAGAGGTGAAGGACTTCAAGCCTCAGTTGAAGCGAACTCTGGATATCGCGTCCTTGATCCCAGCGATCAAGCCGGGATTGCAAGGCGCCGTGGAATACGGCACGGCGCGTCGCGCCAAGCAGGATACGCCCATACTCGGTAAGACGGGAACCTGTAGCGAAGGCCGTACCCGGCTTGGATGGTTCGGATCTTATAACGATGTAGGGCAGAACAAACTTGTAGTCGTGGTGATGCTGACGGGCGGGCGTCCTTCGATCGGGCCCACTGCGGCGGGAGTCGCCGGAGACGTGTATCGCCGGTTGGCGGAGCATAAAGTGCTGACTCTCGACAAGCCTCTTCAACCAAGCTCATTGGTAGCTACCCAGATCTGCTGCCGTCCCCAATGATCTTTTTCCGAGGCATGCGCTCTAAACTTCTCGCCCTGGGAGTTCTGCTCCTGTGTCAGGCTTCCTCCTTATTCGGAGCCGATCTGAGCGGGAAATGGACCTTTCACGTCAAGTTTTTCCTGCGCAACGGCGATCCCTGGTTCCAGTTTCAACAGACCGGGGAGAAGCTTACCGGGACCTATCACGGATATTTCGGAGAGCTCCCGCTCGCCGGGACGGTGAAGGGCGACCAGGTGGAATTTGCCATCGAAGACAAGCGCGGAAGAGGCAGCTACTCCGGGACGCTAAAGGGCGATGTGATCCGCGGCACCGCCAAGTATCCGCTGCCCCTCGGTACCGGCCACTTCGAAGGAAAGCGAACGCCTTAGCAGGGTTTCCAGCCGCTTCGTAAGCCACGCCAAGGCTGACAAAACAATTACAATTTTCAAGCGCGTCGATTGCTAGGCTGAATGAGAGCCTTCCTACGATGACAGCATCCCTACCGGCGCAGCCCATCTCGCACAAAGGAGATCGCGCCAATTGGGCCATGATCACCTTCTTTACGGTGTTCCACATTGGAGCCATCGCGGCATTCTTTTTCATCACCTGGCAGGCGATTGCGGTGGCCTTCCTCATGAATTGGGTGGCGCTTTGTCTGGGAATCGGGATGTCTTATCACCGCCTGCTGACGCACCGCTCCTACAAAGTGCCGAAGCCGCTCGAGTATTTCCTCTGCATCTGCGCCACGACGTCCCTCGAGGGCGGTCCGCTGTTCTGGGTGGCGACACATCGCATGCACCATCAGTTCGCCGATAAACCGGGCGACCCGCACAGCCCGCATGAGGGCGGATTCTGGGCGCATATGGGATGGCTGCTGGTCGGGGAATCCAAGCATTCGAATACGCAGCTGATGGGCAGATACGCGCCCGATCTGGCTCGCGATCCGGTGTACCGGTTCATCAATCGCTGGCATTACGTGCCCGTGATCCTGCTGGCTTTCGCGCTCTTTGCCCTGGGTGGCTGGCCGATGTTGTTGTGGCCGATCTTTTTCCGCGTGACGCTGGGCTTGCATTTCACCTGGATGGTGAACTCGATTACGCACATGTGGGGCGGGCGCCGTTTCGATACGCGGGACGACTCGCGGAACAATGCGCTGGTGGCGATGGTGACTTTCGGTGAAGGCTGGCACAACAATCATCACGCGCATCCGGTTTCGGCGCGCCATGGACTGGCCTGGTACGAACTCGACATTACCTGGCTCCACATCAATCTACTCAAGAAGCTCGGGATCGCGAAGAACGTTAAGGTCGCCAGCGTGGACGAGCACCTGCTGGAGCGCGCCGTCGCGTAGAAGTTGTGCTGACCTCGGGTCATCGCCGATCCAAAGTCGTATTCGTCGCGCTCGGCTGTTGCCTGGTTGCGCTCGCGGTAACGCTGAACGTCGGGTGGATCGTTCTCAACTGGAGAACCGGGCTCCTCTTGATCCTCGGCGCCCTGTTTTTCGCTCTGATTATCACGGGCGTTGTGCTCAACACCATCTTTCTGGTGCGGGAAATCCGCCGCAACGAGCAGCACGATGCGTTCATTAACTCCGTCACGCACGAGCTGAAGACCCCGATCGCCTCGATCCGGCTCTACCTCGAGACCTTGCAGAAGCGGCCGCTCGAGGAAGAGCGCAGGCAGGAGTTCTACGGGATCATGCTGGACGACTGCGGGCGGCTACTCGATACCGTGGAGCAGGTCTTGCGCGCGGGGCAGACGGCGCAGGAGCGCCGGGCGGACAAAGAGCGGGTGAACCTCCCGCAACTGGTGGCGGAGTGCGTGGATCTGGCGCGGGTACGGCATCACCTGGAGCGCGAGGCGGTGGAGTTCGACAAGCAACTGGATCAGGCCGAGATCTTAGGCGACTCCGGAGAGTTGCGCGCGGCCGTTTCCAATCTGCTGGACAATGCAATCAAGTATTCGGCCAAGGATCCGCGGGTGGAAGTGACGTGCGAGAAGCCGGACGACGAACACGTAATCATCCGCGTCAAAGATCACGGGGTGGGCATTTCGAAGAAGGAACTAAAACGAATATTCGGACGTTTTTATCGCATTCCAGGCGCCATTACGCGACGGGTGAAAGGGACGGGGCTGGGGCTTTTCATCGTGCGTTCCGTGGTGCGGAGGCATGGGGGGAAAGCATACGCCGAGAGCCCGGGAGTGGGAATGGGGAGCACCTTTACGCTCCAATTTCCGCTGGCTCACCGGCAGTGAGCGACCCATTCATCCGCGCGGACTCGGGCGCGCGCGTTCTGATCGTGGAAGACGAGACGCATATCGCGACGGCGCTCTGCTTCAACCTGGAGGCGGAAGGCTACCGGGTCGAGATCGTCGAGACGGGGGAAGCCGCGCTGGAGCGGGCGAGTCAATTCGACCTGGTGCTGCTGGACGTGATGCTGCCGGGAATGGATGGATTCGCGGTGGTGCGGGAGCTGCGGCGGGCCAAGTGCTTCGTTCCGGTCCTGATTCTGACGGCGCGCGGTCGGGTGGAAGATACGCTGGCCGGGTTTGAGGCGGGCGGGGACGACTACTTACCGAAGCCTTTCGATCTCTCGATCCTGCTGGCGCGGGCGGCGGGTTTACTGCGCCGTTCGAACTGGCACGGGCAAGCAGCCGAGACGGAAGACCAAACGATCCGGCTCAACGGCCGCATCATCGATTTTCGCGCGATGGAGATCCGGGCCGGAGAGCAAAGCTTTCCGCTGACTCTGATGGAATCCAATTTACTGCGATACCTGGTGCGCCATTCCGGAGAAGCGATTTCGCGGCAGCGGCTGTTGGAAGACGTCTGGGGAGTCCGTGAGGATACCGACACCCGCGCCATCGACAACTTCATCGTGCGGCTGCGCCGGTATTTAGAAGACGAGCCGGCGCAACCGCGGCATCTGTTGACGGTGCGCGGGGTGGGCTACCGGTTTGTCATGACATAATAAGGAATCCCCGCCCGTCTCCCGGAGCGATCCTTCCTCTTCATGAAACCTCTTTTTCTGGTTCCCCTTCTTTGTCTTGCCGGCTTGCAGAGCGCGCAGGCGGTTGAACTAAACCCGCAGACGGTGAGTGCCTTCGATCGCTACACCGCCGACTACGAAGCGCAGCGGTTCAAGTCTTCCGCTTTTCTCGAATCGGCGGAAACGGCACAGCGGCGTCAGCAACTGGCGAAGGGGGAAGTGGTGGTCTTCCCGGGCAAAAAGAACGGCGACATTGAAGTACCCGGTGGCCTGATCCACGACTGGGTGGGAGCCATTTTCGTGCCCGGGGTCACACTCGATAAAGTGCTGGCCGTGATTCAGGATTATTCTCACCAAAGCCGTGTGTACGCGCCGGATATTGCGGAGTCGCGCATCCGGTCGCACCCGGCGGCAGATGATTTCAACGTGTATATGAAGGTCGTGAAGTCGAAATACATGCTGAGCGACGTCTTGAACACGGAGCATAAGATTCACTTCACGCACGTGTCGCCGGAGAAGGTTTACTGCAGCTCTTACAGTACGCGCGTTGCCGAGATCAGCAATCCGGGAACGAAGAACGAGCACGAGTTACCGGTGGGGAACGATCGGGGCTTTTTGTGGCGCATGTACGGGTATTGGTTCTTCGAACAGAAGGATGGCGGCGTGTACATCGAGTACGAGTCGATCTCGCTGTCGCGAGATGTGCCTATGCTCATGGGCAAGGTGCTGGGTCCGCTGCTGCACTCGCTTCCGGCGGAATCGTTAAGGAGCAGTATGGAGAAGACCAAGAAGGCGGTGGCGGCCGCCGGAGCGACGCATTCCGAGTAGCGTGGGAAGAGCGTTTACTGGTTGCGTTTCCCGAAGATGAGGATGTGCTGCCAGGGGAGTTTCTCGCTGCGCCTGACCAGTTGAAAGCCTTCGGGTCTGAGCTCGGCAACGACCTGATCGATGGTCATCTTGTGTTCGGGACGGATGGGGACGGTGGGGTCTTCGGCGCGGTATTCGAGCAGCACCAGCCGGCCGTCCGGCTTCAGGCTCTGACGCAGTTTTCGAATCATCTGCTGCGGCTGCGAAAACTCGTGGTAAACGTCGACGAGCAGGGCCAGATCGAGGGAGCCGGCGGGAAGCTTAGGGTCGGAGTCCGTGCCTAAAACCGGGATGATATTGGTGAGTCCGCTGGCGGCGGAGTTCTTGCGCAAGAGCTGCAGCATACCCGGTTGAATGTCATTAGCGTAAACCTTGCCCTGAGGCCCGACGCGTTGGGCGAGACGGATGGAGTAAAAGCCGCTACCTGCACCGATGTCGGCGACGGTAGAGCCCGGGCGGATACCGATTTCATCCAGCGCCACGCTCGGGTGCTCTTCGGATTCGCGCTCCGGGCGTTCCAGCCAATCGGCGCCGCCGACGCCCATGACGGGGGCGATCTCCCGTTTGGTAATGGGGTGCTCCTGCGCGTTGCACGCGGCGAGCGCGAGAGCGGAAATCAGGATCCACGGCAGAAGGATCGGCTTCATAGGGTGATGCCTCCATCGATGCCGAGCACCTGGCCGGTGATGTAGTGATCGGGCTGGAGCAGGAAAAGGGCGGCGCGGGCGATGTCCGCAGGGCGGCCGAAGCGGCCGATGACGCCTTCCTCGAGGAAGCGGTTGTATTTGCCGGACGCGATGCTGGCCTGGGCCATGCCGGCGTCGATGATTCCGGGGCTGATCACGTTGACACGAATACCCGATTTGCCGCGCGTTTCCTTAGCGAGGATGCGTGCGGCGTGAACCAGCGCAGCCTTCTGGGATGCGTAGACGGTGGAGTTCGGGAAAAGAGCGGCGGCCTGCATGGTGGAGATGAGGACGATGGCGCCGGGGGTCTTCGATTCCCGCATGGCAGCGGCGGCCTCGCGGGCCAGCAGAATGGGACCGAGGTAATTGGCATCGTGCGAGCGCCGCATGGTTTCTTCCATGGACTCGGCGGGGGTGGGTCGCGCGGGATCGCCGGAAAGGATGACGAGTCCGTAAAGCGGGTGGATCGCGGCGAGCAGGCGGGCGCGATCGGCAGCGATCGAAAGATCGGCCTGCTCGATGCGGGCCACCGCGGCCAGCTCGCGGGCCCGGGCGGCATTCGAGCGATAGGTGGCGGTGACCACGGCTCCGTCCGCGGCGAGAGCGCGGGAGACTTCCGCGCCGATGCCGCCGCTGCCTCCTACCACTAAAATTTCACGCTCTTGCAGGGGCATGGCGGTGTTCCTCGATGGCGACATAGCCGCAGGCGGTGATGACCAGAAACATGGTCAGCACCTCACTGTCGCCCAGGTTGAGTTCGGCAAACCCTTCCACGAGGATAGCGATCACGCAGGCGATGGTCGCGTGCAGCAGGAAGCGTGTGTCATCGCGCGCGGGCAATCCTTTCAAGCTGCGGCCGCAGTCGTAAAGAATCATGCCCAGCATCCAGAGCAGCATGAGCAGGGCCGGGATGCCGCGTTCGGCAGCGTAGTGGACGTAGATGCTGTGGAGGTGGCCGTAATAGCCCGCGGGCAAAGGACGCGGGATATCGGCGGGCAGCCACGCATAGAATTGCTGGTGCACTTGCTCGGGTCCCAGACCGAGGAACGGGTGCGCGCGGATCATCTCCAGGCCGGTACGCCAGACGACCACGCGGAAGCCGTTTGAATCCACGCCCGCCTGCGGATGCAGGATGGAGTCGGCGCGCTCCCGGAGGGCGTGCGGACCGAGAGCAAAGGCGAGCAGCGTGAGCACGGGGATCGCGAGCACGAGGACTTTCCTGCGCGACCAGGAGAGGTACAGCAGCGCGACGAACGTGGCGATCCAGACGGAACGCGTGTCGGTGAGAAGGAGTGCGAGTCCCATGGCGACGGCGGCGACGGAAAGACCGGCGAACAGGCGTTTATCGGTGAGGCGCCCAAACAGCAGGAACGCAATCAGAATGAGGAAGACCAGCATTTCCTCACCGGAAAAGGTCATCCAGTGGCTCATAGAGCCGGTGATGCGCGCGTTGAGATAGTACGTGTAAAAGTCGAGGTGAAGATCCCTGGCCTCGCGCCATCTTCCGATGAATTGAACGATGCCGATGAGACTGGTCACGCCGGCTCCGCCGCACCAGGCGAGCATCAGGTTGCGGGCACTAGCGACGTTCCGAACGACCGTGAAGACCACGATGAGGGTGGTGTAGACGAAGAGCTTGCGCACCTGCGGCATCCCGGCCAGGATATGACCGGAGGCCAGGAGCGAAATAACAGTTAAGAGCAGAAACAAGCCCATCGGCAGAGCGGGCCGGGGAACGCGGATGCGTTTGCGCGAGAGAAGAATGGCCGCAATGGCAACGCCGAGGAGGATCTGGCTGGCGGCGATCGAGAAGAGGATGAGAAAGGCGGAGCCGCAGGCGGACCAAAAGGCAATCTGCGTGCAAACGCGGGAAAAACGGGGAGCTGCCGATGACAAACAGCAAGTATCGCAACCCGCGAAGGTTGCGTTGTACCATAAAGTGGTTCACACATGAAAGTCCTGACGGACTGGCCCGCGGGTGACTGCCAAACCCGGGAGCTTGTCGCACTTCTCGATCCCCATCGGATTCCCGCGCACATTGCGATCATCATGGACGGAAACGGGCGGTGGGCGAATCGTCGCGGACTGCCGCGGATCGCGGGCCATCGTGCCGGGGTGAATCCGGTTCGGGAGACGGTGGAAGCGTGCGCGCAGATGGGCGTGGGCGCTCTCACTCTTTACGCCTTCTCGGTGGAGAACTGGAAGCGGCCGCGCGCGGAAGTGGATACGCTTTGGCGTCTGCTCCGTTTCTATCTGCGGCGGGAGCTTCCGGAGCTGAACCGGAACGGACTGCGTGCTGCGCGCGATCGGGCGGGTGGAAGAACTGCCGCGCAAGGTTCGGGAAGAGATCGATTTCGCGGAAGAGCGCACGCAGCACAACGGGGGCATGCGGCTGAATCTCGCGATCAACTACGGCGGCCGCGCGGAGCTGGTGGATGCGATCAACGCGATCCATCGAAGAAGCGCGTCTCGCAGGGACTCTGGCGTCTCTGCGCATCGACGAAGACGCGATCTCCGCGCACCTGTATACGGCCGATGTCGGCCAGATCCGGACCTGCTGATCCGGACATCCGGCGAGATGCGCGTCAGCAATTTTCTGCTGTGGCAAATCGCGTATGCGGAGCTGTATGTCACCGATACGTTGTGGCCGGACTTCACACGCATGGAGCTGTTACGGGCGGTGCTCGATTTTCAGAAGCGCGAACGCCGGTTCGGCGGCCTGGGCAAACGGGCCGTGGCCGAGCTGACCGTGCCGTTGGCGGACGGAACGAGCGAAGACGAGTGGCTTGAGGAGACGGTCGTCTCCTCGTAATGCAGCGAGTACTGACGGCCGCGGTGTTGATCCCCGTGGTGCTGCTGGGCATCTTTGGCGGGTCCTGGTGGGCGCTGCTGGCGGTGATCACCGCCATTTCCGTACTGACCTTCCTCGAATACGCGCAAATTTTGCAAATCGGGCCGGCAGCGACCGCGCTCGGCCTGGCCGGAGGACTGGTGTTCCTGGCAAGTCCGCTGGACTGGACCTTTGTGGTGCTCGTGGCGCTTGGGTTATTGGCGGTGGCGGCGCCCCTCGCGGCGGAGGACCTGCGCGCGGCGTGGGCGCAATCGGCGGCCATGTTTCTCGGGTGCGTTTACGTGTTCGGGGCTTTCAAGACGGGCTATCTGCTGGGGCTGCGCAACCCATGGTGGCTATTGTTCGCGCTGGTAATCAACTGGATCGGGGATTCGGGCGCCTACTACGTGGGGCGGCAATTCGGGAGGCACAAGCTGGCGCCGCGGATCAGTCCCGGCAAGTCCTGGGAGGGATCGATCGCTTCGGTGGTGTTCTCGACCTTGTTTTTCGTTCTGGCCGCCCCGCGCTTTCTGCCGATGGCGCTGCCGGTAGCGGGACTGATCGCGCTGGCGGGGAACGTCGCCGGGCAGTTCGGGGATCTCGCGGAATCCGCATTGAAGCGGGCGGTCGGGGTGAAAGATAGCGGCACGCTGCTGCCGGGTCATGGCGGCATGCTCGATCGCGTGGACAGCGCGTTATTCACGCTGCCGGTGATCTATGGGCTCGCCATCGGGATGCGTCTCTAGACCCGCCGGCGATCCGTCAACATCGAAAGGACGTGCGCCATTTAGTTTTAGTTTTGGGCGATCAGCTGGACCGGAAGTCGGCGGCCTTCGATGATTTCGATCCGGCTCGCGACGTGGTCTGGATGGCCGAAGTGGCTCGCGAAGCGACGTACGTCTGGAGTCACAAAGCGCGCATCGTGATGTTCTTCAGCGCGATGCGGCATTTTGCCGAGAACTTACGCGCGGAAGGGGCGCGGGTCGATTACCGCACCATCGAGGAGACCGGAAGCGAGGGAAGTTTCGCGTCCGAGTTGAAGAGCGCCGTGGAAAGGCATCGGCCCGAGGGGCTCGTAATCGCGCATCCGGGCGAATGGCGGGTGCGTGAAGACTTATTGAGCGCAGCGAGCGAGTGCGGGACGCCGATCGAGATCCGGCCGGACCGGCATTTCTTCTGCCCGGTGGAGGAATTCGCCGCGTGGGCAGCCGGGAAGAAGCAATTGCGCCTGGAGTTTTTCTACCGTGAGATGCGGGTGCGCGAACAAGTGCTGATGGAGCGCGGTAAGCCGCTGCTCGGGAAGTGGAACTTCGACACGCAGAACCGCGGGAGTTTCGGAAAATCGGGGCCGGAACAGTCCCGCGTGTGCCGGACGTTTCCTCCGGATGCGATTACGCGCGAGGTGATCGCGGTGGTGGAGCGGGTGTTTGCGGGAGCACCCGGGCGAGGTGCACGCTTTCGATTTTCCGATGACGCCGAAAGAGGCGCTCGAAGCGCTTGCCGACTTCATCAAGGAGGCGCTCCCGCACTTCGGGCGTTTCCAGGACGCCATGTGGACGGAGGAGCCGACCCTTTACCATTCCCGCCTCTCGGCCTCGATGAACCTGAAACTCTTAGACCCGCGGGTGGTTGTGCGTGCGGCGGAGCAGGCCTATTTCGACGGGCATGCGCCGATTGAAGCAGTGGAAGGCTTCATCCGGCAGATCCTGGGGTGGCGGGAGTTCGTGAGGGGCATTTATTGGCTGAAGATGCCGGAATACCTCGAGCGGAATTATCTGGATGCGCATCAACCGCTTCCGGCGTTTTACTGGAATGGCGACACCGACATGGAATGTTTGCGGCAGGCCGTCGGGCAGACGCTGACGCTTCGGATACGCGCACCATATCCAGCGTCTGATGGTGACCGGCCTGTTCTCACTGTTGTTGGGCGTGGAACCGCGCGCGATTCATGAGTGGTATCTGGCCGTTTATGTCGACGCGGTGGAATGGGTGGAGTTGCCGAATGTGTTAGGAATGTCGCAGTACGCCGATGGCGGCATCATGGGCTCGAAGCCGTATGTGGCCAGCGGGAAATACATCGACCGCATGAGCAACTATTGCGGGCATTGCCGCTACAAGCCGGGAAAGGCGACGGGTCCCGACGCTTGTCCATTCACGACCCTCTACTGGGATTTCCTGTTACGGCACAAAAAGACGCTGGTTGGAAATCCTCGCATGCTGATGCAGATCCGCAACGTGGAGCGGCTGCGCGAGCCGGAGCGCGAGCAGATTGTGAAGCAGGCGGCGGAAATTCGGAGCCGGCTGGCGTGACACGTATTTTCGAAAAGACCTTACCGCTTCCCTGCTCTGCGCAGGAGGCGTTCCGGTGGCACGAGCGGCCGGATGCGCTCGAGAAGTTGATTCCGCCGGGCGATCCGGTGCGCGTGAGGGAGCATCGGCGGGGCAAGCAGGGGTGGATCGGAGACGGCGCGCGGGTGATTCTCGAGATCGGGCGATGGCCTTTCCGGATGCAGTGGGTGGCCGTGCACGACGGTTATCTCTCCGGCGAGCGGTTCGTCGACACCGAGGCACACGGGCCGTTTGCGTTCTGGCGCCACACGCATGCGTTCCGCGCGCTGGGGCCGAACGCCTGCGAGCTGATCGACCACGTGGAATATCGATTGCCGTTGGGATGGTTGGGCGATGCGATCGCGCATGCCCTCGTGGAGAAGAAAATCGAAAGCATGTTCGCGTGGCGGCACGAGGTGACGGCGCGGGAGTTGTCGGGTAACATTAGCGTCAAGTGAACGACATCATCGGCGACTACCAGAAGTGGAAGCAGCAGGGCGAAGACCTTCGCGTGAAGGCGAAAAGCGCGATGCAGGCGCGTTTCGGAGAGCTGCTGCTGGAGGCTGCAAGGGTGGCCGAGGAATACCGCAGCGACTTTGGCGGCGTGTTGAAACCTCCCGCCGGCGTGACGAGCTTCCGCTATAAAGCGGGCCGGCCGGCGAAGAAGCGCGTTGCGGAACCGAGGAAAGCCGCTGCGACGAAAGCCGCGCCGGTGATGGAGAAACCGTCGCGTAAAGTGCTCGGGCTGCAACAGCGTCTGGCAACCGCGAAAAAGAAGCTCGACGCAGCCAAGGCGGCGGGAGCGCCCACGCGAGACTGGGACGACCGCATTTACGAGATCGAGGATGCGCTGCAGAGCGCGACCAGAAACCGGGAATAGATCATGGCGACGTGTTCGCGGCGGGAAGTCTTGAAGGCCAGTCTGGCGATTCCGGTTTTGGCAGCGGAGGCCAGGAGTTCCGTGATCTCTTTTCCGGATGTGAATGGAGAGCCGTCGACGGTGACCGCGCTCGCGGAGACTGGTGGCGCGTTTGCCCTGAAGAAGATCGCTTCGGGCTGGGCTGCCCGGGATGTGCATCTGCGAGAGGCGCACGGCGCGTTCTACGTGCAAGCGGGGCGCACCGCGCTATCGCACTTATATCTCCGCTGGCATGGGCGGCCGAACCCCGGCCTGACGTATCTGGGCGACGCCTGGGAGCGCAGCTATGGGGACCTCGGATGGCGGGGGATGGATCCCGAGCGCATCCTTCCCTGGTATCTCCTGGCGTCACAGGGGGACAGCACCATCGGCGTGGGTGTAAAAACCGGAGCGGGCGCGTTTTGCTATTGGCAGGTGGACGACGCGGGGATCACGCTGGTGCTGGATGTGCGGAATGGCGGTCGCGGCGTGTTGTTGGGTGATCGCGAGCTGCTGGCGGCCGCGGTGGTGTCGGAGCGATTCGATGGTCAGACCGCATTCTCCGCGGCGCAGCGCTTCTGCCGGCTTCTGTGCACCGCTCCGCGGCTGCCCAAGGCTCCCGTGTACGGCGGCAATAACTGGTACTACGCCTACGGGAAGAGCTCGGCGGATGACATCCGGCGAGACTCCGAGCGGATTGCCGCCTGGTCGCCAGCCGCCGCAAATCGACCCTTCATGGTGATCGACGACGGATGGCAGCCGTTTCCGACCGCGGGGCCTTGGGAGCGCGGCGGCGCGCCATTTCCCGATATGCCGGGCCTGGCTGCGGAGATGCGGCGGATGGGCGTGCGTCCCGGGCTGTGGGTGCGGCCGCTAATCACTCAGGAGGCGGTTTCGGACACCTGGAAGCTAAGCTCGCCCGGCGCGCGCCGCGAAGCAAACGAAAAACACGGGTGGACTCTGGACCCAACCGTTCCCGGAGGCGCTGGAGCAGGTGGAGAAAGACATTCGCCGGGTGAGCGGGTGGGGTTATGAACTGATCAAGCACGATTTCTCGACTTTCGATCTGCTGGGGCGTTGGGGCTTTACGATGGGCGCTGAGTTGACCGATGGCGGCTGGACGTTTGCGGACCGCAGCCGCACGAACGCGGAGATCGTTCTGGCATTTTACCGGACCATCCGCGAGGCAGCGGGAGACGCGCTGGTGCTGGGGTGCAACACCGTCGGACATCTCGCGGCGGGGCTGTTCGAATTGCAGCGAACCGGCGACGACACGAGCGGGCGCGAGTGGAACCGCACGCGGAAGATGGGCGTGAACACGCTCGCGTTTCGAGCTCCGCAGCACAACGCGTTTTTTGCGATCGATGCGGATTGCGTGGGGCTCACCAAACAGGTCGCGTGGGCGGAGAACCGGCAATGGCTGGACCTGCTAGCCGGGAGCGGCACGCCGCTGTTCGTCTCCGCGGCTCCGGATGCGATGGGCGCGGAACAGCGGAAGGCAGTGCGGGAAGCGTTCGCGCGAGCCTCGGTTCCGCAGCCGCTCGGAGAGCCGTTGGACTGGATGGAGACCACCGAGCCCTCCAGGTGGAGGTTCGGACGTACCGAGACGGATTACCATTGGTTTCCGGATAGCGAGATCGGATAGGATCAATGCATGCCAGGACTTACTTGGGACCACACCGAGGATATTGCCCTTTCGCTGTACGAAGCTCATCCGGAGATCAACCCCGTGAACATCCGGTACACCGACCTGCACAAGTGGATCACCGAGTTGCCGGATTTCAAGGACAATCCGGCGGCATCGAGCGAAGGCAAGCTGGAGGCGATCCAGATGTCGTGGGTGGAGGAGTACGAAGAAAATCAGTGATCAGGGGACGCGGCGCCCGAGGGCCCGCCCGGTACAAATGCAAGATGTTCGTGTTATTGTAAGAGTCTGTGGGTTGAGTGGCTTACGCTGCGGGATGGCGTTGAGGCACTGAAACACAAATCAGGTTCGAAATCCAAAGCAGGTCAGGTATGCCCAAACTCAAGACTCATAAAGGCGCGGCGAAGCGGTTCCGCAAGACGGGAACGGGCCAGGTGGTGCGCAGCCATGCGTTTTCGCGACACCAGCTGACGCATAAAGCCCGGAAGCGCAAAAATCGTCTGCAGACCGAAGTTGTGGCCGCGCAGGCGGACCAGGCCAAGCTGAAGCGCATGATCCCTTATTAGACTGCTTCCTAGAAGCGTCTGATTCCTCGAGTGGACGGAGCCACCGCACGTGCCCGTTCCACCATCATTACTAACCAAACAGGAGAAGAAAACGTGCCCAGAGTAAAACGCGGTACCAAGCGCAGAGCATCGCGCCATAAAACACTGGAACTGGCTTCCGGTTATTTTCTTACCAAGAGCAAGCTGAACCGTTCCGCGCAGGAAGCCGTGGAGCGCGGGCTGAAGTTCGCCTACACCGGACGCAAGCGGAAGAAGCGCGATTTCCGGTCATTGTGGATCGTGCGCATCAACGCGGCTACCAAGGCAGCCGGCCTTAACTACAGCAAATTCATGCACGGGATGAAGCTGGCGGGAGTGACGCTGGACCGGAAGGTGCTTTCCGAGATCGCGTACTCCGATCAGACGGCGTTCACCGTCCTGGTGGAGCAGGCAAAAACTGCCCTTGCAGCCGCCCCGCAAGCTGGTCCTCTACCTGCTTAGCCTGTTCGAGACATGGCCGATACCTCCCTCATGGATACCGAAGTCGACGCGCTTTCCGGTCTGGAAGAGCGCATTCAAAAAGCGGTTGTACTGGTAGGAAGTTTACGTAAAGAACGCGACACGCTCACCAAGGATCTCGCCGAAGCCTACTCGGAGATCGAACGGCTGACGAACGAGATGGCGGGAATGCGCGAGGAGCGCACTCAGGTTCGCAGCCGTCTGGAAAAACTTCTCGGACACATCGATCAGTTAAGCTTGTAGCCGGGTGTCCATGCATGGACTCGAAGCCTGAGACGCGCAAGCCGGTTAAAGTCACCATCTTCAACCAGATTTATACATTGACCTCGCAGGGCGACCCGTCCGAAGTGATCGGCGTGGCCCGCGAGGTGGATGACCTGATGCATTCCATTGCGGAGCGCTCGGGCTCGAGCGATGCCGCGCGCATCGCGGTCCTGGCATGCATGCACATGGCGGATCGGATGCGGGCGCTCGAAGCGATGACCGACCAGGTGCATCATCGCGCCATCGAGTGTTCGGAGTTGCTTGAGCAGGTGCTACAGCCGGAATAGAATAGTCAGGCGTTTTGCTCGACCGGCGTGAGTACGGCGGCGGCCATCGCGTATTTCAGTTCTTCGATTCCCTGCCCCGTGGCGCTGGAAATGGCAAAAAAGCGCATCCCGCGTTCGGCTGCCAACATGCGCAAAGCACCGACGTTCTCCACCGAAGCAGCAGCATCCATTTTGCTGGCGACCAGCATCATGGGCCGAGCAGCCAGATCTTCGCTGAAAGCGGCAAGTTCCCGCATCAGGATCTCGAAGTCTTCAAGAGGATCGCGGCCGGTTTCGGACATATCGACCAGGTGCACCAACAGGCGCGTGCGCTCGATGTGCCGCAGGAATTGGATGCCCAGCCCGTGGCCTTCGTGCGCGCCTTCAATGATTCCGGGGATATCGGCGACCACGTAGCTGCGGTAATCGTCCATTTTCACGACGCCGAGATTCGGTTCCAGTGTGGTGAAAGGGTAATCGGCGATCTTGGGGCGGGCGGCGGAGATGCGCGAGATCAGAGTGCTCTTGCCGGCGTTCGGGAAGCCGACCAGGCCGACGTCGGCCAGAAGTTTCAATTCGAGGCGCAGGTGTTTTTCGTCTCCGGGCTTACCATCCTCATGCTCGGTAGGCGCCTGGTGCGTCGAACTGGTAAAGCGCGCGTTGCCACGGCCGCCCCGACCGCCGCGCGCGACGCGGAAGATCTGCTCCGGCTGCGAGAAGTCGAAAAGCACCTGCACCGGTGTCCTGGTCATAGACGACAGTGCCGACGGGGACGGTTAGCTCAATCGATTTTCCGTCTTTTCCGTGGCAATCGCTGCCCTCCCCGTGGCCGCCGCGGCCCGCCTTGTGCTCCGGGTTGAAGCGATAGCGCAGCAGAGTGTTGTCATGGACGGTGGCCCGCATGAAGATGTCTCCACCGCGGCCGCCATCGCCGCCGGACGGACCGCCGCGCGGAACATACTTCTCACGCCGGAAGGCAAGGCAACCATTGCCACCGTCGCCGGCCTTTACCAGGATTCGCGCTTCGTCAATAAACATGGGTGAGACACAGAGGACAAAAAACAGGGCAGGCAGCGGGAAAGCTGCTTGCCCTAAGGGAGAACGACTTGGGAGGAACTCTAAACCGCGGCGTGTTCCGGAGCGGGTTCATGCACCAGCTCAACGGCTTTCACGTTTACAAACTTGCCCATCCGGCCGCGGTCGCGGAACTCGACGACGCCGGTGATTTTAGCGAACAGGGTGTCATCCTTGCCCCAGCCGACATTGATTCCGGGCTTCAGAGCAGTGCCCCGCTGACGGACGATGATAGAACCGCCAGGGACGAGCTGCCCGCCGAAAACCTTGATCCCCAGACGCTGCGCGTTCGAATCGCGGCCGTTTTTGGAACTTCCTAAACCTTTCTTATGTGCCATGGCAAAAACCTATACGGCGATGTCGCCGATCTTGACCTCGGTGTAATCCTGACGGTGGCCCTGAGTGCGCTTGTATTGTTTCTTGCGCTTGAACTTGAAAACCAGAATTTTCTTGGCGCGGTCGTTGCCGGCGATGGTGGCCTTCACCTGCGCATTCGCCACGCTTTCGCCCAGCGTCAACTCGCCGTCCTTCGACGATACTGCCAACACACGGCCCAGCGTTATTTCCGAACCGATTTCACCTGGGATGGTAGGGATGCGGACCGTATCGCCCGAAGCGACGCGGAACTGCTTTCCACCCGTCTCAACAATCGCGTACATAATGACCTCTTACAGGGTTGCGGCTCGAAGAAGAAAATTCCACCCGGGCCGTTGGAGCGTAAAGACTCAGTATAGAATATCGCGCCGCGGAAATCCAATTCGGTGGTTTCGAGGGCTGGCCGGCGCGCGTAGAATCGAACGAGTGACTATCAGGGTCGTCGATTCGCACACAGGCGGGGAGCCGACGCGTGTGGTGCTTGCCGGAGGGCCGGAACTGGAGAAAGGGGCGCTACGAGAACGGCTAGCGCGGTTCCGGGAACGTTTCGACGCGTTCCGGTCGGCAATCGTAAACGAGCCGCGGGGTTCCGACGCCATGGTGGGCGCGCTTCTCTGCGAGCCGGAATCCGCGGAGTCCACGGCAGCCGTGATTTTCTTCAACAACGTCGGGTATCTGGGAATGTGCGGTCACGGGACGATCGGCCTGATGGCGACCCTCGGCTATCTGGGCCGGATTCAACCCGGGCAGCATCGGATCGAGACGCCCGTGGGACTCGTCAACGCAGAATTGCATGCAAACGGTGAGGTCACTGTGGCCAACGTTGCGAGCTACCGGCTGGCGAAGGATGTGGCTGTCGCCGTCCCCGGATATGGAATTGTGATCGGGGATGTGGCCTGGGGCGGAAACTGGTTCTACCTGGTGCAGGGCAGCCCGTTACCTCTGGAACTCCGTCACGTCGAAGCTCTCACGAGCTATTGCTGGAGCTTGCGCGAGGCATTGAACGCGGCCGGAATCCGGGGCGCGAACGGGGAAGAGATCGACCACATCGAGTTGTTCGATGCCGGCGGGCGCAATTTCGTACTTTGTCCGGGGAAAGCGTACGATCGGTCGCCGTGCGGGACGGGAACCAGCGCTAAGCTGGCCTGTCTCTACGAGGACGGAAAGCTGCAGCCGGGCGAAGTGGTGCGGCAGGAGGGGATTCTGGGCAGCCATTTCGAAGGGAGCGTGACGGCTCGGGACGGCGTGATTTATCCATCCATCCGGGGGGCGGCGTTCGTGACGGGCGAGGCAACGCTGGTTTTCGATGAGCGCGACCCGTTCCGCTGGGGAATCCGGAAGTGAGTTTCGATGTCGCCGTAGTGGGAGCCGGGATCATCGGCGCGGCGTGCGCGAACGAAGCGGCGCGCGCGGGATTGCGGGTCGTAGTAATCGAGCAGCACTTTCCAGCCAGCGGTGCGAGCGGGGCGGCCATGGGACACGTCGTTTTGATGGACGGCTCAGAGGCGCAATTCGCGCTGACCCGGTTCGGACGCGAGCTGTGGGCGGAACTGGCGGGCTCGCTCCCGCGCGAGTGCGAATACGTGTCATGCGGAACGATCTGGGTGGCGGCAGATGAAGCGGAGATGACGGAGGTGCGGCGCAAGCGCGATTTCTACATGGCGTATGGGGCCGGTGCCGAGACGCTCGACCCGCGGCAACTCAGCGAAGCAGAGCCGAGCCTGCGGCAGGGGCTGGCAGGCGCGCTGTTTGTTCGCCACGACAGCGTTCTGGATCCGCCGTGCGCCGTGCGCTACCTGCTGGAACATGCGAACATCACCTCCCGAACTGGCCGCGCCATAAGCATCAAGGAAAAAGAAGTGTTGCTTTCGGACGGCTCGCGGGTCAGCGCGGCGTGGGTCATCAATGCGGCGGGCACTGCGGCGCGTCAGTTGACCCCGGAGATCCCGATTCCGATCGAGCCGCGTAAAGGACACTTGCTGCTGGCCGCCGCCTCCCCGGGGTTCGTCCGGCATCAGGTCGTGGAACTCGGGTATTTGAAGAGTGCGCATTCCATGGTGTCGGAGTCGGTTGCCTTCAACGTGCAGCCGCGCGCAAACGGGCAGGTGCTGATCGGCTCCTCGCGCCAGTTCGGATCGCAAACGGCCGAGGTCGAGCCAGACATGCTGGATAGAATGATGCGCCGCGCCGTGGAGTACATGCCGGGTATTGCAGGGCTTTCGACGATACGGGCGTGGACCGGATTCCGGGCCGCAACTCCCGACAAGCTCCCGGTCATCGGCCCTGTACCGGGCTTGCCCGGCGTATTTGCTGCCACCGGGCACGAGGGCCTGGGAATCACAACGGCTCTCGCCACGGGTCGATTGATCGTCGACCAAATTCTCGGGCGCGTTTCGGCGATCTCGCCGGAGCCTTATAGCGCCGAAACGCTCATCCATTCATGACACACGCAATGCGGTGGCGGGGAGTGATGCCGGCCATCACTACCCCTTTCAACGATGACCTCTCTATAGATCATTCGTTTCTCGCCAGTCACGCCCGATGGCTGGCCGACAACGGGTGCACCGGCCTGGTGCCGCTCGGTTCTCTCGGCGAAGGAGCAACGCTAACGTTCGACGAGAAGAAAGAGGTGCTCGCGACGCTGGTCCGCGCGGTGGGCGATCGCATTCCGATCGTGGCGGGCGTTTCCGCGCTGAGCACGGCGGAGGCGGTCGCGATCGCCCGAATGGCTGAAGTGCAAGGCTGCGCCGGTCTGATGGTGCTGCCTCCGTACGTGTACGTAGGCGACTGGCGCGAGATGAAGGCCCACGTCGGCGCGGTCGTCCGGAGCTACGCGGCTTTCCTGCATGCTCTACAACAATCCCATCGCCTACAAGACCGACTTCATTCCGGAACAGGTTGGCGAATTGCTGGCCGAGCATGAGAATCTAAATGCGATCAAGGAATCAAGCGCGGATGTGCGGCGGGTAGCGGCCCTGCGCGCGCTGGTGGGGAACCGCATAGAAATCTGCTGCGGGGTCGACGACCTGATCGTGGAGGCAGTACAAGCGGGCGTCACCGGTTGGATTGCAGGTCTGGTGAACGCTTTTCCGCGCGAGTCCGTCGAGCTGTTCGAACGCGCCCAGAGGGGCGACTGGCTGGAAACGTTCGAGCTTTACCGGTGGTTCCTGCCTTTGCTGCGCATGGACACGGTACCCAAGTTCGTGCAATTGATCAAGCTGGTCCAGCAGGAGATCGGCAGGGGGAGCGAGCGGGTGCGTCCGCCGCGTCTGGTGCTTACCGGCGCGGAACGGGAGGCGGCCCTTTCGACCGTCCGCGCGACCCGCGACGGACGCTAGTACAATCCGGGCATGACCAACGATAGCCAAGAGCTCTCCAGCCTGCGCGCCCATCTTCTGGACCTGCTGCGCGGCCGCAACGCCCACCTCGATCTGGAAACGGCGCTGAAAGATTTGCCGGAAGCCTTTCGAGGCCAAAAGCCGGAAGGCTCGCCCCACACCATCTGGCAGCTGGTGGAACATCTGCGAATCGCCCAGCTCGACATTCTGGAGTTCAGCCGCGACGCAAGGCATCCCTCGCCGCGATGGCCGGAGGAGTATTGGCCCGCGTCCGATCAACCGGCCAACAGTGCGGCGTGGGAGGCCAGTCTGGCATCGTTTAAAAGCGACCAGCGGGCCTTTGCCGATCTGATCGCGGAATCCCAAAACGATCTGCTTTCACCGCTGAAGAATGCGCCCAAGGAACAGACTCTCCTGCGCGAAGCGCTTCTTCTCGCCGATCACAACAGCTATCATCTCGGGCAAATCGTGACGGTTCGCAAAACCCTGGAGGCTGCGGGGAAATGAAGTACGTCGAGATCTCGCGGTTCGGGCTGGATGGGCTGGAAGTAAAAGAAAAGGAAACGCCCCGGCCCGGACCCTCCGAAGTGCTGGTTCGGGTGCGCGCGAATTCTTTGAACTTCCGCGATTTACGCGTGGCACAGGGACTCTACGACCCGAAGATGAAACTGCCACGCGTTCCGCTTTCGGATGGCGCGGGCGACGTCGTGGAAGCGGGCGCGGGGGCGAGCCGGTTGCAGGCAGGCGACCGTGTTGCTGGCATTTTCATGCAGTCCTGGCTCAGCGGGGCCGTCAACGATTCCTACGGCGCCTCTGCTATGGGCGGGGCTATTGACGGAATGCTGAGCGAGTACGTGGTTCTGCATGAAAACGGACTGGTGAAGATCCCGGATTTCCTGAGCTACGAAGAGGCAGCGACGCTGCCATGTGCCGCGGTAACGGCATGGAATTCGCTGATGGTTCAAAGCCGCGTGAAGCCCGGGGACACGGTCCTGATCCAGGGGACCGGGGGAGTGTCGCTCTTCGCACTCGATTTCGCGCGGATGGCGGGAGCGCGTTCGATTGTCACTTCGAGCAGCGACGAGAAAATCGCCAAAGCCTTGAAGCTGGGAGCTTCCGACGGGATCAATTACCGAACCACGCCGCAATGGGCGCGCCGCGTTAAGGAACTCACCGGCGGCAAGGGCGTGGATCATGTGATCGAAGTGGGCGGATCTGGGACATTTCCGCAGTCGATGCAGGCGGTTCGCGTGGGCGGGCACATCAACACGATCGGGGTGCTCACCGGGGTCTCCGCCGAGATCGCGACGGCCATGATTCTGCAAAAGTCTATCCAAATCCATGGGATTTATGTCGGCTCGCGGGAGATGTTCGAATCCATGAACCGGGCGATCGAACAGCATCATCTCAAGCCTGTGATCGATCGCGTTTTTGCAATCGACCAAATCGGAGAGGCCCTGGGCTATATGGAGAGCGGCGCTCACTTCGGCAAAATCGTAATTCGTCAGGGGTAAGCCGTGCGTCGTCTCCTTCTGGCTCTCCCGGTTCTGTTGACGGCTTGCGGCCCCGGCGTTTTTTCAACCAATCCACCCGGGGCCGAGCTGCACGTGGCGGCCGCTGCTAATCTGTCGACGATCTTTGCGCCATTGGCGGCGGCGGAGCGGAAGGCGACGGGAGTGCGTCTGATTCCCAGCTTCGGTTCCACCGCGCAATTGACGAAGCAGATCGAAGCCGGCGCTCCGTTTGATCTCTTTCTGGCGGCCGATTACGAACATCCGGTGGCGCTGGCGAGCGAATCGCTGGCCGATACCCCGCGTGAATACGCGCGGGGACGAGTGGTGATCTGGGGGCCGAAACGCGCGGACATCAAAAGCCTTGACGATTTAGCGAGACCCGATGTGAAGGTCATCGCCATCGCGAACCCGGAACTGGCGCCGTATGGGCACGCTTCGGTGGAGGCGCTCGCAGCAGCTCATTTATGGGATCGGGTGAAGACCAAAGTGGTCTACGCGCAAAATATATCGGCCGCGCTCAGTTATGCCGATACCGGGAACGCCGACGTCGCGCTAACCGCGTTTTCTCTGGTAGCGGCCACCCATCCGGGAGCGCCTCTGGTTCCGGCGAATCTACACCGCCCGATTGTCCAGTCGCTTTGTATTTTGAAGCGCACCTCGCAAGCGGCCGCCGTACAAAAAACCGTGGCGTATCTGCTGGGAGCGGAAGCCCGAACGATCTGGACCAGAAACGGTTACGTCGCGCCCGAGTAGCGGGTCTAACGGTTCAGTTGCTGTACGCGGGAGACGAGCGTGGACGCGCTGTAAGGCTTTTGGAGAAGCCCGTCGAGCCGCTCATCGGGAAAGCGTGCGCGCACCTCATCTTCATGAAAGCCGCTCGATAGCAGCACGCGAAGGCCCGGGCTGATTTGCCGCAGCCGGTGGAGAGTTTCGAAGCCCGTCCAACCCGGCATCGAAACATCGAGCACGGCAATGGCAATCTCCGCGCGCCGATCCTGAAGAATTCGAAAGGCCTCCTCTCCGGTCTTTGCCAGAAGAACGGCAAAACCGGCGCGTTCCAGCGAAGTCTTACCCATAAGCCGCACCACGGGCTCATCGTCCACAAAAAGGATTTTGGAGGGACGTGGCGGCGTGCGCCTGCCGCGGCGGATGAACTGCCCGGGCAGCGGCGGAAAATAGATCCGGAACGTGCTTCCGGCACCCGACGCCGTGTTGACTTCCAAAGCACCGTCGTGACTACGTACGATTCCGAAGACGGCGGCGAGACCCATGCCGCGTCCGGTGAACTTGGTGGTGTAAAAGGGCTCGAAGATCCGGCTGAGCATCTCGCGCTCCATGCCCGAGCCGGTGTCGCTCACCTCGAGAAACACATAATCTCCGGCAGGAATGTCCTCGCCCAGAATAAAGTCGTCGCGGCCGGCCTCGCCGAGTTCGGCGACTCCCGTTGTCAGGCGCACGAACCCCTCACCGGTGATGGCCTCGGAGCCGTTGATGACGAGATTCATCACGATCTGCTGGATCTGGGTCGAATCGCCTTCGATTTTGGGTAAAGCATCGTCCAGATAGCGCTCGAGCGTAACGGCGCGCGAAATGGAGGTCCGCAGCAGCACCGCAATTTCGTTGACAAGAACCGAAAGATCGAGAGGCTGCACCGTGAACTTTCCCTTACCCGAATAGGCCAGCAATTGGCGGGTGAGATCGGCGGCGCGCTCGCCCGCGTTCACGACATTGCGGAGCATTTCGGTATTGGGATCGTCGGCGCGAAGGTTATCCATGACGAAGCTCGCGCTGCCGATGATGCCGGTGAGCAGGTTATTGAAATCGTGAGCGATGCCTCCCGCCAACAGACCGATGCTCTCCAGTTTGTGGGCTTGGATCAGGGCTTCCTCGACCTGTTTGCGGCGGGTGATATCAAGCGCCACGCCCGCGAGGCGGACTTCTTTTTCGGCGCCGTAACATTGGGCCAAACCGCGCGATGAGATCCAGTGAATCGAGTCGTCCGGCCACAGGACGCGGAACTCGAACTCGTACTCCGTCTCCTCTTTGACGGCGCGCCGGATGGCCGTTTCCGCGCCGTTGCGGTCTTCCGGGTGGATGCGGTCGCGAAGCTCCTGATAGGTGAGGGGGTAGTCATCGACGGGCAGGCCGAAGAGGCGCTTGGAGACCGCGGTCATCAGGACCCTGTCCTGGCGGGAGTAGTAGTACCAGATGCCAACATCGGCGGCTTCGGTAGCAAGCCGCAGCCGTTCTTCGCTTTCCTGTAGGCGGCGTTCGTTTTCGCGAAGCTTTTCGTAAGCGACTTCCAACTGGCCGGTACGCAGGGTTTCGGCAAGACGCAGGCGGCTGCGCTCCAGCGTCGATCGCAAGCGCGCCAGCAGGAGCACGGAATCGAACGGCTTGACGACATAATCCTCGGCGCCGCGCTCCAGACACTGAATCACGCGCGACGTCTCGTCCAGAGCGGAAAGCATGATGATAGGAATGCGGCTCGATTGAGGGTCGCTCTTGAGATGATCGAGCACCTCAATGCCGTTCATACCGGGCATCATCAGATCGAGGAGAATCAGGTCGAAGCGTTGCCGGGCGACCTGAGCCAGGGCGGACGGGCCATCGGGCGCGCTGGTCGCACGAAGTCCCTGTCTCTCGAGCATGCGCTCCAGGAGGTCACGATTACCCGGGTTGTCATCCACCACGAGCACCTCGCCGCCGATATGGACCTCTTCAATGCCGATGGCGGGATCCGGCTCCGGCGCGGTCGGCAAAGCCCGCTTTCCTTTGATGAACTCGACCAGTTCCGCGACGGCGCTGCCCATGCGGATCACGTCGCCCGTGTTCAAACCGGAAGCCTGCCCGTTCGTGTCGGTAACAAGACGAGCCACGGCGGTGCTGATATCGCCAAGCGGGCCTTCGATATGGCTGCGGAGGGCGGAAAGCTGATCGACCGTAACCTCCTGGCGATCGGGTGGAAGCTCCTTCTGCAGCAGATCGAGGATGATGCGGCCGTTGTCGCGGATGGAGTGCAGGCCGTTGCGCACGCCGTCCCCGATGTCGCAACTCAAATCCTCGATCAGCATTTCGCTGTACCCGGAGATCTGGTTGAGAGGCGTCCGAAGCGCGTGCCTCAGCTGAGAGGACTTGAGAGTCCCATCGGAATTCACGAATGTTCCCCTTTGAGGCTCACGCCGCGAACCTCATCGACGACGGTGCGGCTCACTTCAGCAAGCAATTCATCGCGGCTATATGCGCCCTTCTGGAGAACCTGACTGACTCGCCCGTTGAGCCGATGGCGGTCATTCTCGCTGAGATCCTTAGCCGTGACGACGACCACCGGTATGTTCCGCCACTGCTCGTTTTGCTTCAGGTGCGAGACGAATTCGAAGCCGTCCATTTCCGGCATCATGAGATCCAGCAGAATCACCTTGGGGCAATGGCTGGCAAGTTTTTCGAGCGCTACTTTGCCGTTTTCGGCCTGTTCCACGGTCCAGCCGTCGTTTTCGAGAAAACGGCGGAGTACTTCCCGGGATTCGCGGTCATCCTCAACGATGAGCGCGTTAAGTTGCGCCGTACCCCGCCGGTAGCGCGAGAGCACTGTGGTCAGCCGTTCCCGATTAATCGGCTTGGTCAGGTAGTCGGAGGCGCCCAGGGTAAAGCCGAGACTCCGGTTATCCACAATTGTGAGTACCACAACCGGAATATTGGCCAGATCCTTGTCCGACTTTAGCTGGGCTAAGACGGACCACCCGTCAAGGCCGGGCATCATGATGTCCAGGGTGATGGCGCTCGGCCGAATGGCGCGCGCGAGCTGCAGCCCTTCCTCGCCGGAGCGCGCGGAGGCGACCAGAAAACCCTCGCGTTCCAAAGTCCGTCGCAGCAGGTCATGGACACCCGGATCGTCGTCAATAATGAGGATCGTATCGACGCGCGGGCCGGACATGGCGGTCGTTCCCGGAATTTCCGTGGCAGCCGAGTCCCCCACGCCCAGCGATACCGCAGCCGGTAGCGAGAAGCGAAATGTGGAGCCGACCCCTTTCTTACTCTCGATATCGATATCCCCGCCCATCATCAGGGCAAACCGCCGGCTGAGAGCCAGGCCCAGCCCCGTTCCGCCGAATTTGCGTGTGGTGGAAGCATCTGCCTGAGTGAAAGGGTTGCAGATTCGTACGATCTCTTCCTGCGTCATCCCGATTCCCGTGTCGCGGACGGTGAAGATGACCCAATCCTTCCCGGCACGCGTCTTGCGTTCGGCGGAGACCGAAATTCTCCCGCGCTCGGTGAACTTACAGGCGTTGCTGATGAGATTGAACAGGCTCTGCCGCACTTTGGTGAGATCGGCATGCATGCTGCCCACGTTGCTGTATTCAAGCTCGAGAATATTCGCGTTGCGGTCAGCAATGGGGCGAAGGATGCCGACCACCTCCTCGAGCAGGCCGCCCACGGCGAACGTCTCCAAGTAGAGATCCATCTTGCCGGCCTCGATCTTGGACAAGTCGAGCACGGAGTTAATCAATTCCAGCAAGTGCTTCCCTGCCCACCGGATCTTTTCGAGGTCGGACGAAATGGAGTCCCGATCCATGCGCACGGCCATGTCTTCCTGCAACATCTCGCTATACCCAATGATTGCGTTCAGCGGCGTGCGCAATTCATGGCTCATATTCGCGAGAAAGGAGCTTTTCGCGTGGTTGGCGGCGATGGCACGATCTTTCTCCCGCTTGAAGTTGAGATTCACGCTGGCGACCATCAGGAGCAAAATCAAACTTGCCAGCGCCGTTACCAGCAAAGAACTAAGTGCCTTCCGTTCCGCTTGCTGGAAAGAGCTGTCCAGGAGCTCGGCCTGCCGGTTGAGCATCAGACGCGTGAGGTCCCGGAGAGTCACCATATAGATCCGGCCCACGCCGGACTCGATCACGTCGCGAGCTGCTTCGAATCCGCTGGCGCGCCGCAGCTGCAGAGTGTCCGACATCTCGGTTAATTTCAGATTGGCGAGCCCGGAGGCGCGGTCCAGCAACGCGCTCAATTGAGGATCGTGCGTATCGCGCTTCAACTCGCTAAGCAGCCGGGGAATCTTATTTACGGCGCCGTTATACGGTTCGAGATACTCCTCTTTCCCGGTAATGACGAACCCGCGCTGGCCCGTTTCGGCATCCTTGACGCTGGAAATGAATTCCTGAAGCTCCTGACGGATCACCTGTTGCCGCCGGTACTCGCGGTTAGCGGCAAGCACGCCCCACCAGTTGAGAACGGCCAGGATGATAACGACAAGGGAAGCGAGACCGGCTCCGCCAAGCCAGATGGCGTCACTGCGCGTCGGCTTGAGATTCTTCAGTGTCAATAGGGAATCCGGATTCGCCACCTCAGCACCTGGGAACCATGGTTTCGGGATCGGCTTCAGCGTAGCAAACATTTGGTTACTATCGAGAGGTGCCCAGCCTTCTACTCGTTGAAGACAATGAACTGAATCGCGATATGCTTTCGCGGCGCCTGATCCGCAGCGGGTATCAGGTTCTGCTGGCCGTGAACGGAGAAGAGGCTATCGAAATCGCGGAGAAGGAGCAACCGGACCTGATCCTCATGGATATGAGTCTACCGGTCTTGAGCGGCTGGGAGGCCACCAAACGGTTAAAGTCGGGACATAAAACAAGTACGATTCCGGTGATTGCGCTGACCGCGCACGCCATGGCGAAAGACCGCGAGGAGGCCATCGCTTGCGGGTGTGACGACTACGATACAAAACCCGTGGAGTTTGCGCGCTTGCTGCAGAAGATTACGGATCTACTGACCAAGAAGCGAACGTAAGCTGCCGAGGGTTTGGCGCTCGCTTTGCTTGAGTGAGGGCGGGAGCAAAATTCATGAAAAATATGTCAGTTTTTGGCATTTACCCTACGCGCGGGCATGCCGAGGAAGCGGTGGACGCGTTACGTGCCGCGGGGTTCCGGAACACCGATATCTCGGCTCTTTTCCCGGACAACGTGGGGAGCAAAGACTTTGCGCATGAGATGCATACCAAAGCCCCGGAAGGAACGGCGGCTGGCGCGACGTCGGGCGCGGTGCTGGGAGGCGTCTTAGGCTGGCTCGCCGGCATTGGACTGCTGGCGATACCCGGCATTGGACCTCTAATCGCGGCCGGACCGATCGTCGCGGCCCTGGCAGGCGCAGGCGCCGTGGGAGCCGTGGGCGGTCTGGTCGGCGCGCTCGTCGGGCTAGGAATTCCGGAATACGAAGCCAAGCGGTACGAAGGCCGGATCAAAAGCGGCGGGATTCTTTTGTCCGTGCACTGCGACAGTTCGGACTGGATCGCAAAAGCCAAAGACGTTCTGAAGCACACCGGCGCCGAAGACATAGCGTCGGCGAGCGAAGCGGGTGCGGATTTCGGGAAATCGGATAAGCCGCTACTGCGCACGCGGGCCATGGGCAGCGAGTTAGCGGATAGGGAACGCGTCACCCCAACGCCGGTCGAGAGTACCGCGCGGCCGGTCAGTACCACGCGCGAGACGGTGGTGGAGGAGACTCCGCTAGTCCGTCCGGCTCGCACCACCGACTACGACATCTAAAGTCCGGGCACCCAGTTTTCGAGCAGATCCTGGGGGTCCCTGAAGATCCGTTCAGCGCCTGCTTCCCGGAGGTCGCGCTCCGGGAAGCCGCCGCAGAGGACCGCGAGCATCGGCATTCGGTCTTTCCCGGCGGCGGTAGCGTCGTGAGGCGTATCCCCAATGAAGACGCACTCCTGGGGCTCTAACTTTCCAAGACGTTCCCGTGCAATGACCAGTACGTCGGGATCCGGTTTCGAATTTGCGACATCGTTCTTCGTCGTAACCGCGTCGACAAGTCCCTTGATTCCCAGCATTTTGAGATAACGATCCGCTTCGTCCTGCTTGGCGGAGGTAGCGAGAGCCGTCTTCAGGCGTTTGGCGCGAATGGCTTCAAAGAGCTCGCGTACCTTGGGGAACGGTTTGAGCTCACCGGCGAACTCTTTTTGAAACAAATCGCCTCTGAACTTCTCGATTCTCTTCGCTTCCTTCTCGATAGCGTCCGGGCTGAGAAATGTCTCGAGTAGCTTATCGCCACCCTTGCCGATCTGATAGCGAATATCAGGCAGCGGAAAATGGTGACCGAAGTGGGCGAATGCTTCATCCCACGCGCGGGCATGCTGGTCGACGGAGTCCAGAAGCGTTCCATCGATATCGAAAATCACGGCTTTAAGCATTCCCGTTATGAAGCAAGCGCTCCGCCAAACTAAGATAGAAGTGCATGCAGCTCCAGGAAGTGAACCGCCGCCAATTTTCAAAGCTAACCGCCGGCTTCGCAGCCGCGGTTTTGCCGATTTCAGCAGAGACGATCACGACCGACACGAACGGGATCGTGGCCGGAGAAGTGGAGATCCCATCCGGGAATTTTCAAGTCCCCGGTTATCGCGCGATGCCGGCTACGGGGAAGAGCTTTCCCGTGGTTCTGGTGGTGCAGGAGATTTTCGGAGTCCACGAGCACATCCGCGACCTCTGCCGACGCTTAGCGAAAACGGGCTACTTCGCAGTGGCCCCGGAACTGTACGCACGGCAGGGCGATGTATCCAAGATGGAAAACATCCAGGACGTCATTCAGAAAGTGGTCTCGAAGGTTCCCGACCAGCAGGTGATGAACGATCTGGATGCCACGGTCAAGTGGGCGGCGGCAGACGGGAAAGCCGACCCTGCGCGTCTGGCCATTACGGGCTTCTGCTGGGGTGGCCGGATTGTCTGGTTGTACGCGGTGCATAGCGCGCAGCTCAAGGCGGGAGCGGCATGGTACGGCCGGCTGGTGGGCCAGAAGTCCGACCTGACGCCGAAGAATCCGATCGATGTCGCCGGCGATCTGAAAGCCCCGGTGATCGGCTTTTACGGAGGCAAGGATACGGGCATCCCCGCGGAATCCATCGACCAGATGCGCGATGCGCTGAAAGCGAACGCAAAAGAGGCGGAGATCAACGTTTACCCGGACGCAGGACACGGCTTCAATGCCGACTATCGCCCGGGATATAACCCAGAAGCAGCCAAAGATGCGTGGGCCAAGATGCTGGCTTGGTTTCATCAGCACGGAGTCTAGGATCCCAGCTTGAAGACGGGACGGCGAACGTTCATCAAGACCGTGGCGGCGGGAAGTGCCGCTGCGCGGGAGACGCTGCGGGCCCAGAGTTCGGCCAAGAGCGCCGGGCAATATCCTAAGGTCTACACGGGCCGTCAGCTGCGGATGATCGCCTTTCCGCTCGGTGGGATTGGAGCCGGGACCCTCAGCCTCGGCGGACGCGGCGACCTGCGCGACTGGGAAATATTCAACAAAGCGGATAAGGGCCGGCACCCCCAGTATGGATTTGCGTCGATCTGGGCACAGAGCCCGGGGCAGAAGCCGGTGGCGCTGGTGCTGGAGTCGCAGTTGCTGCCGCCCTTTGAGGGTCCCGTCGGCCTGGGATCAGACAATGTTCCGGGCCTGCCGCGTCTCGCGAGCGCAACCTTTACGGGCGAGTATCCGGTGGCGCGCATCGATTTCGCCGATCCACGACTGCCCGTTTCGGTGCAGTTGGAGGCGTTCACCCCGTTTATTCCGCGCGATGCGGACGCTTCCGGACTCCCGGTTGCGATTTTGCGCTACCGCGCCAAGAATCCGGCTGGCCACCCGGTTTCCGTCAGCATCGGGTTTGCGATCGATAACCCGGTCGGGGGCCCCGGACGGACGAATACGTATCGCGCAACGCCGGGTCTCTCCGGATTGCTCTATACGAATCCGTTTCTGCCGGCTACCGATGTGATGTCGGGATCGTTTGCCGTGGCGGTGATCCCCGTCGATGGAGAAAAGGGCGTTTCGTATGTGCGCGGATGGCGGCAGGTAAGCACCTGGCCGGTGGGTCCGCTGCTGTTCTGGGATCGGTTCTCGGCTGACGGAACACCGGGGCCAGAGGGGGAACAGCGAAGCACGGTGGGAACGCTGGCATTCAAGCAGGAGATTCCCCCCGGCGGCTCGGCGGATTTCACGTTCTTATTGGCCTGGCACTTTCCCAATCGGACCCCGGGCCGGTGTGGGGCTAGAGCCGCGCCCGGCGATGAAAATACGGTAGTCGGAAACTTCTACTGCTCGCGCTTCAAGGATGCGTGGGAAGCCGCCCAATTCGCGGCCAGCCACCTGACGGAGTACGAGGCGCGCACCCGCAGCTTTGTGGAAGCGATGCGGCGTACAACCCTGCCGGCTGCGGTGCGGGAAGCGGCCATGGCCAACCTGTCGACCCTCGTCAGCCAGACGTCCATGCGCACCCAGGACGAGCGGTTTTATGGGTTTGAGGGCTGCAACGATTCGTCCGGCTGTTGCGAAGGAAGCTGCACGCACGTGTGGAATTACGAGTCCGCCACCGCCCACGTCTTCCCTTCCCTTTCGCAATCGCTGCGCGAGACCAGCTTTCTTTTCGATACGGACGAGAACGGGCTGATGAGCTTCCGGGAATGGCTGCCGTTCGGCAAGAAGCGGTGGGGTTTCGCGGCCGCCGACGGCCAGATGGGGCAGATTATGCACCTCTATCTCGACTGGCGCCTGTCGGGCGATACGCCCTGGCTGCGAACCCTCTGGCCGGCCGCCAAACGAGCCCTGGAGTTCGCCTGGATCACGGGGGGATGGGATTCCAACCGCGACGGCGTGATGGAGGGCGCTCAGCACAATACCTACGACGTCGAATTTTTCGGGCCGAATCCTCTGTGCGGGGTCTGGTACCTGGGTGCGCTGCGGGCCGGTGAGGAGATCGCGCGAGCCGTAGGGGATACGCAAGCGGCGGCGACCTATCGGAGTCTATTCGAGAAGGGGAGTCAGTGGATCGACGCCAACCTGTTCAACGGTGAATACTACATCCAAAAAGTGCAGGGCATGCCGCGCGACCAGGTGGCAAAAGGTCTTCTGATCGGAATGGGAGCAGGCAATACCGAGCGCCCCGACCTGCAAATGGGCGAAGGATGCCTGATCGATCAGCTTGCCGGGCAATACTTCGCGCACCTTTGCGGACTGGGTCTCTTGTTGAATGAGGATCATATCCGGAAGACGCTCCAATCGATTTACCGGTACAACTACAAGCGCCGCCTGGATCAGCATGAATCCGTGCAGCGGATTTACGCGCTGAATGATGAGGCCGGCATGGTGATCTGCGATTACGGAAAGGCGAAACGTCCGGAAGTTCCTTTTCCCTATTTCGCCGAACTGATGACCGGCTTTGAGTATGCCGCGGCCATTCTGATGATGTATCACGGAATGGCGAATGAAGGCGCTGAGTGCATCGCCAACATCCGGCGGCGCTACGATGGCGAGCGGCGCAATCCGTGGAACGAAGCCGAATGCGGCTATCACTATGCGCGCGCGATGGCGAGTTGGGGTGCAATCCCGGCGCTCAGCGGGTTTAATTACCACGGCGCGGAAAGCGTGCTTCGGATCGCCCCGCGTTGGGACGCTCCGAAGGATAAGGATTTCGAGAGCTTCTGGTCCACCGGAACCGCCTGGGGGTCATTTATCCACCGGGCGGGACCGCATCCTCGGTTGACGTTGACGGTAAGAGAAGGCGTGCTGGCGTGCCGCGCGGTGGAACTAACGTGGTCCGGCGCGGCCCGGGCGATTAAGAACGATGGAGCCGGGGTGGATTTCCAATTGCAGGATTCCCGCCTGCATTTTTCCGGGGAAATCAAGATTCGGCCGGGCACGGACCTGACGATCACCGGTACAAGCTAATGCAAGGAAATGTCAGGTATCCCCTTAGTTTTCAGCCGCTATTCTGATTCTCCAGTAATCTTGTAGAGACGGCGGTCGGCGTCCACCCGCCGATCCGGCTTCCTTACACATGAAATTTCAATCCGCTCTCAGCCTTTCCTCTTTTCTGTTTTGCGCGATGGGGGTGACCCAAGCGGTCCATGCGGGCGCCGTAAGCCTGGCCGTGACCCCGAATCCGGCGGCTTATGGCGCGGCGGTCACGCTGACAGCAACGGTTTCGGCGGGGAGTTCGAACGGCATCGTGGCCTTTTACGACGGCGTGATGCCGTTGGGTGTGGGCCGGCTCTCTGGCACTACGGCCACATTGACCACCCGGCAGCTCCTGTCGGGGGCGCGCAAGCTGACCGCAAGGTACGCGGGTGCTGTTTCGCCGGTGGTCGTGGAGACGGTGACCCCTCGGCCGGCGAGCAGCTTCAATCCCATAGCAACTTACCCTGTGGGCCCTCCCGGAGCGCCGGGCCAATTAGCCGCGGAGCAATCGCCGGCGGCGGTGGCGATTGGCGATTTCAATCAGGATGGAAAACTGGACGCGGTGCTGCCGGTGTATTCAGCTGCGACTGGATCCGATAGCGAAATCGCCATTATGCTCGGGAATGGGAATGGCACGTTCCAGAGCGCCCTCCATATTACTGCGGGCACCAGTCTGATCGCCGTCGCGGTGGGCGATTTCAACAACGACGGGAAGCCGGACGTTGTGTTGGCGGATGCGGGCAGCCCCAACACCAATCCGGTGGTTCCTCCGTCGATCAATATATTGCTTGGGAATGGCAATGGAACGTTTCTGCCGCCCGCGATTTTTCCGCTGACGGTTGCCGGCTTCACGCCTTATTACGTCTTGATCGGGGACTTCAACCTGGACGGCAGCTTGGATGTGGCCGTTTCGAACTCCACCGCTTCGAACTCGCCGGGAAATCTGGATGTCAGCATCCTCACCGGAAATGGAAATGGAACCCTTAACGCGGCGGTCAGCCTGGCGACGGGAACGATGCAGGGCGCCTACGGATTGGCACTCGGAGACTTCAACGGCGACGGCATTCCGGATCTCGCCGTTTCGGAAGATGTCGCGGTCGTTCTCCTGGGCCGTGGCGACGGAACATTCACCAACTTTTCCTCCAACATGGTGGGCACCTTCCCGATCGACATCCAGACCGGCGACTTCAACAACGATGGAAAGGCGGATCTCGCGGTAGCCAGCTTCACCGGCAACGAGGTCAGCGTGCTTCTGGGAAAAGGCGACGGGACGTTTCTACCGGAAGTGATCAATCCCGTTGGCAATAGCCCGCAGTGGATCACGGTAGCCGATATGAACGGCGATGGGAAACAGGACCTGGCCGTTGCTGACTCTTCGCTCAACTCCGGATCGACGCCGCCGCCGGGTGCGATCAGCGTCCTCACGGGCAACGGCGATGGTACTTTCCAGCCGGCGGTGAGCTACCCGACAGGTCCAGCCCCGGTGAGTTTGGCGCAAGGCGACTTCACCGGAATGGGGACGGTGGACCTGGCGACGGCAGATTTCGGGGACGGCAGCCCCGTCTATCCGGGCGACCTCGGAATTCTGCTTTCCGCGGGGTGCGTCAGCGTGACGTCTTCCGGCGCGCCGAACTACGACAGCAATGCGAATTCGTTTATCGTGACCGTGAATACGACCGGCCCAAGCTGCTCCTGGACAGCGACCACCACCGCGCCGTGGCTGTTCCTGAGCGCCTCATCGGGCACCGGCTATTCGCAATTCGTAGTGACGATCGTCGGGAATGCGTCGGGAGCGGATCGCACCGGCACGATCCTGATTGGCGGTCAGACGCTGACCGTATCGCAAGCTTTCACGCAGACCACGTTCGCCGATGTGACCCCCAATGCATACTACTTCGATGCGGTGAACCTGTTGGCGGGCAAACACATCACCTCAGGTTGCGCCACCAACGCTTATTGTCCGGGGCAGATCATCACGCGCGACCAGATGGCCGTCTTTATCGTGCGATCCATCTACGGCTCCGACAATTTCCCGATCTCACCGGTCCAGCATTTTACGGATGTCAGCCCGAGCACCTTCGGTTACCAGTGGATTCAAAAGATGTATGAACTGGGGATCACGACCGGGTGCGGCAATGGCACGACCTACTGCCCAACCTCGCAGGTAACGCGTGATCAGATGGCCGTGTTCATCATACGGGCGCGTTACGGTTCCGGGACGGCGTTTACTTACAACCCCACTCCCGTCTTCGCGGATGTGCCTACGGGCGATTTCGCCTTCAAGTGGGTCCAGCGCATGGCGCAAGATGGGATCACAACCGGGTGCGCGGTCAATAGCTACTGTCCGAGCTCGCCGGTGACCCGCGGAGACATGGCGGTGTTCATCATGCGCGGCGGTTTCAACCAAATTCTTCCGAACTCGAACGCACCGGTCATTACGTCGGTCACGCCCACGACTCTTTCGCCCGGAGCATCGGCCACGTTTACCGTTACCGGATCGAACGTAAGCTTCGTTCAAGGCCTGACGGTGGTGGTACCGGTAATCGGAGGAAATCCGCCGGTTTATGGGATTACCGCTTCGCCAGTCACGTTGATTTCTCCCACGCAGTTCACGGTCACGCTGACCGCTTCGCCATCGGCGCCATCGCAACCGTATTCCGTTTACGTGCAGACGGGAACAGCGGAAGCGGTGCTTCCGAACGCCATTCTCGTCCAATAACTGCTACCCTCGCGCGCGGCTAATCGAAGAGGCAGGCGACAACAGCCTGCCCGGGGCGCGATGATGAGAGCAGACATGGATAAGCCGGTACGTTCCGAGAAGCTCAAAGTTCTGCTGCCTGAAGTCTGGGCGCTGATGAAGCCGCGGACGCACATCTTAGCGTTGGGCGCTCTTCTAATGATCATCAACCGGATCTGCGGCTTTGCCCTTCCGGTCAGCACCAAATATCTCATCGGCGACGTGATGCGGCGGCACCAGAACGACCGGCTTCTGCCGATTGTGTTGACGGTGGCGCTCGCGACCATGATTCAGGGCATCACGTCCTTCTCCCTGACGCAGGTGCTTTCGAAGGCGGCCCAGCGGCTGATCACCGAAATGCGCATGAAGGTGCAGGAGCACATCGGCCGGCTCCCGGTCCGCTTCTACGATGCGAACAAGACGGGAACACTGGTGGCCCGGATCATGAGCGACGTCGAGGGGATCCGGAATCTCATGGGGACCGGCCTGGTGGAACTCGGCGGCGGCTTGTTGACTGCGGTTATATCGGCCGTTCTCCTGTTTCGGATCAGCGCGACCATGACCGGGTTAACGTCTCGTTGTGATTCTGGGGTTTACGTTCATCCTGCAGAAAGCGTTCAAGCGGTGCGGCCGATCTTCCGCGAGCGCGGGAAGATCAATGCCGAGGTCACCGGAAGGCTGACGGAATCTTTGGGCGGCGTGCGCGTGATCAAGGGCTATCATGCCGAAGCCCGGGAAGCGGAACTTTCGCCAAGGGCGTGCGGCGGCTGCTCGACAACGTATCTGCTTCCCTGACCACCATCTCGCTCATGACGCTTCGCCTCGACCGTGCTGATGGGCCTGGTGGGTGCGCATGATCATGTTTCTCGGGGCCCGCCAGATCGCCGCGGGCACCATGCACGCTGGGCGATTTTGTGATGTATACGGCGCTGCTTGCCTTCATGGTGGCTCCGGTGGTGCAGATCGTGAATATCGGGACGCAGATCAGCGAGGCCTTTGCAGGCATCGAGCGCACCCGCGACATTCTGCGCGAGCGGCCCGAAGATGAAGACCCGCTGCGCACGCGCACCATGGACCAGATCCAGGGGCTGGTGGAGTTCGACCATGTGGACTTCGCATACGACGAGGGCAAACCGGTTCTGCACGATGTTTCCTTTCAGGGTCGCCCCGGTACCGTCAATGCGCTGGTGGGGTCCTCCGGCTCCGGCAAATCGACCATCATCGGGCTGATCACGGCTTTCCACGCGCCCAACTCCGGAGCGGTCTGGGTGGATGGGATGGACCTATCGACGGTGCGTCTGGCTAGCTATCGCGAGCAACTGGGCGTAGTGCTGCAGGAATCGTTCCTCTTCGATGGCAGCATCCGGGACAACGTGGCTTTCTCCCGCCCGGGCGCTACGGACGCGGAGATTCATGCGAGGCCTGCCGGATTGCGCGGGTCGACGAATTCGCGGAGAACTTCCCGGAGGGGTACGACACGATCGTGGGCGAGCGGGGGGTGAAGCTTCAGCGGCGGACAAAGACAGCGGGTTTCGATTGCGCGCGCGATTCTGGCCGACCCACGGATCCTGATTCTGGACGAAGCGACATCCAGCCTCGATTCGGAATCCGAAGCGTTGATCCAGGAAGGCCTGTCTTATCTGATGCGGGGACGGACCACCTTTGTAATTGCGCATCGCTTATCCACCATCCGGCGCGCCGATCAGATTCTGGTAGTGGAAGCCGGGCGCATTCTCGAGCGCGGCACGCATGAGAGCCTCTATGCCCTGCGTGGGCGTTATTTCGACTTGTATACCCGCCAGCACGGCCTGGAGATGAACCTGTTCCTGGCGCCGGGCGAAGGCGACAAAGTGGAAGCGCTGTCGAAAGCTTAAACCGTTTCGAGCCGGTCGAAAACCGCATTCACCCGGTCGAGCGGGTTCGTCATTCCCGCAACCTCTTTCAGCTCCAGAAGCAGCGGGTATTGGTTCGGATGCGCGCGAATCAGATGCATGGCGCGCTCCCAATCGATAGTTCCGCCCTTGTCTGAGAAGGGGAACAGGTGCAGATCGCTCGCGCCGTCGTTGTCATGAATATGCAGCGAGCGGACCCGGTCCTGCATAATCTCGAATTCATGCTCCACGCCGGCCCCGATATGCGCATGGCCGGTGTCGAAAACAAAGTACAGATCGAGGTGTGTCGCGTCTAGAAACTGCCGGAGCCGCGTAGCCGTGGACATCTCATTCGGGATGTTTTCCAGGAGGATCTGAACGCCGCGTTGACGCGCGAAGAGCGATAGTTCATCGAGCGAATTGAAGGCGGTGTCGACCTTGCGCTCGTCGTATTCTTCCGGCCCGTGCCCGATGTGCTGGATCAGGTACTTGAACGGGATAGACTCGGCGACTTCAATCGCGCGCTTAATTTCGTCGACGATGCGCACCCGCTCGCTCTTCACCGGATGCGTAATGTTGAGCCATGAGTCCGGCCCGGTACGGCCCCACTGGTCATCCGAAAACATGGGTGAATGGAGCGAATGCAGTTGCAGATCGGAATCGCGAAACCAGCGGCCGAGCTCGGCGATCTGCCCTTTGTCGCGGTAGTCGAGATGCTGCCGCACGCAAAAGATTTCAACGGCGGGGATGCCGGCGTCTAAGACGCTCTGCAGCCATTCCGGTGTCAGTCGGTGGTTCGCAATCAGATGAGTCGATAAGACGCGATTCAAATTAAAATCCTTTGGCGACGCCTTCGGTGCGGCCGTCGGGAGCTCCTTGCAGCCAGCCCTCGTCAACCAGAATCACGGCCATTTCGCCAATCTGTTTTCGCACGTTTACGTGATGCCCGCGTTGGCGGAGAAGATCCAGCGTATCGGGCGAGAACGACTGCTCGGCCTCGAGTTCGTCGGGCATCCATTGGTGGTGGATGCGAGGCTGATCGACCGCTTCCTGCGCATTCATTCCGAAGTCCATGATGTTCAGCGCCACTTGCAGCACGGAGTTGATGATGGTGGGACCGCCGGGCGTCCCGAGGACGGCGCGCAGCTTGCCGTCGCGCAGGATGATGGTCGGCGTCATGGCGGAGAGCGGAGTCTTGTGAGGCGCGATGGCGTTCGCTTCGCCCTGAATCAGGCCGTAAAGATTGGGCGATCCGGGCTTTGCCGCAAAGTCGTCCATTTCATCGTTAAGCAGGAACCCCAGCCGGGTTGCGGTCACCGCGCTGCCGAAACTGTTGTTCAAGGTATAGGTCAGAGAAACGGCGTTGCCTGCGCCGTCGACAATCGAAAAGTGCGTGGTGTTGGACGATTCGGGCGCAGCGACTTAGCCGGGCCTGATCTCCGCGCTGGGCGTGGCCTTATCGGGATTGATGGAAGCGCGGCGGGATTCGATATAGCGTGGATCGAGAAGCGGGGCAACGGGGACCTTGACGAAGTCCGGATCGCCCATGTACGCGCTCCGGTCGGCAAAGAAGCGGCGCATCGCTTCGGCCAGAAAATGCTCGGTGCGGGCCGATCCGGCGCCCGTTCGAGCGTAATCGGTTCCGTCCAGCATTCCCAGCATTTGCAGGATTCCAATGCCGCCGGAACTCGGCAGCGGCGCGGTGATGATGGTATTGCCGTGGTAGTTGCCGGTGAGCGGCTGACGCTCGAAAACCTTATAGTCTTTCAGGTCCTGCTCAGTGAGGATGCCGCCATGCTTGCGGATATCGGAAGCGAGGAGGCGCGCGGTTTTGCCCTCGTAGAATTCTTTGGCGCCATGATCACGGATGCGGCGCAGGGTCGCGGCAAGTTCCGGCTGCCGCAGAATATCGCCCGGACGGTAATAGTGCCCGTTCTTCAAAAAGATGCGTTTGGATTCGGGAAACTGCGCCAGCCGCTCCTCGGCTCGGGAACCTTCGAGCGATTGCGCTAAGCCCCAGGAAACGGGAAATCCGCTCTGCGCGAGCGCGACGGCGGGCTGCAGAAGCTCTTTCCACGGGCGCTTGCCGTACTTTGCCTGGGCGTAGGCGAGCCCACGAACGGTCCCCGGAACGCCCACGGCACGGTAGCCGGTGACGCTGTCGCTCGTTGGATTTCCCGATGAATCCAAATACATATCGTGGGTAGCCGCGGCGGGCGCCCGCTCCCGAAAGTCGATAAAGGTGCTGCGCCCATCCGCGAGACGCACGAGCATGAAGCCGCCGCCGCCGATGTTTCCGGCCGAGGGGTGCGTAACGGCCAAAGCGAACCCAACCGCGACCGCCGCATCCACGGCGTTGCCACCCTTCCGCATCACGGCCAACCCGGCATCGGTGGCGTGCGTTTCCACCGTGACGACCATCGCATGCCGGGCGTGTACCGGTTGCCGCGCCGCGAGCGGACAGACACTGATTGCGACCCAAACCAGGGCGCTTTCTAAAGCGGCTTTTTGCATTTTTGTTGAGTGTAGCGCGCCAGGTGTTTAGGGAAGGCTCACACTGTGGACGCAAAAGTCTCGACCAGGCGCCGTGCCACGGAAAGCGCGCGTTCGCCGATATCGCAAGCCGGATCGAGCGAAGCGATAGCGATCGCGCCAATCGGCCGCAGCTCGGAGGCGCGCGCGATCGCGGAGACCAGATCGGCAGAGGACCAACCGTTTGGCGGAACCCACTGGTTAGCGGTCGCTTCACCGGGATCGAGAACATCCAGATCGAGATGGATATACCAGTGATCGATCAGGGGCGCGACTCGTGCGAGCGCGGCACTCAGATCAACGGCGTTGCGGATCTGGACGATGCCGGACGCATCGAGCGCGGTTTGCTCCTCCGCATCCGTGTCGCGCAGGCCGGCGAGCACGATGTTGCGGCCGGGTACGGGCGCGAAATCCGGAACGGCATCCGCCATGCGCCGCCAGCAACGCCCGGTGAGGACGGCCAGCCCCATCCCATCGAAGAAGCCGCTAGCGGTGGTTTCCGGTGTATTGAATTCGCCGTGCGCATCGAACCAAAGCACGCCCGTTCGCGCGGGTCCCAATCCCGCGACGGTGCCGATCGCGCTAGTGCAATTGCCGGAGAGCACGAGCGCTCGATCACCGCTCTCCCGAATGGCGCGAACCCGCGTGGAGAGTTGCCGGGCGAGATCGAAAGCACATTGCACTTCGGCGATGAGCTGGGTTTCGATGGACTCAACCTCCGCCCCGGCAATCACCTGTTTGCTCAGCAGATAGCCCGGGCCGCGCGCCATGCGCTCACAGCGATGACCGGAATCGTAGGGCACCTTCAACACGCGGATCATGAGCGGCTCATTTTCTCGCGCCACGCAAAGAGAGCGATACCCGCCGTCACCGACACGTTCAGGGAAGCGATCTTTCCCGACATGGGAATGCGGACCAGCACATCGCAATGCTTGCGCACCATCTCATGCAAGCCATGGCCTTCCGCGCCGAGAACGATGGCCGTAGGGGCGGCCCAATCGACATCGGAGTAGTTGACCTCGCCGCGCTCATCCATTCCGTAGATCCAGTAGCCCTGGTCTTTCAGCTTCTCGAGCGTGCGATTGATGTTCGTGACGCGTGTGATGGGAAGATACTCGAGCGCTCCCGCGGCCGCCTTCGCTACGGTCTCCGTAAGTCCCGCCGCGCGGCGTTCCGGGATGACCACCGCGTCCGCCCCTGCCGCATGGGCCGTGCGGACGATCGCCCCGAGGTTATGCGGATCTTCGACGCCGTCGAGGACGATCACCAGTTTGGCGCCGGCCGCCACCTCATCCAAATCCGTGTACTTTTTAGCTGCGCCGAGAGCGACCACACCCTGATGCGTGCCGCCGCCCGCAAGACGATCCAAGGCATCGCGCGGTTCGAACCGAAGGGGCGTGGCATTAGCCCGCGCGAGGGAGACGATCTCCTGGATGCGGGCTCCGCCGGCACCCTTGGCAATGAGAATTCGCTCCAGCGGGCTGCGCGCGCGGAGGGCTTCGGCGACGGGATGGATGCCGATCAAAACGGCCATGAAGGTTAGTTTGGCATGCGAGATCAGCCACTGGGGCAGCCCTATGGCTACCAGTAACCTGGCGGGCCGGGAAAGACGTTAGCGAACACGTCATGGGCTGTAGCATGTCCGTAACAAAGGGGCTCGGAAAACTTCCGTGAAGCTGAACGCCATTTGCATGCGCCCAAAGATTCCCCTTAGTCTGAAAGACATGACGGTAACCCTCGAAATGCCGAAAGACTTAGAGGCGCAGTTCGCCGCCGCCGCACGTGCGCGAGGTGTGCCGCTGTCCGATTACGTCCGGGACTTCATTGTCGAGCATTATCGGGAGCATGCGGACGATCTTCGCACCGCGCACGAACGCCTCACGGACCCTCAACCTGGTATTACTCCTAGCCACTTGCGTAAAAACCTTGGCTTCGACTGTTGAATACGACCCACGGGTTGAAAAGACCCGAAGGCAATAAGCCGGGAATTCAACGTGAAATTCTCAATAAATGGACTCACGGCTTCACACAAAGACCCACACAGGTTCGGGAGGTCCTTGCGTCTGAACTTCGTGGCTTGTGGCGTTACCGGGATGGCGACTATCGTTGATTATGCGACATGCGGGAACAAACCGCATCGTGTTTGTTCTGACCATCAAGCACCGCTCGACTGCCTACGATTAACGTTCATTGGGGTGGGCGGCGGGGATTGAACCCAATCAACCGTGTTTTCGGTAGTGTTGGGGAGTGCTCATTCGTTCATTCTTGGTTGAACGGGTGTCCGGTTTGTTCGTTATTTCTGGCGTATTTCGGTGGCATGTGATGATTTCTGAGGATCTTGGGCGCTTGCATTATCAGTATCTTCGGCTGACTCGAACCCGTTTAGATTTGGCGAGCAGCCGCCGCACTTGGCTCACCCTACTTGCACATCTCCGCCCTGAAAATATCTCACGAAGCTCAAGGTTGGGGCCCAACCGAACGAAGTCAAGTCCATTCTCCCGGTCTTCCGGGTGCGCGGTAAAGAACACGCGATACTCGTTCTCATTGCGCCAGCAGTTTCGCTTTGTCGTGGCAAGAGGCTTCCAGCAGCAATTTTCAACCAATTCCTGTAGGAGCTCGTCGTCGCCGGATGCGAGAGCCTCATTTACACCCGCTCCGAAAGGCGCCGGGATCGCTGGGTAATTTACCCGATGGAGCAAATCGGAGGGAACGTCGAAGCCGAGACAAATCCCTCGATCTCGGTCTGCGTAGCGCTTCCACAATGTCGTATTTGAAGCGCTACAGTGAACAGCGCCAAATAGCGGAATCGTGGAACTGTTAGCCGCGGGCTTCCGCGTACCACTCAAGTTCCTTGCTGGCTTGATGAAAGACAGTTCATCTCGTAGTTGATGCCCGAAGCGCGAGAGTTTTGGCCCGCCTCTGCAAAGCTGTGTTCGATGCGTATGTCTCGGGAAGGTCATGGTGAGCACAGATATTCTCCACACCCCGTCCGGGGGGAGTGCCGCTATTGCGGCCCGGAGTTTGTTCGAGGGCTCTTTCCTTCCCCGGCGGATCGGTGCTGTTTGAATAGGCGGAAGTGCCAATCAACCACAGCGACCATAAGCTGCACCGTGTTGAAGCTCGGCTAAGATCTGCTCCTCAGCAGCACCATCCCTAGTTGAACTTCCGCGGCTCGGATAATACGCCGGCCGCGGCTCAGATTCTTCAATCCCTTCTAAGCGGACCCTGATTTCAGAAAGGCCTCCCCAAAATACATCCCTTAAAATCTCCTGCGTCTATCGTATTATCAAAACCTCAAACGAATCGACTTCCTTCTTTCGGGACGAGCTTGGAGACGCCCGAAGCAAACGGAATAATCGGGCGCTCTGCGGAAATTCATGCGGGAGCTGGTAGCAGGATCGCTCCGGACCGTGATCCCGCCGAGGAGACAGCCGCATGTGGCGATGCTCGAGGCCGATGGAGCGCCCATTGGAAGAGCAAGCCTCAGAGCGCGCTGTCATCGTTCGGGTACGGTGCGAGCGCCGCGAATCGCAACCCATCATGGCGTTTTCCGTTTATCCTGCAGAATCAAAAGAAGAAAGCTCAGGGCGGCAACCCTCAGCTTTCGTTTCTAAAATAGAGGTGTAGGGTTACACCATGTTTACCTCCAATGTACCACGCTTGGTATTTCCAACCAAAAAATGCAGAAAGTAAGCACAACTAGGCCGATGATCATGATCTAGTTCATCTTAGGGTAGGGCCCCTCCAAGGGCCTTTCCCGAGTCCTAAGAAATACGACGCTTCAGTCCGCTTGAGTGCGATCTAAAAAACGCTGCAACCTCATCTTTTTATTTTTCCGATTAGACTTACTCTGGCATCAGTCTCATGGCCTTTCGCAGGGAACCGGCGAAATCTGCCATCAGACCTTTGACCTGCTCCGGGGTGAAGTGAATAATCGCGTTCCCCGCGCTTGTCTTTCATGCAAGCCCATGAGTGGCTCGCTCGTCTCCAACATCCGTTCCAATCCGTCGTTGAGTAACTTTGCTCCCTCCGATAGGTCCCGCTCCTTATGTTTTGTCGTCGATCGCGTCGAGCTGCGTTTGCATTCGTTCGTAGGTCTTCTTTTGGCGTCTTTCTTGAACTGTGTTGACAGCTGCCCGTAAGTTCAGTCAGCGTGCTTTCTCCAGTGCTGTAGGTTGGCCGTATGTCATGTGTTTGTTACCTCAGCGCTGCCAGCCTGCGCCCAATCGGTACGCGATCACAATGAGGGGCGCTGTCCGCGCACGTGGGGGAGTGTCAGAAGTACTCGCCTGTAGGGAATTGATATGTGGGGAACTTTGGACGGAGCGGAAAGTACAGACCACTCTAAGCTACAAGTGGGGGATTTTGAAAGTTAGGCAGAAGTCGGGGCTGCACAGGTGCGCCAGAATGAACACAGTGAAATCAGGTGATATGCTCCGTCTCGTCCGAAACCGTTTCTCCTTCTACCTCTGTTGCTCTGTAACGGGCTGCGCGCCAAATTCAGTACCAACGATCAACCAAACAATAACCTACGCGGATGCGGGTTACGCGCAGCATCTGGCGCGGTTTCGCCAGTGGGTTCGGTCTTCTAGCTGCGATAGGTGGTTTGGCGGAGGTGCAGGCTGTTCCTGAGCAGTTACCGCGCTGTCTACAATTGACCTTTGGCGAGTTTCTGGCTGCGGGGACAGGCTCGGCGACACTCCAGTATTCGTAAACAGGAGCTCCGGCAGGAAGTTCGACTCAGTTTCAACTGAACGACATTCGTGGCAGTTGCGGTCCTGAATCTTTGTCTTGCCTGGCGGCAGTCAAAGATGGTACGATCCAGCTCGGAATGCCGTTTTACCTGGACCTCTCTCCGGCTTTGCTTCTGCTGACGCTTTTCGGGGGGGGGATTTTGGAAGAAAGAATAATTACTCGAATGAATGTTCAATTTCTCATCTCTCAAAACGGCATCTCCGTCCTTAATACAGAAACTCTCCCTACCGACGCCATAAACAACGACCTTCTTCCTGGCAAGAATTAGCGCATTTTGGATTACTTTTCGCTGATGAAGTTCGCTCACGACTGAAACGGCGCCTTCATATGGTACGCAAGCGCTCAGCCATCGAGGAATCATCGCTCAATTGGGCAAATCGTCACCAGCGGGCGCAGTAGCCGGATCGACATGCAAGCTACGGTAGAAGGTCGGTTCCGGCGCATGCCCGGGTACCGGTCGCGGTAGTCGCGCAACCCAACCGACGAACCGCTGCGAGAGCACGTTCTTGACATGGCTGCGGGTCCAGCACATGCAGCCTGGGCTGGTAGGTGCTGGCCCAGTATCACAAAGAGGGCCGAGCTGGCGGGCTTTACAAGCGCCCGGCGTGACTCGTCCACATATGCAGCCTTTAGAACGCGGCCCATGCTGGATTAGGGATTTTTGGGGTGGGCGGCGGGGATTGAACCCGCGACGTCCGGAACCACAATCCGGTGCTCTACCAACTGAGCTACGCCCACCATGCGGGGAATCTTAGTTTAACAAATCGCCCCCGTTACATGCGCGCCTCACGCCAGAGCGCATCCACGCGCGCCTTCACCGCCTCCGGCATCCGAATCACGTCCGGCCAGCGGCCGCGTAAAGCCTTCCCCGGCCCACTTCTTCGTCGCATCCACGCCCATCTTCGAACCGAAGTTCGACAAGCGGCTGGCATGATCGAGCGAATCCACCGGCCCCAGCGTGAACTGAATATCCCGCTCCGGATCGATATTGTTCAGCGCCTTCCACGCCACCTCGCGCACATTCTGCACATCCACGTCCTCGTCCACCACCACGATGCACTTGCTGAACATCGCCTGGCCCAAGCCCCAGATCGCGCTCATCACCTTACGCGCATGGCCGGGGTACGCCTTGCGAATCGAGACCAGGATCAGGTTGTGAAACACCCCCTCCGCCGGCATGCAGATATCGCGCACTTCGGGCAGCTGCAGGCGCATCAGCGGCAGAAAGATGCGCTCGATCGCCTTGCCCATCCAGTAATCTTCCATCGGCGGCGGCCCCACAATCGTGGCCGGATAGATGCGGTCCTTCCGCTGCGTGATGCAGGTCAGTGGAACACCGGATATTCGTCTTCCAGCGAATAGAAGCCGGTGTGATCGCCGAACGGGCCCTCGGTGCGCAGCTCGCCCAGGTTGACGTAGCCTTCCAGCATGATTTCGGCATGCGCCGGAACCTCGATGTCGATGGTCTGGCACTTCACCATCTCGACGGGGCTGGAGCGCAGAAAGCCCGCGATCATCATTTCGTCGATATCCGGAGGAAGCGGCAGAATCGCGGAAAAGATCGTCGCCGGATCGCCGCCCAGCGCCACGGCGACCGGCATCTTCAGGTCTTTTCCCTGCGCTTCCAGCGTGCGGTAGTGATCGGCGCCCTGCTTGTGCGTCTGCCAGTGCATCCCCGTGGTGCGCTCGTCGTAGACATGCATCCGGTACATCCCGCAGTTGCGCTTCCCGGTAAGAGGATTGCGCGAAAAAACCAGCGGCAGCGTGATAAACCGGCCGCCATCCTCCGGCCAGCACTGCAGAATGGGGTAGTCCGCCAGTGAGAAACGGTCCGTCTTGACGACCTCCTGGCAAGGCCCGCGACTCACGATCTTCGGGAAGAACGACCCGACCTCGGCCAGCTTCGGCAGCATCTTCAGCTTGCCGAGCATGTTCTGTGGAACTTTCATCTCGAGGAAGTCCACAATGCGAGCGGCAATGGTGTCTAGCGAGTCCACCTCGAGCGCGATGCGCATGCGTTCATCACTGGCGAACGCGTTGATGAGTACGGGGATAGAAGAGCCCTTCGGTCTCTCGAAGAGCAGGGCGGGCCCGTTACTCTTGACCGCGCGATCGGCAAACTCCGTGATCTCAAGGACCGGATCCACCGGCTGCGTGATGCGCCGCAGCTGGTTCTTTTTCTCTAGCGCCTGGATGAAGCCGCGAACGTCGGTGAAAGCCATACCCGTTTACTATGATGGTCTCTCATGCCCCCTCGAACTGCTTTTGTTACCGGCGCCAGCCGCGGAATCGGAGAAGCGTGTGCGCTGGCGCTGGCGGCGAGCGGGATGCGTCTCGTTCTGGCGGCGCGGAGTATCGGGAAACTCGAACAGGTAGCCGCGGCAGCGCGCGCCCTGGGCGTCGAGGCGATGGCCGTGGAGATGGACTTGAGCAGTCCGGAATCGGTTATCGCGGCCTTTCAGAAAACCAAGGCTTTCGGCAGTATCGACGTTCTGGTGAACAATGCCGCCATCACGCGGGACGGCCTTGCGGTACGCATGAAGAAAGACGATTGGGATGCCGTGCTCAGCACCAATCTCTACGGAGCCTTTCTGGCCACCCAACAAGCGCTTCCCGCCATGATGAAGGGCCGGTGGGGACGCGTAGTGAACATCACCTCCGTTGTGGGTCTCGCGGGAAATCCGGGGCAAGCGAACTACGTGGCCTCCAAAGCGGGGCTGATCGGACTGACAAAATCGCTCGCGCAGGAGATGGCGCCGCGCAACATCACGGTGAACGCGGTGGCACCCGGCTTTATCGAAACCGATATGACTGCCGTGCTTCCGGAAGAGTTGAAGCAGCGGATCCTGCAGTCGATCCCGTTGCGGCGCCTGGGAGCGGCAAAAGAAGTGGCGGCGGCCGTGAAGTTCCTCTGCAGTGAGGACGCCGGCTATATCACGGGGCAGATTCTAAGCGTGAACGGCGGAATGTACATGTAAATAAAAAGTGCCTGGCGCGAACCAGGCACTCGTTGACGAATCGGGGAAGAACCGGAGAGACTATTTGGCCTTCTTCTGTTTCTGCTGTCCGACGCGAACCTTATGCTGTGCGGCGATCTGGTCCTTGTGCGCCTTCCAGTCGTAACGGGACGACGCGTCGGTAATATACGCATCGGCATCGGCGCCCTTGGGCAGAACCGCCATGAGGGTAGCCGTCATCGTTCCATCCGGGCTGCTGATGCGGAATCGCTTTACGTTCGGTATTGCCATAACAAACAAATTATATCAAAACGCTACCCAACGATGCCCTGAAGAGCTTTCGAGCACTTTGTCCAGAATCTGAAGCTGCCGTAGTCCATCCGAGAACTGCGGATATTCCACGGGCGCGTTCCGGTCGGCGACGGTCCGGTAGAAGCGCCGGAAGACCTGCTTGAATGTGTCGTCGTAGCCTTCGCTATGGCCGCCGGGCAGGTCCGCATACGACCGCGCCGCCTCGGCCATCAACGACGCGTCTTTGATGATGATCCGGTTCGGCTCATTGCGATGTCCCAGCCAGAGCTCGTCGGGCTTTTCCTGGTCCCACGTCGCCGAGCCCTTCGACCCGTAGATTTCCACGCATAACCGGTTCTTGCGCCCCGCCGAAATCTGGCTGACGGTGAACGCGCCGCGGGTCCGCTCGCCGAGCCGGACCAGCACGGCTGCAAAGTCCTCGGTGTCGATCTGGACTTCCGTGTAATCTTCCGGCTGCAAGGTCTTACCGGAGAACGTCTCCACGGAGCCTTTCGGCTTCTTGCGCGTTTTATGAAAGGTCTGCAGATCCGCGCAGAGCTCCGTGATGCGCTGCCCGGTCAGGTGCTCGATCATGTCGCACCAGTGCGTCCCAATGTCGGCGAAGGCGCGCGACTTCCCATTCGCCGACGTATCGATGCGCCAGTTCCAGTCCGTGTCGTACAGGAGCCAATCCTGGGAATAGGTGCCCTGGACGGCATAGATTTCCCCCAGTTCGCCGGCTTCGCGCATCCGGCGGATCTGTTGGACCAGCGGGTAGTACCGCAGATTGTGAAACGTGCAATTCGCAAGATTCGCTTTCCTGGCCAGATCCACCAATTCCTGCGCCTCGGCTGCAGACGTGGCGAGGGGCTTCTCGCAAATAACGTGCTTGCCGGCGGCCAGAGCAGCCTTCGCCATCGGGAAATGGAGAGCGTTGGGCGTGCAGACGTGCACCGCTTCGATCGATGAGTCAGCAAGCAGGGTGCGGTAGTCGCCAGTGGCGCGCTCGATGCCGATCTGATCCGCGAACTGGCGAGCTTTCTCTTCGCTCGACGCGGCTATGGCGACTACCTCCACGTTCCCCAGCCTGCGCACTCCTTCGGTATGCACCTTCCCCATGAAACCGGTGCCAAAGATTGCCGTTTTAATTTTCTGCATCTGAAATTAATTTTCCGCCACTACTCTATCGCAGTGGGTCTCGAGGCCAGGAATTCTGGTACATTGGAGATCTCACGAAAGCCCTAGGAGCTCTGGTTTGCTGGTAAGAATTCGCCTTTCACGCCCGGCTGGTGTTGGACGGATTGCCGAGAAACAAGGGCCATTCGCGTCGGGGCTCAGCGGGTTCGTTGTGCTCCTGTCTTTCTCCTGCCTCCTGCTGGCCCTATGGCGTCTCACTTCGGACCTGGGGTGGACGGAAACGTTCGTCATCCGCGATGGGTTTCTCTCGCACTGGCAAGTCTGGATCGCGCTGACCATTCTGTTCGGCATCATGGGAGAGCGCCTCTATCGCTACGCACAAGCGGCATCGCTCGACTACTTCGACTCGCACCCGGAGATCTTCGTCGTTCCCGAGACGGAGGTTGAAGAACCCTAGCGCCGCCGGTTGTTACTTCGCAACGTTAAGCTTCAGAATCATGCCCGTGTCGGTCGCCGCCCACACCGCCCCGTTCCCGGCCGAAGCCAGCCAGACCTGTCTCGCAACCGCGCGGTAGTCCACCGCCGTTTCGTGCCAGTCTTTGAGATCGTCGCTCCAAAGCATTCTTACTTTTCCTGGAATGGGGCTGGGGTGCACGTCTCCCGGTGTTTGCAACCCTGCAAGCAGGCTCTGCCCGTCCCGGACGAAAAGCAGATCGGTAATCGACAGGTTCTTCTTCCGGTAAATCAGATGGTTGGTTTGGTCGTTCTCCAGGTTCAGGAAAAAGACTTCGCTCGGCCAGGAATAGGATTGAGGAAATTCCAGGAGCGCCAGTCCCGTGCCGTCCGGAATCAGGCTCACTTGAATCATTTCCCCGTAGCTCGAATTCACAGCCCGGTGCCAGGTCTTTCCTCCATCCAAAGTGTGCAGGTAAGCACTGACCATTTTTCGGGCGCGCAACATGCTCACCGGAATATCCGCGGGGATCGGTTCCGAGGGAACATTGCCGCTAATCAGTCCCCGTTGTGCGCTGCTGAAAGCGATCGCCGAATACACCACTCCTAAATTAGGAGGTGCAGCACCACCCTCCCAGGCGATTGGCTTCCAGGTCACGCCCCCGTCCTGCGTTTCGAGCACACGGTCGGCATCTCCCACCGCAAAGCCGTGGTCCGCGTTCAGGAAATAGACACGGTTCAGGCCCTTGACGGCGGAGACGCGCTTCCAACTCCGTCCCGATTCGCTCGTCATCCAGATGCCATCCCCGGCAACCAGCCACCCGGTGGACTCGTTCAGGAAATACAAGGAATTGGCGATCGATTTCACATTCACCTGATCCCAGGATTTCCCGCCGTCAGCCGTGACGAGCACGACGGGGATAGCCTTTTCGCGGTCCCCCAGGATCAGGTTTCCGGTCTTCTTGGAAATAAAACCAGCCGCTACACCGCGTTGCGCCGAAGGGAATTTCAGGGCGGTGAAGGTGAGCGAGCTGTCGTTTTGGTCATAGAAATACTGCAGGTCCCACTTTTCGGACGGCAGTTTCTGGGAAGCCGCGATCAGCGCGAATGCCAGCAGGAGACTGACCGTTCGGGCGCCTGTGCGAGCCGATGACTTCGAAGCGATGAAGCGCACTTAAGTTCGGGGACGAATGGGTCCGGAAGAGAGCACCAGCTCGACGTGGTTCGCTTCGGCTACCGCATTGGGCGCCATGCGCGCCAGGACGAGCGAACAACCGACTTGCTCTCCAATGGTCGTCAGGGTTTCCATCTCACCTCCGGTATGCTGATGCGCCAACCGGTGTTGGACGTTGATTACACCTACCACGCGATTGCGCGCAATCACCGGAGCCGACAGGAACGCTTCATAGGAATCCTCGTCCAGTTCACCGAAATAGCGGAATCGGGGGTCCTTGTACGCCTCCCGCGGAATGGCGAGCATGCGCCGCTCCCGCGCCACCCATCCGGTCAGCCCCTCACTCATTCCGAGACGCACCTTGCCCACCGTTGACGGATGCGGATTGTGAGACGCGCATAAGACCAACTCGTTGTTATTGATCAGGTATACCAGGCAGGAATCGCATTCCATGAATTCGGTGATCAGTGAAACGATTCCCTGCAGGATTTCCTGGAGGCTCAGATCGCGCACCATGAAGCGGCTTACTTTCTGAAATAAGCGCAATTGCTCTTCGGTTCGATGAAGACGCAACTCGAGATCCTTGCCCTTGGACACGCCTACGATTATAGATGCTCGGTCGCCCTCAGGGCGGCTGCACGCGGGTGAAAACATTTCCAATAGCTTGCAAAAATCGCGATTCTAGCGTCAAGCTGGTAGGTTTTCCGCTCCCATGCTTGTACGCGTCCTTCATCATGATCATTGTTTCGACGGTGCCGCCTCCGCCGCGTTCTTCAGCCGCTTCCTGGAGACCGCGTTCTACCCCGGAGCCGAGTTCCGTTACACCGGGATGATCCACAAGGCGCAGCAGACTTTCGAGGACGAGCTGTTCGACGGGGATGAGAATGCCATTGTCGATTTTAAGTATTCGAGCAATCCGAAACTGACGTGGTGGTTCGACCACCATCAAAGCGCCTTTCTGACACCGGAAGACGCCCGGCATTACGCGCTTGACCGGAGCGGCAAGAAGCTCTACGATCCGAACTTCAAGTCGTGCACCAAGTTCATTGCAACCGTCGCCCGGGAGCGCTTCGGGTTCACCGCTCCCGATCTGGACGAACTGGTGGAGTGGGCGGAAATTGTGGATGGCGCGCAGTACCGCGACGCGCAAACGGCGGTGGAGATGCCCGCTCCGGCCATGAAACTCACTCTGGTCATCGAGGGCGTCAAAGGATCGGAGACCATCCGGAATATCATCGGCTGGATGCGGGAAATGCCGCTGGCCTCGATCGTGGAGCAGCCCGAGATCCAGGCCCTGTTTGCGCCCCTGTATCGCCAGCATCTGGAATCGGTACAAATGATTCAGGAGAGCGCGCAGCAGGACGACGGAGTGGTCAGCTTCGATCTGGCAAGATACGGGATCGAGGGTTACAACAAATTCATTCCGTACTATCTGTTCCCGCAGAGCAGTTACACGGTTTCGGTGCTGCGGACGGACCTCCGCACCAAAATCAGCGTCGGCTCCAATCCCTGGTCGCCCAAGGAAATCACCCACAATCTGGCGTCCATTTGCGAACGTTACGGAGGCGGAGGCCATCCCAAGGTCGGCGCGATCAGTCTGCCGCCCGATGCTTTGGACCGGGCGCGCAAGGTAGCCGCCGAAGTGGTGGAGATCCTCAGAAACTAAATCAGGCCGAGCCTCCTGCCGGCCGTGCGGAACGCGGTCAGCGCGCGATCGAGTTCCGCGCGCGTGTGCTCCGCGTTCAGGATCGTGCGTACGCGCGCATTGCCCTTCGGCACTGTCGGAAACCCGATGCCGGTTGCGAGCACGCCTTCTTCGAATAACGCCCGGGAAAAGGCGTGCGCGCGCTCCGCTTCGCCGACCATTACGGGGACGATGGGGGTTTCGCTCACGCCGGTGTTGAAGCCTTCCTGGTCGAGCGCCGTCTTCCAGTAACGCGTGTTTTCCCAGAGATGCTCGATGCGCTCCGGCTCGCTTTCGAGCACGTCGAAGGCGGCCAGGCAAGCCGCCGCCACGGCCGGAGGATGCGAAGTGGAGAACAGGAACGGGCGGGCGCGGTGATACAGAAAATCGATCAGATCGCGGCTCCCGCACACATAACCGCCGAGGACTCCCACCGCTTTCGAAAGGGTTCCTACCTGGATATCGACGCGGCCATGGAGCCCGAAGTGATCGACGGTGCCGCGCCCATTGCGGCCCAGAACGCCCGAGGAGTGCGCGTCGTCGACCATCATAATCGCCCCATACTTTTCGGCGGCCGCCACCAGCTGTGGGAGCGGGCCGATATCGCCGTCCATGGAAAAAACGCCGTCGGAAATCAGCAGCTTGCGTCCGGGTGCGCCATCGAGCTTCCGCAGGATCGCCTCCGCTTCCACGAAATCTTTATGGGGGAAGACGTGGACCTTGGCACGCGAAAGCCGGCAGCCGTCGATGATGCTGGCGTGGTTAAGAGCATCCGAGATGATGTGATCGTCGGGGCCTAAGATCGCCGAAACCGTTCCTGCGTTAGCCGCAAATCCGGACTGGAACACCACGCACGCTTCGACGTTCTTGAAGGCCGCGATGCGCTCTCTCCAACTGCATGTGGATGCGCATAGTACCGGAGATCGTGCGCACCGCTCCGGAACCGGCCCCAAACTCGCGCGCCGCGTTCACCGCCGCTTCGATCAGTTTCGGGTGGGTACACAGACCCAGGTAATTATTCGAGGCGAGGTTGACAACTTCCTTGCCGTCGAACTTCGATTCAGCGGCGCTCGCCGATTCGAGCACGCGCAGCTTCTGAAAGGTTCCTGTATTACGGAGGCCATCCAGTTGTTCCTGCAGGAAGGCAAGCGGGTTTGCGGCACTGGGTGCGGACATACGCCTTGATTATAGAGTTTGGCTTGCGCCGCGAGAGAACAAGCGCCATAGCGGCGCACTGCACCTACATCAGGGCACCCGATATGTGGGAGGTGCGGCCGTTACGTGGTGAACACGCGCGCAAAGATGGCATCGACGTGTCGCAGTTGACGCTCCGCTGAAAAGGTTTCCGCCAGCTTCTCCGGGGACAACCGCCGCTGGATCTCGGGATCGGCCGCAATCGCGGCGCGGAAATCGCCTTCCTCTTCCCAGGCCCGCATGGCATGGCGCTGCACCAGGCCATAGGCCTCTTCTCGCAGCATGCCGGCCTCGGCCAGATCGAGGAGAAGCTGCCCGGAATAAATCAATCCACGGGTCATCTCAAGATTGCGGCGCATGCGTTCCGGATACACCAGAAGCTTGTCGACCAGGGTTGCCGTTTTGTCCAGAAGGTATTCGGCGAGGATCGTCGAATCCGGCAAAATCACGCGCTCCACGGAGGAGTGCGAAATATCGCGTTCATGCCACAAGGCGACGTTTTCCAAAGCCGCCAGGGCGTTGGCGCGCACCACGCGAGCCAGCCCGCAGATCTGCTCGCTCGTCACCGGATTGCGTTTGTGCGGCATGGCCGAACTGCCTTTTTGGCCCTTCGCGAAAAACTCCTCCGCTTCGCGCACCTCGGTGCGCTGCAGGTGCCGGACTTCGAGCGCAATCTTCTCCAGAAGCGCGGTGAGCACGGCGAGCGCGGAAAGGTACCAGGCGTGGCGGTCGCGCTGGATCACCTGGCTCGCCACTAGCGCCGGTTTCAACCCCAGACGCGCGCAGATCCTCTCTTCGGCTTCCGGACTGATATGGGCGAACGTTCCCACCGCGCCCGAAATCTTCCCGACACGCAGATCCTCGGCCGCCGCATCGAAGCGCGCGAGATCGCGCCCCGCTTCCTCGTACCAGATGGCAAGTTTCAGCCCGAAGGTGATGGGCTCGGCGTGCACCCCGTGCGTGCGCCCGATCTGGAGCGTGTGCTGAAACTCGAGCGCGCGCCGTTTGAGCGCCTCGCGCAGCTTCCGGATGCCTTCCCGAATCAGCACGGAGGCCTGCCGGATCTGCAGCGCCTGCGCGGTATCCACCACATCGTTGGAGGTGAGGCCATAGTGCAGCCATCGCGACGCCGAACTCGCTCCCGCGCCCGCCATGGTTTCGGCAACCGCAGTGGTGAAAGCGATCACGTCATGCTTCACTTCGCGCTCGATGGCGTGAATGCGGGCAACGTCGAAGCCGGCGTGCTCCCGCAGCTCCCGCGCCGCTTCGGCCGGCACGATTCCCATCTCCGCCAGGGCTTCCGATGCCGAAAGTTCCACTTCCAGCCACTGCTTGAATTTATTCGCGTCGCTCCAGATCCGCCCCATCTCCGGGCGGGTGTAACGCTCGATCAAAACGCGAAAACCTCGGTGGGATGCGCCTGCTCCGCCACCACCAGACGCGCGTTGTGGCCGCGTTCGGCCAGCGCCGTGGCCGCCGCCATGCGCACGATCTCCGGATGGTTGTTGTGTTCGCTCAGGTGCCCCAGAACCAGCGTGCCCGTGGACCGGTCCAGATCGCGGATCACGTACTCGCACACCACGTCGTTCGAAAGGTGTCCACGCCGTCCCATGACCCGCTGCTTCACTACCCACGGGTAAGGACCCACCTTCAGCATCTCGATATCGTGATTGGATTCGAGGACCAGCAGGTCCACCGCTCTAAGGTGAAACCGCAGGGAATCCGGAATATAGCCGAGATCGGTTGCGATTCCTACGCGCACGCCTTCCGCTTTGAAACAAAACCCAACCGGATCGCGCGCGTCGTGCGGAATGCTGAAGCTCGTCACCTCGATATCGCCCACGCGGAAAGCGATGCCGGCCTGAAAGAGCTCCAGGCGAGGCTCTCCGGATTCCCAGTCGATCTCCGGCGCGGTCAGGCGCGTCAGATACACCGGAATCTGAAATTTGCACTTCCGCAGCAGCCGCAGCAGACCGGCGATATGATCGGAGTGCTCATGCGTAATTAAGATCGCATCCAGGCGTTCGTAGCACTCTTCAATGCTCTGGAGCCGCTTGCACAACTCGCGCAGGCTCAAACCGGCGTCGATCAGGATGCGCGTCCGGGAGGTGGCTAGAAACGCCGAATTCCCGCAACTGCCGCTCGCCAAAACGCAGAATTTCACCATTTGAGGTTCGCCGGGTGGAAGCAGCCGGATGAGAACAATACTAGCAAAGAATGTTGTAGCAGAGTTTCATGCGAATGACCATCGGCGAATTCCCGGATCCGAACACTCAGTATGTTGCCCGCCCGCCGCTCGCGTCATAGCACTGGCCGGTCACAAACGAGCAGTCCGGACTCGCCAGGAAATGAACTACGGCCGCGATCTCTTCCGGCGTGCCGGTGCGTCCGATCGGAATGCGCGCCGTCATGTAAGAAATCTGTTCCGCGCTCAACTGTTCCAGGATTTTCGTTTGTATCACGGCGGGCGTCACACTGTTAATGCAGATTCCCTCCGGGGCCACTTCTTTGGCCATGGACTTGGTCATCGCAATGACAGCCGCCTTGCTTGCCGAGTAGGCCGCCATGTTCGGATTTCCTTCTTTGCCCGCGATGGACGCGATGTTCACGATGCGTCCATAGCGCCGCTCCCGCATATGCGGCAGCACCGCCCGGCAAAGATAAAACGTCCCGTTGACGTTTATATCGAAGACCTTTTTCCACTCGTCCTCGGAATACTCCCACACCGGAGCAGCCCGGCCGGCAATGCCGGCATTATTCACGAGGATGTCGATCCGTCCCCGCTCGCGCAGCGCCTTCTGAACCGCGGCTTCCACTTCGTCCGGATGCGTGATATTCACCACCAGCGGAAAGGCGCCTTCGATCGATCCGGCGACATCGCTTGCCGAGGCGATATCCAGATCGGCAATCCCCACGGAAGCGCCGGCGGCGGCGAGTCTCCGGGCGATGGCCTCCCCGATACCCGCCGCCGCGCCCGTTACGATTGCCGTCTGTCCCGTCAGTTCAAAAGCCACGAAAACTACTCTCTCATAGCTTTGGCTTCCGTGGGTCTTGGGAAGGAACTTTTAAAGGCTGGCGAAGCGCCGGCTGATCTCCGGCCAGTTCACGACGTTCCACCACGCTTTCATGTAATCCGGCCGGCGGTTCTGATATCTCAAATAATAGGCATGCTCCCAGACATCAAGGCCCATCACAGCGTGCTTGCCTTCCATAATCGGGTTGTCCTGATTGGGGGTTGAGATAATTTCGACGCCGGATGGCGACCTGACCAGCCAGGCCCAGCCGGAGCCGAACCGGGCAGCTCCCGCCGCACTGAACTTTTCCTTAAAGGTGTCGAAGCTGCCGAAAGCACTGGTAATGGCTTCGGCCAGAGGCCCGGTGGGATTGCCGCCCGCGTTGGGAGCCATAATCTGCCAGAACATCGAGTGGTTCATGTGGCCGCCGCCGTTATTGCGAACCGCCGTGCGGATCTCTTCCGGCACCGCGGCGCAATGGTTGGCGAGCAGATCCTCGATCTTGTGCTTCTGGAGATCCGGGAACGGTTCGAGCGCTTTGTTGAGGTTCGTGACGTAGGTACCGTGATGTTTATCGTGATGGATTTCCATGGTGGCCTTGTCGATGCTGGATTCCAGTGCATCGGGCGCGTAAGGAAGAGCGGGAAGTTAAACGGCATGGTTCATCTCCTGGGTTGCTGCTACGAATACTATGCTACCGAGCCTTCAAAAGCGTGCGCCAGGCGGAACATGGCGGCTTCATCGAAATGCTTACAGAGAATTTGCAGGCCGACCGGCAAACCCTCGCTCGTCACGCCGCACGGCACGCTCATGCAGGGGATGCCCGCCAAGCTGCCGGTGATGGTGAAAATGTCCGAGAGGTACATCTGCATCGGGTCATCGATCTTTTCACCGAGTTTGAATGCGGCAAAGGGCGAGACGGGCGCCAGGATAGCGTCCACGTGGTCGAAGGCCGCGGCGAAATCCCGGGCGATCATCGCGCGCACCTTTTGCGCTTTCAGATAATAGGCGTCGTAGTAGCCATGGCTCAGCACGTAAGTCCCTAGCATGATCCGCCTCTTAACCTCCGCCCCGAAACCCTGCCCCCGGGTAGCGCGGTACATGTCCGTGAGCGAGCCGCCGGGAACATCCGCGCGAAGGGTGTACCGCACGCCATCGTAGCGCGCCAGATTTGAACTGGCTTCGGCAGTGGCGATCACGTAATACGCATCGATCGCATAACCGGTGGAGGGCAGAGAGATCTCGCGGACCTCGCACCCTAACGCACGGAAACGCTCGGCGGACTTTTCAATCTGAACGAGGGTGTCCCCGGTCGCGTCCTTCATGTACTCGCGGGGAATTCCGAGCTTCATGCCGCGCACATCGCCGCTTAAACCGGCAGCATAATCCGGGACTGGCGCTTCGGCGCAGGTGGCGTCCATCGGATCGTGTCCGGCAATCACCTGCAGCAGCGTAGCGGCATCCGACACCGAGCGCGCAAACGGGCCGATGTGATCGAGCGAGCTCGCGAACGCCACCAGACCATAACGCGAAACGCGTCCGTAGGTCGGGGTCACACCGACGACGCCGCAAAAAGATGCGGGCTGACGCATCGATCCCCCGGTATCGGACCCGAGTGAAAGAACTGCGGTGCCCTGCGCGACCGCGGCCGCAGAACCGCCGCTCGACCCGCCCGGAACGCGATCCAGCGCCACCGGATTGCGCACCGGCCCAAACGCGCTGTTTTCATTCGACGAACCCATGGCGAACTCGTCGCAATTGGTCTTACCGATCACGATGCCACCCGCCGCTTCCAGCCGCTGAACCGCCGTCGCATCATACGGCGGCACGAAAGTCTCGAGCATCTTCGAGCCGCAAGTGGTGGTGAGTCCCTTGGTGAGGATTACGTCCTTGATCGCAATCGGAACCCCGGCGAGCCTGCCAGGATCTTCGCCCGCGGCGAGACGGCGGTCTACGCGCGCGGCGTTGGCGACCGCGCGTTCGGACGAGAAGCGGAGGTAGGCGTGCGTCGACGGGTTCTCGGCCTCCGCGAAGTTGAGCGCTTCTAAGGCAAGAGCGGTCGCTGAGAATTCCCGATTGAGCAAGCCTTCGCGTATGGACGCGATGCTGAGGTTACGAATATCCATGTGTGCGGGAACTATCTCTCGATCACGCGCGGGACGCGGAAGTATCCCTGGCTGCCGAGGACCGCGTTCGCCAGCGCCTCTTCGTTGGTCAGCGTGGGTCTCGGCTCATCCTCGCGAAGGGTTGCCGTTTCTTCCGCGGCAAACAGCACCTGGCGCATCGGCTCAATGCCGTCCGTCGGGATTTCCGCAAGGCGATCCATATGCTGCAGGATGGCGCCGAGCTGACGAACCATGTCCGTGATCTCGGCCTCGGTCAGTTCCAGATTGGCGAGGCCCGCGACATACCGCACTTCGGTTTCGGTCAGGTTCATGCGGTCTCCTTGTGTCGAGGCGCGTGTTCCGGTGCGCGCTGCGCCGCGCTGCGAGCAGATCGGTAAAGCCGGCGCATCCCGGGATCCTCGATCAGATCGGATTCGTCGGGGGCAATGCTGCTCGAGGCGCGCTGCGGTTCCCGGCGCGGAGGAATGATCCGGAATTCAATTTCACTCACGATTCCGGCCCCGATGGCCTTCTCGAGATTACCGGTGATGTGCCGCGTCAGCGTAAACAGGTTGCGCTGCCAAACGGCATCCTCCACTTCCACAATCAGACGCCCGCGCACCAGCTTCGCCGCCCGCGTATGCTGCGCGATCTTGCGCCCCACCGCACGGGCCCAGGCAGCACACGCAATCTGCTCAGCATCGAGCACCGGATCGCTGTTCCTAGTGTGCTTCGAAGCAGCCGAAAGATGACCGATAATCTGGCTGGCGCGTTGCATGGCTTGGGGGACCTCAAAAGTCTAACATGCGGTTCTCGGCTGGCTCGGGATGCTAGCCTCGGCAGTGTGAATAGCCCGATCAGGCTGATTCTGGCCTCGCAAAGTCCGCGGCGGAGCGAACTGTTACGCGCCGCCGGGATCGAACATCTGGTCCGCGCGGTCCCGGTGGATGAAGCGATCCGGCCTGCGGAGGAGCCTTCCGCTTACGTTTGCCGCCTGGCCCAGGACAAGGCGCAGGCGGTGCCCCGCGCTCCCGGCGAAATCGTACTGGGGGCCGACACGTCGGTGGTCTGCGACGGAGGCATTCTGGGCAAGCCCGCCGACAGCGATGATGCCGCGCGGATGTTACGCCTCTTGTCCGGGAAGGCTCATGACGTAATTACCGGCGTTTGCCTCCTTCACGGGACTGCGTCGATCGTGGAACACGCGACCACACGCGTCGTGTTCGACCAGATTACCGAACGGCAGATTGCGGAGTACGTGGAATCCGGCGAACCGAATGACAAAGCCGGCGCTTACGCCATTCAGGGAATTGCCGCGCGTTACATCGATCGCATCGAGGGCAGCTATTCGAATGTGGTGGGTCTGCCCATCGCCCTGGTGTGGCGCGCGCTCGAGAGCATCAGAAATTCTCTTTCTTGAGCATCTCCATCCCGCGCGGCAACGCAAAGATGGCGGCATCGAAGTGGTTGCCGACCGATACCGCATCCGAAAACATCTGGTAGACCTTCTCGCCATCGCGCTCACGCTGGAAATCGAGCGGCCACATCACACCTCCGCCGGCATCGTGATACTTCGAGAAGCGCATGATCTCCTCCACGCGCTCCTTATAAACGGGGTCGAGCCGCAGGTAACGCTGCATGACGGGGAGTTTATTATCGATCCCCAGATAAACGGTGATTTTGCGGTCCGCGTTATCGTAAACTTCCACGGTCTCGACGCGCTTGTTCTCCACCACTTCCACGCCGCGGGATTCGAAGGTGAGCCCAGGCTCGTTCTGCCGCTGGCGCAGGATATAGAGGAAGTTGGTCACGACGGACTCGCGGTGTTTCACCACCGAATCGTCAGGGAGCGGGCGAACGCCGCGGAAGGTCACTTCATAGGCTCCCTCGGGCACGAAAAGCACGGAGGTGTCCTGTTTCTTGCCGAACGCCTGCTTCTCATAGAGGCCATAGAAACTGACGGGCGGCTGCGCCGGTGGCGTTGCGTAGCGTGTGTAGAGATGCGCGACCGAAAGTCCCGAAAGGCGCTCCCGATAAAAGGAATACGCGCGGCCGCTCTCGAGCCGGTCCTGCATGTGCAGGAAATTCGGACCGCCCAGCGCCTGGATGCATTGATCGATCAGCTCGCGCCCGCGTTTCTGAGCATTCACGTTCTGGGCGCGAGCGCCGGCCGCCAACAGCAGCCCGGCCGCAAAGGAGCGTCGTGTCATTCGCGTTTACTGTGCCGCTCCCCGCATCGCGGCCGGCATGGGAATCGTCAGGTCCAGCGGAGATACCTTAGACCCCAGTTTGTCGAGCGGGGTCCCGAATTCCTTCGGATTTCCCACGGCCAGCACTACGAATTTCGAGGGATCGATGTACTTCCGCGCGACCCGCAGAACGTCTTCGCGGGTTACCGCCTGGATCGCTTTCTGGTACTGGAAGATGAAGTCGCTCGGGTAGTTGAAGTAGTAATACCGGGCCAGCCTCGAGATGGTTTTGGCGGGCGTGTCGAATGCGAAAACGAATCCGTTCAACACGGTCTGTTTGGCGCCCTCGAGTTCGTCGGCGGTGACCAGCTCGCGTTTGATCCGATCGACTTCCTGACGCGCGGCTTCGATCGCCGGCACCGTGGTGGACGACTTGGTGCTTCCGTTGATCGTGAACAGACCGGGATGATCGTAGTGCACGCCCCAGTTGGCGTTGACCCCGTAAACATACCCAAGCTGCGTGCGAATGCGCTTGAACATGCGGCTGTTGAAGCCGCCGCCGAGAATGTTCGACATCACTTCGAGCGCCGCCATATCCGGATCCTTCAATTCCCCGCCCGGCTGCCCCATGATGAAGTTGGTCTGGGTCACGTCTTCTTTGACCGCCAGATACGTTCCGGGCTTGTAGTTGAAATGGACCGCCGGAAAAGCGGGAACGGGCGGCTGCTTCACCGTCCAATCCGCGAAAAGCGTCTGCAGTTGCGCTTTCATGTCCGCCGCTACGAAGTCGCCCTGCACCGCCAGAATGATGTTCGCCGGAAAGAAATAGCGGTGATAGAACGTTTCCAGATCAGGCTTTTTCACATTGGCCACCGTACTGATTTCCACGGGCCATCCGTAAGCGTTATCGCGGCCATACAGCGTGTCGGTAAACTCGCGCTGCGCGATCTCGCCGGGGTCGTCGTTGCGGCGGGTGATGCCGCTCATGATCTGCTGCTTCGTAAGATCGATCCGGTCCTGCCGGAACGCGGGATGCGCGAGAACGTCTTTGAAAACCGCCATCACTTCCGCGGTGTTCTCCTTAAGGCAGGAGAAAGAAACCGTGCCGTCGGTTTCGCCGATGCCGCTTTCCACCGAGGCGGCGATATTCTCCAGCTGCTCATCGATCTGATCGCCGGTCTTGCTCTCCGTGCCGCCGCTGCGGAGCACTTCGCCCGTGATGGTCGCGAGCCCTACCTTGTCGGCCGGGTCGAAAAGATTTCCGGTGCGCACCAGCGCCGTTCCGCGCACCAGCGGCAGGTCGTGGCTTTCGAGCATGAGGACCCGCATCCCGTTCGGCAGCCGAAACTCGTCGACTTGCGGGAGGGTGACCGGGCGCAGCGGCGTGTACTTCAACTGCTCCCAGAGCCGGGCCGCTTTGGGATTTTGAGCTTGCGCCGTGACCGTGAAAAAAGCTAGCGCTAAAGAGATTAGTTTCCCGTTCATTGCGCGGCTCCAGCGGGCGCCTTCAAGTACGCCGTCGTCTTGTTGGTTGCGATGAAATATTTCTGCGCGACCCGCTGCACATCCTCCGCGGTGACCTTGTCGATGTCCTCGATCGAAGTGAACAGCTTGCGCCAGTCGCCATAAGCGCCCTGATACGAAGCGAGCTGGTTGGCGAGGCCGGCATTGCTGTCGAGTTGCCGGATCAGCCCCGCGCGCGCTTTGGTCTTCACCCGGGCAAGGGTCTGCGGATCCACCTTTTCGGCCTTCATCTTAGCGAGGACCTTGCCCAGGGCTTCTTCGTTCTCAGCGACGGTCTTACCCATCGCCGGAACCAGAAAGAACACGAACAGGTTGGGGTATTTGGTGCCCGGAAAGGAGGAGTTGGCTGCGGCTACCAGTGCAATCCGCTGGTCGCGCACCAACGATTTGTAGAGCAACCCGGTACGCCCGCCGGACAGAATGCTTTCGATCACGTCGAAAACGGCGTCGTCCTTGTCGTATTGGCTCGGCCTTTTATACGCGATGGCCTCGATGGGTTGCGCCGGCGAATCGATCTGGGCCGAGCGGGGACCGTCTTGCGGAGGATCTTCCGTGGATGGGCGGGGCGGCAACACGCGTTTAGAAATAGGACCGAAGTACTTCTCGGCCATGCTCCGCGCGTTCGCCGGGTCGATATCGCCGACGATGGCAATCGTAATATTGGCGGGCGCGTAATACGTCTGGAAAAACTTCTCCGCATCGCGGACGCGCAGATTCTCAATGTCGCTCGGCCACCCCACTGCCGGACGGCGATACGGATGAGCTTCGATCGCAGTCGCGGCCAGAGCTTCGATCAGCTTTCCCTGCGGCTCCGATTCCGTGCGCATCCGCCGTTCTTCACGAACCACGTCGCGCTCTTTATAAAACTCGCGAAATACGGGTTCCCGAAAGCGCTGCGATTCCAGCAGATACCACAGCTCCGCGCGATTTGAAGGCAGACTGTAGAAAAACTCGGTCGAGTCTTCCCCCGTCTGGGCGTTCAGTCCTTCTCCGCCGTTTTCCTCGATGATCCGCGGATAGAGGTTGGTTTCCACAAAGGACGAAGCCGTATCGATGGCGTCCTTCAGATTGGCCTGCAAGGTCTTCAGTCTCGCGGCGTCCGCTTGCGGACCCTTGGCGCGTTCGGCGTCCAGTGCATCGTAGCGGGTCTCAATTTCGGCGATGGCGGCCTTTTCTTTTTGCCAATCGTTACTGCCGATCTCGGGCGTGCCTTTGAATGCCATGTGCTCGAACATGTGAGCCATGCCGGTCTGACCCTGCGGGTCGTCCACCGCGCCGGCGTTTACGTATGTGTGGAAGGAAACGACTGGCGCGCGATGACGCTCCAGAACGATAAAGTGCAGCCCGTTGTCGAGAGTGAACTCGGTAATGTGCTTTTCGAACTCTTTCAGGTTCTGGGCGCGGGCGGCCACAGGCGCATACGCGGCGAAGGCCAACAGGGCGGCCCCGATTCTCAAGGTCAAAGGTGGAACTCCAATCTCAATCTAACAAGCGGGGCTCGCCAGGCGCATTTCGATCCAGCGCAGCAGCACCGCGTCGGCCCAGAAGCGCGGTCCGGTCCGCGCCAGAAATCCGATGTGCCCGCCATGCTCCGGGGCGATAACCTGGATGCACGGATTCTCCATGACCGCTGGGCCTTGGTAAGACTCGAAGGGAATGAGCGTATCGTCCTGCGCGGTAATCATCAGAACCGGAATCTTGATGTGAGGGACGAAGCGGAGCGCGGATTGCGTTTCGTAATAGTCGGCGGCACTCGCGAACCCAAAGCTGGGCGCGGTAATCCGGTCATCGATTTCAAAGATCGTACGGCACGGCGCGAGGTCCTGGGCCCGGTAACGGCCCGTCCGCAGCAGCCGCTGCTTCATGCGGGCAACAAAGCGGTTTTGATACAGGCGATTGGCGGGCTTCTCGAGCGCCCGCGCGCAAAGCGCGAGATCGATCGGCGCGGATACTGTGCAAGCGCCCGCAAGCAGGCGGAGTCCACTCTCCGCCGCGGCTTTCAAAACCACGTTCCCACCCAGAGAGAAGCCGATCGGGAAGAGCGGGGCCGCGGCTTGGTTCTGCTCCAGAAAGGAAACCAGATCGCCGGTAAGGCCGGCATGGTAAAGCGTCTGGCAGAGATGTTCGGTACCTCCGCAGGTGCGCATGTGAAACCGGTGGACGGTGAAGCCGCTGGTGAGCGCCTGGTGAGCGAGGCTCACGATGTACCCGGCCTGTCCGCTGCCTTCCAGACCATGGACCAAAACGAGTTCCGCGCGGGGCGGGCCCGGCGGGCGCTGCGTCTCCACCAGAACCTGCACGTCCTGCTCGGTTTGAATCAGGCGCCGCTCCACCGGAAAGGCGCTGAAATCGAATGTACGCGGCCAGAAATTACCGAGCACCGTCAGCAGGTGAGGGTTGCGAACAAGCGGAACGAATGCCAATTTGCATGTTACTGTGCCGGTCCGCATACGGTCTCCGGTCAGCGTGGCGCATGTTCTAAACTCGGTCGATGGCAGTTCCCCTGGTCCCCGGCAAGAAGCCTCGCATCGATCCGAACTACGTCAGTTTCAAGATTGTGATCCGCAAGTCAAAGATCCATCGCGCCGGAATTTTCGCGGGCGAAGATATCCCGAAAAATCGCAAAATCATCGAGTATACGGGGGAACGAATTTCCCGCAAAGAAACGCTGCGCCGGTCCAATGAGCAGTCTTCACTGATCTATCTGTTTACGCTCGATAACTACTGGACCATCGACGGGGCGGTGGGTGGGAGCGGCGCCGAGTACATCAACCACAGCTGTGATCCGAACGTCCGGGCCTGGATCACCAAAGGGCACATCCTCTATATGTCGATGCGCGATATCCGCAAGGGTGAAGAATTAACCGTCGACTATCATTTCGCCAAGAATATCGAAAAGGTGCCCTGTTCCTGCGGCACGAGCAAGTGCCGGGGCACCATCAACCTCAAATAGCCGCGCAATTTGTTTGAGAGAGGTACCTCCATAGGAAGACTAAAGAGTTTCAACGTTTCGGCCGATATCTGTGAGGCGCTTTCGAGCGAGGAGTGTGACGGTTTGAGCCATCCGAATGGAACGATTAGAACAGTAGTGGTCTGTGACACCCAACCGCTGGCGATTGAAGGCCTGCGCGCGGTACTGGCGGCCGCCAGCGGGATCCGCTTCGCGGGGTCGATGACGACCCTGGCGGGAGCCATCGACCTGGTGCGCGGAACCCATCCCACCGTGGCCATTCTCGATCGCGCATTCGGGACGGCGGCGGTGATCCATGCTCTGGACCGGCTGCGGGCATCTTCCTCTACGGCGACCATCGTTTGGGGGGGCGCAATGACCAACTCCGAGGCTTTGCGTATGGTGCAGGCTGGTGCTCGCGGCGTTCTGCGGAAAACTTCCGACACGAACCACGTACTCGATTGCATTCGCGCCGTTGCGGCGGGCGAAACCTGGATGGAGGACACCATCCTTAACGATGCGGAACGAACCGCACCTTCGACGCGCTCCAGCCTTACCGCGCGGGAACACCAGGTCGCCGAGCTGGTCGAAAAAGGTCTCAAGAACAAAGACATCGCGGGCAATCTCGGTATCCGGACCGGCACCGTCAAAATTCACCTGAAACACATCTTCGAAAAGACGGGCTGCCGCGGCCGCTACGGGCTCGCACTCACCGGGTTACGGGAGAAAGGGCTGATTCCTCTGTCCTTATAAAGGCTCCCGTTCAACGCTCGATGGTATCGTGGGAACACGTGCGGGGCCCTGCCGGGGCACGCTCGTTTCCTGCGTAGTTCATGAAAATCCTGAGCCGTTATGTCTTCCGGGAGATCACGAGTAGCGCGCTCCTCGGCATGCTTCTCGCCACCTTCGTCGTTTATCTGCAAAGCCCCGGACGGCAGCTGTTTGAGCTCCTGGTTCGCAGTCCGGCGACGCCACTTACCGTTCTTCGCCTTTTCCTGCTATCGCTTCCACCGGTCCTTCCGCTCACCATCCCTTTCGGCGTGCTGGTGGGGATCCTCATCGGTCTCGGGCGCCTCGCAAGCGATGGGGAAGTCACCGCCATGCGGGCCGCGGGCGTCCCCAGCCGGATCGTGGTTGTGCCGGTCATGCTGTTCGCGCTACTGGCCACCCTGCTCGCGGGAGTGGCAGCGCTTTGGCTTACTCCCGTCGCTCTTCGCGCCAATATCAAAGTGATGAACCGCCTGGTGGCCGCGCAGTTAACCGCGGATGTACAGGCGCGCATCTTCGATGAGCAGTTCCCCGACAAAATCCTCTACGTCGCCGATGTGCGCACGACCAACCAGAATTTCGCAATCTGGCGTAACGTTTTTCTCGCCGACGTCAGCCCCGCCGAACAGCGGCAGACCGGCACCAAGATGGAAGTGGACGGGCCTCGGATCACGATCGCCAAACAGGCCTTCGCCATCCCTGACATCCCGCATAACCGCATCCAGCTGAGCCTGGTCGGCGCGAGCGTCCATGAAATCGGTAAGGACATCGTCACCGGTACACACGTCACGTTCCCGGCTGGCAATCAGACACTACAGGCAAATCCGCCGCAGGAGAACCTCGGCAAGCCTTTCAGCCGCATGGATACGCCGGAGCTTCTCCACGCCGTTAAAACAATTGCGAAAAAGGCCAATGAGAGCATCGAATCCCGCATTGAGCTGAACCGCCGCTTTGCGCTGCCGATCGCTTGCCTGACTCTCGCCTTTATCGGAATCCCGCTCGGCATCACGACCCGCAAAGGAGGCAAGTCCAGCGGGTATATCATGGCGATCCTGCTGGCCTTCTTCGTCTATTACCTGGCTTACATCACGCTCACAGGGATGGCGCGGCAGCGGGCCCTTTCCCCGGAACTCTCCGCCTGGGCGGCCAATGGATTCTTCCTGTTTTTCGGGTCCGTCTTCATGGCCCGCATGGAACTCCCCGGCGACCGCGACCTGCTTTCGCTCGCGCGGGCCGCGTTCGACCGGATTGTCTCATCGGTCAAAGGCCTTAGCGGAGCCGGTCGCTCCATCGCTTTTCGGGCGGCCGTCCGCCCCCGTCTGGCCCTCGTGCCCGTGCGCAGCATCTTGTTCCAGATTGTCGACGGCTACATCCTGTCGAATTTTCTGGCCTATTTCCTCATGCTGCTGGCAAGCTTCGTCCTGATGGCCGAGGTTTACAACTTCTTCGAGCTGCTGAGCTATATCGTCAAGAACTCCATCCCGCTCGGCAAGGTCTTCACCTATCTGTTCTTTCTGCTCCCGAAATTGATTTATGACACGCTCCCGATCAGCGTTCTCGTTGCCGTGCTGGTGACCTTTGGAATCCTGACCAAACAGAACGAGATCACAGCGTTCAAAGCGTGTGGCGTGAGCGTTCATCGCCTCGCCGTGCCGATTCTGCTGATGAGCGCGGCATTAAGCGCAGGCCTCTTCGCCTTCGATCATTACTATATTCCCGCCGCCAATCTGCGGCAGGATGCGCTGCGGGCGGAGATCAAAGGCCAGCCCGTGCAGACCTATCTGCGTCCGGATCGCAAGTGGATTTTCGGTCAGGATAGCTCGCATCCACGCATTTTCTATTACAAATACTTTGAGGCCTCCACGCATTCGATGCTGGGCGTGAGCGTCTATGAGATCGCCAAGGATTCGTTTGCGCTTACCCGCGAAATCGGCGCCGAGCGCGCGCAGTGGGATCCGTCGCTCCAGACCTGGGTCTTCGTCAACGGCTGGGCGCGGGACATCAGCGGAGTTATCGAGCGGAACGTCAAGCGCTTTCAGGCGACCACCTTCCCGGAACTGACCGAGCGACCGGACTACTTCCTCAAGGAAGTAAAGCAGGACAAGCAGATGAACTACCTGCAACTGGCCGCGTATATCGCCGATCTTCAGCAGAGCGGTTTCGATACGGTCAAGCTGCAGGTCCAGTATCACAAGAAGTTCTCGGTTCCTGTGTTTGCCCTGATCATGGCCATGCTGTCCATCCCGTTCGGATTTCTGATCGGGAACCGCGGAGCCATGACGGGAATCGGGGTCAGCATCGGCATCGCCATGGCGTATTGGGGGGCGAGCCAGTTGTTCGAGCAGTTGGGAGATGTCTCCCTGCTTCCGCCGGCGGTGGCGGCCTGGGCCCCGGACGCGATCTTTGCGCTGGCCGGATCGTACCTGTTGCTGCGGATGCGTTCCTAGCGGACGGAACTTGATACCGTTGGGAGGCGTCCCACGTTGCGCCATGCCTACCCGCCTAATCGTTTTCCTCCTCTTTGCCGCAAGCGCATACGCGGCAAATCCTCTGTTCGATGAGTACGCGGTGATTTTAGCGGACGCCCCGCTTTCCCGGGACGGCGGCACGCTGAGCATCCGCTCCTCGAATATCGGCTCCCAACAGGCGACTCTGACCCGCGAATTGAACGCTCGCGCAATTCATGTAAGCGGCTCCGTGAAGCTGCTCTTGAATGCGGTTTTCGTCCGCGTCCCGCGCGGTTCCCGCCCCGATCTCAACGGATTGCCGGGAGTGAAAACCATTGTCCGGCTTCGGCCGCTGAAAACCCATCTGAACGACGCGACCAGTCTGGTTCAGGTAAACCCCGGGGCGTGGTCCAACCCGAAAATCGGCGGAGTGTCGAATGCCGGAGCGGGGATCAAGATCGGCATCATCGACACCGGAATCGACGATCTCAATCCGGCGTTCAACGACGCCAATCTGGCTATCCCCAGCGGCTACCCGATGGGTGATGCCGCGTATACCAATCACAAAATTATCGTCGCGCGAAGTTACGTCTCCTACCTTTCCAGCACGGACCCGCGCTACTCCAGTCCCGATGATCTGAGCCCGGTAGATCGGGTCGGCCACGGGACCGCCGTTGCCATGATTGCCGCCGGCAGAACCGTCACCGGGCCTGCCACTACGGTAAGTACGGCGCCTCTCGCCATTACCGGCGTCGCTCCCGAGGCCTGGATCGGCAACTATAAGATCTTCGGCTCACCAGGCGTGAACGATTACGCCGCGGGCTCAGCCGTCATCCAGGCCTTGGAAGACGCCGCCCTGGACGGCATGCAGATCGTCACCCTGGCGCTCGGAAACACCGCGCTTTCCGCGCCTTTGGACACCGATTGCGCCGCGAACGGCCAGTCCACGAAATCCTACATCCCCGCAACTTCCTGCGACGTCGAAGCGCAAGCCATCGAGAATGCGGTGAATCAACTCGGGATCACGGTTGTGACTTCCGCCGGTGACAGCGGCGCCAGCGGCAATGTCTACCCGACGCTCGGAACTATTACTTCGCCCGGGACCGCGCCCAGCGCTATCACGGTAGGCGCAACCACCAACGCGCACGATTTCGATGCGACCGTTTACGTGACCGGCAACGGAGTGCCCGCCAAGCAGTTCTTCGAGGCGCAATTCGGGGCGGGTCCCAAGCCTGCGGCCGCATTTACCGCTCCCCTCATCGATGTGACGAAGACCGGCGATAGCGGCATGGCTTGCAGCGCGCTTCCCGCCAATTCGCTGAACGGGGCGGTGGCCCTGGTCATCCGCGGCACCTGCGATTTCGCGACCAAGGCCAACAACGTTCAGGCAGCGGGCGCGGTGGCCTTGTTGCTCTATCTCGATGACCCGAATGACGGGTTGTTTGTCCCCGTGAACTTGGCAGCCACGGCCATTCCCACGGTGCTCATCGGCAACGCGGACGGAATTCAGCTAAAAGCGTTTGCCGCGAACAATGCCCTTACAGTGACGCTCGACCCTGCGCTTTTCGAGGTGTCGACGAACGCGGACCAGGTTGCCTCGTTCAGTTCGCGAGGCCCCTCCATCGGGCTGTTTAGTCTGTCGCCGGTGCTCGCAATCAAACCGGAACTGGTCGCGCCGGGAACCGGGATCTATACGGCCACCCAGACCCTCGATCCCAATGGAAGCTTCTACGATCCGAGCGGTTTCAATGCCGCCCAGGGCACCAGTTTCGCAGTGCCGCTGGTGGCAGGCGCCGTGGCGTTGGTGAAGCAGGCAAATCCGAACTTCACGCCTGGCGAACTCAAGAGCGCCGTCGTCAATACCGCCGCCGCAGGCATCACCGACAACGGCGTTCCTGCCGACGTGAACGCCGTTGGAGCGGGAAAATTGGACGCCGCCGCCGCGCTGAACGTCACCCTGGCTTGCGTGCCTGTCCACTCTTTCCTTCGGCGTCATCAACGGGAATGCCCCCGCTTCGTTTCCAGCCGTACAGAATTTCCAGCTCATCAACGTCAGCAATGCGTCTATGACGGCTTCCATCAGCCTGCGTCTCTATGGAACAGGAGGCGCTGCGGTCACGCTCACCACCCCGTCCACCGTCACGCTGGCTCCGGGCGCATCGCAGACCGTCTCGCTGCAGATCGCGGGCTCGGTCCCCGCGGCCGGTTCCTATCAGGGCGAAATCGATATCGCCGGCAGCGGTCCCCCGCTGCATGTTCCGTACCTCTACCTGGTCACTGACGCCGTACCGGCCATCATCTTCCCGGTAGAAGGAGACGGCCTCTTGAACGTGCCGGGGAGTATCGATAACAGCATCGCGTTCCGCGTCTTGGATCGCTACGGCGCGCCCGTCGGCAACGCCACCGGAGTGACGTGGAAGGTCGATGCCGGACACGGCGTGGTCCAAAGCGGCGCGGAAACCACGACCGATCAATATGGCATCGCGGCGGCGCAAGTGACGCTCGCCGGCCAGCCTGAGGTGCAAACATTCGAGGGCGATATCGGCGCCGTCGGCTATCAGTTCACCGTCACCGCAGCCAACGCTCCATCGATCTCGGCGGTGGTCAATGCGGGAGATTCGGCAGCGGGCAGCTTCGCCCCGGGTTCCTACATCACCATCTACGGGACAAACCTTGCGCCCACCTCCAACTCTCCCCAAACGAGCTACCTGCCGCTCTCGCTCTCCGGGACCAGCGTGACGTTCGATGTCGCTTCCGGAGCCGTTAGCGTGCCCGGGGCGCTTTCCTACGTCGGGTCCAACCAGGTGAATGTCCAGATTCCCTGGGAGCTGCAAGGCCAGCCGACCGCCATCCTCAAAGTTTTCTCCAATGGACTGCTCAGCTTCACCACCAACATCAGCCTGAGCTCCTACGCTCCCGCCTTTTTCGAATATGCCGACGCCGCTTCGAAACAACTGGAAGCGGTTGCGACCGATCTCAGCTACCAGGTCGTCGACTCCACCCATCCCATTGCACGTGGCCAGTACCTCGTGCTCTACGCCAACGGATTGGGACCGGTGAGCACCGCCCAGTTCAGCGGTTACCCCGCTTCCGGCAATCCAGTGGTAACCACGATGGCGGCCCCATCTGTCAGCATCGGCGGCCAGAGCGCGCCGGTGCTGTTCTCCGGTCTGGCGCCGGGATTTGCGGGTCTTTATCAATTAAATGTCAAAGTCCCGAGTAATATCGGTACCGGTCTTCAATCGATGACGCTCGCGATTGGCGGCGTGAGCTCGGCTGCCTCCGGAATCTATGTCCAATAAATTCGACGCTATTCTTGTCGGCGCGGGTCAGGCTGCTCCGTCGCTGGCCCGCCGGCTCGCGCAGAGCGGGATGAAGGTCGCCTTCGTCGAGCGCCACCGCTTCGGCGGAACATGCGTCAACGCCGGCTGCATTCCCACTAAGACGTGGGTGGCGAGTGCGCGGGCGGCGCACGTGGTCCGGCGGGCAGCAGACTTCGGGATTGCCACATCGGCGCCGGCAGCGGACATGGGCCGCATCAAAGCGCGTAAAGACAAAATCGTTCACGATAACTCTTCCGGCGTCGAGACCTCGTTGCGCGAACTCGCGGGATGCACGGTCTTCACCGGCACTGCCTGCTTCGAGGGGCCTCAAACCATGCGAGTGGGCACGGAGGTTCTGGAAGCGCCTCGAGTTTTCTTAAACGTCGGCGCGCGTGCCACGATTCCAGAAATTTCAGGACTCCGTGACTGCTCGTATCTGACCAACTCAACCGTTCTCGAACTCGATCAATTACCCGCCCATCTTCTGATCCTGGGCGGCAGCTATGTCGCTCTGGAATTCGCCCAGATCTTCCGGCGTTTTGGGAGCGAGGTGACCGTCCTTCAGCGCGGCCGTCGGCTGATCACCCGCGAGGACCCGGATGCGGCCGATGCCGTCCAGAAGATCCTGGAAGGCGAGGGGATCCAGATCAAAGTGGATGTGCAGGCCACCGCGGTCAGCCAGACTGGTGACGCCATCAGTGTCCGTTGGCCCAACGGCGAAGCCACCGGTTCGCATCTTTTGGTCGCCACCGGCCGCACGCCGAACACCAGTGATTTGGGCCTGGATCGCGCGGGGGTCAAGCCGACCGCGGAGGGTTTCATTCCGGTCAACGATCGCCTCGAAACGACCGTGCCCGGAATCTGGGCGCTCGGCGACTGTAACGGCCGCGGCGCTTTCACCCACACCTCCTATAACGACTATGAAATCGTCGCCGCGAACCTGCTCGATGGAGAAGATCGCAAAGTTTCCGATCGCATCACCGCTTACAACATCTACATCGACCCGCCCCTTGCCCGGATCGGCTTGACCGAGCAGGAAGTGGTCCGCTCCGGGCGCCCTGCGTTGAAAGCGCTGCGTCCGATGACCAGGGTTGGCCGCGCCGTGGAGAAGGGAGAAACCCAGGGGTTTCTCAAAGCCCTAGTCGACGCCGAAACCAAGCTCATCCTCGGCGCTTCGCTGCTGGGAACCGGCTGCGATGAGGTGGTCCACGGCTTACTGGATGTCATGTATGCCCGCAAGCCCTACACGCTTGTCACGCACGCTGTCCATATCCACCCCACGGTTTCGGAACTGATCCCGACCCTACTCGAAGACCTTAAGCCGTTATAATGATTGGGCTAGGAGTTCGCTAAGTCGTTCAATGAACGATATAAAGAAGAAATTGCAGGAAGAAGCGGCGCTGTTGGAACATGAGCTGCGAACCGAACTTCCAAGGGAAATCCTAACCGCCCGTGAGCATGGGGACTTGAGCGAGAACGCCGAGTACCACGCGGCTAAAGAGCGCCAGGGACTCGTAAACGCCCGGCTCAACAAGCTTAAGCACCGGCTCGCCGAACTCTCCATGATCGACTTCACCAAGATTCCCCACGATCGTGTCGGGTTTGGATCGAAGGTCAAAGTGCTGGACGTCAAGAAGGATGAATTCATCACTTATAACCTGGTGATGACCGAAGACGCCGACGCCACCAAGAATATGATTTCGACCAGTTCTCCCATAGGAAAGGGCTTGCTCGGTAAAGAAGTCGGCGATATTGTGAAAGTGGCGATTCCGGGGGGCGTGAAAGAGTTGGAAATCCTGGAGTTGGTTACGGTTCACGACGCGCCCGACGCTTTGAAACTATGACTTACACCAGGGCGCTCGGATTCTTTTTCGGCCGGATTATCGAGAAGATCGTCGGCGCCCTGGCGCTTTCGCGCATCCATCCCAACGTGCTGACCTTCATCGGTCTGGTGATCAACATCTGGGTGGCGGTGCTGTTTGCCGCCGGGCGTTTCCGGACCGCGGGAGTGGTGCTGATCGGGGCCGGACTCTTCGACATGGTGGACGGACGCGTTGCCCGTGAGACCAATCGCGTCACCCGCTTTGGCGGCTTTTTCGATTCCGTGTTGGACCGCTATTCGGACCTGGCCGTACTCATGGGACTGCTCGTGTATTACGCGTCCATCAATCGCTTCTTCTACATCGTGCTTACGGCGCTTGCGATGACCGGATCGGTGATGGTGAGTTACACCCGCGCGCGCGCCGAAAATGCGATTCCCAAGTGCAAGGTCGGCTTCCTCGAAAGGCCGGAACGGATCGTTCTGCTGATCATCGGCGCTCTTGCGAACCGCATGGCTCCGGTTATCTGGGCGACCGCGGTGCTGGCCAACCTCACTGTGATTCATCGCATGATTTATACGTTTCAGGAAGCCCGCCGGCTGGAAGATGCCCAACTGCGCGCCGTACCCCAGCGCGCCGTCCGCGATTAACCCGCGATGTGATGCAATACGGAGAATGCGTTCCCTTGGGACTCTCCTGCTCCTCTCCGTTACGCTCTCCGCCCAGATTGTCGACACCACCCACTCCAAGGCCGCGGTAGTTCACCCCATTCCCATCCAGGCCGTCACCCTCGACGACCAGAGCTTCTGGGGACAGCGGCGTAGAGTCACCCTCGAAAAGAGCATGCCCACCATGTTCGACGAACTCGAAAAGCACGGCACGCTCGATAATTTCCGCCGTCTCGCGGGCAAGAGCACGGCCGCCCGCGTAGGCCCGGTCTACACCGATTCGGATCTCTACAAATGGCTGGAAGCTGCCGCGTTCTTCCTGGCCAGCGGCGACCATGCCGATCTACGCAAAAAAGTGGAAACGGCCATCGATGTCATCGCCGCCGCCCAGGAACCTTCGGGCTATCTCAACACCTACTACGTGGGCGAACACGAGAAAATGCGCTTCGCCGAAATGTTCCGTTCGCACGAATTGTATTGTCTCGGCCATCTGTTGCAGGCGGCGATCGCGATGCAACGGGCTAACGGCGATCGGCGGCTCCTCGATATCGGAATCAAATATGCCAACTATGTCCTTTCGATCTTCGGCCCCGATAAAAAGCCCGCGCTCACCGGACACCCGGAACTGGAGATGGCGCTGATCGAGTTGACCCGCCAAACGGGCGACACGCGATATCGCGATTTCGCCGGCTACCTGCTAAGCGGTGTCGAGACGGAGCGCCTGCACCTTAAGCCCTCCCAAACCACTTACATGTTCAGCGGTATCCCATTTACTTCCCGGACCGAGTTCGTGGGGCACGCGGTACGCGCCATGTACGCGGCCTGCGGCGCGACCGACTACTACGCCGAAACCGCCGATCCGAAATACCGCACCACCCTCGATGCGCTTTGGAAAGACGCGGTCAGCCATAAGATCTACATCACCGGCGGCGTCGGCTCCCGCTCCGAAGGAGAAGCTTTCGGGGAACCTTATGAGCTACCAAACGCGCAGGCTTACACCGAGAGCTGCGCGGCCATCGCCAACTATATGTGGAACTGGCGAATGTTGGCGGTAGAAGGCGAATCGCGCTTCGGCGACGTCATGGAGCGGGCGCTTTACAACGGCATCAACTCCGGCATGTCGCTCGACGGAACCCTCTACTGCTACCGCAACCCGCTCGAGTCGCACGGCGAAAAGATTCGCAATGAGTTTTACGATACCGATTGTTGCCCGCCCAATATCGAACGCACCATGGGCGCGCTGCCGGGCTACTTCTATGCGTCCAACGCTAAAGGGCTCATCGTCAATCTTTACGGGGCGTCCACGCTGCAATGGCACCTGGAGTCCGGGCCTCCGGTTCGCATCCGTCAAACCACGAATTATCCCTGGGAGGGCACGGTGGATCTCGCTGTCGATGCCCCCAGGCCCGCCCAGTTCAGCTTATTCCTGCGCATCCCAGCCTGGTCCAAAGAAACGAGCCTCAGCGTCAACGGACAGGTACAGACCGCGGAAGCCGGCCAGTTCGCGGAGGTGCACCGCCTCTGGAAGCAGGGAGACCATGTTCAGCTCACCTTCAACATGAAGCCTAGGCTCACCGCCGCCAATGCTCTGGTGCGGGAGAACGGGGGACGCGTCGCCGTCGAGCGCGGTCCTCTGGTGTACTGCCTGGAGAAGCCCGACCAGACTTTAACCGCAAGCCTGTTCGACGAATCCCTGCTGGTCAGTGGATCGTCCGCCTTCACGGAGACGTTTCGAAAAGATCTTCTGGACGGCGTTCTGGTGCTGCAGCACCCCGGGCTGACCAGTGCGCGGCCGTTGGCGGAAGACCCGCTTTACCGCGATTTCGCGCTCGCCAAATCCGATGCAACCAAAGCCGTCACCCTGACTTTCATCCCCTACTACGCCTGGGCGAACCGTGGCCAGTATGAGATGGAGGTCTGGGTACCCGTTGTCTCCGGCGTTAGCCGCGCAGCCCGCTGAGATACGTGAAACTCTGCTTCAGGCTGGCCACCGGGTCGCCGGGCGTCTGGTCCTGTTCCACAAAGTAGTGCTTCACTCCGATCTTCTCGGCAGTTCGTAAAATTGCCGGGAAGTCCAGGCTGCCGCTGCCGACTTCTTTGAACGTCTCTTTAGTAACGTTTTCGTTGTACTGCACCTTCTGCCCCTGGGCTTTGTCTTTCAGGTGCAGCAGGGGCACCCGCCCTTTATGCGCCTCCAGGAAATGCACCGGGTCGATACCGCCCACGCTCAGCCAGAATACGTCGGCTTCGAACTGCACGAGCTTGGGATCGGTGTCATCGAACATCACTTCGTAGGCGTGCTTGCCGTTCATCGGACCCCACTCGAACGCGTGGTTGTGATAACAGAGCTGCAGGCCCGAATCCCTCGCCATCGCGCCCGCCTTGTTCATCTTCGCCCCGAAACCGGCCAGAATCTCGGGAGTGCGCTGGTCGGGCATGATGTACGGAACCACGGCGTACTCGGTGCCGAGAGCTTTCAAGTCGCTGAAAATTTTCCCAAGTGGGGTCTCGCCTTGGCCATCGATCGCCCCCACCGGAATGTGGCACGAAACCGGATTCAGCTGCAGGCTCTTCAGCATGGAACGGGTGCGCATCAAAGTCGGGTAGTCGCCCTCCACCTCGCGATAGCCGATCTGCGAAATCTGGTGAAGCACCTCTTCGTCTTTGGACGGCATCTCGTTACGCAGGGTGTAGAGCTCAACCCCGATCCGGGACAGAGCCAGGTTCTTGGCCATGACGCGAGCCGCCAGAACACCCGCGGCAGCGGAGACCGTGAGGAAATTTCTACGTGTGAGAGGACTGGACATGGCGAACAGACTATCAGAAATGCATTGTCGAGTTAACCAATCCGTCCCTCCGCGCGTCTATTTCAAGGTGACGATTCCGCGCTTTCGGAATTTCCTTTTTTGCTTCCTTCTTATGTCGATCACTATGCTGCCCGGCCGCGCCGCCGATCGGGAGAATGTGGAATACGGGCGCGTCGGCGATGTCAGCTTGCGCCTCGATATGCATCTGCCGGACGGGCCGGGCCCCTTCCCGGCGGCCATCCTGGTCCATGGCGGAGCCTGGGTGACCGGCGATCGAAGGACCACCGTTGCCCCGTTGCTGAAGCCGCTTGCCGATGCCGGGTATGCCTGGTTCTCGATCAGCTATCGCCTGGTCAATGACGTGCCCGCGGCTCTCGGCGGCGACAAGGCGATCACTTCCCTCCTGGGCATGGGCACCGCGGTCGATGACGTGCGCCAGGCCGTCGCTTACGTCCGGGCGCACGCGTCGGAGTACCGTCTCGATGCCAACCGGATTGCTCTCATCGGCGAATCCGCGGGAGCCCAGCTCGCCTCGATGGCCGCTTTGAAACCCGCTCCTCAAGGCGCCGTCGCGGCGGTCGTAGCGTTCTATTGCCCAAGTGACTTGGTTTCCCTGGCGCAGACGCTGAAGCAGGTTCCCGATTCCCTACGCCAGTCCATCAAGGGAACCCTGTGGGAAACCATGCTCAACACCACCTTGCGGCAGTTCTCGCCGATTGCCTGGGTGTCTAAAGAGGCTCCGCCGTTCCTGCTCATTCACGGAACCGCCGATACCCTCGTGCCCTACGAGCAGTCCGCCACTTTCTGCGACGCGCTGAATAACTCCGGTGGCAATTGCTCGTTGTACGCCGTAAAAGGCGCGGGTCACGGGATCCGCTGGTGGGAAAGTCAGCAAAAGACCAGTTATAAAGCGTTCATGCTCGACTGGCTCAATAACGCCCTGACGAGCCGGCCGGGCGCTCGCGTTTAATCGAACGCGTTCCCTTTGGTAGCACGCATCACAGTGGGCGAAAGAATGCCTCGCCTTCGCAGAGGGGAACATGCGTTTTACCGATAAAGTCTGTCTGGTTACCGGCGGCGGTTCCGGTATTGGAAAAGCAGCCTGCGTTCAGTTTGGCGCCGAAGGCGGCAATGTACTTGTAGCCGACCTCAACGAGACCAGCGCCCAGGCTACTGCTCAGGAGATTACCGCCGCCGGCGGCCGCGCCATCTCCGCCAGGTGCGACGTAGGGAATCCCGCCGACGTTCGCGCCGCTATTCAGAGCGCAGTCGCGCAATGGGGCAAAATCGACGTCCTGGTGAACGATGCCGCGATGATGACTTTCCAGCCCATCGTCGACTTGCCCGATGAAGATTTTGACAAGGTCCTGAACGTCAACCTGCGTTCGGTCTTCCTGTTCTGCAAATACGCGTTCCCGCACATGCCCGAGGGAAGCGCCATCGTCAACATCAGCTCCGTGCACGCCCATGAGACCACGCGAAACGTCGTTCCCTACGCGACTTCAAAGGGTGGGATGGAAGCCTTCACCCGTGGTTTCGCGGAAGAGGCTGCCGACCGGAAAGATCCGCATCAACTGCGTGGCTCCGGGGGCTGTGGACACGCCCATGCTCTGGAACAATCCGAACGTGAAGAGCGGCGTCGAGAAAGTGGAAGGGCGCGATCGGAAAGCCTGAAGACATCGCCGCCGCGATCTGCTTCCTGGCATCGCGCCGAAGCCGCGCTTCATCAACGGCACCACCTTAGTGGTCGACGGCGGCCGTCTGGATATCCTTCCCTAGGAACCATGTCGCGATTCATGTTCGCCACCGGCATCGAAAACAGCTATCCCACCATCGAGTGGGAAGGCAAGACCATCCGCCAGGATGAACTCGCCAAGACCAGGCACTACGATCGCTGGCGAGAGGATTTCCGGATCACTGAAAGAACTCGGTATCGACTATCTCGCGCTATGGTCCGCCCGTATTTCTCCACCAACATCGGTCCGCGGCAAGTACGACTGGAGCTTCACCGATGAAACCTTCAATGCGCTGCAGCGCCGCAACAGTCACGCCCATCGTCGATCTCTGCCATTTCGGCGTTCCGGACTGGATCGGAGACTTCCAGAATCCCGACTTCCCCACTGCTCTTCGCGGAATATGCAAAGGCCTTTGCGATCGGTTTCCCGTGGGTTCGCTTCTACACGCCCGTGAACGAAATCTTCATCGCCGCTACCTTTTCCGCTCAGTTCGGATGGTGGAACGAGCGCCTGAAGTCCGACCGCGCCTTTGTCACCGCGCTGAAGAATCTGTGCCAGGCCAACGTGCTGGCCATGCACGCCATCCTGGAGATCAATCCCGAACGCCATCTTCATCCAGAGCGAATCCTCGCAATACTTCCATGCCGGAAGGTCCCGATTGCGAAGATCACGCGCGCCGCTACAACGAGAAGCGCTTTCTGTCGCTCGACCTCACCTACGGCCACCACGTCAACGCGACCATCTACGAATACCTGCTCGATAACGGCATGACGCGCGACGAATATCACTGGTTCCTCCAACACCACCTCCGATCGCGCTGCATCATGGGCAACGACTACTACGCCACCAACGAGAATCTGGTGCATGCGGACGGCAGCATCTCGCTTATCCGGCGAGATCTTCGGCTACTACCCCATCACGCACCAGTATTTCGCGCGCTACAGTCTTCCGGTCATGCACACCGAGACCAACTCTCGACGATCCAGACGCGGTGCAATGGCTGAAGAAGGAATGGGCCAACGTGCACCGCTTGAAACAGGATGGCGTGCCGATGATCGGCTTCACCTGGTACAGCCTGCAGGATCAGGTCGATTGGGACACCGCGTTGCGCGAGAACAACGGGCGCGTCAATGCGCTCGGCCTTTGCGATCTGGACCGCAATATCCGGCCCGTGGGCTATGAGTACAGGAAACTGATCGAGCAGTGGCAGCGCGCCCTCAGTATCGAGGGCAACATTCTGGGCATCTGTTCCTGAACTTCGAAAACGGCTGCTTAAGTTTTCTTGGCGGGCTGCTTCAACTGGCCGTCGATGATCGGCTTCAGCACGCTGGAGCGAAGCGGCCCGTTATAGCGCTGGCCATTCAAGAAAAGAGTTGGCGTTCCCTGCACTCCCGCCTTTTCGCCATCGAGCCGGTCCCGTTCAACCGCTTTCTTCAACTCCTCCGAGTGCAGATCCGCTTCGAACTGCATCAGGCTGAGGCCGATCTTGCCCGCCGCGGTCAACAGCTCTTTCTGCGACAGCTTGCCTTTCTGTGCAAACAGCGCATCGTGCATCGGCCAGAACTTACCCTGTTTCTGCGCCGCCAGCGCGGCCATCGCCGCCAGCGCCGCCTGGGAATGCTCATCCAGCGGGAACTGCTTGAACGTGAGGCTCACCTCGTCCGGATAAGCCTTGAGCACCGCATCGATTTCCGGTTTGGCCAGAATGCAGAACGGGCACTGGAAATCGGAAAACTCGATCAGCTTCACCTTAGCGTTGGCCGGACCAATCACCGGCGATCCGTCCGTTGGAATCTTCACCGCATCGCTCAGCGTGCGCGTGTCCTGCGCCGGAAGGTGGGCCCATCGCGAAGCGTCGGCGACGGCAACGGCTTCAGCCTCGGTCTTGCCGTTCTTTAACGCTGCCGCCATCTCGGCCGCGATCCCTTTGCTGTAGGAACAGTTCGGGTCTTTCATCCGGCACTCGGCGACCTTCATGCCGCATGTGCATCCGCACTCCCGCGCGGTCATCACTCGCACGACGGTTGCCTTTTGCGCGGCCGTCAGGCCCGACAGGTCCACGCCGGGCAGCGGGTCTTTGACGGCGGGCTCGGCACACCAGATCACGGCTGCGAAACAAGCCATTACCGCGCCGTTCCGCGTCAACAAATGCAACATGCTCTTATTGTAATTCCCGCTCAGTGCCTCGTCTCCGCTGCCTGCGCGCCGGGCTCCGCGCGCAAGTCGCCTTGTCCGAGCCGCCGATGAAAAACCTCCAGCACCATCGCATAACACTGGAGCGCAAGTGCCGGATCGTAACGCGGCCCCTCATCCCGCATAAACGCATGCGCCCCGTTGACCTCGTGCCACGTATACCGCGCGCCAACTTCCTCCAGCCGCGCCTTCACCAGGTTGCGCCCGTCCAGCGGAATATGCGGATCCTGCCGGCCCCAGATGTGCAGCAGCTCGCCCCGAATCTCGCCCGCACGCGCCAGAGAATCGTCCTGCATTCCCTTCCCGAGCCCGCGTTTATGAATGTCCGTCGCGTAGAAGCAGGCGGCCGCCAGCACGTCCTGATTCATTGCGGCCCGGAACGCCAGGTGTCCGCCGATACAAATGCCCATCGCGCCCAAACGGCCGGTGCAGGAGGCCAGCGACTCTAGATAATCGAGCGCCGCACGCGCGTCGCTGTCATAAGCGCGCAGCTCCTTCGTGGTCTTGTGCGCGTTCCCTGTATCGGCGCCCGCCTGGTCATACGCCAACACCGTTCCCGCCGGTTCCAGCTCATGGTAGATTTCGGGAACCGCCACGACATACCCATGCCCGGCGACCAGTGCCGCGGCCCGCCGGATCGGCCCGGTCACCTGGAAGATCTCGGAATAGAAAACGATCCCTGGATATCTGCCCGGAGCCGTTGGCCGGAACACATACACGCGCATGGTCCCGGTGGGTGTCGCCAGATCCGCGGTCTCTTCCTGGATGGTCATATCGCCCCTGATTCTAACCAACCGTCCCGCGCCGTGCGCGAACCTGTGAGTTGGACGCCTACCTCCCCTTTCGCTCGCGTGACTACCGCCTGCTGCTCACCGGAACGTTCCTCTCCAGCTTCGGCTTACAGATGCTCTCCGTCGCCGTGAGCTGGGATCTCTACCTCGCAACCCGTTCGGCGGTTGTGCTGGGCAACGTCGGCCTAGTGCAGGTGGCGCCCTTTCTGGTCTTCGCTTTGTTCGCGGGACACATCGCGGACATTTACGATCGCCGCGCCGTGCTGGTGATCACGCAAACTCTCCTGCTCGCCGGAACGGTGATCCTGCTGATCTATTCCCGCTCTGTTCCCATGATCTACACCTGCCTGTTTCTGAATGCCACCGCGCGTGCTTTCCAGGGGCCTTCGCGGCAGGCACTCTTGTCTCACATCGTTCCCATGGAGATTCTCGGAAAGGCGATTACGTGGAGCAGCAGCGCTCAGGAAATCGCCACGGTGAGTGGACCGGCCCTCGCGGGCATTCTGCTCGCATCCATCGGCAGCCGATCTGTCTACTTCGTGCAATTGGGGTGCGTGCTGATTACGCTGCTCTGCTTCGCGCTCTTGCGTCATCGCTCCGAGCGAGTCCCTGAAGCGCCTGTTCGCGATGCGCGATCGCTGCTCGAAGGGTTGCGCTTCGTCTGGAATTCGAAGCTCGTGCTGTCTGCGTTATCGCTCGATCTGTTTGCTGTCTTATTTGGAGGCGCGACCGCGCTCCTGCCCATCTACGCCGTCGAAATTCTGCACACGGGAGCGCGTGGGCTGGGCTGGCTGCGTGCCGCGCCCTCCATCGGAGCCGTGACTATGGCCTTGGTGCTCGCCCATAGCCCGAAAATTCAACACGCCGGACGCGCCATCCTCTGGTCGGTGGCGGGCTTCGGAGCAGCTACTGTCGTTTTCGGCGTCTCTCGTTCGCTTCCGCTATCGTTCCTGATGCTGGTGCTCACCGGTGCTTTCGACAACGTCAGTGTCGTGCTGCGCCAGTCTCTGGTACAGATCGAAACACCGTCCATCGTGCGGGGCCGCGTTCTCGCGGTCAACGCAATCTTCATCAGTTCGTCCAACCAGCTGGGCGCGGTGGAATCGGGGTGGACAGCCGCCTGGTTCGGCGCCACCGCAAGTGTCGCGGGCGGCGGACTTGCCACCATCGCTGTAGTAGCGGCTTTTGCTCTCGGTTCAACCGCTCTGCGCCGCTGGCGTCAGTAGCGCGCGACCGTAACCCAGCCGCTGGTCCGACCCGATTCGAAAACCGCGTCGATCACGGCCATGTTGCCGAGTGAGTCCCGAAGCGGCGTGGGCGGCTCGCCTCGCTCCCGAATGGCCCGGGAAAACCCATCCCCTTGCAACGTGTACTGATCGCACGGCGCGAACTCTTCCACGGTGATTCCGCTCCCGGAGAAATCTCCGGTTCGATCCACCAGAATGCGGGCCGGCTTGTCGGCGAGAGGATTGAAGGGGATTTCAATGTCAATGCTCGCCTGGGTGGCGAACACTTGCATACGCTGCGCCCGAATCGCCTGCGTGCTGCAGGTAAACACGAGATGCGCCGAGGCAAACTCGATCACCGCGGAGGTCAGGCGGTCGATACCCATCGCCGGATCGCGCTCGACAATGGCAGACACCCGGCGTGGCTCCCCTCCGAGAATAAATCGCGCAACCTGGATCGGATAGCAGCCGATGTCCAAGAGCGCGCCGCCTCCCCATTCCTCAATATTCCGGATATTCTTCGGATCGGCATTGAAGTAGTTGAACACCCCCGTGATGGACCGCACCGGACCGATCTCGCCGGAGTTCGCCAGCTCCCGCACGCGCAGCCACTGCGGGTGGCTCCGCACCATGAAGGCCTCGCCGATCACCACGCCCGTTCGCCGTTCCACTTCCATCAGCGCGCGGCATTCCGCGGCATTCAGGCCGATCGGCTTTTCACACAAAACGTGTTTGCCCGCTTCCGCCGCGCGAATGCTCCAGGGCAGGTGCAGATGGTTGGGCAGTGGGTTGTAGATAGCTTCCACCGATGGATCCCGCAGGAGTTCTTCGTAGGAGCCGTAGGCGTTCGCAATCCCAAGAGCCGCGGCATCGGCTTTCGCCTTCTCCACGTCTCGCGAGGCGATCGCCACCACCTCGGACCACTTTCCCCGCTGCATAGCGGGGATCACCTTGGTCCGGCCGATCTTGGAGCAGCCTAAAACCCCCCAACGCACCTTTGCTGGCATAGCGAGAGTTTCCCACAAAAAAAAGGCTCTCCGGAATCGGAGAGCCTTGTCTGCAGAAACTATTTTTATCGGCGGTAGCCGTAACCGTAATTCGAGTAGCCGCGATTGGAATAACCGCCCCGGTAGCCGTGCTCCCGGTACTCGTGTTCCCGGTACTCGTGCTCATAATGACGCCCGCCCCAATATCCGCCCCCGAAGCCCAACGTCACACCGCCCGCATACGGATAAACCGGCGCCGCATAAGCCGGATACGAGTAGGCAGGATAAGTGTAGTAAGGCGTTTCATAGCCGTAGGTATAAGGGTAGGCGCGATACGGATAGGCGCGGTAGCCATAATACCCGGGGCCCCCGATCGAAACGCCGATGCTCACACCCGCCTTGGCTGGAGTCGGGTGGACAAACGCCATTGCGGCCAGAAGCGCGAATAGCGGCAAACCAAGTTTCTTTAACATAACTGCGTTAACCTCCACTCTCTTGGACGCGATCATAGCCGCCGCGTTGCTTGAGTTTTGTTAATCATCGAAGCCTCTTTTTTGGCACCCCGCTTGCACCTGTAATCAACCGAGACGGCAGGCAGCAGGGTAGAGCCTGACCAGTTTTTGAGAGGATTTCACTATGAGAAAGTTAACTCTTTCCGCCGCCATCGTGCTAGGTATCTCTGGAGCTGCATTCGCTCAGACCGGGGTTACCGGCACGAACGACCGCGGTAATAACGTCACCGTCACCCGCAACGGAAATAACGTAAACAAGACCGTTACCAACCCGAATACCGGGAATTCCGTTGACATCAACAAGACCTACAACGGCAACACCGTCGACAAGACCATCACCGGTCCGAAAGGCAGGACAGGTACGGTCAACTCGACCTATAACGGCAACACTGTCAATAAGACCATTACCGGTCCTAATGGCAGGACAGCGCTCAGTCGCCGCGACCTATAACGGCAACAACGTCAACAAGACCATCACTGGTCCCAATGGCAAAACGGCTGACGTCAACAAGACTTATAACGGCAACAGCGTCAGCAAGAATATCACCGGTCCCAATGGCAACACGGCCATGGTTAACAAGACCTACAACGCCAACAGCGTTAGCAAAACCGTTACAGGCCCACGCGGACGCAGCAAGACCACCGTTCGCGGGCGGCGGTAAAGCTTCCGCGATTTTCCAACCGAGCGAGGGGTGGGTCGTCCACCTCTCGCTGTTTTATTACCCGAGAGGCGTCTCCACCTCGCTCAGCCACGTTGGCGGTTTGAGAACTTCGCGGGGGCGGCTCCCATCGGGTGGTCCAATAATTCCATCGCGATGCATCGTGTCCAGAATACGGGCAGCACGTCCGTAACCCAGGCGTAGACGACGCTGCAGCGTGGACGTTGACGCTTTGCCCATTTCCAGCACCACCCGAACCGCCTCCTCGTACATCGGATCCTGCTCACCCGCCTCGGGCTCGCGATCCGGCTCCCTCTTCCGATTCCGGAGGCGCGAGCAGGAACGACTGGTCATATTCCGGCACCGCCTGTTCCTTCCAGAATTCCACCACTTCATTGATCTCCGTCTCGGTCACGAATGCGCCGTGTACCCGCGTCAGCCGCGACGACCCCGGCGGCAGGAAAAGCATGTCGCCCTTTCCCAGCAGGTGCTCGGCGCCCATCACGTCCAGGATCGTCCGCGAGTCCACACGCGTCGCCACCCGGAAGCTGATCCGAGCCGGGAAGTTTGCTTTGATCAACCCGGTGATCACGTCTACGCTCGGGCGCTGCGTCGCCAGCACCAGGTGCATCCCCACCGCCCGCGCCATCTGCGCCAGCCGCGTCACCGACTCTTCCACGTTCTCCCTTCAAGCATCATCAGATCCGCCAGCTCGTCGATCAGGATCAGAATGAAGGGCAGCGGGCGCAGCTCTTCCGTCGGCGGATCTGGGCTCCTCGAAAAGCTCGCGCGGCTGCTCCTGAATTTTTCGCACCTTGTTGTTGAATTGTTCGATATTTCGCGCCCCATGCTCCGCCAGCAGACGTAACCGGCGCTCCATCTCCAGAACCGCATTCTTCAACGCGTTGGTCGCTTTCCGCGGGTCTGTGATCACCGGCGTCAGCAAGTGCGGGATGCCTTCGTACATGCCCGAATTCCACGCGCTTCGGGTCCACCATGATCATGCGCACTTCGTCGGGAGTCGACTTGTATAAGACTCGACATCACCAGCGTGTTGATCATGACGCTCTTCCCCGACCCGGTAGATCCCGCAATCAAAAGGTGCGGCATGGTGTCGAGCGCCGCCACCTTAATCCGCCCGTTGATGTCCTTGCCCATCGAAATGGTCATCATGCGACGCGCGAATTCCGGAATTCGTCCGACTTCCGAGCACCTGCGCGCAGGCTGATCACTTCGCGCCGCGTGTTCGGGACCTCGATGCCCACCGTCGGCTTGCCCGGAATGCGCTCAATCAGAATCGATTCCGCCTGCAATCCCAGGCACAAGTCCTCAGTGAGCGCGGTGATCCGGCTAGTATTTGATTCCAGCCTCGGGCTTGAATTCGAAAGTGGTGACCACGGGACCGGGATTGATCTGCACCACCGACCCCAGCACGTTGAACTCTTCGAACTTCGCCTTGATAAGCGCGGCGGTCGTTTTCAATTCCTTCTCGTCGAACAGCGATCGCGGTTCCGGATCGTTCAGCAGTGTGGTTGGCGGAAGGCGGTAACTGTGATGGGCGGAAACCGGTTCCGGCGCTGGGACGCGCACCGGGTGTGCCGGACCTGTGCTCCACGGCGCCGTATCGCGCTCGATTTCATCCAGCGGGCGAATGGGAATCTCGGCGACTCCTTCGGAATAACCCGGGAGCGGCGCCACGGGCAGTTCAACAACGGGGATCTCATCGAATACCGCCGTTTCGGGGTCGTCGGTCACCGTCACCTCGGATTCAACCACCGACCGGCGACGCTTCGACCCAGGGGTTGGTTCTGGCTGCTGATTCTTCCGCGCCCTCCGTTCCAGAGCCGCCTGTTGCCGCTGGACCGCCTTTTCCTTGAGCCGCTGTTTGGCTCGTGTGATCAGGTTGGAAACAGCCCGGTAAGGCCAGGTCAGCCAGGCTGGCACGCGGCTCAGCGAGAAGGAGGAAATCACGTAAACGGAGACGATCAGCGCGGTCGCCAGTACGATCGCTGTCCCCGCCAGATTCAGTGCGGATTTCATCCACTCCGCCACTAGTGATCCGATTCCGCCGCCCGGCAAAATCACACCGCCGAACAGACGCCAATTCGGGATCAGCGAGGTACCGGCACAAACGGTCACCAGCAGCAGCAGCCAACCGGCGCCTTTGATCAAAGGAGCTTCAATCGGTTCTGAGCGAACCCACTTCCAGCCGAGCGCCAACGCAATCAGCGGCAGAAGGAAAGCCGCCGATCCGAAGACCTGCAGGGCGATATCCGCAGCGTGGCTGCCGATGCGTCCCGTTAAGTTGAGAGGTCGCGCCGCGCCCGCCGCTGTGTTCCAGGAGCCGTCCTGAACATGGTAGGAGAGTAGACAGAGCACGCCCAGAAGCCCGGTGGCGAGACAAAGAAGCCCTATCACCTCGTTGAGGCGCCTAGATGTCGATGGAGATATGAACCTCATCCGCTTGCGGCGGAAAGGTGGCCAGAGCGAAACCATTATGCCAGAAATTCAATAGAACCGCTGGCACGCCCTCTTCGGACGGAGTAGTTCGCTACCGAATGGCGCGCACCGAAGGTGATCCGGCAGATGCCATTGGACCCCCGTTGGGCCCGGGAGGTGGTGGATCTGGCGGGGGTGGAGCATTCAGCCGCGCCGTGATCATGGCCGCTTTGGCTTTGCGGAACTGGGCGGTTCCCGGTTTCACTCCGCTTGCCTCCACCTGAGCATCCGTGATTTCGCTCGCTTCCGGCAGCAACTTCTCGAAATACAGACTCAAACGCTCCTGGATGACACTTTCGTCGGAATCGTAAAGCACGAAAAGAATATCGCTCGCTTCGAACGGCGCGATCGCATTATAAATCTGAGAGGGTTTCCGTAACGTCGACGCCTTGAGATCCGCCGCCAGCTTTGCCGCTCGCGGCTTGATTTTCTTGCCCTCTTCCAGCGCTTCGGCCTCCAGACCGAAAGCCGCCAGGAACGCGGAACGATCCTTCGGCTTCATCTCCTCGGTCAGTACATAGAGAACCAGTGGCCAGTGCGTTCCCCGCCCCGGAATCGTTCGCCTGAGCTTTTCAAATTTCGCCAGACCCTCGATGTTGAGCTTCTCCCCGGGAATGGGCAGAAGTTTTGCGGCGTCCAATTCCTTCAGGATTTCCGATGCCTGGTGCTCGTCGGCAATCAGCAGCAGCTCTTTTTGCCAGTCGGCGGGCGTAAGCGTCTTAATCCAGCCCTCTTCCACCCCGGTATTGAAGTAGCGCTGCGTGCGCTCCTCCATCTGAAGTGCCATCCGGTGCCGCAGACGTACGGCCCGCAGCAACCGGATCGGCTCGTCGAAGAAGGAATTGGGATAGCCCATGCGGATCTCGCGATTCTGCAGATCGGAGACACCGTTCATGGGATCGCGGATCAGTCCGCGGGAAGCTTTGGCCAGAGACAGCGCAATGGCATTGAAGGTAAAATCGCGCTGCCCCAGATCCTCCAGCAGGTGCGCAGGAGTCACTTTGGGAACCCCGCCCGGCTTCGCCACTTTCTGCGTGTGCGCCATCCGCAGCGAAGCGGAAACACCCGACGGCAGATGCATTTCCGCGCACTTGCGTAACGCGTCTTCTTCGACGATCAGCTCGGGAATTTCTTTCTCAACCTGGCGTAGTATTTTGGCGGGAGGCTGGCCTTCGAACGTGAAGTCGAGATCCCGGATCGGAAAGCCCCCCAGCATGTCCCGCATCGCGCCCCCTGTCAGGTATAGAGCGATGCCGGCCTCGGCCGCGGCATTCTGGATAGCCGTAAAAAGTTGATTCTGCTCACGGCTCAAATGGCTGTCGAGCAGGTACATGTAGTCGCTCATGGCTTAGGCGCGCGGGTGGTGCTGATCGACCACGCTCCTTAGGCGCGATCGCATCACATGGGTGTAAATCTGGGTGGTCCCAATGTCGGAATGGCCAAGCATCGTCTGCACGCTGCGCAGATCGGCGCCGCCTTCCAGCAGATGGGTGGCAAAGCTGTGCCGGAGCACGTGCGGGCTGAGATGATGAAAAATCCCCGCTTTCTTGCCGTGGTTGATGATCAGCTTCCAAAACGCCTGCCGCGTCATTCGCGAGCCGCGGGACGTCACGAAAAGAAAGGGGCAACTGCGCGCTTTCAGCAGCTCCGGCCTGCTGGTTTGGACATAGCTTTGAACGGCGGCCAGGGCCGGCTTCCCGACCGGTACCAGCCGCTGTTTGTTCCCTTTGCCTACGACGCTGATCACGCCCAGCGGGTTCAAATCTGAAACCCGTACGTTGCATAGCTCGGAAACACGCAACCCGGTAGCATACAGGAGGTGAAGCATGGCACGATCGCGCACGCCGGTGGGTTTAGTTGCTTCCGGCGCTTCGAGCAGCGCGTCAACTTGGGCTCGTCCGAGGAAACGGGGAATTGCCTTCCACTGCCCCGGCGTCCGTAAGTGCTCCGTCGGGTCCGTGGAAATGCGCCCTTCGCTCAGCAGAAATTTGAAAAACCCCCGCAGCGTGGTCACGTGACGGCCGATCGAGCGGCTGCCGAGACCCTGTTACATAGAGCCGACTCACATAAGCGCGCAGCAGCTCGGGCGTTGCCTCGTGCTCACCGGCACCCTCCGCAAACTGCACGAAACGCTCGAGATCGGCAGAGTACGCCGCAATCGAGTTGGCGGCCAGTCCCTTCTCGATCCTGCAGAAATGAAGAAACGACGTGACGGCGGCTCGGAATGGTCCGTGTTTTGCTGGTGGACCTGCGGGCATCCATGCCAATGATACAATATCCGCGCAAATGTCTTGCGGGGAACTTAGAGAAAGGGGCCTTTGGCCGCATCCACTACTAAGAAAGTTGTTGTGCGCCGCTTCGACCGGGAAGCCCTCATCGGTTTCGTCGGTCTCCAGACATTCTGCCAGCCGTCCGGAATCGAACTGCTGAAACCCGAAGGCGACGTGACCATCGTCCCTTATTCGGAGATTAAGACCGTCTGCTTCGTGCGCGACTTCGACGCCGCGCGCGAACCCCTTGAAGGTAAACTTTTCCTTACCCGCCCCAAAATGGAAGGGCTCTGGGCACGCATGCAGTTCCGAGACGGCCAGCTCTTGGACGGAATTCTTACCAACAACCTGCTGCTTCTGGATTCGCAAGGCTTCACGTTCACCCCGCCAGAACCGTATTCCAACAATCAGCGGGTGTTTGTGCCGCGCGAGGCGCTTCTGACCATGGAGATCCTGAGCGTAGTCGGCGGCCCGCTCGGAAAAATGCAGAGCCGCAGGCGCGTTAAGCCGGATGCGCCGGTTCAGCCCGGCTTGTTTGAGTAGGCGGACCCGCCGGCGGGCGTTCCAGAAGCGTGATGTGGTCCAGGTCGATCCACTCTGCACATGATGTATTCTGCACAAACGAAAGGTTTTCCACCCGGAACGACCGAAGTCCGGTCCAATTTCCCCAGGCTGCAGTCGCCTTCTCTAGAGTCGCCTGCACTTGTTCGGGTTTCAAATTCTGCGCCAGGGTAATGTGGGGGGAATACCGGAACCGTTCGCTGTACTCGCAAGGGCCGCAATTCATCGCCTCATACATCGCGCGCAATTCCGGCCGCCCGATACCTAGTTTGAGGTAAATCACTTCCGAAACCTCAAACTTGGCGACCTCGACCAACGTGATCGTAAACGGCGCGAATTGCCTTGATAACTGCCGCAAGTTCCCGATTGCCTGGTTCGCCGGACCGCAAAGCGGCCGCGGAGGGAGAATGGTGACATGCGCGTGCGGTTTACAATCAGGATCGAGTTGCAGCCGTAGCTCATCCAAGAAGCGGCCCAGTGGATCCGGGATATAACTAACGAGAGCGAACTGATTGATAGGATCAAATCCGTTCGACGGTGAACAGCCTGAAGCCTGCATTGGATTCCGTAGCCTCGATTAGTTTAGCGCCGATTGATTACCAACTTTCACAATGTCTCCGTTATTAGAAAAGATTCTTTTTATAGACCTAATCAAAGGTTTATGGGTCACGTTCAAAACCCAGCGCCCTCGGGAACAGGTCACTGACCAATACCCCCTGGAACGCCCGGCAGTGTCGGAACGCTATCGCGGCGCGCCCCGGCTGAACATCAATCCCGAGAACGGCGAAACTCTGTGCATTTCCTGCAACCTCTGTGCGATCGCCTGTCCCGAGAATCTCATCGTAGTCATCAGTGAACGCAACGAACAGACGCGCCGTAAGGACCTCATCGGCTTCACTTACGACTTATCGCGCTGTATGTTTTGCGGGCTTTGCGAGGATGCCTGCCCAGTCGACGCCCTCGAACTGACGCAGGATTTCGAGCTGGCCAGCTACACCCGCGAAGGCTTGATCTGGAACCGGCAGATGCTCGAAGAAGGGCCGCGCCCGGTCGAGTACACCCGCTAGCGCGGCAATTTCGGCCATTCGCTGCCACAGCCTCCCCCGCGTTTCGTAAGTCATTCATACTAAACCTTTGACTCTCGCCTTTTTCTACGCTTTTGCGGCCTTGACGCTGATCGGAGCGCTGCTCACCATCACCCTCCGCAACCCCGTCCACTGCGCAATCGGGCTGTTGCTTTCACTCCTGGGCGCGGGTGGTATTTTTCTGCAAACCAAAGCCGAATTCCTATTCGCCGCGCAGTTGATTGTCTACGCCGGCGGTGTTGTGCTTCTTTTTCTTTTTGTGATTTTGCTGGTGAACCTGGACCGCGTGCAGGGTCAGGCGCGTTTCTCGCGCTGGTGGGCCGCCGGAGCGGGATGCGCCATTCTGGCCGGAGTGGAACTGCTGCTCCTATTGCGGTCCGCGGGGCTCGTCCCCCGTCGTGGCGAGCTGCCGGCGTTCAATACGGAAGCAATCGGCAACATGCTGCTGACCGAATATCTACTCCCTTTTGAGCTCGTTTCCATTCTGCTACTTGCGGCGCTGGTCGGGGCCGTGGTTCTCGCGCGAGGCGAAGCTTGACCGGCCACTACATGGCCTTAAGCGCTCTGCTTCTATCCATCGGAGTCGCCGGTGTTCTGATCCGCCGTAGCATTGTCGTCGTCCTGATGTCGATCGAATTGATCCTTAACGCGGTCAACATAAATCTGGTTGCGTTTTCGGAGCTGTGGGGGACCACGCGGGGTCAGGTGTTCGCACTGTTTGTAATCGCGGACGCGGTAGCCGAAGCCGCCGTCGGTCTGGCCATCCTCATTGCCCTGTTTCGCTACCGCAAAACCGTGCTGACGGATGAGGTAAACCTCCTCAAGTGGTAGTTCACCTTCTTTGGATTCCGCTGATCCCTCTCGCGGGCGCGATTCTGTGTGCTCTGCGACCGCCCGCGCGGGCCGTCCGCTTCATCGGCCCCGGAAGCGTTCTCGGCAGCTTCCTCATCGCCCTCGCCGCCTTCTTCCAACTACATGCCACGGCCGCGCGGTATTGGCGGGAGCCGATCGGCCCCTGGCTTCCGCTGGTTCATGCGCCCTGGGAATTGCTGCTCGATCCGCTCAGCGGCGTGCTCATCATGATCGTCACCGGCGTCGGTTTCCTGGTGCACCTGTACGCCGTGGAATACATGCGCGGCGATCCCGACTTTGCCCGCTTTTTCTCGTACATGAACCTGTTCATCGCTCTCATGTTGCTGCTGCTCCTGGCCGGCAACTACCTGGTGCTCTTTGCCGGCTGGGAGGGCGTGGGACTCTGCAGTTATCTCCTGATTGGATTCCACTTCGAAAGGCCCGTGGCCGCGCGCGCCGGATTAAAAGCATTCCTGGTAAACCGCGTCGGCGATGCTTCATTTCTGATCGGGATTTTATGGCTCTGGGCCGTCACGGGCTCGGTGAACTTCGTCCACGCCGTACCAGGAATCGGCCAATCCTCCCTGGCCTGGGTTGCGCTGCTGTTCTTCTTCGGCGCGGCCGGAAAGTCGGCGCAGTTTCCGCTCCATGTCTGGCTGCCCGACGCCATGGAAGGGCCTACGCCCGTTAGCGCCCTCATTCATGCCGCCACCATGGTCACCGCGGGCGTTTACCTGATCGCGCGGTCGAGCGCTATCTTCGCAGCCTCCCACCCGGCTTCCGTGATCGTCGCGGTGGTGGGCGTCTTTACCGCGATCTTCGCGGCCGCCACCGCCCTGGTCCATACCGACATCAAGCGCGTCCTGGCTTATTCCACCGTCAGTCAGCTCGGCTTCATGTTCCTGGCGCTTGGCGTGGGCGCGTGGTGGGTAGCCGTCTTCCATCTGTTTACGCATGCCTTCTTCAAGGCCCTCTTGTTCCTGGGCGCCGGCTCTCTCATTCATGCCTTGCACGGCGAGCAGGATTTGCGCAAAATGGGCGGGCTTCGAAAAAAAATGCCGGTCACCCACCGCACCATGTTTGTGGGCGCGGTGGCCCTCAGCGGGATCCCCGGCTTAGCCGGATTTTTCTCGAAAGACGCCATTCTGAACCAGACCTTCGGCGCCGGAGCCACGCCCCTCTACTTCGTCGGCGTGTTGACCAGCGGCCTGACCGCCATTTACATGTGGCGCCTCATGCACCTGGCCTTCTATGTCGAACCCCATGAAAACAGCCGGCAGGCGCACGAATCGCCCTGGCTGATGGCCGGACCCCTCGTCGTCCTTGCGATCGCCAGCGTAATGGCGGGCTGGATCGGCGTTCCCGCGTCCTGGAACGGCCCAGCCTGGATGCATTCCTTCGAGCACTGGCTGCGACCTGTTTTCGCCAGTTCCGCGCATACCCCCGCCGCCGCGCCCGGCCTCGAATGGGTGCTGACCGGGATCTCCGCCGCGGTCGCCCTGATCGGTATGGTGCTGGCCCGCTATCTGTATCACCACCGCCCGGAGATTCCGCGAAATCTCGAACAGGCCTTGAAGCCTCTCCATGGAGTCCTATCCGAAGAGTGGTACCTCGACCGCGCCTACCATTTTGTTTTCGTGCGCGGTTTAGGACGCTCCGGAGGCCTCGCGTTCGATCGTTTCGATCGAACCGTACTCGATTCGGGTGTTCGCGGCCTGGGCTGGCTTGCCCGCGCCGCCGGACGCTTTGCGAACGGCTGGGATCGCATCGTGGTTGACGGAGCCGTCCGCGCGATCGGGTTTCTCGTGAGGGCCGCATCCTATCCCGTCCGCGCTCTACAGGGCGGGGTGGTCACTCAATATGCCTGGTGGGTTGCCGCCGGAATGGCAGCCATGCTCGCCTGGTTGGTGTGGGTCCATTGATGACCGGCATCGTTGTGATGACCCACATTCTGACCGCGCTTTTGCTGCTTCCCCTCTGCGGCGTGGCCGTAATTGTTTTTCTGCCGGGCGGCAGCCGCAACGCCGTTCGCCTCACCGCGAATCTGACCGCCTTCCTCACGTTCATCGTCTCGATCGCTTTGCTGGCACGGTTCGATCCGGGGGCGAAAGGTTTCCAGTTCGTCGAGCACGTGTCCTGGGTGCCGTCGCTCGGAATCGACTACTCTCTCGGCGTCGATGGAATCAGTCTCCTGCTCGTACTGCTGTCCACCGTGGTTCTGCCTCTGGCGCTGCTCGCCTCGTGGAATGTCACCGAGCGCCCCAAGGAATACTACGCGCTCTTCCTCCTGCTCGAGTCCGGCATCATCGGCGTGTTCCTTTCGCTCGATGCGTTTCTCTTTTACGTCTTCTTCGAAGCGGTGCTGATCCCCATGTACTTCATCATCGGCATCTGGGGCGGCCCTCGCAGGCTCTATGCGGCCATCAAATTTTTCATCTATACGCTGGCTGGATCGGTTCTCATGCTTCTCGGATTGCTGGCCCTCTACTTCTTCCACTTCCAGCAATACGGCTTCTATTCCTTCGAGATCGCCGAGCTTCTCAAGCTGAATCTGAGCCCCGTCGCGCAGCAGTGGATTTTCTGGGCGCTCTTCTGCGGCTTCGCCGTAAAGGTCCCCATGTTCCCCTTCCATACGTGGCTGCCGGACGCCCACGTGGAAGCGCCCACGGCGGGCTCGGTTGTGCTCGCCAGCCTGCTCCTCAAGATGGGCACTTACGGCTTTATCCGTTTTTCCCTGCCCCTGCTGCCGGTCGGCTCCACCAACCGCACCGTGGTTGAGATCATGGCGGTGCTCTCGATCGTCGCCATCATCTACGCCGCGCTCGTCAGCCTCATGCAGCGCGATTGGAAGCGCCTGATTGCGTATTCCTCCGTGAGCCATATGGGTTTCTGCACGCTCGGCATTTTCGCGCTGAACCAGGCCGGGATTACCGGCAGCGTCCTCCAGCAGTTGAATCACGGGATCACCACGGGGCTCCTGTTCCTTCTCATGGGTATGATCTACGAGCGCCGGCATACCCGGGAGATCGCCGGATATGGCGGTCTCGCACAGGTCATGCCGCGCTTCGCCGTGATCTTCGCAATCACCGCTTTTGCGTCCGCCGGGCTCCCGCTGCTCAACGGCTTCGTGGGGGAATTTACGATCCTCCAGGGCGTCTTCACCGTAAGCCGCATCTGGGCGGCCTGCGCCGTTTTCGGTATCGTGCTGGCGGCCGGCTATCTCTTGTGGCTTTATCAGCGAACGATGCTCGGCGATATCCGCTATGAACGGAATCGCCTCCTGCCGGATCTGAATGCGCGCGAACTCTGCGTGCTGCTGCCCCTTGTGATCTGGGCCATCTCCATCGGTCTCTACCCCAAGCCGTATTTCGACTTGCTGGATCGGCCCGTGAACGACATTGTGGCGCGGGTGCAGGGCGCGCTCGTGAATCGGAAGTGAGCGAGTTCTACAGCTCCGCCGATCATCTGGCGCTCCTTCCCGCCCTGATGCCGGCGCTGTTCGGGTGTGCGTTGTTGCTCCTTCGCTTCGTCGCCAGGCCCGGTTCGCGCGCCCCGTTCTGGCTGTCGATGATCGCGCTGGCGTTCACCGGCTGGGCCTTGGTCAAACAACAGGCCTGGATGCTCGACACGCACGCAACGGAGCTGGCCGGTTTCCATGGCGCGCTCACCATCGATGCGTTCGCGCTCTACTTCAACTGGCTGTTCGTGGGCGCCTCCACGCTGGTGGTGCTGGCCTCGGCCGACGCGCGCGCCGAATATTTCGCCCTCCTGCTATTCGCCCAATGCGGGATGTTTTTCCTGGCCGCCGGCGCCGACCTGGTCACGCTCTTTCTCGGGTTGGAGTTGATGGCCGTCAGCTTTTACGTTCTGGTGGCATTCGGCTCGGGCGGCCGCCGTTCCACCGAAGCGGCCGTCAAATATCTCCTGCTGGGCGCTTTCTCCAGCGCCATTCTGGTCTACGGATTCTCCATGCTCTTTGGGCTGGCGGGGTCCACCTTACTCCGCGAGATCGCGGGAGCCGCCGCCGCGCGCAGCCCCCGCGAGCCCATGATTCTCATCGCGATCGCCGCGATCACCGTGGGCCTGCTCTTCAAAATCTCGGCCGTTCCCTTTCACATGTGGGCTCCGGACGCCTATGAAGGCGCACCCACGGCAATCACCGCTTATCTTTCGGTCGCGTCCAAAGCCGCTTCGATCGCTCTGGTCATGCGCTTACTGCCCGGTACGCTGCAGAGCGCCCGCGAGCTGTGGATGCCGCTGCTTACCACCGCCGCCCTGCTGACGCTCACCGTGGGAAACTTCGCCGCCCTCACCCAAACCAACATCAAGCGCCTGCTCGCCTACAGTTCCATCGCCCATGCCGGGTACCTGCTGCTGGGCCTCGTCGCCAATAACGCCACCGGCCGCGACGGCATCGCCGTGTACCTGCTGGTTTACGGAATCAGCAACCTGGGCGCGTTTGCGGTGGTGATTGCACTGGAACGCGGCTACGGCTTAGGCGAGGATATCTCCGGCCTGGCTGGGCTGATGCATAAAGCGCCGGCTTACGCCCTCGCGCTGCTTCTCTTCCTGCTATCGCTGGCCGGGATACCGCCTACCGCCGGCTTTTGGGGAAAATACTATATCGCGCTCGCGCTGGTGCAGACCGGCCACTACGCTTTGGCCGCGATCGCGGTCGTCTACATCGCGGTGTCGTGCTTCTACTACTTCCGCCTGGTCCGCTTTTTGTTCCTCCAGCCCGAAACCGACGCCGAGAAGCCGCATGCCTCGTGGAGCCTGCGCCTGGCGATCGCGCTGGCAGGGGTGGTCACCTTAGCCGCCGGAGTCTTCCCCGAACCGATGCTGCGGTTCGCAACCGGAGTCGTCCGCTAAATGCAAACCGCTTTGCTCACCGGCGTGACGATCGTCCTGCTCTTCCCGCTCCTCATCCTCTATTTGACCCTCGTGGAGCGCAAAATTCTCGCCGACATGCAGGGCCGCCTGGGACCCATGCGCGTCGGACCTCACGGCCTTTTGCAAGGCGTCGCGGACGCCCTGAAGCTCCTGCTCAAAGAAGATATCGTGCCGACCGCCGCCGATCGCGTCATCTTCCGGCTCGCCCCGGTGATGGCCACCGCCGCCGCGCTCACCGCCATGGCCGTCCTCCCGTTCAGCCGCTCCCTCTTCGTTGCAGATTTGAACATCGGCCTGCTTCTGATCGTCGCCACGGCCTCGTTCGGAGTCCTCAGTCTGGTGCTCGGCGGGCTGGGCTTCGAACAGCCATTACCCGCTGCTCGGCGCTTGCGCAGCGCCGCGCAATTGATCAGCTATGAAATTGCCCTCTCGTTCGGTCTGGTTTGCGGCATCCTCTCCGCCGGAACGCTGCGCATGCAGGGCATCGTCGAGGCGCAATTTTCGCGGCGTGTCTGGTTTGCCTTCGACCACTGGGGATTCGGCTTGGTCGGTTTCGGCCTTTTTGCCATTGCCGCTCTGGCCGAATCGAACCGCGCGCCCTTCGATCTGCCGGAGGCCGAATCCGAACTTGCCGGCGGCTATCACCTGGAATACAGCGGCATGCGCTTCGCGTTCTTCATGCTTGCCGAGTACGCCAACCTGTTCATCGCCTGCGCCGTTGCCGTCACGTTGTTTTGGGGCGGCTGGATGCGTCCTTTTCCGAATCTGGCGCTGCTCGAAATCCCCGTCGGGTACGTCCTCCCCGCCCTATCCTTCTGGACCGTCTCAGGGGGTGTACTTTGGCTGGCTCGCAGGCCGGAACTGCCCTTCTTCCGTCTGATTCTGCTTGCACTGGCCGCCGTAGCCGCGCTTCTGGGCGTACTGTTCCTCATCCCCGCCGTCAATCACGCGATCGCGGGGCTTTTCTGGTTTCTTGCCAAAATTTTGGTGCTCATCTACGCTGCCATCTGGTGTCGCGGCACGTTTCCGCGGCTTCGTTACGACCAGTTGATGCAGCTCGGTTGGAAATGGCTGATTCCGCTCGGTCTGGCCGCGATTGCCGGAAACGCGTTGTTAGGGATGCTGTAAAACATCCATCCCGCCACTCCTTGCGTAACGCAATCAGCCGGGTCCTCTAAAGCTTTCCGGCTTCCCGACCGATATCCCTCACAATGGCAGAACCCATATCCACAGTCCTGGACGCACTCAGCAGCACCACCGAACAGCTCATGCTCACCGCAAACCGCCTGGACCTCGACCGGATGGAGGCCGCGGTCGCCGTTCGCCAGGAGGCCGTCGCCCGTCTGCGCGAACTCATTGAGGTGCATCCTCACGCCTTCACCCCCGACGACCTGGAGCGCCTGCGCACTTCCCATGCCCAGGGAAAACTCGCTTTCGAAAAACTGCTGGAAACCCGGCGCACCGGCTGGGTTACCGCGACCGAGCTGTCCCGCAAAGAGCATATTATGAAGAGCTTCGCCCAGTTTGGGACGCCTTCCGGCCGCCGGACTGATCGCTAATCTTGATAACATGGGCTGTGAATAGAAGGCAGTTATTACTGTTTCCGTTCGCGGCTTTTCCCGTGGCCGGCTATGCCCGGTACGTCGAGCCGAGCTGGCTCGAGCTCACCCATGACCGCATTCCGGTCCGCGCCCTTCCGCCGGGCAGCACCATTCGTGTCGTACAACTCTCGGACCTTCACGCGTCCCCGGTAGTTCCCAATCGCCTGATCGAAGAATCGTTCGAACTCGCTCTCGCGCAGAAGCCCGATATCGTCTGTCTCACGGGCGACTACCTCACCGACGGCAAGCCCCACGACGAGCCGTGGTATCGCAACACCCTGCGGAAACTTTCGACACGCGTTCCCACCTTCGCCTCGCTCGGTAATCATGACGGAGGCGCGTGGTCGGGCAAGCGCAATACCCGGCCGCTCACCACCGCCTACGTGGTGAGTCTCCTCCAGTCCGCGGGGATTCCGGTCCTCATCAACTCTCGCGTCGAAGTCCCCGTCCGCGGTGCCCGTATCCGGTTAGTCGGCTGCGGCGATCTCTGGGCGCACCAGTGCAATCCCTGGGTCGCCTTCCACGGCGTTCCCCAGGACGAGATGCCGACGCTGATCCTTTCCCATAACCCCGATTCCAAAGTGATGATGGATGAGTTCCGCTGGGATCTCATGCTCGCCGGTCATACCCACGGGGGTCAGGTCGTTATGCCCATCCTCGGGATTTCGCCCGCACCGGTCGACGACAAACGCTACGTCAAAGGTTTGAAGCCCTGGAATGGCCGCTTGATCAACGTCAGCGCCGGCGTCGGCAACATCGACGGAGTCCGCTTCAATTGCCGCCCGCAGGTCAATCTGCTCGAACTCCACCCCGCCTGATCTCTCGCTTTTTTGCGGGACTGCGATAATCAGAGTACGGGCCCTGCCCGCTCCTGAAAACAACTTGGAAGAGACTATATCGATTCGCGGCGCGCGCGTTCATAACCTGAAGAACGTCTCGCTCGACATCCCCCACAACAAGATCACCGTCGTCACCGGAGTTTCGGGATCCGGTAAGAGTTCCCTCGCCTTCGACACCATCTACTCGGAAGGACAGCGCCGCTACGTCGAATCGCTGTCCGCCTATGCGCGGCAGTTTCTGGAACGGATGGAGAAGCCGGATGTCGACGACATCGACGGCATCGCCCCGGCCATCGCCATCCGCCAGCGGACCACCACGCGCAACCCGCGCTCCACCGTCGCCACCTCGACCGAATGCTACGACTTCCTGCGCCTGCTGTTCGCGCGCGTCGGCCGGACCTTCTGCTACAACTGCGGGCGTCGCGTGGAGCGCGACACGGTTGACCGCGTTGCGGAGCAGATGCTTCAACAGCCTCTCGGCTCACGCTGGTACGTTCTCTTTCCGGTTCCTGCCGCAAAGGATGAGGAGCAGCGCAACGCGCACCTCTTCGAATTGCGGAAAAAAGGCTTCAATCGCCTTTTTCAGAACGGCCGCACCTTCGAATTCTCAACGCCGGAGTCGCTCATGGAGATCGACTTCGGCCAGCCGCTCTTCGTTCTCGCCGACCGCCTCGGCATCACGGAAGACCTCCGCCAGCGCCTCGTCGATACCGTTGAGATCTGCTACCGGGAGAGCGGCGAAGTCATCTTCGAAAGCGCCGCGGATGGCACCCGCCTGCGCTTCAACGAGAAGTTTTCCTGCAAATTCTGCAACATCGCCTATTCCGAGCCCCAGCCCGTGCTCTTCAGCTTCAACAGCCCCGCCGGAGCGTGCCCGCGCTGCCAGGGTTTCGGAAACACCATCGATTTCAGCATGGACCTTGCGCTCCCCAACCGGGCGCTCTCCATCGCTGAAGGAGCCGTGGAACCCTGGACCAAGCCCAAGGGGAAAGACTGGCAATCGAGCTTCACCCGCAAGGCCGCCCATAAAGTGCGCATGGACGTCCCCTTCTGTGAGCTGAGCGAAGCCGAGCAGGAAACGGTGTATAGCGCCGTACGCGAGTTTTTCGCCTCTCTCGAGACCAAGAAGTACAAAATGCAGGTGCGCGTGTTCCTCAGCCGTTATCGCGGCTATGCGCGCTGCCCCGATTGCAACGGCACGCGCCTGCGTAAAGAAGCGCTCTGGGTGCGGATGGGCGGTAAGAATATCGCCGAAGTCCTGAAGCTGAACATCGCGCGCGCCTACGAATACATCGCGCAACTCGAACTTTCGCCGGAAGAAACGGCCATCGCCGAGAAAATTCTGGTGGAGATCCAGCAGCGCCTGCGGTTTCTTAATGACGTTGGGCTCGAATACCTGACCCTCGATCGTCTCTCGTCCACTCTCTCCGGCGGCGAATCGCAGCGCATCCAGCTCGCCACCTGCCTTGGCTCCCGCCTGGTCGGTTCCTGCTACGTTCTGGACGAGCCATCCATCGGACTCCACACGCGCGACACCATTCGACTGATCAACATCCTGAAGGAGTTGCGTGACCTGGGCAACACCATCCTCGTGGTCGAGCACGATCCGGAGGTCATGCGCGCCGCCGATTTCATCGTCGATTTAGGACCCGGAGCCGGCGAATTGGGCGGTAACGTCATCTTCGCCGATACGTACGCCAGGCTCGCCGAGAACGGCAACGCGTCTCTCACCGCAAAGTATCTGCGGCATGAGTTGAGTGTTTCCGAGCCGCGCGAGCTGCGGCCCATCCGCCCGGACCGCATGCTCAAGTTCCACGGCGCCCATCTGCACAACCTCAAGAGCGTCGATGTCGAAATTCCCCTCGGATGTATGGTCGTGGTCACCGGCGTTTCCGGCTCCGGCAAAAGCACGCTGGTGCATGACGTGATCTTTCGCGCGCTGGCACGCCCGGCGGGTGCCTCTGAAAGCGCGGACGAGAGCGCCGAAGATGACGAACCCCTTCACCAGATGCATTGCCGCCGCGTCGAGAACGCCAATCTGATCGGCGAAGTGGTCATGATCGACCAATCGCCCATCGGCCGCACGCCGCGCTCCAACCCCATCACTTACCTCAAAGCGTTCGACATCATCCGCGGGCTCTTTGCGGCCACCAAAGATGCCGAGAAGCGCGGCTACACCGCCGGGCATTTCTCATTCAACGTGCCGGGCGGGCGCTGCGAGGTCTGTCAGGGCGATGGAACGGTTTCCGTGGAAATGCAGTTCCTCGCGGATGTCGAGCTGGTTTGCGAAGAGTGCAAAGGAACGCGCTTCAAGACCGGCATCATGGATATTCGTTACAAAGGCCGCAACATTCACGAGGTCTTGCAGCTCACCGTGCGCGAGGCCGTCGAATTCTTTCGCGAAACGCCGCGCCTGGTCAACAAGCTTCAGGTACTCTGCGACGTGGGGCTGGGCTACCTGCGCCTGGGTCAGTCGGCAACCACGCTGTCCGGCGGCGAAGCCCAGCGCGTCAAGCTGGCCTCGCGCCTTGCCGACGCCTCGTCCGCGGGAACGCTCTTCATCTTCGACGAGCCCACCACCGGACTCCATTTCGACGACATCGCCAAACTGCTGTTCGCGTTCGAACGGCTCATCCGGAACGGCGCGAGCCTCCTGATCATCGAGCACAACATGGACGTCATCCGCGCAGCCGATTGGATCATCGACATGGGTCCGGAAGGCGGTGAGGGCGGCGGCGAAGTGGTCGCCGTCGGGCGGCCCGAGGACATCGCCCGAGAGCCGCGATCGCACACCGGCCGCTACTTGCGCGACGGCTTACACTAACTCCGCCGCGTGTTTCCTCGCAAAATCGGCCAGCCGCACCGGCTTCTTCCCGGTGACTTCCTCCACCGCGGCCGTAACCGCGGAGCCCGCGCCTTCGCTCCACGCCTGGAACAGATCGCACTCCGCATCCAGCACTTGCGGGCTTCTCTCGTTCTTCCCCAGGTATTCGCGGAAGGCGGCCATCGGGATCGAATCGTAGCGAATCGGGCGGCCCGTAGCGGCGGCAATGGTTGATGCCACTTCCGTTCCCGTCAGCGCTTCCGGACCGGTGAGGACGTAGGTCCGGCCAGCGTGCCCCTCCCGTGTCAGCGCGTGAAAAGCCACTCCGGCGACGTCGCCCGCGTCCACATGCGAGACCGCCGCATCCCGCAGCGGCATCGGCAGCACTCCCTGCGACATCCCGCCCCTATACCAGCGCAGGTTCTGCATCAGCATATTGGGCTGGAGAATGGTCCACTGCATTCCGGAATCCTGCAACGCGTTCTCCGTTCGCGCATGCAGCCTCCCGAATCCGGACCGGGCGTCCAGAGCGGCCCCCATCACCGAAAGCTTCACGACGTGCGCCACTCCGCCCTTCGCCGCGGCCGCAATCACATTCTCCTCTAACTCGGCCTGCTCTTCCCCATTGGCCGAAACCAGAAAGAGCTTCTCCACGCCTTGAAGCGCGGACGCCATGCTCTCCCGGTCGGCCATGTCGCCCACCACGTATGTCACTCCCGGCCGTTTCGACCCTTCCTCCGGCCGCTTTCGAACCAGCGCCGTTACCGGAAGACCGGCGGCCGCGAACTGCTCAATCACCTGCCCGCCAATGGTGCCCGTTGCGCCGCAGACTAGAATCATAAGTGCGATTGAATCACGGCCGCCGAGCTAAGACAAGAACGCACTTCCAAGTAAGCCGATGAAGCTTTCCGAATGTCCGGTCAGAGTCACGCTCGACGTTCTCGGCGGGAAATGGAAACCTCTCGGTTCTGCAAGCACTCAAGCTGGGCACTCTTCGGTACGGGGAAATTCGCAAATCCGTCCCTGAACCCAGCGAGAAAGTGCTCATCCAGCAGCTTCGCGAGTTGGAGCAGGACGGGATCCTCGAGCGTACCGTCCACGCGGAAACTCCGCCGCGGGTGGAATATCGCCTGTCTCCGTACGGGAAGTCGCTGGGTGCGGTTTTACAGCGCTTAGCGGATTGGGGCGCCAATCACCGCCGCAGGGTCCAGCTAAAATGAAGGCATGACCCCGTGGGTCCTGCTCTCCCTGCTGGCCTGGCAGAATCCCGACTACCTCGATCAGGGACGCAAGGCCCTCGACTCGCAGAAAAACGAGGACGCCGCGGCTCTCTTTCAAAAAGCAGTTTCCGCCAGTCCCGGAGATTACGCTTCTCATTTTCACCTCGCGCTGGCCGACAGTCTCCTGCATCGCGACCCCGAAGCCATTCGCGAGTACCAGCGCACCCTCGACCTGAAGCCCGGTCTCTATGAGGCCAGTCTGAACCTCGGAATCCTCCTGCTTCGCAACGAGCGCGCCGCGGAAGCGATCCCGCTCCTCCAGGCGGCCGCCACGCAGAAGCCCGCCGAGTATCGCCCGAACTACTACCTCGCAGAAGCCCTGCTCAAGGCGGCGCAGCCAGACCAGGCCCGGAAGCATTTCGAAGACGCCTTGAAAGCCACCCCGAAATCCGCCGCGGCGGAGTTAGGGCTCGCGCGGTCGCTGCTTGCCCAAAATCAGTTGGACGCCTCCCGGCCTCACTTCCAAAGCGCCGCGGGGCTCGATGCGAGTTTCCACGATGCCTTGCTCGAACTCGCCGCCGCTGAAGAAAAAGCCGGTCACGCTCCCGAAGCCATCGCGCTTTATCAGCAATTCCCGGGCGATGCCGCGGCGCAGGCTCGTCTGGGTGAATTGCTTCTCGAAAACAAACAGTTCGCCGACGCCATTCCGCGCTTAGAAAAAGCCGTCTCCGAGGCGCCCACCGTCGCCAATCGGCTCGCGCTAGCCACTGCCTACCGCATGAACAAACAGCTCGACAAGCAGGATGCGCAACTCGAAAAGGCGGTCGCCACCGAACCGAATGGCTACGATCTCAGGATGATCTACGGACGGCAGCTCCGGGATGAGCGCAAGCTGATCCCCGCCGCCAATCAATTCGCCGCCGCCGCCAAAATCAAGCCGGATTCCAAAGAAGCCTGGAATGAATTAGCGAGCGTGCTGATCGTGCATGAGGACTATGGCGCGGGCTTGGCCGCCCTCGACAGAGTGAAAGCGCTGGGAGCGGAAACACCCGGCAACTTCTACCTGCGCGCCATCACTCTCGATAAGCTGCATCAGAACCCGGGTGCGCTCGACAATTACAAACAGTTTCTGGCGGTAAGTAAAGGCAAATTTCCGGACCAGGAATTTGCCGCCCGGCAGCGCATCCGTATCATCGAAACGGAGATGCATAAACGATGAGCGGTCTTCTCTGCGTAGCGTTGGCCGTGGCGTCCTTATTGGCGGTCGATTTGGGTTCGATTCGCAGCGAGCCGAACCTGGAGCGCCGCGCCCACCTCGCGCTCGAACATGCCGCCGAGAGCTTCGAGGAAGCCAAAACCGCCTACGCCGCCAGCAATCTGGACAAAACCGGAGCGGAGCTTCTGGACATGCAGAGCGCCGTCGAGGTCGCCCACGAGGCTTTGCAGAAGACCGGCAAAGACCCGCGCCGCCACGTACACCCGTTCAAGCTGGCCGAGACCGCGACCCGCCAGTTACTGCGGCGTATCGAAGGGTTGGAGAATTCGATGGACGTGGAAGATCGCAAGCTGATCGAGAGTCCGAAGGTCCATGTGCAGGAGGTCCACGACGAATGGCTGAACGATATCATCTCCGGCCGGCATTGAGGTTCGCCGCTGCCGCCCTGCTCGCTTGCATGTCACCCTTGCTGGCGCAACGCGACTTCCTCACCGCCGATGAAACCGACCAGGTCCGGGAGGCGCAGGATCCCAACGCGCGCGTCCAGCTCTACATCCAGTTTGCGCGGCAGCGCGTCGACCAGGTACAACAACTGCTCGCTAAAGAAAAGCCCGGGCGCTCTGCCCTCATCCACGATCTCCTCGAAGACTACGGCAACATCATCGACGCGATCGATACCGTTACCGACGACGCGCTCAAGCGGAATAAGGACGTGTCGCAGGGTGTCGGAGCGATCCAGGCCGGTGAAAAAGAAATGCTGCAGACGCTGCAAAAAATCGCCGAGCTGCATCCCAAGGACGCGTCCCGCTATGAGTTCGCGCTTAAGCAGGATATCGACAGCACCAACGACAGTCTGGAGCTTGCGGGTGAAGACCTGTCCAAGCGGACCACCGAGATTGCCGCTAAAGAAGCGCAGGAAAAGAAGGATCGTGAAGCGATGATGCAGCCCAAGGATCAGGCGGAAGCCAAGGCGGCGGATAAGAAGGAAGCGGAAACCAAGCGCAAAGTACCCAGTCTGCTCAAGAAGGGCGAACAAGCCCCGCAGCAATAGCAATCCCAAGCGCAAGCCAGGACGCCAGCGGAACTATGAGAAATGTGAACGCCGGGGTTGGCCGCGGCGGTCCAAGAGCCGCATAGCCGTAAATAGCCAGCGAGACAACGGCGATCAAAACGCTCAACGCATAAAGCGCTGTTCTCGCGGAACCGGCCCGGCCGTGGAACACCGTGCTGGCGGCCAGCAGACCCACGAATGGTGAAAGTACCCACACCACGAAAAGCAGCACAAGCACTCGCGAGCTGTTCCGGTGCCCCGCATAGAGTGTAAGACCGGCAGAACCAATGCCGCCCACGGCCGCCGCAGCTATCGCTGTTGCACGAAGAGGTCCAAGGTATCGCATTGGGCGCGGACTACTCTGTACCATAAAGTAAAGCTGGTTTCGTGTCAACCTCGCCCGCTACTCCCGCCGCACCAGACGCCGAACCGGGCACATGCTTGAGGAACAGAGTGCCTGAGGTAGTCTGAAGTGGAGGCATATGCCAAATCTCGACTGGTCTCAATGCGCGGCGGTGGAAAGCGTTCCCGGGAAGGTGAGCGGAGCGTGGGTGTTTAAAGGCACCCGCATGCCGGTCCAGACCGTCTTTGAGAATCTCGAGGCTGGGCTCTCTCTTAGTGAGATCACAGAGATCTTCGATGTCACATCGGAAGAGGTTCTCGCCGTCCTCCACTTCGCCTCCGCAAGCTTGGCAAACGGCGATCTCACGCGATCGTGAGGATCCTGTTCGACAATGGCGTGCCCAAACCGATCGCACGCCATCTGCCCGGGCACGACGTCACTCATGCGCGGCAGATCGGTTGGCACGAGTTGTCGAACGGCGATCTCATCCGGCGCGCCGAGGAGGCCAAGTTCGATGTCCTGCTGAGCACGGACAAGAACATCCGGCACCAACAGAGCTTAGCGAGGCGCACAATCGCCATCGTGATTTTGGGAAATTCCCAGTGGCCAAGGGTACGGCTGCATCTCCAGTCGATCGCCGCCGCTGTAAACGGGTGTGAGCCTGGTAGCTACGTTGAAGTGGAGATTCCTTTCGGAACTCTGTGAACACTTTGCCTGATCGAACATTTCAGACCGGTTTAGCCGGGAACTGGCGCCGGTCGTTCTAACTTTGCCTTCTTACTCCCGCCGCACACCCAGTTTCAACGTGCTCAACGCCCCGTTCCCTATCTCCACCTCACCCGACGATTCCAACCCATCCTTCTCAATCCGCACTCGGTGAGCCCCGGGGGCCAGGTTGATCCGCACCGGCGTCACCCAATTCGTCTGCCGTCCATCTACCCAGACCTGCGCCGTCGATGGATCGCTGGTCAAAAGCAGGGTCCCATCAGACGACCGTAGCGTAATCAGCGGATACTCGATATCCTCATGCCCAACCCCAATTTCGCGGCTCTCGGCCTGGTAGCCGGCCAGGGTTATGGTCACCCCGTGAACGCCCGTGCTCGCGCGAAGTTGGCACGGTGTCCGGCAGACAGCGCCGCGCGATCCATCCAGGGCCGCGCGTGCCCCGGACGGGTTCGTCGCGATTGCGATCTGCTGCCACGTGGCAACTGGCTCCAGCCGCGCCTCATTTCTGCTTGTGGCCGCTACCCGCACGATTGACCGCGTCTTCTGAGACATCGCCCGCCGGCGCTCCGGGACCGGGATCGATTCGGATCCGAGCGGCGGCTGTCCCAACGGGGCCGCATTGGGCAACGGATCCATCGCCTCCGATTCGGACGGGAATGCCTGCCGCGCCTGTTCCGCAGGATGCCAGTCCGGCCACACCGCCACGCCGAGTACCGCCGCCAGAAACAGGAGCGCGCTAACCAGCAATACCAGCCAGCGCCGCCGTTGCACCGCGAGCTTCTCCGTCCCGCTTGCCGCCCGCGCGTGATCATCGTCCGTCTTCGCTGGCAGAGCCCGCCAGTTCTTCGCGTTCGCGAGCGCGCCCGTTAGCGCCGTCGCGAATGCGGTGCACGACGCGAATCGCCGCTCCGGCTTCTTGGCCAGGGCCCGTCGCAGTATCTTGTCTACCCCGTCATCTAACGAGCCGTTTACCCGATTCGCCGGAACCGGCTGGCTGTTGACGATCTTAAACACCACCGTCGAAATCTGCTCGCCATGAAACGGGCGCGCGCCGGTCAACATCTCGTAAGCAATCACGCCTAACGAAAACTGATCGCTGCGGCCATCCGCCTCCTGCCCTTGCACCTGTTCGGGTGACATGTAGTTGGGCGTTCCGATCAGAACTCCCGTGAGTGTCTGGCGCTCCCACTGCGCGATCTTCGCGATCCCGAAATCGGTGATCTTCACCGTTCCCGCCGTGTCGATCATGATGTTCGCGGGTTTGATGTCGCGGTGGACGATTCCTTTGCGGTGCGCATAATCGAGCGCGGCCGCAGTCTGCAGCAGCACCTGCGCCACGCGCTCCCGGCCCAATCCCCGCGGCTGCGCCAGCAATTGGTCGAGCGTGTCGCCATCCACGAACTCCATCGCGATGTACGCCAGCCCGTCCACCTCATCCATGTCATAGATGGTGACGATCCCCGGATGCGACAGCGCCCCGGCGGAGCGCGCCTCGCGAAACAGACGCTCACGCAAACGCAACCGCTGATCGCCGTCGTCCAGTTCGCGCAGCCGCAGCGTCTTGATCGCCAACGGACGGCCGATCGTGGGATCGATCGCATGGTAAACCACTCCCATGGCACCGCGGCCCAGCTCCCGCGTGATCTGATATCGTCCGATCTTCCTAATCTCGCCGGTCATTGCCCAGCTTCTATTGTTCGCGCAGAATCTCGAGCGGCCTCTGGTTCAAAATGCGCAGGCTCGCCACCCATCCCGCCACGATCGCCACCACCGCGGTCATCAGAACCGCCACCGCGTTGGGAAGCAGATCGAAGCGGAAATCCGCGCTCAACACCCATTTTAGAAAAAATGCTGAAAACCCGGTCGCGAGCAGACTGCCCGCCAGTCCCGACACCGTTCCCAGGATCAAAAATTCGATCGAAAAGATTTCCGCGATCCGGCCGCGCGTGCCACCCAGCGTCTTGAGGATCACCACTTCACGGATCCGCCGCATCCGCGTGCCGGCCACGCTCGCCGCCAGAATAATGGCACCAGCCAGAATGGCGAACGCCGAAATAAAGCGCACGATCAGTGAAATCTGATCCACCACTTCCTCCACTATGGCCATCACGTCCGCCACGTTCACCACGGTCACCGTCGGGTACCGCCCGTAAAGCGCCTTCTGCATCTCCGGCACCAGCTTCGGATTCACCCGTACCGTGCCGTAATAAATCACGGGCAGCCCCTGCAGCGCTCCCGGCGAAAACAGGAATTCGACGCGCGCGCCCAGCCGGATCGCTTCCGTCTCATGCACCGCCGCAATGCGCGTCACGAACGTACGCGACGGCGTCGACCAGGTCAGTCGCTGCCCCGGCTCCAGGTGCATCACCTTCGCCGCTTCGCTCGAGACCGACACTTGCGGCTGATCGGCCGGCTGATCCTTTCTCCACCACGCGCCCGCGACGATCTTCGTAAACGGAGGCCGGACCGGCGATTCGGTCCCCGATACGGTCGACGCATAATGCCGCTCAATCCCTTTCAGCTTTTCCCGATCCAGCGCCTTCCCATCGATCGCGGAAATTTTGACCGACACCGTGCCCACTGAATCGGGTTTGTCCTCCAAACCCTTCTGCTGCGCAACCAGTCGCATCACCCCGTCCCGATTCGCGGGTGTCATATCCAGCAGAAAGACGTTCGGCATCCCCGGCGGCGCACTGCTTCGCATGTCTGAGAGCATCCCGCGTTGCACGAGGTAGACGGTCAACGTGAACATTACGCCGATTCCGAGCGCGATCAGCACGGACTGGGTATGCGCGCCCGGACGATACAGATTGGCGATGCCGTGTCGCAGACTCGGACGCAGGCGCCAGGCGATCTCGCGCCCAAACCAGCGCAGCCCCCGCAGCAGCAGCCATCCCAGCCCTGCCATAAAAAGCAGGCTGAGCCCCAGCCCGCTCACAAAATAAAGCCCCGTCTTCAACGATTCGCTCAGCCATGCGGCAATCCCGCCAATGCCCAGAAGGATTACCCCGCCCGCCACGATCGCCCCTGCGGAGTCGCTCAGCTTCTGACGCCAGGGACGATTGTCGAAACTCACATCCCGCCGCAGGATCAGCCCCGGCCGGATGCGCCGGATCGAAAGCAGCGGTGGCACCGTGAACAACAGCGTCGCCAACAGTCCGATGCCCAGCCCTTGAATCGCTGAAATCCAATCGATCGTCAGCCGCGGCAGCGTGCTGAAGTAGTGCGCCAGCAGAAAGGGAAAGACCGCTTGCACGCCGAATCCCGCCAGAATCCCCAGAAGGCCGCCGCACAGTCCCAGTCCCAGCGTCTGGATCGTGTAAATCCGCATGATCTGCGACGACCGCGCCCCGATGCATTTCATGATCGCGATCGAATCCAGTTTCTGCTGCAGGTGCGCATCGATCGCCATCGCGACGCCCAGTGCTCCCACGATCAGCGCAATCAGACTGACGAGGCTCAGAAAGACGGTCGCCTTCTCCAGCCCCTGCTCGATCGTCGGATGCGTCTGCCGGAAGTCCGTGATCAGGCTCTCCGGAAAAGCCTTTTTCAAATCGGCGTGGACCTTCTCGATCGAAACCTTCGGGGGCACGCGGAAAAGGAATCGCTCCGAGGCGCGGCTCCCGGCGATCATCAGCCCCGCGCGGCCCAGTCCTTCTCGCGACATCATCACGCGCGGTCCCACGTTTAAACTGCCCGACATGCGGTCGGGCTCGGATTCGACGATGCCGGCAATCGTGAAATCCTGACCGCCGATGCGCACGTGATCACCATTTACCCCATTGAGCCGAAGCATCAGGTCGCGCGAAACCACGATATGGTCCGGTGTGAGCCTTCCGGCCAGCTCGCCGGGCGGATCCAGTTTCACCTTCCCATAGAACGGATACCGGTTCGGGTCCACCGCTTTCACCGAAATCAAAATCGGCGCGTCCGTCTTCACGGGCGAAAGCATCGTGATGGTTTCCGTGATCCAGGTGCGCTGAACGCCTTGCTGCGCCAGCTTGTCCATGGCGGTGGTTTGCGCCGGCGCCGGCAGCGCAAAAACGCGCACCATCAGATCGGCCGCCATTAGTGTGCGCGCTTCTCGCAGGAGTAAAGAATGAAAGGCCCGGCTAAACCCCTTGACTCCGCTTAGCGTCCCCACGCCCATGGCCACGGCCAGAATGACGAACAGAAACTTTCCGCCTGCGGCGCGCGATTCCCGCCACGCCATGCGAAACGCCAGCCGGTTATCGAACCTTGAGTTTGCGCTCACGGCTTTGGCTCTCCGCCTCGGCAAAGTATTCATCGCTGAGGATTCGGCCGTCCCGCAGCGTTACCCGCCGGTCGGCATAACCCGCCAGCGCCGCGTCATGCGTCACCAGCACCAGCGTCGTTCCCTCCCGCGCGTTCAGGTCCAGAAGCAGCTCGAGGACATGCTGGCCATTGGTGCTATCCAGATTCCCGGTCGGCTCGTCCGCCAATAGGATCGGCGGAGAGACCATGAACGCCCGTGCCAGCGCCACGCGCTGCTGCTCGCCTCCCGAAAGCTGCACCGGATAGTGATGCATCCGGCCGTCCAGACCTACCCGGCTCAGCAGTTCCCGTGCCCGCCGTGGGTCGCCAGCCCCCAGAAGCTCCGCCGGCAGCAGCACATTCTCCTCGGCCGTGAGCGTCGGAATTAACTGGTACGACTGGAAAACGAACCCGATTTTACGCCCGCGCACCAGGGCCAGCGCATCTTCGGGCAGACCCGTAATATCGACTCCGTCCAGAATCACGGACCCCGAGGTCACCGTGTCCAGGCCGGCGAGCAGGCCTAGCAGCGTACTCTTACCACTGCCCGACGCCCCCATAATCGCCACGAATTCCCCGCGCGGGATCTGCAGATCAATCCCTTTCAGGATCTCCACCCGGTGCGTCCCCGTATCAATGGATTTGGTGAGATGCCGGACTTCTATGATGGGCGACTCGATGGTCCTGGTCCTTTTACCTTCTATTATGGCTCTAGTGCGCCTCCGACTCCATTTATCTATTTGTCTCCTTCTTGCCGGTACCTGGGGCTGCAACCCCAAAGCCGGCGGACCTCCGGACGGTCCGGAGCGGCAGCCCTCGGAACGGACGAAGAAGCCGGCCGCCACCATCCCCGGCGAGAAGTCCGATCGCGAGGTCGCCAACACCCCGCCTACCGGGCCCTCCGATAACCGCCCGCTCGTCGTGGCCTTCGGCGACAGTCTTTCCGCCGGATTCGGCGCGGACCCCGGCAAGAGCTACCCCGATTACCTCCAGAAACTCATCGATAAAGCCGGCAAGAATTACCGCGTGTACAACGCGGGCGTCAGCGGCGATACCACCACGGACGGGCTGGAACGCCTTCCCGGCATTCTCACGCTCAAGCCGAAGATCGTCATTTTGGAGTTGGGCGGCAATGACGGCCTGCGCGGTATCCCGCCTGCCACCGTCGAATCGAATCTCGACAAAATGGTCGTAGCCCTGCAGGGAGTCGGCGCCAAAGTGGTCCTGGCCGGCATCACTTTGCCTCGAAACTATGGCCCGGATTACCTCAAACAGTTCGACGCGATCTATAACAAGCTCGCCGCCGACCACCACCTGACGCGGATCCCATTTCTGCTGGAGGGCGTCGCTACTGACAAGAAGCTCATGCAGGCCGACAGCATCCACCCCACCGCCGACGGCAACAAGAAGGTCGCCGATACCGTATTCAAGTACCTGAGCCCCTTGCTGAACGACCACATCGCGCAAAACTTTCCCATGCACTTGGTACTGTAAACAGCATGCGAACGGGAATCCTTCTGTTTTGTACGTTGCTTTGCTCCGGCCTTACTTCCGCCGCCGACGAGGGCTGGAAGCCTCTCTTTGATGGCAAGGACCTGAATGGATGGAAACACGTCGGCCCCGGCGAAGACCGCGTGGAAGACGGCCTCATCAAGACCAGCGGCGGCATGGGCCTCCTTTATTGGACCGGCGGAAAGGTTGGCAATTGCGTTATTCGCGTCGTCTTTCGCATGCGCGATAAGAACGACAACTCCGGCGTCTACATCCGCATCCCGATCGAGCCTCGCGAGCCGTGGATGCCTGTCCATTACGGCTACGAAGTGCAAATCGATAATGACCCGGAAAAGGGCGGCGAAGACGAGTACCACGTCACGGGTACGCTCTACTCGCTCACCAAACCGCTGGCCCGCCCCGGTAAGCCCGGCCCCGAATGGAACACCATGGAGATCACCATCGACGGCCCTCACACCATGGTCACCGTCAATGGCGTCAAAGTCACCGACTATCACGAGGGAGACCCCACCCCCAAGATCAAGTTCGATTTTGAGCCGTTGCGGGGTCCGCGTCCCAACGAAGGCTGGTTCGGCCTACAGAATCACGGCAAGGACGACGTGGTCTTCTTTAAAGAAGTCTCGATCAGGAAGCTGCGCTAAACGCCTGGTGTCCCGGAACGCTTCCGCGGAACGCCTCTGCAATCAATTCGTAAGAGCGTAGCCTGGCGGCGTGGTCGTGCATGATATTTACGATCAGGATTTCGCCAGCCCCATAGTCTGCGGCCAGCGCTTCTAATGCCCGGCGAACCGTATCCGGCGATCCTGTCACGATACGTCTGCCCGGTGGCAGCACCTCCGCCGGTTCGCCGTCACTCGCAAAGAATCGCTCCGCCGTTTCGATCGTTGGCACCGCAATCAGCCGTCCCCGGTGCATCATCCGCATCATCATCCGGAAGCTCAGGGATTGGCGGAATGCCTCCTCATCCGTTTCGGCGCAAACCGCCCACGCGGCCACCGCCAGCTTCGGTTCCGTTCGGCTATCGGAAGGCTGAAACTCGCGCCGGTAGTACGCGGCAATCGCCGGCCCCTGGTTGATGAAATCCGCGAACGCATACGCCAGCCCGAGTTGCGCGGCCCAGATCGCACTCTGCGGCGATGAGCCCAACAACCACGGCTCCGGGCTGTCGAACGTCATGAACGAAAGTGGCAGCCGGGGAAAGCGACCCTCGGAGGGCCGCCGGTTGGAAAGCAAAGTCAGTAGCTCGTCCAGCTGATCGGGAAAATCGTCGGGCGATAACTGGCGGCGATCGCGTTGCAACGCCAGCGCCACATTCGGGCTAGTCCCCGCCGCGCGCCCGATCCCCAGATCGATGCGGCCCGGGAACATGCCGCTCAGCATGCTGAACGTCTCCGCCACCTTGAGGGGGCTGTAGTGCGGCAGCATGATGCCCCCGCTTCCCACGCGAATGCGCGAGGTCGCGGCAGCGATCGGCCCAATCAGCGCCTCCGGGCTATTACAGGCCAGTCCCGGCGTGCCGTGATGCTCGGCAACCCAATACCGCTCATAGCCCAGCCGGTCTGCTAAACGCGCCAGTTCGAGGGAATTCCTCAGCGCCTGCCCGGCTGTCGATCCTTCCGGAATCGGCGACTGATCGAGAACACTGAGCGTAAGGATCGAATTGGCCACACCCAGTTGGATGCGTGGCCGCCTTACGCGATTCGCTTACGCCACTTTGCCCTGGTGCCGCACGTCCACCCCGGACACCAGAAAAACCACATCTTCCGCGATGTTGGTCGCGTGATCCGCGATCCGCTCCAAATTGCGCGTGACAAACAGTAAATCCACGCCGGTCCGCACCTTCTCCGGTTCGCGCAGCATGAGTTCGATCAACTCGTAGTTGGTCTTGTCGCGCAACAGGTCCACGTCATCATCCGACTGCAGCACCGCGTTGGCGAGTTCCGAATCGCGATTCAGGAAAGCCGTCAGGCTCCGCGAGAGCATGGAAATCGCCAGCTCCGCCATCAGCTGCACTTCGCGCGAGACGATGGCGACCTCTTCCTCCGGAATTAGCGCCATAGCGCGGCGAGCGATTGTGACCGCCAGATCCCCAATGCGCTCCAGATCCGTATTGATCTTCAGGACCGCGGTGATAAAACGCAGATCGCGAGCCACTGGCTGATGCAGAGCAATGAGCCCAATCGCCATATCGTCGATCTCCATCTCCAGATCGTCGATCTTCTGCTCATCCCGGAGTACCTGCTCCGCAAGCCCGGGATCGCGCTCGGCCAGCGCGCGGACGCTCCTGGTGAGTGACACTTCCACCAGTTCTCCCATGACGAGGAGCTTTGTATGCAAGCGATGGGTCCCGACGGAAAGCCGATGCATGAAACCACTCCTTTTCCGCGTCTAAGCCGCTTCTAACAATCCTACGCGTTTTTGTTCGGAATGCAACCGCGTCTGCTGCTTACGGTTGAATCGTGAGGACTCCCGCCGAAGCGTTATCCAGAGTCACGGTGTACGCACCGGTGTTATCCGGTTGAATGGGAATCGTCTGGATCGGTCCGGACGGCACTCCCGTCGTACCTCCGAATTGAACACCGCCCACGGCGACGTTCGCGACCGGAGACGACAGCGACGGTGCCGAGAGTTCGTAATACGTGGCGCTCGTTGCGGGTGCCGACAAGGTGACCTGCACGCTCCCGAACGCGGATAAATCCTTGTTGATGAGAAAGACCGTGATCGCGCAGGTGGAACAGGTAGACAGCGCGTAAGCGCGAATGTTCGCGGACGACGTGACCGTCACCGGCATAAATTTCTTGCCTTTTGCCGGGAGAAATGAATACATGCCGTAATATTCCGGTTGCACCTGATTGGCGAACGACCCGCCCATATTGGAGGTCATAATGGGATTGTAGTAACTTCCTTGATGAATATGGAAGTTCACCCGCCGCACCCCAATCCGCGCCATATCGAGCGCATAATCGAGGGCCCAAAGCGCCGACGCTTGAACATCGCTGACTCCCGTTTGACCGGGATCCGGGATCGTCGAGTTAGTCTCGTCAATCTGTACGTTCATCTTGAACAGGCGACTCATATCCGACACGGCCTTGTGGAATCTGCCTTCGATCTTCTGAATCAAGCTGTCGGCGAGCAACTGAGCGATCCCCGGCGGGCCTTGCGCCGTACTTAGCGGGTACTCATGAAGAGTGACCAGCCCAAGGTTGGATGTGCTGCAAGTACTGCATTGCACGATATTGGCAAGCAGCGGATCCAGCTGCGAAGTGACGGTCGTCTGGGAAGGATTGTAGTAAGCCGGGGCGGCGAGCGGAATCGGCTGAGTTGTCGTGTTTGCCTTCAGGGCCCCAATATAGTTCAACAGATCATTGGTCTCGCCCGGTACTCCATAATCCGGAGTCCGGTAGGCGGGGTTCAGGTAATAGAGATTGATCTCATTGCCCAACTCCAGGGCCAGCAGAGACGACTTCGGATGCAGCGCAATCTGGGGTAGAATCCCCTGAGTCACCTCGTCCACCGTGTATTGCGGCGCGCCAACCCCGGCATTCTGCACCAGGTTGACACCCAGGATCATGGGCCAGCCCGTCTGGCTGCTTGCATTCGCCCAACTGTCAAAGTCGGACGAGGTCAGGGTGTACTGGCAGAGCGCCGACAGCGGAGCGGGCTCCCCTCCCCAACATGAATAGTCCGCCGCGTTTCCTCCGATCCGCATGGTTCCGGATCCCAGGTTCCGCATCAGTGTGAACAGCACGGTGTTGGCGCTGCTCGATGGACCGAAGAATTGCAACGCCACATCTTGCTGGAAACTGATCCCAATAAAATCCTTGGGGACCGTCGGGCCCGCCGGAGCTCGCGAGATCTGAACCGTCGCTAATTGTTGCGCGCTTAGTGCGTACGCGCCTAGGCTCACGGCAAAAACAATGCCACCGAGCCTTGTCATCAAGGACGACATAAAATGTTGGAGCACCGAATTAACGCTAGAGACTGTCGGCTTCCACAAAAGTACCATGAATCGCCGGTTTTTACATTCCCCAAAATAACAGTAAGGCGATCCAGTACTTCTATACTGGATCGCCGGAGTCATCGAACGCGGGGACCATCGACAGGTCCCGTTCCCAGGTACTGGCGAAGCTTGGCAAACGCGCGAGTTTAAGGGACCGAGTATAGTGACGACATCCGGTACGTTCGATACGTAATCGTGCCGTCATTCAATTGATAAATGATTGTGCCGTCCGGACGTGTTTCCACCGCATGCGTAACAACCTGACCCTTCGGCCCCAGGTTGATCCAGCCTGAATCGAATTGGTAGTTGCCGTTGTCCAGCAGCTGAGCGCTCCCGACCCCGAAAGAGAACACACCTAAATCAGCGTTTAAGGCGAGACTGACCGTGAGATTCGCCTCATCCACGATCAGCGACTGACCGCGGCTATGTTCCGTTGGGTTCGCGTGTACGCGCGTATTCCCGTTATCATAAAGCGTGAACTGTGTCGATGACCCAGGTACAAATTCGGCATCGTGCTGATGCGTGAACCATGGGTATGGGTCGTTAGTGCCGGTCATCGTAAAATCCCCGCCAACGCCCATTGTCCACAACACGTTGCCCGATCCGGTCCCATTAGCGTAGTCGACCTTGAAGAGAAAATCCTGTTGACGGCACGAAAGCAGGATGCTTCCATCCGTCATCAAATTCAGGCTGTTCGCGTGCGTCCAATCATTGGCCGTACTTGCAAGGTGAAGGGGCGGGCACCCTAAGATGTTTCCTTTGTGGCACGTTTCGCCAAGCACTGCCGGACGGTTGATGTTGAGGTGATCGTACGCGCTCCAGTACCAGGCAATCTCCATATTCTCGTCGAGATCCAGAATGGCGTTACCCAGAATATCTACCGTGGTGGTGGATCCCTGCGTACCCGGCGGGAACAGCTTCTCCTGCGACGCAATCAGGAGTGTATGTCCGTTTGGCAACCGCACGACTTCGTGATTCAGTGCATCCACCGGGTATAAGCCTAAATCGGTAAGTTGCTGCGAGAGTCGCGTGGTGTTCGTTTCCCGAATGGTATTGCCCGCCAGATCGATCTCCCGGAAGATTTGCTGACCCTGGTTAATGTGTGCCGCATCCCCAATTGCCATCATGATCGTTCCGCCGGGCGCCGGACGCATGTTGTAGCCGTCCAGCGGAGGAAGGTTCGAGTAGTACCAGAGCACCTTTCCGCCCAGGTTCGTCGCGAACGGAAAAAAGTTGAGAGGTTCCGGTCCCGGGATCGCATTTATCAGCCAGATGCTCTGCTGGGTGTCCGTAGCTCCGGCCTTCGCCACATGAATTCCGGGAAAAGCCAGGTTTGTCGGAATCGCCCCGGTCGTAAAACTCAGCACGGGTCCCGGAGTAAAGCTTCCGCCGGTTACAACCTCGTAGTTCATCTTGTAGGTGGTTTGTGGCAGCATACCCGCGACATAAATATTGAATGTTGTCGTCGGCGAACAGGGTGAAGCCGTCGTCCTTTGTGTCATTACTCCGTTCGTGAACTTCACCCTGATGCTGCTCCCGCTTGGGCAGCCCGGCGCGCTGTATAGTGCCACCAGGGGGTTCGCGGTTGGCGTGATCACCGGCGCTCCCCCCGCGGCTGCCGTCAGGGGACTGATCGTAAACGGAACCGCCACCGTCGCAGTTTCCTGAGTGGTCGTGTTTCGCGCCGTGACCTGGACGTTATAAGAGCCCTCAACCCCCGACGGAGTCCATACGTACGTGTCTGCCACATCGTACTGCTGAAAAGTCTGCAACGATTGACCGTTCAGCGCAACCGCGTACTTATAATCAATCGTCCCGGCGTTCGTATCACTGGCGGTCGGCGTCCACGAAATGGAAGTTCCCACCGGCTGAGGAGAGGTTCGCGAAGGAGTGATTGTCACGGAGAGCGTGGCGCAGAGGGGATAGGTAAGAGCAAACCCAAGAAATAATTTGAAATAAAGAGATTTCACGAGGTCCTTAGTATAACTAAAGAAAAGCCTATTTTTCCCTTAGAAATTGGTACGGAATTGTAGTTGTATTCCGGACCGTCTCTAAGGTACCGAATACAGCGTGCTCATGCGATAGGTGCGATACGTGATCGCCGTGTCGTCCAACTCGTAAATGATCGATCCCGCCGGGGTCACTTCCATCGACTTCGCGACTTCCACTCCCGGCTGAACGTCGATCCATCCCGAATCGAAATGGTAATTTCCGTTATCGAGCAGCTGCGCGCTCCCCACCGCCATGGAGAAAAAGCCCAGGTCCGCGTTTAAAGACAAAGTGGCAGTCTTGGCAGTCTCGTCGATAGTCAACGCCTGCCCGCGACTGTGCCCGGACGGGTTCGCGGCCACCCGGGTATTCCCGTTGTCGTAGAGCGTGAGCAGAGTCGTGGAGCCGGCGGTCATCTCGGCGTTGTGCTGGTGCGAAAACCAGGGATAGGGGTCCGTCGTCCCTAACATCGTGAAATCCCCGCCCAGGCCCAACTTCCAGATCACATCGCCCGCTCCCGACCCATTGGCGTAATTGATCTTGTAAACGAAATCCTGATGGCGCGATGAGAAAAGAAGGTTCCCGTCGCTCGTGTAGTAAAGCGAGTTTCCGTGCGTCCAGTCGTTGGCAACATTGGCCAGATGGAGCGGCGGACACCCGAATACATGTCCCGCAAGGCACGTTTCGCCGAGTACCGCGGCCCGGTTGATGTCCAGATGATCGTACGCGCTCCAGGACCACGTCACCGAAAGATTACTGTCCAGGTCGATAATGCAATCACCTAAAATATCGACCGGCCCCGTAGATCCCTGTGTGCCGGCAGGATACATTTTTTCCTGGGAAGCGATCAGAAGAGTATGCCCGTTCGGTAAACGCAGAACCTCGTGGTTCACGCTCACGATCGGGTAGCGGCCCAAGTTCGTTAACTGCTCCGCCATCCGCTGGGTACTCGTCTGCCGAATCGTATTTCCCGCCAAATCAATTTCCCGGAAGATCTGCTGGCCTAGACTCAGATTCGCAGGGTCCGGAACCAGCATCACGATCGTGGCGCCGGGTAGAGGACGCATATTATACGGGTCCTTGGGCGAAACGTTGGGGTAGTACCAGATCACGCGTCCGCTCAGATCCGTCGCAAACGGGAAATAATTCTGCGGTGGGTTTCCAGGCAGCGCGTTGATCAACAACACGCTCTGCTGGACGTCGGTCGCCCCACTCAGCGGCACAGTGACTGGCGGAAACGCGAGATTCGAGGGGATCGCTCCGGTTGTGAAGTTGAGAACCGGGCCCGAAGTATAACTTCCGTGCGTCACGACCTCGTAATTCATCGCATACGTGGTCGACGGAAGCATCCCGGCAACATAAATGTTCGAGGTCGCGGTGGGAGAGCACGCCACGCTGGATGTTCGCTGCACCGTCGAACCGGCTTTGAATTTCACTCGCACACTGCTCCCGGTGGGGCATCCCGGAGCACTATAAAGTGCCACCAGCGGGTTCGCCGCCGGCGTAATCACCGGCGCGCCGCCCGAGGGCGCGGTCCGTGCCGTGATCGTGAACGGAACCGATGCCGTGGCCGTTTGCAGGGTGGTCGTGTTTCTTGCCACCACCTTCACCCGGAAGGAACCCTCCCGCGCATAGGGCGTCCAGCTAAACGTGTTCGTGACGTCGTAATCTTGAAGAACTTGATAGGGCCGGGTACCTGCCGAAACCGCAAATTGGAAATCGAAGCTGCCAGCGTTCGTGTCGCTTGCGCTCGGAGTCCACACGATCGAGGTCCCAACCGGCTGCGGGGAGGACACTGACGGTGTTAAGCTGACCGTCAAAGTCGCACACAACGGATAACAAAGCAGAAAGGGAACCAGGAACTTCGCTGTCATAACGGGAATCGGAGCGCTACCCCCAACTATAGGTGAGTACGCTCACCTTTGGTCTAGCGAATTGTCAAATTTAGTAACCCGGACCAGAGCTACGGCTTCCGAGCACAACACAAAGTAAACCGCCCCGCTCCGTCACAATCCGGTAAGGCGCGCGCTTTTGCACGTAATCACGAAACGCTTGCCGGTCAATCACCAGCGTTCTCCCCACCCCGGGCAACTCCTCAACAAGCTCGCCCGGCGTGAAAAGCATCCGAAGGTTTCGCCCGCCATACCACTGCAACTGGTTTGAAATGTCGAAACGCGCATTTCCCTCGTCGTAAAACAGAACGCGCTGACCCGCCGGCGTTACCGCAGTCTCGGCGTCAGCGATCGGGCGAATATCCGCCGCGTGCCAGATGACCGGCGGAGCCACCGCTAGCCACACGACTCCGATCGCCAGCACGGGCGTGAGCACCCGCATCGCGCCCAGCCAATAACGCTCCGCTACGAAGCGCGTGATTCCGACTGCCGCCAGCACCGAGAACGCCGGGTACGCCGGCAGCATATACCGCAGCACGCGGCTGCGCGCGGCCGCGCACAAAGCAAAAACCACCGCCGCCCAGATCACCAGAATCGCCAGTTTCCTGTCGCGGTTCCGAATCACGGTCACCGCCCCCGCCGCCATCGCGGGCAGCCACGGCCAGTAGGACTTCGCGATCATCCACACGTACTCGGGCGCGCCCGTGTAGCGTCTCCACGGCGGCGACAAAGGCCCATAGACTTCATTCCGCAGCCACGTCGCATGGACCCCGAAGAAGCGCGAACCATTGGCCGCAATCACGTGCGCATACCAGATCCCGAGCGGGACCACCGCCAGTACCAGCGCGCCAACCAAATACTTCCAGGGCGGCCGTTCCCGCCGGACCATCAGATCGGCCGCGAAGATGACCGGCAGCCCGAACCCGATCATTCCCCTCGAAAGCAGCGCCAGCGCGGTGAGAGCCCCCGCCGCCAGAAACCATCGCCGGTCGTCCTCGGCCTTCTTCCAGGCGCACACCGCGCTGATAAAGAAAAAGGTACACGGCACGTCCGTCATCGCGCGCGCCGCATACTTCAGGAAGTAGATGCTCGTCGCCATGACGAACATCGCCAGCAACGCCTGCCGCTGATCGCCGAGCAACTTGCACCCGAGCCAGTACACCAGCAGAATCGTGCCCAGCCCCGCGCACGCCGCCGGCAATTTGGCGAGTGCGTCATGGAAACCGAACAGCGAGAACAGCGCCGCTTCCGTCCACACCAACAGTGGGGGATGTTCGAGTGCCGGATCCCCGTTGGAGCGGATGTTCAGCCAATCCCCGGAAACGACCACACCCTTCGCGATATGCGCGTAGAGAGCGTCGTCATACCCCGCGAGATCTCCCGCACGGATCGGAGCGAGCAGCAGGATTGCCGACAGCCCGGCATAGATCCAGAAAGGGTTGATGGCGTTCCGGAGACGAGCCGGATTCATTGAGGAGCGGGCAGCGCCATTGTGGGGTATTCGTGCCCAAGCTCAGCGGATAGCGCCTCCACCACCATCTCATGATCGGCACGTTGTGGCAGACCAGAGACCGTCACACTGCCAATCACACCCGCTTGAACCACCGTAATCGGGAAAGATCCGCCGTGCGCGGCATAGTTATCCGCCCGCAAACCAAATTTCTCCAATAGCGTCGTGCCGTCGCGCTTCAGAGTCAGCCCGACCCCGTACGAACTCCGCAGAAAGCGTGCGACGACATTGCTTTTCCGGCGCACCCACTCCACGTTATCGGGGGTCGTCCCGCTCAGAGCACAGTAGAAAAGGGGTTGCCCGAAGCGCCGGACATCGATCACCACCGCATGTCCGCGCTCGCTGGCAAGCGCCTTTAGCCTGGTGCCTAGATTCCAGGCGAGATCGGCGTCGAACGCGGACCACTGCAGTTCGCGCTCCTGCACCGCGATGAGATCGAGATCCTGTTCGATCGTCATCGCATTCCTCGCCATCCCCCGGCACTCTCGGCCAAGGTCCCCCACCCCCCAATCATTGCGGGAGACCCCGGCCATTTTCCCGCCCCACGGTTAGGCGCGGCGGAAAATCGCGTGATAGACCATCAAAAACAAAACCGCGCCAACCACCGCCACCAGCAGACTGTAAAGGTTCAGTCCACTCACCCCGGAAGCGCCAAACGCGTTGAAAATGAAACCGCCCACCACCGCTCCGACGACACCCAGGATGATGTCCAGGAAAAATCCCTCTCCGCTCTTGTTTACCAACTTGCTTCCGATGAACCCGGCAAGCAGACCAAGCACAATCCATGCAAGAATCGACATACGTTTTTACCCTCCGTGAAACTTCGAGCACTCAGAAGCACTTTACTAGCCGTTTCCTGACTGCTCGCCGCTCGATCCAGACGTTATCACAAAACCGCTACACTCCGTGTGTGGGGGTGAATTTCGTTCCATCGGCAGCCGGCGTCTCGGAAATCTGCCAGTGTCGCGCCGTTCGGGATGCCCTGCAGTGGCTGACCCGCGAGAAGCATTGGATCGCTGAAACCCACCTCCAGGTCTGCCGCATCCCCGCCCAGACTTTCCTCGAACAGAAACGCGCCGAGTGGATGCTCCAACAGTTCCTCTCGTACGGTTGGGAGTCGCGGATCGATCGCGCCGGCAACGTGCTCGCCTGGCTCAAAGCGGATTCCGAGCGTCCCCTGGTCGCCGTCACCGCGCATCTCGATACCGTTCTCGCGCCGCGCCTCAAAGACGATATCTTCGTCGATTCCGGCGGCAAACTCCGCGGTCCCGGCGTCTCCGATAACGGGGCCGGGCTCTCCGCCCTGCTCGCGATCGCCCGCGCCTGGCAATGCTGCGGCGTGCCCGAAGATCGCCTGCTCGACCTGCTCCTGGTCGCCAATGTAGGCGAGGAGGGCGAAGGCAACCTCAGCGGCATGCGCTATCTTTGCCATCGCTCGCCGCTTGCCCCCCGTATCCGGGCCTTTCTCGTCATCGATGGCGCCACCACCGATCACATTACGGTCCGCGGCCTCGGCAGCCGCCGCTTCGACCTCACCTTCACCGGCAGCGGCGGTCATAGCTGGAGCGATTACGGCTCCGGCAATCCGGTCCACGCGCTCGCCCGCGCCGTCACCCTCTTCAGCGATATCCGGCTTTCCGGATCCCCGCGCTACTCGATCAACGTCGGCGTCATGGAAGGCGGCACGAGCATGAACTCCATCCCCGCGCAGGCCCGGGCCAAAGTGGATATCCGCTCCGAGAGCAACGAGAAAATGGAGGAGTTGGTGCGCGCTCTCCTCGATGCTGTCGAGCGCGCCCAGGACATCGAAAACCAGCGTGCCAATGCCGCCAAGGTGACCGCCCGTGTCCGCGAGATCGGGTCCCGCCCCGCCGCGCGTCTCCCTGAAAATGCGCCCCTGCTCGCCTTGGCCCGCGCTGTCGATGCCCACCTCGGCATCCGCGCGCACCTGGAATGCTCCTCCACCGACGCCAACATGCCCCTTTCCCTCAATATCCCCGCCCTCTCGATCGGCGCCGGCGGACAGGGCGGCGGCGCCCATACCGCCCAGGAGTGGTTCAACCCCGAAGGCCGTGATCTCGGCCTCAAACGCATCCTCCTGCTCGCCTCCATGCTGATGCGCTTCGGCGCCCAATAGCCCACCGTGAAAACCTGGCGCGCCGATCTCGCCCTCCTCGCCAATACCCTCATCTGGGGCGCTACCTTCGTGCTCGTGAAAGACGCCCTGCGTGACGTCTCGCCCATGGTTTATCTCGCCTTGCGCTTCACGCTCGCCGGCGCCGCCCTGCTCCTGATCTACTCCCGCAAAATCCGGCGCGACTCTCTCCGCAACGGCGCCATCGCCGGCTTTTTCCTCTTCCTCGGCTACCTCTTCCAGACCACCGGGCTGCAATACACCACGCCCTCCAAGTCCGCCTTTTACACCAGCCTCTCCATCCCGCTGGTTCCCCTGCTGAGCCGCTATCCTCTATCGCAAACCGCCCCGCTGGATTGAAGTCGCCGGCGTCGTCGTCGCCTCCGCCGGCATGCTGCTGCTCACTACCGACGGATCGCGCATCGTCTGGGACCGCGGCAGCCTTCTCAGCTTCCTCTGCGCCGTGGCATTCGCCTGTCACATCGTGGCCGTCGGCTTCTTTGCGGAAACATCGAGCTTCGAAACCATAGCTGCGGTGCAGGTCGTTACCGCCGCCGTCCTCGCGTCGATCACTTTTCCGTTCCTCGAAACACCCCGCCTTCACTGGACGCCGCGCGTCGTGGCCGCCGTCGCGGTCACCGCGCTGCTCGCCACCGCGCTCGCCTTCACCCTGCAGGCCTGGGCGCAGCAGCACACCACCGCCACCCGTACGGCGCTCATTTACACCCTCGAACCCGTCTGGGCCTGGATCACCTCGTGGGCGCTCACCGGAGAGCGCCTTTCCGCCATAGCCGTTACCGGCGGACTCCTGATCCTGGCAGGTGTGTTGCTCGTAGAATTGAAACGGGAGGCGTCGTCCGCACATCCTAATGTGCGAGCGGTAAGTCCAGAAGTATAATTAGGTTTGCGTGCCCCGCACGCAGGAGTTAGTCAGATCCCCATGAGTTTCTTCGATTCATTGCGACGTCAGAAGTTCCTGTCCTTCACCGTGGTGCTGCTGGTGCTCTCGGTTGGTGTCCTGATCGGCACCCTACTGAACACCGGCGTCAAGGCTGCCAAGGAGTCCAGTGCGCCGGGAGCCACTCCTCTTCAGATTCCGCCGCCCACCCAGTTGCAGAACTCGTTCTCGACCCTGGCGAAACTCCTCGAACCCTCCGTGGTCAACATTTCCTCGGAGTACACGCCTAAAAAGGCCACTGCCCGCTCCACCCGCCGTCTTCCCTCTTCCCCAGATGGCGAACCCGACGACCAGGGCGGTCAGGGAACCATGGAAGACTTCATGCGCCGTTTCTTCAATGGTCCATCCGGCCCGCTTCCCGATCAGGAACAGCGCGGTTCGAGCCTCGGCTCGGGCGTTCGTGGTCGACCATAACGGCTACATCATGACCAATAATCACGTCGTCGAGAACGCCACGCCGCATCAACGTGAAGTTCAATGGCGATCCTACCGAGTACGACGCCCGCGTGATCGGGACCGACAAGGACACCGACCTCGCCGTGATCAAGATCGACAAGAACAACCTCACCCCCGCCAAGATCGGCAACTCCGACGCCATCCAGGTGGGAGACTGGGCAGTCGCCATCGGTTCGCCCTTCGGCTTCCAGGAAACCGTGACCGCCGGTATCATCAGCGCCAAGTCGCGCGACATCCCCGGCGACTCGACCCCGTTCCAGCACTTCCTCCAGACCGATGCCGCCATCAATCCCGGTAACAGCGGCGGCCCCCTGCTCAACATCAACGGCGAAGTCATCGGGATCAACACCATGATCGCCAGCCGCAGCGGCGGTTATCAGGGCATCGGTTTCGCCATGCCGATCAATACCGCGGTCAAGGTCTATAACCAGATCATCAAGTCCGGCAACGTCACCCGCGGCTCCATCGGCATCACCTTCAGCGAAGGCGGCCAGAGCCAATCGCTGCTGAAGGCCTACAACGCGCCCAACGGCGTCTTCGTCCAGAAAATCGAACCCGGCGGCCCCGCGGAAAAGGCCGGACTGAAGGCTGAAGACATCATCACCACCATCGGCGGCCAGAGGCTTATCAAGTCCGGTGATCTGATCGACATCGTGGCCGATACGCCCGTCGGAACGGCTCTGAAAGTGGATTACATCCGCGACGGCAAGCCGCACACCACCACCGTCACGGTCGGCGACCGCAACAAGGTCTTCGCCTCGCGCTTCGGTGGAGCTGATGCCGAACCCGATGGAGGCGACTCCGCCGGAGCCACGCCGGCGCGCTTCGGGATCTCCATCCAGAATCTCTCCGACCGCATGAAAGACTCGATGGGTATTAAAGAAAACGGCGTGGTCGTGCAAAGTGTCGAGCCTGGTTCTTTCGCCGAAGAAGATCTCGGCCTTGTGCAGGGTGACGTCATCCTCGCCATCAACCGCAAACCGGTCCGGAATGTCGATGAATTCAAGAGCATCCAGAGCGCGCTGAAAACGGGAGATGCCGTCGCACTCCGCGTCTTATCGAACGCCGGGACAGCGCAGAAGCCAGTCTGGCAGCAGCGCTATGTCGCCGGTAACGTTCCGGCGCCCAACCAGTAAGCATGATTCGCTCATGGACTCTCGTCGCGGCCGGTGTCACCGCCCTTCTTCTCGCGCCGGACTCCGGACAAGCGAAAGCGCATCACCGGGCGGCGCCGGCCTCCCGGCAAGCAAAAGCGCATCGCGAGACCGCGCCCGCTCATACCAACAGCCGCGTCGCCGCCCGCGGAAAGGCGCCGGCGCGCGGCCGAAAGCCGTCCGCCCGGGCCGTGCGGGCCAGTAGCCGCACGCGCCACGGCCGCCCGGCCCCTGAAGTCGCGCGCGCTCCGGTCGCCAGCTGGCGGACCCGCCAGCTGGCCCCTTCGAGCGACCGCTACCTCGAGATCCAACAAGCTCTCGCCGCCAAAGGCTACCTGAAATCGACCCCAACCGGCGCCTGGGATGCCGACTCCCAGGACGCCCTCAAGCGCTTCCAGGCCGACCAGCATCTCCAGCAGACCGGCAAACTGAATTCCCTGTCGCTCATTGCCCTCGGCCTCGGCCCCGCCAAAACGGAAGGCGCGCCGGCGCCGCCACCGCAACCCGCACCTTCCAACGCGTTACCCCTAGAACCTTGACGCGGCGACCCCGGCGCTCTCTAATTATCCTGGCTCTTTGCCTTCTTCCCACCTTGGCGAGCGCGCAGCAACCCTCCGCGCCAGCCGGAGCCCATCCCGCCTGGAGCCCATCATCAGCAGCCTCCTATCTCGATAGTCGCCTCACGTGGTGGATGAGTTGGCCTACCGCCTCCCGCGATCACCAGACGTTCTGCGTCTCCTGCCACACCGTTTTGCCCTTCGCCCTGTCCCGCTCCACCCTCCGCGCCGCCCTCGCCGAACCAGCCCCCTCGCTCCTCGAGAATCGCCTTCTTGAAAACGTAACGAGGCGCGTCCGCCTGTGGAACGAGGTGCAGCCCTACTATCCGGACGAGACCCGCGGCGTACCCAAAACCGCCGAGTCGCGCGGCACCGAATCCATCCTCAACGCGCTCATCCTCACTGCCTCTAACGCCGGCCAGCCTTCCCTCACCCCGGACGCCCGCCTCGCGCTCGACCGCATGTGGGCCCAGCAGATCACGGTTGGAAGCGCCGCCGGCTCCTGGCCCTGGCTGCAGTTTCACAACGCTCCCTGGGAGGGCGACTCGCAGTACTACGGTGCCACTCTAGCCGCCATCGCCGCGGGCTCCGCGCCCGCCCCCTACCGCAATGAACCTGACATTCAGCCGCAGCTCGCCCGGCTCCGCAGCTACCTAACGCGTGAGCGCGATGCGCAAGTCCTGCTCAATCGCCTAACCCTGGTTTGGGCTTCCGCAAAATGGCCCGGACTGCTCACCCCCGCCCAGGTCCAGGCCATCCTTGACGATGCGCTCACCCGTCAGCAAGTCGATGGCGGCTTCAGCCTCGGTTCCCTCGCCGGCGGTTGGCAGCGCAAAGACGCCACACCCCTTGAAACCCGCAGCGACGGCCTGGCAACAGCCATCGTCGCGCTCGCGCTCGAACAGGCGCCGCACCCTGGCCGTTCTCCCCAACTCCAGCGCGCGCTCCAGTGGCTCAATGAAAATCAGGTTCCCGGCGAAGGCCGCTGGCTGGCCTACTCGCTCAATAAACAGCGCGACCTCTCCACCGACGTCGGGCGATTCATGAGTGACGCCGCCACGGCCTACGCCGTGCTCGCGCTGCAAGCATCTGAAGCCAGAAACTAAGCGTCTCAGCGGTAAGCCGCCGCCTGGATCCCATACAACTCCGCATACTGCCCGTCGCGCGCCATCAAGTCCGCGTGCGTACCGAACTCCACCAGCCTTGACCCGTCCAGCACCGTCGAGAAGCGATGCGACACCAGCAGCGTAATACGGCCATTGTGAGTGACCGTGCTCCGCGCGACCTCTACGTAGCGCGCGGCACTGAATCCATCGTCGGCGCGCTGATCCCCGTTACCTCCGACAACGGCCAGCCTGCCCTGGCTGCCGCCTCGAACACGACCACAACGCGTCCTGGAAATGACATCGCAATATTATGGCTTCACCCTGGCTGCCACCGCCGTGGGTTCCGCGCACGCCGCGACCAAGCACCCTGTGAACGCGACGCACAAATCCTGCTCACTCCCTTAACCCTGGTGGGCTTCAGCATAATATCCCGGACTAGCCGCGCCCCCTCCCGCCTCGGCAAATGGGTATTGGTTCGAAATACAAGGGCGGCTAACCCCCGCGTGGCCTACACTCTCGACAAAAGGGCTTTAGAGCCTCCGCTTCTTCTCGACGATATGAGCCATTTTGTCGAAGGTTCAGGCACGGGAATGCAGCGCCATGATTGAAGAAATTGCTAAAACTGTCGTCTGGCCTGTGATCTGCTAGCCTGCCCGATATGGGCCGGTGGACGACCTTCAGATTTTTGCAATGAACGCGAACGAGGACTTTTAAAATGAATAATGGAAAGATCGGCGTTGGAATTGTAGGAACTGGCGGGTGGGCGAAATACGGACATATCGCCGCACTAAAGACGCTCGACGAGTTTAACCTTGTCGCCGTTGCGAGCCGCAAGCAGGAAACCGCCGAAGCGGTCGCGAGCGAGTTCGATATTCCTCACGCATTCGATGACGAGCAGGCGCTTATCAGTCATCCCGATGTTGATCTTGTTGTCGTTCTCACCCCCGCTCTGGATCATGCGCGACTGGCGCGACTTGTGATTGCGGCAGGCAAGGACGTTTATAGCGAGTGGCCGCTATCGACCACCACGGCAGAATCCGAGGAACTGGTGGCCTTGGCCGAAGCCAAGGGCGTTCGGCATGTAGTTGGCCTGCAGCGCCGCTTCGGCCCGAGTTCGCGCTATCTTCAAGACCTCATCAAGCAGGGCTATGTCGGTGAAATGCGATCCGTCCGCATGACCGTCAGCGTTGACGCTTTCGGCGATACCATGCCCGAAATCCATTCGTGGAGTTTTGACGTTGAAAACTTCGCCAACACGCTTTCTGTCTACGGTGGGCACTTTGGCGATCTCCTTTTCAACGCGGTCGGCTTTCCGAAGAAGCTGACTGCCATCGTCAGGAACCAGTTCCCCGTCATCACCGCGCCCGAGTCCGGCAAGACCTTTCCGACCACGCGCCCCGATGCCGCAATGGCAATCGGCACGCTTGAGAACGGAGCCGTGTTTTCTATCCAGCTCGAAGGTGGGCAAAATCACCGTACTGGGCTACAGATCGACATCACCGGCACCGATGGCGTTTTACGCGTCACAAATACGCGCGCCTTTCAGAATAAGGATGACAACGCGATCGAGGGCATGCACGGCGATCAGGACGACTTTGCCCCGCTCCCCGTACCGGCCGAGTATCAGCCGCTCGCCAATGTCGGGCTGGATGTCAGCCAGCAGGATGTCGCGTATGTTTATCGCGCCTACGGGCATGATCGGGAGAACGGCACGTCAGAGGCCGCCAATTTCGCCGACGCGGTTCACCAGCACAAGATCATCGATCAGATGTTTCAAACGTCGAAAGCCACTTTCGGCTGAAACCATGGATCAGTCCAGACGGCAAGCAGATGACCACTTCAGTTCAATCTGGCGGCTTGCGGTATCTGTGAATGGCCGATGGCGGGAAGTTCCAGTTTGCACCGGCACACGATTTAAACAGTTTTCCATGACAACTGTTCAACAGGCGAAGAAAGCCCTCGCGAGCCCATTCCGCGCAACCTTCGACAAAATAGCTGATTTCGTCGAAGGTTGAAAAGTCCGGGCCCTGTTTGCAAGAGTTTCAGGGGCTATCGCATAGGGCAAATCTCGACAAAACGGGAAAGACTGCAACAGCGGAGATGCACGAAGCGGGGCTGACCACGGCAACCGCCCGGTCGTTTCAGCGGTAAGCCGCCGCCTGAATCCCATAAAACTCCGCATACTGACCGCCGCGCGCCATCAGATCCTCATGCGTACCGAACTCCACCAGCCGCGACCCGTCCAACACGACAATCAGATCGGCCATCCGCACCGTCGAGAATCGATGCGACACCAAAAGCGTGATGCGGCCATTTTGACCGCACCTGCTTCGCGCCGCCTCTGCATAGCGTTCGAACAACGTATGCTCCGTCTCCGCATCTAACGCCGCCGTCGGCTCATCCAGCACCAGCAGCAACGGCTCATCGCGCATAAAACCCCGCGCCAGCGCCAGCTTCTGCCACTGCCCGAAAGAAAGCTCCACTCCGCTCGGCCATGTCGGACCCAATTGCGTCTCGAGGCCGGACGCCAACCGGCCAATCACATCCCCCGCGCCCGCCCGCTCGATGGCCGCTCCGACCGCCGGCTCCTCGTCCATTCGCGGGTAATCCCCAAGGCCGACCGTCTGCAGCGCCCGGAATTCAAAGCGGAAAAAATCCTGAAACGCCCCCGCCAAACGCGCCCGCCATTCGCCCGCCGGAACGCGCGCCAGCGGCGTCTCATCCAAAAAAATCGACCCCGCCGAAGGCTCGTACATCTTCACCAGCAGCTTCACCAACGTCGACTTCCCCGCCCCGTTTTCTCCCACAATCGCCACCACCGCGCCGGCCGGCAGGCTCAACGAAACATCGTCCAACACCACCCGCGTCGTGCCCGGATACGCAAACGAAACATGCTCCAGCCGGATCCCCTTTTCGATCCGGGCCGGAACCGGCAGATCGCCCTTTGCCGCTAACGACGCCGCATAATCCTCCAACCACGCCAGTCGCCGCGACCCATCCATCCAGAACCCGCGCAGAAATCCAATTTCGCCCACCGTCGCGCCAATATATGCAGACAACCGCGCCCCCGCGGCCAGCACCAGCAGCACCGCACTCGCCGGCGCGCGCATCACCGCCGAAACAAACACCACCGCCCCTACATACGCCAGCCCAAAAATCGCCCATGCCAACGAATGGCAGAACGCCGATCCCAAACGCGCCGCCGCCACCGGCCCATACCATTGTTCCCACGCCGCACGCCGCTCACGAATCAACCGCTCCCCAATCCCCGTCACCCGCACTTCTTTCCCCGGAGGCGCGGTCGTCGCCACATTAAATAATGACCGCGCCAGACGGCCAGCCTGCGCCCCGCGTTCCTGCGCCGCCCTCTCAATATCCGGCCGCCACGTCGACGCCCACATCGTCGGCACCGCAAACAGTGCCAGCAACAGCAGCGCCGGATGAATCGAAGCCAGCAGTGCCATCGTCACCCCCAGTCGCAAAACCCATCCCAGCGTAGAAAACACCGACACGTACATGTGATCCAGCACGAACACCTGATTGCGCAGCATCGACAAGCGGTCCAGATATTCCGGCCGCTCCTGATGCGCCATGGTCGCCATAGAAGCCTGCAGTCGGGCCACGTGCGATTCCAGCGCGATCGTCACCTTGTCCCGGAAACGGCGCCGCATCCGCGTGCTCACTGTGCGCAGAAACCAATTGCGCCGCCGCCGACACGCCCAATCCCGATCGCCGCCCCTTTCACCACGCCGGGCGTTGTGCTGCATCACTCCCTTACCCAGCAACATCAACCACAGCGCCAGCAACGCATCCGGCAGCGCCGCAAGTTGCGACACCACCAACGCCGCAAGCATCAACCGCGGCTCATGCCGGTACCCCAACTTAAACAATCGCCACATCGACGAAAGCGCCGGCGGCAACGGCTCGATCGCGCCAGCCTAACAGCGGCCGTGTCGAGGCTTTCATAGAGGACGCAACGCCCTCCTCCTCCGGCAACATGGAACCGCTGCGCCTGCAAATCAAACATCGTGCGGTAGCGTCCTCCCAACTCCATCAATTCCTCATGCGTCCCCAGCTCAATCACCCGCCCATGCTCCAGCACGCAGATCCGGTCCGCCTGGCGCACCGTGGAAAACCGGTGGGAAATCAGAATGGTGGTGCAGTGCCGCGTCGAAGCCAGCAGCCGCTCAAAAATCTCCGCTTCGCCGCGCACATCGAGTTGCGCCGTCGGCTCGTCCAGAAGCACCACGCCCGCGCCCAGCCCCACCGCCGCCAACGCCCGCGCTAACGCGACCCGCTGCCACTGCCCGCCCGACAAATCCGTCCCGCCTTCGTACCCGCGCGCCAGCACCGTATCCAGCGACGCCAAATTCGCCGCCCCCGCCGTCGTCCAGCGCCGCCAGCACCACCTCATCCGGCGCCCCGTTCGGCGCCACGTTCTCGCGCAGCGACAATCTCCAGACGAAGAAAATCCTGAAAAACCGCCGTAACGCGCGCCCGCCACGACTCCAGATCGAACTCCCGCAGATCCACGCCATCGATCTCGATCGCGCCCGCCTGCAGATCGTACAGCCGGCACAGCAATTTCGCGATCGTCGTCTTCCCCGCCCCGTTCTGCCCCACGATCGCCAGCGAAGAACCCGCCGGAATCGTCAAATCGAAATGCTCCAACACCGAGAGCGCCGGCCCCCGCATAAGCGAACGTCACATCCCGCAGCCGGATCTCCCGCGCGGGCTTCCCCACAGTCCGATCGTCCGCCCGATGCGAGCGCGCCCGCCTGACGCATCGCCGGCTCCAGCCGCAGCACCGCCAAGACCGGCGCCGCCGCCCCGTCGAACGCCCAGCTGAATCCCCCGAACGCAATCATCGACACCCCGATCGCGCTCTGGATGTACATCACCGCTTCGCCCAGACTAATTCGCCCCTGCACCGCCTCGCTCGCCAGCATCCAGAACACCAGAACGTTTGCCGCCAATACCAGCAACATGCACCCCAACACCGGGCGCTCCCGCAGACGCGTCGCCGCATATTGCAACTCGTGCAGGCGCGTCCGCCTCGCCATAAACCGCTCGATCGTCCAGCCCGCCAGCCCGAACAGCCGCAGTTCCTTGCTCGCCGGTGGATCCACCGCCAGCCGGTACGCGTAGTCGGCATCGCGCTGCGCCCCGCGCACTTCCGGCGTATTGCGGTCGTGCCAGACGCCGCTCTCGCGCAGCAGCCAGTGCGTCGCCGCCCACGCGCCCGCCAGCAGCAGCGCCGCCCACCAGGAATACTTCGCCAGAATTACGGCAAACGATAGCGCGCCGATCATCTCGATGAGCCCGCTCGCGATAAAGTCCATCGAGATCGATAACGGCGGTCCCGTCATCCCGCGGTCGAAGTCCCGCGCCACCGTCAAATCGCTCGTCAGCGTCGCGTCCTCCAGATGCCCCATCCCCGGCGGCCGGACGCACGCTTCAGTCAGGCGGTCATACAGCCATGCCGCCGTCCGGTCGCCCAGGTTCGCGCCAATGGCCTGATGGATGGGGCTGAGCACCTGCAGCAGCACGAAAATAGAGCCCGCCACCGCCAGCGCAACCCCGAAATGCCCGCCGCGCTGCACCGCCCCTACCAGTACTCCCATGGCAAGCGCAAAGCCCGCCGGCAGCACTCCCCGCAACACCAGCGCCGTCCACCAGGCCGCCGCCAGCCACGGGTCCGCCTTTGGCAGAACGCCGAAAAATTTCCACTCCTTGCGCTCGGTTAAGGCTCGCAACACCACTGCATTCTGACACGATCCGCGGAGCCGGCGCTAAGGCTAAAGTGGGAAGCGGAAACCGATGAAATATCCGCTTGCAAGCTTACTCCTCTTAATCCCGCCGGTCCAGGCACAGGATTCACAACCGCTCTCGCTGATCAGCCATATCGACCTTGCGGGCGTCAATGGCCGCATCGATCACTTCAGCGCGGATGTAAGGGGCAAGCGGCTCTTCCTGTCCGCTCTCGGCAATCGTACGTTAGAGGTGCTCGATGTCGATTCCGGCAAGCGCCTCCGGACCCTTTCCGATATTGCTGAACCCCAGGGCGCTTACTTCGACCCTTCTACACACCGCTTGTTCGTCGCGTCCGCCAAAGACGGTACCGCCAAGGTGTTTGACGGTAGAACGTTTCAGCTTCTCGAAACGGTCAGGCTCGGCGACGACGCAGACAACGTTCGTTATGACGCCCGCGGTAATCGGGTCATTGTCGGGTACGGCGACGGCGCGCTCGCATTCCTGAACCCTCAAGGCAAAAAGTCCGCGGAGATCCTTCTTGCCGCACACCCGGAATCCTTCCAGCTGGAGAAGACCGGGACGAGGGTCTTCGTGAATGTTCCGGACAAACGAGAAATCCAGGTTGCGGACATGGTGAAGATGAAACTGGTCGCCAACTGGCCCGTCACTTCGGCGCGAAGTAATTTTCCGATGGCCCTCGACGAGGCGCACCATCGTTTGCTGATCGGATGCCGCAGTCCGGCGCGGCTGCTGGCCATCGATACCGAAAGCGGCAAAGAGACAGCCTCCGCAGAGATCGTGGGCGACACCGATGACCTGTTCTACGACGAGGCTAATTCCCGCGTGTATGTGATCGGAGGTGAGGGCTTCGTCGACGTCTTAAAACCCCAGGGCTCCGGCCGCTATGAACGGATCGCGCATATCGCCACGGCTCCCGGCGCTCGCACCGGGCTCTTCGTGCCGCAATGGTCGAAACTGTTCGTCGCCGTTCCGCACCGCGGTGAGCAGCGTGCGGAAGTCCTCGTTTACGTGGTGAAATGAGCCCGATCCGGTGGGGTGTGCCCCGACCCCGAAATGGCTGAAATCACTCCGGATAGTCTCAGATCCGAACGTCGAACCGATCAAGCATCATGACTTTGTCCCAGACGCGCACGAAGTCTTTCACGAACCGGGTGTGTCCGTCGCTGCTCGCGTACACCTCGGAAACCGCACGAAGTTGGCTATTGGAGCCGAAGATCAGATCGCTTCGGGTGGCTTTGAAACGTGTTTCACCCGTCGCGCGATCGTCGAGCGAAAAGATCATGCCCGTTTCGTCGTCCTTCTTCCATTCGTAATCCATGCTGGTCAGTACGGTGAAGAAATCGTTGGTAAGCACGCCAACCCGATCGGTGAAAATCCCGTTGGCTGATCCGTCGTAGTTCGCGCCCATAGCCCTCAGGCCACCCACCAGCGCGACCCATTCGGGCGCGGTGAGTGCGAGCAATTGCGCCTTATCGAGGAACATCTCCTCGGGAGCGACACCCTGGGAAATTTCCCCGAACTGATCGTCGATGTAATTGCGAAAACCGTCGGCCACGGGTCTCAGCCAATCGAACATCTCGATGTCGGTCAACTCCTGCTTGGTGTCTCGGCGACCCGGCGTGAAGGGAACCGAAACCGGCACACCGGCATCGAACGCTGCTTTCTCGACCGCCGCGCACCCGCCCAGCACGATGAGGTCGGCGAGTGAAATTCTTACGTTGGCGGTCTGCTTGCCGTTGAATTCCTCCAGCACGCCCCACAGAGCCGCGACAACGGGTACGGTCCTCCGGTTCACTGTCCAACTCTTCTGCGGCTCAAGCGCAAGGCGCGCGCCGTTCGCTCCGCCCCGCTTGTCACTGTTCCGGTAGGGGGCAGCCGCTGAGAACGCAGTGAAGACCAGGTCGGATGCCGATACGCCCGTCGCCATAATGGATTGCTTGAGCGCGGTGACATCCGCCTCGCTGACCGTATCGTGCTCGCGCGGTGGGATGGGGTCCTGCCACAGAAGACCATTCTCGAGCCTCTTTTCCGGTCCGAGGTAGCGCTCTCGCGGGCCCATGTCACGGTGGGTCAGCTTGTACCATGCCTTGGAAAAAGCCTGTGTGAACGCGTCGAAATCGTTGAGAAACTTCTCACACACTTTGCGGAATTCGGGGTCTGTCTTCAGGGCGATGTCGCTGGTCATCATCATCAGCGGGTTCATTTTGCCAGGGATATGTGCGTCGGGGGTCTTGGGCGCATTCGGGTCCGTCGGAGTCCATTGCAGCGAGCCGGCCGGACTCTTCGTCTGCTCCCACTCGAACTTGAATAGGTTTTCGAGATAGCTGTTGTCCCATTGAAGTGGGTTGGGTGTCCAGCTGCCTTCGATGCCATTCGTCATCGTGAATTCGGCAAAGCCGGTGCCTTCCGGATTGTTCCAGCCAAGGCCCATCGCTTCCATCGGCGCGATCTCGGGCGGAGGTCCGATTTCTTTGGCCGCAACCATGCCATGGCTCTTGCCGAACGCGTGACCGCCGGCGATCAGCGCAACCGTTTCCTCGTCGTTCATGGCCATTCGAGTGAAAGAGATGCGGATGTCGCGCGCTGATCCCATCGGGTCGCCGTTTGCATAGGGACCCTCCGGGTTCACGTAGATCAGCGCCTGGTGGGTCGCGCCCAGCGGATTTTCAAGGTCATAGTCGACATCGCCATTCCTACCGCGCCAGCGCTTGTCGCGCATTACCATGCTGTCAAACGAAGAGACTTCTTTCGGGTTCCACACCTCGGGACCCCAGTACGTACTGGTGTCGGCTTCCCACGCGTCGTGCCGGCCGCCGCCGAAGCCGTACGTCGGAAAACCCATGATCTCGAGCGCGCAATTGCCCGTCAGGACCATCAAATCTCCCCAGGAAAGCGCGGTCCCGTATTTTTGCTTGATCGGCCAGAGCAAACGGCGCGACTTATCCGTATTGCCGTTGTCCCACCAGCTGCTGACCGGCGCAAATCGTTGCAGTGCCTCACCGGCGCCGCCGCGCCCATCGGCGATGCGATAGGTCCCGGCTGCGTGCCACGCCATGCGGATCATCTGGGGGCCGTAATTGCCGTAGTCGGACGGCCACCACGAAACCGAGGAGGTCAGAAATCCCTTGATCTCCTGCTTCAGCGCCGCGAGGTCGATCTTGTTGAAAGCTTCGGCGTAATCGAAGTTGTCGCCGAGCGGATTGGCCTGAGGTCCATTCTGGTGGAGAAGTTCGACCTTTAGACGGTCAGGGTACCAGTCCGACAGCGCCGGGGGCGTGCCCAAAGAGCCGGCGATGCGGTCTCCCCCAAACGGGCACTTTCCGGTCATCTCATGAGTTTGGGTATTTGTCTTGTCGTTTTTGATTTCGAGCACGATGATATCTTTCTGCGGCAGGAAAAAACACTACGCCGGCTATACGGCGGGTAACGAGCCTTCCCCAGCCTAATCCCTGTTCTGGCACCAGTTACTTTAGTGGATGCAGTTTTGGCGTGAGCAGCCCCAAATTAAAGTCGGCGACAAACTTGTGCGTCTCATACACCTCGTAACTGCGCTGCCCCCGCTCCGCTACCGGAGTGAGCGCGCGCGGACTCGCGCAGCCCCGTCTGCGCGCCGCCCTGAACCCGCGCACCCCAGGACGAATGGTTGATGGCTAATCGCGCGCGAAGCGGAAATCCCGGAAGACAATCTGGATGCATCTCTGACTCGCCTGAAAGCTCAGCCTGAGTGTAGCGGCGCTTCGCAGGAGTCTGGCGACGCGACCTGGCCACTGCCGAAGCGCGGATGATGAATTCGACGCGGCCCGCGATCTCGTGGCCGTCCCGCACGCGTACCGTGACTTCGTAAGGATTCTGCTGAAGCGGGTTTAATCGCTTTTCAGTGCGCCCCTTTTCTCCAGGTCTGCCTGCAACGGATAACTGCGGATCAGGCCGTCAATGCTACCGGCATCCCGCTGGTTTCTCGCGCCGGCGATGCGCTCGTGCGCGGTACTGATCGAAAGCGAGATGTCGTCCAGAGAATCCAATTAGGCCGCCGCTGCAGTATCGCGCCTCGACCCATCGATCATCACGTCAGTATCGACCGGATGACGCGTCACTAGGTTTCAGCCGCGGGGCCGGAAGACGCCATCCTCGTCTTCCGCAGCCAGCGATTCATCGGCTCCGAATAAAATTGCGCCACCGCTTCTCCGCACAAGCCCGCAATCAAAATCACCGCCGCAAACAGCACCGGCACCAAAGCCATCGCCTTACCCGCCGACACAAACAACCCAAAGCACGCGAACACGACGAACATGTGCGTCAGGTACACCTCGTAACTGCGCTGCCCCAGCTTCATCAGCGGCAGGAGCGCGCGCGGACTTCGCCATCCCGTCTGAGCCGCCGCCGCGATCACCATGCATGTCCCGATGGCGAGCACCGTCATCCCCAGCCCGGCCCGGTCCAGGCCCAGCGCGTTCACCTGCAGCGAGAAAGCCAGACACACCGTCACCAGGAAGACGCCCGTGCCGCCCAGCACCGCAAGCCCGCGCCGTGAGAACTGCCACTTCGCCACCGCCAGCGCCGTCAGGCACCCCAGCGCGATCGCATCCATGCCGCCCAGATACGAGTATTCGCGCCAGACCTCATTGCCCTCGGACACCGAGCGCGCGACCGGCCCCAGCGCTACAAACACGAGCAGAACCCCGATCAGCCCCTTCCCGCGCCCAAACACCCGGCACACCAGCGGAAAGAAAAGGTAGAACATCTCCTCGACCGAAAGCGACCACAGGATGTCCCAGTTCGCAGGCAGATACCCGCGCCGGGCCTCCAGCACGTTGATGTGAAAGGTGAGTGCCGCCAGCACGGCGCGCCCCAGTCCGCCGGTCTTCGGCGGCACCACAAAGTTGCGAACCTGCGCCCCGTGCAGCGCGCTCAACACGGCCAAGAGCAGAAGCAGTAACGGCGCAATACGCGCGAAGCGCAAACGGTAGAATCCCGGCGGGCTCACGCGCGCCAGCGAGCCCCACCGGCTGAGCGTCGTCGACGTGATCAGAAACCCCGAGATGGCGAAAAACATCTGCACCCCGCGCTGCCCGTTCCATACCAGCGACGACACCACTTGTTCGGGTAGACCCTGGGTATACGGCACGTCCGCCCCGCGCAGCCGCATATTCACGTGATTCATCAGAACCAACAGAATGGCGAGCCCGCGGAGCAGATCCACGCCGTCCAGCCGCCGCCAGCCCGCAACCGCCTTCGTCGTTAGTCCCGGAGTCACGGATCATTGTAAGCTGCGTCCTCCGCCCCAGCCCGCCGTCCGCGTCTGGTCTAAAATCGTGCCAGGAGGATTCCCCCCTTGCGCTCCATCGCCCCTCTGCTCCTCGCTACGATCTCTCTCGCTTTCGCTCAAGACACACCCAAACCCGCGACCATCCGGGAGGATCCCTGGGCCAAAGTCCAGGCCTTGAAAAGCGGCGCCGAGCTGCGCATCATCCGCAAAGACTCCCGCCAGCCGGTCCTCGCGGTCTTTGAGGACCTGAATGACGACGCGCTGATCATCGCCACCAAGACCGGCGAGCTCGGCATCCCGAAAGATCGGATCGAACGCATCGACGCCCGGCCCACAGGGGGCCCCCGCGTCACCAAAGAGAACCGCACCTCCACCAACACCGATACCTCCCTTGGCCCGCCCACGCAGCGATCCTCTCCGGTTCCCACTTCGACGTCGAGCTCGAGCAGCGTCAGCTTCGGCGGCAAGCCGGATTTCCAAACCATCTACCGTGCCACCTCAGCGTCCGCCGGCAAGTAAACCCGCCTTCTTCGCCAACCCCGCCCTATGGCGCCGCTGGCTCGAAGAAAACCACGGCCGCCACTCCGAACTCCTCGTGGGTTTTTACCGCAAAGACTCCGGCTTTCCCAGCATCACCTGGCCCGAATCCGTCGACGCCGCCCTCTGCTTCGGCTGGATCGACGGTATCCGCCGCAACATCGACGCCGTGAGTTATTCCATCCGGTTCACGCCGCGCAAGCCGGCAAGCACCTGGAGCGCCGTCAACATCAAACGCGCCGCGGAATTGACCGAGCTCGGTCTCATGCACCCCGCCGGACTCCGCGCCTTCGCCGCACGCAAAGACTCCGCCTCCGCCATTTACGCCTATGAGCAGCGGAAAATCGATCTCGAACCCGCCCAGCTCCTCCGCTTCCAGGCCAATCCAGCCGCCTGGGAATTCTTCCAGTCCAAACCGCCTTCCTACCGCCGTACCGCCACCTGGTGGGTCATTAGCGCGAAGCGCCCGGAAACCCGCGAAAAGCGGCTCTCCACCCTCATCGCAGACTCGCAGGCAGGCCGCACCCTCGCTCACCTCACCCCCACGCCCCGGCCGTAGCGTGTCACCATGAAAGCACCATGATCATTGGCGTTCCAAAAGAAGTCAAAGACCACGAATCACGCGTGGCCCTGGTCCCCAGCGGAGTTACCGCTCTACGCGAAGCTGGCCATGAAGTTCTCGTTCAATCCACCGCCGGCGAAGGCAGCGCCATGCGCGATAGCGACTACGAAGCTGCCGGTGCCACGCGTTCTCCCCAATGCCGCCGACGTCTGGCGCAAGGCCGATCTCGTCGTCAAAGTCAAAGAGCCGCAGCCCTCCGAATACGATCACCTCCGGCCCGGCCTCACCCTGTTCACCTATCTGCACCTGGCGCCGCTGCCCGAGCTCACCGAGCAGCTGCTCGCCACCCAAACCACCGGCATCGCCTACGAAACCATCGTCGAAAACGACGGCTCGCTCCCCCTGCTCACGCCCATGAGCGAAGTCGCCGGGCGCATGGCCGTCCAGGTCGGCGCCCAATATCTCGAACGGCCGAACGGCGGCCGCGGCCTGCTCCTCGGCGGCGTCCCCGGCGTCGCCCCCGCCAACGTCGTCATCCTCGGCGGAGGCGTAGTCGGCACCAACGCCGCCAAAATCGCGCTCGGCATGGGCGCCCACGTCAGCATCATCGATCGCAATCTCAACCGCCTGCGCGAGCTCGACGACATCTTCGCCGGCCGCGCCTCCGTCACCCTCGCCTCCAATACCTGGACCATCACCGAAACCCTGCGCCATTCCGACCTCGTCATCGGCGCCGTTCTCATCCCCGGCGCCTCCGCTCCCAAGCTGGTCCGCCGCTCACATGATCGCCAACATGCAGCCGCGGATCCGTCGTCGTTGACGTCGCCATCGATCAGGGCGGCTGCTTCGAAACCTCCCACGCCACCACCCATACCGACCCCATCTACTTCGTCGACGACGTGCTGCATTACTGCGTCTCCAACATGCCCGCCGCCGTCCCCCACACGTCCACCCTCGCCCTCACCAACGCCACGTTCCCGTACCTCTGGAGCTCGCCATCAAAGGCGTCGAACACGCCGTTGCCGAAGTCACCCGGGCTGCGCTTCGGCGTCAATACCTATGGCGGCTTCATCACCTACCACGCCGTAGCCGATTCCCAAAACCGCCAATACCGCGAACTCTCCACCCTCCTCGGAGTCGCTGCATGATCGCCTCTACGGAATCGGGCGTCATTCCGCCCCTTACCCAGCTCACCGAAGAAGAGGCCTCTTTCGCGGGCACGTGCGCCAGTTCGCCCGCGACCAAATCGCCCCGCACGTCCGCGAGATGGACGAGCACTCGAAATTCCGCCCGGACCTGCTCCAGCAGCTCTTCGATCTCGGCCTCATGGGCATCGAAATCCCCGAGGAGTTCGGCGGCCAGGGCGGCTACTTCTTCCAGTGCGTCCTCGCCATCGAAGAATTGTCCGCGGTCGATCCGTCCGCCGGCGTCATCGTCGATGTCCAGAACACCATCGTCAACAACGCCATCCTCCGCTGGGGCAACGACGCCCAAAAACGCCGGTATCTTCCCCTGCTCGCGCGCGATCACGTCGGCTCTTACGCGCTCTCCGAAGCCGGTTCCGGCTCCGACGCCTTCGCCCTCGCCACCACCGCCGTTGAGGGCGGCGATCATTTCCTGCTCAACGGCCGCAAGCTCTGGATCACCAACGCCGCCGAAGCCGGCTTCTTCCTCGTGTTCGCCAATGCCAATCCCGCCGCCGGATACCGCGGCATCACCGCCTTCCTCGTCGAGCGCGATTTCCCCGGCTTCCAGGTCGGCAAGAAGGAAGACAAGCTCGGCCTCCGCGCCTCTTCCACCTGCGAATTGATTCTCGACAACTGCCGCGTCCCCCGCGAAAACGTTCTCGGCGAACTCGGCAAAGGCTATAAAATCGCCATCGAAACTCTGAACGAAGGCCGCATCGCCATCGGCGCGCAAATGATCGGCCTGGCCCGCGGCGCGCTCGACCATGCCGTAGCCTACGCCAAGCAGCGCAAACAGTTCGGCAAACCCATCGGCGAGTTCCAGGGCGTTCAGTTTCCGACTCGCCGCCATGGCCACCGAAATCGAAGCCGCCCGTTTACTCGTGTACAACGCCGCCCGCCTCCGCGACGCCGGCCTTCCCTTCGTCAACGAAGCGGCCATGGCCAAGTATTTCTCCAGCATCGTCGCCGAGAAAGCCGCCTCCCTCGCCATCGAAGTCTTCGGCGGCATCGGCATCACCAAGGAATACCCGGCGGAAAAGCTCTACCGGGATGCCAAAATCGGCCGTATCTACGAAGGCACCAGCAATATGCAGCTCCTCACCATCGCCAAGAAACCTCTTCGCGTAACATGCCGGCCCGAAACTGCGTCAAAAGGATAACGAAGGCTATGCGTAACATCCTGATCCTCCTGGCCGCCGCCGCTGGCGCTTGTGTCGCCGGCGAAGTGGCTTCAGCCCCGGTCAACCCCGACGAAATCATCAAGAAATTCGCCGCCAAAGAATCTGAATTCCTCAAGGCCCGCGTCCAACTACACCTACCGCCAGACGGCCAAGCTCCTGGAGCTCGATGCCGATGGCAACCCGACCGGCGGCAAGTATGAAATCGTGGAGGACATCATCTTCAGCCCCGATGGCAAGCGCGTTGACAAAGTCATGAAAGCGCCTCCTAATACCCTCCGCAACATCATTCTCACCGGCGAAGATGAGCAGGATCTGCGCGATGTGCAGCCCTTTGTCCTCAACACCGAGAGCATCGACAAGTACGACGTCCATTACATCGGCCGCGAGAAGATCGACGAGATCCCCTGCTACGTCTTCTCCGTCAAACCCAAGGCGCTTAACAAAGGGGAACGCTACTTCGAAGGCCAGATCTGGGTCGACGACCGCGACCTTCAGATCGTAAAAACCTACGGCAAAGGCGTCGGCTTCCAGAAGAAGCACTCCGACAATCAGTTCCCCAAGTTCGAGACCTACCGCGAGCAGATCGACGGCAAATACTGGTTCCCCACCTACACCATCGCCAATGACACGCTGCACTTCAAGGCGGGCCCTCAACGCATCAAAATGGTCGTGAAGTACGAGGACTACAAGCAGTTCAAGAGCGACGTCAACATCAAGTACGAAGACCAGCCCGGCACCACCGAGCCCGAAACGAAAACGCCTCCGAAGCCCTGAATTTAGTTGCGCTGTGCGACACTAACCTTCATGTCCGCAACGAAAATCTCCGTCCTGAATGACGGCTCGATCCGCATCGATGGCGATTTTGAAATCTTAGATCCTCAGGGAACCGCCTTCGGGCTGGCCGGCCGCACGCGCATCTCGCTCTGCCGCTGCGGAGCCTCGCAAAACAAGCCATTCTGCGACGGCTCCCACGCCCGCATCGGCTTCCAGGATAAAGTAGTCGCGCGCGAACTTCCCCCGCCCGTCGTGAAGCCTCAAGCGTAAGCAGGATAAGCGCACCCGTCCGGCTTGGACAAAGCCTCTGGCCGGTATGAGTCGAAGCATCATGGACGAGCTTACCTAAGCCTCGAATGCCATCGAAGGCAACACGCTTAGCCCGGTGGAAACCACGCTGGTCATCGAAAAAGGCATCACGATCAGCGGCAAGCCGCTCAAAGATCACCTCGAGGCGCTCGATCATTACGACGCGATCCGCTACGTGCGCGAACTCGCCCGGCACGAAACACCGCTGACCGAAATCGATGTGCGCAATCTGCACAAGCTGGTGATGCGGCGGTCCGCCCCGGAAATTGCCGGACAGTATGCCGACCTGCCCCGCTACGTTCGCACCGAGACCGGACGCCACGGCTTTCCGTCGCCCGCAGAGGTTCCGCCGCTCATGGGGGATTTCGCTGGTTGGCTGGCAACGGCTCCCCACAACCCGGACACGGCATTCATGGCGCATCGGCGCCTGGTCGCTATTCACCCCTTCAACGACGGCAACGGACGCACGGCGCGGCTTCTGATGAACCTTGTTCTTATCCGTGGCGGTTATCCCCCGGTTGCCGTGCGCCCGGAAAACCGGCTCGAATACATCCACAGCTTGCAGCAGGAACAAGCCGGGCAAGGAGCTGGCACCTTCAATACCCTTCTCTATCAGCGACTGGACGCCACCTTGGGCGAATACTTGAGCGCGTTACAAGAGGCGCAGCCCCCGGAAATCTAAAGACGCCGGCCGCTTTCAGGCGGGAGTTGCCGGACGCGAAGGTCTGCCAATCAGGCTATACTCTCAGGAAATGGCAGTACGTCAATTCCAGTTGACTCCGGAAGCCGAGCCGATTCTCGATTTAGTGGCGGCATCGTTTGGAGGCGACGCGAGCCTAGCCCTCTCTGAATTGCTGATCGCCCACGAAGCCATCGAATCGTTTCTGGACGAGTTGGAAACTGAATCTTCGGCCGAGCTGATTCGCCAGCGCGAGCGTTCGGCGCACGAGTTTCAAGACGGACTGGCGGTCTCCTGGGAACAGATTAAGCGCGACAACAAATTGTGATCGTCCTTTTCTCGCCGGGAGCTAGCGAGATCTTTGCGGGACTTCCTGAGGCGGTCAAGCAAAAAGCGGCACACAGTATTGAATTGTTGTCGTCCCAGCCTCGAATGTACCCGATGCGGAGGCGAGGCATCATGCGCGGATATCGTTACTTTGTCGTGCAAGGGGTCAAAAGGCACGTGGACTGAGATTGCTTCCAAGGCCCTCACGGTTTTCCCGTCACCGGCTGCCAGAGCTCTATCTTATTCCCATCCAGGTCATAGATCCAGGCAAAGCGGCCGTAGGATTCATCCATTCGCTTGGCGTCAATCTTGACTCCCTCTTGCTTTAATCGATCCAGCAAAGCATCCATGTCGTCCACGATGTAGTTGACCATCAATGGTTGCGTGGAAGGAAAATAGTCAGTGGAATTCGGGAAAACAGTCCAAACGGTAACGTGTTCCTTTTGCGGGTCGTCGTGTTCGCGCCACGGAAGCATCGCGCCGTGCCCTTTGTCAGCCAGTCCAAGATGCTTCGCATACCATTCGCGCATCTGATCGCGATTTGCGGACTTAAAGAAGACACCGCCGATTCCAAGTATGCGCCCGCGCTGCTCCACTTTGACTGACGGCTTCGACTGTTCAGGCTGCGAAGATTCCACTTCCTGTCCTCCTCTTACGCAGGCCGAGATGAGCAACAGCGCGCCGATCGCCACTGCCACAGGGTGTCCTTGCATCTGGGGATTATACAGCCCCGATTCGAGTGCTGCACCGTTACTTGAGAATTCTGATGAACTTCCGCCAGACAGGCTTGCCATCGACGCGTAATTCAACCCGATAAGAGCCCGGCTCGAGCGTATCGATTGGAATCGCGTTTACCAGACGGTACGACGCGTCGCCGAGCGGCACTTTCTTCGGCTCCGACTCTCCGCGTTTCTGATTTTTCAGATCTAAAACCGCAACGCTAACCACGGCGCTCTTCACTTTCTCGCGGCGTTGCCAGAGGCTCACGACCCAGACGACGGGAAGATTGCGCGGGAAGTCCGTGACGTTGCGATCCGGCAGATCTCCGCGTTTGGTTCCGACATCGGTGGTCGTCGCGTACGTCAGCGAGGGAAACCGCTCCAGGGGTTGTGTGAACACACCGGACCTGGTTAACTCATCGAGCGAGGTCGCGCTTGCGGGCTTGACGGCCGCAATGGGAGTGACCCCCGCCGGGTTGCCGTGATTCTTCCAAACCGTGGGATTCAAAACGCGGATCGGATCGGGGACACGCAAACCGGGTGTGTCCAAAGCTCCAAGAATGCCGAACACGTCGCCGTTAGTGTCGAGCACAGGCGAGCCGGCGGCGATCGCCGGCAAAGCCGGATTGATCCGAACGGAGGGGAGCGTTTCGGAACCCGACCTGCCGACCACGTCGACCACAGCCGCGACGATGTTCTTCTCATTCTCAACGGTGAACGCGAGAACGCGTTGCCCAATCTCGATCCCTGCGGAAGAAGACCGCTTGAGAGGCGCACGCGCACCGGTAGGTACCGGAATCAGGGCCCAATCTTCGAACTTCTGGTATCCGGCGAGCCCTAATGCCCGCGTCGAGGTCCTATCGGAAAACTCAATCAGGATGGAAGAAGCGCCATCGATTGATTGAAAGGCGGTGGCGATCCGATCCTGCGCATAAACAAACCCGAGGCCCGTATCGAGCCGGTGATCGGAGGCGTCCAGCGAGTGGACGAGAACCAGGGACGGCACGGTGGCACGATACGCCTCATCGGTGGTAGGAAGGTGGGGTTCCGGCGTCTTCACGACTGCCGCGGACTCCGGCGGGACATAGAGTTCGAAGCTATGCGACCCGGCGGGCGCCCCATCCAAGCGCGTTTCCAAAGTCCAGATGCCGGCGGAATCGTTCGCGCGAATATCGAAAACCCAGTACGCCGTCAAAATAGGCTCCTTGGTTTCGATTTTGATGTCGGTGGGTATGCCGACTGGCCGGCCGTCGGGCGACTTCCAGACCGCGCTGATAGTGTGAAGGCCGGGCGGGGCCGCCCATTCGAAATACACGGTCAGCGATTTGTCCTGTGGAAAGACGAACCGCCCGCGGTGTCGTCGAACACGAACTTCGACCCGGCAACATGCCCGGACCCTCCGGAGAGGGATTTGAGCATCCGGATCTCCTGGGCTGTAGCCTGGAAAGGCAGAAAAACGCAAAGGATGGCAAGGGCCGCGCGCATAGATCTCAAGAGACTCTAACTCAAGATCGGTGAAAATCGAAATCCAATTACGCGAACTGCGGCCGGATCAACTAAATGGAAGTCGGGCCGGGCGAGCAGGGTCACAGATTCAACAGGGATGACGCTGTCCTAAACCTCCTGCCTAACCCGATCAACACCCAGTCGCAAGCGCTCGCCGGATTTCATCCAGCAGTTCGTCGCTTCTCAGGACACCTTTCGCGATGATGCGTTGCACCCTTCCGTTGAGCCGCCGCCGGTCCTCTTCCGTGAGATCCCTCGCGGTCAGGACCACAACCGGGATGTGGTTCTGCGCGGCGTTCTGCTTCAGCGCCGCCACGAACTCGAAGCCGTCCATCTCCGGCATCATCAGGTCCAGAACGATCAGCTCGGGATGGCAGTCAGCCAATTGCATCAGTGCCTCGGCACCGTTCTCCGCTTCGTAAACGCGCCAGCCTTCCTGCTCCAGCAGATTGCGGAGCAGAGTTCGCTGCGCCGGGTCGTCTTCCACCACCAGAACGGAGCACGGTGGCTGTCGCACAGGGATGCTGCCGCAGCACCCGGAGCAAACGGTCGCGGTCGACCGGCTTGATGAGGTACTCGGTGGCGCCAAGCGAAAACGCGCGGCTGCGATCTTCCACCACCGTGACCATCACCACCGGTATGTCGCAGAGGCGCGGATCGCTGCGCAGTTTCGCGAGCATCTGCCATCCGTCCATGCCGGGCATGATCACGTCGAGGGTGATCAACGCGGGATGCACCAGGACCGCAGTCTCGAGAGCCTCCGCGCCGCTGGAAGCCGTTATCGTTTGGAAGCCGCCCTTCTCCAGAATTCGCTGGATCAGTGTGCGGGAGACCGCGTCATCATCCACAACGAGTATGCTGCCGGTCGGTATTTGCGTCGCGACTGCCTCCGTGCTCGCGGAGTTCCGGAAAGTTCCGCGAGCGTTGTTCTGGGCGGGAAGGTCGACCGTGAACACGGAGCCCTCGCCCGGTTGGCTGGAGACCGAGATCTGGCCGCCCATGAGGTTGATGAGATGGCGTGAGAGCGCGAGTCCGAGACCGGTTCCACCGTACTGGCGGAAGGTGGATGCATCGCCCTGCGTGAACGCCTCGAACAGGCGGCCGAGCTGTTCGGGTGACATGCCGATGCCGGTGTCGGATACCTGAAAGCGAAACCAGTCCGCGGCGTCGTTGGTGTAACGATGCGCTTCCAGTGTGACGGCGCCGTCCTTGGTGAACTTGCAGGCGTTCGACAGGAGGTTAAGGAGGATCTGGAGGAGTTTGGTACGGTCCGCGCGCATGAGCCCGAGCGGCGATGCGCGTGCTCAGCCGCAGACGATTGTTGTTCTTTCGGGCAAGCGCCTGGACGGTGTGGATGACCTCTCGCATCACATCGGAAAGTTCGAATCGTTCGACAAACAGATCCATCTTGCCGGCTTCGATTTTGGAGAGATCGAGGACGTCGTTGATGAGCCCGAGCAGGTGTTTGCCGGAGTATGAATCTTCCGAAGGTCCTGCTGGAGGGAAGTTGCGCCGAACTCCTCGACCTGCTCCTGCAGCATTTCGCTGTAGCCGATGATGGCGTTCAGAGGCGTGCGGAGCTCATGGCTCATGGCGGCGAGGAAATCGCTCTTGGCGCGGTTCGCGGCGTCCGCGGCCTTCTTCGCTTCGCGGAGTTCTTCATTCACGAGGGTAAGTGCGGCCGCCATCTCTTCCGCGCGGCGGCGGCCGTACATCAGCTCCTGTTCATACCGCCTTCTTTCGCTCGCGTCAAACAGGGTGAAGCGGTTCAGCAGCGGCTGGCCGTCCGCGCGGGTCTTTTGCGTGGCACTGAGAAGCACCGGGCGGCGCTGGCCCTCTCGGGGGACAAGGTCCAGAGCGATCTCGCGCGCGCTGCCGTGCATCCGGAGCAGCAGCGCGATGTGCGTGTCGTAGTAGATCCTGCCCGGAATGGTGAGCAGGGCTGAGAATTGGATTTTGGAGACGACTTCGTCGCGCGTGTAGCCGATCCAGTTGAGCAGAGTTTGATTGACCCTGACGATCAGCCCCGCCGGATCGGTCGAGACATAACCGCAGGGAGCCTGGTCATACAGTTCCTCGGTGGTCTCTTCCGGAACGGCCGGCGGAAACGGATTAAGCGGGTCGGGATTCAAGCGTTGCCAGGTATCCCTTAATGGCGGCGGTGGTTTCTTCAGGGGCGCTCAGGTTGGGGCAATGGCCCGTGGCCTTCATTTGCACGAACCGGCTGTTGGGCAGCGCGCGATGAACGTACTCGCCCACCACCGTCGGCGCGATAGGATCTTCCGAGCATTGCAGGATCAGCGCCGGGGTTCGCAGAAGGGCCAGGTCGGCGCGGTTATCGGAAAGAAAGGTGGCGCGCGCGAAATGCCGGGCGATCGCGGGGTCCGTGCGGCAGAAGCTTTCGGTGAGTTCCTGGCCGAGTTCGGGCCGCTCGGGATTGGCCATAATCACCGGGGCCATAGTGCTGGACCAGCCTAGATAGTTGCTGTCGAGCACCTCGAGGAGGCCTTCGATATCTTCCCGGTTGAAGCCGCCGGTGTAGTCGCCGGAGTTGATGTAGCAGGGAGACGGGCCCACCAGGATCAGGTGCGAGAAGAGGTCGGGCCGGCGGATGGCGGCGAGGACGCCTATCATGGCGCTCACCGAATGGCCCACGAAGATGCTTGCGCGCAGGGCGAGTTCCGTGAGGATCTCGATAACATCCGTCGCGTAGCCGTCGAGCGACCGGTATTTGTCTGCGTCCCACGCGGCGGGATCGGAGCGGCCCGCGCCCACGTGGTCGAAGAGGATCGTCCGGTATTGGCTGCGGAACGCGGGTTCGACGGAACGCCACATGTTTTGGTCGCAGCCGAATCCGTGGGCGAAGACCATGGGAGTTTGGCCTAAGCCGTGGGCAGTTACGTTATTGCGGGTTGTGACAGACATCGCGAGTCACTCTGATTCTCGCTTATGAATCGTGTTCGGGGAAACAGGTGGCAGCGCCGCTTCTCGCAGCGGGCTGCTTGCAATCCGGATCGGTCTGACACAGGTTGCGGGAAAACACTTCCGGTTTACGCCCCACCTCGCCGCCTCGCCTAAGACGCGGCCGAATGCGAACTGCTCAGCCCAGACCTCGCGGCTGGCATGCGGCGCGCCAAGGACCTCGCATTCGGTTGTTGTAGTTGCTTCGCAAAGCGTAGGATCTTGCCTTCTCATGTTGCTCTTGGTATTAGGAATTAGCGTGGGGCTGCAGCTCCCCAAAAAATAAACTTGGAAAGAATCGCTACACCCTGCCGATTTCCCCATACCTCCTTCGACATATGAATTCAGCGATCAAAATCGCTCTCACTTCCACATTCATCCCAACTCAGAGAGGACAAAGAACATGCGATTAATGCCCCGACAAGAAATTGCAACAGTGGCCACCTCCCTGTATGATTGGTCCTACGCCCGGTTCAATCAAATGGGGTGAGGAGGATATTTTGAGAATATTGTCTGTTCTTTTTTTTGCTGGCATGACAACCATGCTCGCCGTTGCTCAAGACGACGCCTCGGTGCAAACTGGCAGTTCAGGTAACAAGGTTGAGCCGCCCATGCTCGGCCTTCACTGGCCAAAGGACTTCCAAACGGCGCCGGCTAGAAGATCTAACCCAAACATGCTCTTTCATAATGGCGAGGTCATGCCTGCCGCGGCCGTTCACGCGATTTTCTGGGGACCAGGTTGGTCCAATCCCGGAGACAAGGTCAGCGGGATAGACACGTACTATCAGGGATACGGCGGTTCGGGTTATGCTCACGCGTCTGATGAATATAACGGCACGACCGGTCAGGTAACGAGCAATGTTTCTTATTCCGGCCATACCATCGACCTTAGCGCCGCAAGTGGCGGCGGCAGTACCTCCGCGATCCTGGCCGAAGTTTGCAGAAGTATCAGCAGCCCGGTTCATGACGGGTACTATCCGGTTTACGTGGATCTTCCGCGCGGGAGCGCCGGCTATTGTGGTTATCACAGTGCTGGCACATGCAGTGGCGTAACCGTCCAGTTCGCCTTCTTTTGGAAACTCGATGGTGACTCGGGATGCGATCCCGGCGATACGTCTGGGTTGCACTCTCAGGGCCTGGCCGCAATTGCTAACACCAGTTCGCATGAGCTTTCGGAGGCGCGCACCGACCCCAACAACGGCGGATGGTATGATTCCCGGGGCAATGAGAACGGCGACAAGTGCAATTTCATTTTCGCGCATCCACTGGTGACATTCTCGAATGGATCGCAGTGGAAGGCGCAAGCAGAATGGTCCAATACCGCCTATACCGCCGGGACCGGATTTCCCAACAACTCGGGCCAAAAAGGTTGCATTGATCAGTGAGGTGACCTTACGACCGGCTGGGATAGCGCGTATCCTCTTTGACCTTACGTTCGCGTGGCGGTTCGTTGTGGAACTGCCACGCGACGGGGTGCAGTCCTGTTGTCGACGCAGTTGTTGACGGGCAACAGGCTGCAGAAGTGTTGTGGCAGCGCCGCCGTTTGTGCAACGTGGTCGAAGCACACAGCGCGTGTGCGTTCACTTCACTTGGACGCCCCGGGGCACCGAGCAAGTCCCAGCGGTTGCCTTCCAGATCATGAAAGACTGCAACTTTGCCATAAGGCTCGACCCGAGGCTCTGAGACAAAACGAACCGCGGCATTAATCATCCTTTGATACACCCCGTCGAAGTCTTGGACGCGTAGGAACAGACCAACCCGTCCTGCGAATTGCCGCCCGACCACCTCAACCTGATTCTCGCTATCGGCGCGGGCAAGGAGGATGCCTGTCCGGGCTCCCGCCGGCCTGACGACCACCCAGCGTTTCGGAATCCCGTCATTCGTTAGCGAGGGAGTATCTTCGACCAACTCGACCTGAAGGACGTCGACGAAGAACCGGATGGCCGGTTCGTACTCCCTCACAATCAGTGCTACCAGATCCAGATTCGCCATAGTTCTCAGGGTACTTAAATCCAAAACCTCACCAGCACGTGACGTATTTCTATGATCGATCTTTAATCACGCGCTACTCGGAAATTCATGTTGCCTGACCTTACGGCAATCGACCTGAGTGAAGAGCACCTTGCCGAGGCCCGGCGTTTTGGCGATGCGGCGAACTTAAAGAATCTGGTCTGGATAAGCGCCAATATTTACGACTGCGGACTCCCTGAAAACAGCTGCGACATCGCGTACGCGCGCTGGATGCTCGTTCACCTCCATCGCCCCATTGAGGCCATGCGCAAAGTTTAGAATGCGCTAAAGCCGGGCGGAATAATGGCGTGCGAAGAACCTCATCTCAGCTCCATTTACACCGATCCTGCATCGTCTGCATACCATCGGTATCGGGGGTTTAGCAGTCGCGACCAGGGAGAAACGCGGCTTAGCATGCGCGGACGCCCGCCGCGTCTCCACAACTGGGCGCGAACGGCTGGCTTCGAGATCCTGGACGTGGGTGCCAACAACTCCATTTCCTGACCGGCCCACACAAGAGATTCTGAGTTGGAGTTTACTCGAGGCAGGACCTGCCACGTTGCCGGCCTCCGCCTAACGTGAAACTACAGCAGCTAAAACTCAATCCGATCCCGCGCCGATGGTCAGCACTTCGCTCTTCGCTTCCGTCACCACCGCTTCCGGCTTCACCGCAGCCGCCGCCGGCAACCGCTTGCCCGGAACCAAGTGCTCCGTCAGCACTCGCGACACCTTCACCGGCGCGCACAACGCCATCTGTCCCGTGCGCGAAGCGTCCTGCTTCGCATCCTTCCAGATCTCGCGCTCCCGCTTGGCCGCCTCCGGGTCCAACGCTCCCAGACGGTCGATCAGTTGCGACGCCACTTTCAAATCACCCTGGCACAGGCCGATTGGCTGTTGATTCAGTGCTACCAGATCCTCGATCGCCCCCGCGTGGTTCGGCCGCAATTCCAGCGCCTCCACAAAGTTCTGCCGCGCCTTGGCCGTCAGCACGAACGGGAACGACGCTGCCTCCGCCTGCCGCTCATATGCCCTGCCCAGTCCATCCCGCAAGTCCGGATTCGCCGGCTCCAGCTTCACGGCTTTTTCGAACAACTTTGCTGCGGCCTTATAATCCCCGCTCCGGAACGCGCTCTGCGCCTGCTTGGCGTATTGCGCAGCTGACTGGCTTTCGGCCGCGTTCGCCCCTGCCGCCAACCCCGTCACACATGCGACTGTTAACAACCACCGATTCAGTCTCATAGTCTCTGTACGCATCTAGATGTTTCCCGGATGAGAAAGGTCGCTAAACCCTCTCGGGAAGCGACCTGCCTATTCGGATAGAGAAATCGTCGGTCCCGTCTCTTTGCTCAGTCCTGACACTAAGCCGTCGACCGTTTCCGCCAGCCCTAGAAAAGTTTTCGTCCGCAGCGCTACCGGGCTTCCCGTATCGCCGCCGATCCGGATCGAGGCGTCCAGCGGAATCTCGCCGAGGAAACGGATCCCCATCTCCGTCGCCGTCCGCTGCCCCCCGCCGTTCCCGAAAACATCGATTTTCTTGCCCGTCGAGGGCTCCAGAAAGTAGCTCATGTTTTCCACCAGGCCCAGCACCGGCACTTTCACCTGGTAAAACATGTGCACCGCTTTACGGGCGTCCTCGAGCGATACTGCCGATGGCGTCGTCACGATGATTGCCGCTGTAACCGGCGCCGTCTGCATCAGGGAAAGCTGCACATCTCCCGTTCCCGGCGGCAGATCGATAATAAGGTACTCGAGCTCGCCCCAATCCACGCCGCGCAGAAACTGCTGGATCACGCTGTGCAGCATCGGTCCCCGCCACACCAGCGGCTTGTCGCCCGGATTCAGAAAACCCATCGACATCAGCCGCACCCCATGATTCTCCAGCGGCTGAATCCGTTCCCCATGTGCCAGCGGCGTCCGGTTGACGCCCATCATCAGCGGGACATTCGGACCGTAAACGTCCGCGTCCATCAACCCCGTCTTATGCCCCAGTTGCGCCAGCGAGATTGCGAGGTTCACCGAAACCGTGGTCTTCCCGACCCCGCCTTTCCCGGAACCGACTGCAATCAAATTCTTTACGCCCGCGATGGGTTGCTTCGGGACCACTCCCGGCTGTTGAGGACTCATGGCCTCAGCGTAGCAACTGGCCGCGCTTGCTTACGGCCGCTTTACTCGTACCGCAACGCTTCCACCGGATCCAGTTGGGACGCCTTCACCGCCGGCCATGTCCCGAAAAACAGCCCGATCGCGACCGAAACGCAGAAGCCCGCAATGATGGCCCAACTCGGAACCACCGATGGCAGAGACGGCACCAGCAACCCGATCAGCAGCGTGATCAAGACCGCAATCACCACCCCCAGCACCCCGCCGACGCCGGTGAGCGCCATCGCTTCCGCCAGAAACTGCCCGATCATATCGAATCTCCGCGCCCCCAAGGCCTTCCGGATCCCGATCTCCCGCGTCCGCTCTGTCACGCTCACCAGCATGATGTTCATCACCCCGATCCCGCCCACCAGCAGCCCCAACCCGAAATCGCAATCGCCACCAGCCCGATAATCCCCGTAATGCTGTCAAACTGCGCAATAATCTGGTCCGGTGTCGAAAGCGCGAAGTCGTCCTCCGCGTCTCTTCGGCGTATGCCGTACCTTCGCGTGATCAGCGCCTGAACTTCATCGAACGCCTCTTTGCGCCGCCCCGGCTTGGCCTTCGACACCTACCATGAATCGGTCGATCTGCGGGTATCGCGGCTCCGCGCCGTCGTTGATCGGAATCGCCACCTGGTTGTCTTCCCCGTTTTCCCCGAAGAACCCACCTTTCGCTTTCTCGTGAACCCCGATCACCGTATACTCCGCTCCATCCACGCATGAATGTCCTTTCCAACGCCTTCCCATCCGGATAGAGCACCTTGCGCCAGATCCGCCCCGATCACGGCGACATGGCTGCCCGCGCTATTTTCTTCGTTGGTAAAGTACCGCCCCGCTTCAAAGTCTTTCGGCGAGAGGTCGTTCATGTTCGCCGATTGCCCGATACCGATATCTCATCGCTCTCATATCCGGGGACCTTCGCCGTGATCGCCTTCCCGTTCACGATGTTCGGAATATAAGATCTGCAAACCGGTGTCTTGCACCGAACCCGCGAACCGCTTGATGGTATCCGCGTACTCCGGCCGGATCGGACGCCGACGCTTCGCTCTTTCTCGGGCTTCGCCGTCGTTATTTGGATTCCCGCCCGTCTTGAACAGAAACATGTTGTCCGGCCCCAGTTGATCGAAGAACGTCACAATGCCCCTGCGCAATCCGGTCAGCAGCGACGCCACCGTCACCACCGTCGTGATCCCGATCACGATTCCCAGAATGGTCAGCAAAGACCGGAAGCGATGCGTCCACACCGCGTCCAGCGCCATCCCCACGTTCTGCCCGATGCTGATCATGCTTACTCCGACCTCAACGCGTTAATCGGATCCAGCCTCGACGCGCGCGCCGCCGGGTACCAGCCCGACGCCACCCCTACCGGCTCGACACCCACACCGACAGCAGCACATACGGCAGCGTGATATGAAGCTTCAGCTTGAATAGCGCTCCGACCAATCCGGTCACCACCGCCCCAACGCCCACGCCGATCGCCCCCCCGATCGACGCCATCAATAGAGACTCGATCATCACCTGCAGCAGGATGTCGAAACGCCGCGCCCCCAGCGCCTTGCGGATCCCGATCTCGCGCGTCCGTTCGGTTACGCTCACCAGCATAATGTTCATGATCACGATCCCGCCCACCACGAGCGACACGGCCGTTACCGGAATCACGATCGCCGTCACCATGGCCAGCAACGAATCGATAAAGCCGCGGATCGCATCCGGCGTCAGCGTGTCGAACTTGTCCGCCTCCCCGGGGAGCTGGTGATACCTGGCCCGCAGCGCGACCCGCGCCTGATCCAGGCTCTGCTGCATGGTCACGCTGCTGTCCGGACGCGCGCTTCCGAATAGATCCATCCCATCGTTCGGCGGCCCGAAAATGCGGTTATACGCAGTAATCGGAATGTAAATCGAGTTGTCCTGACTTTGCCCGAACGCTGAACCCAATTTCTCCTGCAGTCCGACGATCGTGAAATCCATCCCGCTGATCTGAATCACCTTGCCCACCGGAGAACTGCCGTCCGGGAACAGCTTCTCGCGCGTCTCGTCTCCAATCACGCCCACGTTCAACCGGCTTTGGTTTTCCTGCGTGTTGAAAAAGCGCCCGTCGACCACCCCGATATCGCGGATTACCGCCATCTCCGGGGAAACGCCGATCACCGCCGTCAATTCGCTGACGTAACCCCCGCGTTTCACGTCCACCGACTTCCGCCGGTACGGGCTGAACAACGAGGTATCCGCGTCCACGTCGGCCAGGTAATTCGCATCCGCCGTGGTCAGCCGCTTGTTGCGCTTGATCTTGGCGAGATACTCCTTCATGGAATGGGCCGTCACAATCTGCCCGATCATGAAAGTCTTGCTCCCGAACGCCTTGGCCGTGCTCTGGTCGGCGTAAACGCTCAGCCCTTCAATTGCCGAGCCGACGAAAATCACGCTCGCCACGCCGATAATCACGCCCAGCAGCGTCAGAAAACTGCGTAGCTTATGCGCGCGAATCGAATCAACTGCCAGCCGCAGCGCACTGCCGATGTCATAAACCGTGCGCGCCAACCCTTGCTCTGCCATGGGAACTCCAGATTATCGTAAAGACGAACGCAAACGCCCGTATGTTCCCGGCTTTTCTGTCCGCCGTAACGAAAGCGGGCCATAGCGTAAGATGAAGTTGCCCAAAGTCCGTCGATGGAACCCCGTCCGCTTCGTCTTGCCTACGCCCTCGAGTTCCTGCTTGCGCTAATTGCCTATTTCGAGTGCTGGAGCCAGGTAGGCGGGCAACTGCCCCTCGATCTCATGCCCTGGTGGATTAAGCTGGCCTTCGCCGTCCTCTTCTCGTCTTTGGTCGTGCGCGTCACCGCCGCCGCTGTCGGAAACGAGGCTTTCCCGCCCGTGCGGCTGATCCGCTGGAGCCTCGCGCTGGTCACAGCTCTCGTGATCATCGGCCTGACCACCTACTATTTCTATCTCCACGAACCCGTTGACGAGGACACCGGAGACGAGTCCATGACCAGCGCCTTAGCCCGCGCTCCTAGTGCATGTGGTTGAAGAGATACCAAAGAAGAATCGACCCGCCCGGCACTCCCAGAATCCAAGCTAACAGGTATTTCATCTCATCCTCCCGGGCTGCTGTATAGCAGGATTCTTTCCAAACGGTCTTACAATTAAGAAGAGAGTCCTTTATGAATCTATCCATGAGAAGTTCCAACCCTGCGCTTGGCAACAACACCTTCGAGACCACCGCCGTCCGGTCGGGGTACGGCCCGGCGATGACCGTCTCCGGCACCATCAATCGCGCCGGCATCCTCATGGTTTGTGTCCTCGCCACGGCCTTCTGGACCTGGGACCGCTTTCTCACCTCGCAGGACCCTGCCTCCGTCGGCGGCTATCTGGTCCTAGGTGCATTCGGCGGCCTCATCGCGGCTATCGTCACCATCTTCAAAAAGGAGTGGTCCCCAATCACCGCGCCCATCTACGCCCTACTCGAAGGCCTTGTGCTCGGCTCCATCTCCGCCATGTTCGAGCTGCGCTACCACGGCATCGCCATCGAGTCCGTGGCCCTCACCTTCGGCACCGCCGTCTGCATGCTGCTCGCCTACCGCTCCGGCCTCATCCAGCCCACCCGAAAGTTCATGATCGGCATCGTCGCCGCTACCGGAGGCATCACGCTCGTCTACGTGGCCAGCATGGTCCTCGGCCTCTTCCACGTGCAGATCCCCGGCATCTTCGGCTCCGGCATGGTTGGCATTCTCTTCAGCCTCGTCGTTGTCACCGTCGCCGCCCTCAACCTGATCCTCGACTTCAACTTCATCGAGCAGGGCGCCCTCCGCGGAGCCCCCAAGTACATGGAGTGGTACGGCGCCTTCGGCCTGATGGTCACCCTGATCTGGCTCTATATGGAAATGCTCCGCCTGCTTTCCAAGCTCTTCGGGCGGCGCTGACAAAATAGACTAGGCGGCCCAAGGAGTCCCAGTGAATATCGACATCACCCCGGAAACCGCGCGCGTAGTCCGAGAAGAGCTGCAAAGCGGCCACTTCCGGTCCCTTGACGATCTCATCCTCTCCGGTGTTCGTGCCTGGCACGAGAAAAATCAGACCGCAACCACCGAACCCGGAGCGTCAGGAAAGACCTTGGTCGACTTTTTCCGGGAGTCTCCACTGGTTGGGCTTGAACTCGAATTTTCAAGAAGCAGAGACACCGGACAAGATATCGCTCTGTGAGCGGATTCCTCCTCGACACCAATTGCATCTCTGAACTGGTTCGCATCCGGCCGGACCCGAATGTAATTCGATGGCTCGAAGCAGCCAACGAACAGACGTTATTCCTGAGCGTTCTCTCGCTGGGAGAAATCCGCAAAGGCATCGTAACCGCTCCCCCGAACCGTCAAGCCCATCTCCATCGCTGGCTGAATATCGAACTTAGACGACGTTTCGAAGGAAGGATTTTGCCCATAGACGCGGCCGTTTCCGAGCGCTGGGGTATCGTGATCGCTGAAGCGAAACAAACGGGTAAGACAATTCCCGTCATCGATTCCTTAATCGCGGCGACTGCTCTGCACCACAACCTCACCGTCGTTTCCCGCAATGTCGGCGATTTCCAACAGGCAAAAGTGCCAATCGTCAACCCGTGGGCGCTATAGAGACGTTGCCGCAGCCAATGCGGAGTAAGCAAAGCTATTCTGGCTCCGCCAGATGCAGGTTACGACGAGTGCCCCCTGCCAGCCCCGTTCCCGGTCGCATAGTAGCCCTTCCGCGTCTGCACTGAAACGCGGCATTCTTAGCCCGAATCGCGATCTCCCGGTATTCGCCATCCCGGTTCGGGTTCGTCGACTTATACCCGAGCGAGTACTGGCTGCGCATCTCGGCCTGCAGCTCCGTAAACGCGTCCTCCAGCGTGTGGTCCTTGCTGACCTTGAAAACCCGTCCCCCGGTTTCGGCGGACAACTTCTGCAGGTCTTCGTCTCCGTTCCCACGCTCATACCCGCGCCCGCCCCGGTCCATCTTGGGATCTGCGTAGTAAACGCTGTAGAGGATCGTGTCCGCGCGTTGCGCATCTTCAATCGCCTGCCCGCGCGAATAGTAAATGCCGCGATCTTCGCCGTCCGTGATCAGCAGTAGCGCCTTGCGCCCTTGCTTGTGATTGATCTGATCGGTGCAGGCCAGGTAGACGCCGTCGAACATCAGCGTGCCTTTCCGGTTCGCGTGATCCGGGCTGCCCGGCTGCGGATAGCCACCGCCACCCCGCCCGCGCCCTCCTCCGCGTCCGCCCATGCCCCCGCCGCCGCCCGGCCACCCCATGCCGCCCCCGGCCAACTCATGCCACCTCCGGGTCTCCCGCCGCCGTTGCCGCCATTCCCGCCGCCTCGCCCATTGCCGCCCCCGCGCGCCCCGCGATCCTCGGCGTCGACTCGCAGCGAATCGAGCGCCGCCTTCAGCTTGGGCACCGATCCCGTGAAGTCCTGCACCAGCACCGTGTCATGACCGAACGCCAGCAGGAAAGCTTCATCGTGAGGACGCATCGCGCTCGAGAAAAACGACGACCCCGCCTGCTTCTCCGTGTCGATCAGGCGCGCTTGGCTCCGGCTCACATCTACCAGCATCCCCAGCTTGTACGGCAGGTTTTGATCGTGCGAGAAGTGCGCGATCGTTTGCGGCTTCCCGTCCTCGAACAGCAGAAAATCGTCCTTGGTGAGGTTGGGGACCAGTTCCCCGCCGGGTCCCTGCGGACCGAGAAGATGACATTCACCAGGTCACCATCGACGTGAATGACGGTATCGTCCTGCGCCAGCAGCTTCGTCCGGGCAACAAGGCCTCCGGCCACCAGCGAGCTCAGGGTAAAGGTAAAGTGTCGGCGTGTCACGGGTCTGAATAGCAACTGCCCTCCAGACGCCGATGGACCGGCGACGGTTACGGCCGGTCGGCCCGGCCCGCCGGCGCGATCCGCCAACGCCCATAAGCCACAAACAACGCCAGCGCACCAGTGACCAACGGCACTGCAGCTCCTGCCAAGCCCATCGTCTGAATCGACACCACCACCGCCCCGACCATGATGATCACCAGACCCGCGGCCGCCCACCCAGTGAGCTCCGGACGAATCCGCAGCATTCCCGGCAGCACCAGGCCGAGCGCTCCCAGAATCTCCATCACACCGACGAACCGAAGCAACGCCGGCGGCAACGGTGACTGGCTGGTGAGTTGAGCCGCCGGCATGACTAGCTTCGCTCCGCCCGCAAATAGAAAGAGCAGCGCCAATATCACCTGCACCACCCAAAGAAGCCGATTCATATTTTCCTCTCTCGAACAGCTTGAACTGAAGGCAGTAGCCCCTACGTAGTGTAAAACGCTCCTCTCGCAACTTGCCGCAATTCCACCAAACTAACGGAACACGTCAAAATCACCCTCGGTATCCTGAACTGAAGTCAAACCACGCTCAATTTGAACAAACCGGTGCCCCCAATAAGGCGCGCCCATTGGTAACTTCCTTGACTCCGGAACTCTATTCGCGATCTAATCACGGGACAAGAAAAGGAAAAATCATGGAAGCCGACGAAGTATACTCCCAGCTGAGCGATAAACTTTCGACCATAACGGATAAACTCAGCGAGTTTCAGGGAACCATCGATTCTCTGCAGTCCTCCCTTCGCGACCAGAAGAGCGCGATCGACAAGACGCAATCCGATGTCGACCAGATGAATAGCGCGTTGGCCGACCTCAAATCGAACGCCAGCGGATCCAAACAGGACAACGGCCAGCAAACGCAGGGAATCTTCGACTTGCAAAAGAAAATCGAGGAAGCCAATGCCGCGTCCGAAAAGAAGTACCAGGAGCAGCAGGGCCTGCTCGGAAAACTATCGGCTCAGGCCGAGGACGCCGCAAAAATGCTCGTGAATTTCCCTGACACGGCCAAAGCCATCGCCAATAAAGCGTGGGAGGACGGCAAGAAAGAAATCCTGAACACCTGGGAAAGCAGCAAAAAAGAGCTGATGGATTCCATGAGTAACGTGGTAACCGGCCTGATTAAGAGCGCCAAAACGGAAATCAAGGACGAACTCAAATCCCTGGTCTTCGACGATGTGAAAGATGCGCAGGCGGATGCTAAAAGCTCGCAACCCGCGCCCCTCACCGACGAAGAATTAGACGCTAAGATCAGGACCATCCTGAAGGAAGCCTCCGCCGACGGAAAGAACTAACCCACTCGGGCAACTCATCTTACTTTTCGCCTGATGGTAGCTGGAGCTCGACCGCAATCCGTGCACGGTCAGCTTACCGTTAGCCTGACGTGTAGGACATGTTGTGGGCAACTCAAGGCGTCCAGAAAGCGTCTCGATCACCTTCAGCCCAAGCCTCCCATCTGGCGTGCGCTTTGGTTTCATAAAATCAACTACTTACGTTTCACACTTCCGTCCGTCACGCCAGTGCCGCACCTGCCACAGTTCCACGCATTGCCAAATCTCGGGTTAGCTTTGGGGCCATTTAGCGGGCGGCAGCTTGGTTGGGGTCTTTTCCTCGCCTCCAGGTCAAATCCCAACGAACTGCCACATGTGAGGGACTGTTGTTTCCAGACCCAAGGAAAAAGGACTCTATGTTCCGTATCGACTCGGTGGCGAATCGTTCACGAGGAATCACCATGGACCGTCGAATACACTCTGGGCAACTGACGTCATACCGGCGGTCCGGCTGGACAACGACGGTCGATTGCACGTTTAGCACTAACAGCAACTGCAAACCTATTTGCATTCTGCTCGTAAAGAATGCCAAAAGTCCCAACCGGACTACGGTCTCCGCAATCGCTCATCGAGCTCATCACTCGTTAGCATGCCCCGAGCGCGCGGATCGAACCCCGCGGGGAAAATTGTTGTCGAATCGTATAAGGCCCATTCTAAATCCGCGCCGTCCAAGATCGCCCCGTATAGATTGGCTCCTTCCAGCCGGGTGAACTTCATAATGTTGCTGTACCGAAGATTGGCGTTCGTGAGGTTCGCGTAACTAAGATTCGCTTCCTCGAGGGTCGCCCCTTGGAGATTTGCGCCGCTAAGATTCGCACCACTCAAATTTGTGCTGTGCAAAAACGCCTGGTAGAGATTTGCATCGACAAGGCACGCCTCGCTAAGATCCGCCCCGCCGAGTTCGACCCAATTGGAATCGGCTTCAGGTAAATTTAATCCGGCCAGTCCCCCGAGGCTCACACTCGGCTCCCAATCGTCCGGTAACGAGAGAAGCAGTCTGCCAGCTTTATTGAAAACCTTCATCGTCGGACACTGGTCAAAAAGTCAACTCGGAGCGGGTCTCGGCTGACAATCTCCTGCGCTCGTTCGCGGATGCTAACATACTCGTGCATCGCAAGATCCCTTGCGAACGCGATAATCGTCAACAGCGAAATCAAGATCAACGAGCCTCGCAACCCCGTTCATAGATCCTCCCGCGTGCAACAGCATCGGCGTCCGCACCATCGCTCGATCGCGACCCTGTGTTCGTGCTTGCTAACGCCCAAATTGCAGGGCCGGGTCCCTGTATCCGCCCCAACCTTTGGCTCTCATTGCCGCCGTCAGCGGTCGCTGGGCAGTAGCTCCACCTCAACGATCTCGTCGTACACAAGACGGGCCGGTAATGCTCCTCCGCTTCCGAATCCCTGCACGGTCAGCTTACCGTTTGCCTGACGAGTAGGAAATGTCGTGGGCAATTCAAGGCGTCCCGAAAGCGTCTCGATCACCTTCAGCCTAAGCCTTCCATCTGGCGCGCGCTTTAATTTCATCCAATCGAGCGCTTGCTGCGCATGGTCCGACTTAACCGAAACACCTCTCGGGTCACCGTCAATCGAGATCCCGTCAATCCATTCCTGCCTCCCGGATCCTAAGCGCACCGGATAGCGGCGCGGGCAGTCTTCGCCCCTGGCGGGGAACAAACCCGATCCTTCGTCGGTACCAACGAAAATTCCATTGACGGTCACCCGTTTGTTCTCAAGTGCGGGAAGCCGTTCCAATACCTCGCAAACCGTCATAGGGTCCACTTTGGGCTGCTGGGCGAAACAGATCGCGCTCAAGCCCGCCAACATCGAGATTTCGATTAGTAACTTTCCGAGTCGCGTGCGAATCATACAGACTCTCACAAGCGTCCAGCTACACGCCAAATCGGCAAAGGTCGAGACAGCTTTGGGATAGGACCGGCTTCTGCAGATGAGCCTAAGCAAATGGTTGACCCAACGCGTGTTGGTTGGGGCACACTTAAGCATACCCACGAAACACGCCCAAAACAGCGCTACCTCGGATTCCCGGTAACCACCCCCAAACCAAAATCACCCGAACCCCCTCAACCACTTACCCCACCTCCCACACCCCCACCGTTCTCCCGCATGCTCCCCTAACCCTTGAGAGGGTACTCATGGCCACTACCGCTTTTGCGCTTCCCGATTCACCTCACGTCCATCGCGCCGCGGTCAATCGCGAGAACGCCCAGCACTCCACCGGACCCCGCACCCACGAGGGCAAGTCCCGCATGCGCCTCAACGCGTGCAAACATGGCATCTATTCCAAATCCGTCGTCCTCCCCGGCGAGGACCCCGCCCACTTCGAGGCGCTCGGCCGCGAATATCACGACCTCTACCAGCCGCGTACCAGCGATGAGGTCCACCTCGTCGAGTGCCTGCACGTCACCCAATGGCGCCTCACCCGCCTCGTCGCGCTCGACCTCAATCTCCACACCTTCGCCGCCGCCGGCTGCCTCGAAGAAATCGACGACCGCTTCGAAAACCTCGACGAACCCGGCCGCTACGCCCTCGCCCAGGCCGCTTCCTTCCTCGCCCACAGCCGCATGTTCGACCAGCTGAGCCGCCACGAAGCCCGCCTCCAGAAGCTCTATGACCGGGTGCGCCATTCCCTCGACGAGCTGCTTCTCCAGCGCCAACACGTCCACGTCGTCCACGACCCGGAGACCCTCGCCGCGCCGGTTGCCACGCCAGCCGCCGTCAGCCCGAGCGCGCCCGCCGCACCCAACCCCGATCCCACCCCGCGTGGCTTTGTTCCGCTCATTCTTCCGGATCTCATGCCGCACTTCACCGGACCCATGGCCGACATCAAGCGCAAACAGTGGATTCGCCGTCAGCAGGCTCGCCAACCCAACCGCGAAGCCGCCGCCCGCGCCTCTTAGTCCTCGTCCGCCGGCTTCATATCCACGCCCACCTTCAACGTGTGGTCGCGGCCGCCCAGAATCAGACCGCGCAGCGGGCTCACGTCGCCATAGTCCCGCCCCCACGCCAGCGTCACGTGCCCCTCGCGACGGAACCACGTTGTTCGTCGGATCCACATCCAGCCATCCCGCGCCCGGACAATAGGCCGAGACCCACGCGTGCGACGCGTCCGCGCCCGACCAGCCGCGGCCGCCCCGGCGGCGGATAGGTCCGCAGATACCCGCTCACATACCGCGCCGCCAGGCCGAGCGACCGCAAACACGCAATCTGCAAATGCGCAAAGTCCTGGCACACGCCGCGCCGCTTCCGGAATACTTCCTCCGTCGGCGTCCGCACGTTGGTCGCCTTCGCATCGAATTTAAAGTCGCTGTGGATCCGCGCCGTCAGATCCAGCAGCGCCTTCCGCCAGCGGCCGCCGCGGCGTGAACGATTCGCCGCGCATACTCCGCCAACTCCGGTTGCTGCCGGATCCGCGGCGATTCGAACACGAACTGATAAGCCTCCAAACCCTCCGCGCTGTGGTCGGTCTCGATCGCCCGCGCCGCTTCCTCCCACGGCATCGAGCGTTCCGGCCAGTCCTTCGGATCCTCATCCACCACCACCTCGCTGCGCGCCTCCACCACCAGCTCCTGGTGCGGCTCCTGCATCGTGAAAAAACTCAGCTGATTGCCAAAATAATCCATGCGCTCGGCTCCACTCGCCGGTTCCGGAGTGACAATCAGCTCGTTCGCCACAACCGATGATGCGCAAAGAACGCGGCGTCAGGCACGCTACATGGTTCCCCACCGACACAGGGTACTTGTACCTGTAAGTCGTCTTGTGAACAATCTCGTAAATCATTCGCCTATGGTGATCGGGAACGTGCGGGCATGACTGAAATACGTGTTCGACAGATTGTTCGACCAGGACGGCAGCAAATTCCCCAGTTCCTTCAGAAAGCCTGTCCAGGCGCCACGTTCATCCGGGATCCGCGTCGCTGCGGCGCACGCCGGCAAGCGGATAGTCCATCGTTCTGCAAATCGAAGCTGCGCAACAGACGCGAGCGCGTTCCGCATCGCGTGCAGATCCTCCGGCATGTGCCGCGGCAGCTTCGCATACAAATCCGCCAGGTGGCCCAGTTGAAAATCCAGCGACCGCGGATTGGTCTCATCCGCCATCAGTACATCCAGCACCGCCACCGGCTGCAGCGTCGTGTAGTAGCGCGACCGGTACGTCATCGAGCTATCGGCCACCTCCAGCAGATATTCCAGCAGCGGCCAGTCCTGTTCCGCCAGCGGCTCTGGTAATCTCGCGCATCTGCCGCGCCAAATACATGGCGCGTTCCAGCCGCCGCCCCAGGCTCATAAACAGCCAGCCGGCCCGCGCGTGATGTTCTCGCGCTCCATGCCGGAAAACGCCGAGAGCAATTCCAGGCACCCGTTGAGGACCGCCGAGTACTCCGACAAACAGCATGTACGTCTTCGACCTCGGCCGATTCAGTCAGCTGCCCGATCAGCCGCATCATGTCGGCCGACAATCGTTCGCGCACATTGCCGCCCACGCGCTGCACCTCGGCCAGCGTCGCAACCAGGCTGTCCGCGCGCTCCGGGTCGGTCATCACCGAGACCAGTTCCTCCTCCAGCTCCTGCGGCGTGGCGGCCGCTTCTTGCGGCAGCTTGCTGTGCGGCGAATCCAGGCAGCTATGCAGGCGCAGCAGGCAGCCGAATTCCGCTTCGTCGGCCCGCCGCACCCGGTGATCAGGGTCCGCAGCAGGCGCGCGATGTTTTCGCGCCGTTCCGCATATCGGCCCAGCCAGAACAGATTGTCCGCCACCCGGCTCGGCAGATCCGCCGACCGCGGCGCAGTTCGCACCGGCTGGTCCCGCGGCCGCAGCATGCTGAACGTATCCACCGGACCGTCCCACAGCACCCAGGCGTCTTTGCTATGGCCGCCGCGCTGCATGGAGACCACCGGACCATCCGCGCCCGCCACACGCACCAGTCCGCCCGGCATCGCGATCCAGCCGTCGCCGGTATTCAGCACATACGTCGCAGCACCAGACTGCGCGAGAACAAGATGCCCGTCGTCCCACACCGGCGCCGTGGAAAGCGCACCTGCTCCTGCGCCACGTATTCATAGGGCCGTGCGCGCACCTGTCCGCGAACTTGCTGCTTCTCCGCCTGCGCCAGCTCGCCCCGAACACCGGCTCCATCCCGCGCGACGGGAAACGCCGGCTTCACCACCACCCGGTCCAGATGTTCCAGCACCCACTCCAGCGCGTAATCCTGCCCGCACCACCACGTCGCCACCGACGGCAGCTTCAGCGTCTCGCCCAGCAGATGCCTCGCCAGGCCCGGCAGAAACGGCATGATCGCCGCCGTCTCGATCACGCCGCTGCCCAGCGCGTTCGCCACCTTCACGTTTCCCGCGCGCGACCGCGTCCACCAGCCCCGGCACGCCCAGGAACGAATCGCCCCGCAGTTCCAGCGGATCGCAGAAGCTGTCATCCACCCGCCGCAGAATCACATCCACCTGCTGCAGTCCTTCCACCGTCTTCAGGTACACCCGCCGGTCGCGCACCGTCAGATCCGCCGCCCTCCACCAGCGTGAAGCCCAGGTACCGCGCCAGGTACGAATGCTCGAAATAGGTCTCGTTGAACGGCCCCGGCGTCAGCAGCACCATCCGCGGATTGTCGCGCTCCGCCAGGCTCGATCAGCGCTTCGCGCTGCGCGCGGAAGAAGGGAGCCAGCCGCTGCACGTTCGACGTGCGAAACAGATCCGGAAGCACGTCCGACACAATCGTCCGGTTCTCCAGCGCATAGCCCGCGCCCGAAGGCGCCTGCGTGCGGTCCGCCAGCACCCACCACTGCCCGTCCGGCGAACGCGCCAGATCCACCGCCAGCAGGTGCAGATAGCTCTGCTTCGGCACCGTCACCCCCGCCAGCGGCCGCAGAAACGCGGGATTCGCGAACAGCAGCGCCGCGGGAAGCATGCCCGCTCCGTCAGCAGCTTCTGCGGGCCGTACAGATCCTCCAGCAGCAGGTTCAGCAGCTGCGCCCGCTGGATGATGCCCGCCTCGATGTAGCGCCACTCGTCGGCCGAAATCAGCAGCGGAATCAGGTCGATCTTCCACGGCCGGTTCGCGCCCAGCGGATCGCCGTAGATGTTGTAGGTGACGCCGTTCTCGCGAATGCGCCGCTCCGCCCGTGCCCAGCGCTGCGCCAGCTCTTCCGGGCCGATCGCCTGCAGCGATTCGACGAAGTGCGCCCAGTGCGGCCGCGGCGTGACGCCATCCGCCGACATCTCGTCGTACACCGCCGGATCTCGCAGCGGAATCTGCAGCAGATCCGAGATCATGAGCCCACGGCTGGAGCGGCCCGGCCGGTACACTTCGCCCGGACCGGGCCACCGCAGATCCAGCGTCATCGGGAAACTCGGGTTCGGCTCTTCTTCCGGCGGCGTCGCATGCGGCCCGGCGTATGCCCGCCCGATCCTGAAACCGCTCCGCGCCGGCGGCTTTCCGCCTCCGCCGCATCCGCCGGACGCGCCTTATACGGATCGCCCGTCCGGATGCATCACATGATACGTGCAGCCCCCGATCGAGCGCCCGTTCCACTGATCGATCAATGTCGAACACCAGCGGCGTATGCACCGGGATCGTCGGATGCAGACACAGACGGCGGCTGCCACGCGCGGTACCGCACGCCGCGCCACCGCCTCCCCCGGCCGCCCCGTCGGATGCAGCGGCACGCGCCGCCCGTTGCACGCCACCACATACCGCGCCTCGGTCAATCCCGTCACCTTCACCTGCAGCCGCTCCAGCGAAGAATCCACGCTGCGCGACCGTGCCGCCCGGAGCTCGCCTCTTCTCCCAGCACGTTCCACGGCTCCAGCGCCTGACGCAATTCCAGCTCCAACCCCTGCGCCGCAATCGACCCAATCTTCGGAAAACGAAATTCGAGATGCGGGGCGAACCATTGCTCCTTCGAACGCGTAGCCGGCCCGCTGCAGAGTCGCCAGCACTTCCTGAAAGTCCCGCTCCACAAAGTGCGGCAGCATGAAACGGTCGTGCAGCGCCGTGCCCCAGCGCACCAGCCGCCCGTCGTACGGCTGCTTCCAGAACATCGCCACCAGCGCCCGCACCAGCAGCAGCTGCGTCAGTCCCATCCGGACGTGCGGCGCCATCTCAAACGCGCGCAGCTCCAGCAGCCCCAGCCGCGAGCCCGACCCCTCCGGCGGATACAGCTTGTCGATGCAGAACTCTGCCCGGTGCGTGTTGCCCGTCATGTCCACCAGCAGATTGCGGAACAGCCGGTCCACCAGCCACGGCGGGCACTCGCCGCGTCCGGCACCTGGCTGAACGCGATCTCCAGTTCGTAGAGCGCATCCATGCGCGCCTCATCCACGCGCGGATGCTGGCTCGTCGGCCCGATGAACATGCCCGAGAACAGATACGACAGCGACGGATGGTTCTGCCAGAACGCCACCATGCTCCGCAGCAGATCGGGACGCCGCAGCAACGGACTGTCCGCCGGCGTGGCCCCGCCGATCACGATGTGATTGCCGCCTCCGGTCGCAGATGTGCTTGCCGTCGTACATGAACTTCTCCGCCGTCAGCCGGTTGCGCTCGGCCTCCTCAAACACCAGCGTCGTTCAGCTTCTCCAGCTCGTCCCAGTTCGAAGCCGGCGGCAGGTTCACTTCGATCACGCCGGGGTCGGGCGTCACGCTGAACGTTGCGCAGCCGCGGGTCTGAAGGCGGCGGATACCCTTCCATCCATACAGGCTTTTCCAATGCGCGCACGTGTCTTCCACCGCCGCCACCAGATCCAGATAATCCGGCAGCTTCGGCGTGTACGGCAGGAACACATGCAGCCGCCCTTCGCGCGCTTCCACACACAGCGCCGGCCGGATCACCGGACTTCGGACGATTCGCCGGTCTTCGGCTCCGCGCCCTGCGGATCATCCGGCGGCTCCGACCGCGAACAGTTCGGGCCGGCGCGCCGGATGCGGCGGCAGCTTCTCCGCGGTCCGCGAACGGATCGTCCTCATAGTCGTATTCGATCTCGTCCGGCGCCACCCACGGCAGCGAGTCGAGCGGCAGCCGGTACCCGATCGGCGAATCGCCCTGCATCAACAACAGACGTTCCGGTCGCAGGAACCAGTGCTGGCTCGACCAGTACGAACGCCCGCCGTGCTGCCGCCGCCGGATCGGCAGCACGTAACCCACCGGCTCCGCCAGCCCCCGCTCAAACGCGCGCGCCAGCTCTTCGCGCTCCCGCGCGTTCGCCAGCTTGCGACTGCGCCGCGTCCACATTGACCGGCAGCCGCCGCTCCCGCCACAAGTAGTAAAAGGCGTCCTCATAGGCGGGCATCACGTTCTCCGCGCTCACCTGCAGCCGCCGCGCCAGCGCTTCCATGAACGCCAGCGCGTCCGCTACGCCGTAGCCGTAATCGCGGTCTTCCTCCGCGATCAGGTCGGCGTTCTCCCACACCGGCACGCCGTCCGCCCGCCAGTGACAGCTCAGCGCCCAGCGCGGCAGCAGCTTCTCCCGGATACCACTTGCCCTGCCCGAAATGCAGCAGCGCGCCCGGCGCCATCTGCTCGCTGCAACCGCCGGATCAGCGCCACCGCCCGCGTTGCGCTTCAGCGGCCCCATCGCGTCCCCGTTCCACTGCGGGCTGTCCGGCTCGTCGACGCCCACAAACGTCGGCTCCCCGCCCATCGTGAGCCGGACATCCTGCGCCAGCAAGTCCGCGTCCACCTGGTGGGCCACCTGCCCGCACGCGCGCCCATTGCTCCTCCGAAAACGGCTGGGCGAGCGCCGGCCTGCGGACCCATCGCGCTCCACCGTCATCGCGAAAGCTGAACTCCACCTTCGCCGGCTCGATGGTCCCCGTGACCGGCGCCGCGCTCGACGCGTCCGGCGTACACGCCAACGGAATGTGCCCCTCCCCGGCCATCATTCCCGACGTCGGGTCCAACCCGATCCACCCCGCGCCCGGCAGATACACCTCCGCCCACGCGTGCAGATCCGCCGAGTCCTTCGAGTCGTCCGGCTCGTCATCCGTCGCCAGTTGGATCAGATACCCCGAAACGAACCGCGCCGCAAAGCCCAAATGCCGCAGCACCTGCACCAGCAGCCACGCCGAGTCCCGGCACGATCCCGTCCGCTTCTCCAGCGTCTGCTCGCACGTCTGCACCCCCGGCTCCATCCGGACCACATAGCCGATATACGCCGCCACCTGCCGGTTCAGCTCCGGCAGAAAGTCCACCGTCAGCCGCCTCTCGGGCGAAACGGTGTCGAGAAAACGCTCGAGCAGCGGACCCGCGAACTGTGTCGCCAGGTACGGAACCAGATCTTTCGCCAGCGCCGGCGCGTACTCGAACGGGGTATCCACCGCGTACGGCTCCAGCACGAAGTCGAAGGGATTGAAGTCGCCCAGTTCCGTCACCAGATCCACTTCGATGACCAGTTCCTTGGCCTTCTCCGGAAAGATCAGCCGCGCCAGGCGGTTGCTGAGCGGGTCCTGCTGCCAGCTCAGGATGTGATTCTCCGGCTTCACCGTCAGCGCGTAGCTGAGGATGTTCGCGCGGCAGTGGGGGGCCGGGCGCAGCCTCACAATCTGCGGGCCTAACGTGATTTCCCGGTCATACTTGTATTGAGTCCGGTGATGCAGAGCGACCTGTATTCCCATTAATCCTCAAAGGGCAAAGCGCGGGTGCTAACCGTTCCAAAGAGATTAGCAGGCGGTCCGCAGTATGCTTCTATAGTCAAATGCGGTGACTGTTCGCACTCTTCCCCTCTCAATTGCCATGGCGGGAGTCGCCGTCCTTCTGGTTGCTTACTCGCAGACCCGCGCGTTCGCCTGGGACGAAGGCTTCCACGTTCTGACCGCCCAGTTGATCCTGCGCGGCAAGCGCCCCTATCTCGATTTCTGCTTTTCGCAAACTCCTCTGAACGCTTATTGGAATGCCGCCCTTCTGCGGCTCTTCGGCGAAAGCTGGCGTCCCCTGCACGCGGCGGCGGCCCTATGCTCGGCGCTCGCCGCGGGACTCACCGCCAATTTCGTCCGCGTGCGCTTTCCGGTGGAAAGGTGGCGCGTGCCGGGCGCGCTCGCGGCGACCCTCTTCACCGGACTCAATGTGGCCATCGTGCGCTATGGCGGCATCGCGCAAGCTTACGGGCTCTGCCTGCTCGCCGTCACGGCGGCCTTCTGGTTCACCGTCCTCGCCGTCGATCGCCGCGGTCCCGCCCTCGGCGCCCTCGCCGGATTAGCGGTTGGCATCGCGGCTGATTCGTCTCTCCTCACCGCCCCCGCGATGCCCATCCTGCTCGTCTGGATGCTGGTCTACCACCGCCAGGGTCGGCGCATCACCAAGGCGTTCGGCTTTCTCGCCGGCGCGCTGCTGGCCTTTACGCCCGCGCTCTGGCTGTTCGCGCAAGGCCCCGCCCAGGTCTTCTTCGGCATCGTTCAGTACAACGCCGCTTACCGCCTCCTGAACTGGCCCGGCGCCACCGAGCACAACCTCGGCGTCTACGCCTCCTGGATCAATACCGGCCCCGTGCTCCTGCTGCTCCTGCTCGCCGTCGGCGGCCTGCTCTTCGTGCGCTTTCGCGCGGACTGGCCCGCGCCGCGCAAAGCCGAGTTCTATCTCTGCGCCTGGCTCGCCGCCGGCTTCGGCGCGTATCTCTCCTACGGCAAGCCCACCTTCGAACGCTACTACCTCTTCGCCGTTCCCTTCCTCGCCATCCTGGCCGTCGCCGGACTCTACGCCCTCGGAACGCATCTCTATAAACCCGATCACCCCTGGGCGCCCGTCGCCGCCCTCGGCTTTCTCCTCGCTTTCGGCCTGGTTAAAGAACTCATCGACGTCGGCGACAACATCGTCTGGCCGGACCTCGAGCAGGTCGCGCGAAAAGTCGGAGAAGCTGTCCCTCCGCAACAGACCCTCTATGCAGACGAGGCCATCTACTTCCTCACTCGCCACACGCCGCCATCCGGCCTGGAGATGGATGACTCTCACAAATTCCATTTCGCCCCGCAACGCGCCGCTCTCCTCCACCTGATCTGGGGCGATGACCTGAAGCAGCAAACCCGGGCCGGCCGCTTCGATGCCGTCCAAACGTGCGAGGAAGAAGATTACATCGCCGATCACGGCCTAACCACCGTCTACGCGAACAGCGCGAAGGTCGAATTCTGCACGATATTCTGGAATCGCAAGAAACAATGACTACCCTCGCGTGCAACCTGGCTGCGAAGCCATCAGCCTGCTGGTTAGACTAACTTTCATGATCCGCCAGATCGCGCCTCAATTCTTCACCACGGATATTCCGGCCACCCTCGCTTATTACGAAGACAAGCTCGGTTTCCAATGTGTGAGCACGTGGCAAGATCCGCCGGTATACGCCATCATCGCGCGCGACCAGCACAAGATTCATTTCCGCTGCGCGGAGCCGCCGGCCGCCAATCCGGATAAGTATGAGGAGGAACTTCTCGATGCTTACCTGTCCATCGAAGATGCGGACGCGCTTTATTCCGAGTATGCGGCGCGAGGGGTGGAGTTCACCCGGGATGTTGCCGATACGCCGTGGCACGTGCGCGAGTTTGTGGTGAAAGATTGTGATGGCCGGCTGCTTGCTTTTGGGGCGAACGCGTAGCGGTCAGGTCAGGGCGCCCGTCAGTACCCGATTTCAGAGAGCAGGGTCTCTTCGGGTTGGTCAGTCGGGCTGGAGAAGTTAATACTGTAGCCGTCCGGATCAGCGAAGAAAACCTCCCAAGCGAAATTCCCCACCTGCGGCTCCCGCCTCGCGTGAATTCCGCGAGCGGCTGCATTATGGTAAATGTCGAGAGCATCACCGCACTGGAAATACAATGCCACGCCGCTGCCGGGAACTATCGGCACAGGCGTCTTCTCGCGGCTGGGATTCGCGGCTTCCTGCAGCATAAGGGCGGCGCCGCCAAGCGAGATCCAGCACCAGCGCAAGCGGCCATCCGGAGCCCAGCGGTTCTGAATGGTGAAGCCGAGGCCATCGACATAGAACGCGAGTGAGTGCTCCATGCTGGCTACCATGAGCAGCGGGACCACGGCAGCGACATTGTGAAGGGGGACTCCAACAGTGGTCACGAATCGCATGATTTCAGATCGGGCGTTCAGGCGCAATCACCCTCTTACGCGGCGGCATTGATCCGCGTGAATGAAGCCTGCAAAGTCGGGTGAAGTTGGCTGCTTCACGAGGTAAACGACCGTTGTCTCAGTGGCGGCCGGATCTGGCGTCGGATCTCCATAAATCTCCCATGAGTGACCAGCCGACTCCTTACGATTCGCCACCATCCATTTTCGGATGGCGTCGTGCGCCTCGTTCATGCGGTTATAGGGGCCGCGGTGGACGGCAACGGCAGCCTCGCCTGCCGGGGTTTCCGTCGCGTACACCTCGCCGGCAGTTTCAAATGTGCGCGTGACCTCGACACCGAAGTCGCATTGTATCGGCGCGTCCGGCTGTGCCGGGTGGTGGTAGAGAAAAACGTTGTGGCCGGCCGTCCACAGGCCCGGCTCGCCTCGAATGAATTCCCAGACCTCGTCCAAAGCCGGTGTCCACGTCGAGCCAACCGCGCCCGGCGTGACCTCGCGCCGCACTGCGGCCAACTTGCGGGGGTAAACCGTTAGTAAGTTGACGGGGACGGACATTTGTCGATCATAAGCCAGGACGTTCGCACCGTTTAGCTCCAGCAACTCGAATTGTCTTCCTTCATCACCGAGCAAAGCAAAGCTATAATCGAGGCCGCCAACCCAAGGATGTTCGCGAAACCTGTGTCCGCGGTGAAGTACGCCCTCTTCATTCGTAACGTCATGATCGGCCGCAAGGGCCTCCATCGTGAGATCGTTCTCAACGCGTCCCGAGTTCAGAGCAATGCACTTCGAGTCGGCTGTGCAACTCGCAACATCATTGAGTGTCCCAACGCGGTGCAAACTATCGTTCGAGGTCCAAGAACTCTGACTGGAAGTTGGACTCCAGAACGATGTTCACGCGGAGCTTCTCGCGGCTGCGAGCCTGAGCAGCCATGGGTTAATGAGCACGGCGAGAGTAATCCACAAACACCGGGATGACGCTTTGCGTGTCGTCGCCCGTCATGGCGCCGGGAATGTACGACTTTTCGGCTCGGCTGCGCGGGGCGAGGACACACGCGAACAGCGATATCGATTTTCTTGTTGACGTGACTGGTGTCACGACCGTTTGGTTTCCGGAAGCCTTGCCGCCGACCTGGAGCAACTTCTGGGCACAGCGGGCTGCAGGTGGTCATTCCGTAGATAAGCTTTGAACCCCTCATACATGAAGCCTGAAATCTGAGCTGGGAAGACGCCGGACTTCCAACACTCTGAAATCACAGCGGGCTTATAGTGATGCCCACTGCTGTGTGTTGCATCGCGCGGTTAGCGTTCAGATCCGACTCGCGCCCGAGCCGGTCCGTGGCCTGTCGGGGTATCCCGTAACGGCAGTGCTTGTTAGGAGCTGCCGTTCTTCGCAGATTTCGTCAGTGTCCTTTCGGAGTTGTCGTTCACGATTACAAGTATTTGATGTGGATTATCGAGGCATGTCTGAGATGTAATCACTCGGCGTACCAAGGACGTGTTTAGCTGAACCTGGCTCGTTAGCGGCCGCCCGGGCATCCGGGCAAGTCGACTGAAAAACGGTTCTGCCCTGCGACGTTATTAATCCACGAGGAACTGGAAACACGGCTCCTGTATGCGCCCAATGCCGAAGAGCCGAATCGCCAGCGAATTGCCGAGTGTTCCCGCGCGGATTTCGGTGGGCGCGTCACTTTTAACGACTCTGCGTAGTTCCGGCCGCACTGATCGCGCTCAGAACGTCATGTGGATTTCGACTGAACGGTCGCCGAAACTGGCGGTCCAATTGGTAATGCTCACAGAACGCGTCTCGCAGTGCCAAATAGCGCTGAAGACCCGCCATTCGTCGCGCAGCTCACGGTTGCGCTGCTCTTAAGCCTTTCCAAGAGTTGAAAAACGATGTACACTATACATCGTGAAACGCACCCAACTTTATCTCGATGAGCAATTGTGGTTAGCGCTTCACGCCCGCGCCGGCCGGGAAAAGACGACCGTGTCCAATCTCGTCAGGCAAGCCGTGCGCGAACGTTATCTTGGCGACACTGAACAACGCAGGGTGGCGATGCAGCAATTCGCAGGCATCCGCAAGTCCCAGGCGGCAGGCGCGGACAGCACGGAGGAGGTCAGGCGCCTGCGCCGCGGTTCGAGGCTGGACGGGTCGGGTGACCGGTGACAGTCCTCGTCGATTCCGACATTCTCATTGAAGTCGCCCGAGGACGTGATTCCGCGATTCGCGCAAAGTGGATGGCGTTAAGCGAATCGGACGGACTCATCCTGTTTTCGCCCGTCAATGCCGCAGAACTCTGGGCCGGGGCCCGGCCGTCCGAGTATGCAAGATTGGAGGCTCTTTTCGACGCGCTAGTGTGCGTGTCGGCAGATGTATCGATCGGACGCAGGGCAGGAGAATACCTGCGCCGCTACCGGAAGAGCCATTCGGTTGAACTTGGCGATGCTCTCATTGCGGCCAGCACCGTGGCGAGTGGCGGACAGTTGTGGACGCGGAGTCGGAAGCATTATCCAATGCCGGAGGTTGTCTTTTACAAGTGAAATGCCGCCGCGAGACCGCCGATCCCGCACGGTCTCACGCGCTACTCACAAATATCAAAGCCGCTGAACTGAGGGCTGCTGGGACCATGCGTCTGGCTGTCTTCGGGTCGGTCGCCAGGGGCGACAACGCTCCGCTATCGGATGTTGATCTTTTGGCGGATTTCGACACAACCAGACATTACACGCTCCTCACTGTGGGCAGAATTGAGAGTCGGCTCGCCGACTTGCTCGGAACCCGGGTGATCTGTCATCACCCGAATGGCTGAAGGAATCGATCAGAAATCAGGTTTTGCGAGAGGCAGTCAACGCCTTTTAGGGATCCGCGCAGGCATCTCGAGGATGTGCTGGATGCCATCGAGAAGATCGACGGGAGCATATCCCGAGATCGCGGGCAAAACGCACCTCACGCCACGTAAATGCGTCATATTCTTTCCCGGCGTAGTGCTGGCATGCGCAGACTACCCCTTCCTTCCTACCGATCCGGCTGAAACCCGATCTTCTCCAGCATGGGTTGGATCTCCGGGTTTTTCATGAAGCTTTTCCAGACGAGTCCGGTGCGATGGTTTTCGATCATGATCGCGATGGGCGCCTGATTCAGGCCCATGTAGATGGGCGCGATCCAGTGCTCGTCTTCGTTGAAGGCGTCGCGGAAGCCGTAGATGCTCCAGAGGTCGCGGCCGAGGTCGCGGTAGAAGTGCTTCAAAGCCTGCATGGATTCGACGGGCGTGTAGGGGAATGAGGAGAGCGCGCCGGTGGGGGTCATGGTGCCGTTGTCTTCGCCCGTGCTCGGCTCGTGAGGCGTGTAGCCCCAGGGGTCGTCGCTGGCGGTGATGCCCCAGTTCTGGGCGCTGTAGCCTTTGTGCTTTGCCGGATTCGCGATGCAGTAGGCCAGGTTAATGCGGGCGATGGCCTGGTTGTTGCGGAAGTAATCGGTGAAGGCGTCGTGGATGCCTCGCGGGTCGAAGCCGAGGTAGGAGTAGTGCGTGAAGAAGAGCGGGCCACCGGGGGCCACGCCGACATCGAGCTTGATGCCGTTATACGTGTTGCCGTTACGGTAATGGTCTCCGGGAATGGCTTGATCGCGACTCTGCCGGTAGTGGACAGCGGCCTCGGACTGGCCGGCCCAGCCTGTGGTGTAAAGGCTCGCCGGGACGCCGTGCGTGGGGGACGCGATCGCGAGCAGGTAGACGATCATCACCTCGTTCCAGCCGGTGAGCCGGTGATTGATGAACCAGGTGTACTCGGGGGACCAGTGCCAGTAGAGCGCGTCGCTATCGGGCTGGTGGCGGTACCAGTCCCACTCAACGGTTTCCCAAAGGCGGGTGATGCGGTCGCGCAGGAGGCGCTCGGGATCGGATGGGGCATCGAAGTAGCCGCGCGCGGCAAGCAGGCCCTGCATGAGGAAGGCGGTTTCGACGAGATCGCCGCCGTTATCGACCATGCCGAAGACGGGCAGGCGGCGGCCGGTCGCGCCATCGAGGAAGTGGGGCCAGACGCCGTGGAAGCGGTCGGCACGTTCGAGGAAGGTGAGAATTTGCTGCACGCGGCCGGCGGCTTGCTCGCGGGTGATGAAGTGGCGGTCGGCGCCCACGAGCAGGGTCATGATCCCGAAGCCGGAAGCGCCCATGGCGACGATGTCATCGCGGCCGGGCAGGTTTTCGCGGGTGAGTCCGGAGACGGGATGCGCGGCTTCCCAGTAGTAGCGGAAGGAGGCCTCCTGGACCATGGTGAGCAGCTCGTCGTCCGAGAGCGGGCGGGTGGCGGCGGCGACCACGGGCGAGGCTTCGGACATGCGGTCATTCCGATCGGCGGCGGCGATCTTGTAGGAGCGCTGTTGGCCGGGCGCGCCGAGCCAGTCGCAATAACGCGTGGTGCCGCGGGGCGAGATGCCGATGGGACGGAAGGCGCCGCCGGCTTCGGCCCGGTAGACGACGTAGCGCTCGGTGCGGGAGTCGTCGCCAGCGGTCCAGGAGAGGTCGATGTGGCGCTCGTACCCTTGCGCGCGGACGGCGGTGGGCGCGGCGGGCGCAGGTGCGTTGGGGACCGCGGCGGCGTCCACGCGGATCTCGTCGAGCAGAAGGCGGTGCGGGATGCGGTCGGCCGCATTCTGCACAAAGGTGAGGGCCTGGATCCGGTGCGGGTCAAAGGCGAGGATCGATGCCGTGGTGAAAGCGCGGAGAGGGATGGCCATGCGGGTCCAGCGGCCTGCGGGAATAAGGGATATGTAGGGCGAGAGATTCAGGGGACGGGTGAAGCCGCCATTGGTATCGCGCAGCGCAAGGAGGGGCAAAGCGGGCCCCGGGAGCGCGGCGTCGGAGAAGGCGTAAAGGTAGAGGGTGTCGCCGGGGAAGAAGAGGTCGCGATTACGCCAGCGGGGGACATCGATTTCGGCGGTCCAGCCGCCTGCGGGCATGGACGTCCATGCGAGGCGCAAGGCATTGGGGCCGGTGAAGAATTGGGAAGTATCGACGGGCAGCTTGTCGTGATCGAGCGCGAGAGTGCTGGGGGCGGAAGCGCGGCCGCTGCTGTAGTAGTAACGATCGGCGGTGAGGCTGTTGTCGAAGAGGGAGCGGTGATAGTAGTCGGTATCGGCGCGGGCAAAGGCGGCGGCGAGGGTGAGCGCGAGAAAGAGCCGGAAAGACATAGGGACGTTCAGGGGTGGGTGGCTTCGGACTGCTGCTTGAGGTGGAGAAAAGCGGTGCGGGCGCGGGCGGCGTCCGCGGGGCGCTGGGCACGGGAGTAGGCGCGGGCGAGGGCGAAGGGAATTTTGGGATCGGCCGGGGCCTGCCGGCGCGCGAGTTCGAGTTCGGCGATGCTTTGCGAGACGCTGCCGGTGTTTAAGAGGGCGAGGCCGAGCAGGTAATGAGCTTCGGGAAGATCGGGCGCGCGTTTCACGGCTTCGGCGGCGAAGGGGAGCGCGCCGGCCGGATCGGACACGCTCTTAAGGCCGGCGATGCCGAGGCGGGCAAGCAGGTGATCGGGCGAAGTTTCGAGCTCGCGCTGGAAGGCGGCAATGGCCTGATCGTCGTAGCCGTTGGCGAGCAGAAACTTCCCGTAGGCGAACTGGACATTGGGCGTGCGGGGGGCGGCGGCCACCAGGCTCTGATAGGCGGCCTGGGCTGGGGCGAGTTTGTCGCGCTGGGCGGCGAGAGCTTCGGCGGTTCCGGCGGCGCGGAGGAGTACGGGGTCGCCATCGGGGTTGCGCACGCGAAGGACCGCGCGGCCGAGAGCGAGGGTCAACTCTTCGGACTGCACGCCTTCGCGGGCCAGTTCGTCGAGAGCATCCTGCGCATTTTCGAAGTCGCCGTGGTCATTGGCGCGATCGAGCCAGAGCAGCGCGAGGTTATAGAGCATGACGTGGCGAAGCTGCGGGTCGTCGGCGATGCCCAGTTTGCGGCCGAGCTGGAGGTGTCGCAGGGCTTCGGAATTTTTCTGGAGGCGGGCTTCCGAGAGGCCGAGCATAACGAGGGTGGTTCCGGATTTGGGGTCGAGCGCGGCGGCTTGGGAGAAGGCAGGGGCCGCGTCGGTGTAATCGTCACGATCGTAGAGGAGCGTGCCGAGATACCACCAGCCTTCGGTCCACCTGGGGTTCAGGGCGACGGCTTTGCGGTAGAACGCAATGGCGTCGTCGATGCGGTTGGCTTCGCGGGCCTGGGAGGCTTGAAGCTGGGCGTTCTCGCCGGCTGCTGACGGGAGACAAAAGACAGCAGCAACAGCGAGAACGCGCGCGAGAAACTGCATCGAACGAGGGAGGCTAGAAGCTGAACCTCGCCTGTAGTTCGATGATGCGGCCGGAGAAGGCGCCCTGCGATTCCCCGAACTGCGGGTTGCTGGTGACGCCATCGTTACTGATGGTGGTGTTGGGGCCGGTGAGGTTCACCTTGTTAAACAGGTTGTACGCGCTGGCCTGCAGATTGAGCTTGGCGCCTTCGCCGAGAACCCTCATTTTGGGTAGGCCGAAAGCTTTGGCGAGCACCATGTCCGTCCCGATGAAGCCGGGACCGCGGAACTGATTGCGGTGAATGCTGGAGGCCGGAAGCGGCGGGATCCCGTAGGTAGGCCAGGTGGGAACCGTGAAGTACGAAAGCGCGCCTTTGGGGAAATTCCCGTTGGGTTTCTCGAAGGTGCCGTTGCTGTAGTCGGTGCCGGCGCCGCCACTGTAGGCAGCGGGATACAGGCAGCCGAAGCCGCTGTTGGGATAGACCACGTTGCCGTTGGTGTTGCAGTACTGCGGGGTCCAGGGGAAGCCGGTGTGGGCGTTGAAGATGCCGCTGATGGTCCAGCCGCCGACCAGTTTATCGACCCAACTCTGACCGCCCAAGGAGAAGCGCGGACTGAGCACGCCGTAAAGCTTGAAGTTGTGGGTGACGTCGAAATCGGAGGGACCCTTGGCGTGCGCCAGGTTCCACGGATAGTTGTCCTGGAAGTAATCCTGCGAACCCTCGTCGGTGTTGCGGCTAAAGCGGTATTGGGCGTCGATCTCGAAGTTCTTCGCAAAGCGATGCTGGATTTCGGTCAGCAGCGCGTTGAAGCTGGTGTTGGCGTCGTTAGAAAACCAGTTGAGCGACTGCACCCGGGGATTGTTAGCGGGGTAGAGCAGATAGTTGAGGTTGTTCTGGATGGTGTAGTGGCGGCTCTGGCTGCCCTGATAGCCGAGCGAGGCGACCCAATCGTGGCCGAGGTCGTACTGCGTATCCAGCGAGTAGCGATAGGTCACCGTGGACGGCACCTGGTTGGGGAAGCCGGTCAGGCTAATGGGGGCGCCGCTGGTGGGCAATCCGCTGATGGGGTCGAAGGACTGAATGGCTACCGGGTTCGAGGGATAGCCGTTATACGCGTGAATGCTGGAGTTGGGCGCGTAGAGGATATCGGATCCATAGAGATTGAGTGAGGTGAGGAACGGCGGATTGAAGCGCCCGTTGGAGGTGATGGCGAGCTGCTGCAGGTTATAGCCGATACCGCCGCCGCCGCGGATCACGAACTTATGATTCAGGTCGTGGCCGAGCAAGCCTCCGGGAGTCCATGCAAAACCGATCTGCGGTCCCCAGTTATTCAGGCTGGTGCCGAAGAGATTGCCGCCCTTGATGACGCGTAGGCCGGTAAGAACGTCCGCACCGTTGCCGAGGATGACCTTGCTCAGGTTCCCATGTGTTTCGGTCAGTGGCGAGAAATATTCGTAACGCAGGCCGAGATTGACGGTTAGATTCGGTTTCACTTTCCAATCGTCCTGGACAAAGAAGCCGAGGATGTTGAAACGGAGGTTCTTGATGGCGTTGGTGGGCTGACCGGTCAGCGGGTCGAAGTTGGCGTTCTCATGGTAGGGCGCATCGTTCGCGAAATCCCAGATATTGCGGAAGTCGTAGTTGGGGCGTCCGGCCCAGGGCGCTTCGTCGAGGAAGAGAGCGCGGGAGATATCGGCGCCGAATTTCAGGAAATGGCTGCCCTGCACTTTGGTGAGGGTATCGCGCGCGTTATAGGTCTTCTGATTAAAGATGCCGAAGCCAGGCGCGCCGAATTGCTGAAAGGAGACGCTACCAGCGGCGGTGATGTTAGCGGTGGGCAATCCAAACGGGGCCTGAGGATTGGTTTGAGATTCATCCCAGTTCCAGCCGCTGACACCGAAGCGCGCTTCGTTCAGGATGGTGGGCGTGAAGGTGTGGGTATAGATACCGCTGATAGCGTCGGCGATGGACTGGTGATGCCAGGCATTCGATGAGCGCGCCGGTCCGTTGTAAGAGAAAGTCGTAACAGGGACCCAGTAGATGCTGAAGGCGATCTGGTCTTTGCTGGTGGGATCGTAGTCCACGCGGCCGTTGTACTGGGCATCGGTGACGTTATTCGGGATGGTGGTCTGCACGAACATGGCGTCGGGGATCCCATCGAAGCCGCCGCCAATGCCGAACGGGGTGGCGGTCTGGCCGAAGGTGGGGTCCTGGGTACCGAGCGGCGTCTTCAGCGGCGAACCTAAATCAAGGCCGCCGGGAACGTCCTGGCACTGGGTGGACGGGAGGCCGACCTGAGCGCAGGTTTGAGAGACGATGCCGCGGATGGAGGGTCCGGTGCCGGGGTAAGCCAGGAACTGCCGGGCGATGCTGCCGTTAGGACCGGCGCTCTGGAGGAACTGGGGCGTTTCGAACCAGGCCGTTCCAATAGTTTGGGAGTTGTTGCGCAGGGTTTCGTACGAGAAAAACGCGAAGAGCTTGTTCTTCCAGAGGGGGCCGCCGACAGATGCCGCCGAACTGATTGAAGCGGCTTTCATCTCTTTGGACGGGGCTGGGATTACCGGGACCGTTGTAGGCCTGGAAGGCATTGAGGCCGGGGCGATGCCACTTGAAGAAGCCGCTGCCGTGGAGGTCGTTGGTGCCGTTCTGGGAGACAACCTCGATCTGGGCGCCGCTGGTGCGTCCGTTCTCCGCGCTGTAGTTATTGGCGATGACGCGGACTTCCTTGACGGACTCCTCATTGGGAGTGACGACCGCGGAACCGCCCCAGACGGTGCTGTTGACGGAGAGTCCGTCAATCTGGAAGTTGTTGGAGTTCTGGCGCGTGCCGTTGGCGATGATGCCGGGCCCGTTTTCCACCTGGAAGATGCTGTCGGTGGAACCGGGGCCATTCTTATTGGTACCGGGAAGCTGTGTACCGCCCCCGCCCGCGCCTAAGCTGCCATCGCCAAACACACCGGGGGCGAGGCGGAGGAGCTGATAGGGGTCGCGCGAGAAGGAGGGTAAGGTCTGGATCTCACGCGTGGTGATAGTGCCACCGATGGTGGCGGTTTCGGTATCAAGGACGGGCGCGGAATCACCGGCAACAGTGACCGATTCCGACGTCTGTCCGACTTCCAGGGCAACGGTGACAGATTGGGCCTGTTCGGCGCCGATTTGCAGATTGGAAAGCACTTTTTTCGAGAAACCGGGTTTTTCGACGGTGAGAGCGTATTTACCGGGGGCAAGACCAGAGAGAGTGAAGACGCCTTCGCCGTTGGAGGTGCCGGTTTTGGCGAAGGAGGTCTCCTGGCTGGTGAGGGTCAGGTTGGCTTCGGGCACGACGGCGCCATTCGGATCGACAACGGTGCCTTGCAGGCTGGCGCGGAATTGGGCGGAAGCGGAGGTGACCAGCAGAAGGCTGAGCAGACCTCCGGTGACGCAGGAATGCAGGCGTTTACGGTTGTTCATCTTGGAACATTTCTCCCTGGCGATGTCGGGCGTGAGCCGGATCGCTAACCTCTATCAAACTACTACTCTGAAGAGAAATTTATGCGAGTTGGGGATGGTTGTCAATGGAAGCAAACGTATTCCAAAGGCGTTGCTAGGATGAACGGGGTGGAAGAGTACGAGGTTTATGCGGCGATCGGGGAGCAGGGCTTTCGCCAACTAGTAGCGGCCTTCTACCGGCAGATTCCAGGCGATGCGATTCTGGGACCCCTCTATCACCAGGACGATCTGGCGGGCGCGGAAGAGCGGTTGGGGGACTTCCTCGTTTACCGGTTCGGCGGGCCGCAGCGGTATCTCGAGACGCGCGGACACCCGCGATTGCGGATGCGGCATGCGCGCTTTCCGATTGGGGAAGCGGCGCGGGACCGGTGGGTGCAGTTAATGGCGCAGGCTTTCCGGGAGGCGCGGCTGGATCCGGAAGCGGAGTCCGTGCTGCGGGGGTTCTTCGAATCGACGGCGACGTTCCTGATCAATCACTCCGACCGCGCCGCACCCGGTTAGAACATTGATGACTTTAGAGGAACAGCTGGAAAGGATGCGCCTCGATTGGGACCGGCGCGCGAGCGAGAATGCACGGCATTTCGTGGCGACGGGCCGGGATGACTGGACGGACGCGGCATTCTACGAGTCCGGCGAGGAAACCATCCGCAACTATGTTCTGAATGACATGGAGAATGTCTGTCAAGGGCGCGATCCCCGGACGATGTGCGTGCTGGAGATCGGGTGCGGAGCGGGGCGGATCACAAGGGCGCTGGCTGGTCAGTTCGGGCAGGTGCATGCCGTCGATGTAAGTGGAGAGATGGTCGCGCGCGCCCGCGCCGCGCTTGCCCATTTTCCGAACGCGCACGTGTATCAGAACAATGGCAAGGACCTCTCGGTGATCCCTGAGGTGTCGTTCGATTTCGCTTTTTCCTCGATTGTCTTTCAACATATTCCGAGCCACGAAATTATCGAAACCTACGTAGCGGACGCTGGGAGGCGGCTGAAACCGGGGAGTCTGTTCAAGTTTCAGTTACAAGGGTTTACTGGTGTTAACAGCGAACCGGACAACACGTGGGTGGGGGTGGGCTTTTCGGAGGAGATGGCCCGGGCCATGGGAGAGCGCGCGGGTTTTGAGATGCGCTACGCGCATGGGGCCGGAACCCAGGACTTCTGGCTGTGGTTCTTTCGCCGCTGAATCCCGGGCGCGCACAGAATCGCTTAAAAGGCTTAAGCGGCGACGAACGGGACGGAGGCAATCACGAGAGCCAGGGCGAGGAGCAGCGCCCAGGAGGTCCGGTTCGCGAAGTTGAAGGTGTAGCCGAAACCGTCCCGTTTTTCGACGAAGAGCGCCGCATCGTTGGGGTTGTAGTAGAAGATGCCGGCTTTCCAGCAATCATTGGGGGTGGGATCCATGGCGTCGCGGGGATCGCTGGCTTTGTTGACGATCACGATGACGGTTAGAACCATGCTCGCAAGCAGGGTCACCACCGGCACCCAACCGGGGATGCCGAGCGGAGCCTGAAGGGCGCCCAGCGCGAAGAAGAGGGCCAGCGACCACTCCACAGCGATGATGCCGCCGAGCATGACTGAGCGGAACGGCGAGCGGCGGGAGCCGAACCAACCGGCAAGGGCCATGATCAGGAACCAGGCGCAGAGTTCGGCGCCGAACAGGAGCATGCCGAAGACTCCTTTAGTGGTGCGATCTGCCCATCGATCAGGTTGACCGAGCGCGTCGAAGTGGACGGGGAAGCGGGCCGGGATGCGGTCCCAGTGTTGCGCCAGCCAGAGCGCGGCGGCCGCGAGCACGAAGAATGGACCGCCGGCAAACCAGGTGAAGGGGGGCAAATGCTCGGGAGCGCTGGACAAGGCGGCTTCGCGCGGGCGGCGGTATTGCACGGCGAGAGGCGCAAGGCGGCGGTTCTGCCAATAGAACGCAAGTCCGCTAGTGAGTATGGTGAGGAGCGGGGCGATGACCGCAGTGGCCCCATACCAGCGGAGCGGCGACAGCAGCAGAGCGGCGACGCCGAGGATGACGGCGGCGCCAACGATGGCGCGAAACAGGAAAATCGCGCGCCGGCCGGCAGGGCTGTTGCGGAAGTCCGTGGGAACGGGCACGGCGAACAGGATTTCCCGGCGGGTCATATTCGGAATCGCGAAGAGCACGGCTCCGATGAAGAGAAGATTGATGCAAAAAAGGAGTTTCATGTTCGTGTGACCACCTTTGCCATGGCGCGTAATTCGGCGGCAATGCTGTCCGCGGAAATGCCCTCGGATCGCATCTGAGCCACCATTCCCCGTAACCGGTTGCGGAAGTCTTCGGTCCATTCGGTGTTGCGGACAGCGGGAACCGCACGGTCCAAAACGGAGGCCACGCGTCCGTGCTTCAAATCCAGCCAACCTTCCGCCGCCAGCTGCCGGTAGGCTTCGGCGACGGTGTTGAAGTGAACTTCGAGTTCCATGGCCACGCGGCGCACGGACGGCAATTCCGTCCCGGGGCCGAGCTGGCCCTCGACGAGGAGAACGCGGAGGCCGTCCGTAATCTGGCGGACAACGGGGGCGCCCGAAGCCGGATCGATGCGGATATGGGGAATCTGCGCCATTGCTGTATACTGTACATGTACACTATACAGATTGTCAAGGGGGAATTTTGGCCTTTTTATGCGAGATTAAAAGCATGCGGCGGATAATGCTTGTGGCGGCTTCGGCGGCGGTGGTGTTAGTGGGTCAGACCCAGCCGCAGCGTTCGCGGACGCGCACAGTGCCGAACACGATCGGTGACACGGGGGCTTATCACGAGCCGGCGGCGACCATGCACGGCCCGCTGAAGCGGATCACGAGCAAGGCCATTGTCATCGTGGGAGACGGCGATCAGGAGGTGGAAATCGTGCGGACGCGCAAGACGAAATTTCTGCGCAACGGCAAGGAAATCAAGCCCACGGAGATTGCGGTGGGCTCGGTTCTCTCCATCGATGTGGGCAAGTTTCCGGATCTGACGCCGCAGGCGGTGAATGTCATGGTGGAGGCGCCGCCAATCGATGGAGCGGCCGCAGCTCCCGCGAAGGCCGCGAACGCGGGCAGCCAGATGGACCAGGAGGAACCGGTAACCGCGGCGCCGTCGCCGAGTCCGAAGCCCGCGCCGGTCCCTTAACCCAGCCTGAATCGCACGCGGTGCGAGGATATCCTCTTGAGCTTTCTTTCCGATCTTCAGGAGTAATATTTGACTGGCACCAAACGATTTCTGGCTTTCACGGCTCTTGTATTTGCCTTATTTCAGCTTGCCGCGAATGCCGCTTCGCCGGTGAAGAGAATCGTGCTTCTGACCGATCATGCGGGGCGCGTGGATTGGGGATACAATAACCTTCTTGCCATCGATGCCATGGGCGTCGGGGACACCTACGACGTTTATACTCTGACGCTGGATGGCAAGACGCGGCGATGCCTGACTTGCGGCAGCAGTGCCCTGCCCCCCGGAAACCGCGGCAATCCGGCGTGGCATCCGTCGGGAAAATATATTGCGTTTCAGGCGGCAGGCCTGCTACCCGAGATGATGGCGCCGCGCCGGGCGAAGATGCTGCAGTTTCTGACCACGCCGGGCTCAGGCTGGCGCAACGACCTTTGGGTGATGGATGCGGAAGGAAAGCAGTTCTGGCAAATCACCCACATCGGGCGGGGCGGAGGGGTGCTCCATCCACAGTTCTCTCCGGACGGACTCAAGTTGTTCTGGGCGGAGCGCACGGGCAACGGAGGACGCGGAGGCATGATGGGAGCCTGGCAATTACGCCTGGCGGATTTCACAACGGGCGATGGCGCGCCGCGCGTGTCGAATATCCGCACGTATACTCCCGTTTTTCCGAACGGTTTTTACGAAAGCCACAGCATTTTTCCGGATAACCGACGCTTGCTGTTCACGGCGGATCCGCCGACGGGAATTCAGACGGGCTTCGATATTTACGTGTTCGATCCGCAAAACGGGAAGATCACGAATCTGACGAATTCACCGGGGGTGTGGGACGAGCACGCGCATGTCTCGCCGAGCGGGCGGCACATCATCTGGATGTCGAGCCGCGGTTTCGACCTTCCGCAAGGGGCGGAGCACACACTATCGCTCGAGACGGAGTACTGGTTGATGAACGCCGATGGCAGCAACCCGCAGCAACTGACACATTTCAATACGCCGGGCGTGCCGCGGACGGAGACGCAGGGGGGCGCGGCGGCAGATGTTGCGTGGGCCCCGGACGGCCACGCGGCCGTGGGTTATTTCCAGATGGACGCCAAGCGCGGCATGGGCAAGCTTTACCTGATCGAATTCAACGAGCCGCAATAGCCTCTAGCTCGCCTGCTGCAAGGCCTGCAAGACACCCTGACCCATCGGGCTGCCGAGGCCGGTACACGCGTCCCAGCCGGGGCCGGCCGAGTAGGCGCCGTTATTGCCCTGGGTGATGTCGTTGAAGCTGGCCGGGTTTTGGTAAAGCACGGGATTGATGAAGCCTGCGGACTTGCCGATCTGCTGATTGATGAGGGTGATGAGCGCGGCCCAGAGCGGGGCGACGGCGCTGGTTCCCCCGACGACGATGGCGTTGCCGTCGACAAGGACGTTGTAACCGCTGGCAGGGTCGGCGTCACCGGCGACGTCGGGAACGCCGCGCCCGGCAAACGCCGAAGGATTCACGGACGGCGGAACACCGGCGTTGGACTGATAAGCGGGCACGGGGAACGTTTCGCTGACGCCGCCGCCCGAAGCGCCGTTGCCGGGCCCCGCGTTCCAGACCGATTCCGAGCTGATCGCGCCGCCCGACCCCTGCAGATTGGTGCCGCCGCAGGCCAGCACGTGCGGGCTGGCGGCCGGGAAATCGACATGGGCCTGGCCGTCGGTCTGGTTGTCGTTGGAGCCATCGTCCCCGGAAGCGCAGCAGATCGTCACGCCGAGGGTCTGGGCATCCTGGAAGGCCTGATCGTACTGTTGCAGCGCCTGGCCGGTGTAGGTGCTTTCGGCGCCGCCCCAACTGATGGAGATGACGGCGGGCTTATAGGAGGTGTCGTGGATGGCGGTCGTAATAGCGTCGAGGAAGCCGCGGGTGGTGTTGGGAGCGAAGTAGACGGCGATGGTAGCGGCGGGCGCGATCGCTCCGGCGATTTCGATGTCCAGCAACACTTCGCCATCGGCGCTATTGGGGTCGCCGGAGGGCGCGTTGCTGCCACCATCGACCGGGATGGCAACGACGGTGGGACCGGGATTGATGCCCAGGCCGGAAAAGTAGCTGGTGAGATCGGAGGGGGAGAAGCCGCCGCCAAGTTCGATGATGCCGATGGTCTGCCCCGCCCCGGTTCCCTGGGGGAACTGGTAGAGCGCGGCGACGTCGAGGGGTGAGTACGAAACATTGCCGGCGGCGCGAGGGGCAATGCTGCCCTCGATATACGGCGGAAGGCGGCGGAGGCGCGAGCGGGCCTGAGGGCGTTCGTCGAGCCCGAAGATGCCTTCGATTTTGCCGGCGAGGTTGGCGGGGATGGTGAGCGTTCCGGTGCGGGCGCGGAAGGTCTGGCCATCTTTCTGAAAAATGTCGACCACCGCTCCGAACGCGTCACGCATTTGAGCAATGGAGCCGGAGAGGATGACCACCCGCCGCGAGACATCGGTGCTTCCCACAGTGAGGCCTTGCGCGATCGCGTACTGGGTAACGGCGGCGATGGCATCGGGGTCGGCGCCGTGTTGGGCGGCGAACTCTTCGCGAGTCATACGCGCGCCGACAGTCTCAGCCGCCGGGACCGGAGCGCGGCGGCTAACGACGATGGTGAGTTCCACAGTTTCAGAAGGGTCGGGGGCGCCCATGCGCTGCGCATTGTCGGGAGCGGGCCTCTCGCTGCCCGCGAGCACCACATTGTCTTGAGCCATGTTTTGAGACTATCGCACGCAATTGAGATAGTTTGATGGGAATGCGTCTGATTATCTTGGCTTTAGTATTTTTATCGTGCGGATTTGCCCAGAAATTCGATGTGGTGCTGGCGGGCGGGCGCGTGATGGATCCGGAGTCGGGCCTGGACGCGGTACGCAACGTGGGGATTACGGGCGGAAAGATTGCAGCGATCGGCACGGCGCGGATGAGCGGGCGGCGAACGATCGACGTCAGCGGCCTGGTGGTAGCGCCGGGCTTCATCGATCTGCATTCGCACGGACAGACCGACGAGAACTATCGCTTTAAGGCGCGCGACGGAGTAACGACGGCGCTCGAGATGGAGGTGGGCGTCAACCCCGTTGCGCCCTGGTATCGGGCACGCGAGGGAAAGGCGCTGATCCACTTCGGCGCGTCTTCCGGACACATCCCGGCGCGCATGGCCGTGCTTCACGATACCGGAACATTTCTGCCTCGCGACCGCGCGGTAACCGGGCGAGCGACCGCCGCTGAAGTCGCCGAGACATACCGGATCGTCGAAGAAGGTTTGCAGGCGGGAGCGCTGGGGATCGGGTTGGGGATCGCGTATATGCCCGTGGTAACGCGGGAGGAAATCCTGGGGTTGTTTCGCTTGGCGGCAGCGCGGAAGGCTGCCTGCTTTGTCCACATGCGGAATGCGGGACCGGTTGAGCCCGGCGTGATCGATGCATTGCAGGAGGTGCTTGCAGATGCCGCGGCGACGGGCGCGGGGCTGCATGTGGTGCACCTGCCGAGCATGGCTTTCCGGCAGACCGGGCTTTGTATGCAAATGATTCGCGGGGCGCGCGCGCATGGTGTGGATGTCACGGTGGAAGCGTATCCGTACACAGCGGGGATGACCAACCTGGAGACGGCGATTTTCGATACGGGGTGGCAGGACCGGCTCGGCATCGGTTATCAGGACCTGCAATGGACGGCTACAGGAGAGCGGCTGACGGAAGCGACCTTCGCGAGCTATCGGAAGGCGGGCGGCGCGGTGATCCTGCATGCGATACCGGAAGAGGTCGTGCGGGCGGTAATGGCGGATCCGCTGGTGATGATCGCGAGCGACGGCTGGATTACCGAAGGCAAAGGGCATCCGCGCGGAGCCGGAACTTATGCGCGGGTGCTGGCGCGCTATGTGCGGGAGCAGCACGCGATGAGCTTGATGGACGCGATACGCAAGATGAGCCTGATGCCGGCGCAACGCCTGGAGGCGATCAGTCCGGTGATGCGCAACAAGGGCCGCCTCCGCGTGGGAGCGGACGCGGATGTGACGGTGTTCGATCCGCAAACGGTAATGGATCGGGCGACGTATGAGAATCCGGCGCAGTATTCGACGGGCATTCGGTATGTCCTGGTAGGGGGAGAACTGGTGGTGAACGAGGAAGCGCTGGTGGAGGGAGTATTCCCGGGACGAGGCGTGCGGGCGGGAATATACTGATGGCCATGTCTCGTTTCCAACTCTTCCTTCCGCTTCTCGGCATCTGTGCACTACCTCTACTGCTGCACGCGCAAACGCCCGCGCCGGCGCGTCCTCCCATTGTGGGCGTGGCCCATATCGGATTGCGCACCGACGATATGGCGGCAGCGCGGAAATTTTATGGGCAGGAGCTCGGATTCGCCGACTTTTCATTGAACAAGCCGTCCGGCGATCTGATGCTGACCTATTACAAGGTGAACGATCACCAGTACATTGAGATTTTCCCGGAGTTGAAGGATCCGCAGCAGGAACGTCTTTCGCACATTTCGTTTGAAACGACGAACGTGCAACAGCTTCGAGATTATCTGGCGAGTCAGGGAGTGAAAGTTCCCGATACGCTAAAGGAAGGTCTGGACAAGAATGTCAGTTTCACGATCAAAGATCCGGACGGGCATGTGGTGGAGTTCGTGCAGTACATGCCGGGGTCGCTGCACAGCAATAATTTTGGAAAGCTGATGCCTGAGACGCGCGTTTCCGACCGGATCATCCATGTGGGTGTGACGGTGCAGGATCGCGCGGCTTCGGATCATCTATATAAGGACATCCTCGGCTTTCGCGAAACCTGGCACGGCGGCATGCACGATGACAAAACCGATTGGGTGGACATGCAGGTTCCGGACGGCAAGGACTGGCTGGAATATATGTTGAATGTCCATAATCCGAGCCCGAAGCAGCTGGGCGTGATGAATCACCTGGCTTTGGGCGTGCCGAGCGTGGCGGATGGCTATAAGAAGGTGACGGAGCGGGGCTTCACGGCGGAACAGCCGAAGATCGGCCGGGACGGGAAGTGGCAGCTCAACCTTTACGATCCGAATCTCACGCGGGCCGAGCTGATGGAGCCGAAGCCGGTGCAGACGCCGTGCTGTTCACCGTTCATCGGGCAGTAGAGCGGGGGCTTTATTTATTCGAATGGCGGCGGAGTAGCAGAGCGGCTTCGCGGGCCACGCCGGTAAAGAAAGAGCCGCCGAACAATCCGATAGCGAGCAGACCGCCGAACAGGCCAAGGGCTTCGAAACTTTCGCGGCCTTCGCGGAGCCAGTAGACGTCGCGCAGGTTCAGCCAGAGGGCAAACTCGTCGAGCGTGAGCGCGGCGCCGACGCCGAACAGCATCGACACGATGTTGGCGACTACGCGCGCTTTGATTTCGAAGAGGCGCGCGTAGCCCACCAGGAGCAACAGCAGGATTCCCCAGACGAGGTGATGGATGTGGCGGCCATGCATTTCGACGTCGTGAAAGGGGCCGATGTCGTAATGGATGGCAATGGTGATGGCGCGGATTACGAGGACGGCAATGAAGAAGCCGAAGGATGCCAGGAACAACTGCTCTTTGGCACGGTTCCGGAAGCGCTCACGGTAGACGGCGCGGAGTTGCGTGCGGGCGACGAGTTCGCTGACGATGGCGAGGACTCCGCCGATCAGCAGCGGGAGCAGCCAGAAACTGCGATGGGTCCAGGGCATGGAGCGGATGCCGGGCCGGTAACTTAGCGGGCATTTCCTCCATCTTACTGGTGGTGTTGCGATACGCAGCTTGCGTTTTGTTGATGGCAGCCGCCGCGCGGGCGCAGACGGGAATGGTGCGTTCCGGGAACCAGGCGATTCCCGGCGCGACGGTGACGGCGAAGGTCAACGGCGCTGCATTTACGACGGTAACGGGCCCGGATGGCCGCTACACCTTTCGCGATGTGCCGGGCGGCGATGGGACGATCGGCGTGCAGATGTTCGGGTTTACATCCGAATCGAAGCCGGCGGTGCTAGGGCCTTTAGGACCGGCGGTGGATTTCACTTTGCAACTGCTGCCATCGCAGGTGGCGCGGCGGATGGCGCAATTCGGAGCGCGGGGGGCGACGGCGAACGAGACGCAGCTCCAGACGGAGATCAACGCCGTCGGTCAGGCGCCGGCCGCAGCTCCTGCGGGAACAGGATCTACGGGAACGGGATCGAATGAAGCGTTCCTGGTTTCGGGAAGCCTGAGCCAGGGCCTGGCGCAGAACGCGGCGCCGGATGGAGGGTTCGGGCCGCCGGGTGGATTTGGCGGGAATGGCGGAGTGGCCGGACAAAGCGGCAATCCGTTTGGCGGGGAGCCGGGGGGCGGCGGATTTGGCGGCGGCGGTTTTGGCGGGGGCGGCTTCGGCGGAGGACGCGGGGGCGGCGGATTTGGCGGCGGCCAAGGCCGGGGCGGCCAGCAAGGGGCGAGGCAATTCGGAAATCGGCGACGGCCCGCGGCGATTCATGGTATGGCGTTCTTCACGCTGAACAATTCCGCGCTGGATGCCAAGCCGTATTCGCTCAGCGGCTCCGCATTGGAACAACCGGGGTATGCGCAAAGCCGATTCGGCTTCGTAGGGGGCGGGCCGCTCAGCATTCCGAAGATCGTGAAAGACCCGAGCACCAACTTCTTCATCAGTTATTTCGGCACGCGGGCCAAGAACCCGCAGGTAAACTTCGCAACCGTACCGACGGCCGCTGAGCGGAACGGGGATTTCTCACAGGCGGTGCAATCGACCGGGGCCAATCAGCTGGCGGGGGTTCGCATTTTCGATCCGTTCACGAACGCGCCATTTGCGGGCAATCTGATTCCCGCGACCATGATCAACCCGATCGCGCGGGGTTTGCTCGCATACATTCCGCTGCCAAACACGGCCGGGCTGGTCAATAACTATCTTTACGACGCGGCCGTGATCGCGAACAGCGATAACTTGAATGCGCGCGTGGATCGCAACATTACCAAAGTGGACCGCCTGGGTTTCCATATCAACTACCAGGATCGGAACGGGGAAAATCTGCAGTCGTTCGGCTTCACCGACCGGGTGCACGGGTATGGGTTGAACATGGATCTTTCGTGGACGCGAAACTTCAGCCCGCGGGTGATCAGCAGCGCGCGGGTGCAGTTCAACCGCAATGTGAATCAGACCCTTCCTTATTTTGCAAACGGGACCGATGTAGCGGCGGCGCTGGGGATTGCGGGGACTTCGACAAACCCGCTCAATTATGGGCCGCCGACCCTGAACTTTACCAACTTCGCGTCGCTTTCCGATGGCAATCCGGTGTTGACGCGCAACCAGGGGCAGGGGGCGAGTGAGAATCTGACCCTGATCCGGGGCCAGCATTCGGTGACGCTCGGAGTGCAGTTTCAGCGCAACGATCTCAGCACGAGGACCGACCAGAACGGCCGCGGAACGGACAATTTCACGGGCCTGGCAACGAGCGAGCTGACGGCTTCCGGGGTTGCGGTGCAGGGCACGGGCTACGATTTTGCCGATTTTCTGATCGGAAATCCGCAGTCGAGCTCGATCCGATTCGGCGATACGGACACTTATTTTTCCCAGAACGTGTGGACGGGATTCGTGAACGATGACTGGAAGATCCACCCGCGCTTGACCCTGGATTTCGGGTTGCGGTACGAGTACTTCGCGCCTTTTTCGGAGAAGTATAACCGGATCGCGAATCTGGATATCGCGCCGGGATTCGCCGGCGTGGCGGTGGTGACACCCGGGTCGATCGGACCCTATTCAGGGCGGTTTCCGGCGGGTCTGCTGAATCCGAACTACCACAATTTTTCGCCGCGCTTCGGACTGGCGTGGAAGGTGCCGTTCACGAAACGATCGAACATCGTACGCGCGGGATACGGTATCTATTACAACCCGCAGGCGTACAACCCGTTCGCGCTGCAACTTGCGGGGCAGCCGCCGTTCGCCACGGCTTACAACATCAACACGAGCGCGGCGGAAGTGCTCACTCTAGCGAACGCTTTTACGGCGGTGACGCCGCAGGATCTGACGAATACGCTGGCGGTGGAGAAGGCGTACCGGCTCCCGTACGCGCAGACGTGGAACCTGGCGGTGCAGAGTGAATGGGGAGGCGGGGTCGTATCCGAAATCGGGTATCTGGGGACAAAGGGAACGCACCTCAACGTGGAGACACTGCCGAACGAGTCGCCGGTGGCCAGCGTGACGCCGCAGCAGCGGCAGCAACTCGGCAACGCGGTCGGATTCATTTTGAATTCATCGGACGGCGTCTCAATCCTGAACTCTTTGCAGGCGCGCGTGCAACAGCGGTTCCGGCGAGGCGTGTCGTGGCAGGTGTTGTACACGTTCTCGAAGTCGATTGACGACTCCTCGACGTTCGGCGGCGTGGGGAACACAGTGGCCCAGAATTGGCTGGACCTGGCGGCGGAGCGCGGACTGTCGAGTTTCGACCGGCGGCATTCGCTGACGGGGAGCTGGACGCTGACTTCACCGATCGGTGGGCAGGGGTCGCGGTTCGCGGCGGACCGGCTGACGGCGAGGCTGCTGAAGGATTGGCAGCTATCGGGCGGGCTGACGGCGCAGTCGGGAACGCCGCTGACGGCGCGCGTGCTCGGCAACGGGGCCGCACTGGCGCAAACGGGCGGAGTAGGAAGCGAGCGGGCCAATTCGACAGGGGCGGATCTGTCGTCATCGAGTGGATTTTTCAATCTGGCGGCGTTCACGGTTCCTGCTGCCGGGACCTACGGGAACGCAGGGCGCAATACCATTCCCGGGCCGGATCTGGTTTCGGTCAACCTGTCGTTCGGCCGCGCGTTCAATCTGGATGAGTCCCGGCGGCGGTTGGAGCTGCGGCTGGAGGCCAACAACTTCCTCAATCACGTGAACTACACCAACGTGAACACGGTGGTCAACGCCCTCAACTATGGGGCGCCGCTGGCGACGGGCGCGATGCGGTCCGTCAGCCTGGTGGTGAGGTTACGGTTTTGAAGGCGGCCTGGGCGGTGGTGCTGAGTGTCTGGCTGGCGTGGCCGGCGCTTCCGCAGGATCCGGTATTCCAGGCGAGCGTGAAGCTGGTGGTGGTGAATGTGTCGGTGAAGGGGCACGACGGAAGGCCGATCGAGAACCTGAGCAAAGACGATTTTCAACTGTTCGAGGACGGCAAGCTGCAGCGCTTACAGACGGTGGAACTGCAGCGCCTGTCGGCCAGGGCTTTGCCGCCGGTGACGCCCACGCTGCAATCGCGCGGGACGGCGCAGGTGCTGAAGAAACCGGCAGCCATCGACATGCAGACGGCATTGAGCCGGTATCAGGACCGGAGATTGATCGCGATCCTGTTTGATTTCTCCAGCATGGATATTCCGGAGCAGATCCGTTCAGTGGCGGCCGCGCAGAAGTTTATCTCGACCCAGATGACGGCGAGCGATACGGTAGCGCTGATGGTGTATGCGGGCGGTTTGAAGACCTTGCAGGAGTTCACCGACGATCGCGACCTGCTGAGCGGCGCCTTGAAAGGTTTGCACATCGGCGAGGGCAGCGAGCTGGCGGGGCAAGCCGATACGGGAGCGGACGCAGAGGACCAGAGCGGCCAGTTCGTGGCGGATGAGACGGAATTCAACATCTTCAACACGGATCTCAAACTGATGGCGCTCGAAGACGCGGCGCGCGCGCTGGCGCCGTATCCGGAAAAGAAGTCGCTGATTTACTTTTCGTCGGGAGTGGAGAAGACGGGCGTGGACAACCAGTCGCAATTGCGGGCGACGATCAACACGGCGGTTCGTTCGAACGTGGCGTTTTATCCGATCGACGCGCGGGGATTGACGGCGAGCGCGCCGGGCGGAGACGCTTCGGTGGCGGCTAAGGTTGGCTCGAATCTCTATAGCGGGGCGGGTCAACGAGGGCTGCGGGATAGCTTCTTCAACCAGCAGGAGACGCTCGATTCGCTCGCCGCGGATACGGGCGGGAAGGCCTCGCTCGATTCCAACGACTTGACGGTGGGGATGCGCCAGGTGCAGCAGGATGTGGACAGCTATTACATTCTGGCGTACCAGAGCACGAATCAGGCGGAGGACGGGCGCTACCGGCGGATCCAGGTGAAGCTGTCGCCGCGGATGGCTGCGTTGAAACCGAAGTTGAGCTATCGGGAAGGATATTACGGCAGCACGACATTTGCGCGGATGAACGGATCGGATAAGGAAGCGCTGCTGCAGCAGGCGTTGAACAGCGATAATCCGGTGACCGATCTGCCGATGGCGGTGGAGGTGGATTACTTCCGGGTGCAGAAGAGCAAGTATTTCGTACCGGTATCGGTGAAGATTCCGGGGTCGGCATTGAGCTTCACGAGCAAGCGCAGCAAAGCGGCGACGGAACTGGATTTCGCCGCCGAGGTCGCGGATGCGAAGGGGCACGCGGTGTCGGCGGTGCGCGATACGATTGCGCTGAAGCTGGAGCAGCCGCTGGCTTCCGAAGTGGGGCGGAAGCAGATTCAATACGACACGGGATTCACGCTGGCGCCGGGGAAATACCGCCTGCGTTTCGTGGCGCGGGAGAACGGGCAGGGCAAGACCGGCACTTTCGAGACGTCGTTCACGGTGCCCGACTTAGGTTCGGGGAGCGCGCTGCGGTTGAGTTCAGTGGTGCTGAGCAACCAGCGGGAGCCGATCAAAGCGCAGATCGCGAGCGCGCAGAACAGCAAGAAGCTGCTCTCCCAGAATCCGCTGATCGGCGCAGACGGTTTGAAGACGGTACCGAACGTGACGCGCGCCTTTCATCCGGGGCAGAACCTGTTCGTTTATTTGGAGGTGTACGACCCGGGCACGCCGGAAGGACTGCCTTCCGCAGTGCGGCTGGCGGATCTGTCGGCGACGGTGAGCTTGTACCAGGGTGAGAAGAAGGTGCTCGAATCGCAGCCGGTGCGGTCCAACCGGATGAGCACGCGCGGGGATGGGATTTTTCCGGTGAGTCTACAAGCGCCGCTGGGGACGCTGCCGCCGGGAAACTACACGTGCCAGGTCAACGTGATCGATGCGGTGGGGAAGAAGTTCGCGTTTCCGCGTTCGGCCATTGTTGTGATGGGTCCGGCGGGCGTTCAGGCGAACTAGGGTATTGCCCGCGGCGTGATAGGCTGCTCTGTGAAATGAAGCGATTGGCGGGAGTTGCCTTAAGTTTGACGGTGGCGGCATGTCTGAGCGCAGCCACCCACCTGGGTCCGACGGAGCCGGCGGAATCGGGCTGGAAGTGGACGCGCGAGCGGGCCAACGCCTGGTATGCCAAGCAGCCGTGGCTGGTGGGTTCGAACTTTATCCCGAGCACGGCGATCAACGAGCTGGAGTTCTGGCAGAAAGAGACGTACGACCCTGCCACGATCGACCGGGAGCTGGGCTGGGAAGAAGGCCTGGGGATGAACATCGCGCGGGTGTTCCTGCACAACCTGGTGTGGGAGCAGGATCATGACGCGTTTCTGAACCGCATGGACAACTTCCTCTCCATTGCGGATAAGCATCACGTCAAGATTCTGTTCGTGCTGTTTGACGACTGCTGGAATCCGGACCCGAAACTGGGCAAGCAGCCGGACCCCATTCCGGGGGTACACAACTCGGGGTGGATGCAGGCGCCGGGATACAAGCGCGTCGATGATCCGTCATCGTGGGGACCTTTAGAGCAATACGAGAAAGCCGTCTTGAAGCGTTTCGGGAAAGATCCGCGCGTGCTGTTCTGGGATCTCTATAACGAGCCGGGCAATGGTCTTCCGCCGCAGCAGAACCGCGACCAATCGATCCCGTTTTTGAAGTCGGTGTTTCGCTGGGCGCGCGAGGCCGAGCCATCGCAACCGGTATCGGTGGACGTATGGGGCGCGTATCCGAACATTGACCGCTACGCCTGGGACAACTCGGACGTGATCAACGCGCACGAGTATGCGGACAAATCGACCACGGAGCAGATGATCAAGGACATGAAGCTTTCGGGGCGGCCGGTGATTTTCACGGAGTGGATGGCGCGTCCGCGCGGGAGCACGTTCGAGTCGGAGTTGCAGTTGTTCAAAGACGCGCACGTCGGAAACATCTGCTGGGGATTTGTGGCGGGCAAGACGAACACGATTTTCCCGTGGGGATCGAAGCGGGGCACGCCGGAGCCGAAGGTGTGGTTCCACGACATTTTCCGCAAGGATGGGACGCCGTTCGATCCGAAGGAAGTCGCTTTGATTCGCTCGTTGACGGGCAAACAGCAATAAAAAAGGGCCCGCCGAAGCAGGCCCGGGAAGCGGAAGACGAAGAGTTTAGAATTCGATCCGCACGCCGACCTGACCGGTACGGGCGCTGCTGAATTCTCCTCCGTTGGCGTTCGAAACCGCCGACGTGATTTTGCCGAAGCTGGGGCTGTTCAGGTTGGTGTTGGGATCTGCCAGGTTCGTCACGTTGGGCAGGTTGGTGAACGTTGCCTCGAGATTGGCTTTCAAGCGCTCATGAATAACGAAGGCTTTGCCGAGGCCCATGGAGAGCGCAAATAAACCCGGGCCCTCGATGATGCCCACGCCGGAGTTGCCGAAGCGGCCGATAGGAGCGGGGGTGGTGGCAGGATCGGTGCCGATGTTGCAACTGCCGCCGGGGCAGACGAACGCGGTGGGATCGATCCAATTGTTGCGGTTCTGGTTGGACGGGATACCGCTGCCGAGGCGATCGGGACGCTGGTCGCGATAGAAGCCCGAGCCGGTGCCGGAAGGGTCGCCGCCAGAGAAGTACGGGGTTTCGTAGTCGCCGGTCTGGGCGACGAGGATGGTGCTCAGGTGCCACCCGCCGAGGACGGCGTTGGCCAGGGCGTTCGAGTCGTTCATGAACGTGCGGCCTTTCCCGAAGGGAAGTTCGTACAGCGCGGTGCCGACGAAGCGGTGGCGGCGCGTGCCGAACACGTTGCCATAGTTGCCTTTCCGGTTATAGGCATCCATGATGCGGCCATTACCGGTTTCGCCGCCGAAGGAGCTCGGTACCGACCCGCTGTCAGAGAGATTCTTAGCCCAGGTGTACGCGCCGGTGAAAGAGATGCCGTTGCGGTAACTGTGGTTCAGCTCGATCTGGAGCGAGTTGTAGAACGCGGTAGCGCCGGAGTCACGGTTCTCGATGCGGCCCCAATAGGGGAAAGGCCGCGAGGTGAGAGGCTGCTGCGCGAAGTAGGTGGTGGAGTAAGCCGACTGGTTCAGGTTCTGGGCGTAGCCAAGCTGCACGGAATGGGAACCGATGTAGGAGACGCGCAGACCGGTACCGAAGCCGATACTGCGGTCGAAGGATACGTTCCACTGCTCCATGTAGGGGTTTTTGTAATTGATGGAGTTGGCGGTGCCGAAGTAAGAGGTTCCATAGCCATCGCTCCCGATAATGCCGGAGCCGCCGGTGGTGACGTTGGGCCAGGCGAAGAGGGGCGTGCCGGTGGCGCTGATGTTGTTGAACTGGCGGACGTCCGTCTGCGCAGTGCCGGTGAGCGAATAGAAAGCGGCGCCAAGCACGGGCGATTCATAGATGCCGAAACCTCCGCGCACAACGGTGTTGCCGTTGTTGAAAGGCCGGTAGGCAAAGCCAAAGCGGGGCGCGAAGTTGTATTTGTAGACTTTGCGTAAGCCGTTACCCAGGTGGTCGGACTGCGCGGTGACGTAAGGCGTACACGGAGCGCCGGGGAGTCCGGGACCGGAGCCGGATGCAGGCAGGTTGGGGGTTCCGGGGCAGGCGTGGGTCGCGATCAGAAGCTCCGGGGCGAGGAGGTTGGCGCCGTTGGACGGGTAGATCACCTTGCCGGTGCCGGGAACACTGGAGTCGAAGTTGCCGGTGTTGCCGAACTGATCGACGAAAGGCGGGTTGTAATCCCAGCGCACGCCGTATTCGAGAGTGAGCTTCTGGCTGACGCGGAAGCTGTCCTGGAGGTAAGCCTGGTAGCGCTGGTTGCGCCCGTCGTTATCGTGCTGGACGTTTCCGTAGGAAGTCTGGAAGGGCAGGCCGAGGAGGAAGTCGGCGAAGTCGTTGCCGGAGAAAGCGCCGGTGAAGGTGGAGTTTCCGAAGTTATCGGCGCCGATGAAGCCAAGGCCGGTCTTCGAACGCAGCCAGCGCACATCGAGGCCGAACTTGATGGTGTGTCTGCCATGGTTCCAGGTGGTGTTGTTGTTGATCTGGAACGTCCGATAGATCTCGATGAACTCCACGCGACCGATGTCGAGTCCGTTAGTGGAGTTGAAGCTGATGTTGGGAAGCCCGTTAAAGGGGGTGCTGGGAAGGCCAGCGAAGCCGAGAGATTGCTCGAACGCTTTGCCGTTGTAGCCGAAATTACTTCCCGGGCTGTCGGTGGTGAACCCGACACGGAATTCGTTGAGGAGGTTCGGGCGGATGGTGTAGTTGTAGGAACCTACGAGGGAGCGGTCCTGCTGGGTGGAGTTGATCGTGGGCTGAAGAAGATTCGTGGGGCTCAACTGGGTGACATTTTTCCAGCTAAACCGGCCGAAGACGGACTGGTTGGACGTGAGGTAATGGTCGCCGCGGATGTCGTACTGTTTCGAATCGATATCGGCCTGCTTGTTCACGATCCAGTTGGCGGAGTGCTGCACGGTGAGATCGCCGGCGTTAGGGACCGGGAAGAAGGTGGACAGGATCTTGGTGGCGATAGGATTGATGCGATCGGCGGGAATGGTGTCGTTGGGAAAAGGCAGGCCGGTGTTAGGGTCCTTGACGACCACGCCATCGGCGGAAAAGTTGCCGTTCCGCTCGGCCGAGGTCGGCACCTGGTTCTGGATGGTAATGGTGCGCGGATACATCAGGCCCTCGTAATCCGCGTAGAAGAACGTTTTGTTGGTTCCGTTGTAGATTTTGGGGATGCGGACGGGGCCGCCGAGAGCAAACGAATAGTCGTTCACGTTCTTCTCTGGCTTGCTGGTGGAGCCGAAGGGCGTGGCGTCGAGCGCGGCATTTTGGAAATACCAGGCGAGCGCGCCGTGGTAGATGTTCGTCCCGCTCTTGGTAACGGTGGTAATGTCTCCGGCGGAGCCGTACTCGGCGGTATTGCCGACGCCGGAGATTTTCATTTCGGCGATGGCTTCGGTGGAGGGATAGATGTCGAACAGCGGCCGGTTGGAGCGCACATTCTGGGAAGAGATGCCGTCGATGGAGCTTTCCGACTGGTTAGGCAGACCGCCCTGGATGGAGATGTAATTGTCGTTGCCGCTGTCCTGCTGGACGCCGGGAAGGGTGGTGAGCAGGTAATACGGGCTGGTATCGGTAGAGGCTCGTAAGTTGGCGGGAAGTTCCAGGATTTTCTCGCTACCGTAGCTCGAAGCGATGGTGTCGGTCTCCGACGCGATCACGCCGGCCTGCGACTCCACGCTGACGGTCTGGGTGGCTGCGCCGATTTGGAGCGTGACGTCGACGCGACTGGTCTGGCGGGCCTGGAGACGAAGGTCGCTGACGGTGCCCTGCTCAAAACCGCTGGCGTTGACGGAGATGCTGTAGTGGTTGGGTTGAAGATTGAGGGCTTCGTAATTCCCGGAGGCGTCGGTGACTACCGAACGGGAAACATTCTGGTCAGTATCGGTGATAGTGACCTTGGCGTTGGAGACGACGGCGCCGGACGGATCCTTAACGGCACCGACGATACTGCCGAAGGTGGATTGTGCACGGGCAGCTGGAATGGAAAGGGTGGCGAGGCCTATACAGGCGAAGAGAGCAGCAATTTTCATACGGAAATCCCTCTGATGAACGTGAAGCGTTGCCGCAGGTTAGCATGCGCAACCCCGTTCTAAGATGAAAGTTCCGTGAACATGCGGCAACATCCCGTGTGGCCTAATACACGAAAAAAGGGAGCGCCATTAAACGGCACTCCCTGGTCGTATTACGATGCCTAAACGTGGTTAGCGGGCAGCCATTAAAGCGCGTAAACGGCGGGCGCGCTCGGGGGCGCGGAGCTGGCGCAGAGCCTTGGCTTCGATCTGGCGGATCCGCTCGCGGGTGACGTCGAACTCCTGTCCGATCTCTTCCAGGGTATGCTCGCGCTCGCAGCCGATGCCGAACCGAAGCCGGATGACCTTCTCTTCTTTGGGCGAGAGGGTCTTCAGGATGCCAGCAGTCTCGTCGCGGACGTTGGATTCGATGACGGCATCCACGGGCGAGCCAACCCAGCGATCTTCGATCAGATCGCCAAGCGCGGATTCGCCGTCGCGGCCCACCGGCGTTTCGAGCGAAACGGGATCGCGCGAGATGGTCTTGAGCTTCTGGACCTTTTCGACCGGAATGTCCATCCGTCTGCCGATCTCGTCGTTGGTGGGGGTGCGGCCGAGTTCCTTTTCCAATTCCCGGGAGGCACGAAGGAACTTGTTCATGCTCTCGTTCATGTGCACGGGGATGCGGATGGTACGGGACTGGTCGGCGATGGCGCGCGTGATGGCCTGGCGGATCCACCAGGTGGCGTACGTCGAAAATTTATAGCCGCGCCGGTACTCGAACTTGTCGGCGGCGCGCATGAGGCCGATATTGCCTTCCTGGATGAGATCGAGGAGGTGGAGGCCGCGGTTGACGTACTTCTTGGCTACGGAGACCACGAGGCGCAGGTTGGCTTCGACCAGGTCTTTCTTGGCGCGCTCGGCTTCCTGCTCGCCGTGGCGGATGACGGTGGTGGTGTGCTTGAGATCGTTGAGGGACGCGCCGGCAATCACCTCGCGTTTGCGGATCTCCCGCTTCAGCTCACGGACCCGCGTCTGTGCGTTAGGACCGCCGCGGGCCTCCACCTTGCGGATCTCCCGATCGAGGTGGGCAAGGTCGTCGACGGCGAGTTCGATCTCGCGGGCGAATTCCTTCCACTTTTTGAGGTAGAAGGGGATGCGGCGAATGGCGATGGAGGTTTCCACGAGCGCGCGGCTGAGCTTGCCTTGCATGCGCTTGCGGGGCTTCTTGATGCTGAGAGGCATCGCCTCGATTTTCTCGGTGAGCTGCACAGTCCGTTTCTGGGCGGCAATCACCGCATTGAACATTTCGCGGACTTCGTTCTGCTTCTTGATGTCGATCGAGGTGGCGCCTTCCTCTGGTTCACCGAGGTCGACGACGTTATCGAGTTCCTCGACGCCCTTCTTGATCTGCTCGGCCAGTTCGGCCACGGACTGCTGCACAAGGGCGGAGCGGCTGATCGCCTTTTGCATGCGGAGCTTGCCGCGCTCCATGCGGCGGGCGAGGTTGACTTCGCCTTCGCGGGTGAGCAGGGGGACCGCACCCATCTCGCGGAGATACACGCGCACGGGGTCGTCGGTATAGATCGATTCTTCCTGCTGCTGCTGCGGATGAAGAAAGTCGGGTTCGCCGGCGGCTTCGGGATCGAAAAACTTAGTCGCTTCCTCGTCGAAGTTGATGCCCAGAGGACTTTCGGCTAAGAACTGGTCGTCAAAATTATCCATTAAGTATTACCCTTGCGTACAACCGTTCCAGGCCGGGATTCCTCCGGATGCTGGGGGTGGTCGCAAGCGCGATTCGCAGCAAACGAAGAGTCTCCAGGGTCCGCCGGGCTGGAAAATGATACCACCAATCGGACGGATTCCCTCCCTACACCTTTATTCCGGATATATCTATTGATGTAGCAGAATCCCGGGGGTTTCATAACAGTGCCCGCCAAACGCCGTGCACGCACAAATCCCACCACTCTCATCGAGTTTAACTCACTTTCTGCCGCATGAGCGCCTTAAGTTCATTGAAGAAAGCCTCCTCGTCCTGGAAATCCCGGTAAACCGATGCAAAACGTACATAAGCGATTTTGTCTTCATTGCGCAGCCCGGCCATCAGCAATTCCCCGATTTCGGTGGTGGAGATTTCGCGGTCCGGCGAATCGGTGACGCGGGCTTCCACCTGGTTGACGAGGTCGGAGAGCCTGCCCATACTGATCGGCCGTTTCTCGGCAGGCTTTGAGGAGGCCGCTCAAGACTTTATGGCGATCGAACTTTTCGCGGCGACCGTCCTTCTTGACGACCATGTAGGGGACTTCATCGATGCGTTCGTAGGTGGTGAAACGTTTCTCGCAGCCGAGGCACTGGCGGCGGCGGCGGATGGCGTCGCCTTCTTTGCTTTCGCGCGAATCGATGACCTTGTCTTCGAGGTGGCCGCAGAACGGACACAGCATGGTTGACCTCCCGGGCAGAGCTTCCGAAGGTGAAGCGTATCAACAGATTATGGACCGAAGATGAAGGCGATCGGCAAGCTTTTGCGGTGGAGCGAAAGATTGAACTTATTATGGTAGAGCTTCGTTACTCCGACTGAGGGCATGAGCTCCGAAAGGAAGAGGAACGGCGTTTTATGGCGACGGCAGTGATGGTATCGGGATTTTTGAACCCGTCGTCGTTCCAGACGAGACCGGCAGCCGGAGCAAGACCGCGGATGGAAGCCGCGTTGAGAACCAGACCTTTGGATCCCGATAACGCCTTAGTAGAGAGATGCATGGCCGGGGACACGGCGGCTTGGGAAGACCTGGTCCGCGCGCATACGCGGCGGGTGTACGGGCTTTGTTACCGGTTCACGGGTAGCGATGCGGAGGCGCAGGATCTCACCCAGGAAGTGTTTCTGCGGATATTCCGAACGGTGAAATCGTTCCGGATGGAAGAGGGCTCGTTTTCAACCTGGACCGCACGGGTGACGCGCAACCTGCTGATCGATCATTACCGGCGGACCCGGCAAGACCGCGCCACGGATTCGATTGAAGATCGAATGCCGCAGATTGAAGGCGGCGGGGGCGGTTCGATGCCGAGCCGCACCGCTCGCACCGATGCGCTGGTGACCGGCCGGGAGAAGAGCGAGATTTTACAGGCGGCGCTGGTGAAGCTTTCGCCGGAATTGCGGGAAACAGTGATCCTGCGCGATTTGCAGGAGCTCGAATACCGGGAAATCGCGGGGGTGTTGGGGATTCCCGAAGGCACGGTGAAGTCGCGGTTGAATCGGGGCCGCGCGGAACTGGCCCGTCTGTTGCGGAAGCATCAGGCGGCTTTATAAATTTTGGACAGATGATGGCCATGAAGCACATTCCGGACTGTGAGGCGTTTGAAAGCGCTCTCTGCGACTACCTGGACGGCAGGTCGACGCCGGAGGAGCGCGCGGAAATGGCCGGGCATCTGAGCGGGTGCGCAGCGTGCGCGGCCTACGAACGCGATATCCGGGAGGCGATGGGCCTGTTGCGGGAAGCGGAGCCGGTGGAAGCGCCCGCGGTGATGGTGAACAAGATCCTGTTCCAGATCCCGGCGCAGACCGCGGGCTGGCGGGGTTGGCTGGGCCGGGTGTTCGAACCGGTGATGCAGCCGCGAATCGTCATGGGCGCGATGATGACGGTGCTCTCCCTGGCGATGATGACGCGATGCGCCGGGGTGCCGAGCCGTACGTTGACGGCTGCGGATCTCGATCCGGTGAAAGTTTGGGGTGCGTTCGACGATCGCGTGCACCGGACGTGGGACCGGACCGTGAAAGCTTATGAAAGCATGCGCGTGGTGTACGAAGTGCGGGCGCGCGTGCAGGAATGGCGTCAGCAGCAGGAAGAACAAGCGGCGGCGGAGACGGACGAAGCAGCGCGCCAGGCGCTGAAGTCGAAACAGGTAGGAAAGCCGGCGAGCGCGCCGGAGCAGGCCGGGAAGGTCTCCGGACAAAGCGCGGACGGCAAGGCCGCTAAGAGCCAGTAAGCGGGATTGAAAAGGAGTGGGGCTATGAATATGTGTGCCAATCATCCGGAGAAGGAAGCGGTCGCTTATTGCCGCATGTGCGGGAAGCCGCTCTGCGCGGGGTGCCGGCTGGAGAGTCTGGGTGCCATTTACTGCGCCGAGCATCTGCCGGTGACAGGCGCGCATGTGCCGCCTCCGGTAACGGTGCCGGCCTCGCCCTATGTGACGCCCGCCGCATATGAAGAATCGGCTTACGCGAACCCAATGCCACCATCGCCCTATACTGCGACCACAGGGCACGGCTCTCCGGGGATGGCGGTGCTTCTCGGGATGGTCCCCGGGGTGGGCGCGATCTACAACGGGCAATATGCCAAAGGCCTGATCCACGCGGTGATCTTCGGTCTGCTTATAACGATCGTGTCTAACGGCAGTAATGCCATAGCGCCCTTAGTCGGAATCCTGATCGCCGTCTGGTGGTTTTATATGGTGCTGGAGGCTTATCACACGGCCCGCAAACGCCGCATGGGAGTGCCGGTGGATGAATTTTCCAGCTTGGTCAACCTCCGCTCCAGCAGGATCGGGGTCCCGATTGGGGCGATCGTGCTGATTGGGACCGGGATGTTGCTGCTCCTCGATTCGACCGGGTTCATTCCGCTGGAACGGCTGATCCGGTATTGGCCGGTGGTTTTGATCGTGCTGGGCGTGTACATGTTGTATGGGCGCCTTTACCGGCGTCCGGATGAAACGCTGACAGCGCAGGAGTTGAGCGATGAGCGGCGTTAACCCAGGATTCGTGGCGGCGCTGCGCGGCCCGATCATGATGATCACGATCGGGGTTTTATTTCTGCTGGACAAGTTCACGCCGTTTCAATTCGGCCGGACCTGGCCCGTGATTCTGATCATCCTCGGAGCGCTCGCGCTGGCGGGGGGCCGCAGAGATCTCCCATCCGCTCCTGGTTCAGAAGAACCGCTCTACCCGCGCATGGCGGCGAATCCGCCCCAACCGCCGCCACCGGGGGTACGACGATGAAAGGCCGATCGCTGGCGTTTCCGATTTTTCTGATTGGCGCGGGGGCGTTGTTCCTGATCAACAACGCGATGCCGGAGCTTTCGGTATGGCATCTGTTGAGCGATTGGTGGCCGGTTCTGCTGATCGCATTCGGCGTGATCCGTCTCATCGAGGTGCTCGCGCTCTATGGAACCGGCCGGGTGCAAAGCGGCGCAATGCGGCCCATGGGTTTCGGGTGGATCGTGGGATTAGTCGTGATTGCCCTGGCGTTCAGCCTTCCCCATCATTTCAGTCCGCATGGCGGGTGGGCTCCTGTGGAGACCGGGTTCACAAATCTGTTCGGAGAGGATTTCGATTACCCGGTGAGCATCGAATCGGGAGTCGGAACGGGCGTGACGCGGGTGGTGTTGGACCATATGCGCGGCGGAATCACGATTAACGGGAGCGACCGCGCCGACATCCAGGTTAATGGCCATAAGACGGTGCACGCTTATGACCGGAAAGAGGCCGACAAGATTAACGAACAGGCTCTGGTCACGTTTTCTCCGGAAGGCGATACGATCTTTATCCGGGCGGCGGAGCCTCAAATCCCCGAAAATCCCGTGTATCGGTCGACATGGAGATCAGCATTCCCAAGGGCTTAAGCGTGGAAGCGCGAGGCCGCTCCGGCGACCTGACGATCAACACCGTGAATGGCGACGTGGACGTGGCGAGCCAGCACGGGGAAGTGCGGCTGCAGGACATCGGGGGAAGCACGAAGGTGGACGTCGACCACTGCGATTTGATCCGGGCGACGAATTTGAAGGGCAATTTCGATCTGCAGGGAAACGGCGGGGATGTGCAACTGGAGCGCGTGGACGGGCAGGTGACTATCAATGGCCGGTTCTCGGGCACTTTGGACTTTAAGACGCTGGCCAAGCCGCTGCATTTCGAATCGGAGCAGACCGATTTGCGGGTGGAGAAGCTCCCCGGGACAATCAGCATGTCGTTGAGCGAACTGCACGGCACGAACGTGTCGGGTCCGATCCACTTTGTGACGCATGAGCGCGACGTGAAGCTGGAAGATTACGTGGGCGCGCTGGATATCGAACTGGGGCATGGCGACATCGAGCTGAAGCCTTCCGCCGGGGCGGCGCTGGCGCATGTGGATGTGCGCTCGCGCAGCGGCAACATCGATATGGCTCTGCCGACGGATAAGCCGTTCGATCTGAAAGCGACGGCGCAGCAGGGCGAGGTCTCGAACGATTTCGGTGACGGCATTGTGAGCGAAAGCGGCCAGGGCCGGACGAGCACTTTGCACAGCGCCAATGGTTCCGGTCCGGCGATTTCGTTAGTCACGGAGCGCGGCGAGGTTTCGGTTCGGAAGCTGGATTAGCCGGCGAGGAGAACGTGAATATCCATCACGTTGGTACGCGTCGGACCGGTCATGAACAGATCGCCCAAGCGGGCGAATAGCGGATAGGCGTCGTTGTTCCGCAGATGGAGTTGGGGATCGAGGCCGAGCGCCTGAGCGCGGGCCACGGTGGCTCCATCGGCGAACGCGCCCGCGGCATCGGTCGGTCCATCGGTTCCATCGGTGCCCGCACTGAGAACCAGAACGTTTTCGAGACCGGCGATACCGAGGGCGGACGCGAGAGCAAACTCCTGATTGCGGCCGCCCTTCCCTTCCCCGTGCAGCGTAACCGTGGTTTCGCCACCCGAGAGGATACAAGCGGGGCGGCCAAGTGGATGGCCGGTGGCGCAGACTTCTCTCAGGATGGCGGCATGCATGCCGGCGATATCGCGGGTTTCGCCTTCAATAGCGCTCGCGAGCAGGAGCGTCCGGAAGCCAAGCTGCTCGGCTTTCGCGCAGGCAGCGGCCAGAGCGATTCGATTGCTCCCCACTAGTACGTTTTCCACCTGATCGAACAACGGGTCGCCGGGCTTGGGCGTCTCATTGCCAGCCGATTGCAGGTGCAGCCGGACGGATTCCGGAACCTTATCCCAAAGCCCGCGCGCTTGCAGGACGCCGCGAGCGTCATCAAGCGTGGACGGATCGGGTGCGGTAGGGCCGGAGCCGATAACTCCCAGTCTGTCGCCGACGACATCGGAAAGGATCAGCGTGAGCACGCGCGCGGGCGCCGCGAGTTGCGCGAGACGGCCGCCCTTAATCCCCGAGAGGTGTTTGCGGACTGCGTTGAATTCCTGGATATTGGCGCCGGACGCCAGCAGCAGGCGCGTGGTTTCCTGCTTTTCGGAAAGCGTTAGCGGCGGCGCAGGCAGCGGCATCAGGGCGGAAGCGCCGCCCGAGATCAGGCAGAGCACCAGGTCATTCTCGCCGGCGTCACGCGCGAGTTCGGCAATGCGGCGGGAACCTTCGGCACCGGCCTGATCGGGAACAGGGTGGCCGCATTCGTGGCAGATTATGCGCTTAAGGGGCGCACCGTGGCCGTATTTGGTATTGACCCAACCGGCGTAGATCCGATTGCCCAGCGCCTGCTCGACCGCTTCCGCCATGCGCGCGGATGCTTTGCCCGCACCGGCCACGATAATGCGCCGGGCTTGAACGACGGTCGCGGAGCGCTGCTCGAGCGCGGCCAGAACGGAGCTGAACGGATCGACGGCGGCAATGGCGGCGGCGACGATCTCCCGAGCCTGCGCGCGCAAAGACACTAGTGAAAAATAGGAAGAGCGAGAACGGCGTTCAGATTCTGCCGGGGATCGTCCGAACAGGCATCGATGCGGAAATCGGCACGGGCGTAGAACTCGCGGCGTGCGTCATATAGGGCGCGCATCTGCTCGAGGTCGCGCGCGAGTGGGCGGTGCTGGTGATGCCGGACGCGCTCTTCAATCATGGCCAGCGGACAATCCAGCCACACGGTCACCCCGTTATTGGCGAGCAGTTCGGCGTTTTCGGGCTGCGCATACGTGCCTCCGCCGAGAGCCAGCACCAACGGCCGGCCGCATTCGATGCCCCGCACGCGGCTGCGGATGCGCTCGCGCTCCAGGCGCCTGAATTCGGCTTCCCCGCGCGTTTCGAAGATCTGAGGGATGGACTGGTGGGCATGCTTTTCGATGTCTTCGTCCAGATCGGCGAAGGGCCAGCCAATATGCTCGGCGAGCATTCTTCCGACGGTGGTTTTACCGCTGGCCATGAAACCCACGACGTACACACCGGGAGTTTGTTTCAGTTTGAGGATCATGCGCTCTCCGCGGACTGGTTCAACTGCATCAGGTGAGCCTCGACGGCGGTGGGAAACAGGCGGTGAAGCGCGATGAAGAAAGACCCCCAGGGAGGCGTGATCACGCTGCGGGAACGCCTGGAGATGCCGGCCAGGATCGCGGCGGCGCACTGATCGGGGGTTATGGCGAACCGTTTTCCGGCGACCACGCGAGGGGGCGGCGGCAGTCCAAACGAATGCTGATGGAAATCCGTGAGGACGTAGCCGGGGGAGACGAGCAGCACGGCGATGCCGTCCGGAGCCAACTCGGTGCGCAGGCTGCGGGTCAGCGAAGCCAGGGCGGCTTTGGAGGCGGAATAGAGCGGCATCCAGGGCAGTGGGACGTCGCCGGCGATGGAGCCAACGTTGACGATCATGCCGGAGCGCTGCTTGCGGAAGACGGGGATGGCGGCCTGGGCCAGGGCAAGCGGCGCGAAGAAATTGAGGTCGAATAGGGCGCGCGTCTCGGGATCCGGTCCGGAAGCGGCGGCGCGGTAGACCCCATGACCGGCGTTGTTGATAAGAATATCGAGGCGGCCGAAGCGCGCGAGTGTCCGGTCGATGAGAGCTTGCGGAGTGCCTGGCCCGGTGAGATCGCCGGGAAGGATCAGGTCTTCGAGCCCGGCTGCGGACGATAATTTCTCCCGCGAACGTCCATTGAGCGCGAGGCGGGCGCCAGCCGCCCGCAGAGCCCTGGCGCAGGCCGCGCCGATGCCCTCGGACGCGCCGGTAATCAGCACGACGCTGTTCCGGATGTTTGTTCGCCGCTCGAAAACCGACACGCAATAATAATATATATGCCGGCGTTGCTCCCGTTGTTCCCCTTGCAGCTCGTTGTGTTCCCGCGAACGCAGGTGCCGCTGCACATTTTCGAAGATCGCTATAAGGAGATGGTGGGCGCGGCGATTCGCGAGAATTCCGAGTTTGGGATCGTACTCGCTAAAGACGGAGGGATTGTTAACGCGGGCTGCACGGTCGGCGTCGATAGGGTGCTGACGAATTATCCCGACGGGCGGCTCGACGTGGTGGCGAGCGGACGCAAGCGATTCGAGATCGTTTACATCAATCAGGAAAAAGCGTATTTGCAGGCGGAGGTGCATTACTTCGAGGACGAAGCGGTGGTCACGATTCCTGCCGAGGTGCGCGCCCGGGCGGTGGATACGTATCGCGAGTTCCAGGCGTCGCAGACGACCGGCGACAAGGCCGTGGAGCCCGATAGCAGCGACGGCGTGGAGCTTAGTTTTTCGATGGCGCAGACGGTTCCGGACCTCGATCTACAGAGCCGGGTGTTGCGAAGCCGTTCGGAGCTGGAGCGGTTGCAACAGCTCACCCGATTTTTCGAAGAGCAGATTCCACGAGCGCGGGAGATTGCGCGCATGCGGCATCTGGCCCCGATGAACGGGTACGGCCGCAAGATCGCGGAGATCTAAAAGATTGCTGCTGTCACCGAATCCCCGGCCGCTACCCGGCGGCCCGCGGATGGTTCCTATTGCGGGCTCGATTGCGGCGCACGCGATCTTTTTCCTCTGGCTGTTTGCGGCGCCATGGGCCAAGAGCCGGAGCGCTTACGAGCAACTGATCAAGCCGCAGGAGACGCACCTGGTGTGGTACAACTTCAAAGCCAAATTGCCCGACGTTTCCCCGCGGACCCGTTCGGCGGAGAAGAAGCCCTTGCGGGCGGAGAGGATTGAAAAGCAATCGATCGTTTCAGCGCCGGTGAATGCGCCGAAAGAGGCGCAGATGATTTTCCATCCAGCGCCGGAGTTGAAGCCGCAGCCGGTACGGCCGCTTCCCAATCTGATCGCGCTGAGCGCGCCTCCGCCGCCGCAACGCCAGTTCGTCCCTCCGGCTCCCAAGCCGGCAAACAGGGCATCCGCGGCAGTGCCGCAACTCGCGCCCGCGCCCGAACTGAGCGCCCGGGTACTGACGCCGGAGCCGTATCGGCTGCCCAAAGTGACGCGTCCCTTCGAAGCTCCTCCGGAACACGCGCCCAATCTCGTGATGCAGGTCCGCGTCACCGACGCTCCCCGACTGGCGGCGGAGAAGACCGGGTTAGGAGCCAAAGCGGCAAAGGCTCTCGACCAGGGTGAGCGCACACTGGCGTTTCGCCCGCAGCCGAAGCGCTCGCTCACGGCGTCGGTGGGGAGCATGCCGGATACGCCGGTTCTGCAAGGGGCATCGGCATCGAACGCCAACGTCGCCGTGGTGGGCCTGAACCCGATCGACAACCTGCGGGTGCCGTTACCGGAAGGCTCGCGGCGGGCGCAGTTTTCAGCGGGACCCAAGTTGAATCCGAACGGGGCGAGCGCGGCGGGCAGGACATCGGGGATCACGGTTCCGGATCTGACGGTTCGCGGGGGCGATAAGGATGCCGCGCAGAATCTGATTGCGCGGACGATGTCACCGTCCTACAACGCGCCGACTTCGGCGGAGTCTTTACGTGGGGCGGCGAGCGAGGCAGCGAGGCGGCCCCGCGGAAGCGACGATGTCGGACGCGCCAGCGGAACGCGCGTGTCGGGAGCGCCCGATCCACGGTTCCTGGGGCGGCAGGTATTCAGCGTGGCCATTCAGAGCCCGAACCTGACCAGCCACGAAGGAAGCTGGCTCATGTGGTACGCGGACCGCGAGGAACTGGCCTATCGAGCGGTGATTTCGGCGCCGCAGCCGTTGCACAAAGTGGATCCGAAATACGTCGCGACGGCCGCCGAAGAGCACGTCGAAGGAACCGTGCGCCTGGCGTTCGTGATCTCCGAGGACGGACGGGTTTTTGGGATAGAGACCGTGAAAGGGATTGACGAGCGTCTGGATAGAAGCGCCGCCGAGGCTCTGCTGAAATGGCGATTCACGCCGGCGATTCGGGAGGGAAAGCCGGTCGCGGTAGACGCCCTCGTTGAGATTCCCTTCCGCCTCGCGCCCACGGTATTGAATTAACGACCTCCATGGATAAACAATTCCTGCTCATCGATGCCGATGACACCCTTTGGGAAAACAACATTTATTTCGAGCAGGCCTTCGAGCGGTTTTGCGCGCTGCTCGATCATTCGTCTTTAACCCCGGCGCAGGTGCGCGCGGAGCTCGACCGCATCGAAATGGCAAACAACAAAGTGCACGGGTACGGCTCGCAGAACTTTGTGCGCAGCCTGCGGCAGTGTTTTGAGGCGCTGGTAGAGCGCGAACCCGACCGCACGCATTTCGAAGAGATTGCCTCCTACGCGCACGGGATCACGTCGATGCCGATCGAGCTGATGCCCGGGGTGGCGGAGACTTTGCCGCTGTTGGCCGCGCGGCATGAGCTCGCGCTGTTCACCAAGGGCGAGCACCGGGAACAGAACTCCAAGTTCGAGCGTTCCGCTTTGGGGCGGCATTTCGCCCACTGCGAGATCGTGAGGGAGAAGAACGAAGAGGCGTATCACGGGCTGGTCCAGCGGCTGGGGCTGGATCGCGAGCGCACGTGGATGATCGGAAACAGTCCGAAATCGGATATCAATCCCTCACTGGCCGCCGGGCTGCGGGCCGTGTATGTTCCGCACGAGCGGACGTGGACGCTGGAGCGCGAGGAGATCCGTGCGTCCGAGCGCCTCGTGGTGGCGGAAGGCTTCGCGGATCTGGCGCGAATTTTCGGATAAGCCGCGGCGAGCGGCGACGATCGGGGATACTGAATTTTGGCCGACTTCTCCGCTGGAGCAAAGGACCGAACCGTTCTCATCACGGGCGCGGGACGCGGCATTGGCAAACGGCTGGCGATCGGTTTCGCTTCGGCGGGCGCGAACGTGGTCCTGCTTTCGCGATCGCAAGCGGAACTGGACGCGGCGCGACTCGAGATCGAGCACGCGGGCGGGAAGACGCTGGCGATTCCCGGGGACGTGCGCGATTTCGCTCAGCTGGCAGCGGCTCATGAGCGGGCGAGCGCGCGATTCGGGGGCGTTCATGCGTTGATCTGCGCAGCGGCCATTCTGGGCCCCATCGGTCCGCTGCTGCAGGCGCCCCTCGACGCCTGGAAGGATGCGATCGATACGAACCTGCTGGGCGTGGTGCTGGCTTGCCGCGCGGTGCTGCCGCAGATGATGGAGCGGCGGGCGGGCAAGATCATCGTTCTGGCGGGCGGGGGTTCGAGTAGCGCGCGGCCCTATGTCACGGGGCACGCGGTGGCGAAAGCGGGCGTGGTGCGGCTGGTGGAATCGCTGGCGCATGAGGTGCAGGACCACAACGTGCAGATTAACTGTTTGGACCCCGGATCTTCCTATACGTGCATGACCGATGAGATTCTGCGCGCGGGCCACGATGCCGGGGTGCGGGAGTCGGAGGAAGCCGAAAGAGTGCGGGTCACGGGCGGCACCGCGGCGGATAAGCAGATCCAGATGGCGTTGTTTCTCGCGTCCTCGCACTCCAATCACATCAGCGGCAAGCTCCTGTTGGCTACCGATGAGCCTAAGAAGCTGGAGCACCTCAACATGCTCCCCGATCTGTATACGCTGCGGCGCCAGGTAAAAAGTTAGAGACCGCACAACGGCATGGTCCGCGCTCGTTCCCAGGCATGGCACACAGCACTGATTCGGTCGAGAAATTAGGCGAACTGATTAAAGACATCAAGATGGCGATGCTCACGACCATCGACGAAGATGGCTCGCTTCGCAGCCGTCCGATGGCGACTTTGAAAGAAAAGTTCGATGGGCAACTCTGGTTCTTTACCCGTGGCAGTTCCCCAAAAGTAGACGAGATCGAAAAGCACGTGGAAGTGAATGTGAGCTACGCCGATCCCGGCAAAAACACGTACGTTTCGGTGAGCGGCAAAGCGCAGGTCATCCACGATCGAAGCAAGGCGAAAGAGCTATGGAATCCGATCCTCAAGGCGTGGTTCCCGGATGGTCTGGAAGATCCCGAACTGGCGCTGCTGCGGGTGACCGTCGAGAGTGCGGAGTACTGGGATTCTCCTTCGAGCAAAGTGGTGCAGCTGATCGGGTTCGTGAAGGCGGTGACCACGGGACACAGCTACAAGCCGTCGGCCGGTGAGCACGAGAAGGTGACGCTTTAGTTAACGCGCGAAGTCGATGAAGCCGCGCTGCGGATCGGTGCTGATGAGAGTAACACCGATCTGATCTCCGACGTCGACGCCATTGGCGCCGCGCATAAGGCGGCCCTCAACCGGGGGATCAAGGACGCGCACGAAGACGCCTTTCGGGGTCACACCGGTCACGACCGCACGGAAGGTCTGACCGACGCGGTTGTGAAACGCGACTGCGGCCACGCGCTTATCCATGGCGCGCTCCACTTTGCGCGCGGCGTTCTCTTTGGCCGTGCAGTTCTGCGCGATGGCGTTGAGATCGTCGTCGCCATACGGCGGAGGCTGCTTGGCCAGAACGGCTTTAATAAGCCGCTGCGTAATCAGATCGGCGAAGCGCCGGTTCGGGGCCGTCGAATGCGTGTAATCGTGCGCGGCCAGACCGAAGTGACCCTGTTCGGAATCGCCGGGCCGGGAAAGAACATACTCACCGGGGCCCATCAACTTCATAACGCTAAGGGACAGATCCGGAAAGTGGACGTTGTCGGCGGCCTTTTGTTTTTGCAAAAAGGCGTTCAGCGCGCCTGAATCGGGCTGTTCGGGCAGCGTCTCGCCATAGCGGGCGGCGAGTTCGACGATACGAACCCAGCGCTCGGGCGATTTCACAACCCGGCGTATGGAGGACACTCCGGCCTTAGTGAGCGTGGTAGCCATCACTTCATTGGCGGCGACCATGAAGTCTTCGATCAACAGATCCGCCGAGGATTTCCGGCGGGCGGCAACATCCTGGACCTGGCCATTCTCGATCACGGCATCGGTTTCAATGCGATCGAAGTTGAGAGCGCCCAGGCGGAAGCGTTGCGCGCGAAGGAGTCCCGCAGCTTCGTGTTGAAGCTGCAATTGAGATTGCAAGTCGGCGGACGACGCGACCTTCGGATCGGGACCAGCGATGCTGTCAAGCCACTGCCCGACCCCGTTATAAGCCAACTGATAGCGATTGCGGACCAGAGCGCGGTAGATCGCGGACGAAGCCAAATTTCCGTCCCCGTCCACCAGGAACTCAATCACCAGCGCGGCGCGATCCTGATTTTCATCAAGAGAAGTCAGGTCGGTCGAGAGCTCTTCCGGCAGCATGGGGAAGATGCGGACGGCGGTGTAGACCGTGGTCGTCTGCGACTGCGCATGCTGATCGAGCGGCGAGCCGCGTTCGACACTTCCTTCGACATCCGCGATGCCGATCAATACGCGAATGCCGCCAGCGACGCGCTCCGCGTATTCGATCTGATCGAGGTCGCGGGAAGTGTCATTGTCTATGGAAGACCACAGGAGGTCACGAAGATCGCGGACGTCCGCGCTGGGGTTGATAAGCGGGCGTGATCGGATCGCGGCAAGCTGGTCGCCGGTCTCGGGCGGGAAGTCCGGCTGGAAACCATCCTGGAGCATTTCCTGGCGGGCGGCTGCGGCCAGATCGAAGTGCGGATCGAACATGACCCAAGCAGGCTAGCATAGGCACGTTTTTGCGCTAACTGGGAGGGAACGCCGCGATGAACTTTTTCATTCCGGTCTCCCAGATGTGCATGCCCATCTTCTTGGCTTCGGACAGGGCCTTCTGGTTATCCCAGCCATCGTGCCGGATGCGGTAGCAGGCGACGACGGTGCCGGTGCGGTCCTCGCCATACTTGCAGTGCACGAACACCGGCCACGCTGAGGAATCATTCAGGACCGCAAGAGTCTGCGTGACCTCGGCGGTAGAAGGCGCGTGAAACCCATTCATTGGGATATTGATGTACTTCATGCCGAGCGCTTCGGCCTCCTGCTTTTCTTTGGCTTCCCGCTCCTCTCCGGGCCTTAGATCCACGATTGTCTTTACGCCCGTCGCCGCCAGAGCGCGCAGGCCATCGGTGCCCGGCTGCGCGCCGCGAAGGACATGATCGTCCACGCGATGGAAGTTGTGGATGAAGATTTCGGATTGTGCGAGGGCCGCGGGGGAAAGCGCGAGCAGCAGGAAAACGCTCGCCAGCTTGGGCGTGAAGTACATCTTGATTCCAGTTTAGCTACGAAACGCTCCGGCTCCGAGCTTCACATACTCATGCGGAGTCTACGCCGAAGTGGTTCCGCGAAAAGGAGTCACTCTGTGTTGACAAAAACGATTGCTATTACAGGAACACTGCCCAAATTGAAGGCCGAAGATGCGCGCCGTCTGGCAGTTTACGTGGTTCGAGGGTCTGAGATCTTAGCGTCCGGTCCCTCCGATGAAAACGGCGCTTTCCGCGTGCCTTTGTCGCGATATCAAGCCGCCCGGGAAAGCCGTTATGGGCTGGAAATCCTGGCCGGTCCCCGCGGCATGAAAAAGAACGTGGAGCACTTGCCAGGGTTGCAGCGGATACGCCTGAACCGCGCGGAAGTATTGTCCGCCGAGCGCGAACTTGCCGTTTCCACCAAAGCCATTACGCTGGCCGACGAAACGCTCGCCATCTGGTGGCGATGGTGCTACCAGTACTGCGTGACGGGGACCGTGGTGGGTTCGGACGGGTGCCCTGTGCCGGATGCTAACGTGACGGTATACAACGTCGGGTTTGCGGGATCCGGTTATTCGAAGACTGCGGAAACCACGGTTACCGCCGACGCGAACGGGTTCTTCACGGCCTGCTTCACGTGGTGTTCCTGCCCGGTCTGTCTTCTGTGCTGGCCCTGCTGGCCAATCTGGTGGGATTGCTTCCCGTGGTGGTGGGAGTTGGACATCCTGCACGTCATCGAAACTCTGGAGAAGCTTCCGCCCAAAGGGCCGGGTCCCGTGGAGCGGCCGCAAAACGCTGCGACGCTGATCCGGCCGGAAGCTCATCGCCTGATCCGCGGCGAGGGCTTCACGGCTGCGCGCAAGGCCGATTCCGTTTTGACCCCCGACGCGAACCGAACGGCGCTCATCAAACGCAAGTTATCGAACGCGGCGATTCGCGAGATTTTTCCCTATTGGTGGTGGTGCTGCAGCAACCCGAACATCCTGTTCAGCGCAACCCAGGGCGCAAACCTGGTGGTGGACGAAGATCCGGCAACGGAGACCCGGTGGTGTTTGCCGAATAACAGCAGCGTCACCCTACTTGCCAACAACCTGGCGGTGACCCATTGCCCGGGAGACCCGCCCCCCGATGAAGGCTTCGCCTGGACACGCGTGGGCAACATCACGGTGGACACCATTCACCAGGGCTATGCCGACGGCACTCCGGGAAGCGACACGAGCGATCTCGCATTCGCGGGCACGCTCGACATCTTCGGAGGCTTCGCAGGCAGCTCCGGTGTTTCCTATTACCAGGTGGATGCCGCGCAATGGGCGGGCGACCCGGCCCGCGGAGCATCGCGCGCCGGCACCAGGATCGGCGGTTCCTTTGATGGCGGAACTCTACAACTACGTGTTCATCTATGACGCGTCATTCAACCTGACGTTCTCCGGGCCGATCAAGATGGGCCCGTTCAACAACGCGGGAATCGATAACCTGTTCGCAACGCAGGAAGCCCGGCAAGGGGCTCCGGTGCTGCCCGCTTTCCCGGCCGTGCCACCAGGCGGTCACATTCTTTGGGCCTATGAAGGCCTGAAGGTTTCCACCAACTCGGCCAATCTGATTGCGCTTGCCAGCCACGGCGCGGTCGATCTCACGATGACCGGCTACGACGGGTCCTTCAATCCGGTGCCCCTGCTGGGCAACGCGCCGCTCACGCTAACGATCGACAATCTGCCGCTCACCACGGTGACGCTGAATCCTCTGGGAGCCTATCAGTTCGACGGCACGCCCGCGCCTTTCGGCGGAACCGGAGACTGCCCGGCTTACGTTCTGGGGCCGGGCGGTTTTGTCACCGTGGATGGGGTGGTGAACGATGCCAACGGCCATCTCTGGGAGTATGAGGTGGATGCTGAGTGGGGCCATGGCAATAGCGCGACGGTTACACCCGCTCGCGGCTACAGTCAGAGCCCGGCTACCTTCACGCCAGGCACTGCGGGATCGCCGGGCCTGCCGGGAACCTTAGGGGCCTACCAGGCGCCCAACGCCGCTCAGAAGTCTTTCGGGGGTGGCGAAGACTCTCTGCGCTACACGCCGACGGCGGACTGCTGTTACGAATTCCGGATTCGCGCCGGAAAGCGCGTTACGGACGGCTACGGCTATCCCGGCCTGAGCGACTACGACTTCAGAACCATTTCCCTGAAGGTCTCGTAGTTCACGCGCATGGAACGCTGGGGGTTGGCTTAAAGGCTCAGCCGCACGTCGCGGATGCAGGCCTCCAGCGTGTCCATGGCAAAGTCCGCCTGGTCTTTATTGATCATTAACGGCGGGCTGAGCCGCAGGGTGTTTTCTCCGGCCCCGAGGATCAGAAGTCCGCGTTCGAAGGCCATATCGACGATGCGGTCGCGTTCTTCCGGGGCGCGCTGCTTGGTCGCCTGATCGCGCACGAGCTCAATGCCCAGCATCAGCCCCAGGCCGCGGACATCGCCCACCAGGGGGTAACGCGACGGCCAGGTTTTCATGCGCGCCATCATGTGCGCGCCGATGCGGGCGGCATTATCGACCAGATCCTGTTCCAACAATTCAATAGTCGTGAGGGCGGCGGCCGTGGAGACCGGGTTGCCGCCGAAAGTGGATGCGTGGGCGCCGGGCGGCCAGTTCATGATCTCCGCATTGGCGACCGTCGCGCTGATGGGCATTCCGCTCGCGATTCCTTTGGCCACGGTGAAAATGTCGGGAACCACGCCGGAGTGCTGGGAGGCCCACATTTTGCCTGTGCGGCCCATTCCCGATTGCACTTCGTCGAAAATCAGAAGCATGCCGTGCCGATGAGCGACGCGGTGCATTTCCTCCAGGAACGCGGGCGGCGGCACGATGTAGCCTCCTTCGCCCTGCACCGGTTCCACCACGATCGCGGCCACTTCATCCGCCGGAAGGATCGTCTTGAGCAGCTGCTCCTCAATCACGGTGGCGCATTCAAGGGCGCACGTCTCGGGCTTGAGGTTATAAGCGCAGCGGTAGCAATACGCGTAGGGAACATGATGCACGCCGGCCATGAATGGCCCGAAACCGCGGCGCTGCACAGGGCGGCGAGCGGTGAGGGACAGGGAGCCCAGGGTCCGGCCGTGAAAGGCCCCGAGAAAGCCGATGAACTTGTCGCGGCCCGTGGAGTACCGAGCCAGCTTGATCGCGGCCTCCATGGCCTCGGTACCCGAATTCCCGAAGTAGACGCGGCGGGGAACATCGCCGGGCGCAAGCGCCGCCAGCTTCTCAGCGAGCTGCACCATGTTCTCGTAATAGAAATCCGTTCCCGACATATGCAGGAAGCGAGCAGCCTGCTCCTGGACGGACTTGACGACGCTCGGGTGACAGTGGCCGGTCGACACTACGGCGATACCGGCATTGAAATCCAGAAAGCGGTTGCCATCGACATCGGTGACCATAGCGCCTTCTCCGCGTTCGATGACAAGGGGATAACCGCGCGTGTACGAGGTGGAGAGCACCTTGTTGTCGCGATCCATAATGGCCTGGGCACGCGGCCCGGGCAGCGGACCCCGCAGCAGAGGCAGGTCCAGACGGACTTCTTCCATCGTGTTCATTCGAATTCTCCAAAAACCTGGTGGGTGGACGGGGGATGGCCGCTCAGAACAAGAGCGTTAGTCGGAGCCGAAGAGACTAGGGCGAGCCGTGCAGGGACGCAAGGGAGTTCCTTCAGCTTACCCGATTGCGCTGCAAATTGCTGCTGAAAACGCGTTTCGAAGGCGTGGCATTCTGGACTTGACCCTCCCAAAGCAGGATGCTTTCCGGGTCATTCACGATTTTCCATGAAAAATGCGATCTGGCGGAATGTAACGTGGGCGGCATTGTGGCGCAGCCTGACGCATTTCGATCGCGAGAAGATTCACCCCTCCATTGCCATTCGCAATTCCATCGGCGTGGTGCTTCCGCTGATCATTGCCGATGCGTGGGGGCAGAGTTCGCTCGGATTGGTCGGCAGCCTCGGCGCTCTGAACGTTGCCTATCAGGATGGGATCGACGGGTACTTACTGCGCGCACGGCGCATGCTGACGGCGAGTTTCTTCGTCGCGCTCGCGCTATTTACGGGCGGCCTTACCGCCCACCACAACGTGATCGCGGTCCTGGTGGCCACGGCGCTGGCGTTTATTGCGGGGATTCTGGTGTGCCTGGGCGCGGCGGCGGGCGATATCGGCACCATCAGCCTGGTGACGCTGGTGGTCTTTGCGTCGCGGCCGCTCACGCCGCGGCAGGCCGCGATCTCCGGGCTGGTAGCTCTGGGCGGAGCGCTATTACAGACCAGCTTGTCGCTGCTTCTTTGGCCGCTGCGGCGCGGGGACAAGGAGCGCCGCGTTCTGGCGGATGTCTATCAGGAGTTGGCGGAACTGGCGGAACGCAAGTCGCCGCGGGGAACGCCCCCGCCCGGCGGCGCCGCTTTTACGGCTGCCCAGGACTCGCTCATCGGATTGGAACGGAGTGGAACCGGGGAGCGCATCCGTTCGCTGCTCAGCCAGGGCGAGCGCATCCGGGTTCGCATCCTCGCGCTCGAACGAATCCGCAGAAGGCTGCGGCGGGACGTGTGCGGCGGCTCCGTGACAGAAGTGCTCGACCGGTTTATCCAAATGTGTTCTCAAGAGCTGAGCGCGATCGGGAAAGCGCTGAGTGCGAGCGTTCCGGAGCCGGCGCCTTCCTCCTTTGCGGCCGATTCCGAACGTACGCTGCGCGCGTTGCGAGAGCACGAATGCACGGAAGCATCCCCGTTCTTCCTGGCGGTGATGCATGACGCCGAAGTGCAGGTGGACGCCCTGGCAGGCCAAATCCGTGCAGCCTGGCGCATGACGGTGGCCGCCGAGATGGGACCGCCCAAAGTCGTGGGGGGCCGAATCCCAGGGCGTCCCCGCGTGGGCCTGGAGTGGCTTCATCGCCTGGAAAATCAGTGGGAGATCGTACGCGCGAACCTCACCATGCGCTCGAGCGCGTTTCGCCATGCGCTGCGATTGATGGCGTGCGTCTGTATCGGGGATGCGATCGGGCGTACGGTGGACTGGCAGCGATCGTACTGGATTCCCATGACCATTGCAATCGTGCTGAAACCCGATTTCCTCAGCACCTTCAGCCGCGGCCTCCTGCGCCTGGCTGGAACGTTCGCCGGACTGATTGCGGCCACGGTTCTCTACCATCTGCTTCCGCCAGGCACGCTGACGGACGTGATTTTTATCGGCGCGTTCACGCTGATGCTGCGCTGGGTAGGCCCGGCCAACTACGGAATTTTCGTGCTCGCTATCAGCGCCCTGGTGGTGGCTTTGATTGCAAATACAGGCGTTCCTCCGATGCAGGTGATCCCGCTTCGCGCCATGAATACGGCCATCGGCGGACTGCTGGCGCTGATCGCCTACGCGGTTTGGCCTACGTGGGAGCGCACGCAATCGGGCGAATCGTTTGCGCGGCTTCTGGAGGCCTATCGGGAGTACTTGAGAAAGGTGCGGGAGACGTACGTCAGCGGCGGCGGCTCCGATTTCGCGGCGATCGATCGGGCGCGGCAGGCCGCCCGTGTGGCACGCTCCAATGTGGAGGCTTCGGCGGAGAGGCTCGGCATCGAACCGGGAGCGGATCCCGACTTCTTGGGACTGGTTGCTTCGCTGCTGGCCAGCTCGCACGATTTCATCTACGCGGTTATGGCGCTCGAAGGGGCCGCGACCGAAGAACAGGGGGCTGCTCACGCGGCGGCGGTGCGATTCCTCGACCAGGTCGAGCTGACGTTATACCAGCTCGCGGCCGGATTTCGTGGATCCCCCACGGACGCGAGTCACTTCGCCGATCTGCGCGCCGAGCACCGCCGGCTCACCGAATCCACCGGCCGGGGACAGCCGTCGTTTTCGTTCTTCGAAGTGGAAACGGACCGGATGACCAACGCTCTGAACACGATGAGGGAACAGATGTTTGCCTGGCTGCACTGGGAAAAGGAGCGCGTCCGCGGAGCAAACGCCCGGGAAGCGGACACTGTTCAATGAACTGGCTCTTTTTCGTCAGTGTTGGCTTTCGGAACGGGGGGCCGTTCACAACACCCCTATCGATTCCTCTCAACCACTTACACCCCCAAATCCGCCCTATCCCCAAATCCGCCTGCTAGACCTGGGTTGTTGTCCTTCAATCCAACTTAGGAGTCCTCTTATGTCCAGCCCGGCCCAATGGGCCGCTAACCGCGAAAATGCCCAGAAATCGACAGGTCCCCGCACCGGCCAAGGCAAACGCATCGCCTCTTCCAACGCTCTCAAGCACGGTCTGGCCGGCCGCATCCGCTTCCTCAACGATGACGAAGCGCTCAACTACATCGCGCTCGGAGAACGCTTCATCCACGAAATGGAGCCGGTCACTCTAATCGAAGAAGGTTTCGTCAAAACGATCCAGGACTGCACCTTCCAGATCGAACGCTACCGCACCATCGAAGAGCAAATCTCCCAGGACCTGCTCACCGAACTCGATCCCGAAACCCAGGCCGGCGAACCCATCGACGTCCTCGACGCGCGCGCCATCCGCAAAAACTTCGAAGGCCCCGGCGCGCTCGAAAAACTTGCCCGCTACGCCGCCCGCTTCCAGCGCGATCTCCTCCGCGCGCTTCACGAATTCGACAAACAGAAAGCAGCTCGCCTGGCCGTCAACCGCGCCAAAATCATCGATGAATTCGAGCAGCGAACCCGCACCCCCTTCACCAAACGGGATCGCATCGAAACCCCAACTGGCTTCGAATTGCAGAAATGCGTTTACCACCTGCAGCTCCAGCTCCTAAAAGCCTTCATCCTGCAAAAAGACAAGCCCGAAGCGGCCGTCAGCCCCGAAACGGCCCCGGAACCCCCCGCCTTGGCCGCCTAAACCACCGAAATACGCCTCTAACCCGCACTCCTCTTCCCAACCCGCGCCAAACCTGCGGCCGCCTAATCCCACCGCCCCCCAACCTTGACTCATAGACTCCGCATGCGTACACTGAATTAGGACGCTTTTCGTCCGATATCTCTGCCGATGCTGAAGCTGACCAAAAAAGCGGATTACGGGCTGATTGCTTTCGGCATCTGGCGGTAAGCCCGCGGGGCACCTCGAGCGCCAAAGAGATTGGGGACGCTTACGGGATCCCGCTGCCGCTGTTGGCAAAGGTTCTCCAAAAGCTCACGCAGAGCAAACTGACCCAGTCGGTTGCGGGAACGAACGGCGGATACCGTCTGGCGCGCGAAGCGGGTGCGATCAGTGCTTTAGAAGTCATCCGCGCGATTGACGGCCCGATCATCCTCACCAATTGTTTTACTGAGCACGGGGAGCTGCGATCAGTCCGACCGATGCACGGTGCGCGAGCCGCTTCGCCGGGTTCATGAGGCCATTCTGGGTCTGCTGAACACGATGACAGTCCAGGATCTGGCGCGGCCCGTAACATGCGAACCGAAGTTCCCCCATCCGGCATCACCAATATCAGCTGGCTCGACGGACCGTTTGCACATCTTGTAAGGATCCAAGTCATTCATGAAGACTACCTATTTATCTCGATAATCACGCCACCACCGCAGATGGATCCGCGCGTGCTCGAGGCGATGATGCCGTACTTCACGGAGAACTTCGGCAACGCCGCCAGCCGCAACCACAGCTTTGGCTGGGAAGCCGAAGAGGCCGTCGAGAACGCGCGCAAGCAGATCGCCGACCTGATCGGCGCCACGCCCAAAGAAATCATTTTCACCAGCGGCGCCACGGAATCGAACAACCTCGCCATCAAGGGCGTGGCCGAGATGTATGCCGAAAAGGGCAACCACATCATCACCGCAGCCACCGAGCATAAAGCCGTTCTCGATACCTGCAAGCAGCTCGAAAAGCACGGCTGCGCGCGTCACCTATCTGCCGGTGCAGCAGGACGGCCTGGTCGATCTCGACATGCTGCGCGCGGCCATCACCGATAAGACGATCCTGGTCTCGATCATGTACGCCAACAACGAAATCGGCGTGATCCAGCCGATGCGCGGAGATCGGCAAGATCTGCAAGGAAAGCGGCGTTCTGTTCCACACCGATGGCGTGCAGGCGGTCGGCAAGGTTCCGGTCAATGTGATCAGCGACAACATCGACCTGCTGTCGATGACGGCGCACAAGATCTACGGCCCGAAGGGCGTCGGCGCGCTGTATGTTCGCCGCCGCAATCCGCGCGTGCAGATCACCGCGCAGATGGACGGCGGCGGTCATGAGCGCGGCATGCGCTCGGGCACCCTGAATGTTCCCGGCATCGTGGGCTTGGGCGAAGCCTGCGCGATCGCCAGCACGAGATGGCGGAAGAATCGAAGCGCCTCGCGCTACCTGCGCGACAAGCTGAAGAACAAGCTGATGACGGAACTGGACGAGATCTACATCAACGGCTCCATGGAGCACCGCCTGCCCCACAATCTGAACATCAGCTTCGCGTATGTCGAAGGCGAATCGCTGCTGATGGGCATCAACGATATCGCGGTTTCGAGCGGATCGGCCTGCACTTCGGCCACGCTCGAACCGAGCTATGTGCTGAAGGCGCTGGGCGTCGGCGACGATCATCGCGCACTCCTCGATCCGCTTCGGCCTCGGCCGCTTCAATACCGAAGAAGAAGTGGATTACGTGGCCGACAAGGTGATCGACGTCGTCCGGAAGCTGCGCGAACTTTCGCCGCTGTACGAAATGGCGAAAGAAGGCATTGATCTCTGCAAAGTGCAGTGGGCCGCCCACTAAGATTAAGGAAATCGAACGAGAAAGGAAAATGACATGGCATATTCGGATAAAGTTCTCGATCATTACAACAATCCGCGCAACGTCGGCTCGCTCGACAAGAACGACCCGAACGTTGGCACCGGCATGGTGGGCGCGCCGGAATGCGGCGACGTCATGAAGCTGCAGATCAAGGTCAACGAACGACCGGCATCATCGAAGACGCCAAGTTCAAGACCTTCGGCTGCGGCAGCGCGATCGCCAGTTCGTCGCTCGCCACCGAGTGGCTGAAGGGCAAAACGGTGGATGAGGCTCTGGCGATCAAGAACACCGAGATCGTGAACGAGCTGAGCCTGCCGCCGGTGAAGATCCACTGCTCGGTGCTGGCCGAAGACGCCATCAAGGCCGCGATCAGCGATTACAAAACCAAGCAGGGCGCCCGCTGAGCCAGCGAAGCGGTCGCGCAGCCGGTATGCGTCAATGGACACGAAACGGCTGCCATTCAGGTCACGCCGAAAGCGATCCAGAAGATCAAGCAGACCTTCGAGCGCGAAGGTGTGTTCGGAGGTCTGCGCCTGGGCGTTCTGGGCGGCGGCTGCTCCGGCCTGAGCTATCAGTTCAAGTTCGAGATAAAGCCGCGCGAGCAGCGATAAGGTCTTCGAGTTCGACGGCGTGAAAGTGTTCGTCGATCCCAAGAGCATGGTGTACCTCGCGGGATGACTCTCGATTATAAGGAACGCTGATGCAATCCGGATTCGTGTTCGATAATCCCAACGCCACCAAGAGCTGCGGCTGCGGAACGTCTTTGCCGCCTAAGTGGAATTACTTCGAATTCTTCGAGCTTCCGCAAGCTGACCATCGACCCGGCGATCTGGAAAAGCGCTTCTACGCGCTGAGCCGCCAGTGGCATCCGGATCGTTTCGCGCGAGCGGGTGCGGAGGAACAGCAGGAAGCCCTGGACGCGACGGCGCTCCTGAACGATGCCTATCGCACGCTGCGGGATCCCGTCCCCCGCGCGGAGTATCTGCTGAGCAGCAAAGGCATGGATTCGCCGAGCAGCGACGCGAAAGATGTTCCTCCGAGCTTCTCGAAGAAGTCTTCGAGCTGAACATGGCGCTGGAAGAACTCGAGGCGGGCGATTCGGATGCGTTGCCGCAGCTTGAGGAAGCGCAGGAGCGATTTTCGCGCTATGCGGCGGCATCGACGCCGAACTCAGGAGATTCGCCGGAAGTAGACGACACAGGATGCCGCGATGCTCTGGCACGATCCGCGCGCGCTCCTCAACCGCCGGAACTACATCTCGAATCTGGTCGCGGAAGTCGACAAGGCACTCGAAAATCATGTTTCAAATTGATTTCGGGAACACCGAAGACCGCATCGTAGGGATCGATCTCGGCACCACCAATAGCCTGGTGGCGGTGATGGAGCCGGACTGGTCCGCGCATCTCTGGCGGGAATCGGTGCCCAGCATCGTCTCGGTTGCCGACGATCGGATCAGGTGATGGCGGGCGAACGCGCGCGCGCCATGCTGATCGCAGCATCCGGAACGCACGGTCTACTCCGTCAAGCGGCTGATGGGACGGGCGTCGCCGATGTCGCAGGAGGAGCTGAAGCTGTTCCCGTTCCGCATCGCCGAAGGCAGCGAGTCGGTGATCCGCCTGCAGCTGGGCGAGCGCATTGTTCACGCCGCCCGAAATCTCCGGCGCACGTCCTTGCGGCAATTGAAACAGAACGCCGGAGGAGCGACTCGGCGAAGCCGGTCACGAAGGCCGTCATCACCGTTCCCGCTTACTTCAACGACGCGCAGCGGCAAGCCACCAAAGATGCCGGACGCATTGCCGGACTCGAAGTTCTGCGCCTGGTGAATGAGCCGACTGCGGCCGCGCTCGCCTATGGACTGGACAAGCGCAAAGAAGGCATCGTCGCTGTGTACGACTTCGGCGGCGGCACTTTCGACATCTCGATCCTCAAGCTGCACGACGGCATCTTCGAAGTCCTCGCCACCAACGGCGATACGCACCTGGGCGGCGACGATATCGACAACCGCTGATGCGACATCGCGCTCGAAGACATCCGCAGTCGGAGTGGGGCGAGGATCTCTCGCACGACGACGACGGCCGTCCAGACTGCTTGCGCCGCGCCGTGATTCGCGCCAAGGAAGCAGCTTTCGTTCGTCGCCCGCCGTGCGATCTCGATTTCGAGTGGCACGGGCAGCACCTACCAGCGCGAGATCACCCGCGAGCTGTTTCGAGCAGCTGATTCGCGACATCGTCGACCGCACGCTCGGCCCCTGCCGCGCATTGCATCAACGACTGCGGGCGTCACCGTCGAGCAGATCGATGAAGTGGTGATGGTCGGCGGATCGACGCGCATCCCCATGGTGCGCGAACGCGGTCGAAGTTCTGTTCCGCGCGCGTCCGCATACGGATCTGAATCCGGATGAAGTCGTGGCGCTCGGCGCGGCCGTGCAGGCCGGCATTCTGGCCGGCACGGTGGAGGACCAGCTGCTGCTCGACGTGACTCCGCTCTCGCTCGGCATCGAGACCATGGGCGGCGTGGTGTCGAAAATCATCCACCGCAACTCGACCATTCCCGCCAGCGCGAGCGAAACCTTCACCACCGTCGTCGACGGCCAGACGCAATGTGCTGATCCACGTGCTGCAGGGCGAGCGCGAACTGGCGAAAGACTGCCGCAGCCTGGCGCGCTTCGATCTCAAAGAGCTCGATCCCCTGCCCGCCGGTATGGCGCGCATCGAAGTGCGTTTTCTGATCGATGCCAACGGCATTCTGAACGTGACCGCGCGCGACGCCCGCACCGGCAAAGAGCAGTCGATCGAAGTCAAGCCGACCTACGGGCTGACCGACGAACAGGTGGAAGCCATGATCGAGGCGTCGTTCGACAATGCCGAAGCGGACTTCCTGGCCCGCCAGGTTGCGGAGGCGCGCGTCGAGGCCGACGCCATCCTGCCGGCGACGGAGAAGGCCAAGAGCCATCCGGCCTGGCAGCAACTGGAAGAGGCCGCGCGGGTCGCCATCACGCAGGCCGAAGCTGAGTTGGAAGCAGCTCGCTCCGCCGAAGACCACCGGCTGATCCGCTCCAAAATTCAGGCACTCGATGCTTCTACCCGGCCTTTGGCGGAAACCATGATGAATGCCAGCGTTCAAAGCGCGCTAAAAGGCACTCACATTTAATTCAGAAACGGCGCGAACGTAGCCGCCGTTTCCCGTTTTCCCCTCGCTATACTCGGTTTCTAATGTTGCTCCGGTCCGCCCTCCTGATTTCTTCTCTTGTATTAGAAAGTAACGCGCAAACGGCCATCCGCGGCTTTGCACCCGCTTCCATTGCTCAAGAAAGAAAGTGGGAAGAGTTGGCGCGCTCCACGGCCGACGCATCTCGAATCGGCGGGTATATGAAGCGCATGTCGGCCAAACCGCACCTCGCCGGGACGGCCGCATCGAGAGAAGTAGCCGAGTATGCGCTGGGCCTGATGAAAAGCTGGGGCCTCGACGCGCATCTGGAGCAGTTTGAAGCACTCTTGCCGACTCCGCGCACCCGGCTGCTCGAAATCGTTTCCCCCAAGCCTTTCCGCGCGAAACTGCTGGAGCCTCCCATCGCCGCCGATAGAGCCACTTTCGATCGCGATGAAGTCCCGAGCTATAACGCCTACTCGGGTTCCGGCGATGTGACCGCGAGCCTGGTCTATGTGAATTACGGGATGCCGGGCGACTACGATTACTTGGCGAAGAACCACATCGACGTGAAAGGGAAGGTGGTTATCGCGCGGTATGGGGGCGGATGGCGGGGGTTGAAGCCGCGTCTCGCCGCCGAGCACGGTGCCGCAGGCTGCCTCATTTACTCCGACCCCAAAGACGACGGCTATTACCGCGGGGACGTCTACCCGGCCGGCATGTGGCGGCCCGCGGACGGAATCCAGCGCGGCAGCGTGATGGACATGACCCTGTATCCCGGGGATCCGCTTTCGCCGGGGTGGGCTTCGGAGAAGGGCGCGAAACGGTTAACGCTGGAAGAGGCGAAGACGCTGATGCGCATCCCGGTGCTGCCGATTTCTTATAGCGACGCTCTGCCCCTCTTACAGCAGTTGACGGGTCCGGTGGCGCCCGAAGATTGGCGTGGCGCGCTCGGCATGACTTATCACATTGGGAACGGCGGCGAAACCGTGCACCTCAAGGTGGACATGGACAACTCCACGCATCCGATTTTCGACGTCGTCGCGCGCATCCCCGGCGCTGATTTGGGTGACGAGTGGATCCTCGCCGGCAATCATCATGATGCCTGGGTGCACGGTGCGATGGACCCGCTCAGCGGGGCATCGGCGCTGCTTGAAACCGCGCGCACTCTGTCGGTGCTTCGCCGGCATGGATGGCGGCCGCGGCGAACGATTCTGATAGCGCTTTGGGATGCGGAGGAATTCGGCCTTGTCGGTTCCACCGAGTTTGTCGAGAAGCACGCCGACGAGTTAAAACAGAAACTGGCGGTTTACCTCAACACCGATTCCAACGGGAAAGGTCATCTCAGCGCCGGTGGATCGCACACGCTCGAAGACTTCGTTCTCGAATGTTCCCGCGATGTCAACGACCCCCTGAGCGGAAAGCCCCTGGCTGACGCGATGCGTCTGCAGCATGGGCAGCCCGCCCTCGGGCAGCCCCCGGCGGAGAAAAATGCCGGGAATGCGGAATGGCACCTCGAAGCTCTGGGGTCCGGCTCCGACTACACGTCCTTCCTTCAACATCTTGGAATCGCCTCCCTGAACTTCGGCTTTATGGATGACGACGGTACCGGAGGAATCTATCACTCGGCCTACGACACTTATCACTGGTACACCACGTTCGCCGATACCGATTTCACATATGGGAAGGCTTTATCGAACGTGACAGCGACCTTCCTATTGAGGCTGAGCGGCGCCGCTTTGATCCCCTTCCAGTTCTCTGTTTTCACCGCAACGCTCTCGCGGTATCTCGAGGAGATCGAAGCTCTGGGAAAGAGCGGCAAAAAAGTGGATCTGACCGGAGTCAAAGCCGAAGTGACCGCGCTGCAAGAGTCGGCGAGCGCTTTCGAAAGCGCTTACTCCCGCACCTTGCCCGCACTTTCCAAAACACCGGCCGCCAGACTTGCCGCCATCGACCAAAAGATCTTTGCGACCGAGCGAAGTATGCTCCTCGACGAAGGACTTCCCAGGCGCGAATGGTTCAAGCATGCGATCTACGCGCCCGGAAGTCTGACGGGATACGGAGCCAAGACGCTGCCGGGGATTCGGGAGGCCGTGGAAGGCGGGCAGATCGACGAAGCGCAGAAGCAAGCTGCGCGCGTGGCGGACACCCTTCGTAAGTTGAACCGCGAAGTACAGGAAGCCAATCGACTGCTCGGAGCTATCTAGCTAGTGATCTAATTTTCTACGCGCAGAAATCTGATGTTGTTGGAACCAGGAAGCCAGATGGCGAGCGCTTTATCAGAAGCCCCGAGTAGAAATGATCCTGTAATATCGACGGTAGGAATTGAAAAAACCTGCCAGGTTTGGTCGGTCCGGTTAAGCTCGAAAATCCTCTGCGACTTTTGATCTACCGAAGCGCTCACAAACGCCGCCCCATTACTGGTCAACGCTAACCCATATAAGACTGCCCCGGCCCCTTGATCCAGCGGTGGCAAGGGGTAATGATGAACGGTTTGTGACTCAATTTCGACGTATTCGCCGCACCTCGGCAGCCCGCCGGGCCGCGGGTCACCGTAAGAAATCCAAGCGATACGCCCTTTAGAGGCAGCGATGAAACCCATTCTGCTGCGCAGGGAGTCATCAATAGCGGCTTGGGGAAAGAGAGAGTTTAGAAATTTACCTGTCGCAGTAAAGTGCCTAACTATTCCTCCCGAAGCATCCTGATCGGGTTGCAAGCTCTTGGGAGCTATGTTGCCGACCGTCCAGATGGATCCGTCGGCAGACACGGCAATTTGCCTGGGGCAGTACGGGTGAGTGGGAACCATCAGCAGATCCGCACCTCGCGGCGAGGATATCGCCAGATAACAAGCAGCTTGCCCCTTACTTGTAATGGCAAAGCCGCTAAACACAATACGCCCGTCCGGCGAATACGTCATTGCATTGACCCGAATACTGCTGGCGCCGTCAATCGACGGATAGACTTCCTGAAATAATGTGCCGTTCACGTCAGTAGCAGTGATACCTGGATGAGAAGTTCTGTCAGCCTTCACCTCCAGAAGTGCCCCGTTACTCCAGACCGGCAGCGAAGTACCAATCTCGTGGTCCGGATTGAATGTCAGTACTTTCCCATCTTGAAGAGTAGACGCAAGAGTGGTTGGTACAAGAACCGGAGCCGTTGAAAGCAACAAGAGTACTTGGAAAAACCTATACGATACGTGCGACATTAGCCGATGCCCTTTGATTCGCACACAACGCGGCCAAGAAGATAGGGGAGCCTGCAATAGATCGCGGTAAATGCTTTCGAAGTAGCAACGCGGGTGTTTACTTCCGCATGCAGATTACCACACCAACAGACGTTCCGCGCGCGCCAAAGATTTGTGAGATTTAACACTCTTTTCGGGGACATCAGAGTAAAGCACTCTCCATGCAACTCCCTCCGATCTGGTGGGGACGACGTAGACACGTCCCTGCCAGAAGCCGGATCGCTCAGCTTCGCGCGGTCCTTGGCGCCGCCCAGCGCATAGATGGTTATCGTGAGCGGTTGAAGCAAGCCAACCTGGCCACGCCCGATCGCCTTCGTCATCTCCACGACGTGGAAAGCGCGCTGGCTTCTCTGCACCCGATTTCGTTCTTTGACTATCAGTCCTTGTTCCTGCAGCGTAAGCCGGCGCGGCGTCAACTTCCCGCCGGCCGCGAAACACGCAGCGCCTGGTTGGTTCCCTACGCCAAAGCTCGCACCGGGGTCGATGTTTGTCATGACGTTCCTTCCGATTGTCACGAACTCTACTCACCGCAAGGTATGGCGGAGGCCACCGTCGATCTCTATAACCTGTCGCAATCCCTGCAATCGACCACGCCCTTAAAGGACACCGATCACGGACTGGTCGTTTTCTCGGGAGTAGACGCGGGGCTCATGACGGCGGAACAGCGCCACGATCTCTGGGAGCGCTACCAGGTTCCACTGTTCGAGCAATTCCTCGGCACCGACGGCCGCGTTGTAGCCGCGGAATGCGAACTCCACGCCGGACTGCATATCCGGCCGAACGGCGCCGTGTTCGAACTTCTGGATGACGAACTGGTGATCACCTCGCTCACCGATGAAGCGTCTCCAGCGCTGCGCATGCAATCGGGGTTTACCGGTCAAATCGATCGCGAACCTTGTGAATGCGGCCGGCTGGAACCGCGCTTGATCGGCCTGCGGGCTCTGCTTCAACCCAAGGCCGAGAGTGCCGCTGCCTGAAACCGGATTGTCATTCAGATAAGCTACCCTGAGCTTTGGCTCGCGGGATCCCTGTTTCAGAAATAGCGGAAGCGCTTGGGTGCACGCTCACCGGTTCCGGCCAGCACGAGATTACGGGTGTTGCGGGCATGGAGCAGGCTGGTCCCGAACACCTCACTTTCCTGGCGAATCCAAAATACATTTCGAAGGTGAAAGAGACCCGCGCGGGAGCCATTCTCATCTCGCAACCGATCGAAGGAATCCGGCCCGCTTGTCTCGTATCGGCAAACCCGTACGTCGATTTCGCCCGGGCGCTCCACCTCTTCTATAAGGCGCCAAAACCTCCGGCCGGTGTTCATCCCACCGCTGTGATCGCGGAGACCGCAGTGATCGGCGACGGCGCTTCGATCGGCGCGTTCTGCGTAATCGGCGAACATGTCACGCTCGGCCGCAATGCGACCCTGCACCCGCACGTCGTGATCTACGAGGGCGCCCGCATCGGGGACGGCTTTCTGGCGCATTCACACAGCGCGGTTCGCGAATTTTGTATGATCGGCAGCCGCGTGACTCTTCAGAACGGGGTCGTCATCGGCGGTGACGGCTTCGGCTTCGCAAAGCGCACGGACGGCAGTCATCTGAAGATTCTCCAGACCGGCGTGACCGTCATTGAGGATGACGTTGAAGTCCAGACACTATCCTCCATTGATCGCGCGACCATGGGCGAAACGCGCGTAAAGCGCGGAGCGAAAATCGACAGCCTGGTGCAGGTGGGCCACGCCTGCGTCATCGGGGAAGACAACATCATCTGCGCGCAGACCGGGTTGGCCGGCAGCAGTGTCCTGGAAGCGGATGTGCTGCTCGCCGGACAAGTGGGCATCTCCGGCCACCTCACAATTCACAAAGGCGCGATCGTTTATGCCCAGAGCGGGATTGGCGGCGATGTCGCCCCGGGCGCGGTCGTCAGCGGATCTCCGGCGTTCGAGAGGGGAACGTGGCTGCGCGCCATCACCGCGTTTCAAAAGCTTCCCGAGCTGGTGCGGACCATACGTGAGTTAAAGGGCAGGATCGAGAGGCTGGAACGGAAGTGAACGAGCACGAAAGCACGCCCCGACGGCCTCCCCTGGCCTACCGCAATGAAGAATTCCTGGTTGGCGCCGACGCCCGACCCCTTCGTATCCTTTCCGAATACATGGAGCCGCTTGCGCATTTCCACAAAGGGCGCATCCAGGACACCATCGTCTTTTTCGGATCGGCGCGCCTGCGGGAGGATGGCCCGTTAGGCCGCTATTACTCCGCCGCCCGCGAGCTCGCGCGCCTGGTCACCACGTGGTCCGGCAGATTCGCGGGGGACACGGCGCGCTTCGTGGTCACTACCGGTGGTGGACCCGGAATCATGGAGGCCGCCAATCGCGGAGCCATGGATGCGGGTGGCAAGACGATCGGCCTGAACATCGGGCTCCCGTTCGAGCAGCTCCCGAACCCCTATATCAGCGAAGACCTGAATTTCGAATTCCATTACTTCTTCATGCGGAAGTTCTGGTTCGCGTACCTGGCGAAAGCTCTGGTTGTTTTTCCCGGCGGGTTCGGCACGCTCGACGAACTATTTGAAATGCTCACCCTGGTGCAGACCCGGAAGCTCGCCAGTAAGATCCCGGTGTTTCTCTATGGCTCCGATTACTGGAAAGAAATCATCAACTTCGATGCGCTGGCGCGACACGGCGTCATCGCGCCGGAGGACCTCGAGCTCTTTCAGTTTGTGGATGATCCGCAAGCGGCCATGAGCCTGCTCGCCGCTGCCCTGAAGGGTGAGGTGGATTCGGGATCCGAGGAAACCCCAACCATCGCAAAGAGCGTGAAACCGGAGTAACAGCCGCCGAGTAACAGCCCCGGAGTAACAGCCTACGATGCCCCCATTCGAAGCGGCCGCAGACGCGATTGCAGCAGGCGATGCGGAGACGCTCCAACGCTTGCTGCACGACGATCCAAGCCTCGTGCGGGAACGTTCGCCGCGCCCACACCGCTCAACGCTCCTCCACTATGTGGCGGCAAACGGCGTCGAGGACTCCCGCCAGAGAACGCCCGGGAACATTGTCGAAATTACGGACATTCTGCTGGATGCGGGCGCGGAAATCAACGCCGAGTCCGAAGCCTATGGCGGGGGCTCCACGGCTCTGGCGTTAGCGGCGACGAGCTGCCATCCGGAAAGAGCCGGGGTGCAGCTCGCGTTGTTGCAGCGGCTGATCGATCGTGGGGCGACGCTCGATGGCCCCGATGGCCGCAGCACGGTGAACGCATGCCTGCGGAATGGGCGCGGACAGGCCGCGGTATTTCTGGCTGAGCGGGGCGCGTCTCTCGATCTCGAAGGGGCAGCGGGCGTCGGACGGTTGGACCTCGTCCGATCTTCCTTCGACGAGAGCGGCGCTCTAACCCCGACCGCGACGCGCCAACAAATGCTGGATGCGTTTGCCTGGGCGTGCGAGTTCGGGCGCACCGAAATTGTCGCGTATCTCCTCGATCGCGGGGTAGATCCGGCGCAGCGTGTCCAGCATCACGGACAGACGGGACTGCACTGGGCGGCGTCCGGCGGACATGCGGACGTCGCTAGCTTGCTCCTGCTGCGGGGCGCGCCTGTGGATGCGAAGGATGAAACGTTCGGTGGGACGCCGCTAGGATGGGCGATCTACGCCTGGCGGAATGAGCCGGGCACTACCCCGCCCCAGCGCTACTATGACGTCGCCCGTCTCCTGGTGCACGCCGGAGCTGTTGCCGAACCGGACTGGTTCACCGATGCGCAAATCCTGGCCGACCCGGTCATGCGCGCCATACTCAACGGTTAAACTGGACCCGTGAGTCTGCAACGCGCGTTCCTTAAGAACCGGCGCCCGACTTTATTGTCCGTCTTCCTGCTCTTCGTCGCGGCAGCGGTTCTGTTCGCCTACCTGCCGGATCAGGGCGGGCTCATGGTGGTCGCGACCGCGGGTGCTTTCCTGACCGGCGTGTTCGTCCTTTGGCGTTTCGGGACCCTGCTCGTGCGCCGCAGCATCTGGCGTCTGCGCAATCGGCTGATCATGACCTACATCTTCATCGGCCTGGTCCCGCTGGTGTTGATTATCGTGCTGGTGCTGCTTGGCGGATATACGATGGCCGGCCAAACGGCCATGTACCTGGTCAGTTCTGAGCTGGACCGAACGATGGATGGCCTTCGACTGCCCGCCCGCATTCTGTCGATGAACCCGAACACGCCGCACGACGAGGTTCTGGACCAGGTGGCGGGTTTTATCAACCAGCGTTTCGACACCTTCGAGGTTGCCATCCAGGAACCCAAGGGAGTGTCTCATTATCCGGCAGCTTCGAAGTTGGAACCAGCGGGCCCACTCAAGCGAGATCACCTCGGGCTGACAATTAAGGACGGCCGCTACTTCGCGTGGTCCCACGTCGAACATGGCAATCTCATCGTGGACGTTCTGGCGCCCATCGATCGCGAAATGCTTGCCGGGCTGGTTCCGAATCTCGGCAAAGTGGAGATCGCGGGTGATCACATCACTCTTCCCCGCCGCCATAAACGAGCCGATGCCGATGTTCTGAAAGGGGATGCGGACTTCCTGCCGGCCCCGGCGAACCAGTTTGACTACGAAGTGGATTGGGGTACCCCGGTCCCTGTGACTCAATGGGGAACCGTAGAGCGCTCCCGCGGCAATCACTTCCTCCTGATCTCCACTCGCCCTTCCGCGCTCTTAGGGTCGATCTTCGGGGAGAAATTCAAGCTCGCTCAATTGCTGCTCTGGTTGCTGGTGCTGGTCGCCATTCTTTTTCTTTTGGTGGAACTCGTTTCGGCTTTCATTGGATGGTCGCTGGCGCGCACGATTACCAGCGCCATGCAGGATCTGTATAACGGAACGCGCCGAGTTGCCGCCGGTGACTTCTCCCATCGCATCGAGGTGAAGGGCCAGGATCAACTGGCTGCGGTTTCCGAGTCCTTCAACGCGATGACCGGTCACCTGGAACGGTTGGTGCTTGTCGAGAAAGAAAAGGAACGTCTGCAATCGGAGCTGGAAATCGCGCGTGAAGTGCAGAATCAGCTCTTCCCGCGATCCATCCCCAAAATGGAGACGCTGGAGATCACGGGCCTCTGCCGACCGGCCAGTATGGTGTCGGGCGATTACTATGATTTCCTCTGTCTCGAAAACAACAGCGTGGCGATTGCCATCGGAGATGTGGCCGGCAAAGGAATCTCAGCCGCGCTACTGATGGCTTCGATTCAGTCGATCATGCGCACCCAGCTGAGCGCTAATCTTCCGGCGATGGCGGCCGTGGCGAACGGAGTTCCGCGGCACGTGTACTCCACTTCGGGCATGGTGTCGCAACTGAACCGGCAGTTGTATCAGAGTACTTCGCCGGAGAAATACGCAACGTTTATGTTCGGGGTTTATGACGAGTACGACCGCGTCTTCACGTACACCAACGCGGGGCATCTGCCGCCGATCCTGATCCGGCGCGGCGAGCCCATCCTGCTCGAGGTGACCGGAACCGTGGTCGGCGCGTTTCCGTCCTGCCGGTACGGAGAACAGAAGATTCACCTGGAGCGCGGCGACTTGCTGGTGAGTTATACCGACGGAATTACCGAGCCTGAAAACGAGTATGGCGAGGAGTTCGGGGTAGACCGGTTGGTCGAGACGATCGTGAAAAACCACAAGTTGGAAGGCATGGAACTGATGAGCTGCGTGATGGATGCGGTCCGCAACTGGACCACCGCGCCCGAACTGCCGGATGATATGACGCTGGTTCTGGCCCGCAGCACGGCGTAATGGAGCCACGTAAGGTCCTTACCGCGGCGCAGATGCGCGAGGTGGATCGCAGGACGATCGAGCGTGGGATTCCCGGCATTGTGCTGATGGAGAATGCCGCCCATCGCGTGGTGGAATACCTGCACGAGAGATTCTCGCCGCTGGAGAAACACCGCATTCTGGTGTTCTGCGGAAAGGGCAACAACGGGGGAGATGGACTGGCGGTCGCGCGGCAGTTAGAGACCCGGTTCCAGCCGGCATCGCTCGACGTTTTGCTCACCTGCGATCCTGCCGAACTGGCCGGAGACGCGGCTGCGAATCACCGCATGTGGCAGGCATCCGGACAAAGCGTGCAGCATTCCATCACTCCGCGGATGCAGACGGCAACACTGATCGTCGACGCGCTTTTAGGAACCGGTACGAGCGGTCCGGCAAGAGGCAAGGCTCTCGACTGGATTTGCGAAATCAACACCGGGTTTCCCCACGCGCGGGTGGTCGCCATTGATATGCCATCGGGGATGCCGGCCGACACGGGCGAACCCGACGGCCCGTTTGCGCGGGCGGATGCGACGGTGACCTTCACGGCTCCGCGACCCTGTCATGTTCTGGCGCCCAATTGCAACCATCTCGGCGAACTGCGCGTGAGCCCGATCGGGAACCTTCCGGATTTGGTGGACGGCGATGCCGGAATCCAGCTCGGGCTCGTGGAGCCGCGCGTGTTCCAAAGTCTGCTTGCGCCCCGCAAGCCGGATGGAAACAAGGGAAGCTACGGGCACGTCTTGGTGGTGGCCGGCTCGCGCGGAAAAACCGGGGCGGCGGCCATGGCGGGAATGTCCGCCCTGCATGCGGGAGCGGGTCTGGTCACCGTAGCTTCGGCGGCTTCGGCCATTCCTGTCATTGCGTCGTTCGCACCCGAGTTGATGACCGAGTTCTTACCCGAGACAGCGGAAGGAGCCATTGCGACGAGTGCGGGGTCCGGGATCAAGACGCTCATGCGGAAGCTTTCGGTCCTGGCAATCGGTCCCGGTATCGGCACGGCTGCGGAGACGGCGAGCGTAGTGCGCGACCTGTTTGCATCCTGCGAAAAGCCGATGGTGGTGGATGCGGATGCGTTGAATATCCTGTCCGCCGGAGAGTGGCCGGAGTGCGACGGCAAACTTCGGGTTTTGACGCCGCACCCGGGCGAGATGGCGCGGCTTGCGAACACGACGGTCGCGGAGGTTCAGGACAACCGCGTCGAGTGTGCGCGCACGTTCGCGGCCGCCCGCGGGGTCGTCTTGGTCCTCAAAGGCGAGCGCAGCCTTATCGCTTTTCCGGATGGGAATGTTTGGATCAACCCGACCGGTTCCCCTTCCATGGCGACCGGAGGCACGGGCGACATCCTGACCGGAATGATCGCCGGGATGCTTGCGCAATTTCCCGGGACCCCGCGCGAAGCCGTGGCGGCTGCAGTGTTCCTGCACGGAAGCGCGGGCGAGCTCGGAGCTGTGGAAATCGGAGAGCAGGCCTTCGTCGCCACGGATTTACTTCGCATGCTGCCGCAGGCCATCCGGAAGAGCCGCGATGCCCGTGACTGAAATCCTGCGCAGTTTTTCGGAAGAAGACACGCTCGCGGCGGGTGCTTCGCTCGGTCGGCGGCTGCGCGGCATCGTGCTGCTGCACGGGGATCTGGGAGCGGGTAAAACCACGCTGGTTCGCGGCATTGTATCCGCCATTCCGGGTACGCAGCCCGATGAGGTCAGCAGCCCCACCTTCACCCTGATCCATGACTACGGCGCTGGAGTCTTTCACATCGATCTGTACCGTCTGGATGAAGCGCGTCAGATCGACACATTAGGATTGGAAGAGATTTTCGATCAGGCCAGGCTGGTTCTCATCGAGTGGGGGGAAAAGTTAGGATCCCGCGCACCCGCGCGGCGCACGGAGATCACCCTGGAGCTCACGGGCAACGAGGAACGGATGATTCATATTGTGGAGATGGAGAAGTAGCATGCTGCCTGGTTTATCCCAATTGGAAAGCACCCCCGAGATTCTACGCATTCTTTTCGAAGAGTTGAGCGAGGAGGAAGCTTCATGGAAGCCAGCCCCCGATCGGTGGTCGATCGCCGAGGTGATGGAGCACCTTTCGCACGTGGAGGCTCACGGTTTTCGAGCCCGGATCGACCAGATGATGGAGCAGGAAACCCCGCAACTGAAGGAGTATAACCAGGAGGTATTGGCAGCCGCGGGCCAATACTCCGGGCGCGATTTCGAAGACTCGTTCGATCATTGGGAGGATCAGCGCGAGACCAATGTCGAGTATCTGAGTTCGCTCGCGCCCGCGGTTCTCGGCCGGACGGCACAGCATGAAACGTTCGGCCTGATTACCATTTCCGATCTCTTGAACGAATGGGCCTTCCACGACCTCGGCCACATCCGGCAGTTGATGGAGCTGATCCGCAGCTTCCGCTATTACCCGCACATGGGTCCGTTCCGGTCGATCTATCACGTGCACCCCTGATCGGCGGGGCGCGGGGAAAGCTTTAGGCTGACGGCAAACTAATTTCGGGTAATCTCGACGGCGCTCCATCGTTTGCCGCCCGAGTTACCGGTGGCATAGACGATCACCTCATTTTGTCCCGGGTAGAGGGTTACTGAAGGAATCGACCACGAGAGGGTCCCGGATGCCGTCCCGGAAGCGCCGGAGTTGCTGATCCAGGTGACCTGGGCGACCCCCGATGGGTCCGACGCGGTTCCTGAAACCGCTGTACTGGAAGCGGTCGTAACGAGTCCGTTCAGCGGGGCTGTGATGGCAACGCCCGCGGCTGCCGGCGGAGGGGGTGTGGTTGGCGGGACCGTAGCGGGCGCTCCCGTTTGCAGAATCCGAAGAAGCGCGGCGGCCGATTGCTGCGGTCCGTCGGTCGCGGTAATCGTGATCAGGTTAATGCCGGGGTTCAACGGGATGGCGGTGGTGGTCCACGCCGGACTGCCGGATGCGTTGCCGGAAGCGCCGGAACTCGCACGCCAGACGACGGTGGCGGGCCCGGTGGCGTTAACGAGCGTTCCGCTCAGCGCGGTACTCGTCGCCTGCGTCCACATGCCGTTCATCGGTGCCGAGATTACAAGAGAGAGTGGAGAAACGGGCGCGACCGGACCATCGCCGGGATTCGGGCCGCCTCCGGTGGGAGCCGGCACAGCTGCTCCCGGCGCCCCGTACAGAGCCTGCACGCCCGCGATGTCATTAGGGCTCAGTTGAGCGCCGAAACGGTAATAGGGGTACATCACGTCCGCGGGATTGTCGGTATGCCCCAGTCCGAGTGCGTGCCCCAGTTCGTGAAGAGCCACTGTGTAGATATCCGTGCTCGCTCCCACGTTCCAGGTCTCCGCGGGGTTGAAGTGCATGTCTCCCGCGATAGGCTCGGCATTCGGCGGATCGGGATAGTAGGTATGGGCCAGAATGGTGCCCGACGGATCGAAAGGCGTGGGGTCGCCATTGACCGACGTGCCAAACTCGATGGCCACAGTTGCCGTGGCGGCCGCATTCACGCCTGCGCTGAATTGAACGTTGGTGACCGCCGTCCACGCATGCATGGCGCGTTCAATTTCCGTTTGGACCTGCGACGCCGGCACTTGACCGGTCAGCGTGGTGAAAACGTAATCAAGCGCAACTCCGTAAGCGCCCCGGGCCGCCCATCCATTGCCGATAGTCACGTACTGCGCCGCCGTAAGCCCCCCCAGCAAAGCGCCTGCACAGGGCCGCGGCCCGCCCACCCCGGCTAAATCGGGAGAAGCCGGGAAGACATAAGCAACTTCATCCCAGCGTCCGAGATCGCGCAGCGTATCCTTATTGCCCCGCACCAGGCGCTGATTCGGACGCATGCTTCCTGAGGCGATGACCGATAAACCGCCCTGTACAAGGATCTGGTCGCAACGGTCCGGGTCTACGTCGTTGTGGAACTCGATGACGGCCTGCATCACCCCGCCGCGCGATGCCTCGATCTGCGGACTCAGCTTATCCTCGCGCCGCAGTTGTCCCGTCCAGGTGACGCCCAGGTCGGTAAGAGAACCGCCTTCCGGCATACCAAGCATGAGTGATTGTTTCCCGAGAGCGCCTGTTACTGTGATTCCCCGCGTTTTTAGAGTAGAAAGAAGGGCGGCATTCCAGGGACGGTCGAAAACGGCAAGCAGGTGGCCGCGCCGGAATGCGTTCATCTGATTTCCGGCTAACCCATTACCGGTTCGGATCTCGCGCGTTTTGAGTCGTATGTCCTCGGCAAACCCCGGCCCGCATGCCGCCAACACGAGGAGCGGAACCCATCGAGAGATCATGCTCTAGTGATCGGTCGCTTGGATGATTCCTTTATTCGCGAGTCGCAGGGGAACGGAAGCTAGGGCTCCTTGGCCAGAGCGCTATACTTTTCGCTTTCGGCGCGGGCCAGATCCGCAAGGCCCAGCCGGCGGTAAACCTGCGCGAGGATGAAATGCGTCGGGGCGTTTTCGGGGCTGAGTTTCACCGCGGTCTCGAGCTCTTTGCGGGCGTCCGCCGGTCGATCCAGGTGAAGCAACGCCTTTCCTAGTTGGCGGTGGACCGAAGCGTCCGATGTTTCCAGCAAGGCCGCTGATTGCAACACCGGCAAGGCTTCCGCCGGACGGTCCAGCGATACGAGCAGGTTTCCCAGATCGAGATACGGCCGGTAGTTCTTGGAAGCCGGCCCGTCCTGCCACTCGATCGCCGTGCGATAGGCCTTTAACGCGTCTTCCACACGGCCGAGCGCTTCATAACTGAGGCCAAGATTGTCTTCGGCTTTGACGTTCTTCGGATCCAGCTTCAGGCATTCCTCGAACGCCTGGACCGCTTCACCAAACCGGTTCTCGTTGTACTTGGCGCGTCCCAGATAGTAACGCGCGCGGATGTTGCTGGGGTTCCAGTCGAGCGCCTTCGTGAACCACTTGTCCGCGTCTTTGTAGTCTTTCAACAGCACGTAATCGCAAGCCACCACTTCCAGATCGTAAGCGCTCGGATTCCGGTAGCGCGCTCCGAGCGTGAACTCGGCCAGCGAAGGTTCCGGCTTTTGTTGACGGAAAAGAATGTACCCGAGGAGGAAGTGAGCGTCGGCCGAATTCGGATGCGCAAGAAGGTAGGGACGAAGCGCCGCTTCGGCATCGCTGATCCGGTCTGCCGCGAGGCTACCGCGGATCTCCGATAGAGCGGGATCGGAAGGCAATAGCGGATGCGGACCCGGCGGGTTCAGGATTTCGGGGTCCTGCTTAGGCGGCGCCGGATTCTGGCACTCGACCGCCGCGCACAGACCCATTGCGAGTAGCAGGAGCCGAAACATCGCTGACCCATAGTATCCTTCACCATTCGATCGGTTCCACGCGGGGTACGATCAGCACGAAACTCAGCGCGCCCACCACCAGGAAGAGAGCAGCGATGACAAAGGCCATGAAATAGCGCCCGGTTTCCTGGATCACCCATCCGGTGAACCACAGGCCGAACATGCCCGGCAGGTTGCCGAGTGCGTTTTGCATACCGGTCCATTTACCCGCTGCCCTCGGGCCGGCGAGCGTTTGCGTAGTGGCCCAGACATTGGATGAATACACGCCGTAGCTCGCGCACGCCAGCGTTAACAACGTGAGCGAGACCATATTGTTCCGGATCAGCATGGCCGGCAGCATGAGGGTAGCGAGCAATAACCCGGCCCCGAGAAATGATTTTCTAACCCGATTGACGGAAAACCCACGCGCGATCAGGCGATCGGAAAGCCAGCCGCTACACAGAGCGGTCGCGGCTACGCCCCAGAAGGGTGCCGAGCCCAGGATCGACATGTCGTGGTGAGAGAGGTGGCGCTCGTTTTCGAAGTAGGGCGGTAGCCAGAACACCATGAAGTACCACGCGTAGTTGGCACAGATGAGGCCGGCGAAAGTCCCCCAGGCAGAGCGCTCACGCAGAATCCGGGCCAGCGTGGGAGCGGCAATTGAGCCATGCGCTTCGAGAGGCTGGTTTGCGGGTGCGTAAAGAAACCAGGGTACCAGCCAAAGCAAGCTCACAGCGCCCATGCCGAGGAAGAATCCGCGCCAGCCGAAGCGCTCCATGGCGAGTCCGCCCGCCAGCACGCCGAGCGCAGGTCCTACCTTGGAACCGGCGTCGATGAGTCCATTCGCGAACCCACGCTGCTGTTCGTGGAAGGCGCCGGCCAGGATGCGCGAGTACGCCGGATAAGCGGCCGACTCCCCCGCGCCCAGCATCAGGCGCAGGACGAGCAGAGATCCAAGGCCGGTGGCAAGGCCGGTTAAACCCATAGACAGCGACCAGAGAAGATAGGCCGCTCCGAGTACGCGGTTAACGGGCAAGCGGTCCACGAGCCAACCCGAGACCAGTTGCAGAGAAGCGTAGGTCCAGAAAAACGCCGAAAAGATCAGCCCGAGCCGTGCTGGAGCGATGTGCAGTTCGCGCGTGATCGCGGCCTGACCGACGGAGAGGCTCCCGCGGTCGATGTAGTTAATGCAAATCGACGTAACCAGCAGGGCGAGCAGGACGCGCTGACTGGTCGTGAGGCGTTCGGCCATCGATTGCGAAGTTGCCGAACCCATCCGGCGTCATGGTATCGCAAAGCCTGAGACGGGGAACCGCGCGCTCGGAGGCCGGTTTTGACCTCGAATGATGAAATTTGAGGAAAAGGGCATCGCTAGGATCAGAAACATATGAAAACGTCCACTCAATGAGGTACACTCATCGGGCTAAGCAGCAATTCCAAAAAGGAAAACCCCGTTAGAAATGAAGTTTTCATTATCCGCGATCGCTACCTTATTTAGCTGCGTGACACTTCACGCAACTGTAACAATCAATTCTGTCATTCCCTCATTACCATCTCCCCAACCTGTCGGGACGCCCATTACGTTCAACGTCACGGCCACTGATTCGAACGCCGGCCCGCTCACTTTTCAGTTCAGCACCGCATTCGGCAACGGAAGTTTCGGCGTCGTCCGAAACTTCAACGTCGGAACGAGTTCCGCCGGGGTCTGGAACGCCCAGCCATTCTCGTGGGCTAACATCTCATCGGAAGGCGCTTACACCATCCAGATTGTCGCAAAAGATTTCGCTACCGGCGAGACCGCCAAGCAGACCGTCCCTTTCACTCTGACCAGTCTCGTTTCCGGCGGTACTATTACAGTGGTCCCCACCCAGAACGCATTGGTCGCGCTCGCGGCTGTTCCCGCATGCCCGACCGGCAGTTCGGTACGGGTTTACTTCTCCCGTCCGGGAGTCAGTGCGGCGAGTACGCCGTTCGCACCCTGCCTGGGCACCGCCTCCAACAATTTCTACGTAGGCGGTCTCTACGCTGGGAAGACGTACAGCATGGGTTACCAAATCAAGAAAGGTTCCACTTATGTGAATGGAGGGAGCACCGCAATGTTCACGGCGGGATCGCTGCCGACGTCGATTTCGTTCCCGATCCAAAATATTGTTGTGCCACCCACGTCGCAGTCTTACAAAACGGATAAAGTTGTTCTTCACGGCTACTTGAATCTAGGTGCGGGACCAGGCAACTACCAGCCAGCCGCCACGGATCAGAGTGGTAGTTTCACTTGGTATTATGACGGCGGCAATGACCACCAGGTGCTGCTCGCGCGCCCACTGTCGGGCGGCGTGTTCCTCTTTTTGCAGTCTGGTCTTACCTGGAATACGTCTATCACTCAATCCGCTCAGTTGATGCGTGAAGTCGACCTGGCGGGGAACGTGTTGCGGGAAACCAATGTCGGGCTCCTGCAACAGCAGCTCTTCGCGATGGGAGCTACGGATCTACAGTCGTGCAGCAATGTTTCATTGCCGGCGGCGGTAGGTTCCGCATGCCTCACGGCCTTAAGCCACGACATCATCCAACTGCCGAACGGATATTTCGCCTTCATCGCCAGCGCTGAGAAGATTTTCCCGCCCGGAACGCAGGGCAATCAAACCGGTTTGAACGTGGATATTGTCGGCGACGCGATCATCGTGGTCGACAACAATTTGAACGCCGTCTGGTACATGGACACCTTCCAGCACGATGGCGGCGGAAACCAGCTTGACATTAACCGTGCGGCCATCCTGCACGAGACGTGCGCGCAAGGTCAGGGCGGGTGCCCGCTATTGAATCTTGCGGGTACTTCGGGCGTAACCCCGATCGCCAACGATTGGCTGCACTGCAACTCCCTCCAATATCGCTCGAGCGACGGAAATTTTATTCTCTCCTCCCGCCACCAGGACTGGGTGATGAAGATCAATTACCAGAACGGCGCCGGCGATGGCCGTATCCTCTGGCGCATGGGCGTGGCCGGCGACTTCACCTTCAACAACATCAATAACGATTCTTACCCGTGGTTTTCGCACCAGCATGACGCGGGATTCGAGACCAATGGCGAGTTTACGGTCTATGACAACGGCAATACCCGAGTCTCGACTCTGGGGACTGGAAACAGCCGCGGAATGGCTCTGACCGTCGATGAGAACGCAATGTCGGTGACACCCGTTCTCAGTCAGGACCTCGGCGTTTATGCGTTCGCGCTAGGCAGCTCTCAGTTGCTCGCCAATGGCAACTATCATTTCCAGCCGGGTATCGTGGCCCCCAATAGCACCAACTATTCGATCGAATTGCTGCCGACAGCGGGCACAACGAGCGCGACACAGGTGTTTAATCAAGAGTCGGGGACCAGCTCGTATCGCAGTTTCCGAATGGCGAACCTATACACGGCTCCTGTGAAATAGATTGGAGCAACTCCTGCGCGGGAAAGACATCTTTTATTTGAAAACTGTCTTTCCCGTAGCCTCGGGCGTCTATGAAAAGATTTGAAAAGGAGATTGAAATGACTACCAACGAAGTAGCGCAGACACTGACCAAACTCTGCTCTGAGGGCAAGTTTCACGAAGCGACGAAAACACTCTACGCGGATAACATCGTTAGCATGGAAGCCGCCGCACCGCCCGGAGGTTCACGCGAAAGCAGGGGCCTTGCAGCCGTGATCGCAAAAGGCGAGTGGTGGGCCGAGAATCACGAAGTGCACTCGGCGTCGGTGGAAGGCCCGCTGGTCGCGGGGTCCCACTTCACGGTGACGTTCAAGATGGACGTTACGTTTAAGCCGCAGAACCGCCGTTTCACCATGGAAGAGATTGCGGTCTACAAAGTGGCTAATGGGAAAGTGATATACGAAGAGTTCTTTTACGACGTTTAGTGCTTAACCACGCAGCAAGGGCCCGGGCTAGTGCCGGGCCCCTTCCTCCCGCGCCACGGCATTCAGCCGTGGGACTCTGCCGTGGGTTTACTGAAATTGCACCTGAACCGTGTTCGACACCACCCCGTCCACAGACACAGTGACGCTTTGAACGCCGCTTCCCGCTAGCGATGGATCGATCGGGATGTTGATCTGATCCAGGCCGAAAATGCTCCCTGCGCTCCCGCGAAGCTCACGGGGAAGGTCTGGCTGCCAATCTGGGCCGTTACCAGCTTGCCGAAATGGCGGAGGCCGGTACCGAACAGTTCCAGGTAGTTGGCGCCTCCTCGCGTTACAAGAGCTACCGGATTGAGATTGAGTGAACTGGTGAACAGGTTCTGCTGCGTGTACTGAGTGGAGTTTGGCGGGAAGGTCAGCAACGCTCCGATGGCGGGGCCCTGGCCGGTACCGTTGATCGAAAAGAGCCCGGGACCTACGTTTTCAATGTCGATCGTCGAGCGCACGGTCTGGCCCTGCGGATTGGTGATGGCCAGGATGGCGGGCCCTGGCGCGGTGCCCGGCGGCACCAACCAGTTCACTTGCCCGGGCGACACGAAGAAGAGCGGGACCGGCCGCACAGTTCCCTGGGAGTCCGTCAGGGTGGCAGTGGTCGAGCCAAGATCTGTGGGCAGGCTCGCGCCAGTGGCGTTGGCTGTGGTACTCGCCAGATTGTTATAGAAGGTGCTGATGATCGAGTCCTGTCCGAGCGGGGGCCGCGCATAACTGGCGCCGGAAAGGCTGGGCGCGGCAACTTCCAGCTTCTGCAAATAGAGTTGCCCGCCGGTTCGCGACGGGACTCCGTCCGCCGTCAGTTGACCTACGGCCTGCGTACCGTCGGGGCTCCAGGCCATCTGGGCCGTCGCTACACCGGCCCCAGCGCCGAACACTCTGTTCCAACCCATAACCGGCGCGTTCGAGTAATTGTAATAAGTGAGCTGAAGCTTGTTGCTCCCATCGTAGTCCATCATCCAGTAATCGGTTCTCAGCGCACGGCTATCGGCGTTCCCAACTCCGTGGATCCAGGCAATCTTGTCCTGATTGGGCAGAACCGTCGGCAACTCATCCCATAGGGACGGCGAGTTTGTGAGGTTAGTCAGCTTTTGCGTGCTCAGCCCGTAGGAATAAATATCCATTCCTTCGAAAGGCTGGCCGTCCAGGGCACCCGTGAAAAAAACGGTGGTGTCATCATGGCTGAAATCACCCGACTCACAGAAGACGGTGCCGCTGGCGCAAGGCGGCAGGCTCTGCACATTGCTGATTCCAGGAACTCCGTTGCTAACGGCGAAATCGGCCAGCAACAGGTTCCAAAAGCGCCCCGACGTGCCGGGAACGGCCTGGGTCCACAACAGTTTGGTTCCGTCATGCGAGAATCGCGGGTGCAAAACCCCGCCGATCGCTCCCGGTGACGCGCTCGTTAAACGCCAGTAATTCTTTCCGCCCGCGTCGGTGACAAAGAGGTCGTTTCCAAAGCCGCCGCCCGGCGTGGCCGCCGCCGCCCCAACCGAATTTGGATCAAAAGCAACGGTCTGCACTTCGATTACGAGGTATGCCCCGCCCGGATGCCAGGCCGGCAGCCCTTTGTTATATGGCGGCAGCGCCGCGGCGTTGCATGTCAGGCATTGTACGTTCGATCCGTCGGGATTCATCGTATACACGTCGAAGTGCCCCGATGGCGACGGAGCATCATAGGCGATGACGTTATTTGCGTTCCAGGACGGCCGGTTCCCCGCAGGTGCCAGTTGTTGAAACTGGGTGATACGTAGGTCCTGCCCAGCGGCTTGGGCTGAAGCACAAAACACGACAACTCCCAGGAGCCCTTCAATTCGCGAAAGCTTAGAAATGGTTCTGACGTTCATACAAAGCGCTGGGCAATTCACATTCCTTAAAGGACTACAAAGCGGACACATCCTCACTCCCCCGCGTTAGCCGCCCCCCTTCCCCGACCCGCGAGTACGTGGACGGCGAACTCCTGAGGCGAAACCGGCGCGAATGGGAACACCAGGGAGCTCCAGACGACAATAGCGGCCTACTCGCAGCGACAGAATAACGGCCTCCGAATACAGGTGGTGGCGGAACAGCTTGTGCAAGCCCTTAAATTCCTCCAATCTTACAAATAATTCGCTCCTCCGGGCGCAGGGACCAGAAATAATTGAGGTCTTTTTATGTTAATTGAACTAATATTGGACTGAATGCCTTCTATAAACGTGACCGCCTGTAGCTTTGGCCTTATCTGTTTTTGCGCTTCTTTGCATGCGCAGTCAGGACCTCCGGCGATCCCGGTTTTGCAATCGGTGACGCCCATGGGAATCGTAGCGCAGAATCCTCTGGTGCAGGGTAGAGACGGAACGAACAGCGCGCTTGTGAACGGTAAATCTATATGGATGTTCAACGACACGGCCCTTACAAAGAACAACGCGGCGGGGAACAACTTCTTCAGTAATTCTTTAGCATGGACGACGAATCTGGACGCTTCGACTGGTATAAACCTGAGCGGCAATTATGTCGATTCTACTAATGCGCCGACACCGTTCTTTCCTTTCCTCCCGTGGGAAACGAAATACAACGCCGAGCACAGTTCGAAAAGCTGCACGGTCACGCCCTGCGGTGCGGAATTCGCAATCTGGCCGGGGCCTCTGGTGCCGGATACCGCGAGAAATCGCGTCATCATCTTTTACGACGAGATCTGGCGGTCCCCCACCATCACTGGGTGGGTCAATATCGGCGAGGGCGTGGCCATATGGGAGAACGGCAAAATCACGAGGCCGGTGGTGAATCCCGCAAGCCCGTATCCGACGCTAATGTTCACAGGAACTCAAGTGGGTTTCAGCAACGGATGGGTAGTTTCCGGAGACACTCTCTATATGTATGGAAATCTTGGCGGATTTCTGATCGAGTATACCCAGATAGCGAAAGTGCCGTTGGAAAGTGTTACGGTTCCTAGCGCTTGGACTTACTATGCAGGTAATAACGTTTGGAGTGCGAACGCGGCCGATGCTGTCACCGTGTTAAACGGCGGCGCGGCAGGTACGTCGGTCTTTTATGACGCCTATCTCGGAATGTACGTCGCGATCTACAGTGGCGTTTTCAACAATAACCTTTACTACTGCGTGTCTCATGAGCCTTGGGGACCCTGGTCGGCTCAGACACAGTTTTATACGGGGCTGCCGGGATACCAGAACAACGCGGACTATGCGGCGCTCGCGCATCCGGAGTTCGCGTCAGGTGGTGGACAGACCGAGTACGTGACTTATGTGCAGGACACGGGGTTCCTGAAGCAGCAGATACAACTCGTGCAGATTGTATTCGGACCACCCGCACCCTAACGTTCCGCAAGCAACTCGAAATTCGGAGCCGCGCAATCTCGGAAATAGCGAAGGTGCTGCCAACCCTAAAACGGGCTGACTATAGAGGGTGTTAATTGGAGGCGCGGATCGGAGTCGAACCGATGAATAAAGGTTTTGCAGACCTTGGCCTTACCACTTGGCTACCGCGCCGATTAGGTTAACTCCAATATACCGCGCGCGTCAGGGGTATTCGACGTCCACAACCACCAGCGTCATGGCATCGGCCTGCCCGTTCTCGCCAAGGCGGGACCGCCGCCGAACCTCGTCAGGAAACCCTTCCGTGAAGGTTGACCGAGCGCGGGCGTCGTGAGCGGCAAGCGCTTGTTTCATTCATCGTTCGCTGAACAAAACGTTGCATCCGAATCAGCATACACGCGGCGCGTTACGCTAGCTTCTGATGAACTCTGCCGCTGCGTCCATGGGTTTGGTTGGCTTGCCGGCGCCTGTTCGAGAGTTGGCCGGCCGCGTCTGGGACGCGATCGTGGTGGGAGCGGGACACAACGGTCTGGCGTGCGCCGCCTACCTGGCGATGGCCGGCAAAAGCGTCCTGGTGCTCGAGGCGCGCGATCGTGTGGGCGGCGCGTGTACGCTTGAAGAGCCCTGGCCGGGCGTGCGCATGTCCCCCTGCGCTTACCTGGCGGGCCTGCTGCACCCCCTTGTTATCCGGGAGCTCCGGCTGGTCGAACGGGGGTTTGCATGGACGCCCGCGCTCGCCGGGTTGTTCGTTCCCTTTGAGGACGGTTCCAGTATTCAACTCCATGAGGATGACGCGATTTGCGATGAAGAGATCGGCCGATTTTCGTCGCGGGACATGGAGGGTTGGAAGGCGATGTGTGCCCTGATTCGCCGGGTTCGCGATGCGTTAAGACCCGACGACTCGCGAGATCTGTGGATCGGCCCGGCGCCCTCGCGGGAACAGATTGAGGAACGGCTTGGTAACGACGAGGAAGCGCGCGGGCTGCTCTTCGAATGGTCCATGGCGGAGATGGTGGAGCGGTATCTGACCGACGAACGGCTGCAGGTTGGCTATATGGGTCAGGGCGTCATCGGCACCAATGCAAGCCCGTTCGACAAAGGGACGGCTTCTATCCGCTTTCATCACGCATCCGGGCGCCTGGGCGGACTGCCCGGGATGTGGGGATATGTGAAAGGAGGCATGGGCACCGTTTCCTTCCTGATCTGCGATGCCGCGAACGAAGCTGGCGCCGTGGTGGCGGCCGGCGTTCCCGTGGCGCGAATCGTGCCGGGAGAAGGCGTGATTCTGGAGAGCGGCGAGCGCGTGCGCGGGCGCGCCGTGGTTTCGAATGCCGACCCGCGCGTGACTCTGCGGCTACTCGATAGCTCGGCCGACGCGGCCTGGCGCGCACAAGTGGAAGCGGTGCCGATCGAGGGCTGCACGGTCAAATTGAACGTTCTTCTGCGCGAACTGCCGGACTTCCGCGCGCGTCCCGGCGTGCATCGCACGCATCACCACGGGCAGATCAATACGCCCCTGAACAAACAGGAATGGCGAGATAGTTTTCAGGCTGCCCGTGCCGGAAGCGTTTCCGAGCGGCTATGGACGGAACTGTACTTTCAGAGCGTGCATGATCCGGGGGTGGTGCCCGCGGGCTTTCACAGCATGAGCGTCTTCTCGCAGTATGTGCCCTATCGTTTCGCGGCGGGCGACTGGGATTCGCGTCGAGAAGAAGTAAAGCAGCGGGTGCTGGCTTCCATCGCGCGTTTCTGCAGTAATCTCAGCGACGCCGTGGTGGACGCCCAGGTTCTCGGACCGCCGGATATCGAGAAAAAAGTGGGTCTGACAGGCGGACATATTTTCCAGGGCGAGTGCCTGCCGCCCTTCATGTGGAGTAACCGTTTGCGCGCGAAAACGCAGATGGAGGGCGTCTACCTCTGCGGCGCGTGTACCCATCCGGGCGGAAGCGTGATCGGGATCAACGGGCGCAATGCCGCCATGGCCGTCTTGCAGGATCTGCCGTGACGCAGGCGAGAGCCCGCAGTCTCAATTTGCCTGCAGCCCTTCGAGAATGGAATACGGGATGTTGAGGTTGTTTTCACGTCCCGTGCCCAGCAGGATACCCGGCTTGTTGGTACCGTGGTAGTCCGATCCGCCGGTAACCAGAAGGCCGTATTGCTCCGCCAGTTTGAGGTAGAGAGCGCGATCCTCCGCAGTATGTTCGCTGTAATAGACCTCGATACCCTGAAGGCCGCAATCAACCAGCGTGGCCAGCACGTCGCTCATGCGTTGTTCGTCCTTGCCCTGGGTCATGCGATAAGGATGCGCCAGCACCGGAGTGCCGCCCGCTTCCCGTACCTTGGCGATGCCTTCAAATAAAGAGCATTCTTCGCGTTCCACACCCGCGGAGGCATCCTCGGCCAGATACTTGTCGAAAGCTTCCTGCGTCGTCCCGACATAGCCCTTGGCGATCAGAACTTTCGCAAAGTGCGGCCGTCCGGTCAGGTTACGTCCGATCTTCTGCACTTCCTCGAGTTGAATGTCGACCCCGAGATCATTGAGCTTTCGGATCAGCTTCAGGTTGCGATCGCGCCGGCTATTCTGCCAGTTGATGAGCCACTCGCGAAACGCCGGAGTAGGAGGGGTCTTGACGAAGTAGCCGAGCAGATGCACCGACGGTGGGCGCTTCTTCGACCCCGGTTCTTCAAGGCGCGTCGACAGCTCGATTCCGCATACGATCCGCAGCCCTTTATCACGGGCTACAGGCTCGGCCAGATCATATCCGGCGAGCGTGTCGTGATCGGTGACGCCGAGCGCCTCTAATTGTAGGTCCAAAGCCTCCTGGACGAGCGACGCTGGCGACGAGCTGCCGTCCGACTGGTCGGTATGCGAATGAAGGTCGATCAACCAACTAGTGTAGCGAAACGGCGTTTACGGCCGGGTGGTAATCGGCTGCGAGGCTGCGGGCGAAGAGACTGCCAGGTTGGCCCAGGGACCTTCCCCGATCACCACGATCGGATGGCCCTGGCTCGGCAAAGCCAACTCCCGCATCACCGCTTCGTCGCCCTCCGCGGGAAGGATCGGAACGATGCCCTGCGCCAGAAACTGCCGCCGGACATCATCGGAGACCATGCCCCCCTGATCCCACGGACCCCAATCCATCGCGACGACTAACCCGGGCCATTCCGTCGCGAGCATCGTGGCAATGCCGTTCATGGTTCCGTTGGCCGCCGCGTAATCGGCCTGGCCGCGGTTTCCAAAGGCCGCCGTGATGGACGACATCAGAACCAGGCACTTGGTGTCAGCGGGCCGCAGTTTGCGCGCAAGAACGAAGGTGCTGTCGGTCTTGGTATGCACCACCCGGTCGAAGGAGTCGGGGGTCTTATCTTTGATCAGTTTGTCTTCGATCACGCCGGCTCCGTGGATTACGACATCCAGGCGGCCGAACCGTTCGTAGATGTCGTCAATCAAGCCGCCGAACCGGGCCTCATCGCGGACGTCGACCTCGAAATATTCGACGGCCGAAGCCAGCTTGCGCAGTTCTTCGAGATTGCGCTCCATCTCGCGGTTCTTCATCAGACGGCTGTAAGCCGCCTCGACCTCCGCAGGCTTCACCGTTTTCGTTCCACCACTCCGCAACTGCTGCATCAGCGCCGCCTTCAACTGTGCGGGCTCTTTCATCGACGATGTTTCCGGGCTTTCGGGAGGCGGAAGCGGCGACGCTCCGGCCAGAATCAGCGTGCATTTAGTGCGGCTTGCCAGCGTGGCGGCGATGCCCGCCGTGATGCCACGAGCCCCGCCCGTCAGCAGCACGACCGAGTGCGCATCCACCGAAGTCAGGGGCTGGGCGGCGATCGCGGCGCGGCGCGGGATCACCGTGAGCCGCCGGTCGCCGGGTAAGCCGATCTGCAGAACCGGTTCCGGACACGCCAGCTCCTCCGCCACCTTCTGGCGAAGAATCGCGACCGGATCGGATGGATCGACGTCAATCACTTTGCAGAGCACTTCGGTGAACTCGAGAGAAAGCGTTTTCATGAAGTCGGCAGCCGCATAGTGCGTGGGAGCGGGAGCGGCGCCGGGTTCCAACCCGAAAGCACCTCCGCGCCCGGTCACCACTGCCAGCAAAGCGCCGCTCTGCTTCCCGGCCCGCTTCAAATCCGCCTCCGCCGCCTTGGCCAGCAGATAAAGACTGCGCACATCCTGGCGAACCTGGCCGCGCCATTGCGCGAAATCCAGTTGGGAGAACGGAGGATTGGTTTGTAAAGGAAGGAGATGAATCAGCGCGCCGATCGAGCCGTAATCCTTCCGGAGAGCGGTGAACATGGCGTCGACGGAAGCCGCGTCGGTCAGATCGGTGGAGTAAACGCCTTCTCCGTGCAAGGTCGAGCCGGGGCTATGGCGAAGCAGTAATACCCGCTCTCCCTGCGCGTTCCAGCCTTCCGCGATTGAGGAGGCAATTCCATTTTCGTCATCGGTGATCAGCACCACGCGGCCGGGGAACTTAACCGGCGCCGCGGTGCGCGGGCGCGAAACGGTAGTTAACGTAAAACGGGCAGCCGACTCGCCGTTCAAGCTGGCTGCGCTGTGGTGGCCCGCTGCGGCGGAAGGGGGAGCCAGCGCGGCTTTTAAGCGCTCACCGATCTCCGCAAGCGTCCGCGCGCTGGTCAGCTTCTCCATTGCGGCCTGCACCTTGGCCTGCTCGGATTCGCTACACGTGCGTTGGAAAGCGCTCAGGATTTCGACGCGCTTGATGGAATCGATGCCGAGGTCGGCTTCAATCGCCGCGGATGGGTCGAGCATATCGGCCGGGTATCCGGTACGGTCGCTCACGATCGCGACCAGCTCGCCCAACAGGTTCCGTTCGGGAACCGGGGGAGTGGCCGGCGCGGGTGATACATGCGCCGCATGCGCCGCAACGGCGGGGGAGGTGGGCGGATCGTTCTTCACCACGCCGCGGAACAACGGAGCGAGCCGTTCAGCCATCTCATTCAGCGTCCGTGCGGCCGTAAGCTTTTCCATAATGCCCTGCACCTGGGCCTGCTCGGATTCGGTGCAGGTGCGCTGGAAGGCGCTCAGGATTTCCACGCGCTTGATGGAGTCGATGCCCAAGTCCGCTTCAATCGCGGCGTTGGCGTCGAGCATGTCGGCGGGGTAGCCCGTACGGTCACTGACGATTGCGATGAGATCGGCTTGGAAGTTGCGCGCGGGCGCCGCTGCCGAAGCGGTTGGCTGAGGGGCGGAAACCGGCGGCGCTGGAGAGGGCGCCTGCACTGCGGTCACGGCGGGTTTGGCTACCGCCGAAGAACGAAAAAACGGCACCAGCAGATCCGCCATCTCGGCGAGCGTGCGCGCGCTGGTCAACTTCTCCATCGCCGACTGCACTTGCGCCTGTTGCGACTCCGTGCAGGTACGCTGGAAGGCGCTCAGGATTTCCACGCGTTTGATCGAATCAATCCCCAGATCGGCTTCGATGGCCGCCGCGGTGTCGAGCATGTCCGCCGGATAGCCGGTACGGTCGCTGACAATCACAAGGAGTTCCGCGATCACGTCGCGTTCCGCCCCGCGGGCGGCCAGCGCGGGAGCCGGTTCGGATACTTCGGGCTGCTCAACGGCAGCGGGCAAGGCAAACAGAGGCGCCAGATGCGCGGAGATCTCCCGCAGCGTTTTCGCGCTCGTCAGCTTTTCCATGAGCGTCTGAACCTGCTTCTGTTCGGCTTCGGTACAGGTGCGCTGGAAGGCGCTGAGGATCTCCACGCGCTTGATGGAGTCGATCCCGAGATCAGCTTCGACGGCTGCTTCCATGTCGAGCATGTCCGCCGGGTAGCCCGTGCGGTCGCTGACGATCGCCAGCAGTTCCTTGGCGGTATCGCGGGTTTCCACCTTGCGCGCCACCACCGGAGCGGGCTTCGCGGCCGGTGCCGCGGCGGCGGATCGCGGGGGGGCACTCTGAGTAACCGGCGCAGCCGCACTCGCAGCCCGAGGCGGAGCGACAGGCGCAGCGATTCTGGGAGCAACCGGCGCAACGGCCACCGGCGGCGCCGGAGGAGCGAACGGCGCGGCGACACCCGAATTTCCCGATAGGAAATTCTGCATGATGATGGTCTGCGTGGCGAGGAACTGCTGCATCATGCGCTGGTGTTCCACGAGCACATTGGGAGCGGCGCTGCCGGCCCCTGCAAACAGGCCGGGCGCAGCCGGAACCTCACGAACCACTTCCCGGACTACCTCAACTTCGCGCACCACTTCCACGGTCCGGATCTCCGGCTTGAAAGTGGCCGGATCGACCAGCTTCACCGGCGTTTTCGGCACTGGCGGGTTGGAGCGCGCATAGGTGCCCGCCCCGGTCACCAGCCACTGCGGCGCGCGGGCGACCACGGCGCTCGGCGTTTCGAGGCGGCCCCGGAACAGCTCTTCCGCTTCCACGGGAACACCCAGTACCGCGAGTTGTCCTAGGGTGTGCAGCAGCTGCTCCATGCCGCGCCGTTCGCTCGCGTCCGTCTGGAGCACGGTCACCTCGCGGCCATCCAGGTTTTGCTTAGCGAGATTGGAGAGTACGTTTTTCGGCCCGACTTCCAGAAACACGCGCGCGCCGGCGTCGTGCATGGCGCGAACCTGCTCGACAAAACGCACAGGCTCTACCAAATGACTGGCAAGCAGTCCCGAAATCGCGGACGAAGATGCCGGGTAAGGAGCCGCCAGGGTGTTCGAGAAAACCTGGGCCCGCGGCGCATGGTAGGTTTGCTTTTCCAGAACGGAGGCCAGCCGCTCCCGCGCGGGCTGCATCAGCGGCGAATGGAACGCGCATGCAACCGGAATCTGTTTCGCGGTCAGCTTCTTCGCGGACAGCTTCTCGACGGCCGCGTGGATGGCATCCTTGGCGCCGGCGATGATGGTCTGCTTCGGGCTGTTGTAATTCGCGATGGTGACGTTCGAGGTTCCGTTCAACGCCTCCTCCACCATCGACGCATTCGCGAGAACAGCCGCCATCGTCCCGGCATCGCCGCCGCGCGTGGCTTCTTCAATGGCATTCCCCCGCCTTTCGGAGAGTTCAAAGAGCACGTCGCCGCTGATCACGCCGGCCGCAGCCAGGGCCGCGTATTCCCCGTAAGAATGTCCCGCCGTCATCGCGGGAGTGACACCCAAACGCGCCAGCAGCCGGCTTAATGCGATCTCGACCACGCCCAAAGCGGGCTGCGCGATCGCGGTGGCGGTAATTTCCGCCATCTGTCGCTTTTCCTCTTCCGGCGTGAAGACCGGCTGGGGATAAATGTATTCGGAAAGCTTGCGCGGGAAACGGCCGTCGAGTACATGATCGCGCGCGTTCGAGCGCAACCCGGAATTCCGGGAAATGGACCGCCAGATCGCGAAGCATGTTCGGCTGCTGCGATCCCTGCCCGGGAAACAGAAATGCCAGGCGCGGCGCTTCGGCACTGATTGGCGCGAGATAGATCCCCGACTTATCGGAAGCGGTTGTGGTCTGCGCGCTAAGTAAGTCCTTGGCCTTAGCCAGCTTGGCCGCCAGATCCTCGGTAGAGATCGCGATGATCGCCAGCCGCACGCCGGAACGGGAACTGGTGACCCGCGCGCACGATTGCGCCGCGAGATTCCGCAGGGGCAGACGATTTCCGGCCGTCAGGTTGGCGCTCAGCAGGTTGAGAGACGAGCTGACCGATGCCGCCGATCCCGAGAAGAGAAACAACTCCGCGGGCCAGGCTTCGACCGCCGGAATATCCTCCGCGCACCGCACATCCCCCGTATATTCTTCCAGTACGGCGTGGAAGTTGGTGCCGCCGAACCCGAAGCTCGATACGCCGGCGCGCAGGGGCACATCCGCCGCCATCCGCACCCAGGGTCGCGTCTCGGTATTGGCGTAAACCGGACTGCCCGGATCCTTCAGCTTGCTGTTCGGCTTCTCCACGTTCAACGTCGCGGGGAGAACCTTGTGATAAAGGGCGAGCGCAATCTTGAGGAGCCCCGTGACACCGGCCGCCGCTTTGGTGTGCCCGACCATAGACTTAACCGAACCGACGGCGATGGAACCGGGCGTGGCTCCATCGGCCAGCAGAGACTCCGAAAGAGAGGTAATCTCGGCGGCATCTCCGGCGGCGGTGCCCGTACCGTGGGCTTCGTACAACCCGACTGTAGCGGCGCCGAAGCGCGCCTGCTTGTAGGCGCGTGTGAGGACGGCCATCTGGCCCTCGGGACGCGGCGCGGTCATGCTCTTGCCCCGACCATCGCTCGAACCGGCAATGCCTTTGATCACGGCGTAGATGCGATCGCCTGCGCGCTCGGCGTCGGCCAGGCGCTTCAGCACCAGCATCGTTATGCCTTCGCTGATCGCAATCCCGTCCGCGGACTCGTCGAACGGACGGCACTGCCCGCGTGGCGAGAGCGCCTGCGCCTTGGCAAAGCACATGAACCCGAACGGGCTCTGGAGCGTGTCGATGCCTCCCACGATCACCATGTCGCTCGAACCGGCGGTGAGTTCGCGCGTGGCAATCGCGGTCGCCGCCAGCGAAGAAGCGCAGGCGGCATCCACCGTGAAGTTGACCCCTCCGAAATCGAAACGATTGGCGATGCGGCCCGCCGCCACGTTGAGCAGAATGCCCGCAAACGTGTCTTCGGTCCACTCCGGCATCCGGGCTAAGACCGCCTCGGGAATCTGGTCGACATACTCCGGCATGGTCGTGCGCACGGCGTAGTTCAGACCCACGTCGCCCAGACCTCCGCTCATCCCAAGGATTACGCTGGTGCGCGCCCGGTTGAAGGGCCGCACATCGTAGCCGCTATCTTTCAGAGCCTCTTCGACGGCCACCAAACCCAGCAACTGCATCGGATCGATCGAATCGAGCGCGTTCGGAGGAATTCCGTAACGCATTGGATCGAACGCGACCTCGGTGAGGAAACCGCCCCATTTGGAGTAGATTTTGTCACGCGCCTTCTTATCGGGGTCGTAATAACGCTCCGCGTCGAAACGGGTTTTCGGAATCTCGGTGATCCCGTTCACCTTATTGACGATGTTGGACCAGAACTCGCGAACATCGGCCGCCTTGGGGAGCATACAGCTCACGCCCACGATGGCGATATCGCAGGGCGGCTCGGCAGGCGGTTCCGCGGCCGGAGTGAGTTCCGGGGCGGCAACATTGCGCAGCCATTCCGCGCTTCCCGCGGAAACGGATTCATGCAGCTCGCGCACGGTGCAGGTCTTCGACCACAGCGATGCAATCTGGCCGATCATGTACATGCCCTGCTGCAGCTGGGCTTCGCGCGAGACTTCGACGTATTGCACGTTGTCGCCTTCGCCGGTGCGGTCGATGCCTTTGGATGCAATGCGGAGACGGCCGACGTTCAGGGCTTCGAGAGCCTCTTTAATCTCGTCGTGAGACTTGCCCTCGCTCTGCAATTTCCGCTTGAGATCGCGGAACACTTTGGCAAAGCCGGTGTTCACACAGCGCGTCGCATGGCCCGGACCGGATTCGAGGATCACCGTATTGCGGCAATCGAGCGCCTCCTGCTGGAACGTGTCGTTGATGGCTTTGCCGGCGACGGCTTCCTGCGTGAACAGGTAGGCGGTGCCCATCAGGATGCCCAGCTTCACGCCCTTCTCGGCCAGCGGCGCGGCCATGGCGCTGACCATGGCGGCCGACTGCGCATCGTGGATGCCGCCGGCAAAAACGATGTGCAGCTCTTCCGGTTTCACACCCTTCTGGATCACGTCCAGGAGAGTATCGATCATGGTTTCCCAAAGGACGAAGCTGGTGCGCGGACCCACGTGGCCGCCGCACTCGCGTCCTTCGAAGATGAAGCGGCGCGCGCCGTCTTCGATGAACATCCGCAGCAGCGGCGGCGCGGGCACATGCAGATAGGTGACGATGCCCAGCTTTTCCAGACTCGCGGCCTGGTCAGGACGCCCGCCGGCGATCAAAGCAAAAGGCGGCCGGATATCCCTGACTACGGCCAGCTGCTCTTCCCGCAGCTCGGTGGGAACGAAACCCAGAATGCCCGCGCCCCAACTCCTGGAGCCGGCCAGAGCTTTGGTTTTTTCGAGCAGGCGCCGGACTTGCGGACCGCGCAGGAGGGCCAGCGCCAGAAAGGGCAGGCCGCCGCCATCGGCGACCGAGGCGGCAAACTCCGCCGTATCGCTCACGCGCGTCATGGGTCCCTGCAGAATCGGGTACTCGGTGCGGTGCGCTTGCGCCAGGGCCGAATTGCGGCCCAGCGGCGCCATTTTCTTTGCGGCCGTGACGTGATCGTGGATGGATTGGCGCAGACCGTCGATGACTCCGGCCACGGTAACGAATCGGGCTGCCATAGGTGCCGCAAAAGCGGCATCCTGCCCCAGCGGCCACAGATCCGTCTCCGGATTCTTCCAGCCGATGCGCGACCGGATCGCCTCCCTCCAGGCGTGCTGCGCTTCGGACAGCGGTTGCGCCGAAAGCTCCACTTCGAGCTTCTCCAGCTCTTCCACGCCCCGCATGCCCGGACGCCGCCACATGCGTGTGAGACCGTTGAGTTCCCGGCCCAGGCAGAAGGTTTCATCGCCGCCCGCCCGCTCAATGGCGGAACGAAGCCGAACCGGAATGGTGGAATCCGTGGTGAGGAGCAGTTGACTGTCGAGTACCACGCCCGCCGCACCGCCCGCGTAGCAAGCCGCAATGGAGTGCGGCCCAATCCCGCCGTGCACCCACACCGGCAGCGCACACTCACGCTGCAGGCGCTGCAAAAGAATGAATCCGGTCTCCTCGCTCACCGCGCCGCCGGCTTCCTGGCCTTTCGCGATCACGGCATCCGCCTGGAGATCGGCCGCAATCTGCGCCTCCTGCGCGTCCAGCACTTCAATGAACAGGCGACGGTCGCCTTTCCGCACGTTTGCGCAAAGAGCGGGCAGCTCCGCACTCCACGCGGAAGTCAGAATCACCGTCCGCGCGTTGGCGGGCAAGCCGGCAACCAGCGGTCCCGCGCCCGCGAGGGAGGCGCTGATTTTGATGCAAAAATCACCATGCGCCAGTCGGGAGACGCGGTCGATGGCCGCGTGAGCAGCCTGCAAGTCCGTGGTCGCTTCCAGGTTCAGAACGCCCGCAGCGGGGATTTCTCCAGCTCCGCGACGGCTGGCAGCGATCGCGATGGCTGTGTCCAGATGACCGGGAAGATTGGCGGCCAGAATTCCAAACTGGTCGAGATTGATGTGAAGGGCGCTTCGGCTCATTAGAATCCTAAATCTCCGGGGGGAATTCGCTTCACGGCGCCATCCCCTCTTATCTCTGTATGCTGCACGTCGATCGTTGCCGCCCGGCGCGCAACCTGGTTCAAAATCACTACTACGCCTGCACGCCCGCCGGATGAGGTTCCCGGCGAGCGGCAAACTGCTGCACCCACTCCCGGTTGATGTCATCACCCGCGCGCAACGCCACTTCCTGACCGCAAACCGAACACTTCAAACGAAATCCCAACGACGCCTCGAGCGGCCCGCCACAGTGGGCGCACGCCGTCGGCGTGTAGACCAGGAGCCCGTCGATCATGTGGACCCACGTGTGCACCTGGGTAAAATAACGGTTGACCTCTCTAAGGGCTACCGGGCCCGCGAAGCGCGCCTGGTCGCTTTCTGGAAGCCGCTGCTGAAACAATTGCCGGCCCTCCTCGGTCAGGTAGCCGTCCTTTTCGAGCACGCCCGGACCGTAGACCTCGATCGCGGTCTGGAGAATGCTCTTCTCCGGTAGCCAGACTTTGAAGTTGGACTCCACTTCCATCGCGATCTCAATCAGATCCAGCGACTCGGCGCCCAGATCGTCCAGATACGATTCCGCCGTTACCTGCTGCACGTCGATCTTCAAACTTTGCGCAACCACCTCCGCAAACTTGGCCTCGATCTCCGCTTCGGTCATCCAACCGTTTGCCATAACAGATCTTCCCCTCTACCTAAGAATTCCATGCCCGGACCGCCAGTACCGCATTCTGCCCCCCGAAGGCAAACGCATTGACGAGCGCCGTGCGGACGGGACGCTTGCGGCTTTGGTTGGCGACATAATCCAGGTCGCACTCGGGATCAGTCTCTTTCAAATGCATGGTCGGAGGAACGACGCCGGTTTCCATCGCTTTGACGGTGTAAGCAAGATTGCTGATCCCGGCAGCCGAAATGGTATGTCCGATCTGCGCTTTATTCGAAGAAATCATGAGCTTGCCGGAATGGCCTTTGAAGAAGCCCTTAATCGCCTGGGTTTCGGTGGCATCGTTCTTCTGCGTGGAGGTGCCGTGCGCGGCGATGTACTCGATCTCTTCGGGTGCCGTGTTGCCGTCGGCGAGCGCCAGGCGCATGGCTTCGGACTCGGCCGCCCCGCCGGGCGACGGATCGGTGAGATTGTGAGCGTTCAAACTGGTCCCGAACCCGGTGATCTCGGCATAAATGCGGGCCCCGCGCTCCTGGGCACTTTCAAGCGATTCCAAGACCACGGCGCCCGCACCTTCTCCCATCACGAAGCCGTCCCGCTGCCGATCGAAAGGCCGGGATGCCGTCTCCGCATCTTCGGAGCGGCTCAGCGCACCGATCACCGCGAACGCCAGCACGCTCAAAGGGCTCACAAGAGCAGCGGCGCCGCCGGCGAGCATGGCGCGTACCCGGCCGCGGCGGATCAGGCGGAACGCATCGCCCACCGCATAGAGGCTGGCTGCGCAGGCTGTGTCGTTGGTAAGCGTGGGACCGCCAAGGTGGAGCAGCCGCGACGCGACACTCGCCATTACATCCCCTTGCCGCCGGAAAAAGGCGTATCCGGGAAGGTGATCGCCGCGTTCCAGAAGACGTCGAAGATTGAGGATGTACCTGCCGGGTTCGAGCAGCCGGAAGTACTCCTTCAGCAGCCGCATGTCCAGATAATTGACACTCATCCCAAGTGCCAGTCCGATTTCCCGCGACGGGATCCATGCGGGGGTGAGACCGGCGTCGCGATAGGCATCCTGGGCGACCGGCGCGAACAAGCGGACGGGACGGCGGCAATGATTGCCTGGCAGGGAAGCGAGGCCCAACTCCCGCGGCATTTCCCGTACCTCGGCCGCCACTTTGGTCTGATACCCGGAAGCGTCCCAAAAACTAATCGGGCGGATGCCGTTTTCCCCAGCGACCAGGCGCGTCCAGCACGTTTCGGTGTTAGCCCCTAGTGCGTTTGCCAGTCCCACCCCAGTGATTACTACCCGATGCACAACGCAACCTCAGCCCCTTGGGCACTCCGAACGGGAGACACGCGATCGGCGAGCGTAACGCCACGCGCCAACGCTTTTTCCGCTCCCATCCGTAGCCTCCCTTCTTAGACTTTTCTCCCCGGCGCCCTTACGATTGATCGCAAGATCTCATCGAGAAGATTCTCTGTACAACGCTTAGCGACTGCTGCTCCCCACCAGAGTTCCTTCCCGCACGGGCTTGGGTCCATCCGGCTCGAGGAAACCCTCGGAAACCAGATACGCCACGATCTCGCGCGCGTTCTCTTCCGCGGTGCGGTTCGCCGTTGGCAGGGTCAATTCAGGATTTACCGGTGCTTCATAAGGATCGTCGACGCCGGTGAAACCTTTAATCTCGCCCGACCGCGCCTTGGCGTAGAAGCCTTTCACGTCGCGCGTCTCGCAGATCGAAACTGGAGTGTCGACGAACACTTCGAGAAATACTCCCTCTTTGTGCATCTCGCGAACCAGGTTGCGCGTGGCCGCGTATGGGCTCACCGCCGCACAGATGACCGCGCCGCCGTGCCGGGAAATTTCCGCCGCGACAAAGCCGATCCGGGTAATATTGGTGTCGCGATCTTCGCGAGAGAAGCCGAGCCCCTTCGAAAGATGGGTCCGGACCACATCGCCGTCCAGGACCGTGACCTGCCGGCCGCGTTCGTTCAGCATCACCGTCAGGATTTCGGCGATGGTGCTCTTTCCGGCGCTCGGCAGACCCGTGAACCAGATGGTAAAACCCTGTTCCGTGCGCGGAGGGTAGGCGGCGCGCAGCACGGCGGCCGTCTCTTTTCGCGTAAACCATTCCGGAAGTTCTTTGCCCTTGGCGAGGAATTCATCGCGCACCTGGGTGCCCGAGATATTCGCGACCTTGGCGCCCTCGGGAACGCGCGTGACCTGTTCGTAACGCGCTTCGTCGGGAAGATAAACCATCTCGTCAAACGGCAGCATCTTCACGCCGATTTCGGATTCGTGAGCGGCCACCAGTTCGCGTGCTTCGGTACCCCGGTAGAAGGGCTTTCCGGTGGAATCTTTGCCCGGGCCGGCATGGTCGCGACCGACGATGAAGTGGTTCGCGCCGAAGTTGCGGCGGATGATCGCGTGCCACAGGGCTTCGCGGGGGCCGGCCATACGCATCGCCAGCGGCAGCAGACTCAGCATGGTGGTAACCGGGTCGTAGTGGTTGTCAACGAGAGCTTTATATACGCGTACCCTTGTATAGGTGTCCACGTCACCCGGCTTGGTAATGCCGACCACGGGGTGAATCAGCAGGGCGGCTCCAGACTCCGCCGCGGCCAATTTGGTCAATTCCTCGTGCACGCGATGCATCGGGTTGCGGGTTTGGAACGCCACCACATTGGGATTGCCCATGGCGGTCAACATTTCACGAACCTGTGCCGGCGTGTGCCGCAATTCGGGGAAATCGTAATGGCGGGGAATTTCGAGCACCTGCAGTGGACCGGAAAGGTTGAAACGGCCCCAGCTTTTCATCTCGGACACAAAAGGATGCTTGGCGTCGAGCGTACCGCAGACTTTCTGGGACTCCAGTTCCGGGTCCCGCTCGTAGATCTCTTCGATCTGCATGATCGCGAGCCGGTTGTTTTTGGAACTGCGCAGGGCGATTTCCTGCCCCACCTTGAACAGGCTTGGATCCGCAACGGTCAACGTGATCGGAATTGGAAATAACGTCCCGTCCGCGAGACGCATATTGTTGAGAACTCCGAAATAATCCGCCTTCCCCATGAAGCGGTCCACCGGCGAGAAGGCTCCGACGGCTAGTAGCTCCAGATCGCAGAGCGTTCGCTCGCTGATCTGAATCGAGGGGAGCTCACCCGCATGCGCGGTCAGGCGATCGACATCGCCCGGTGCGGCCAGCAGATCCTTAAGGGTGCCTCCGTAAGGGGCGATGAGGGTGGATGGTTTGGCGGAATTCATAGTGAATGCTAACAATACTCCTGTTTAAGTTCGACTACAATTTACTAAGTTTCGATTAAGAATGAACCGCTTTAACTAAAGTTCAACCGCCCGGCCGCCTCCTTCGGACCACGCCAGGCGAGTTTCCCTTATCAGCTTGAAAATAAAAGATTTCAAGAATACAGACTGGGGGTGGTGGGCACCAATTCGATGCGACACTGAACTTCGTCTCATACTGCAAGAAACGGGGTCGGCAGGGCCATACGCTACCCGCGATTAGTAGAACGGAGACTACCAGACTGGCGACAAGGCCTAATAGAATTACTCGTAGGTCCAGTCTACTTGGCTCGTTCAGTGACTGTCAAGACACTCTGCTTCGAGCAAACCAGGTTTCAGGCGCAACTTTTTGGCCAGATTGGGTATGCAACCCTGCCGTTCTGGCGCTCAGCCTAAAACGTATCGATTCATACACAAATACGGCAAAAATTCCCACAAAAACGGGCTTTCCGAACCCTTGTCAACAATGCTTGACACAAAATTTTTTTATGCCTACCATAAGAAGCTTTTGCTGTGAACGATTCATTACGGTTGTCAAGTGCGCATGCAATCCAAGGGAGTCTTCGTATGACCTTCGAGATCGGCGAAAAAGTCGTTTACCCCAACCAAGGGGTTGGGACCATTGAAAATATCAGTATTCGGAACTTCGGAAACCAGCATGAGGAGTTTTACCTGCTGCGGTTGGTCTACAACAGTATGACGGTTATGGTCCCGTTCTCCAATGTGGGTAGCATTGGGCTACGGAAGATCACCAAAGCTTCTGAGATCGCCGGGGTTCTTACTTATCTTTCTGCTGGGGCTTGCCGGAATTGCCCCGATTGGAAATGCCGTTTCAAACTGAACAGCGACAAGATGCAGAGCGGAAACCTGACGCAGATTGCGGAAGTGTTCAAGGGCCTGCTCATCCTCCAGGCGGAGAAGCCGCTTTCGTTCCGCGAGAAGAAAATGCTCGAGCGCGCCCGGCACATGCTGGTTTCTGAAATCTCGATCGCTCGGGGCGTGTCGGCCGACGACGCCGAGGGAACCTTGCGAACCGCGCTGGCGAAATCCAAGATTGCGCTGCCCCATCTGAGCTGATCCCGGTTTCGGAGCCAGCGCGCCCGCTGCGCGAAACTAAAGCGCACCTCCCCGTGGCCTCGCCGAATCTCCTGGGAGAGAGGACAGAGGAGATACTAGGTGCGTATGACGCGCCAGGGAACCGTTTCCGAACACGACCGCGGCGGTTTGCCCCCGACCGAAACCGGCCCTCACTTCGGCGGGGGCGGAGAAGGCGACGGCAACCCCGATAGCCGCGGTGCCTCGCGTTCGGTCTCGGTCGCAGGTTTGATTGTCGGCATGGTGGCGAGCACCATGACCTTTGCCGCGCTTGCGAGCACGCTCGTCCTCCGGCACGCGTTGTCGCCCGATTGGGTTTCGCTCCCGGTACCCTGGATTCTTTGGCCGAATACGGCGATGCTCCTGCTCAGCAGCCTCGCTATTGAAGCAGCGCGTCACGCGCTCCGCTCCGGGCATCGGGATCGTTTCAACTGGTTCTGGTGGACCGGAATTGCTCTCGGTCTCGGTTTCCTCGGGGGCCAGTCGGCCGCCTGGTCGCAGCTGAGCTCCCGGGGAGTCTACCTCAACACCAATCCGAGCCACGGACTGTTCTACATCCTCACCGTTACCCACGCCGTCCACGCCATCGGCGCCATGATCGCGCTCCTTTGGGTTGGAATCGCGGCCGCTCGTTTTCGCCTGGGCCCCGGAAAGCGCACAGGGGTTTTGGTGAGCGGCATCTTTTGGCATTTCCTCGATGTGATGTGGCTCTGCCTGATGGCGCTGTTCCTGTTCTGGGGATGAGGGCGCCCCGATCAGGTCCACGTTATTCAAAGCGGTTGGTCGGAATTGTCTCTCTGGATCTCGCGCTTTTTCTTGTCTTCACGGCCTTATACATCGTGGCCCGGGTGCATACTCCGGTTTGGCCACGTCCCTTTCACTTCCCTTCCGGGCTGATGACCGTGTCAATGGCCATGTTCGCGATCGCCGCCAGTTTCGTGATGCATGTCGCCGCGCGGTACCAAACACCGGGCTACCAGGTCATGAAGCAGCGCATGATGGCGCTGGCTCTGGTCGGGTGGGCGACTTTCCTTTTCCTTCTCGCGATGGAGTGGGCGCGCCTGTACCTGGTGGAGCACGTCACCCTGCTGGCGAACCCCTGGAATGTTCCTTCGCTCGGCTTGGCTTACTACGGGTTCACGGCCTTTGTGGCCGCGCACGTCGTACTGGGCGCGCTGTGGCTGATCGCCGCGTTCCAGGATCCGGAAAAGTGGAATCTCGGGGCCCTGACCCTGTTTGTTGACTTCTCGAATGCTCTCTGGGTCGTGATCACGTTCACGGTGATCCTCAGTTCCACCGATCTCGGCGGCTTCTAACCCGCAGCCGGAAAACGGCTGGCCCGGAAAACTTCTAGCGGTGATGCGGGCTGCTGCCGGAATTGCTGGACGGCGCAGGCCGCGAACTGCTGCTCGGCGACGGCGCGGGGGCGCTATAACTCCGGGGAGCGCTGTAGCTCGGTGAAGCGGAGCCGCGCGGAGCGCTGTAGCTCGGAGCGCTGTAACTCGGCGCAGAGGGCCCGCGGGGAGCGCTGTAGCTCGGAGAACTGTAGCTCGGAGCTCTATAGCTCGGCGAAGAGTAGCTCGGTGAACTGTAGCGCGGTGAGGAGCCCGGTGAAGAGTAGCTCGGGGAACTGTAGCGCGGTGAAGAGCCCGGCGAAGAGTAGCTCGGTGAACTGTAGCGAGGTGAAGAGTAGCTCGGAGAGCTGTAGCGGGGTGAAGAGTAGGTCGGCGAGCTATAGCTCGGCGCGCGATTCGCGGGTGAGCCGTAAGCCGGCGCACCACTTCGGCCGCCATATGGGCTTCGATTGTAAGCGGGCGAGCTGTAGCCGGGCTGGTCCAACGCCCGGTTGTGAACCATGGGCTGCGCCAACCGCAAAGACTGCGAGTTCTGCGCATAGGGAGAAGAGGCCGGGGGAGGCACATTGCGGCCGCTGTAGCCAGTCGGCCGCGCCATCGAAGACCCATAGGGCTGGGCGGCCCGGGGCGCCTGATTGGGGCTTCCGAAGCGTGCCCACCCTGGACTCTGCGACGGGGAACCCGCGGCTGGGTAACGCGCCGGGTTCGTCTGCAGCATGCCGGACCCCGTGGAACGGTTGGGCGTTCCAAACCGCGCCCACGCCGAGTTCGTGCTGCCGCCCGCTTGCGGCGCCGGACGCTGTGCGTTCGGATAGCTCCGGTTGGCGCCCGACTGTGCATAAAGTTGGGTGGATTGTCGGATGCTCTGCCGCTGCTGCTCGAAAGGCACGCGGGTGGCGGCCGGGCTCTGCGCTCCGTTCCCCAGGCGCGACCCGCCGAAGCTGTTGGTCCCGAATCGGGTGGGAGTGACGGCTGTCGTGCGATCCGCAAACCGGAGATTGTTCCTGGTCGGTGCAATCGGCAGCATCCCTCGCACCAGGCCCGCGCTCCGCACCTGCTGCGCGCTGACCGGCGTCACCGCGCCGAACTGTCCGTTGGTGAAGGCATTAGCCGAAACGCCGCTAATGGCTCCGTTCACCCGCGCGTTGCGGTAGATGTTGGTGATATTCACGTTGGTGATGTTGACGTTGTTGACGTTATACCGGCGATCGCCGAAGCCAAAACCACCGCGCCCATACCAGGGGTGAAAGGGCTCAAAAGGCGCGAGCGGAAGCCAGCCGATATTCCCAAACCCGCCGAATCCGAAGCCCACGCCGAAGCCTCCTCCCCCGAAACCGAAGAAAGCCACCAGCGCCGGGCGCCAGAATACCGGACGGCTGTAAATGCCGGGATACCAACACCAGCCTACCGAGCCCTGATACCAGTTCCCGTAGTGGTACGGCGCCCAGCCCCACGGATCGTTGCTGACCCAGGTCCAGCCGTAGTAGTCTTCCCAGGACCAGCGGCCATCGCGGTAGGGAGCCCAGTCGGGGCTCACGCGCGGCGCCCACACCTCGCCGTAGGCCGGATCATTGACCCAGCTTCCCTGCCCGTCGAGTTCCTCCGCGCCCGGGATGTCCGGATTCACATAGCGGTAGCTCTCGGCGCTGCTCAAAGCCTGATCGCGCTGCTCGTTCCACCCGTCCCACTCATCCCGCCCGATCGCCGCAGCGATCTGGAATTCCGGGTCATCGGCATTGCCGCGAACCGTCATGGTCTGACCCTGGCTCAGCCGTTCCGTGCCCTTCTCCGAGTAAATCTCCGCTTCCCCGGCGCGCACCGTAATGGTGGTCTGTCCGTCATCTCCCACCGTAATTCGGTAAAGCCCGCGCTGCAAGGGACGCATGGAGACGTTCGGTGTACTCACCTCCGCCTGCGCCCGCGAATCCCGGGAAACGCTCAGCGCCGCGGTCCCGCGTGCAAGCTCCATTCGAAAGCGTTGATCCTGTATTTCCGCGAGGCGCGCTTCCACTTCACTGCCGAGACGAATGCGATGGCCGGAGTCGAACTGCACCTCCGCGCGAGCCTCCGGCCCAGTCGCAATCGTATCGGCAGCTAGCAGTGGAGCGTTCGTGACCGCCGCTACAGCTTCGCCCGTGTCGCCGCGTTTTACGGAAACATCGCCGCTCGTAAAGCTGATTCGAGCCACACCGGGACCTGCTTCATCCGCCGGAGCCGCAGAACCCGGAGGAGGCGCCTGTTGCGCCAGCGCGGAAATCGAAATCAGAATCAAAGAAGCAAGACTAACTATTCTTGAGGTCATGCAAACACACACTGCGCATGGAAGCGCGCCTTTCACTATGCATGGACTCGGCCACCGTGCAAATGGTTTCAAGACTATGATTTACAAGGATTAATCCGTTTCCCGCAGTGGTGCTTTTGCACCAGGGTGAGTCAATTCAAGCGGGTGCTCGCAGCTATAATCGAGCGTGCGATGGTGGATCCTCGTGTTCTTGCTCGCCAACCCTCTGACTGAGACCGATGCAGCTGCTCCGGTGACCCCGGTTCACTACGTCGTACGCTTCCCGGCTCCCGTCACCCACTACGCGGAAATCGAAGCTGCCTTCCCCACCGGCGGGAAGCCCGAGCTCACTCTGTTTTTGCCGGTTTGGACGCCGGGCTCTTACATGGTCCGGGAATTTGCACGCAACCTGGAAGACGTTCTGGCGTTCACACCCGCCGGCACGCCCCTCGCAATGGCGAAGACCCGCAAGAACCGGTGGCAGGTGACTACCGGCGGCACCGCCTCGATCATGGTCCGGTACCGCGTATACTGCCGCGAAATGACCGTCCGCACCAACTGGGTGGACGAAAATTTCGCGCTCCTGAATGGCGCGGCGACCTTCCTCACCATCCTCGATTCCGCCGCGCGCCCGCACCACGTCCACATCGAGCTGCCGCCGAACTGGAAACTCTCGATCAGCGGCATGCATGAAGCCTCGCCCAATTCTTTCGAAGCCGCGGACTACGACACGCTCGTCGATTCCCCCATCCTCGCCGGCAACCCCGTGGTCCATGAATTCGAGGTTGCCGGCAAAAAGCACTTCCTTGTCAATCAGGGGGAGACGCTCCTCTGGGACGGCCCGCGCGCCGCTGCGGACACGCGCAGGATCGTGGAGCAGAATCTCCGCCTTTGGGGCTCGCTCCCTTACGACAAGTACGTGTTCCTGAATCTGATCGTCGACGCGGGCGGGGGCCTGGAACACAAGAATTCCTTTACGATCATGAGCAGCCGCTACGCCACGCGCACGCGCAAAAGCTACCTCGGATGGCTTGGTCTGGTGAGTCACGAATATTTCCACGCATGGAACGTTAAACGGCTGCGGCCGAAAGAGCTTGGTCCCTTTGATTACGAGAACGAGGTTTACACGCCCAATCTGTGGGTGGCGGAAGGCTTTACGGATTACTACTCCGGATTGCTGCTGCGCCGCGCTGGATTGGTGACCGATGCCGAATACCTGGGCACGGGCCCGCCGGGCGAACTTTGGAGTGATTCGCTTTCCGCCCACATCGGGGCGCTCCAGACCACGCCCGGACGTCTGTCCCAGCCGCTTGCCACGGCCTCTTACGACGCCTGGATTAAGGCTTACCGCCCGGACGAAAACTCGGGCAACACGAGTATCAGCTATTACACCAAGGGCTCCGTGGTCGCCTGGCTGGCCGATGCGAGGATGCGCCAGCGAAGCGGCGGGCAGCGCGGTCTGGACGACCTGATGCGCCTAGCCTTCGCGCGCTATGCGGGCAAGCTCGGTTACACCATGGAAGATTTTGTCGGCGTCGCGAGCGAATTGGCCGGCTTCGACCTGCGGCCCTGGTTTCATGAAGTACTCGAAACGACCGCCGAACTCGACTACAGCGAGGCTCTCGATTGGTTTGGTCTGGAGTTCAAGAAAGCCGATCCTACGAAACAGGACGGCAGGCCGAAAGCTTGGACGGGCTTGCAAACCCGCGTGACCGCCGGGCGCCTGACGGTGTCCCAGATTCCGCGCCGCTCACCGGGTGAGAGTGCGGGCTTCAGCGTGGACGATGAAATCCTGGCCTTGGACGGCTGGCGCGTCACGCCCGAAGGATGGCCGCAGCGCCTGGAGCAGTATGCGCCCGGAGATACCATCGACGTTCTGGTCAGCCGCCGCGATCGCATCCTCCCCGTCCGCCTCACGCTCGGGGAAGAGCCCCCCAACCGGTGGCAGTTACAGGAGCGCCGGCATCCGGAGCCCTCGCAAAAACAGAATCTGACCCAGTGGTTGAATCCCTCCGCGCCGCTTAGCGCTTCAGCGCCGCTTCCAAAGCCCGAGTGACCTCCGGCGAATCGGGCGTCACCGCCGGCTCGAAACGTGCCAAGATGGCGCCGTCCCGGCCTATCAGGAACTTGGTGAAATTCCACTTGATCTCACCGCCTTTGTTCTCCGTGAGGTAGCGATACAGCGGGGTTTTCGTGTCACCCGTGACATCCACCTTCGAGAACATCGGAAAGTCCACATTATATTTGCGCGTGCAGAACTGCTTGATCTCTTCGTTGGTTCCGGGCTCCTGCGCCATGAAGTTGTTGGCCGGGAATCCCAGCACCACGAGGCCCTGCGATTTGTACTTCCTGTACACCGACTCGAGACCCTCGTACTGCGGCGTAAACCCGCATTTGCTGGCCACATTCACTACCAGAACGACTTTGCCTTTGTATTCCGACAGCGGCCTGGGAGCGCCGTCGATGGTCTTCATGGAATAGTCATAAATCGTGGCGGCCGATAAAGTCCCGGCGGCCAGCAGCGCCATCGCGCCCAACCGTTTGATTGTCATCGCTACCCTAGTCTACGCAAACCCGTGCTGCTTCAGATGGAACGGACCGTCGAAGCTGGTCGTGTTCTTGAACTGTTCGCACCGCCCATCGACGGCAACCTGCCGCACTTTGGATAACAGCCGATCCTGCTCGTCGGAGCCCATGGTGACCAGCGGTTTGGTCAGCGCGGTATTGGCGGTCAGCTGTTCGAGCGAAGTGCAGCCCATCACCTGCGTGTCCACTTTTTGAGAAAGCGCGAAGCGGTAGCAGTCCGACGCCGAAACATCCGTCTGGCCCAGAATGGCGCCCGCGGGGTAGCCGCCGCCCAACCCTTTCATCCCGATGACGCCGATTCCGCGTTCGCGGCAGACGGGAATCACCTGCTGGATAAAACTGCGATACTGGGCATCCATCACGTTAACGGGCATCTGGCACGTATCCCACAGGAACGGCCGCGAAAGCATATCCAGATGAATGCGCGGGTCCTTGTGGCCCGTAAAGCCGATGAACCGGATCTTGCCCTGCTCGCGCGCTTTCACCGCCGCTTCAATGCCGCCGCGCGTGAACACCCACTCCGGGTCATTGTCGAAATTGATCTCATGAAACTGCCAGAGATCGATGTAGTCCGTCTTCAGACGGCGCAGCGAGTCTTCCAGATGCCGCATCGCCCCTTCATAATCCCGGTTGCACACCTTCGTCATGAGGAACACTTTCTGGCGGCGTCCGCCTGCGAGCGCCGTCCCCATGCGCTCTTCCGACCCCCCCTCGTGGTAATCCCAGGAGTTGTCGAAGAAGTTGATCCCCTGTCCCATGGCTTCGTGCATCACGCGGATGGAGTCGGACTCCTGCTCGATAGCGCCCGGACCGATATGCCAGCCGCCCAAGCCCACCGCGGAGACGGACTCGCCCGTATTGCCTAACTTTCGGTATTCCATTTCAGACGATATTACCGGATCTTCATCCGGCCATGCTTCTGCAAACGCTAATCTAAGAAAGAGAGATCATGGCCGATCAGCCGTCCCAACCGTTTATCTTCTATGACCCCAGCGGGAAGCGGTGGACGCGCTTCCAGCGCGCTCTGCAGACTTTTGGCATCCTGTTCTTTCTCCTGTTCGTGGTGTTTCTGCTGGCGCTGTTTGCCAACTATAAACTCCCCATGATCGGCCTGCCCGAAAATCCGATCGCGGTCACTCCCAACCAGCAGGAAGTCCGATCGATTATCAAAGGCCAGAAGCCCGAATTCAACATCCCGTTCAAGACGCGTAAGGACATGCGCAAGGACGCGAAAGACGTCCGCTACGTGCGCTCCGCCTCGCCCGTCATCCATCCCAAGCAGGCCGCCAAGGCCGGCGGGGACAAACCCTATGTTTTCGGCTTCTACGTGAATTGGGACCGCTCCAGCATCGTTTCCCTGCGGATCAACCTCGCGCATCTGACGCATCTGGTGCCGGAGTGGTTCATCATCCAGGACGACAAGGGCAACATCACCGACGAGAGCGACCCGACAGTTATCGACATCGCCCGGCAGGCCAATCTGCCGATCATCCCCATGCTGACGAACTACCGGGATAGCTGGCAGGATGCGGATGTTCGCCGCATCATCAAGAGTCCGGCGCTCCGCCGCACGCTGATCGAAAACATCGTCGCCAACCTCACCGAGCACAAGTTCCAGGGCATCAACATCGATTTCGAACAGTTGAACAAGAACGATAGCGACGCTCTCGTCGTTTTCATGCAGGAGCTGAAGGCGCGCCTGGGTCCTCTGGGGCTGCTGGTCACCGAGGACGCGCCCATCGATGACGAAGCCTACGATCTAAAGCGACTGGCGCAGGCCGACGATCTGCTGCTGCCGATGATCTACGACGAACACTACCAGTCGGGAACTCCCGGCCCCGTGGCATCCGAGAACTGGTTCGAGGATCATCTGGATAAGCTCGCGAAGATGGTGCCTCCCGATAAGGTTGTCGTCGGGATGGGCGCCTACGGGTATGACTGGGTCATCGGCAGTACCACCAGCAAGGAAATCGGTTTCAACGAGGTAATGTCGGCGGCGGTGGCCAACAGCCCCAACGCAAAGGTGGAGTGGGAAGCGGACCAGGGTAACCCCGTCCTGCGCTATACCCACGATTCTCTGCAGCACGAGATCTGGTTCCTCGACGCGGTCACCGCGCTGAATATGGCCCAGGCCATTCATGATGGCGGCTTCAAAGGTGTCGGGGTCTGGCGCCTGGGGGCCGAAGACCCCAGCGTGTGGAGCGTGCTCCAGCGGGAGGCCTGGCCCGAAGACAACTACGACCCCCGGCAACTGGATCTCCTGACAGCCGAGAAGCAGGTAAACCCCTACGCCGGGGGGGAGTTTCTGCGCATCTTACAGACCCCGCACGACGGTTCGCGCGTGGTATCGAGGCCCACGACGCCGGACGCTGACGACTACACCGAGGTCTTCAAGGCATTCCCGACTTACTACGTGGTGGAAGACTCCGGGATGACCGATCAGAAGGTGTTGGCCCTGAGCTTCGACGACGGACCGGATCCGAAGTACACGCCCCAGATCCTCGACATTCTGGCGAAGTATCACGTGCCGGCCACATTCTTTGTGATCGGTGTCAACGCCGAGCGGAATATCGGGCTAATCAAACGCGAGTACCGCGAAGGCCACCAGATCGGGAACCATACGTACTCGCACCCGAATATCGCCACCGTGTCCGACTATCGAACGGAATTGGAGTTGTCGTCCACGCAGCGTATCCTCGAAAACGCCATCGGACATTCGACAACCCTGTTCCGGCCGCCCTATAACGCGGATAGCGAGCCGCAGACGCCGACCGAGTTAACTCCCATCCTGCGCGCGCAGCGGTTCGGCTATGTCACCGTGGGCGAAAGTATCGACCCGCGCGACTGGCAGACGCCCACCACGCCCGAAGCCATCCTCGATGAGGTAAAAGCCGAAAAGGACAACGGCCACATCGTCCTGCTGCACGACGCCGGCGGCAACCGGGACGCCACGCTGCTCGCCCTGCCGAAGATCATCGAGTATTTTCAGGCCGCGGGGTATCGTTTCATTCGGGCCGGCGATCTGATCGGAAAAACGGAAGCCGAGGTCATGCCCGTTCCCTCAGCGGAGGAAATGCGCTGGGCCCGGATCGAAGGCCAGGCGTTCGATTTCAAAAGCAACTTACTCGGGCTGATGGGCATTCTGTTTCTGTGCGCGATTTACCTGACCGTTTCCCGATCTCTCATCTACGGCTTCCTGGCCATCGTGCAGAAGTTGCAGGCCCGGCGTCTGGTCTTCGATCCCGCCTTCCGTCCTCCGGTCACCGTTCTGATTGCGGCCTACAACGAGGAAGCCGTTATCGTCCGGACCATTCAGTCCGTACTCGCGAACGGTTATGAAGATCTGGAAGTGGTCGTGGTGGACGATGGCTCGAAAGATCGCACGTACCAACTGCTTCTCGAGCATTACGCGGACGATCCCCGGGTGCTCGTGTTGACGCAGCCGAATGGCGGGAAGTCGGCGGCCTTGAACAACGCGATCCTGCACGCCAAGAACGAAGTCCTGATCGCGGTGGATGCCGATACGATCTTCCAGAAAGGCACCGTGAACTACCTGGTGCGCCACTTTGCGGACGAGACCATCGGAGCCGTCTCGGGTAACGCGCGCGTGGGTAATCGCAAACGCTGGATCACTCGCTTCCAGTCCATCGAATACATCTACGGCTTCAACCTGGACCGCCGGGCGCTCGACTTGCTCAATGCGATCACCGTGGTTCCCGGGGCCGTGGGCGCCTGGCGCAAAAAGCTGATCGTCGATCTGGGCGGCTTCGGGCACGACACGCTTGCCGAGGATACGGACCTGACGCTGGCCATTCGCCGGCTGGGCTATACCATCCGCTACGAAGAGAAGGCGGTCGCGTATACCGAAGCTCCGGAAGACACCAAGGGGCTCGCCAAGCAGCGCTTCCGCTGGGCGTTCGGAACGCTGCAGGCAGCCTGGAAGCATCGCGACGCCATGTTCGTTCCGCGCTACGGCACTCTGGGATTTGTCGCGCTGCCGAGTATCTGGCTGTTCCAGGTGCTCCTTTCCGCGCTGTCTCCCTTTGCCGATATCTACCTCGTCATCTCGTTGTTCTCCGGCAACGGCGGAATCGTACTCACGTACTACCTCGCGTTCTTCCTGCTGGAATTATTGACCGGCTTCCTCGCTTATGGCCTTGAGGGACTCGCGCCCTGGGATCTGGGGCTGCTGTTCTTTCAGCGCATCTACTACCGCCAGCTGATGCATTACGTGCTCGCCAAGTCCCTGGTCTTCGCCATGCGCGGGCGTCTGGTCGGATGGGGCAAACTGGAACGCCGCGCGTCCGTGCAGCAAGTGCATTAGACTCGGGTCCATGCGTAAGGTGTTCTACGGCTGGTGGGTGACCCTCGGCGCGTTCCTGACCTTCGGGATCGGCGTCGGCATCCCCTACTACAACATGCCCTTCTTCTATGACTATTATGAGAACGCCTTCCACTGGCCGCGGCATGCCATTACGCTGGGGTTTCCCATCGCCGCGATTCTGACACTTTGGGTGGGGCCGCTGCTGGTCCCGCGGTTTCCGCCGCGCAATCTGATCCTGGCCGGAACCGGGCTGACTTTTCTCGCTTTTGCGGGCTTCAGCCAGATGGGCGGCTCGCTCGCGATCTACTACCTGCTCTGGTTCGTCTATACGGTCGGGTATATCCTTTCGGGACCGATCCCGCACCAGATCATCATTTCGCAGTGGTTCCGCCGCAAGCGCGGCACCGCCATGGGACTCGCGTACGTGGGCGTGGGCGTGCTCGCCGCCGCCTTCTCTGTTGCTGTTAAACCGCTGACGGAAGATTTCGGCTTCCGGCGAGCGTTGCTGGTTCTCGGCGCATTGATGTTCCTGGCCTGGCCGGTTGCTCTTCTGATCCTGCGCAACCGCCCGTCCGAGATGGGCCTGCATCCAGACGGCGACGCGGTCGCGACGGCCGAGCAGTCGGTGGCCTCGCACAGCTTTCAGTACTTGCTGCGCCGGCCGGAATTCTGGCTGCTGTTGCTTGGCAGCATGTGCTCGATCGGAGCCATCGGCGCCATCAACCAACACATGAAACTGGTGTTCAAGGATGCGGGCTTCGTCAACCAGTCGCTCCTGAATTCGACATGGCGCACTGCGGCGACAGCCATCTCTATCTCAAGCATCGCGGGGCGTCTGCTCATCGGCTTTTTCGCCGACCGGTTCCCCATGAAGTACGTGATGACAGCGACCTACTTCGTGGTGGCCGCGACCATTCCCATGCTGCTGCAGGTGCGCCCTCCCGGTTCGCCTTTGCTGTTCGCCGTGATCTTCGGCTTTGCCATGGGCGCGGACTATATGCTGATCCCCCTGATGGCCGCCCGCCAGTTCGGCGTCAACTCGCTCGCCCGCGCCATGGCAATCCTGCTGCCGGTGAATACCATCGGGCAGACCTGGGTTCCGGAGGGAGTTTCGCTACTCCGCGAGCGTTTCGGCAACTACGGCCCCGCGATGAACGTGGTCCTGGCCATTGCCGTGGTGGGCGCGATTGCGATTACTCTGCTGCCGAAAGAGCGCCCTCTCGAGGCTGCTCCTTAGAACGCGCTTATTGCGTCGCCTGGGCGGAGCTGCCCCGCGTATCCTGCCGGGCGACTTCGAAATGGCTCAGCGTGCGCGTGTACGACTGCACGCCACGCAGCAAAGCTTCCGCCAGCTTCTGGCGGTACTCGGGTCTGTTGAGAAGCGACTCCTGCCGCGGATTGGTCAGGAACCCGATCTCCGCCAATACGGACGGCATAGACGCGCCAATCAGAACGACAAACGGCGCCTTACGCACGCCGCGATTGTGCGCGGACGGGAACGATCGCGCCGTGAACGAATGCATCGAGGTCTGCACGCTCTCCGCGAATTGCTTGGACTCCTCGATCTTGTCGTGCAGAGAAATCTTCTGGATCAGGTCTTTCAGCTCGAAGACGCTCTTGGATGAGATGGCATTCTCGCGCGCGGCCAGGCTCATCGCTTCCGGAGAGTTGGTGAAATTCAGGTAATACGTCTCGACGCCTGCCACTTCCGTCGCCGCCGAAGAGTTGGCGTGGAGGGAGAGGAACAGGTCGGCATGGTTGCGATTGGCAATCGCCGTCCGTTCTTCGAGCGGAATGAACGTGTCGTCGCTGCGCGTGTAGATCACTTCAGCCCCAAGGCGCTGCTCCACCAGCTTGCCCAGCCGCAGAGCGACATCCAAAACGAGGTCTTTCTCGGCCAGTCCGCCGGGCCCGCTGGTACCGTTGTCGTGCCCGCCATGCCCGGCATCGATCACAATGCGATTGACTTTCAGACCCAAGGCGCGGGTGAGAGAGCGGGTGACTTCCAAATCCGCCCCATGCGCGTTGGGGCGCACCGCGGGCGGGTCCGGAAGCTGCTGCTTTACCTGCTCGGCGCGGCGATTCAGTTCGGGCGAAGTCGTATCGGGAAGCCTGGCAATCCGCACCGGTTCTACTGTCCGAGCAGGCGGCGGCGCAGGCGCGGACTCTGTGATCTGCGGAGCAGCGGGCGGCATTGCGCCGGCCGGATGCAACTCAATCATCAGCCGGTCGGGACTCGCCAACTGCGATGCGGTGAATTCGACCGGCGCTTCCAGATCGAGCACGATCCGCGTTACTCCGGGCTGCGTCTCCGCCACCCGCACGCGCTTCAGCAGCCGCCCGTTCACGTCTTTCTTGATAAAGCGGCGTCCGTCGACATGGGGCACAGTACCGGTGAGGTCGAAGAAAATGCGCTCCGGATTATGAGCCCGATCGGACTGAAACCGAAATTCTCCATTCACTTCGATTGCAACCCGAGTTATGTCGGGAAAGGACCAGGCGCGAACCGCTGTTACCTGTAATGATCCGCCGTGCAGGGCGACGCTTGAAAAGACAAGTGCCGGGATCCAAAACAGGGAGCGCATATCAGGGTGTGCGGTAGTAAACGCGGCCGTCCGGACTTACAGACGCAATTACGGGGTTATACGTTTCGGCAGGCAAGGCGACGGATGCCTGCAGCGGTCCCGGACGGCTCGGGGGCGGGACAAAGCTCCGGCGATGAGCTTCCAGGTGACGCGCCACCTGCGCCACGTAATTCTGTGTCTCCTTGTACGGCGGCACCCCGCCGTACTTTGTAACAGCCGCCTCGCCCGCGTTATAGGCAGCCACCGCGCGGGTGTAATCGCCATTGAAGAGCGTAATCAGGTATTTGAGGTAACGCGTCCCGCCCTCGACATTTTCTTCCATATCGAAGCTGTTTTTCACGCCGAAGCGCCGGGCGGTTGCGGGAATCAACTGCATCAGCCCTTGCGCGCCCTTATTCGAAACGGCCAGCGGGTTGTAATTGCTCTCGGTCTGGATGACGGAATGGACGAGCGGCGCTTCCACCTGATTCTTCAGAGCGATGGAATCGATGAGATCGTTCAGCGGCTGCGCGGGAGTTTCAGAAGGTATGACCGGGGCAGCGGGCGATTGTGACACGATGGTCTGACGCGTCAGACGGCCGGTGCGGCCGTCGATGCGCACGACGGAACTCACCACGCGGGTACCGGCCTGCGCCAAGGGAACCAGGGTGGCAAAACTAAGCCCGAGGATGAAACATTTCCGCATGATTTTGTTGCGCCGTTTCGCCCGGCTAAAACTAACACCCAATGTTATCATCTCCGCATGAGCGCCGCCGCGGTAGGAGGTTTCGTGTTGGCGGGCGGCCGCAGCTCGCGCATGGGGCGCGATAAAGCCCTGCTGCTTTGGAATGGTGAGACGCTGCTCGAACGCATTGCTCAGGCAGTGGAACAGGCTGCTGGATCGGCGCTCATCGTGGGAGATTCCGAACGCTACGGCGGATTCGGGTACCGGACACTGCCCGATCGCATCCCGGACTGCGGCCCGCTGGGAGGCATCGTGACGGCTCTCGCGCATTCCGTCTGCCCCTGGAACCTGACGGTCGCCTGCGACATGCCGGGAGTAAACGCGAAGGCGCTCGCCAGCCTGGTGCATCGGGTGCGCTGCCTTCACGCCGAGGTCGACGTCCTCATGCCCTATTTCGATGGCCGGGCTCAACCGCTGTGCGCGCTGTATCACCGGCGAGGGCTCCCCGTGATCGAGGCGGCGCTTCGGTCTGGCTCCCGCAAGGTTCTTGACGCCATTGCGCCCCTGCGCGTGGCCACGTACGCGAGCAACGATGAAGAGCTATTCCGGAACGTGAACACTCCCGAAGAATGGAGTGCGTTCGTCTCCCGCTGAACTGGATGCCCGACGACCAGTTTCCTCACTACATCGAATTCCGGCATGTCTACAAGACGTTCTCCAAGCCGGTTTTGGCCGACGTCAATTTTTTCCTGGATAACGGACACACGCTGGCCATCATCGGACGGAGCGGCGTCGGCAAGTCCGTCTCGCTCGGCCACATCATGGGATTCCTGAAGCCCGACCAGGGGCAGGTGATCGTGGCGCATCAGGACATCACCAACTTCAGCGAAGACCAATTGGCGAAGGTTCGCAAGAAGGTCACCATGGTGTTCCAATCCGGCGCTCTTTTCGATTCCATGACGGTCTCCGAGAACGTTTTGTTCTCGCTCGAAACGCGCGAAGATTACGACGAGCAAAACCGCGAAGATGTCGTCGAAGGTCTCCTCAAGATCGTGGACATCTGGGATGCCAGAGATTCCTACCCCGCCGATCTTCCCGTAGGTACGAAACGCGCCGTGGCCATCGCACGGGCGCTGGCCGCGCAACCCGAGTGCGTCCTCTACGATGAACCGACCACCATGGTCGACCCCATCATGTCGGATCGCATCGGCGACCTGATGGTGCGATTAAAGAAGCAGCTTCACCTCACGTCGGTAGTCGTCACGCACGACCTCGACCTCATGCGCAAGGTGGCGGATGCCGTGGTGGTCCTGTCGGACGGCAAAGCGGTCTATTTCGGTCCGCCTGGAGAGATGAGCCAGTCAAAGGAGCCTCTGATTCAGGAGTTTTTGGAAAACGATCGGGTGGTAAAGCCCTTCGCGTAGCTGCAGGGAATCCGGAAACGTTGTGGAACAACCGAACAAACTGTCTAACGCTCTTTTCTGTGTCCTGCGTTCCTCGCTCTTGATGGTGTTCTCGTTGTCTTCGCTGTTCAGCGATGCCACTATCGTTACCGCCGGCTACGCCCTGCCCACGCTCACCGTAGCTCCGGGGCAGGTCGTCACGCTTTACGTTCTTGGATTGGGCGTACGCACCCAAGTCTCGGCGGCGAGCCTCCCGTTAGCCACGTCCCTCGGAGGAATTTCCGTTACCTTTACCCAGGCAACATTGCCAAATGGTTTCGTCCCTGTTCCTCTGTTCGCGGTTGCACCGGACTTGGTACGCCCCGAATTCACGGACATTACCGTCCAGATTCCCACTGAGGCTACCGCGACTGGAAGCGCTGAAAGCCCTTCCTACGCGACCCTGACAGTCAGCCAGAATGGGGCGGCCAGCGCGAGTGTCACAACGCTCGTCGCGGTGACAAACCTGCGGATCATCCCGTACTGCAACATCGAGGGATTCTGTTCTCCCGGATTTTGGCACGCAAGCGGCTCGCCAGTTACACCACAAGACCCTGCCCTCTTAGGCGAGAGCTTAACTGCCTACTTGACAGGGCTGGGCACCGTTTACCCAGTCACGCCAAGCGGTGTGGCCCCGGCTAGCCCCACAGCCCCGGCCAATATGCTCGCGAATGTATGTGAGCCTTACATACACCGGCAACCCATTACCGGATCTCGGCATCGGAGTTAAGCTCTTGCCGGCCTACGCTGGCGTAACGCCCGGCTCTGTCGGGCTCTACCAGGTGAACTTTCAGTTACCCAGCACCGCGCCTGCGGGAACGCCCAGTTGCAGTAATGCCAATCCATCGGGCAACGTAAATATCACGATCTCCGCCCAGGAAACGCAATTCGTGACTTCGTCTGACGGTGGCTCACTATGCGTGAGCTTCTGAATCCCGTTTAGAAGTTCAGCGCTCCCCTTGCGACCCCCAAACAGCGAGCCGTGCTTTACCTAATCCGTCATTTTCAAACACTCTGCAGGCCGGCGTAGCTCTTAAACCGCGCCCACGCCAATCAAACAAATCCCGAACACGATCAAGCCCAACGCCACGAACTTCTGCGCCGTCAGCCGCTCCTTAAAAAAAATGCGCGACCAGAAAAGCGTGCACACGTAGCCCAGCGAAACCATCGGGTACAGAACGCTGAGTTCGCCCTTGCGTACGCCCGCCACGAACAGGAAACTCGAGATTACGTACAGCAGCACGCCCATGAAGCTCTGCCAGCTGATCACGTGGCGCAGTCCGTAGCGGAGACGCTCGGCTCCCAGTTTAAGAAAGACGGCGCCAAAGGATCCGATGACGGATCCGAGGAGCACCAGGCCCATCGCGCTAAGCGGCGTTTTCACGGCGGGAGCCCACTCCTCCCAGGACGGAAACTCCCGCCATGATGGCGATGATCCCCGAGATCTTCCAGGGATTAATTCGCTCATGGAAGAAAAGAATGCTCAGAATATTCACCCACACGAACGTCAGCGCAATGATGGGGTAAAGCTTGGAAAGTTCGCCATCACGCAAAGCGAGCATCAGCATCAACGTGTTTAAACCGTAGAGCGCGTAGCCGGCCAGCAGCGGGTAGTCCGTGAGAATGCTGGCGTCCAGGCCATGGATGCGCTGGCCCCCGACCTTCATGAAAACCTGGGCCGCGGCGCCCACAATGGTGCAGAGGAAGACCAGGACCACGGATTGACGGCGGGTGAACTTCTTATGCTGCGCGGGCGGCAGCTTGGAGGCGGAGCTGATCATTCAGAAGGGCTCATCGGCCAGAAAGGCTTGTCGGCGTGCTGAACTGCCAGAATAGCAGCCCATCCGATACAATGAGAGTCTGTGAACCGTGACAAAAGCGCGTTAGTGGACAAGAACCCTGCTGCGGTAACGGAACCGGCCGCGGTGACCAAACCTAAGGCCGTCCCCGAAGGATCGCGCGGGGTGATTGCCGAATGGACCGTGACCATCGTCCTGCTTCTTTTCGGCACGACGACGCTGGTACAGGCTTTCGTCATCCCCACCGGCTCGATGGAAGACACCCTACTCGTGGGTGATCACCTGCTCGTTGATAAATTGGCGTTTGCTCCCGCAGGCGCAATTACGAAAAATATCCTCCCTTACAGCGGCGTCAAACGCGGCGATATCATCGTTTTCCGTTTCCCCGGCGATATCAGGCAGACCTACGTCAAGCGCGCCATGGGAGTTCCGGGCGACCGCTTGAAGCTGGTCAACAAGAACGTCTACCTGAACGGCAAACTGCTGAACGAACCCTACGTGGTGCACAAAGTGCCATACATGGATTCGTATCGCGACACGTTCCCCAGTGAACCCAACACCGCGGTTTCCACGGCAGCGCTCACCATGTTGGAGAATAACGTGAAGAACGGCGAAGTCGTGGTTCCGGAGGGTAATTATTTTGCAATGGGCGACAACCGCGATCTGTCCTCCGACAGCCGCTATTGGGGCTTCGTACCGCGCGAGAACATCATCGGCAAGCCGCTGATCGTTTACTGGTCGTACGATGCGCCGACCGATCAGTTATCGAGTCCGTCGATCGGGATGGAGCACATCAAGGACCTGGCGCTGCACTTCTTCTCGAAAACCCGCTGGGAACGGACGTTGCGTCTGGTTCACAGCTACCCGGTCCAATAGGCGCTCATGGCGGCGAACAGGTATTACGGCCTGATTCTGGCGGGCGGACGGGGCACCCGATTCTGGCCGCGCAGCCGCCGCGCGACGCCGAAACAGGTGTTGAGCGTGGCGGGCGGTGAGCAGTCGCTGATCCAGGCAACCGTGGAGCGACTGCGGCCCTTGATCGCGCCCGAAAACATCTGGATCCTTACCAACGATCACGTGCGGGCGGAGATCGTTCGGCAGTTGCCGCATGTGCCGGAAGCCCAGATCCTGGCCGAGCCCGAGCAGCGCAATACGGCGCCCGCCATCGGGTTAGCCGCCCATATTCTCCACTCGATTGATCGGGATGCGATCTTCGGGGTGTTCCCGTCGGATCACGTGATTGCGGAGCCGGAGCGGTATCTGCAAGCCGTGGAGCCGGCGTTTGCGGCGGCTGCCCGCGGGGAGATCGCGGTGTTGGGAATCCAGCCGCGATGGGCGGAGACCGGCTACGGCTATATCGAGTTCGCAGCCGGCACGGAACCCGGAGCGCTAGCCACGGCTCCCGTATCGAGTTTTCGCGAGAAGCCGGATCTGGCTCTAGCTCAGGAATATGTCGCCGCGGGCTGCTTCTTCTGGAACGCCGGGATGTTCTTCTGGCGCGCCGATGTTCTGCTCGAAAACCTGCGGATGCACCTGCCCAAAACCGCCACGCTGCTCGCGACGCTGCCGGCCTTTGCCGACCCCTCCTTTGCGGACCGGCTCAAGGCCGTGTTCCCGCTCTGCGAGAATATCTCGATCGACTACGCGGTTCTCGAGAAGGCCACCGGCGTCGTAGGCGTCGCCTGCGGTGAGTTCGGCTGGAATGACGTGGGAAGCTGGGACGCCGTGTACGAACTTATGCCGCGCGACGCCGCGCAGAATGCCGGAGCCGAATTGCTCATCAAAGATTCCGGCGGAAACTTCGTGCATGCCGGCAAGAAGCTGGTGGCCTTGCTCGGCGTACATGACTTGATCGTGATCGACACTCCCGATGCGATCTTAGTGGCGGATCGCAAGCGGGCGCAGCAGGTGGGCGATCTCGTGAAAATGCTGGAAGCGCGCGGACGCAACGATTTACTTTAGCCGCACACTTTTTGCATCGCCGCTTCCAGGATCGAGAGCGCCTGGTCCACCTCGTTTTCGGTGATAATATAGGGCGGCAGGAAGCGCAGCACCGTGTCATGCGTGCAGTTGATCAACAGCCCGTTGCGCATCGCTTCGGTGACGATGTCGGCGCCGGGAATCGAGAGTTGAACCCCCACCATCAGCCCTTTTCCGCGCACTTCGGTGATGCACGGAAAGCGCGAAGCCAAGTCACGTAGACCCGCGCGAAAGTAATCGCCGACGCGGACAATCGCGGGCATCAGCTCATCCAGGATGTCGAAGAATTCCAGCGCCACCCGGCAGGAAAGCGCGCTGCCGCCGAACGTGGACCCGTGCATCCCCGGCCGGATCGAAGCCGCGGCCCGTTCATTCGCACAGATCACGCCCAGCGGCAATCCGCACGCGAGGGGCTTGGCGGCAATCATAATGTCCGGCATCACCGGCGGATCGGTCAGTTGGTACGAGAAGTATTTCCCGGTTCGCCCCACGCCACACTGAATCTCATCGAAGACCAGCAAAGCGTCGAAGCGGTCGGCCAGCTCGCGGGCGCGCCGCGCGTACTCGCCCGAGATTGGAAAAATGCCGCCTTCTCCCTGGACCCATTCGATGACGATTCCCGCCGTCTGCGGGGTCACTGCCTGTTCGAGCGCCCCCAGATCATTGATCGGGACGAAGCGAACGCCCGGCAGGAGCGGCTCGAAGTCGTTGCGATATTTCGGCTGCCCCGTGATCGACAACGACCCGAAAGTACGGCCATGAAAGGAATTCTCGAGGGAGACGATTTCGTACTTATCGGGCGCGAGAGCCCGCCCATGCGCGCGAATCATCTTCATCGCGCCTTCCATCGATTCGGTTCCGGAGTTCGAGAAGAAAGACCGCTGCAGGCCGCTTACCTGGCTGAGCTTGCGGGCAAGCGGCCCCTGGTACCGATGAAAATACAAGTTCGAAGAGTGAATCAGCAGGCCGGCCTGTTCCCGAATCGCCTCGGTAATGCGCGGGTGGTTATGTCCCAGCGCATTCACGCCGATGCCGCTGAGGAAGTCCAGATATTTGCGGCCCTCCACATCCCACAGCCACGGACCCGCGCCACGGTCCAGAACCAGCGGGTAGCGGCCGTAGTTTTGCAGCAGGTACGCCCGTTCCACATCAACAATTTCCTGGGCCGTGGCGGCCGCGGCGCCGGCCTCGAGCGTCGGGATACTCATCAATTGTGATGATACGAGATCCCGGCGCGCGATCACCCGGTTGGGCTTTTAGGAGCTTTTCTTGAACACTCCCGTGGCGTTGTAGAAGCTCACAATGTCGGTGGCAATCGTCTGAACGATCGGGATCAGCTGATCCGCGGCCAGCGGCAGGGGTTTCACGGAATCGGCTTTGTATGCGGTTTGGAGGACGCCGGTCAGGAGTTGCAGCTTGGCCGGACCGGCCTTGGCAACCTGGACGACCGACTCAATTTGTTGAATCGTGGATAAGAGCAACGGAAAGAGTTGAAGGATAAAGAGCAGTATGTTCATGGTTCACCTTTGGGCGGCAAGCTGCCGCGCGTTTCTGTCCTGATGCTAGGGGCGGAAATTCGGGCTGGAGCGCGCACTCCCGCTAACTGGCGGCAAGCAATCGCGAGATCTCAATGAAATGGCCGTGAACGCACGCTGACCGGGCGCGCAGCGTGCCCGTTTAGTACTTTCGGTGTTGTTTGATGAACTGGGGTCCAGTAGAGTCCGAGGAGGGCTCCATGCACGCTCCCTGTCGCGTCCTCCCATTTCCTTCCCAGCGCCCCGCTAGCCGCGCTGAAGCGGTTCATGACCGGATTGAGGCCATGCAGGCTCGCGTAGAACACCTTGCTCGCCTGGTAAAGGCGCTGGAAGGCCGATACGTCCAGCGGCTTACCATCCCTCACCACGGCGATCCCCAAATCGTTAGCCGCAGACGCACCGCGGCCCTCTCTTAAGTCCCTGCGCTTGGAATGGTATCCATGTAGTTCGCGGGATAATTCCGATTGAACGACTGGCAGCCAAAACATAATCGCTGGGCGATCGCGCTGACGGTCACCCTCGCTACGTTCATGGAGGTGCTCGACACCTCGATCGCCAACGTAGCGCTGCCGCACATAGCGGGAAGCCTTTCGGCCAGCCAGGACGAATCGACCTGGGTCCTGACGAGCTATCTGGTCTCGAACGCGGTCATTCTTCCCATTAGCGCGTGGCTCGCGACGGTGCTGGGCCGCAAGCGTTTTTATATGAGCTGCGTGGCTCTGTTCGGGATCAGCAGCTTTCTATGCGGGCTGGCACCCAGCCTCGGCATGCTGGTGGTGTGCCGCATCCTGCAGGGCGCGGGCGGCGGCGGCCTAGCGCCGAGCGAGCAGGCCATTCTGGCCGACACCTTTCCCCCATCCATGCGGGGCATGGCGTTCGCCGTTTACGGAATGGCGGTCGTGGTGGCGCCCGCAATAGGCCCGACCCTGGGCGGCTGGATCACCGACAACTACACTTGGCGCTGGATCTTCTACATCAACATCCCCGTCGTGATCGCGTCGCTCTTTCTGACCAACCGCCTGGTGGAAGACCCGCCATACCTCAAAGCGGCCCGTGCGAAAGCTTCGGGTATCCGCGTGGATTTCGTCGGCCTGGGGCTGATCACGCTGGCCATCGGCTGCCTGCAGGTGGTGCTCGATAAAGGGCAGGAAGCCGATTGGTTCGCCACCTGGTGGATCACCGCCATGCTCGCGGTGGCCGCTGTCGCCTTCGTCATCTGGTGCGCCTGGGAGTGGCGTCATCCCTACCCCATCGTGAACATCCGCCTCTTTAAGAACCGCAACTTCGCGGTCGCCATGTTTTTTACTTTCATGCTGGGTATCGTTCTGTTCGGGACGACGGTGGTCATTCCGCAATTTCTGCAAACCTTGCTGGGCTATCCGGCGGTAACTGCGGGTGAAGCGCTGGCTGGCGGCGGCTTCGCCATGATGGTCATGATGCCGGTCGCGGGCTTGCTGGTATCCCGCTTCGATCCCCGCCTGATGATGGCCATCGGTTTTGCGGGGACCGCCGCGTCGCTCTATTGGATGACCACGCGCCTGAGTCTCGGACTCGATTTCCACACCGCATTCTGGATGCGCACCCTGCAGACGTTGAGCCTGCCCTTCATCTTCCTGCCTTCAAATACCCTTGCCTATGTGGGCATCCCGCGCGAGCAGAATAACCAGGTGTCCGGGATGAACGCTTTTGTCCGCAATATCGGCGGCAGTATCGGGATCGCGGTGATCATCACGTTTCTCACGCGACAGGGGCAGAAACACACAACCTATCTTTCCGCCCATGCCGTACCCGGGAGTCCAGCCTTCGATCAACTGTTCCAGGGCATGCGCGGCGCCTTGCAAGCGAGCGGCTTAAGCGCGGGAGCGGCCACGCAGCAAACCTACGCGCGCATCTATCGAATGATCCAGGGGCAGGCGACCGCACTCGCCTACATCGATGTGCTCTCCCTGCTGGCCGGGGTGGTGGTGATGTTGATTCCATTTGTCTTTCTGATGAAAAGAGGCAAACCGGGCGTGAGCACGCCGGCGGCACACTGAAATGAACGCCGAAGATTTTCGCCGGCTCGCGCTAACTCTACCTGGCGTGCAAGAAAGCTCGCACATGGGAGTGCCGGACTTCCGCGTAGGGGGCAGAATCTTCGCCACGCTAGCGGCCCAGAGTCAAGGCTACGGCAACCTCCAGTTGGATCTCGACCAGCAGGCGGCCTTCATAGAAGAAGCCCCCGATATCTTCCTACCGATACCTGGCGGGTGGGGACGGATGGGAATGACGCACATCCGGCTTGTCGCGGCCACCGAGGATGTATTGTTCGGAGCGCTGCAAGCCGCATGGAAGCAGCGCACCGCTAAGAACGCGGTGAAACGCAAGCCGACGAATACTACTGGGTCTTAAGATGTTGGGACTGTTGGATATAGCAGCGGAAAGTGCCTTAATGTGAGTTGCGATGGGAGTAGTTAGGGCACCGGTCAGACGGGGGAGGAGATTTACAGGCTGGGGTGGGCTGCGGTGGCTAACAAACAGCCTATTGAGGCGGTCTATCAGGGGCGATCGAGGTTACTCTGCCCTCACAGACTGGGGCGAAATGGGGAAGGACGGCTTCGCGTGCTCTGCTACCAGTATGGCGGCGACAGCGGAAGCGGACTCCAGCCGGTTGGCTCGCCGGAAAACTGGCGTTGTATGGCGCTGGAGAAGCTCACCAGGGTGAAGTTAATGGAAGGTGGCTGGCGCACGGCCGCGAGTCATTCGCGCCCAACCTCATGCGTGGCCGAAGCGACATCGATGCCGAGGATCATCCGGAGCACGATCAGCAAAACGGGCACTGACGCATTCGGCGCAGCAGCAGACCTCGTATCGAAAAAAAACAGCGATGATGGACGCTCGCAATGACGGACAACAAGTGGGCGCGTCTGCTGGCGTATGTTACGGGCCTGGTGAACCAGAAACTCTTACTTCAAAACGAATACCTCATCGCTGAGAACCGGGTCGTGCGCGCGCAGTTGCCGCAACGCTTGGCTGACTGACCTCAGAGGTCCACGCTGGCCAAGATCGGCAAACGGCTCGACCGTAAACCTCTCGCCGAAGTTGCCGTCGTTGCCAAGCCGGAAACGATACTCGCCTGGTATCATCGGCTCCTCGCGGGAAATTTCGACGGATCTAAGTATCGCGATGCGGTTGGCCGTCCGCCCGTTTCCAGGGAAATCCGACCTGATCGTTCGCATGGCGAGAGGTCTGCTTAGTTACTACAATCGCGCCGCTTGAATATATTCCCCTTACGGGCACGACCTGAGCCTTGGACGACAGCACGCCTGGGACTTGGAATTGTTTTTCTCTGCCCGATTTTCTTGGAGGCGTTCGCCGAGGCTGCTCACGAAACGCATGGGAATGTGATTTCCCGGGTTCAAGGGCCACGGCGAGTTCTTGCTTCAACGGGTCCTAAATTTAAGCATCATGTAACGGCGGATACAAATGCGGTTCTTGATTCAACATAACTGCCAATTTATCGAGTGAAAAGTCCGGGGATCGCACCAATTCGAGGAGCTTGGCTTCGCGCGACACAAGCGCTGCTACTCGCTCCTCGAGTTCACCGGAAACCTGGCGCGGAACGATTTGGACGCCATTCGCATCGCCGTGAAGAAGATCGCCCGGTGAAATCTTTAATCCACCGATCTCGATTGGCTCGCCGAAATCAACCACATGTGCGTACGAGTGGGACACGCTGATTCCGCGCGCGAAGCACTGAAAGCCCGCGCTCCGCACCTGTTCCACATCGCGAACGGTTCCATTCGTAACGTAAGCGACGCAACCGAGCTGCCGGGCGATCCGAGTATGAATTTCTCCGAAAAGTGCGCCAATGCCAGGGATGCGATCGGCGTCTTCTATAGCAACTACTTTCGGGCCGGGAATGCTCGCAACGTACTCCCACCAATCCATGCGTTGGTAATAGCACAAACCAGCGATCGGTGGCGCGGATGCCCGCAGCCTCCCGGTTACGGCGTAACCGGCAACGGGCGGCAACTCCGGGAAAAGACACCGTGCGACATCATGAATAAACCCGTCATTCCGCATCCGCACGTTGAACGTCTCGATAACATTTGAGATGGTGCAGGTATCCGTTTTCCGGAGCAAGTCGAAAATTTTAGAAGAGATCTCGGTTTGCATGGTGCGCAATCCGGAGTATATGGGTCACGACCACCACGTGTATATCGGGCGCAAACCTGATTTTCGGCCTTTTGTGACAGTAGCTGGATAGCTGAGCTTGCCGGGGCGTCGGTTCTCGCATTCCAGACCGCGATTCCACGCCCCAGCCCGCGCGGTACTCTCGTCAGCCTGGAAACATTCCCCGCGATCCATTTGGGCTCCGTACTGCTCTTTTCTCTTCTGAGGTGATGCCGTTCCGCAGTTCGCTGTCGCGATCCGGATCGGAAGTCCGCCTTCGCGCGAGCGGCGTTCTGGCTTTCCGAACATTAACATTGGCCTCCTTGATCTGCTCCCGAAGGGCGTTCTGCCTGTGAACTCCTGACGCGCTTAACGGCGGAGATACGGCACGTTGCGCGTGGGGTTCTCGTCCCTCCATAGCGTTTCCACGACAAAGGTCGGCCGATCGAGATTATGCGCCCGCGTGTCCGGCCGGAGAGCTTTACCGCGTTGAAGTGCACTTTACTCGTCAAGTCAACCCGAAGTCCGGGACTCTAAACCCCTCCACCAAGCCTTAGTTTTCGTCTTCCGCGGCGGGCAGTTCCCGGCAAAACCGCCAGGACGCGCGAGCGCACCAAGAACTATAAAACGGTGTCGGCTTGAATTTCGATTAGGGGTTCGGGGCCTCACTTGTCACCGGGACTTTGCTCCTCACGCCGGCGCGAAAACGATGCGGTTTCTATCGAATGGGATTTCTACTTCCTCGTAGCTTCCAGGCGTGGCCGCGCTAACTGCGTCAACCACCCGTTGGACGTGCGGCTGCGAAGCGGGCCATTGTCCTTGGCGGAGCACGACCACTGCGATTTTACGGGCACGGAGGTTTTGCTGGTAGCGAATGTTTTTGTCTGAGGTTACAAACACTTCAAGCCCGGCTCGTTCTGACGCGGTTAGAAGATCGCCGTTCTGCAGTCGCTCCCAACCTTGCTCAAAGCTTCGTGTACCTCATGTTGCTTCAAATGCAGGCGCAATGGTGCGGGAACGTTGTGATCAAGGAGAATGCGCATCTCTCATGCAGGAACCAACGACTCCTAAGAAATCGGAGGGTCCAGGCTGCGCGCCGCAAACTCGAGGACGTTCAGGATCTGGTCGTGGCTCAGGTGATGCCATTCCATAATCTCTTCAACAGTGGCTCCAAGCTCGAGATTTTCGAACACAAGCGAAACGGGCATTCTCGTGTCTTCGAAGACCCAAGCGCCGCCAACCTTTCCGGGGATGCTCTCCACGGCGGGACATTGCGACCAATCCAGCGAAGCCATTCTCCAAACTCCTCCCGCTTCCAGCGTAATGGATTTAGCGCTCTCACGCTCGGCGCTTGTGCAATACAATCTAGACATTCGAGGCGAGAAATGAAGATCACTAAAACCCACCGGCAATCGCTTGCCATCCTGTTCGGCTTATTTACCTGGATGACCCAAGCCGTAGCCCAGACAGCTCCCCCGCGGCCACGCCCCAAGCCGCCCACGCGCGATCCGCATACGCCCGGCTATGTCACGGCCAAAGAACTGTCCGATGGCGCCAACGCCCCCGCTAACGCCGACGGCAACTTCATTCTCGGACCCACCCATAATCCCGCGCCGGAAATGTCCGTGCAGGAAGGCGTGCCCCAGGGAACTGTCTCCGAACTTCATCATGAATTCGACGGACAGCAAGATCTACCCCGGCATCGCGCGTGAGCCCAACACCTTCGGCACGCCCGACCCGAGTAACCCGGCCAAGCTCATCGTCAACACCAGTCATCCGGCTCCGTACACGCGCAAAGTGGCGGTGTATGTCCCCAAACAATATGTCCCCGGCACGGTCGCCCCCTTCATCGTCGGCACGGACGGCCCGGACGCGGCCTTGTTCATTGCGCTCGATAACCTGATCGCGCAACACCGCGTGCCCGTCATGATTGCCATCTCTCTTGCTAATGGCAGCGGCGACGCGCAGGGAAGCGAACGCGGCCTGGAATACGACACTATGTCCGGCCGCTACGCGGAGTTTGTCGAACAGGAAGTGCTGCCCCTCAGTAGAGAAGCAATATAACGTCAAGCTGACCAAAGATCCCGATGGCCGCGCGACCATGGGCGGCAGTTCCGGCGGCTCCTGCGCCTTGATCATGGCGTGGTATCACCCGGAACTTTATCATCGCGTGCTCACCTATTCCGGCACTTACGTCAATCAGCAGTGGCCTTGGAACCCGGAAACACCCCACGGCGCCTGGGAGTTTCATGAGCACCTCATCCCCAATAGCCCCGTGAAGCCAATCCGGCTCTGGATGGAAGTCGGCGATCGCGACCTCTTCAACCCTAACCCCATGGGCGACAGTATGCACGACTGGGTAGTCGCCAACGAAAACATGGCCAAAGTGCTAGCCGCGAAGGGCTATCACTACCAATTTGTCTTTGCGCAGAACGCCGGGCACACCGATCGCGACGTCAAGAAACAGACTCTGCCGGAAGCCTTGGAATACCTCTGGCAGGGCTACCGTCCGGTGAAGAAGTAAACGGATTACTGGCCTTTGCCTTTCTTGTGCTGGTCGTACAGATAACCGCCGCCGGCTCCCGCGATCGCGCCGATCGCCGCCCCTTTGCCGCCTCCGGCGAGAGCGCCGATGGCCGCGCCGCCCGCTGTCCCTACGCCTACGCGGACCGCAGTCCTTTTATGAGCCCGGTGCTTCGCGGAGTGGTAGGCCGCGCGGTGCCTCGCCGATGTGGTGGCCGCCGTGGCAAGACCGCCGCCCACAAAAGTCGTGCTGGTAGCGAGCCAGCTCATTAGAATCAGTTTTCGTAACATGAGGTTCCCATTGGACGGCAAAGCAAACAGACTGCCAAAGCTTGCAGCCGTAAGACTTTCGCCCTGCATGCTGTAATTGCCTCATGCGCTTGTTTCTCCCATCGTTCCTGCTGGCGGCCGCGCTTTCCGCGCAAACCGGTCCAACGAATGCCGACGCTATGCCGAAGATTCCTTCCTACGGAGCGTCTGAGGTCGATCGCTCGGTGAATCCCTGCGAGGACTTTTATCACTTCGCGTGCGGGACCTGGCTCAAGAACAATCCCATCCCCAGCGATCAGTCTTACTGGGGATCTTTCTCGGAACTCAATGAACGCAACCAGTTCGTGTTGAAGGACATCCTGGAAACGGCCGCAGCGCACCCCCGCTCCGGCAGCGCGGTCGATCAGAAGATCGGGGCCTTCTACGCCTCCTGCATGGACGTGGCGGCCATCAACGAGAAGAGCCTCAAGCCGATCGGTCCGGAAATCGATAAGATCACGGCCATTCACGATTTAAATAGCCTCTCGCAGGAGATCGGACGGCTCCAGCATATGGGCGTGGATGCCGTTTTCGCGGTCTCTTCGGGGCAGGATTTTAAAGACGCCACTCTAGTGATTGCCGGCCTCGATCAGGGCGGCCTGGGTCTCCCCGAGCGCGACTATTACTTCAAAACCGACAAGGCCTCAGTCGAAATTCGGGACAAGTATGTGGCCTATGTCGAGAAGATGTTCGTGCTATTGGGGGACGCCCCCGACAAAGCCAAAGAACGCGCCGCCACGGTGATGAAGATCGAGACGGCGCTCGCGAAAGACTCGCAGGACATCACCTCGCGCCGCGACCCGGCAAGCCAGTACCACCTGATGACGCGCGCGGAATTGACGGCGCTCGCTCCCGCCTTTGCATGGAACGTGTACCTCCCGATCGTCGGTGCCGATCAGCCCAGGTTCAATGTCGTAGCCCCCGATTTCTTTAAAGGGTTCGGCCGCCTTTTGAGCCGGTTGAACTTCGATGACTGGAAGAGTTACTTAATCCACCAGCTGGTGTCCGCCGATGCCAATCTGCTCGCCCAGCCGTTCGACGATGCGCGTTTCGATTTCTATTCGCGCACCCTCTCCGGCCAGCAGGAACAGCGTCCGCGCTGGAAGCGTTGCGTGGCGCTCACCGACACCCAACTCGGCGAAGCGTTGGGCCAGGCTTATGTCGACCGCATGTTCGGCTCGCAGGGAAAAGAACGCACCCAGGCCATGGTCCGCGAAATCGAAAGCGCGATGGAGCAGGATCTGAAGTCGGTCGAATGGATGAGCCCGGAGACCAAAAAGCTCGCGTTCGAGAAGCTGCACGCCGTGGCCAATAAGATCGGCTACCCCGATAAGTGGCGCGACTATTCCAAATTCGAGGTGCTTCCGGGAGACCTGGTGGGCAACGCCACACGCGGCCGTGAATTCGAGAACGGTCGACAGATGGCCAAAGTCGGCAACCCGGTCGACAAAACGGAATGGGGCATGTCGCCGCCCACCGTGAACGCTTACTACGATCCCCAGATGAACAACATCAACTTCCCCGCCGGAATTCTGCAGCCGCCCTTCTACAGCGCGACCGCCCCGGAGCCCATGAATTACGGCGCTATGGGAGCCGTGGTCGGGCATGAATTAACGCACGGGTTTGACGACCAGGGGCGCCAGTTCGATGCGCTCGGGAATTTCAAGGACTGGTGGAAGAAAGAGGATTCCACCGAATACGACGCGCGCGCCAAGTGCATCGAAGATGAATACGGCAACTTCATCGCCGATGGCGACTTGAAACAAAACGGCAAGCTGACCGAAGGCGAGAATATCGCCGATAATGGCGGCCTCCGGCTGGCGTATATGGCGCTCACGAATATGATGGCGGGCAAGAAGTTGGCGGACGTGGACGGATTTACGCCCCAGCAGCAATTCTTCCTGGGCTGGGCGGACGTGTGGTGTGCCAACATGAGGCCCCAGACCCGGCGTCTGCAGGCCCAGACCAACCCCCACTCCCTGCCGGAATTTCGCGTGAACGGCACAGTGCAAAACATGCCGGAATTTATCCAGGCTTTCAGTTGCAAAGCCGGGCAGGCCATGGCTCCGAAGAAAAACTGCCGCGTCTGGTGAGCCCCCGCGGTTCGCTCCGCGTTCCTCCAACGGGGTAGGCGCGCGCTATTCAATTGTGAGCAACGGGACTAGAATCGTAAGTTGCGCAACCTGGTGTCCGAAAATCCTGTTTCCGTGCCCGATGCGGAGTTCCCCCGCGCCGTGCAACGGTGGAGCGCGCCCGCCTGTCCTTTCGGAATTGAATACACTTCCGAACTGATGGATCGGCTCCGCCAGAAGGCCGTCGAAGCCTTTCATCTTCTCCCGCATGGAGGGCTCGAGATCGGGGGCCTTCTCTTTGGCCGCGTGTACCCCAACGCGCGCACGCCACTCCGAATCGAGATCGTGGCCGAGCGCGAAATCGCCTGCGCGCACCAGAGCGGACCCGCCTTCATCCTCACGGACGCGGAGTGCTCCGAGATCCAGGCGCAGCTTGAACGGACGCGTATCGACCCTGAAATCGCGGCCCTCTCGGTGCTTGGATTTTGGGTGTCGCACGGCCGCGGCGACGTCGCGCTTTCGCCCGCCGATCTGAACCTCTATCGCTGCTTCCCGAACCCCTGGCAGTTCGCTCTGGTGCTGAAACCGCAAATCGGGCGGCCGACGCGCGCCGCATTCATGTACCGGTCCGGGCTCGAGATCGCGCCCCACGATCCGCAATACGACTTTTTCGCCGATCCACACCTGAGCGGCGCGCCCGTACCGCCTCTGACGCCGAGCGCACCGGAGCCGGCGGCAGCACCCCACGAGCCAGATTTTAGGGTGCCTGCCCACCCCGGGCGGGACCCCAAAACCATCGCCGTCTCGTTAGCCGTTTGGCTGATCATGCTCGCCCTTTTCACCGGGGCCGGTCTCACCTTCGCGCTGATGACGCTGGGCGGCCGCGCCGCATTCGCGCACTGAAGGGCCTCGCGGGCCCGTTGCGTCACATCGCAACGCGCTTCGCCAGTGCCGGAAGGTATTCCTCAGTAAGCTGTTCGAACTCCTCCGGGATAACGAGGTGAAACCGGATGGTCAAGGGACAGAAGGCCGCAATGCGGTTGGAGGTGCGCTCATCGGGAAAGTCGGTTCCCGCCACGTAGAGTTGCCCGGCAACCACGCGAAAGGGGATGATCGAGAGTTCCCGCGCCACGTGCGCGGGCAGAATGCGCGTCGCTGCCACGGAAATTTCGTCCGCCGCCGGCTTGCCCAACGGCACGTTCTGCTGCAGAGACAGCGCCTCGTAAAGATGCTCCAAAGTGAGCTGGCCGCCCTGGACCAGCCACTCCCCAATGCGCACGCCGGCGGGTTGCGTCCGGAGCGCCTCCTCCATATCCTCGTTCGAGACATAGCCGGAGCCGGTCAGGATCTCGCCCAGCTTGAGCCGGTGTTCCACCAGAGCCGCGCGATTCGGATACGCGTGCTCGGTCTTCAGCCAGACCAGCGGCTGCCCTCGCAGGCGTGCCCAGCTAAATCGGCGGATGGCGGAAGCGGTCGCCCGCAAATTGATCCAGTTGCCCCAAAGCACCCGCAGCGGAACCGCACTCGCGAACTTCCACCCATAAACCTGCGCCGAGCACCACGCGCGCAGGCCGATGTGCAGAAACTGCATCGACAGTGTGATCCATAAACGGGCAGAAGCCAGTGGTTGTGAATCCCCGGCGCTAAACCCCACGGCACGTGTCGCGCGTGGCTGACCAGCCAGGATCCCGATCCATAAACGAACAGAACGTTCGTCGACGGCGTGATCAGATTACCGACCAGGCTCTTGCGATCGCGCCAGAACCAGTACAGCTGCCGCTTGGTATCGCGCCAGTCGTGCAAACCCCACGATTGCAAGGCAATCCCCATCACCCATCGCGAGCGCTGCCGCACCGCTTTCCCCAATTCCCGGGGAAGTATTCCCGCGTCGCCACGAACGTGCCGTGATGCCGATGAATCGGTACGAATTTCTGCGGCAGCCCCAGTCGGTGGATCCGAAAGCCGTTTTCGTAATCCTCGGTGAGGCAGCGTGGTTCGAAAATGCAGTTTGCGTGCGCGGCGGCCAGCATCTCCAGCGCGCGCCGCGAAAACCCGGTGCCCACCCCATTGGAAGGGATGAAGCCTCCAAGAAACGCGCGCGCCGGCATGTCCCGGGCCTGGAACTCGGCGAAGTCGTCGCAGTAGACGCCGTGCGTCATTTCGAGCGGCGGCGTCGGCAGCGCAAGCACCGGGATCTGCACCATGTCGTTCCACTGCGCGTAGTAGTTGATCCAGCGCAGCGCTTCCGGATGTACCAAGTCCTCCGCATCATGGGTGAGCACCATTTCGAAGCGTCCTCCGCATTCCTCCTCGAACAGAAGCATCCGCTGATAAATCCAATTCAGACAGTCGGCCTTGGACGTCGGGCCGTCATTCGCGCAGACCGCCAGATGGACGTTGGGGAACCGCCGCACCACTTCCTTCACCGCCGCCAGGGTGGGTGCGTCATTCGGATAAGCCCCGATAAAGAAGTCGTAGTTGCGGTACTTTTGGCTCGCGACGTTATGTTCGACCATATTCTGGATGACCCGGTGTTCCTTCCACAGGGGAACGAATATGGCCATGCGGCGCTGCGGGACAGCCTCCAGATCGGCATCCGCCGGCATCGTCTCGTGCCGCCGCCGGAAACGGTTCAGCAGACAGGCGAGATCAATCACCAGGTCATCCAACCCGTTCAGCAGCACCCAGATTGCGAGCGGGGCCAACAGCGCCGCCACCCAGTGGTCCAAAAACAAATCGCCTCCGAGGGAACTACGTGGCGATATTCGCGGGGTCGTCGCAGGAAACTCGGGCTTTCACTCCGGGAACGAACGGCGTGAGTCAATGGAGTATGCGGTTCCGGATTGTCCTGTTCCTGGGTTTAGCTTCCGTCGGCAGCGCCGCGTCCTTCCGCTTCGCCATCGTGGGCGACCGGACCGGCCGGGCGCAACCCGGCATCTACGAGGAGACTTGGCGCGAAGTGGCCGCCAGTCACCCCGATTTCGTGATTACGGTGGGCGACGCCATCGAGGGCCTGAACAGTCGAACCGCGTTATCCGAGTGGACCAGCGTCAGGAAGAATTGGCCGCCCGGGTTGCGCGTCTATCACACCGCCGGGAATCACGATATCTGGGATGCGGCTTCGGAGGCGCTCTATGTCGAGGAAACAGGTCGCGCGCCGTTCTACTCGTTCGATTTCCAGGGCGCGCATTTCACCGTTCTCGATAACTCCCGCACCGAGGCGCTCTCGCCGGAACAGCTCCGCTTTCTCGAAAGCGACCTGCGGAGCGTGCGGTCGCCGGGTCCCCGCTTCGTGTTCTTTCACCGCCCCTTCTGGCTGCTTCCCTTGAAATTGCAGGCCCCTGAACTTCGTCTGCAGACCCTGGCCCGGCAATACGGGGTCTGCTGCGTGATCAGCGGACACGGGCACCAGTTCCAGAGCATTCAGCACGAAGGCGTGTTGTATTTAGAGGTCGGGAGTTCCGGCGCGACCCTCGCGGGCGCCGGACCGGCCGGAATCGGCTACGCCGAGGGCTGGTTCTACCAGTACGCTTGGGTCACCGTTGCGGATGGAAAAGCGTCTTTCGAGATTCGTGAACTCCAGCCACCTTATGGGCAGCGCAGAACGCAGCGATTTCAAGCCACCGCGCCCTGAGGTCCGCGAGCCTGAGGCCGCGCTGGCGCCGGGCAGCAGTTCGCCGGGCAGACATCGTGATTCGGTCCCAATACGCCGAGCGCCGGACGCGCGGACGACTCCGCCATTCGCTCGACAAGAAGCTCCCGGATCATCTCCACAAAGCGCGGGTGTACGCCGGCCGTCGCCGCGCGCACCATGCGAATGCCCCGCTCTTCGCAAATCGCTCGCGCTTCTTCGTCCAGATCATAGAGGACCTCCATGTGGTCCGAGATGAACCCGATCGGGACGATGATGACGTTCTTTGCGCTTGTCGCGCGTAGAATGTCGCCGATATCCGGCTCGAGCCACGACTGCGTCGGTGGACCGCTCCGGCTCTGCCACGCAACCGACCAATTCTGGAGGTGGAGCGACTCGGCCACCAGCCGGGCAGCCTCTTTAATCTGCTGCTCATAACGGCTGGTTTGGGCCGCTGCGGACGGGATACTGTGCGCGGTGAAGTAGACCGCAAGCTCCGGCGCGAGAGGCGTGCCAATCTGCGTAACGGCGGCTGCAACATTCTCAACCATCGGTTCAATAAATCCGGGATGGTTATAGAAAACGCGCAGCTTATCGATTACCGGAGCACCTTCTCCGGCCGTCTCCCGCGCGCGTTCGATGTCCTCCCGGTACTGGCGGCACCCGGAATACGAGCTGTATGCCGACGTCACGAAAGCGAGCGCGCGGCTCACCCCGTCATCGCGCATCTGATGCACGGCATCGGCGAGATAGGGCTGCCAATTGCGATTTCCCCAATAGACCGGTAATTGCGGACCGCTGGCCGCCAGGCTTTCCCGCAACGCCGTAAGGAGCGCGCGGTTTTGGTCGTTAATGGGGCTTTTGCCCCCGAAATGATAGTAGTGTTCCGCCACTTCGAGCATGCGCTCGCGCGGAACGTTCCGCCCGCGCAGCACGTTCTCGAGGAACGGCACCACATCCTCTCGCGTCTCGGGTCCCCCAAAAGACACGAGAAGGATTGCATCGTATTCCATAGCTGCTTACTATGATGCTGCAGCCACGCCGAAGCGTGCGCTAATCGCTCTTGGAATAGTAATACGTGAACTTGCTGTAAAGCTCCGAGGCGCGTGCCCCGTTAACCACGATGCCGAGAACATTGTTCTCGCAAAGCGTCTGCATAGCGCGAACGATATTGTCGTAAGTCGTCGCACCCACGCGCACCACAATGATGGTTCCATCCGCAAGCGTCGCCAGCAGATTCGCATCGGCGGAGAACAGGAGCGGAGGCGAATCCAGAACCGACCACTTGAAGAGTTTCGGCAGGCGTTCTTCGATCGTGATCTTGCACTCCCGCGTGCCTAGCAACTCGAGCGGGTTCTTGACCGCCGATCCGGCCGTCATCAGATACAGGGCGGTGCCACGGATCTTTCTTAAGCAGCTTTCAAGCGGCGCTTTACCCATCAGATAATCGGTAAACCCGAGACCGCGCTCAATCTGAAGCAGCCGATGCACCGACGGGCGCCGCAGATCGAGATCCGCCATCAGGATGGGATTCTCGGAAAGCTGTGCCTGCGTAAGCGCCAGGTTCAGGGCTGTGAACGTCTTACCTTCCGCCGGCGAGGCGCTGGTGACGACGATGGTTCGCAGCTTCTGCATGCTCTGCGCATGATTCAACCGTGTGCGCAGACTGCGGAACTCTTCGCCAGGCATATCCTGCGGCGAATCCAGGCTGATCAAATGGGCTTCTTCCGCCGCTGTGTACGGAATCTCTTCTACGCGCGACAGCACTCCCGCGAGATCGTCGTCGATCAGTGAGACGCGGCGTTGGCCCGGGTCAAACTCAAGATCCTCTACCTGCGGGAGTACGGATCGTGGTTCGGTAAATTCCGGCAGTGGGGCAACGCCCAACTTTTCGGCTCTGCGAAGAGCATCGTGTACACGACTCATAGGTTCTTTGCGATCAGGACTTCAACAGAAAGAAATGGTAATACATTGAGCAACTAATTGCCAGCACGCCCAGCAGCAACGCCGCCGACCAGGAGAGATACGCCACGCGCCGCCGCCGCTGGACCAGCAGATCATTTTCGAGAAGCGGAATGCTGCTCAGGATCGGCAGCTGCGTGTAAGCCCGCACGTCTTTTAAATTCTTCAGGGAGGTGTCTTTAATCTCCCGGAATCCCGCCAGTCCTAAACCGAATAAAGCCCCGATGCCGAAACCCGTTCCCATGATCATCCAGCGATTGGGCGCCGTGGGAGATTCGGGCAGCGATGCCGAATCAAGCACTTCCAGATTTTCCCCGGCCTTGCGGGATTGCGCGCTCTGATTCTCTTCGCTCAAGCTCTGCCGCTTCACCAGGTCCTGATATTTCTGATTCGCCTGCTGCTGATCGCTCGTGAGTTGTACGTAGCGCTGCTCGTTCGCCGGACCCGACTCCAGACGGTTCTGGAACTGTGAGATCTGCTGATTCACGCGCTCCAGCTCTTTCAGCTTGGTCGCATGGCCGAGCTCGAGAGCTTTCAACTGGCTCTTGGTTTGTTCCGCCATTAACTGCATGTCGTTCAGTTGCGCTGAAACGTAAGCCGTCGCGCGCCGGGATGCGCTGCTCTTGGTCGTACTTCCCGCCGCCGCTTGCTTATCGTCGTCCTGAATCGCTTGATCTCTCTGCTTCTTGAGCGACTCGAGCGTAGCCTCCATGCTTAGCACGTCCGGATGCGAATCGGTGTAGATCTGCTTCTTCGCCGCTAGTTGCAGCTCCGCGTCGGCGACCGCTTTATTTAGTTCCCGGACGCGCTCGCTCTTCCCGGCCTGCACGGGATCGTCGACGTTCTGCTGCGCGAGAGAACCGTACGTATCCCGCTGCGAACGCAGGGTGTCGAGCTTCGTCTCGAGCATGATCTTGTCCTGCGAATCGCGGTTGAGCGCCTCGTCGAGCGAAACGCGCTGCGCCTGCAGCGACGTCATGGCCTGCACATTCATCTGCAGCTGTTCCGGAAGCCGCCCCAAATTTTCCTTGCGGAAACGCGTCAGATCATTATTCAGCCGGTCGAGTTCCGCTTTGGCGCGCGCCACCTGATCGTTCACAAAATCCTGCGTCACCGTCCCGGCTACCCGCTGGCCTGAGAGATTCGACTCCATAAAGCGCGTGACCAGAGCCGCTACAGTCGCCTGCGCTTTATACCGGTCCGGGTAAGCGAACGAAATCGTGAAAGCGGACGCCTGGTGCTCTCCTTGACCGGCTAGCTTCACCACTTGAATGTGAACATCCTTCGTGCGCATGTTCTCGATCACGTCGTCGAGCGGCTTGCGCTCCCGCTCCTTCTTATACAAATCGAGCGCGGGGCGTTGAATGATCTCCGACAAACTGGTCCGGCTCAGGATGTCCTGCTGCATCGCGCTGATCCGGTCCGACATTTGCTGACTCAAATCGAACGGGAGAATCGTCGCGGAAATCTGCGCGGGAGCAATCCGCAGCGACGCTTGGGACACATAGGTATTCGGCAAAACCAGGGCGACTACCGCCCCAATGACGATCCCGGCGAAAACGGGCGCGAGGATCCAGCCTTTGTGCCGGCGCAGGACATCGATGTAATCGCTCATGTCCATCGGCCGCCGGGTGATTGCGGAGTACGCTTCGGGAGTTAACATGCTTCCTGTCTCGTTGTGAACCTTGCTAGGGGACGAAAATCTGGTCGCCGTTCTGCACAACCACATTTTCTTCCATGTGTTTGCCGTGGCTCACGTCTTTGTAGTTAAACTTCAGCCTTTCGCCATTCCGAAGGATATAAACCTTTTTCAAATTTGCGAAATCGCGGAATCCCTGCCCGTTTACCAGCGCTTCGAGGATCGTAATGGGTGTTGAAAAGTATACGTCCCCGGGCGGTTCACCTCGCCCTGAATAGTAAATTTGCGGCTGTTCACCTTGGTGAGCTGCACCGTCACCTCCGGGTTGCGCATGGTCTGCAGCAGCTTCCCACGGATCTCGGCCGCCAGCTGCGAGGGCGTTTTGCCCGCTGCTTTGATCTCGCCGATCAACTGCATCACAATCATCCCGTCCGGCCGGATATCCTGCGGCCCCGTCAAATCCAGTTCGTGCATCACCCGGATGTAAATGACATCTTCCGGGCCGAGCACAAAGCCCTCGCCGGAGCTCACAGGCGCCGGCCCAGCATCTCTAGATGCCTCTTTCGATGTTTCCTTAGGCGCCACAACCGGATCTGCCGCGGAAGGAGCTGTTGGAGAGGAAGCCGCGGGCGCGGAAACGGCAGCAGGCTCCGATAAGGTTTGCGCGGGCAAAACTCCCGCCCCCACGGCTGCTAAGCCAATCAGCAGATAATTACGAACCAAACGTGGCATCCTTCCCAGTGCATCGGCTCTTCGGACGGAAAAGGATAGGTACCGATTGCGAGAATCCGCGTACTCTATCCTGAAGGCGGCATTGCACATGCAATATTTTCTCTCAAAAACCGAGCCGGAATCTTATTCTATTAAGCAACTTCAATCAGATTCCAAAACTGTGTGGGATGGAGTACGAAATGCCCAGGCGCTTAAAACCATCCGGAGCATGCGCCTCCACGACCGCATCTTCATCTACCACTCGGGCGGCCAGTCCGCCATCGTCGGGCTCGCCTCCGCTGCCTCCAACCCGCGCACCGATCCGCAGGACGAAAAACTGACGGTCATCGACTACCAATTCCTGGCCCTTTTCGCGAATCCCGTTTCTCTTCACGAGATCAAGGAAACGCATCTTTTCGATGATTGGTCTCTCGTCCGGCAAAGCCGCCTTGCCACCATGCCAGTCCCCGATTCGTTCCTTCAATGGATTCGGGCGCGACTTCCCGGAGAATCTATCTGACCCTTTGTCTTCGGCAGAACTCTCCGTTCTCAATATGCTTAAACGAATCCCGGATTCCGAAAAACCGGATGTTTCTTCGAGATTCACAATCTAAGTGCTTCTAGCGTCAATACTTACCGTGCCAAAGCCATGGTAGCAAACGTGCACAAGATCGCTGAGTCGAAGTGTCCGCGCTTTGACCTGAGACCGAACCAGAGACCGTAGATGCTGCAAGAGTTGAAGTTTCAGCTATCGACTGCGCTGCTCACCGTTGTTACGGTAGCCGCGTTGGCGGCCGCAGGGCTCAACTTCCAGCAGTTACACCGCTTCCAACTCCCTGACGACGGGGTCACCTGGGTCGACCGCCACGCGCCCGCCGGACAAACCGAGATCGTCGCCCGCCGTATCGCCTCCGATAGCGGTGCCGCCCACGCCGGGATCCGGCCCGGCGACGTCCTGGTCCGCATCAACGGCTCCAAAGTCACGGATGCCAACGACGCCGCCCGTATCCTCTACGGGCTGGGAGTCTGGCTTCCGGTCAACTACTCCATCGTCCGCAACGGGGTGGAAGTCCTGGTTCCGCTCACCACCTGGGAAAGTAAGCGCGGCCAGGCGCTCATGTTTCAGTACATTACCGGCGCCGCCTATCTCGCTATCGGTGTTTTCGTATTCCTGCGCCGCGGTAGCGCCTTCAAGTCCCGCCATTTCTATGTCTTCTGCCTCACGTCTTTCATCGCCTCCACCTTCCATTACACCGGAAAACTCAACACGTTCGACTGGATCGTCTACTGGGGCAACGTCATCGCCGGCCTGCTCGCCCCCGCGCTGCTCCTGCATTTCTGCCTGACCTTCCCCGAGCCGCGGCCCTGGTTTCGCCCGCGCCGCCACGCCTGGGGCATCTACATGCCCGCTCTCGTGGTCATCGGCCTGTATCTCGGCTTTGCCACCGGCACCCTCGCGTCCGATAACCCCCTGGTGGAAACGCGTTATGTTCTCGATCGTCTCAGCGCCGCCCTGCTGATCTGCTATTACACCCTCTGCGCGCTAGCTTTGACCTCGGCCTACCGCAGTTCCCAGGACGCCACCACGCGGCAGCAGTTGAAGTGGCTCCGCAACGGCGTGGTCTCCGGCTTTCTGCCCTTTGCCGTGATCTACCTCGCTCCCTTCATCCTGGGGGATGAACCCGAAGTCTGGATGCGGTTCTCCGTCCTGAGTCTGATCCTGATCCCACTCACCATCGCCTACGCCATCGCGCGCTACCGGCTCATGGACGTCGACATCATCTTCCGCCGCGGTTTCGCCTACACCGCAGCCACGGTGTGCGTTCTTGCGGCGTTCTACGGCATCGTCTTCTCCCTGGCCAGCTTCGCCCAGAAAAATTTCAAAGACATCGGCAGCGCCGGATTGCTCACGGTTATGCTGGTGACCGCCTTTCTCTTTCAGCCCCTTCGCAACTGGATCCAGGAGCGGCTGGACAATATACTTCTATCAGGAGAAGTACGACTACCGCCGTACCCTGATCGAGTTTGCCCGCGAGTTAAACGCCGAAACCGATCTCGATGAAATGCTCACCGCTGTCGGCGAGCGCGTCATGCAGACCCTCGCGACCCGCCAGGTGGCCTTCTTCCTGGCCGATTCGGAAACGGTGCCGCCGGGCGAGTTCTCCACCTTCACTCTCCGCCAAACTTCCGGCTCTAAAGCTCTCCCTGCCGCGCCTCTCGATCTCAGCTTTCTCAACTGGCATCGCGAAAGCCCGTACTTCTTCTTCGAGCGCAGCCGCCTTCGCTTCGACGCCGAAGCGCAGCAGTGGCCGGCTTCCGTGCGGAGCACACTCACCGCCCTCGACCTCACCTATTACCTCCCGTGTACGGCCCGCGGGCGCGTGATTGCCTACATCGGCGTCAGCCGCTCCGAAAACGGCGAGTTCCTCTCGAGCGATGACGTGGAATTGCTCGCCACCCTCTCTGGCTACGTGGGCATCGCGATCGAAAACGCCAACCTGTACCAAGCGCTCCAGAGCAAAGTGGACGAGTACGAGCGCCTGAAAGAATTCAGCGAGAACATCGTCGAATCCATCAGCGTCGGAATTCTGGCGGCCGATCTGGACGATCGCGTCGAGAGCTGGAACTCCCGCATGGAAGAGTTAACCGGCATCTCCCGCGAGATCGCCCTCGGCCGCTCCATGGAAGATCTGTTCCCCCTCGGGCTCGTCGAACGTCTACGAACGTGCGCGAGGAGAACGGCATCCATCATATCGACCGGTTTGTGATGCGGCAGTGGGGGGCGCACACGAAGAACGGAAGCAGCCCGGCTGAGCCCGTCGCGCTCAACGGCGCGGCTTCCGTTCGCGAATCCACCTGTCAACATTGCCGTCGCTCCGCTCGTCTCGCGCGATCATGGAGCACATCGGCCGCCTCGTCATCTTCGACGACATCACCGACCGTTCGGAACTTGAACGCCGGCTGGTGCAGGCCGACAAGCTCAGTCCAGCATCGGGCTGCTTGCCGCTGGCGTCGCGCATGAAGTGAATACGCCGCTCGCCGTCATCTCCACCTACGCCCAGATGCTCGCCAAACAGGCTTCAGGATGACGAGCAGAAGTCGCGCATGCTCGATAAAATCGCCCGGCAGACCTTCCGCGCCAGCGAGATCGTCAACTCGCTGCTCAACTTTTCGCGCACCTCTTCCACCGAGAACGGTCCCGTCCAGGTCAACATAACCGTCATCCAGGAAACCCTCTCGCTGATGGAGCATCAAATCGAGAAGGCGGGCTACGATCCAACTGAATCTCGATGCGTTTCTGCCGCCGATTTCAACGGCAACACCGGCAAGTTGCAACAGGTCTTCCTGAATCTATTCATCAACGCGCGCGACGCCATGGAAAGTTGCGCGCCCGGCGAGGCCCTTTTGGAAGTCACCACCCAAGCCGACGATTCCGGCATCCAGATCGATGTCTGCGATACCGGTCACGGCATAGCGGCGGAGCATCTGAACCGCATCTTCGACCCGTTTTTCACCACCAAAGGCGCGCGCAAAGGAACCGGCCTGGGGCTTTCCGTCAGCTACGGCATCGTGCAGGAGCACGGAGGCACCATCGAGGTCTTTCCCCGCCCCGGCGGCGGCTCGCGCTTCCACCTGGAGTTGCCGGTTTCGCGGAAAGCCGTGCATGCCGCCTAAGAAATGTCTTCTACCCTGATTCCCGAAGAAACGCGCAACGCGGCCTCTGCCCGCGGCCGCATCCTGGTCGTCGATGACGAGGCCGAGATCCGCGAGGGTCTCGAAACCCTGCTTGCCCTCGAGGGCTACACGGTGGACCTTGCCGTCAATGCCACCGAAGGCGAGAAACGCCTGGGGGCCCACGCCTACGACCTCGTCCTCCTGGACATGATGATGCCGGACCGCTCCGGGCTCGACCTGCTGCGCGAATTCCGCGAACGCGATCACGATACCCCGGTCTTTCATGGTCACCGCCTACGCCTCCGTCGAGTCCGCCGTGCGCGCGCTCAAACTGGGCGCCAACGACTTCGTCCCCAAGCCCTGGAATAACGACAAGCTGCTGATCGAAATTCAGCGCGTTATCACCGGCCAGCGCCTGGCGAGCGAAAATCGCCTGCTCAAACGCGCCCTCAAACAGCGCTACAACTTCCCCAATATCGTCGGTAAGAGCGAGCGCATGCTGCGGATGCTCGACCTCGTCGAGCAGGTCGCCCCCAGCCGCTCCACCATTCTCATCACCGGCGAAACCGGCACCGGCAAGGAGTTGATCGCGAAAGCGATCCACTTCAGTTCCCCGCGCGCCGATTACCCGTTCGTCACCGTCAACAGCGCTTCCATCCCCACCGAACTCCTCGAATCGACCCTCTTCGGCCACGCTCAAAGGCGCGTTTACCGGCGCTACCCAAACCAAGAAAGGCTCCTTCGAAGTTGCCAATAAAGGAACCATCTTCCTCGATGAGCTCGGTTCCATCGGCCCCGAAATCCAGGCGAAACTCCTGCGCGTGATCCAGGAGCGCGAGTTTACCCCGCTCGGCTCCACCGACACCATCAAGGTTGACGTGCGCATCCTCGCGGCCACCAACTCCGATCTCCGCAAGCTGGTCGAAGAAGGCCGCTTCCGCGAGGACCTCTATTACCGGCTCAACGTCATCAACATCATCCTGCCGCCCCTGCGCGATCGCAAAGAAGACATTCCCCCGCTCGTCGAATTCTTTTTCGACAAATATTGCCGCGAAAATGAGCGTTTCCTCGACAGCCGCAACAAGTCGTCCCTGCGCTTTGCCCCAGATGCCATGCAGGTGCTCATGGAACACAACTGGACCGGCAATGTGCGCGAGCTCGAAAACATCGTGGAGCGCGCCGTCGTCCTCGCGTCCGAACAGGTGATCCCCGTCGACGTCTTCCCCGAATATCTGCTCCACGCCAACGGCATCCGCATGCGCCGCGACAATGGCCCGCTCCCGGCCGACGCCTCCCTCTTCGAAATCGTCGCCGACTACGAACGCCGCGTGATTGTCGAACGCCTGGAACAGTGCGGCTGGAGCCAGACCGAAGCCGCCGAGAATCTGCGCGTCCCGCTCTCCACCCTGAATCAAAAAATCAAGCGGCTGAGCATAGAAATCAAGAAAGCCCGCTAGCCTGTCGAGGTTCTTCCTCTCCTACTCCTCGAGGGTCTATAATATTCTCAGGAGATCAACCCAACTATGGAATGGACCGCACCTGAATTCGAAGAAGTCTGCGTGAGCTGTGAAATCGGACGTTACGCGAACGCTGAAATCTAACTCGGCCCCATGCGGGTCAGAGTACTCGGTAGTGCCGCCGGCGGCGGGTTTCCGCAGTGGAATTGCGGATGTCCGAATTGCCGGCGGTTTCGTTTAGGAACGCTTCGCGCGCGCACCCGGTCGCAGGCACAACTGGCCGTCAGCGCGGATAATCAGCACTGGTTTCTGCTTGGGGCTTCCCCCGATCTCCGGTATCAGATCGAAGTTTTTCCCGACTTGCACCCCCTACGCGCCGGCAGAAACTCTCCCATTTCCGGCGTGGTCCTCACCTCCGCCGATCTCGATCATGCACTCGGCCTGCTCCTGTTACGGGAATGGCAGCGTCTCACCCTCTACTCCACCGCCACGGTTCGCCGGGTCCTCCTCGAAAACAACACTATCTTCCGCCTGCTGGAGCGCATGCCGGGGCAGATCGCCTGGGGGGACATCCCGTTGGGGGAACCCTTTACCCTCACCACCCCGACAGGCGTGAACTCGGGGATCACCGCGCGTCTTTTGGGACTCGACGGAGCCCTCCCGGCGTACTCACCCCCAAGCTCCAGTGAAGAGGCCGTCACCGCACTCATTCTGCAAGCCCCGTCGGGCGCCCGCATGGCCTATCTCCCCGGATTGCCTGGCATCACGGATGCTCTCCTCGGCGAACTAGCCGCCTGCGCTACGATTCTGATTGACGGAACTTTCTGGACCGATGATGAGCTTACCCGCGTCGAAGGCCATGGCCGCCTCGCTACAGACATCGGCCACCTTCCCGTATCAGGCCCCGCAGGCAGCATGGCAAAACTCTCCGCGCTTCGCACCCCCCGCAAGATCTACGTGCACATCAACAACACCAATCCCGTGCTCGATGAAGATAGCGAGGAACATCGTCTTGTCCGCGATCAGGGATGGGAAATCGCCTTCGACGGGATGGAGCTGAGTCTATGAGCGCTCTCGCCGCTTCCCCGCCGGAACAGGAACTGCTTCCTCCCGACCTGCTGACGGCCCGTCTGCGCCAAGTCGGGGAGGAGCGTTACCACCACAAACACCCGTTTCACCTGCGCATGCATGAAGGCTTGTTGACGCGTGGGCAGTTGCAAGCCTGGGCCCTCAATCGCTACTACTACCAAAGCCGGATCCCCATGAAAGACGCGCTGATCCTCGCCCGCGCCGAGGATGCCGCTTTCCGGCGCGCCTGGCGGAAGCGCATCGTCGATCACGATGGATCGGAATCGCAGCGCGGCGGAATCGAAAAATGGGTGCGTCTGGCGCAGGCCACCGGACTCGAGCCGCAACGCGTCACCGAAGCCCGCGAAGTGCTTCCGGCCGTCCGATACGCCGTCGACGCCTATCTCGATCTGGTGTCCAGGCGCAGTTTCCTCGAAGCTGTCGCTTCCTCCCTCACCGAAATGTTCTCCCGCGATCTGATCTCGCTCCGTATGGACAAAATGCGCGAACATTACCCCTGGCTCTCGGAAGGTCTCGCCTACTTCGAAGGACGTCTTTCGCAAGCTCCCGAAGATGCCGGCTTTGCCTTGGACTGGGTCATCCGGAATGCCCAAACCCGAACCGAACAGGAGCTCGCCATCGCTGCCCTGCGCGCGAAATGCGACATCCTTTGGGCGCAGCTCGATGCCATCTACTTCGCCTATGTGCAGCCGGCCTGGCCCGCTCCGGGCGCGTTTCGTCCCGATCCGCAGGACGCTTGATTATGGCCCTGGACGCCGAGAGCCGACCACGCCTGCGCCCCGGCTGCCGCTTCAGCGAAGCCACCGGACAGGAACACGTTCTGCTCATCCCCGAAGGCGTGCTCAAACTCGCCGGGCCGGCACGTAAAATCCTCGAACTCTGCGACGGTCAAAACACGCTCTCCCAGATCGTCGCCGCGCTGCACTCCCTCTATCCCACGGCACCTCGCGAGCAGATCGAGCGCGAGACCGCGTCTTACTTAGACCGGCTGCGCGAGCGCGGCGCGCTCTCAACCTAATGCAATCCCCCACCGCCATCATTGCGGAATTAACCCACCGTTGTCCTCTGCATTGCGTCTACTGCTCCAATCCCGAAGCCATGCAGCCGCGTTCCGATGAAATGGACACCGGCGACTGGTGCCGTGTCTTCGGCGAGGCCGGAGCCTTAGGCGTCCATCAGATCCATTTCACCGGCGGCGAGCCGCTCGCGCGCCCGGACCTGACCCATTTGGTAACCCAGGCACGCGCCGCCGGCCTCTACGTCAACCTGATTACTTCCGGAATCGGGCTGAACGCCGAACGCCTGGATGAGCTGGTGAGCGCCGGCCTCGACCATGTCCAACTCAGCTTTCAGGATGTGACCGAGACGGAAGCGAATCTGTGGGCAGGCACCCGCGCCCACGCGCACAAGCTGCGTCTCGCGGCCCTTATCCGCGCCCATCGCATCGGTTTCACCGTCAACCTGGTCGTTCACCGCCAGAATCTTGATCGCCTGGAAAGCATGATCGCCATGGCCGAAGAGTTGCGCGCCGATAAGCTCGAAATCGCAAACGTTCAGTACTACGGTTGGGCGCTGCGCAATCGGCAAATGTTGCTGCCCACCCGCGATCAGTTACGCGCCTCCCTGGCAACCATTTCATCCGCTCAGGAACGTCTGCGCGGCAGCCTGCGCCTCGACTACGTGCTGCCCGATTACTACGCCAAGTACCCTAAGCCCTGTATGGGTGGATGGGGCCGTAGTCTTTTGCTGATCGACCCCGCCGGACGCTGCCTCCCTTGTCATGCGGCGGGGGCGATCGCCGGTCTACGCTTCGACAGCGTTCGGGACTATTCCCTCGCATGGATATGGGAACAATCCGAAGCGTTCACCCGATTCCGCGGGCTCGACTGGATGCAGGAGCCCTGTCGTAGTTGTGACCGCCGCGATTTGGATTTTGGGGGCTGCCGCTGCCAGGCTTTCCTGCTCACCGGCGACGCCAGCGCCACCGACCCGGTCTGTTCCCTGTCGCCGAACCGCGGCACGGTCGATGCAATTCTCGCCGAAACGCAAGCCGCCCCGCATCTTCCCCTGATTGCCGTGAGCGATCTGATCTATCGCACCGACCCGCGCTAAGCCATGAGGCTGGGCGCCCTCCAAAGCCGCGACTTTCGCCTCTACTGGATCGCCCTCATCATCTCCGCGATCGGCACGTGGATGCAAATCGTCGCCCAAAGTCTGCTCGTGCTTCGCCTCTCCCATGGCAACGCCGCGAGCCTCGGATGGGTCGCCCTCGCGCAAGCCGCCGCCTTCTTCGCTTTCGCGCTCTTCGGGGGGAGCCTCGCCGATCGCATGGACCGGCGGCGCCTGCTTCTTATCACCCAGTCCTTCTTAATGCTCATCTCTTCGTTGACCGGGCTCCTCGTCGCCGCGCAACTCATTCGCGTCTGGATGATTGTCGCGGGCGCCTTTCTTTCGGGAGTCGTGCTCAGCTTCGACCAACCCGCCCGTTCGGCTTTTCTGCCGTCCCTGGTCAAGGAACCCGACCTCGCGAGCGCCATTTCGCTGCAGTCCATCGTCTTTACGGGCGCCGGTGCGCTCGCCCCCGCGCTGGCCGGGCTCTCCATCGCGCGCTTTGGGTTCGCCGCCAATTACTTCTTCAACGCGGCCAGTTATCTGGTGGCCGCCGCCGCCCTTCTCGCCCTGCGCCACCGGACCCTCGCCCATGCTCTCTCGAAAGCCCGTGCTCCCCTGTGGCTGTCCATACACGAGAGTGTCCGGACCTTGCGCGCCGATCGCATCCTGATGTGGGCGATCCCCGGATACGCGCTGCTCCTGTTCGTTGCGCCCTCCATGCCCCTCCTCTTACCGGTGCTTGTCGATCGCGTTCTCCATCAGGGAGCAAGTGCGCTCGGCTTGCTCTTCGCGGCCTTTGGCACGGGCGCCATCGCAGGCGCGCTGCTCATTCCCTGGCTCACAAGGGCCGGGCGCATGGACCGCGTCTATCTCGGGTGCTTCGCCGTGTGGGTCAGCGCGATGGCACTTCTCGCATCGGCTCACGCATGGAGCCTGTATTTTGGAGCGCTGCTCTTCTTAGGAGCCTCGCAAAGCGCGCTCGCCACCCTAGCCATCACTCTGATGCAAAGCCGCGTCGCGAAGAATATGCGCGGTCGCATGATGAGCCTGCAGACCCTCTTGAACATGGGAGTCCGGCCCCTCGGCGACTTTCCCCTCAGCCTCCTGATCGCAGCCGCCGGCGCACCGGCTGCAGCCGGCTTATCCGCTGTTCTGATCGGTGGCTATGGCTTGTATCTGGCGATGACCAGAAACCGAATCCAATAGCGCGCGGCGCTCGTCTCAGACGTGCTGATCCACCAGAATCTGATTACCGTCCGGATCCACCGCCATCAAACTCGCTGGCCCCGTCGTGTTCTCGTCCGCTTCCTTCACCAGCTTCACGCCCTGCGCCTTCAACTGCCGCTGCAGCTCGCGCACGTCTGTGAAAGTCGCCAGCTTCTGCGCATTACTGTCCCACCCCGGATTGAAGGTCAGAACATTCTTATCGAACATGCCTTTAAACAGCCCGATTACGTGATCGCCGTTTTTCAAGATCAGCCAGTTCTCCGCCGCATTCCCGGCGAACGCCTTGAACCCGAACTTCTCGTAAAATTGCTTGGAAGCTTCAATGTCTTTCACCGTCAAGCTTACGGAAAATGCGCCCAGTTCCATGTTTTTCGGAGAAGCGCTCAGGGTTTGGCCGACGACGGCGGCAAGCGCGGCCGAGGTGGTGGTAGCAAGAACATCGCGGCGTGTTGCCATGGGTCAATTCCTTTTCGAGGTAGTGACTATAGCACCGGCGTTGAAGACAGTTCAAGACGTCACTCCTCGCGCAACAGCGGAAATCGCGCACAATAGGGCAGGAGTACCCCATGGAAATCAAACGCATCGGCTCTCAGCCTTCCGGCAAAGGACCCGCCGACTGGTTCACCGGAACCGTCCGCATCGATCCGCTCTTCCAGGCGCCCGATCCCGCGCTCGTGCAAGCCGCCAGCGTGACTTTCGAACCCGGCGCCCGCACGGCCTGGCACACTCATCCGCTCGGCCAGACCCTCATCGTGACCGCCGGCTGCGGCTGGGCCCAACACGCGGGCGGCCCCGTCGAAGAGATCCGGCCCGGCGATGTCGTCTGGTTCGCGCCCGGTGAGAAGCACTGGCATGGCGCCACCCCCACCACCGCCATCACCCACATTGCCATCCAGGAAAAGCTCGACGGCAAGGTTGCCGACTGGATGGAACACGTCTCCGACGAACAGTACCGGAGATAGAATGGCCGCTGACGGCTTCGACCATGGTTTCCCTCCCCCGCCCTCGATTCCTCCGCATCGCCTGCGCCGCGTGCTTCCTGGCCCTCGCACCCTTTCAAACCCCTGCCGCCGAACCGCCAGCCGCGCCTCCAGTCTCCTTCACCGACGAGCAGGATCATCAAAACATGATGGATCAGCTCGGCATCCAGGCGCTCCGCCCTGGCCCTAGCGGCGACGAGAAGGCGCCCAACCACGCCAACTATGACGAGAGCCTGGCCAACCCGTATCCCAATCTCCCTGACGTTTTGACCCTGAAGAATGGCCGCAAGGTCACTACCGCCGACATGTGGTGGCGACAGCGCCGGCCGGAGCTCCTAGAAGATTTCTCCCGTGAGGTCTATGGCCGCATTCCCGGCGATGTTCCCCGCGTTACCTGGACGGTCGCCGTCACCGATCGCGAATTCGTCGGCTTCCAGCCCGTCATCGCGAAGAAGCTGATCGGCCATGTCGACAACTCCGCGTACCCTCGCATCGACGTGAATATTTCCATGGTGCTGGTCACTCCCGCGCGTGCCAAAGGTCCCGTTCCCGTGCTCATGATGTTCGGCCGGGCCGCCCTTCCCGCGCCCGCCCAGCCGCCGCAGGAAGAACTTGAGCGCGTCAACGCCGCTCTCAAAACGCTGCTCCTCCGGCAAGACCCCTCCTTGCAGGCCATCTTTGACAAGTACCCGGCCTATGCGGTCAACGCCTCGATCCCGCCGCCCTCTTTCGGGCCTCCGCCCGCGGGTGACCCGCCGGCCGCGCAACAGATCCTCGCCGCCGGTTGGGGCTACGCCCTCGTCGATCCCGCCAGCATCCAGGCCGACAATGGAGCCGGACTCACCCGCGGCATCATCGGCCTCGTGAATCGCGGCCAGCCGCGCACACCCGACCAGTGGGGAGCCCTCCGCGCCTGGTCCTGGGGCGCCGCCCGCGCGCTCGACCACCTCGAGACCGAGCCCGCCGTCGACGCCAAACACGTCGGCATCGAAGGCGTTTCGCGCTACGGTAAAGCCGCACTTGTCACGCTCGCCTTCGAAACCCGTTTCGCCATGGGCCTTATCGGCTCCTCCGGCGAGGGCGGCGCCAAGCTCCACCGCCGCAACTTCGGCGAGGCCGTCGAGAGTCTCACCGGCGGCGAATACTACTGGATGGCCGGCAATTTCCTGAAGTACGGAGCGTCTCAGTCCCCCTTCGGCAGCAAAACCGCTAACGATTTGCCCGTTGACGCGCATGAACTGATCGCCCTCTGCGCGCCGCGGCTCACCTTCATCAGCTATGGCATCCCGGAGCAAGGCGACTCGAAGTGGCTCGATCAGCAAGGTAGTTACATGGCGGCCGTCGCCGCGGGACCCGTCTTCAAACTGCTCGGCGCGAAAGATCTCGGCGTCTCGAACGATTACAGGACCGAACGCATGCCCCCGGTGAACACCGGCCTGCTCAGCGGCCAGCTAGCCTGGCGCCAGCATGACGGCGGCCACACCGATGCGCCCAACGTGAAGTATTTCCTCGCGTGGGCCAAGCCATTCATCGGTAAGGATTGACGCCGCTTCGTGTTTCTGCGAAGCAGTCACTTCCGCTTTCGTCCGCGCCCGCGAGGACCGTGGACGCGCGAGGATGTTGCGAAAGCGCAGCCCGCAGCCGAACTGCGGCTCGGGAAGCGACGGCCGCCAAAGGACGACCCTAAAATCAGCCGGCGGAGGCTGGTAAACGTGTATCAATGACGTGTTGCGCAGGAACATGCCGCAAGCCAAGTGAGCGTATCTACCGCGTCGGAAATTCACTCAGTGCGCGTGCGCCGGATCCAGCCTCAGGAAGCGCGCCGCGTTGTTATAGAGAATATCGCGCTTCTGCCCCGGCGTCAGATAATCGGCATTCTGAATGATGCTGATCGAGTAAGCCATCAGCTTCGGCCAGACCAGCTGGTCCGTGCCAAACATTACGCGGTCCTCAAATCCCGCGTCCACCAGCCGCTCGATATATCGGTTAACTTCTTTAATCGGGTAGCTCCAGATCAGCCCGGCCACGTCCACATACACGTGCGAGCTCGCCTGCAACAGTGTCAGCATGTTGTCGATCATCGGATATCCGGCGTGCATGACCTGCACCCGCAGCTTCGGATGCCGCGCTAACAGCTCTTCCAGGAGGAGCGGGTTGCCCATCGAACCGCGAAACTTCGGCATCGCTACGTTTGCACGTCCCGACCCGCCCGTCCCCATATGGATCGCCACCGGCACATCGAGCTCCTCGGCAAGCGCGAAATAGGAGTCCACCGATGGATCGCTCGGCGAAAGCCCCTCGTATTGCAGCCCGATCTCGCCCATCACCTTAAACCCGTCTTTCGTAAAGTCCTTGCGCAGTTCGTCAAGCGCCACGCGCTTCCCCGGCCCCATTCCATCGCTGAACGAGGTTCCCGCGATCACTCTTTTGGGCGCTGCATCCTTCCACTTCTGCACGCTCTTCGGTTCGCCGAACACCACCGCGGTAACGTTCAAACGCTCCATTTCGGCCAGCACGTCCTTCATATATTCGCCATTCGCGGCCGGATAGAGCTTGGGCGTGCACTCGTCCCCCACCCAGCCGGACGACGCTTCCTTTCCGCTCGGATCGGAGGCCGTAAACTGCGAAGTATTCGGACACATCGGCGGGACCCCGGAAAAGGCCCCGTCCATTGCGTGCACGTGAACATCGATCACCGGCGGAATGCTGTTCTTGGCATTTTGCGCAAACGAATCGACCGCGCAGAATGCGGAAAGTATGACGGGGAGCAGGGGAAGCGAGGCGCCAGGAATTCCCCCGAACAATAACGATCTCATAAGTAAAAGCAGTATATAGCCCGCCCGCTTCGAATCGATCGGCGTTCTGGTTTGATTCTGCAGAAGCTCCTCAACATCCTCAGGTCGCGTGATCCGAAGAGGATCAAATCGCTTAAGTTCACGAGTATTGATCGTCAACTAGCCGGCCGAACCCATGGACATACGTGCTCGCCGCCTGTACGCCCTGGGCGTGGAACCAGCAACGCGCGCCAGCGCTCATGCGTCTCGTGACTGCCCGGCAGCAAATCGAAATCCCGCTTAATCACGCCCGCGAGCCGGTCCGCTTCTGCGATGCTGAGTCCGAAGCCGTTTTTGTCGTGCGGCCGCGTGGAGGCGTTCCGGAATTCGGCCAGGGGCTGTGATGGAGAACAGAGCCGCACCCCTTGCCCGAACGAGCGTCTTCAGCGCGTGAACAATCACCCGGTGATGCGGGTAATCGCGCGATCGAACTCCCCACAAAGAAAAAATTTCCCAACAATTTGTCGAATCGCCCGTTGCCTGTTCGTCTCTCCATTGAAGGGCGCCGCTGGCGGTCTTCAATATAAGGAGAACCTGCATGCAATACATGCTGTTAATTTACGAGGACGAAAAAATCTACGGCCCTGATAAGAACGGCCCCGCGATTCAGGAGATTGTTGCCAAACACATGGAGTTCAGTAAGGAACTGGGCGCCGCCAGAGTGGGCGGGGCGGGCTTGAAGCCAACCACCACGGCGACCACGATCCGCACTACCAAGGGTGCGAAAACTGTCCATGACGGACCCTTCGCCGAAACCCGCGAGCAGCTGGGCGGCTATTATCTGGTTGACGTTCCCGACCTGGACGCGGCCATCGCGATCGCCCGAAAACTTCCCGTGCTGCAGGACGGATCGGTCGAAATCCGCCCGCTTCTCGGGGGCGCGTGACGCTCACGTGAGCCTCGCGGTTCTGGATCGCGTTGCCAGGGAGGCCAGCGGGCGCATCGTGGGTGCGCTCGCGGCCCGCTTCCGGGACCTCGACATCGCTGAAGACGCTTTCGGCGATGCCTGCGCCAAAGCGGTCGAGGCCTGGCCCGTTCACGGCGTTCCCTTAGATCCGGCCGGTTGGTTGTATCGAACTGCGGAGCGTAAGGCGCTTGATGCCCTCCGCCGCCGTCGAACGCGCGAGCGCCTCGCTCCCGCTCCTCCCGCGGCCGAGCCGAGCCCGGAAGACCTAGCTCTCGATGATGCCAGGCTCATCCCTGACGAGCGCCTACGCTTGATCTTCATCTGTTGCCATCCCTCCGTGGCGCCGGACTCGCGCGCCGCACTGACGCTGCGGCTGGTTTGCGGCCTCTCCGTTGCCGAGATTGCCCGCGCGCTTCTGCTGGCCGAGCCAACCGTGGCTCAGCGAATCGTGCGCGCGAAACGCAAAATCGCGGAAGCCGGCGTTCCCTTCGAAGTGCCTCGGCCGGACGCGTGGGTCGATCGGCTCGACGCGGTGCTGTCCACCATCGAAATCGCCTACGCGCAATCGCATGAGGACGCGGCGGGAACCGGGATCCATGCCTCCTACGCTTCCGAAGTGCTCGAATTGACGCGGGTATTGGCGGAGTTGCTCCCCGCCGAGCCAGGCGCGCTCGCGCTTGCGGCTCTGGTCCGCTACACCGAGGCGCGGCGGCCCGCCCGCGTCGCTCCTGACGGTTCCATGGTTCCTCTCTCGGATCAGGACCCCTCGCTTTGGCGACGCCCGTTAATTGACGAGGCCGACGCTTATCTGAAACGTGCGTGGATGCGTAGCTTTCCCGGCTTCCGCACCTTGCAGGCAGCCATTCACGGGACGTGGTGCTGGCGCAAAAGCTTGAATGATCCTCCACCCTGGAGTCCGGTACTCGCGCTGTACGACTTGCTGTTGAGCCATCGCGACGATGTGGTTGTGCGGCTGAATAGAGCCGTTGCTCTGGCGGAAGTGTCGGGACCGGCGGTCGCCCTAGCCGAGGTCGACGCCCTCGATCCACAGAGCCTGGTCAACTTCCTGCCCTATCACGCTGTTCGCGCGGCTCTGCTGCAGCGCGTGGGGCGTATGCAGGAGGCGCGGAACGCGTACAATGCCGCGCTTGCGCTAGCCCCTGCCCCAGCCGAGCGCATATGGCTTGAGCGCCGCAAGCAAAGCCTGAACAGCATCTAAGGTCGCGCACCGCATACCTATCGCCGTCCTCCATTAAGCATGGAACTGGCGCGCTTGCTAATGTTCGAAGCGGCCCTGTACCGCTTGGCACACTCGCGCGAAATTACTTCTCCGGTGTCGCCGTGACGAACGAATCGTTGCTGATCGGCACGAATCTCCCCACCCGCGCATCGTACGTGTCCACCGCGCCGGAGCCGATATGAAACACCCAGCCGTGCAGGCGCAGCTGATTCTTGTCCGACGCGCTTGCTACCACCGGATGCGTCCGCAGGTTATCGAGCTGCGTCAAAACATTTTCATGCACCAGCCGGTCCAGCCTCTCCTCCATGGGCGCGTCCCCATGCTCGGCCGCCACCGCATCGCGCGCCGCGTCGGCATAGCGAAGCCAGCGCGCGACCGCCGGCAACTGGTCCAACTGCTGCACGCCCCGCAAGATAGCGGTCATCGCCCCGCATCCCGAATGCCCGCAAATCACGATGTCGCGGATACCCAGAACCGCCACCGCATACTCAATACTGGCCGTCACCCCGCCCGGCATCGTCGAATGCCGGGGCACGATGTTGCCCGCGTTCCGCACCACGAACAACGAACCGGGTCCCTGCTGCGTCAGCACCTCCGGTACAATGCGCGAGTCCGAGCAGCCGATAAACATGGCCGTCGGCGCCTGTCCCTGATCCAGCTCACGGTAAAGCGTCTTTCCGTTCGGATACACCTCGCGTTGAAACCGAAGTACGCCCTCGATTATATTTTCCATTGCGCGTTGAGCGGTTCACCTCTCCGTTCGTCTAAGTTAGCAAAGGAACATGACGCGCGTGATAATGTTTGGCGAATGAAATTTGCCGGTTCGTTGCTCGTGTGCATGGCTGCCGTCGCCCAAGTCCAAAACGCGCCTCCGTCCGCCCTTCCGCCGCTGCCCGCGCCGCTCAGTCTCCCGCAGCCCGGACCCGCCACCCTCGCTCCCTACGCGCCCGCGCCCATCCTCCCCGGCGGCGTCGTCCTCCCTCTCTATCCGCCCGGTTCCCGCTTCCTCAAAATGGACCGCGTGCGCGAGCCGGAACAGTACAACATGAGCCAGACCGTGCCCGGCCGCATCAACAGCATCGTCAATATTCACAACCCGTCTATCGAAGTCCACCCGGTCGATCGCGGCATCAATACCGGCGCCGCCGTCATCCTGGTCGCCGGCGGCGGACACAACACCCTCAACGTCGGCGGCGAGAGCGCGGATTTCGTGCCATTCTTCTACAACTACGGCGTCAACACCATCATCCTGCGCAACCGCCTCCGCCGCGACGGCTACAACCCGCAGACCGACGCCGTCAATGACGCCCTGCAAGCCATCCGCCTGGTGCGCGCTTACGCCGAAAGAATGGAACATCGATCCCAACAAGATCGGCATCATGGGCTTCTCCGCCGGCGCCGAACTCGCCGCCCCGGCCGCCGTTCTGTTCGACGATCTTCGATAAGAAGAACAACGACCCCGGCGATCCGCTCGCCGGCATCTCTTCCCGCCCCGATTTCGCCGGCATCATCTACCCCGGTCCTTCGCCCTTTGCGCGCAACCGCACCGCCGCCCCCGATTCCCCGCAATGTTCCGCCCGCCTTCATCGTCTGCGCGGGCTCGGGCGACCGCGTCCACGCCATCTGGGCCGATCGAATATTTCAGCCGCCATGCTCGCGCTCGGCGTCCCCAATATCGAAATGCATATCTACGGCAACGGCCGCCATCCCGGCGATGCCCTGCCCGATGGCACCCGCATGACCGGCGGCCTCACCGATCGCAACGGCACTCCCTTCGGGACCTGGCAGTATCGCTTCATCGACTGGTTCCGCGATCTCGGCTTTCTGCAGAAACCCATGATCGAAACCAAAGCGGCCAAGGACGTCGCCACGTTCGTCAGCCAGCCTCCGGGCACGAACACCGGCAAAGCGCCGTAAATTAATGTGCCGCCATGGCCTGGGTGATTGCGGCCTTCAGCGCTTCCCGCGTGCGTCCGCCGATGAAGTGGCTTCGGATCACCCCTTCGCGGTCGATGATCAACACCGTCGGGATGGCCGAAACGCCGTACTGCCGGTGTACCGTTCCGTTCTGGTCCATCAGCGTGGAAAGCCCGTTGTTGTTCTTGCGCAGGTAGCCCTTCACCGTGCCCGTGTCCTCATCGTTCACGCCGAAGAACTGCACCTTGTCAGCGAACTCCGCCCGCAGCTTATCCACCGCCGGCAGTTCCTCGCGGCATGGCGGGCACCACGTGGCCCAGAAATCGAGCACCACCACTTTGCCGCGCAGGCTGCTCAGTTCCACCGTTTCCCCGTCCAGCGATTTGGCGCTGAAGTTCCCCGCCTTCAGGCCTGCCAGCGACGTCCGCTCCTCGCCCGGCAGCACCAGCATCTCCACTTCCCTCCACGAAGACTCGGGCGCAAACTGAAACGGCGAATCGTCCACCGCATTGTTCACCTCGATCAGCTTCATCCGCGTCGTCATCTTGACCTCGGTCGGCATCCCGCCCTGTTCCGTGCGCGAGGTCTGGACCTCCTGCAACACGAAGCCCGTCGACTCGTCTACCCAGAGATCGTACGTAACGTCGTTCACGTGCGTGCGCACCACATAGCAGCGCCGTTTCTCTTTCCCGAGCTTGCAGTTCTCTTCCTTCACCAGAATCGGCTCCCGGCCGATTTTGCCGAGCGCGAGGTAACGCAGAAAGACCGTATCCTTGGCCGTGCTGTGAAGGTCCCGCTGCGGCTTTGCGTTGTCGTCCGTATCGCCCGAACTCTCGTTCACGCCGGCGGCGTTGATCTGCGACCACTGCTTAGCCTTCGGCATCGCTTTCCAGGTCTTGCTGCCGTCGCTGACCGCAAGCGCTTCCTGGTCTCCCACCTTGAAGTGCGCCCGGTACTTGCCGCCGGGCTTTTCGGCCAGCTCATACTCGGCGTCTTGCGACTGCATCGAACCGCGGCCGCTGGTCATCGTCTGCGACCGCACCGCGATGGCATGCAACGCGTGTAACCCCGAGTAAGCCTTTCGCATGCTATCGAGAACCTGCTCCGGCGTCGTGTCCGCCCGCGCGGCGCACGCAAACGACAGTGTGAGAACAATCTTTTTCATGTAGGGTCAGCCTGAATTTCTACGGCAGCAGCGAAAAATTCACGTCGATCGTCGTCAGCACCTTGACGGGCTGTCCGTTCAGCAGGGTTGGCTTGTACACCCACTGCGCGACCGCATCATGCGCTGCTTGCACCAGCAGCGGGTGACCGCTGATCAGGGTGAGCTGCTCGATGTGCCCTTCCTTGTCGATCAGAACGTTAAATCGAACGGTGCCGCTCACGAGAGCCTGGCGCGCCAGCGGCGGGTAAACGGGCGTCACCTTAGAAATCAGGCTGGCTGCGGCCACTGGGCCGCCCACCCGTATGGCCTGCGGTGCGCTCACTGCTCCTCCCGCAACGGTTTCGGGCGTCTGCGCCTTATTTTTCTTCGATTCGAGCGCCCTAGTGACCCATTCATCCGCCCGCCCCGCCTCACTCCGGTACTGCTCCGGGGTGTCGAGCAAATCCGCCCGGTACCGGATCAGCAGATTCATATAAGCCATCGCGTCGTCGTAATCGGCGTCCAGCCGGAGTGCCGCTTCAAGATCTTGAATGCCCTGATCCAGAACGGGCAGCCACTTCGCTTTCAAGCCTTCGCGAATTGCGGTGTTGCCGATCGGTCCCGGATCGTCGGGCCTTTGACCGGAATCGGTCCGAGCCTGCCGATCGATGGGCAACCACTCGGACCAGGCCAGGACGCCCATCGTATAAAAGGCCTGCTTATTCGCGGGGTCAATAGCCACCACCTTCCGATTCCAATCCATGGCCTCGTCAGACTGCTTCCGGCTATAGGCCAGCGAGGCGAGCGACGCAAGCGCAGGCACGTTGTTCGGATTGATGCCCAGCACAGTCTTGAACTCAGCTTTGGCCTGTTCGGCGAACTGCACGTTTTCCGGCGAATCTAGCCCGGGCACGAACTGCATCTCGACCGCAGTAGCCAGGTCAATGTGAGCGGTCACGTTTCCCGGCTCGACGCGCACCGCCTCCTGAAAGTGTTGAACGGCCTCCGCGTAGTGGCCGCTCTTGAACGCTGCTCTTCCGAGCTCCAAATGGTCTGCTGCGCTTTGCGCGAACAGGAAAGAAGCGACGAAAATGAACCCGGCAATCAGCCGCATGTGGATACTCCTGCACTCCATTAAAAGGCCAAACCCAAATAAAAGCGAGTGATAAAATCGCCTGCGAGAATGCCACCCGCCGCTTCTGGAGCGCTCTCTGACGAAACCCTTTGCATTCGGACCCGCACGAGAAATCGTTCGCCATGGGCCCTCTCGCAATCCACATCGCACGCATCCCCACCTGGACGAAGATCACGATTGACCAGGACTCGCTCGATCTTGCGGCTCCCACGCCCCCCTCTTCTGCCCCGAAGACCACCGCCGAACTGGTCGCGCTTTTCGACGCCAGTGTCGAAGAAGCCCGCACCGCCATCCTCAGTGTGTCCGATGAAGTTCTCCTCCGGCCCTGGTCGCTCATGAGCGGAAGCGACACGCTCATGACCATGCCCAAAGTCGCCGTCCTCCGCAGCTTTGTCATGAACCATCTGATTCACCATCGCGGACAGCTCACCGTCTACCTGCGCCTGAATAACATCGCGGTCCCCTCGATTTACGGTCCCTCGGCCGACGAAGCCGGCTTCTAAGCGCGTGTCGCAAGCGCGGGTTCATGCCCGCGCGCCGCCACCCGTTCCATGCCCTCCACTTTGCCGTCCCGGATCAGCAGGGCTTCATCGAACTGATTCACCGACGGGCAGATGTGCCGAGGCAGCAGATACAACGCCTCGCCGATTAGCGGCACCTCCGCTCCCGCGCCAACCTGGATCGGCAGATGCTCTTCGCTCGGCTTCAACGGCTCGAGTTGCGGCCGCCCGATGACCGCGCAGGTCGGCACGCCGGCATCCGCCGAGACACTCTTGTGTCCCGCATTGCAGGTCACGCGCCGCGGCGGGGATGGCTCACCACCGTGGCCATTACAACCGCCGCCGCCCGATAGCCCAACTCGATCGGTAGCTGCGCTAAGCTCGAGACGTCGTTGAACAGCACCGTGCCCGGCGAAGCCCGATGCACGAAACCCTGTCCGCGAAATCCGGAGTAAGTCATCGCGCTCGGAAACGCCGGGGTTCCCGAAGTGATCACCTCGCCCACAGGCACTCCCGCGCGCTCCACCGCCCGCGCCATCTCCAGCAGCCGCCCGTACCCCGCATGCGCTTCCCGCTCCCGCTCCCGCAAGTCTGCCGCCGATACCTGCCCGTCGTAATAGTGGATGCCGCGGAACTGCCCGCTCAGCGCCCGCGCGATCCGAATAATCTCCTCCGTTGCCGCCGCGTCAATCCCCGTCCGGTCCATCCCGGGATTCACATCGACGAACACGCCGACCTGCGAGCCCATCCACGAAGCCGCCTGCCCGGCGTTCTCGGCCAACACCGAAACCGCAACGCCCGGATGTTGCGTCGCGATCTCGACCACCCTCCGCGCATTCGCGCCGACTACCGGGTAGGCCATCAGCACATCGCGCGCGCCGCTCGCGCAGGCCATCGCCAACTCGCGCGTGGTCGCGCATTTGAACTGACTCACGCCCGCCGCGATCAGCCGCCCAACGACCCAGGGCATTTTGACAGTCTTCAAATGCGGCCGCCAGCGGTTCGCGTCGCCTCCGGTCACGCGTAGCGTCGCCGCGATGTTGACGTCCATGAATTCCGGGTAAACGAGCAGCGCCGGAGTCAGGATCCGGTCTTCGTCAGTCAGCCGGTAGTCGGACAGCTTCAGTTCGCTCACGGCGCCACCGAGAACGCCGTCACACGCCGCAGCAGATGACCATCCTGCTCCACCGTCACCTGCGCCTGATATTCGCCCGCAGGAAGCTTGGCGGACGCAATCACCGGGATCGAATTACTCGCATCGGGGCCGCTCAGCTCCGGCTCTGCCGTAGCCACCGCCGCGCCATCCAACAGAACTGCACCTTCACCTTCGGCTTCACGGCCCCGGGTTCCCCGTAAATGACGAAGTCACCCCCGTGCTCTTCCGCCGCGCTCACCGTCCCGTCCAGCTCCGGGGTTACGCGGCCGCCGTCGAATTCCAGCGGATCCCCGGGATCCCGCGGCCCCGATAGCGGCTGCAAATCGCGCACCAGGGAAACATCGCTGAGCGCCGACGATCGCGATGCGCCCACCACCAGAGCCGCGCGCTTGGTGCTGGCGCGATTACTCTCCGCATCCGTCGCCACGCCCTCGACCGTGTAATGTCCAGGCAGCAAAGCTACCGGCTTCGTGAAAATAATGCGGCCCTGGCGGAAGCGCTGGAGTTTATCCTCAGGCACATTCTCGTCGATCTCATGGCTCACCTTCTCCACCACCTGCCCCCGCTCGTCCTTAATTAGAGCGAGAAACGTCGCGTGCAGCCGCGCCTTATGCTGCTCGGCATCCACATGCGGCGTCAGACTCGCCGTCGGCAGCTCGAAAGCGATCTCATACCGGTAGCCCTGCTGGGCGGGCCGGTACCGCAGCGCGGCCATCCGAAACGCGAACGCATGCGGCGCCGGCTTGCTGTCGAGTGCGCTTAACGCCGCCATCTCGAACGGCAGCACGCTCTTTCCATTCAGATCGGGCAACGCATAATAACCCTCGCGGCTCTGTACGGTCAGCTTCGGATTCGTCACCGCCACCTGGATCTTGCGGAAATGCCCATCGTAAATTTCGGAAGCAGGCACGTAGCTGATCTCATAATGCGTGCGCACGTCCTGCATCACCCGCACCATCGCCTTTCCGATCTCGTTGCTGTCGAAGACCGCGAACCCGCCCGTACCTTCCGCCAACTCCGCCATGTTCTGATCGGTGTTGCCCACGTTCATCTCGTTTATCGTGTCGGCTTCTTTCGCCTGTTTCGGATTCACGCCGACCGAACTCGCCACCTGACTCGCGCTCACCGCCGCCGCGCTCTTCGCTAAGTTGACCGCCAGCGAGTTGGCATCGAACGTACTCAACCCCCGCACGTCGATCCCATAGAAACTAATGTGCCCCCGGTTGGCCGTGCTGATCACGTCGCGGATCAACTCGTGCTGGCCCGGCGGCAGATTCAGGCCCTCCGACAGATACAGCACGGTCTTCCGGCCCGGCAGAGAAGCTTCGTACTTCACCAGGTTCATCAGCGCCGCCACCGTGCGCCGCCCGCCCTGATACATCGCGATCTCGCGTTGATCGGCCACGATCTTGGCCGCTGCTACCGCCCCTTGATCGATGGACGTCGCCGCCCCGGCCCGCGCCAGATCCGGCGTCGCCGAAAGGTCCGTGGTCGATCCGATCGCCACGCCCGTGCGCGTCGCCTGCACTGCGTAGTCGGTCTGGTTCACGACGCTCGCGTTGTCACTCGACAAACTCGAATACGTTCCGGAAAGCCCCCGGTTTACCGCGCTCGCCAGCAGCGTGCGATCGTTTGTGAATCCCTGCAGTACGCTCATCCGGTAATCCAGCAGAAAGATCGAAACGAAGGTATTGGAGCGTAGTTCATGCGTGAGGAATGCATTCACCGCGTCCTGTGCGTACTTGCGCGTCCCCGGACTCATCTGATCGAGAACGATCGAGACAAAACTGGGCTCCTCCACCTTACGCGGGGGCGCGGGCGGCGCCCCGGGACTCGCTGGCGCCGCCGTGATCACTTCGGGAGCCGGATCGGAATCGCCGCCGCTCACAAACCGGAAAGTCTTGATCTTCTGCGGCACATCGTCTTCGGTGACCGTAAAGTCCTCCGCCTTCAGCTTGCGCGCCAGTTGCAGGTTCTTCTGGCGCACCACCACGTCCAGCAAGACCTCGCGCACGCTGCTGCGGATCACCGTTTCGTCCGGCTCCACGGCTTGGGGCATCGCCGCCGGAGCCCCGGCCCCGGCAAGGCAGACCAGCGCCAACCAACCACGCATGAGTTTCATAACTTATTGCACCGCTGCTCTCAATATCGACGCAAGCGCCCGGTTCACCGCTTCCAGAAGCCGGTCATTTCCATAAGGCTTCTGCACGAACGCCGTGATCTTCTTGCCCTCGAACCGTTGCGTCGCTTCGCCCTCGTCAAAGCCGCTCGAAAGGATGACGGGAATGTCGGGCCGGATTTCGCGCAACCGCTCCAATGCTTCCTCGCCGCCCATCACCGGCATGAGCAGGTCCAGCAGCACCAACGCAATCGCCTGAGGATCGCGGCTCAACACCTCTACCGCTTCCAAGCCGTTCGCCGCCGTCACAACACGGAAGCCCTGCCTACTCAAAATGTTGGACGTCAGGTTGAGGATCATCTCCTCGTCATCGACCACCAGAACCGTTCGCTCCCGTCCGGCCGGCTTTGACGGCCTCTTGGATGCAACCGGCACAACCGGCTTGTTGGACGCGGGCAGCAGAACTTGAAACGCCGTCCCCGCGCCCGGCGCGCTGTAAACCCGGATGGCCCCTTTATGGCTCCGCACGATTCCCAGCACCGCCGCCAGTCCCAAACCGCGCCCCGTGAATTTAGTGGTAAAGAACGGGTCGAAGATGCGGCTTTTCGTCTCCTCGTCCATTCCGATTCCGCTATCCTTCACCTCCAAAACCACGTACTTGCCCGGCCGCAACTGATCCGCGGCAAAGATGTGGAGGGCATCCTCCTCGGTGAGCTCGCGGACTCCAGTCCGTATCTCCACCTTTCCGCTCTTTCCTTCCGGTACCGCCTCCGCTCCATTGATGAGCAGATTCATCACGACCTGCTGGAGTCTGTCCCGGATCGGCTTCCACCGGCGGCTCCTGCGGATCGAAATGCAAACTCACGTCCACCGTTTTCGGAATCGACGTACGCACCAGCGGCGATAATTCCTGCACCAGCTTGCCCAACTCGATCGTACGCGTCACAAATCTTCCGCGGCCCGCGTACGCCAGCATCTGCTGCGTCAGAAAGGCCGCTCTTTCGGCCGCGTCCATAATCGAGCGTATGAACTTGCGCGTCGGCTGGTCTTCGGGAGTATCGGTGTAAACTAAACTCGCGTTTCCCAGAATCCCGGTCAACAGATTATTGAAATCGTGCGCGATCCCGCCCGCCAGCAGGCCCAGGCTCTCCAGCTTCTGCGTATGCTGCAGGTTGGACTCGAACTTCTTGCGTTCCGTCAGATCGCGGATGTTCAACTGAATGGCTTGCCCGTTCCGTTCCGGATAGCTGTTGGCGACCACTTCCGTGTGCAGCGTTCGCCCGTCGCGGGCACAGAGCACCAGATCGGGGAATCGCATCAGACCCTGATCGCGAATCTGGTCGAATGCGGCCCGGATGTACGGCGCACTCTCCATCGGCTGGATATCCCAGAGCTTTTCCCCGACCAGTTCTTCCCGCCGGTATCCGCACAGCTGCTCGATAAACGGATTCACATCCGTAATCCTGCCGTTGCTCGCATCCACGATGATGATCCCGTCCCGAGCCGCCTCGAAGAGCCGCCGGTAGCGCGCCTCCTCGGCTCGCTTGCGGTCCGTGATGTCTTCGAAGGCTAAAAGCACCAGTCCACGCGTTTTCTCGGAACCCAACGGGCGCGCATTGACCAGAAGTTGACGCTCCCCCTTCCTCGCATGCGGGTACGCGATTTCCAGATCGTCGATGCGCGTGCCGTCCGCGAGCACCGCCAGCAGCAGCGCTTCCAGCGCCGTTCCGCGTAGCGCGCGATTGTTCAGATCCAGGACATTCTCCCCGGTCGCTCCATCTGGCGGAAGCTCGAAGAACTTACAGGAGGCCCGATTGGCCTTTTGCACAGCCAGTCCCTGGCCCAAAACCAGCAGGGGTTCGCGTACCGTATCAACGATAGTCTGGGCATAATCCCGCGCGGCTCTGACTTCATCCAAACTCTGCTTCATTTCGCTCACGTCCAGCAGCTGCAGAACAGCCCCCTGGATGCGGTTATCGGACGTGCGGTAGGGCCTCACCCGCATCAGGTACCAATTTCCCTCCACATCCTGAACTTCCTGCTCGGCGGCGATCAGCGTATCGAGCACCTTCTGAAGGATCGTATCCAGGTTGGGAACATTGATACGGGGCTTGATATCGGAGATTGGCCGTCCCACATCGGTCGGGATCAGATGCAGAACTTTCTCCGCCAACGGCGTGAAGCGGCGGATCCGCAGGTCCCCGCTGATCATCACCACCGGCATATTCATGGAACCCAACAGGTTCACGAGGTCGTCGTTCAGCTGCCCCAGTTCGCTATTCCGGCTTTGCATCTGCGCATTGACGGTGTTCAGCTCTTCATTCGACGACTGCAGTTCCTCTTTCGCCGTTTGCAGCTCTTCGTTGATGCTCTGCAGCTCTTCATTCGCCGATTGCGCTTCCTCGTTCGTCGACCGCAGTTCCTGGATCACCGCCTGCAGATACTCGCGCGTGGCGGCCAGCTCATTTTGCAGCCGCGTCATTCGAGGGCCGGATTCATCGGCGCTCGCCAATTCTCCGGAATTGTCCGCATCTCTTTCCGTCCTGCCGGACACCGCGCCCGCAGGATCGAAAACGATTAGATAGTGCGTTCGAAGCACCGGAAGAATGAGCGGATACACGGTGATTTGTACGGGCGTAGCCGCACTCTCCGCCATCCGTAACAGTGGTTGTGAACGGGCTGGTGTTGTGGCGTTTGCGAACTTCGTCGACGGCGCTCTGCAACTCGGCGGCGAAGCCGTCCAGAACCGCTTCGCGCAGATCCGTTGCGTCCTCGATGGACACCCAGGCTTTCAGGTAACGTTTCATCTGTCCGCGGATATCCACAATCCGCAGGCGGTCGTCCACCACCAGAGCAGTGGGACCGAACTGCGTCAGCAGCAGCGCGTCCACCTGCTGCATCACCCGACTGTGCGCCATTTCTTCTGTCGCGGCACCCCCCGCCGCCGACTTTTCCGCCCGGGGAACGCGATGCCCGGAACAAGCGATCCGAATGCCCGAAATCCCCGGGCACGAGATTCGCTTTCCGGCTGTAAATCTTATTCTTCTCATCAAGCACCGCGAAATATCCCGCGACCTGCCCCAGGCTTTCCGAAGGACCGAGAATCAAGGTCCCCTGTTCCCGGAGCGCATAAGCAAAGGTCGACAGCACATTCTTCTGCAGTGGCGGCTCGAAGTAAATCAGCAGATTCCGGCAGCTGATCAGGTCCATGCGCGAGAGTGGAGGATCTTTGGCGATGTTGTGCCGCGAAAAAATGCACAACTCCCGGATCCTCTGACTGATCTGATAGCCCGCGCTCGTCCGGACAAAAAAACGCCGCTGCCGCTCCAGACAAATCTTGGAGATGGCACTCTCATCGAAAAAGCCGGTCCGCGCTTTGGCGATTACCGCCTCATTCACATCCGTGCCGAACAACTGGATCGGCGTTGGCAGGTTGCGCTCGTCCAGGTACTCGACCAGCGCCATCGCGAACGAGTAGACTTCCTCGCCGGTTGCGCATCCGGGCACCCACCCGCGAATCGCTTCGCCATTGGCTCGCGTCGTTACGAGAGAGGGAAACGCAATTGTCTTGGCGGCTGCAAACACTTCCGGATCGCGAAAAAATGCCGTGACATTGATCAGCAGTTCCTCGAAAAGTAGCTTGGATTCCTCCGCTTCCTCGCGTAACATCTGCAGGTAGCGATCCGGGGTTTCCGCGCCGCGCAGCACCATGCGGCGGGAAAGCCGGCGCAGCATCGTGGTGCTTTTATATTGGCGAAAGTCCACGCCCGTTTGAGTGCACAGCAGAGTGAAAATCCGGCTGAGGGCCACGCTGTTTTCGGGCGGCTCGAATTGAAAATTCCCATGGTAGGGGTGCTGCGCGATCTCCGAAAGCTCCCGGGCAATTCCCACCGGCGGCAGCACGAAATCCACGACACCCGCGCCAATCGCGCTCCGCGGCATACTGTCGAACTTGGCGGACCCGTCCTGCGCCATCGTAATGCCGCCTTCGTCCTTGATCGCCTTCAGCCCCAGTGTGCCGTCCGAAGCGTTGCCTGAGAGAACCACGCCGATCGCGCGGTTGTGCATGTCGGCGGCCAGCGAAGCGAAAAACGAATCAATAGGCCGATGTTGTTCGATGCCCTTCGGCCGCGGCACCAGGCGCAGTACGCGATTCTCGATGCGGACCTCCGTATTGGGCGGCGCGACGTAAATATGGTCGGGGCTCACCGGCATCCCGTCTTCCACGTGGGTAACGGGCATTAGCGTCTTCAGCGCCAGTAAGTTGACCAGGATGCTTTCGCGCCGCGGGTCCAGATGCTGGACCAGAACGAAACCGAGTCCCGTGTCTGCCGGCAGGGCGTTCAACAGTTCGGAAAAGGCTTCCAGTCCACCCGCCGAAGCCCCGACGCCCACCACGCAGAATCCCGAGGTGCCCGGCGTTTCGTCCCGCGGCTCCCGTGCCGGCAGGTCGTGGTCCATAAGCGGATCGTTGATTTCGCTTCCCATTTACACCTGTAAATGCCCACACCCCAAGTGACTCGAGTGTAGCTTTAATTTAAGCCAGCGATTTAAGCCGCGCAATCGATCCTTCGACCACCTCTAATTTAAGTAGTTGATTCTTCAGGTTTGCGTCGTCGATTGGTTCTCTTCGGGCGAGGGTCGTCATGGATACATTTACCTAGTCGCCACTTATGGCATTTGGAGCAGACCTCCGCGAGAACAACGTCCTTCGGGGGCACGGGGGAAAGGGGACTACGTCTAATGACTACTTCGAACCCAATCCGTTCCAGCCGCTTGGTAAGCTTCTTGGCGGTACGCGACGGATTGAGCCGGTCGAAGTAGGCGCCGCCGCGCTCGCGGTGAACTCCGCCATCCCGAAGCAAGAGGTGAACGATGGTGAGAAGCCGGGGGCCACGGCAACCCCCGCCTTCTTCATGCCGCGCCTTTGCGCCACGCGGTAAAAGAGGGCCGCGAAGAAACAGTCTTTGGTCCGTGCCGCGGCCCAGGCACTCTGCACCAGGATGCGGCGCAGATACCGGTCTCCTTTTGCGCGTCTTACCGGAGAACCGTTTGCCCGCGCTTTCCGCATTTCCGGGGCACAGTCCCTCCCGCCCAGCTTGCTGCATAAGCCGCATCGGGAAACTGCGACATTCGGTCCCTAACTCGGCAATCGTCCAGCTTCCGCAGCAACTGCTTCACCATCCAGCGGAAGTGCGGATCGGTGCGGCCATCGAGCGCCAGAATGAGCTCCGATCACTTCACCTTCAAGTGCCCGAGCGCTGGGTACGCCATAAGCTCGGCATCCGTGCTGCCTGCCGCCAGCATGTCCAACATGGCGCGCCCGCTCTTGCCCACGATGTTGGAAGCGACCGAACCGAGCTTGATGTTCACCGTCTCCAGCAAGCATCCGATCCGGTTGATGACCCGACGGCGGTCCTGCTGAATATGCACGCGCATCCGCGTCAGTTCCCGCATCTACCGAATCGGCTTCGGCGGAATGAAACTGCCGCTCAACAAGCCATGCTGCAGAAACTCCGCAATCCGGCGCGCATCGATGCGGCCGGTCTTGCATCCTTACAACGCCCGCACGGTGGCCGGGTTGACCAAGGTCAACTGGAATCGGTACTTCGGCCGCTCCAGAATGTTCCAGACCGGGATCCAGTACACGCCCGTCGATTCCATGGCCACCTACTTTACCTGATGCGTCTTCAGCCACGTCGCCAAACTGCGCCAGTTGCTGTGTAAAAGTGCCGAACCGCTCTTCGAAAATCTCGGCCTCGGCCTTGCCGCCGACTCGGACCCGGATACATGCGGAAATCGAATCCTTGTGAATATCCAAATCGGCGCAACAGCGGTAGAGTAGTTTCATGTCGTCTCCTTTGCCGCAAGCATCGGACGCCTGGAAAACCCTCGGCTTTCCTTCACGTGCTCTCTGCATTGCGGCAAGGGCGACACTCCGTTGTTCCGTGCAAAACGACTTGCTGGCGTCCGGACCACATTCACCGGCGGGCTTAAAAGCTCCAGACCGAGGTCGGCCTCGAAATGCTCCCGGCACCCAGCAGCCTACTCCCCTTTGAAACCGTTTTCATCCCCGGTTATGGCCCCCGCCATGTAGCATTCACAGCTCTTTTCTATATATATTCAACTGTAAACAATAAAGGTTGCGCCTCGCGCAGCCTTTCGCCCGTAGAAGCCGCTCTTATGATCAAGACGGGAAATGAACCAGCCAAGTCTTTCGGTTAGCGGTGTCGCTCATGACCTGAACAACCAGATCATGATTCTGTTTAATTCTCTCGACCGGATGCGGAGCGATCTACCGGAGGTCGCGGAGCTCGACATTGCTTTAAAGGCCGCCGAGCGTTGCGCGGAACTGACCAGCCAGCTCTTGCCAGGCAAGCCACAGGATTCGACCGGTTTCATCTCTGTCCGGGAATTAATCAGCGAAACGGTCATGCTGTTGCGCAGCGTTGCGCCCGTTTCCTGTCGCGTCGAACTGGATTGCCGCGCCGAATCCCGGGTCCCGGCGTCTTATGCGGAACTCAGTCAAGCGCTGATGAATCTTTGCCTCAATGCGATGCAGGCCATCGATGGACCCGGTGTGATCAGGATCGTCGTGACCGCGGAGCCCGGCTTTCTCCTGGTTTCGGTCTCCGATACCGGCCCGGGCATTCTGCCCGCCATCGCCGAGCGCATGTTCGAACCTCTGTTCACGACGCGCGCGCAGTGCGGCGGCCATGGGCTGGGATTATCCCGCGTGCGCGAGATTGTTCATCGCTTGCGCGGCGATGTGTTGTTTCAGAACCTCGTCCCGCACGGCGCCTGGTTCCGCATGCGGCTTCCGCTCGCAAACCCATCCGTTACATTGGAGCTTGCGCATCTTAGCGATTGAAAGTTCGTGCGATGAGACTGCGGCGGCGGTGGTCGACGATCCCGCGGATGTCCGCTCCTCCATCGTCGCTTCGCAACTGGAAACGCATGGAAAATACGGTGGGGTCGTCCCGGAGCTGGCCTCGCGGGAACACCTGCGGGCCATCGTCCCCGTAGTCCGGCTCGCCATGCGGGAGGCGAACGCGGACTGGTCTTCGCTGGACGCCATTGCCGCGACCATCGGGCCGGGCCTCGTCGGGTCTCTGCTGGTCGGACTCACCTACGCCAAGGGGCTTTGTTTCGCGCTCGGTAAACCGCTGATCGGCGTTAACCATATCGAAGGCCACATCCACGCGGTGATGCTCGAATCGGAGCGCGACGGCCATCCTGTAGTTTTTCCCGCCCTGGCGCTGGTGGTGAGCGGCGGCCACACCCATATGTTCGAGGTCTCGCAGGACGGGCGCTATCGTCTGCTTGGAAAGACGCGCGATGATGCGGCCGGCGAGGCCTTCGACAAAGTCGCCAAACTACTCGGCTTTGGCTATCCGGGCGGCCCAATCATCGATCGGTTAGCCCCTTTCGGGAACCCCGCGGCCGTGCCGTTCACCATGGTGCGCATGAAGGCGAACGCGCTTGATTTCAGCTTCAGCGGCCTGAAGAGCGCCGTGCTGCGCTGGACGCAGGCGCGCGACATGGCCGCTGAGATCCGCGCGCGCCGCGAGCTTGCCGCGCTACAGCGGGCACCCTCCGTCGACGACTGGCTGCGGGTGACGCCTGCGGAAACGCTCGATTTGCTGGCCAGCTTTCAACACACCGTTATTGAGGAACTGCTGCGGCATTCGGTGGCGGCGGCTCGCGACATCGATGCCCGGTCGGTGATCATCGCCGGCGGGGTGGCCTGCAACTCCGGCCTGCGCCGCGCCGCCCAATCCCGCTCGTTTGGCATCCCCGTGCACTTCCCGTCCCCGGCGCTCTCCACCGACAACGCCGTCATGATCGCGGCCGCCGCGTTCCCCAAACTGCGCTGCGGTGAATTTTCGCCTTTGTCGACCCCGGCCTATTCCACCTTGCCGCTGGCCTGATGGCGTGCGTCAGGAAGCCGACTGTTGAGAAGCCATGGGTACCAAAGCTCATCGAAGCTCAAGGTGCGCGTGGGATGCGGCACCGGCGTGAACCTGGCGTAGCGCGCGCTCTCCTGGGTTTGGCCGGTCGCGAGCAGAACCCGCGCATAGACGCTGCGGGTCCACCACTCCGTGGGCGACGCCGTCTCAGCCAGTTTGCGCCAGATCGGTACCGCCGCCGCGTAATCCTTCTTCGCCACGGCAATCAGCGCGCGCGCATTCTCGGAAGTCTGCTCGGGGGCGGCGCCGGTCCCGTCAAGGACGCGCCACCAGACCAGTTGCGCGTTCGCTGCTTGCACGACAGCCGGGAAAGCGGAAGCAGCGCTCTCAAGAAGCATGCGATTGGCCGCGTCGTGATTGCCGATCACCCGCAGCATCTGCGCCGCCCGCAGCGACGCGGCGTCGTCATGCGCCTTGCCGCGTTCCGCGCGATAGCGTTCGAGCAATGCCGCCGCCCCGCCCCGGTCGTTCCGCATGAGTCGCGCCCATGCCGCCTTTAGCAGTTCCGTACCGTCGGCGAACGCGGGGTTGCGGCCGTGCGCCTGCAGATACCACTTCTCCGCTTCGTCGAAGTGGTTGAAGAAGAACGCGGCGTCTCCGCTCGAATCCAGCGCATTCGGGTCGGTGGGGCTGGCGCGGCGGAACGCTTCCATAGACTTCGCGGCGCCCGCCTCGTCGCCCGCATACATCTCGGCGTAACCCAGTAAATTGAGAGGTTCCGCGCTGGTGGGAAGAAGCGCCTGGAGTTTGCGGTAGTGATCGGCCGCTTCCGCATAGCGGTTGGCTTCCAACTCCGCCGTTCCCAACTCCTGGAGCCGAAAAGGGTCGGCGGGCATCAGCCGCACTAGCGCGGCGGCCGCGTCGATGCGCGTGGCCAGATCGGCGTGGAGACGCGCGTCGTCAAGGTTGAGAATGGCCCGGTCGACAGCGCGCACGCCGTTGCCTCGGGCCCGCACGGCCGCAAAAATCCGGGCGAACCCCTCGATATCGCGATTCGCCAACGCGGCCTGCGCCTGCGCGACATACGGCTTGCCGAAGTCCGGATCCAGTTCAACGGCTTGGGTCATCAGAGCAGCGGCGGCGGGAGGCGGACTCTCGAGGGCCAGAGCGTAGGAACGCAAAGCGCGCGCGCTACCTGTGATCGGCGGCGCAGCTTCCTCGTCGATGTTCCGCGCCACTTCGTCGGCGAGGTGCAGCACGTCATCCACCGCCCCGCTGACCGTAAAAGGCGGCGCCCCTTTGCGCGTTTCGGGATTCTCCTGCACCGCGGTCACCGAGAGCCGGTTCCCACGCACGGTGTAAAAGCCATTGATGATTCGGTTCGCCCCGGCGCCGATGGCGGCCGGACGCTCCGCCGAAACACCAGGGGACGATACCGGGCGCGGGCCGAGAGCCGCGTCCAGCAAATGCAGAGTCGCGAAGGGGATGACCGCGTTGTGGCGCGTGCCTTCCAGTTGACCGGAGACTTCCTCGCTTAACGCGCGCCCGATCCAATCCGAATCGTTGCCGGGCTCCAGGTTTTCGAAACGCAGCACGGCCACGCGCCACGTGGTGATCGGTTTTTGGCAGGAGGAAAAAAATCCCGCCGCAGCAATAAGGAGTACAACCGCGAGACGCCGGAGCCTACAATACACGCGGCTCGGACTTCATGATCTGCTGGAATTCCTCATTGTTGCGAAGAATGGCGAATTCCGGCTCCTCCATGAATCTCTTTCGTTCCAGAAAGCCTTCTTCGAGCGCCTTACGCACATACAGAAGCGCGCGTTCGGCGCTGCCCGCCTTAGCGTACATGCGGGCCAGGTAGTAATGGAACTTGGCGCGCTCCGTGATGGACCGCTCCTGCATGATCGTCCCGAAGCTATTGTGATGCTCGAAGACATCGGGGTCCAGCTTGACGGCCACCTGGTACGATTCTGCGGCTTTCTTGTAATCCTGCCGGGAGAAGTAAGCGGTGCCCATATTGCTGAAGATAGACGCGGAGCTGGGCATCACGCGCAGCGCTTTCTTATACTCGCGGATCGCGCGCCGATAACTTTTCTGCGAGTAGAAGATGGTACCGAGGTTATTGCGCGCCTCGCCATAATTCGGGTCGACCCGCAGGGCCTGCTCGTAATTCCGCTTGGCAGCCCCGAGATCCTGCAACTGATGATAGGCGATACCGATCTTGTTGTATTTGGAGGCGTTCTCGGGAGCTTGCAGGTACGTATCGATGGCCTCGCGATACATCTTGCGGGCCATTAGAATGTCGGCCTTCATCTCGATCGAGATCGGATGCGGAGTAGGGACAGAGGCTGTATCGGCGGCGAGCGCGCCTAGTCCCGTGAGTGCATAGAGAACGAATGCTGTGGAAGCGGTCGTCGCGGAAACCATAATTGACGGCCTCCTTTGAGTGCATAATATCACTCCTCGCAAACGTCGGTGCAACCTCGAGCCGGAACTTGACTCCCCTCGATATTTCGAATATTATCGAATTATGGAAATAGAAGAAATCTGTTTTCCCGAACCCCTTGGTTGTTTCGACTTACCGGCCCAACCCCCTTGGTCGATCCAAGGTTCCGCGGATGACGAGGAGGACGAAGAATCCCTGTTGAGCGAGAGTTCCCTGGCCGCATCGCTGCGGGAACAGGATCCCGAAGGATGCTTTCTATGCATCGCGGAAGAACTGGGAGAGGAGGACTAAGCCATGGCAAAAAAGCCGAGCGCTGAGGAAGACGTGGTCCGTTTTGCCGACATGTTTTCCGCGATGGGCACGGAACCGCGCCTGCGAATCATGCGCGTGCTGCTGTCCGCCCATCCGGAGGGACTGTTTGCCGGCGAAGTCGCCGTGGAACTCGGGAACATCCAGGCGTCCACCCTTTCGCACCACCTGGACAAGCTGAAAAACGAGGAACTGGTGACGGTTCGCAGGGAAGGAACCTACCTCCGTTACTGCGCCAACACCGGCGCGCTGCAGGAACTGCTCGGCTTCCTCTATGCCGAATGTTGCACCCGCAATAAAGCCATCGAACCGGCCAAGATCATGTGCTGTACCTAAGGAGAAGCGAATGAGTGTAGATATGAAAGAAGTGGTGAAGGAGAAATACGGCGATGCGGCGCGCCGCGTGGCGACCGGTGGAAGCTCGTGTTGCGGAGCCGCGGCAGCGCTCGACGGCTGCTGCGACCCGATTACCGCCAATCTGTACGGCACGAGCGAGACGGAATCCTTGCCCGAGGAAGCTGTCCTGGCGTCCCTCGGATGCGGTAATCCCACCGCGCTTGCGCAGCTTGCCCCTGGAGAAATCGTTCTCGATCTGGGGTCGGGCGGCGGCATCGACGTGCTGCTCTCGGCGCGCCGCGTCGGCCCTGCGGGCAAGGCTTACGGCTTGGATATGACCGATGAGATGCTCGCCCTCGCGCGGGAAAATCAGCGGCGGGCGGGCGTCGCCAATGTCGAGTTCCTGAAAGGCGAAATCGAACATATCCCGCTGCCCGACAACTCCGTTGATGTGATCATCTCCAACTGCGTGATCAATCTCTCGTCCGACAAAAACCAGGTCATCCGGGAGGCATTCCGGGTCTTGAAACCGGGCGGCCGGTTCGCGGTCTCGGACGTAGTCACGCGCGGAGAAGTTCCGGCCGAAATCCGCGCGAACATGCTGCTGTGGGTGGGTTGCATTGCCGGCGCGCTCGAGGATGCCGATTACCGGGCCAGGCTTGCCCAAGCGGGCTTCACATCCATTTCCATCGAGCCCACGCGCGTCTACAATATCGAGGACGCGCGCACCTTTTTGAGCGGTCAGGGAATCGACGTGGACGCCATGGCTCCGCAAGTGGAGGGCAAGTTCATGAGCGCTTTCATCCGCGCAGTCAAGCCCGCCGGCTGCTGCGGCCCCGGCTGCTGTTCGTGACCATGGCGCGGCGCCTGGTTGCCGAAGCTCTCGGGACCGCCCTGTTGCTGGCGGCGATTGTCGGGTCCGGCATCATGGGCGAGCGCCTCTCGAATGGCAACACGGCGCTCGCCCTGCTCGCCAACGCGATCGCCACCGGAGCGATGCTGGTCGCTTTGATCCTGACATTCGGGCCCATCTCCGGGGCGCATTTCAACCCGGTCGTAACGCTTGCCGATGCTTCGCAAGGCGGTCTCCCCTGGAAATCGGTTCCCGGATACGTGTCCGCCCAGACCGCCGGGGCTTTCGCCGGCGTGGCCGCCGCGCATCTGATGTTCGGTGCATCCGTATTTGCGGCGTCGCGCCACGCACGCTCCGGCGCCGCGCAGCTATGGAGCGAGTTTCTCGCTACCTTCGGACTGCTCGGCATCATTTGGGGTTGTGCGCGCCTGCGTCCTTCCGCGATCCCGGTCGCGGTGGGCGCGTACATCACAGGGGCTTACTGGTTCACTTCGTCCACTTCGTTCGCTAACCCGGCAGTCACGCTGGCCCGGTCGGCAACCGACACCTTCTCCGGAATCCGCCCTGCCGATACGCCGGGCTTCCTCGTCGCGCAAGTCTTGGGCGCAGCCTCGGCCACGCTGCTCTTCCGCTGGCTCACGCCGGCGCCGCCTTCCAAATTATGAATAACAAGAAGCGGGTTTTGATTCTCTGCACCGGTAACTCCGCACGAAGCCAGATAGCCGAAGGGCTCCTGCGGCACGATGCCGGGCAGGCGTTCGAAGTCGCGAGTGCCGGGACCAAGCCTGGTTCCGTGCGCCCGGAAGCGATCGCTGTAATGCGCGAGATCGGTATCGAGATCGGCGCGCATCGCTCCAAGCACGTCACCGAGTTTAGCGGTCAGCCGTTCGACATCGTCCTCACTGTTTGCGACAGCGCGAACGAGGCCTGCCCCCATTTCCCGGGCGCAACGGTCCGCCTGCACCAAAGCTTCGAAGATCCGGCCGCGTTCCAAGGCCCCGAACAGCAGAAGCTGGAAGTGTTTCGCCGCGTTCGGGATCAGTTGCGGGAGTACCTGGCGGCGCTCCCGCATGCCGGGCCGGGAGTCTAGACGAACGCGGCGGGCGGTGCCGGATCTTCCGGACGTCCCGCATTGGCCAGCGGCACCTGAATCAACGTGAACGCGATCAGCCCGAGTACGGCGATGCCCAGCAGGTACGACGGGTCGGCGGTCGCCTGCGGCAGCTTGATGTCGAAAAACAGCAGCGATGAAGTCACCAGGCCCATCAGCGCTTCCCCCGCAATCAGGCCCGGAAGCCGCAAGCACGCCCACATTCTCAACCCGCGCGCTTTGCGCTTCGTTGTGTCCGCGGCGCGCGACGAACCAATCGGTGATCCGGCGCGAATAATGCCGCCGATGAAGATCGCGAATGTCGTACCGAACGGCAGATACATCCCGATCGCCACCAGCATGGGGCTTTGCACCTGAACCAGAATCATGGCGATGCCCATCAGCGATGCCCGCCCAGAATCAAGCGGCCAGGCCATGTCGCCGCCCACGATTCCCTGCGCGAGCGAGGCCATCAGTCCGGCCTGCGGCGCCGGCAGTTTGGGATCGCCGAAGCCGATGCCGCCCGGCGTTGATGTTGCCTGGTGCAGCACCAGCAGCGGGAAGTACATGACCACGCTGGCGCAGACCACGGCGATCAGTTCGACGATCTGAATGCTGCGCGGCGTTCCGCCGAGGATGTAGCCGACTTTGAAATCCTGCAGCAATTCGCCCGCAACCGCGGAGGAGACGCAGACCACGGCCGCCACGCCCAGCACGGCGATCACCCCGCCGGTGCCTGGACACCCAGCGCAACCAGCAAGCAGCGCGGCGATGATCAGAGTCGAGAGCGTCAAGCCCGGAGATGGGGTTGTTGGAAGAGCCGATCACGCCCACCAGGTAGCCCGACACGGTGGCGAAGCAGAAGCCGACGATCAGCATGACGACCGCGGCTACGGACGCCGGCGAGCAGGCCGCCCGACAAATAGATATAGAGCACGATCATGACCACGAACATGACGCCGATCGCCGAGCAGCACCACGCGCGAACTCATGTAACGCTCGGTGCGGGCGACTGTGTTCGGCGGCGGGCGTCCCGCCCGCGGATTTCCGCAAACGCGCGGCTCAACCCCACGCCAGAGGTTTTGCGCATCTTGAACAGCGTGTAGCCGCGCCGACCATCATGCCGCCCACCGCGATCGGCCGCACGATGAAGCGCCAGACGCCGCAGTCTGGGGCCAGCCAGTCCCGCGTCGTTGGAACCCGCCGGGAGAATGCCTGGAACTGCGGGCCCAGGAAGTACATGAAGCAGCGGAATCAGCAAGCCCCAGGCCAGCACGCTGCCCGAGAAGTTCAGCGCGGCGAGTTCGGGTCCGATGACGTAGCCGACGCCGATGTACGCGGGGCTGATGGTGGGACCCGAGAAGTTGGTGACGCCGCCCGCGGCAACGCGCTAGCCGTGCCGGGTGCGCCCAGGCGCAGCGTACTGGGTCCGCCGCGGCCTACGCCGAACAGGAAGTCTTTGTCGGTCGCAAACATGTTGAACGCGCCCGCCAGGAAGCACCGCAGCGCCAAACGCCATGTTGTAGAAGAGATACTTGGCGGCCTGCGCGCCCATCTGCCCCGCCTTGTGAATCTGCGACGCGGCTACCGATTCGGGGAACGGCAGTTCGCGGATCTTCCACCAGCACGCGGCGCACGAGCGACACGAAGAGCACGCCCAGAACGCTGCCCATCATCATCAGCGCGGTCGATTTCCAGTAAGCGTCCGGACCGTCGAAAGTAGGCCAGGCTTTGGACAATGACGAACGCGGGAATCGTGAAAACCGCGCCGGCCGCGACGGATTCGCCGATGGAGCCGGCCGTGCGCGCGATGTTCTCTTCGAGAATCGAACCCTTGAAGACGCGCAGCACCGCCATGCCGATCACGGCGGCCGGATAGGTAGCCGCGATCGTCTGCCCGGCTTTCAAGCCGAGGTAGGCATTGGCCGCGCCCAGCACCACGCACATGACCAGCCCGATCAGCACCGCGCGGAGCGTGAACTCCTGCATCTGGACGGTTTCAGGTACGAACGGCCGGTGCTTGGGACGTTTCAGTAGGTGTCATGACAGTCGCGCCTTCACTTTCTCGCTCAGGATTTTTCCATCGACCGTCTTGCCCGCCAGTCGTGCCTGGGCAGCTTTGATGACCAGTCCCATCTGTTTCGCGCCGGTCGCGCCGGTCTCGGCGATGGCGGCGGCAACGGCGTCGTCCATATCGGCGTCGGAAGCAAAGGCCGGCATATAGCTCTCGATCAGCGCGCGCTCGGCATCTTCCTTGTCGGCCATTTCAGCGCGGCCGCCTTTGCGGAACATCTCGGCAGAGTCATGCCGCTGCTTGACCAGGCTCTTCAGGATCTGTTGTTCGGCCGCGTCGTCGAGCGGCTTCATGGTGTCCACCGCAGTACTTCTGGAGCGCGGCTTTCATCATCCGGAGCGTGCTCAGCCGGGCCTCATCTTTGGCCTTCATGGCGGCTACCAGGTCGGTTTGCACTTGGTCGAGGAGTGGCATTAGTCCTGCTATTTTATACGGAAGCAGTCGCGGCGCCCGCCTTTGTTACCCTGAGAGTTCAAACCCCGCCATGCATGTTCGTAAACAAAGGCTTCTGACTCCGGGCCCGACCCCTCTCTATCCGCCAGCACTGCAGGCGATGATGGCCTCGGACATCCACCACCGTACGGAAGACTTCCGCAACATTTATAAACAAGCGTTATCCGATCTGAAAGAGGTAATGGGAACGGCGAATGACTGTTTGTGCTTCGCCGCTTCCGGCACAGGCGCCATGGATGCCGCCGTCTCGAACCTGTTCTCGCAGGGCGACAAGGTGATCGTCTGTTCGGCCGGAAAGTTCGGCGAGCGCTGGGCGGAGATCGCCAAGGCCTATGGGCTACAGGCCAACGTGCTGACCGCCGAGTACGGGCAGGTGGTTAGCGCGGATCGCGTTGCGGAAGCGCTGCGCGCGGAGCCGGAAACCCGTGGTGTTTTCGTGCAGGCCTCGTGAAACGTCGACCGGCGCGGAGCATGATGTCCAGGCCATGGCCGGGCATGTGGCCAAGACCGGCGCCATTTTCGTGGTGGATGCCATCACCGGCCTCGGCACCATGCCGCTCGATATCGACGGCTGGGGCATCGACGTGTGCATCACCGGCTCACAGAAATCCTTTATGATTCCCCCCGGCCTGGCTTTCTTATCGGTGAGTCCGAAGGCCTGGCAGCGCACGGCGACCGCGACACTGCCGCACTACTATTTCAATCTGAAGAAGGAAAAGAAGAGTGCGGACGCGGGTGAATCCAGTTGGACGCCGGCCACTTCGCTGATTCTGGCACTGGGCTGAGGCGCTCAAGTACATCAAGCACCTGGGGATGGCGAACCTGATCGAGAACGCTCAGCAGCTCGCCGGGGCCACGCGCGCTGCGGCAACCGCGCTGGGCCTGGAGGTGTTTGCGGCCGGGAATCCCGGAAGTGCGGTGACCGCCATTCGCGCGCCCCGTGGCATGGATTCGGGCGTGATCGTCAAAGCGTTCCGGACGCAGTTCGGCTCCATCATTACCAATGGCCAGGGCAGCATGAAAGGTCAGATCTTCCGTGTGGCGCACCTCGGTTACTTCGACTACACGGACCTGTTCGGGCTGATTGCCGGGCTCGAGCTAATCCTGCACAAGAACAATATTCCGGTGGAATTTGGGCGTGGGGTTGCGGCATTGCAACATTACTATGTTGAGGCGACGGCACCGAAGACGCGCAACTCCGCCGAAGTTCTCGAGCCGGTAACGGCTTAACCCGAGACCACATGAATATTTTGATTGCCGAGCCGATGGCTGCGGCGGGAATCGACTGGTTCCGCGCCCAGCAGGGCTGGAACGTCATTGTGTCCAGCCCGAAAGAGTACACGGCGCACCTGGCCGATTGTGATGCGCTGGTGGTGCGGAGCGCGGTGCAGGTGAACAAGGAGCTGTTGCAGCGCGCGCCGCGGCTGCGCGTCGTGGGGCGTGCTGGCGTGGGCGTCGATAACGTCGACCTGGACGCAGCCACGACGGCCGGCGTGCTCGTCATGAATACGCCGGGCGGCAACGCCATCTCGGTTGCCGAACACACGCTGGCGCTCATGCTCTCCATGGCGCGCGCCATTCCGCAGGCGTCGGCTTCCACCAAGTCCGGCAAGTGGGAGAAGAAGAAGTTCCTCGGGCACGAATTGCGCGATAAAACGCTCGGCATTGTCGGGTTGGGCAGTATCGGGCGGGAAGTGGCGAAACGGGCGCGGTCCTTCGAGATGCGCATCGTGGCGAGCGACCCCTATGTGACTTCGCAGCTCGCCAAGGACCTCGGCATCGAGCTGCTGTCCCTCGACGCGCTTTACGCGCAGAGCGACTATTTAACCGTTCACGTTTCGCTGACTCCGGAGACCGAAGGCATGCTGGACGCGGCGGCATTCGCAAAGATGAAGCCCGGCATCCGCGTGGTGAATTGCGCGCGCGGCGAACTGGTGGTGGCCGAGGCGCTGCGAGCGGCTATGGAATCGGGTCACGTTGCGGGCGCGGCTCTTGACGTCTTTCCCGAGGAGCCGACCAACGCCGCCAATCCACTGTTCGCGATCGAAACCTTGATTGCCACCCCGCATATCGGCGGCGCGACCGAAGAGGCGCAGGAGATTGTCGGCGTCCGCATCGCCGAGCAGATTGTCGAATACCTGAAGAACGGGGTAGCGATTCACGCGGTGAATATGCCCGCGATTTCGCCCGAGCAGTACCGCGCGCTGGGGCCGTACCTGGTGGTAGCCGAACGGCTGGGAACCTTTGCCGCGTATCTGGCGGATTCCAACCCCCGCTCGGTTCACATCACGTACTCCGGGCGCATCTCGGAAAGCAACACCGCGCTTCTTCGCAACGCCGGGATTGCCGGCTTGCTGAAGCGAAGCGCCTCGCAGACCGTGAACGTGGTGAATGCGATGCAGATTGCGACGGAACGCGGCTGGTCCATTGCCGAGCGGCATGAGCCGCGCGCGGTGTACTCCGACAGCATTCGGATCGAACTGGTCACCGAGAACGGCACGACCGTTGTCGAAGGCACCACGCTGCTGGGCGCTCCCCGGCTGCTTCAGGTGGACGGCATCTATTGCGAAGCGACGCTGCAAGGGCATCTCCTCTGCACCAAGAACGATGACGTTCCGGGCGTGATCGGCCACATCGGCAATGTGCTCGGATCAAATGGCGTCAATATCGCGAACTTCTCGTTGGGTCGTCGCGATACGCGCCCGCAGGCAGGAAAACCCTTCGAAGCGATCGCAGTCGTCTCCACTGATGTGGCGGTTCCGGACGCTGTGCTGCGGAAACTGCAGGAGCACCCGGCGGTGCTGCTGGCGCGCGCCATCGCCCTTTAACCGTGATTTTCCTTCCAAAAGCATACGAACCTAGAGTGTCGTAGCACCTTAAACTACACCGAATCGTCTTTTTCCTACATCCGATTGGGTGCTATTCGCAGTACTGTTAATGGAGTAGTTCTCCGTCGTAGGGAAGTTGAATCGAAAGGACGAACGTCAAAATGAAAAAATTCCCGCCGAGTATCGCCCTCGTTTCGGCGATGCTAATGGTTGCCCCGCTCGCCAGTTTCGCGGCCAGCCATCGTGAAGCACCTATCACTGCTATCGATCGTGCTGCCGACATCACAGATTTTTACGCTTTTGTCGCTTATGATGATCCGACCAAGGTGGTCTTCATCATGAACGTAGACCCGTTTCTAGAACCCGGAAATGGACCGAATTATTTTCCATTCGATCCGAATCTGATTTATTCCATCCATATTGATAACAATGCCACGGCGCTTCCCGCGGTGAGTTTTGAATTTCGCTTCAACACGAAGATCAACGCGCCGACCGTGTTCACAGGGTTTGTGGGGGCGGGCACCGGAATCAACGCTCCGTCGAACGCTCCGGCCGGCAGCGCCGGAATGCCTGTCGTTCCCCCGGCGATCACGTCGCTCACCGGGTCGGGCGCGGCTGGATTCAGCCTGATGCAGACCTACACCGTTACCATGGTGACGGGCGGCGGGCTATATCCCTCGCGCGCGGACATGACCAACGGACAGACCCTGGTCGCGGTCCCCTCGAACGTAGGTCCGCGAACGATGCCGAATTACAATGCGCTGGCCGCGCAGGGCGTTTACAGCCTCGCCAATGGCGTGAAGGTCTTCGCCGGCACTGTCGATGATCCTTTCTTTATCAACCTGGGCTCCGCCTTCGATTCGTTGAACCTTCCTGCGAGTTCGTTCGCCACCAATCTGACCAGCGCCTCGGGCGTTCCCCTGCCGGTGCTGTCTGCTACGCAGGACGCGGCGAGCGTCAATTCAGCTGTGGACACGGTTGCCGGTTTCAACGTCAACACGATTGCGATCGAGGTTCCTATTTCGGCGATCACCGTTCCTGGGCAGCCCATCATCGGCACCTGGGCCACCACGTCCCGCCCGCGCCTAACCATCCGCCCGTTGGATCCGAGCAGCGCGGCCCCGCTGAATCCGAATGCGCTCAACTATACGCAGGTGCAGCGCATGGGTAACCCGCTGATCAACGAATTGATCATCGGCACCGGTGCGAAAGACATGTGGAGCATCAGCCAGCCTTCACAGGATTCGCAGTTTGCCTCCTACGCCCTCGATCCGCTTCTCGCCAGGGTGATCAACGCCGTGTTCGGCGTAGCCGTACCGGATCCCCCGCGTACTGACCTGCTGCCGCTGGTACAATACACGGGACCGTTCGCGGTTGCCGGCTCGACCGGTGGTCCGATTGCCGAGATGCTCCGCCTGAACACCTCGGTTGCCGCTACCCCGATGGCAACCCGCAGCAGACTGGGTCTTCTGGGCGGCGACAATGCCGGATTCCCGAACGGCCGCCGTCTGACCGATGACGTTACCGACATCGCTCTCCGCGTAGTGGCCGGCGCCCTTTGCGCCACCTGCACCACCAACGGAGCGGCCTTTGCGGCGAGTTCCGTAGCTGCGCTCGGCGACGGGGTTAACGTGAACGATGTGGCGACGCAGGAAACCTTCCCGTACGTGGCCTATGCGCACGGCGGTACCACGGCCACGCACCAGGCGCCAGCCGCGGCGACGCAGTGCTCGCCCACCTGCCCCCAGTAAGACGCGCTGTTAATACCGGGACCGCTCGGGCTTGGCCCGCGCGGTCCCTTTTTGTTTGGAGATCGCATTTGTGAAAGCCTCCCGCTTCTCTTTGACCTTCGTGACATTCACTGTGCTTGCGTCTGTGGCTTTCCCTGCCGGCATGATCGAGCAGCGCATCGCCGGCGCGCGCGAGCAGATTGCCAAGAGCAGGAATGCGCCGCAGGGGTACAACGAACTCGCTCTGGCACTCCTGCGCAGGGCGCGCGAAACGGCCGACCCCAAATATTGCGCAGAAGCCGAGACCGCCGTCGCGGAGTCACTCAAGCTCGATCCGAAAGGCTTCGAAGCGCTAAAGACGCACGCGATCGTCCGGCTGTGCCAGGAGCGCTGGGAGGACGCCCGCGCCGAGTCAGCCGCCCTCAACAAGCGCGTTCCCGACGATGTCATGATCTGGGGATATCTGGCCGACGCCGACACGGCGCTCGGGAATTACGAAGCCGCGGAGAAGTCGGTGCAGCTCATGCTCGACCTCCGGCAGGTGAATCCGCAAGGCCTCCAGCGAGGGGCCAGGCTGCGCGAACTGTTCGGGTTTAACGATCCGGCCCTCGAGTGGTGGAACTCGGCTTTGCGGCTGACTTCGGCGACCGATCTGGAAGAGCGCGCCTGGATTCTGACGCACATCGCGGAGATCCATCGAATTCTGGGACGCAACGAGGTGGCCGAGACAACCGGCAAGCAGGCCGTGGAACTGGAGCCGAATTACCCGTGGGCGCTTGAGGAGATCGGGCGAAGTCAACTGGCTTCGAAGAAGTTCGGGGACGCCGCGGAAACGTTCCGAGCGCTGACAGCAGTTGCACCGTGGAATGTAACGGCTCGATTTGAACAGGGTCTAGCGCTAGCGAGCGCCGGGAAGGCGGCGGACGCGCACGCTGCGTTTGCGGATTTCGAACCGCGCGCAATCGCTTTGCTGAACGAAGCGCGAAACGCCAACGTCGCGCTAATCCGGTTTTACGCTGGCCCGGGCAAGAAGCCCTCGGAGGCCGTGCGGATCGCCAGACTGACCTTAGAACACCGCCACGATATCTACACGGTGGAAGCGTATGCGCAGGCTCTGGCCGCGGCGGGCGATTACCCGGCCGCCTCCGCGCAGATCGCGCTCTCGCTGAAGCCGGGAATCAAGGACCCGGCGTGGCTCTTGGAAGCCGGCCGAATCGAACAGAAGAAGGGCGACGCCGAGGCGGCGCACAAGTACTTTCAACAGGCGCTCGAGGCCGCGCCCGCTTCTCCGCTGGTGCCGGAAATCATCCAAGCCCTTTCGGGCTCCGGGACGGGCAAGACGGGTTCGTAACGTCCGTTGCGAGTTTGCGGAACAGATTCAGTGAGTTGCAGCGTCTTTGACCCGATCCCCACTTGATATAGATTAAAATTGTTGACGGACACTAGATATTGGGGCATCATTGCAATTGCGTCACGGCGCAGGAGCCTTCGATGGACCATCCCCAAGTCCGAACAACAACTACAATTGAAGAGTTGACCTCTCAGCAACTCGCCCCCAAAACCCGCGGCGGGATCTCATTTTCCCGCCATTTCACGGCCCGGCAGGAAGCCGGAAGAACTCCTTACGATGACATCCAGTGGGAAACCCGCACAGCCACCATTGGAAACGACAAAGGAGCCGTCATTTTCGAACAGCGCGACGTTGAGATGCCGTCGAGTTGGTCGCAGACGGCCACCAACATTGTTGCCAGCAAATACTTCCATGGGAAATTAGGTTCTCCCGAGCGCGAGCGCAGCCTTGCCGAATTGGTTCATCGCGTGGTCGACAACATCGCGGACTGGGGTTTGAACGGGGGCTATTTCGCCACGCGCCAGGACGGAGAAGCATTCCGCGATGAGCTGGCCCACCTCATGCTGCACCAGAAGGCGGCCTTCAACTCGCCGGTCTGGTTCAACGTCGGGGTAAAGGAATCGCGCGGGTACGGGTGGTTCCACGATTCCGCGACGGACAGCATCAAAGCACTCACCAATGAAGCGCGGCCGCAATGCTCGGCGTGTTTCATCGTATCGGTCAAAGATACGCTCGAATCGATTCTCGATCTGGCGAAGACGGAAGGCATGCTGTTCAAGTGGGGCTCCGGCACGGGCTCCAACCTGTCCAGCCTGCGTGAGGAAAACGGGATCCTTTCGGGCGGCGGCCGGGCTTCCGGACCGCTCTCGTTCATGAAGGGTTTCGATGCGTTTGCGGGAGTGATCAAGTCCGGCGGCAAGACGCGGCGCGCGGCCAAGATGGTGGTCCTGAACACGGACCATCCCGATATTGAAGGCTTCATCTGGTGCAAGGCGAAGGAAGAAAAGAAAGCGCATACGCTGATCGACGCGGGCTACGATTCCTCGCTCGACGGAGACGCGTACAGCTCGGTGTTTTTCCAGAACGCCAACAACTCCGTGCGGGCTTCGGACGAGTTCATGCAGGCGGTGGTGGAAGACGGCGAATGGTGGACGAAATCGGTGCTGAGCGGGGAGAAGGTCAAGCGTTTTAAGGCGCGCGGCCTGATGGAGGAGATCGCTGAGGCGACGCACCAGTGCGGCGATCCCGGTATGCAGTTCGATTCCACCATCAACAAGTGGCACACGTGCAAAAACACGGCGCGGATAAACGCGTCGAATCCCTGCTCCGAATACATGTTCCTGGACGATTCGGCGTGCAATCTCTCGTCGTTGAACCTGATGAAGTTCGTCGACGCGGGCGGACACTTTGATGTGAAGGCGTTCCGCCACGCGGTGGACACGCTGATTGTGGCGCAGGAAATTATCGTCGACAGCGCGAGCTATCCGACGGAAAAGATCGCGCGCAACTCGCACGAATACCGGCCGCTCGGTCTGGGCTTCGCCAATCTCGGGGCTTTGCTGATGAGCTTCGGAATCCCCTATGACAGCGACCGGGGCCGGGACTATGCAGGAGCAATCTCGGCGGTGATGTGCGGGCAGGCGTATCAGACCAGCGCGCGACTGGCGGGAGCCGTCGGCACGTTCTCTGGCTACGCCGTCAACGCGGAGCCGTTCCTCGATGTGATCCGCATGCATCGCGAACAGGTGACCGGGATCAACAGCCGCAACATTCCGCTGGACCTTTACGAAGGCGCGAAGGACAGTTGGAACCAGGCGCTCGAAAGCGGAAGGCAGCACGGATTCCGCAACGCGCAGATGACCGTGATCGCGCCCACGGGAACCATCGGCTTCATGATGGATTGCGACACCACGGGCATTGAGCCAGACCTGGCGCTGGTGAAGTACAAGCGGCTGGTGGGCGGCGGGGTGATCAAGATCGTCAACAACACCGTTCCGCAGGCCCTGATCAAGCTGGGCTATACGCCGGAGCAGGTGGAGCAGATCGTCCAGCACATCGATTCCACCGGCACGATCGAGGGCGCGCCCAGTCTGAAGCCGGAGCATCTGGCGGTCTTCGATTGCAGCTTCCGGCCGGCCAACGGGGTCCGGTCGATCCACTACATGGGGCATCTCAAGATGATGGGCGCAGTGCAGCCGTTCGTATCGGGCGCCATTTCGAAGACCATCAATATGCCCGAGGAATGCAGCGTAACGGATGTGATGGACGCCTACATCGAAAGCTGGCGTCTGGGCTTGAAGGCAGTGGCGATTTACCGCGATAACTCCAAGCGCGTGCAGCCGCTCAGTTCCAGCAAGAAGGACGATAAGCGCGCGGAGGCCAAAGCGGAAGCGGCGGTGGCTCCGGCGCTCGAAAAGATTGTTTACCGTCCGGTACGCCGCAAGCTGCCGGATGAGCGTCACTCGCTGACGCATAAGTTCTCGATTGGCGGACACGAAGGATACATCACGGTAGGGATGTACGAGGACGGCACGCCCGGCGAGATCTTCATCACGATGGCGAAAGAAGGGTCCACCATCTCCGGCCTGATGGACAGTTTCGCGACGGCCATCAGCTACAACCTGCAGTACGGAGTGCCCTTGAAGTTTCTGGTGGACAAGTTCGGTCATGTCCGGTTTGAGCCGAGCGGATGGACCGGGAATCCGCTGATCCCCTACGCCAAGTCGATACCGGACTATATTTTCCGCTGGTTGGGATCGAAGTTCCTGGGCGCTGAGTATTCGAGCAATGAGGCGGGCGAATCGAGCGCGCTGCGGCCAACCGAGCCGGCGGCGCAGGAGAAGCTGCCGTTTCCGGTAGCGGTGGCGGATGCTCCGATGTGTTCGGAGTGCGGCGGAATGATGACGCGCAATGGAAGCTGCTACAAATGCGAGAATTGCGGGGGCACGAGCGGCTGTAGCTAGAGATACTGGCGCTCGCGATTGGGGCGCTTGCCCGCGAGACGGAAGGAAATCGTTGTGGCGGTCCAGGATACGAGGAGCGCCATAACGATCCAGTCGACGCCGGTGTGCGCCCCTTGCTGCAGAGCTCGAGTAACCGCCGCATAGAGCGACCCAGGATTTTCGATGCACGCCCAAAGTAGCCCGGCGACGGCTGCGGGCCAACACAGGACTAACGGTAGCGCTCGCGCCCACGGGAATGATATCGGCGGCAAGGCGGCGGCGTCTTCTCGAACAGCCTCCATCACGCGGAGCACGAAGTCCGGCGATGGCTCAACCATCTCCTCTTCAGACAGAGTCCGATCTCTTTCGCGATCATTCATGGGTTCTCTTCCTCGAAGTTAGCTTGCTGCGCAGCATTTCCCGCGCGCGGAACAGCCTCGCTTTTACTGTGCCTTCCGGCAGCGTAAGGCTGCTCCCGACTGCGGCGATATCCATCTCGTGAAAATAGAACAGCAGCACCGGTTCCCGATACTTCGGCGGAAGCGTGAGCACGGCGCGGCGTACTTCGTGATCGCTCTCGTGTTCCTCCGTTTTGGCTTTGGCAGCTTCGAAATGAGCGAACGATGCTGGGAGCGGCGGAAAGCGGCGTAGCTCCGTACGGTACACATTGATGGCGAGCGCAAACAGCCACGTGGAAAAGGCCGACTCCCTCCGCCATTTCCCGAGAGCGCGGTAAACGCGCAAAAACGCCACTTGCGCCATCTCCTCCGCGCGGCTGCGGTCGCGGCAGAAGCGGTATGCCACGTTGATCAGCGGCCCTTGCCAGCGGCGAACGATACCCTCGAAAGCGGAGAGATCGCCCTGCAACACCTTGGCGACATCCGACTCATCCTCGCTCGCGCTCATTTCCTCAGTGTTAGTCCGGTCGAAGGGTGTGACCGGCTTCGACCCATGGCGGTTGCGTTTTTTCGTAAGTAACGATCATTTCGAGAAAACGCAACCGCCCGCGTTCCTGCGCGGTCGTACCGCATGCAACACATGAGGAGGAGTCATGAACCAGTTTTTGCCATTGTTTCTCTTTCTGTCAGTCTCAGGCCTCGGCTTGTTCTCATTCATCTCGATTGCGCTTTGGTCGAGCGCGCGGCAGCGGGAGAAGGAGGCGTACTACCGGTCGGAAGCGCTGAAGCGAATCGCCGACAGTCCGGGGCCTAGCTCAGCCGCAGCTCTGGAACTCTTCCAGGCGCAGGAGAAGGCGGCCGCCGTCCGTCGCTTTGAGAGCGTGCGGCTAGCCGGGATGGTGACCATCGCGCTTGGCATTGCGCTCATGATCTTCCTACGAGCATTCGTACAAGAACAACGCCCGGTATACCTTTCGGGGCTGATTCCGTTGCTCATCGGAGTTGCGCTTCTGATGTACTCCTACGTTCCCGCTCCGAGGCATTGATATGACCAATCGAATTTTCGTAACGCTCCTGCTGTTGATTGGATCGGCTACCGCGCACGCCGCTGGAGCCGCATTGGTGATAACCCATGTCACGGTCATCGACGGCACAGGCGCTCCGGCCGAAGCGGACATGAACGTCGTGATCGAGGACGGGCGCATAGTCGCTCTCGGCAAGAGCACCGGAGTAGGCATTCCGGAAGGCGCTCAGGTGGTCGAAGGAATCGGAAAGTTTCTGATCTCCGGCTTGATTGACATGCACGTCCACACCACGTGGGACCCGGACTTCATGGGCCCGCTGCTGCTAGCGAACGGGGTGACTGGAGTGCGGGAGATGTTCGCCCGTGACCTGGCGGCGATTAACCGACGGCGCCGTGACGTAACGGCGGGCCGGACAACAGGCCCGCGCATATTGGCGGCCGGACCGATCGTTGATGGCGAAGGCGCACCATGGCCGCATTCCATCATCGTGAGCGATGCGGTTGCGGCGCGGGATGCGGTCGACCAGATTAAGACCGTAGGATATGACTACGTAAAGGTGTACTCGGCGCTCAACCGCGAAGCTTACTTCTCGATCGCCGCGGAGTCGCGGAAGCAAGGCATTCCTTACGCGGGCCACGTGCCGGATTCGGTCAGTGCCGTTGAAGCATCCAACGCCGGCCAGCGCAGCTTCGAGCACCTTTACGGCATCTCGCGCGCATGCTCCACGCGCGAGGCGAAGCTGAGAACCGCGCCCCTTTCGTTTCTCGCCGCCGAGAAAGCGGAGTTGGAGTCCTTCAGTGAAGTGAAGGCTTCGGGCCTCTTCGCCCGGTTGAAGAAGAATGGAACGTGGCAGGTTCCTACGCTCGTTGTGAACCGTAATGCCGCGCTCTATAGCGATCCGGAATACGCCCGGGCCTTTGCAAATCCTTCGCGCCTGCGCTATGTCCCTTTCGCGTTGAAGACGATGTGGAATTTGGGCCTGCGGCTAACGCCTGCCTTGTCAGCGGGCGACCTGGCCGTTACCCGACGATACTTCGAGTGGCAGCTTCATATTGTCGGTGAAATGCAGCGGGCCGGAGTGGGGATTCTTGCCGGGACCGATACACCGAACCCCTTCGTGTATCCCGGATTTGGCCTTCACGATGAGCTGGCGCTGCTGGTTCAAGCCGGCCTTTCGCCAATGGAAGCACTGCAATCGGCCACCCGCAATCCTGCGATGTACTTCAACAAGCTCGATTCAATGGGAACTATCGAGAAAGGAAAGATCGCCGATCTCGATTTGCTGGACGCCAATCCGCTCGAGGACATCCACAATACACAACGGATTCGGGCGGTGATCCTTGGTGGAAAGCTGCTTGCAGAGCCAGAGCTCCAGGCGCTTTTCGCGCACGCAAAGAAGAACCGGTGGGCCGCAAATCCTGCCGCGCTTACGCTGATCGGGCTTTTGCTCCACATGATGCGCAAGGCATTGTTGGTTACGCTCCTCGCGATCGGCGCGATTGCGTTAAGTGTCTATCTCGGTCGCAGGCAGATAATGATCAACAGGAGAAGCCGAAAGCTCGCCAGCCCGCTCGCGCGATAGAATGGCGGGCAGTCTCCCACGCATGCATATTCCGCTGACGCCCATTCGCTGCCTCTACCGCGCGGCCGATCTTTATGGCCGGAAAGAGGGGGTCGTCTGCGGGGCGAAACGGTTTACCTACCAGCAATTCGTGGAACGCTGCGAACGGCTGGCTAGCGCGCTTACTGGGGCTGGCGTGGTTGTGGGCGACCGCGTCGCGTATCTGAGTTTCAATACGCATCAACTGCTCGAAGGCTATTTCGGCGTGGTGCTGGCGGGCGCGATCGTGATGCCTCTGAACGTGAGGCTGACGCCCGCCGAGCTCATTCAGATCCTGAACCATTCGGGCGCAACGACGCTACTGTATGAAACCGACTTCGCGCCCTTAACGGAGCAGTTCCGCAAATACTGCCCGGCGCTGGAGCGCTATGTTGCGTTAAACGAGGAGTACGAGGCGATGCTCGCGGCAGCGGCACCGCATCGGCTCGACATCATGACCGTGGACGAGACCGCCGGCGCGGAATTGTTTTATACGAGCGGAAGCACGGGGTCGCCGAAAGGGGTGCTGCTCGCGCACCGCACGCTCTACCTGCAGGCCATGCAAGTGGCTGCGACGTTCGTCAAAGACGATCGCGGAGTGGAGCTGCACACGATTCCGCTGTTCCACGCCAACGGGTGGTCGCGCCCGCAGACCTGCACGATGATGGGCGTGAAACAGGTGATGATCCGGCGCTTCGATCCGGCGCTGGTGTTCCGTTTGATTGAAGCGGAGCGCGCCACCAGCATGTCGCTCGTGCCGGTGATGGCGGGAGCGCTACTGCAATCGCCCGAGCTCGGTAAACACGACTACTCGAGTCTGATCGAGATTCACGTGGGGGGAGCGGCCGCCTCGCCCGAGCTGCTGGGACGTCTGGAGCAGGTGTTCGGCTGCCCGGCGACGGCGGGTTACGGGCTGACGGAGACCTCGCCGGTGGCTACTGACGGGCGCCTGAAGAGCACCGTGGCGAATCGCGATGAGCGGGAACGGCTCTATCGCCAGTCAATGGCGGGATGGCCACTCCCCGGCACGGAGGTGCGCGTGGTGGATGCGGAGATGCGCGATGTGGCGCGGGATATGACCGCGATCGGCGAGATCGTGATCCGCGGAGACAACGTGATGGACGGGTATTATCGCGAACCCGCGGCGACGCAAGCGGTGATGACCGGCGCGTGGTTCCATACGGGCGATATGGCCGTGTGGGACGAAGAGAACTACGTGCATATCGTGGACCGGCGCAAGGACATCATCATCAGCGGCGGCGAAAATATCTCGTCGATCGAAGTGGAGAAGGCCATCTCCGCGCATCCGGCGGTACTCGAGTGCGCCGTGGTGTCGGCTCCCGACGAGAAGTGGGGGGAGATTCCGGTAGCGCTAATCGTACACGCGCCGGATGAGGTGTTGACGGAAGAGATCATGGCGAGTTACCTGGCGGGCCGCTTGGCGAAGTTCAAGATGCCGCGCCAGTGGCAGTTCACGACCGAAGCTCTTCCGAAAACCGGGACCGGCAAGATTCTGAAACGCGATCTGCGGGAGCGGTTCTGGACAGACAAGACGAAGCGCGTTCAGGGCTAGAAGTCTTCCTCGTCTTCCTGCAGTTGGGATGCACCTGCTTTGGCGGTCCCGCGGCGCACATCGGCTATTTTCGCGAGGAATTCGTAGCGCGCCGGAGATGGGTTTCCGAGGCGGCGTTTGCGGAAATGCTGGGCTTGACGCAACTGCTTCCGGGACCCTCCAGCAGCCAAACGGGATTTCTGATCGGTATCGCGCGGGGCGGGCTGCGCGGCGGAGCGGGGGCGTGGCTCGGGTTCACGCTGCCCTCGGCGGTGCTGATGGTTCTGTTCGCGATGGGCGTGAGCCATGCGCAGGGCACGCTGATGCGCGGCGCCCTGCATGGACTGCAACTGGCGGCGGTACCGGTGGTAGCGACCGCGGTGCTCCGCATGTTCCGAACGCTCTGTCCCGATGGGGAGCGCGCGCTGATTGCGATCGGGACCGCGGCTCTGTTGTTCTTTCGCGGGGGCCCACTGGCGCAGATGGGAGCGATCGCGGGCGGCGCGTGCTTCGGCTTTCTTCGGTTCGATCGATTGGTGAACGCGGTCGAGGGGCCGAACACTCTACCCATTTCGAGGCGCGCCTCGTTGACGGCACTGGGCGTATTCGCCTTGCTGCTAGCTGCGGTGGAGCTGATTCCGTTTCCGGGGGCGGCGCAGGTCCGAGCGTTTTACCGGACGGGCGCGCTGGTTTTTGGAGGCGGCCATGTAGTGCTTCCGTTACTGGAGCAGTCCGTGGTGCGGCCTGGGTGGGTGAGCGAGAGCGATTTCCTCGCTGGATACGGCGCGGTGCAGACGCTTCCGGGCCCCTTGTTTACGTTCTCGGCATATCTGGGCTTTGTGTCGCGCGCGATTCCGAACGGCTTCCCGGGAGCCGTGGCATGCTTATGCGCGCTCTTCGCACCCGGGCTTTTGCTCGCCATCGGGATCGCGCCGTTTTGGGGACACTGGCGCCAGTATCGGGGCGCGCGGGCCGCACTGGCAGGCGTCAATGCGGCGGTGGTGGGGCTGCTGGTTACGGCGCTGTTGCATGCCGGTATGTCGGGGGTGATCGCGAACTACTGGGACGGGGCTCTGGCAGTTGCCGGCTTTCTGGTCCTGGTGCGCACGCGGATATCGCCGGTCATCGTAGTGCTGGCGACGGCGGCGGCATCCATGGTGACCGCGGCGCGATTTTGAGTGAGGGTATAGCCTGATCTCATGCCGAAAATTTTTGTCTGCATTGCCTGGATTCTTTGCGCGTCGTGTTCGGGCCCGCAGCGGCCTGTGCCGCGCACCGAGATCGTTGCCGTTCCGCCCGATCAGTCCGCACATTTTCCGGAGGCCGGGCTGACGAAGATGGAACGCATTCCGAAATATCTGCTGGGCAAAGCATTCATGCCCGGCGGTAATCTGGCGACTTACGACAAGGGCTACCAGCAATTTCTGGGGAAGATGCCCGATGCGCAGACGGCGGCGTTCCTGCTGCTCGATTGGAAGAAGGCGCTGGCCGATGCGAAGTATCTGCCGCACATGGGAGGGTACTTCGGCACGGATAACGGAATACCTGTTTATGTCTTCATCAAAGGGGCGTGGGTGGCCGGCATCGTGGGCCTGCCGGAGGCGGAGGCGGACGTGAAGGCGCGCGAGTTCGCGGCGCGTCTATGAGCGCTGCGGCATTTGGAAACGGCCTGCTGCATACGCCGGAGCATGCCAACGGGGCAGGGCTTGTGCTGACGCATGGGGCCGGCGGAAACTGCAAGTCGGCGTTGCTGGAGAAGGTGGCATCGGGCTTTGCGGACGCCGGGTTATTCGTGCTGCGGTTCGATCTCGCGTTTCGGGTGCGCCGCGCGCAGGGCCCGCCCTCGCCCGGCACGTACGCCGAAGATCAGGCAAGCATTCGCGAGGCTGTGGAATCCATGCGGAGATTGGTTCAAGGTCCGGTGTATATGGGCGGCCAATCGTACGGCGGCCGGCAGGCGACGATGCTGGCGGCCGGCTGCCCCGGGTGCGCGGACGGGTTGCTGCTGCTTTCGTATCCGCTGCACCCGCCGGGCAAGGCACAGATGCGCACGCAGCACTTCTCCAGTTTGCACACGCCAGCGTTGTTTGTGCAGGGGAGTAGAGATCCATTCGCGACACCGGAGGAGATCCGCGGCGCGGTGGCGTTGATTCCGGCGCCTACCTCGGTGGTGATCGTGGAGGGCGCGGGGCACGATTTGAAGGCGGGGCGGATCGACGCCGCCATGTTCGTGGTGGAACCGTTCCGCGCGCTGTTCGGATGCTAAACTACCCCCAACTTGAGGGACAGGCCATGTATCCTTTATTCCGCATTCTTCTGGTAGCGGCACTCGCCCTGAGCGTGGGAGCCGAGCCCGTACAAATTCCTCTGCAGGTAGCTACGGGCGTTCCTTTGCGCCTGTACCTGACGCATCGTCTGCGTATACGGCGCGGCGAGCTGGTGCAAGCCAAGGTGCTCGAACCAATTTACGCGTTCGATCGCGTGGTGGTTCCGGCCGGATCGAGCGTGACCGGGAGCATCGAAGCGTTTCAGCAAGGTCCGTGGCAACAGCGCGCGCAATCCGTTTTGAATGGCGACTTCACTCCGGTGGATCGGCCGCTCGTGCATTTCACCGACCTGATTCTGCCGGATGGAAGCCATCATCCTTTCGACGCAGCCGCTTCGGTGGGGATGAAAACGGTGTACTCGCTGCATCAGGCAAAGCCGGCGAAGAAGAAACCGGCTGCGAGCGGTTCGGGAAACAGTGGAATATGGGCGACGGCGAAGCAGCAGGCAGCCGACCAGATTCACGCGCGCGTGAACGCCGCGACACACGGGGCGGCCGACATCCTGCACGGGCCCGGGCGGATGGAGCGCCTGGAAGAGTTCGCGCTGGGCAAGCTGCCTTATCATCCGCGGTGGGAACGGAATGGAACCCGTTATGACGCCATATTGCGGGCGCCTGTCGATTTCGGAAGGGCGGCTGTGGAGCCGGCCTATCTGGCTACCATCGGGTCGGCGGCCCCGCTGGACGCGCTGGCGCAGGCGCGGATGATCTCAGAAGTCACTTCCGCTTCTTCGAAGAACGGAGATCGCATCGAGGCGCTGCTCGATCAGCCGGTATTTTCTTCCGACCGGAAGCTGCTGCTGCCGGTGGGGACGCGCATTCACGGATCGGTGACGAAGACCCGCTCGGCGACGTGGTTCCATCGCGGCGGGCAGTTGCGCTTTCGGTTCGATTCGGTAGATGTGGAGCGGAAGTGGGTTCCGGAGACACAGCCCGCGTTGAAGGCGGAGGCGCAGTTGAGCGGCGCGGAGCTCGCGCAACAAACCGCGGCAAAGATGGATGGCGAGGGCGGGATTCAGTCGAGTGAATCGAAGACCCGGTTACTGGCGCCGGTAATCGCGGGCGTGATCGCCGCCAAGAGCATGGACAACGATGAGGAACGCACGAGCGGCAGCGCAAACGGAAACGCGGGAGGACGCACGCTGGGCGGAGCGTCCGGGTTTGGACTGCTGGGCGCAGTGGCGGCGCAGTCATCGCGGACCGTGGGCACGGTCTTCGGATTCTACGGGCTCGCCTGGTCCGTTTACCTGAAGTCGTCGCCAAAGGTCAGGACGTGCGCTTTGAACCGAATGCGCTGATCGAGGTCCGCTTTGGCACCAGGGGTGCTCCGCAGCCGAATGTCAAGACAGCTATCCCTCGGATCCGGACGACCCGAAATCCGCCGAACTTGACGAATTCACGCTCCTCGATCGGCCCATGCCCGCTCCCGCCTCGATCGGCGGGCTTGACGATGTCCCTCGCGTCGTCAGCCGGATCATCGTCGGGCCCGACAGCGTCTGGCGAGACGTTCGACGACATGGGGAAGCCGACGCCCGGAGTGCCCAGTTCGTCGAGCTCGCGGGCACTTCGATCCCCCCTGCACACCCCGAGACCAGGGTCCTGCACAGGTTAACAAGAACGGCCGACCGAAACCAGTAGACTACATAACA
>CAWFCA010000010.1:0-24912 GCA_963814235.1 Bryobacterales bacterium | reverse complement strand
CGCGCGCCGAGGAAGACCAAGTCGGCTTAGCGCTGGGCCCAGTAGCGGTCGCGGGCCTGCACGGTCAGGCCCTTCTTCGTGGTCAACCGGAGCTTGCGGAACCCGGAGATACGCACCGGCACGTCCGAGACATAGCCGAGACTGTATTGGCCGCGCAATTCCTCCTGAATGACTTCGTAAATGTGGTCGATGCTTTGGCGTTTGGTGACTTCGAAGAAGCCGCCGCCGGTTTCGCGCGACATGCGCTGCAGGATGCCCCGGCCTTCGGTGCCGCCGAAGAGAATCGAGTAGATCATCGTGTCGGCTTGCTGCGCGGCTTCGATGGCTTCGTCGAGGGTGGCGTCGCTGCCGTTCTCCCCGCCGTCGGAAAGGATGATGAGCGCTTTGCGGCCCTGCACGGCTTGAGGATTCACGCGACGCGGTGACGACAGCGTCGAAAAGCAGGGTGCCCCCGCCGGCCTGACTGCGGAGTTCGTCGCGGGTGGGCGTATCCACGAAAATCAGGGCTTTTTGGAGTTTCTCGGGAGGAGGTCAGGGGCTGAGGCGTCTGCACCGCCATGTCGAACTGCATGACGAAGACCTGGTCCATGGTCTCCCGGAGCATGCGGTCGAGGAAGCGGAAACTGGCGGCGCGCTCGGCTTCGATGACGCGGACCTGGCTCATGCTGGTATCCACCATCAGGCCGATGGTGAGCGGCAGTTCAGAATCGCGCGAGAAATATTGGATGGTTTGGGGGCGGCCGTTCTCCGTGATCTGAAAATCGTCTTTGGTCAGATCTTTGATAAGCTGACCCTCGCGATTGAGGATAGTCGCAAGAATGTTGACGACCTTGACACCGTGGAAAAGGTCGGTTCGGCGTCCTGCGCCAGGGCGGAAGGGGCGGCAAGCGCGGCAAGCAGAAAATCGCGGCGGAGGATCATTAGTTTCGTGCAAGCGGATATGCTGGAGACAGTTAACCCGTGACTATTCAAGTTTATATCCTGCTGGCGCTGGTGCTGCTGGACGCAGCCCTGCTGGCCACGGGAGGTTTGGGCATTACGTCGATCCTGCTGACCATGGCGCTGGCCTGTTGCGGGGTGGTGTATTCGCTTAAAGCCGCCGTGATCTGGCGCCTGCGGAACCGCCTGATTGTAACGTACCTGTTCGTGGGCGTGGTCCCGATTCTGCTGGTGATCGCGCTGGTTTACTTCGGGACATACCTGGTGGTGGGACAGGTTGCGACGTATCTGGTCTCTTCGGAACTGCACCGGAGAGCGGCGGTGCTCGAAAGTCCGGCGCGATTCCTGGCGCAGGCGCCGCCTGGAGTAAGGGGCGTAATCATGGAGCAAATGGCTCCCCTGCTGCGCGACCGGGCGCCGCGGTTCGAGATTGTGGTGACGGGCGACGGGACGACGTTCCGGTATCCGCCGGACAGCGAGCTCGAAGTGTTGCCCGCAGGCTGGGGAAAGTATACCGGGCTGGTGGTGAAGAACGGCCGCTATTGCTCGATGGCCGCGGTTTCGAACGGCAAAGTTCGGGCGCTGGTGATGGCGCCGCTGGACGCGGGTGTGCTGGAAGGGCTGGTGCCCGGGATCGGCGCGGTGGGTTTGAGGGCGGAGAGCGACCGCGAGCACGTAAATCTGCGGGCGCGGTTCGGCGGCACGCCTCCGCCCGCTTACAACTTCCTCGACAGCGAATTTTCGTGGCTGAACCCGATCGAAGTGGCGGACTGGAACCAGCCGAATTCGCGGATTCCAGCCGAGCTTTACGTCAACACGCGAACCTCCGCCGTGCTGGCGGTGATCTTCAGCGACCGTCCCGACGTTCCGCTGGCGCTGTTCCTGATTCTGCTGGGCGGCGTGTGCATTATTGCGATGGCCGTGTCGGTGGTGATCGGGGTTCACATTACGCGAACGATCACGGGCGCAGTGCATAACCTGTACGAGGGAACGCTCAGAATCGCGCACGGCGATTTCACGCACAGGATTCCGGTCCGCGGCAAGGATCAACTGGCGGATCTGGGGAATTCGTTCAACCAGATGACGGCGGAAGTTCAGACGCTGCTGGTGGTGGCGAAAGAGAAGGAACGGCTGCAATCGGAACTGACGATTGCGAGCGAAGTGCAGAACCAGTTGTTCCCCAAAGCGGCACCGGCGATGCGGACGATCGAGCTGTTCGGAACCTGCAATCCGGCGCGTACGGTATCGGGCGACTATTACGATTACGTTTGCCTGCCGGACGGGAACCTGGCGCTGGCGATCGGCGACGTGGCGGGCAAGGGAATTTCGGCGGCGCTGCTGATGGCTTCCATGCAATCGATTCTGCGGACGCAACTGGCGGCGGGCGTGCCGATGACAGCGGCGGTGGGAGGCGCGGCTTCGTGGTCGCATTTCTCCACGGCCAGCATTGTTGCGCAGTTGAACCGGCAGCTTTATGCCAACACCGCTCCCGAGAAGTACGCGACGTTCTTCTTCGGCCTGTACGACGAGAATTCGCGGATTCTGACCTATACGAATGCGGGCCATCTGCCGCCGCTGCTGGTGTGCGGCGGGAAGGTGACGGAGCTTGAAGTGACCGGGACGGTGGTGGGGCTGTTTCCGTCGATCCAATATGAGGAGCAGTCGATTCACCTGTGCCCGTCGGATCTGCTGGTGGCTTATACGGACGGGATGACCGAACCGGAAAACGCGTACGGGGAAGAGTTCGGGATCGAGCGGCTGACCGAGTGCGTGCTGAAGCATCAGGTTTGCGAGCCCTGCGAGATTGTGGCGAAGGTGATGGAGAGCGTGCAGCAGTGGAGCAACGCGCCTGAATTGCCGGACGATATGACGGTTCTGGTTGCGCGGGGCCTTGCCTGAATGGAGCCGCGCAAAGTTCTCACAACGGCGCAGATGGGCGCGGTGGACCGGGCGACCATCGCGGCCGGAATTCCGGGCATCATCCTGATGGAGAATGCGGCGCACCGGTGTGTGGAGTACCTGGAGCGGAAGTACTCGCCCCTTTCCGGGCAGCGCATGCTGGTGGTTTGCGGGAAAGGCAATAACGGGGGCGACGGGCTCGCGATCGCGCGGCAGCTTTATACCAGGTTCGACCCCGAGGAACTGTGGGTGGTGCTGGTGGGCGATCCGGAAGAACTGCGGGGCGACGCAGCGGCGAATTTCGGGATGCTGCATGGCTGCGGCCTGCAGGGGTACCGCGACTTCGGGCCGGAGATGCGTTCGGCAACGCTGGTGATCGATGCGGTGCTGGGTACCGGCTTGCGGGGACCGGCGACCGGCGAGGCGCTGAACGCCATCCGGGAAATTAACCGGGCATTTCCGTTTGCAAAGGTGATCGCAGTGGATATCCCTTCGGGTTTGTCTGGCGACACCGGGGCTATTCCGGGCGAGTATGTGAGGGCCGACGCGACGATCACGTTCACGGCTCCAAAGGTTTGTCATGCGTTGCCGCCCGCGGCGAACCTGATGGGGGAATTACAGATCGAACCCATCGGGTCGCCGTGTTCGATGTATGAAGACGACCCGGGGATTACGCTCGGGTGGATTACGGCCCGGAGCGTGGCGGCGGCGTTCGCGCCGCGTGCGCGGGATTCGAACAAGGGGAAGTACGGGCATGTCCTGATAGTGGCCGGGTCGAGCGGCAAGAGCGGCGCTGCGGCGATGGCCGGGCTGTCCGCATTGCGGGCCGGGGCGGGACTGGTGACGGTGGCGTGTCCGGAATCGGTGCTCGATTCGGTGGCGGCGCACAGCCCTGAAGTGATGACTGAGGGATTGTCTGAAACCTCTTCATATGAAAGGATTTCGGAATTGTGCGACAAGCTGACCGTGGTCGGGATGGGGCCGGGGATCGGAACGTCGGACTCGACGCGGCAGACGGTGCTGCGGCTGATGCGCGAAAAAACAAAGCCATTTGTCTTCGACGCGGATGCGTTGAATTGTCTGGCGGGCGAGGAATGGCGGGGCGATGCGGGGTTGCGGGTTTTGACGCCGCATCCGGGAGAGATGAGCCGGCTGACGGGGCTCTCCATTCCCGAAATACAAAACGAAAGGGTGGCCACGGCCCGAAGGTTCGCGACGGAGCGGAACGTAGTTCTGGTGCTGAAGGGCGAGGGAACGCTGATCGCGTTTCCGGACGGACGGGTTTGGGTGAACCCGACGGGCTCGCCCGCAATGTCAACCGGGGGCACGGGCGATATCCTGACGGGTATGATTTCAGGGCTGCTGGCGCAATTCCAGAGCGAACCCGAACTGGCGATTCGGGCGGCGGTGTACCTGCATGGGCTGGCCGGGGAAATCGCGGCCAGGCATTTGACGGAGCAGGCCGTGATCGCGACGGATCTACTGCGGTTCCTGCCTGAGGCAACTCGTGCCATCACAAACAGCCCCCAGTAAGATTTTCCACACGCATTCCGAAGAAGAGACGATCGCGCTGGGGCGTGAACTGGCGGCGGGGCTTCGGGGCGCGGTGCTGCTGATCGGCAATCTGGGGGCGGGCAAGACCACGATGACCAAAGGCATTGTGGAAGGACTTGGGGTGGCCGGCGGCGGACGAGGTTTCGAGCCCGACGTTTACGCTGGTGCATCAGTATGGCGACGAGCGGCCGGTGTATCACGTGGATCTGTATCGGCTGGACGAGGCCCGGCAGGTGGAAAGTCTGGGGCTCGACGACTATTTCGGGAGCGGTTCGGTGGTGATTCTGGAGTGGGCGGAGCGGTTTCCGGAACTGATGCCCGCTGAGCGGACGGAAATCCGGATTACGGCGGAAGCGGACGATTCGCGGACGATTACGGTGACGTGTCTGGCCGGGCCGGCGGGACTTGAGGGAGCAGGTTAGGATCGGGAGATGGCGGCAAAGAAACTGGAGCATCCGGCACTGGAACAACTGGCGGCGACGCCGGAGATTCTGCGGCTGATGATGATGGGTGTGAGCGAGGAGCAGGCGCAGTTGAGGCCGGCGCCCGAGCGATGGTCGATTGCGGAAGTGCTGGAGCATCTTTCGCATGTGGAGTCGCATAGTTTCCGTGCGCGGCTGGACCGGATGATTGCGGAGAATAATCCGAAGCTCGAGCCCTACGACCAGGAGGCTTACGCCGAAGCGGGGACGTATTCCGGGCGTGAGGCGGAGGAGTCTTTCGCGCACTGGGAAGAGCAGCGCGAGAGCAATCTGGAAATGCTCGAGGGCCTGCATGAGGGAGTTCTGGCGCGCGTGGGGACGCACGGGGAACTGGGGCCGATCACGGTGGAGAACATGCTGAATCAATGGGCCATGCATGACCTTGGGCATGTGCGGCAGATTGCGGACATCGTGCGGGCGCAACTTTACTATCCCGGGTTGGGGCCGTTTCAGAAGTATCACCAGGTTTAGACTCCGGCCGCGGTCAGGCCGCTCTTCCGAGCACGGCGGGAGCATTGACTCCGCAGCAGCGTTTGTATTTCTGGCCGGAATTGCAGGGGCAGAGGCTGTTGCGGGCGATGGGTTGAGCTGGGGCTGCGGGCTTGGGCGGCGTTTTACAAAACGAAGCCATCGATTTATTGGGCACAGATTCATTGGCCACAGATTCATTGAGGACAGCTTCATTAGCCATGGTTTTGGGGGCCACGGTTTTGGGAGGCGCGGAGGATGGGCGCTGGTTCGGATGCCTGAAGAGGGTTTTGGTGCGTTCGACTTCGTCGGCCTTTTCGGCGAGGAGGCGGGCGCGTTCCTTTGTGGCTCGGGCGGCGATGACTTCTTTATAACTGGCGACGCCCAGGTGTGAGATATCGGCGCCTTCGGGGAAGATTTCGTTGCGGACCTGGCGCTCGGTCTGGAGGAGGCGCAGTTCGCGGGTGGCTTTGCTCATGATGTTGAGGGCGTTGGCGCGGGCTCGATGGAGCGCGTCGAGGTCGGGTTCGGTTGATTCGGCGGGGGCGGCGGCGGTGAGGGCGGCTTCGCGGTCGGCGTATTGGCGGAGGCGCCAGGCGGCGGCGGAGATTTCGCTGGCGTAGGTTTGTTCGAGGATGCCTACGGGATCGAGCGTGGCCTGGTGATTGGCGGTGAAGGTATCGATATCTTCGAATTCGGTTGGGGTCATGATTGGTCCTTTTGGTTCGTTCCTTTTGTTCTTCGTTGAATTACGGGTTTATTAAATGGAAAAAGCCGGCAGTTAGGCCGGCTTATTTCGATTTGACGGTAGCATGGGTGCCGGTGGGGTGGGATGAGCGGAGGGCTGTATGTTGTCGGAGATTATGGGTGAAATAAATTTCGGGCGCGTGTGACTTATGGCGGCCACTGCGTTTAGGCCACAAACGGAGATGAAAACGGGCGCGCAGAGGCAGTATTTTAGAAGCGTCGGCGAACGAACGAGGCCGGTCACGGTCTGGCGAATCAGAAGCCGTTTGTGAATGTGGCCCGGGACGCGTTTTGGGGACAAATGAGTGAGGCTCCTGCCGGAAGGTGGGAAGCCCGTTAAGGAAAGACCGATTTACTTTCGAGCGTCCTTCGTTCTCCGGCAGGAGAGGCTGAATATGAAGGAATCGCCGCGTGCGCAATCGGCAACCATTTCTACCTTAGTCTCTGCAGAGCGGAGACTCGATCTTATAGTGAATCAATCGTTCGCGCTCAGCCGACTCCGGGTGACTGCCCTTAATAGCGTCGGCAGAAAATTACGCGTGTGCCGATCACAATAGAAATCGAAAAAACGACCCCGCCCTTAATTGATCTTCGTCCCGAAAGTGTGGACAACGCCAGAGTGCGCCCGGTCGCAGCGGGCCAACTGCAGCCTCGCGTCCGAACCCTATGCCCAAGTCCTGCTGTTGAGGTATTGTTACCCCTCATTATTCACGCAGAATAGGACACGAGACCGTGCTGCAGATTGTCCGTAGCGTGTGTTCTATCGAGTGCCGCGGCACCATCAGCCCTCAGACGTGCTGATCCAGCAGGATCATATTTCCGTCCGGGTCCCTCACAACAAAACTGGCCGGACCCGTCGTACCCTCGTCCGCTTCCTTCTCGATCTGCACTCCGTCAGCCTTCAGCCTGCGCTGTATCTCGCGCACATCCGTGAACTCCGCCAGTTTCTTCGCACTGCTGTCCCACCCGGGATTGAACGTCATCACATTCTTCTCGAACATCCCGTGAAACAGCCCTATTACGTTCTCGCCGTTCTTCATGATCAGCCAGTTCTGCGCCGCGTTTCCCGCAAACGGCTTGAACCCGAGCTTCTCATAAAATGCCTTTGAAACCTGCACATCTTTCACGGTCAGACTCACCGAGAACGCTCCCAGTTCCATACTCTTCCCCGGCTCGGCTCCACCGTGTTCACTGCAGGCTGCGAGCAATGCGCCACCCGCAATAACGTCTCTGCGCGTAACCATAACCCCTCCTCTGAAGTTTTTCAATATAGCATTGATTCCGGCCGCTGACGCACCTTCTAAGCGCCTTCTAAGCGCCTTAGTGTCGGTAGTTAGTCAAGATGTCCGGTTTGATTAATTACGTGATCTGTCCGGTTTGGGGTTTTAGGCGGCGCGAGCCGCCTTCGTCTTCGTTTTTTGAGATATAGAACCGCGTCGTCGGCGCGGTGGGAAAGTGGGAATCGCGCGTTTTTTGCGGGATTTCCAAGGGAGTGTGGGAAGCGGTGGAAACCTGCTTTTGGTTTTCGCCGGTTTCCATGCCCGTCTTTTCCACGGCGCTCCCGGTTTGCCGTTTTGTTTTCGATCTCCTCTCCCGCGGCGCTGAATCGCCCGACCACGTGCGGGCCGAACCGGATCGAGACGTCGCCATCCAGATGTTCATGGATCGTCACCGTGCTGCCGGCCAGCGTATGCCGGAACCGTGTCTTGTCGATCTGCCACGACCGGTCCGCAATGGCCACCGTATTGTCCTTTGCCACCACCCGTTCCGTCTGCACCGTGAAGATCCAGTTCAGGTCCGTCCGGCTCGTGCGCCGGAACGCTGTGCCTTTCTGCTCCGCCGCCACGCTGAACTTTGCGTTGAACTCCCCGATGTACTGTTCCCGCAGGAACTGGTTGGCTCCTTCCACTGTCGTGATCCCCGCCAGGCGCAGTTCCTGCGGCAGTCGCCCCTGCCAGGTCCCAAAACTGCGCTCCGACCGGCCGCGCGCCTGCGGCGAATAGGCCGCGATCATCTGCACCCCCAGTTCCTTCATCGCCCGCCCCACCTGCGTCAGACGATGCTTGTCCACCTTTTCGCCTGCCTTCACCGTGACGAAAAAGTGGCTGCCCCGGTCGCTGTACAACGCACAGAACAAACCCTTGGTCTCGATCACCTCCCGCAATCCCGCCATCACCGTCCGCGTCGATTCCTCCTCCACCAGTTGCGCGTAATAAATCTCGCTGGTGGCGTCGTCCAGAATCACGATCAGGTCATACCAGCGGTCGTCGTTCAGCCACTGGTGCTTGCTGCCGTCGATGTGCAGCAGCATGCCCGGCATCGGCCGCCGCGGCCGCCGCCGCCGGTGCGGTCCCCGCTTCCGCCGCTTCGCCACCAGCCCCGCTCCCTGCAACGCCTGCTGCACCCACGTGTAGCTCAGCTCGATCTCATGCTCCTCCCGCAGCTTCTCGTGGAAGTGCCGCATGTTGAGATCGAAATACACCTCCCGGTAGAGCCGCAGAACCTCCTCGGCCGTCTCCATCGGCATCCGGTGAGAGCTCCGCTTTCCCTTCCGCCGATCCATCAGACCCGTATAGCCGAACTCCTGATATCGCTCCCGCATCCGCCGCATCGTCCGGTCAGTGACCCCGATGATCTCAGCCGCCTCCATCCAGCTGATCTTCTTCGCCATCGCCTTCAAAATCACGTCCTGCAGTTTCATCGTCCGCTCCACTTCCGCGGCGCTTATCGATCCCGGGTTTGTCAAACCTCAGCATCGCCGCCGTTTTGTTAAGCGGACAGATCACTTGTTAACTCGACCGGACAAATCACATACTAACGACACTTCTAAGCGCCTTAGTTGCCTCAATTCGTTTCGCGTCGTAGAATGAATTTCACCGCACTTCCGTAAGTGCTCCCGGCCCGCCCCCGACCTGCAACTCCGCCCGTTGCCTTGATCGTTCCTGCTCACAAATGCCACAAAACCAATACAACTCCGCGCTCTCGGGAAATCCCCAATCCGCCACCTCGCAGCAGTATCCCAACGGCAACCCCGATGGCCCTTACAATCCGCCGGGCGCAAGGAACACCGATTCCTGCGTGCCTCTGCACGCCACAGGCGAAGTCGCCCACAACTACTCGTCGGAAGCGCCCGCTCCCGGCAACCTCGCCTTCCGCTGGCTCTACGGTTCGAACGTCGCTGCGCTCAATCGCGACCCGCGCATCCAGGCCGTCCAGTACAACGAGGACACCTACATCCTTCGCCAAAACGTGTGCGTCCACTGGGAAGCGCCCTTCACGTATCTGCTCTTCGGTAACAAAGGCGCCCTCTTAATCGACACCGGCGCCACGCCCGAAGCCGCCTGGTATCCCTTGCGCGAGACCGTAGACCGAATCGTCGCCCGCTGGAGCCTCATCCGCCGCCGCAAAAACGTGCCCGCTCACCGTCGTGATGACATCCGGCGAAGACATCGCGCAGAACCAGGGACTCGCCCAGTTCGCCGGCCGTCCCGACACCACCCTCGCCCCGCGCCGCTCGATGAAATGAAGCGCTTCTACGGGCTCACCGCTTCCTGGCCGTCCGGTACCGGCCGAATCGACCTCGGCGGCCGCATCATCGAAGTAATCCCGACCCCCGGCGCCCACAAAGACGGACTCACGTTCTACGATCCCTACAACGATTTTCTGCACACCGGAGACCTGCTCTTCCCCGGCAAAATCAACATCAGCAACGACAGGGATTACGTCGCCTCACTCGAACGCCTTAAGCCGGCCTCGCAAAATATCCGGTGAAGTGGCTCATGGGCGGCCACATCGAAATGCAGTTCGTACCCGGCAAGGCTTATCCGCGCTTCGCGACTTACAAGCCCTATGAACGCCTGCTGCAAATGGAACCCGACCTGCTGACGACGCCCTCACCTCTGCGCATCAGAGTCGTCGGAAAACACATGGCTCTGGTCCGTCCGGATTTCATTCTGCTCAACGGCGTCAGTCCCGACCAGAAGACCTCCGTCTTCCCGCCGGGCGTACCGAATATCAATGCTCCCCGCCCTTTCTAACCTGATGGAGATCGCGAATCTATGAAGCGCAGAACGTTTATGGCGGTGCCTTTCGCATCTGCCTTTGTCGCGGCCGACGCCGATCCGCAGACTGCGCCTCCGCCCTCCGCGGCGCGAATCGATTTCACCTCAGGGCTCCCGGCGCCCGGCGCCTTTCCCGCGAAGTGGATTTGCGGGTCGCCCTCCTGCATGGATAACCAGGACCCTCCGGTCCAGGTCCACTGGTACAACGAGCACACGGCTTTTCTGCGGCAGAACAAGGCCTACAGCTACGAAGCCCCCTTCCTGCACCTGTACTTCGGCAATGACCGCATTCTCATGCTCGACCAGGGCTTCACCACGCTCCGCAGCGACTGGGCACTGCGCGATGTCGTGGACGATTGCATCGGCAAGTGGTGCGCCCGGCATGGCCGCAGGCCAGAGAACATGGAACTGCTGATGGCGTTCAGCCATCTGCATTCCGATCACTACGCCGCCCTCAATCAGTTTGTCGATCGCCCCAACACGCGCTACATGGGCCTCACTCACGAAGAGATGATCGGGTTCTGGGGGATGACCAACTTCCCGGAGGAGCGGGTTACGCTCGACCTGGGCGGCCGCAACATCCTCATCTGGGGCAGTCCCGGCCACGTCATTTCGGAATTCGCATACTACGACGAGTACACGCGCATCCTCTACACCGGCGACATGTTCTATCGCGGACGCTGCTACATCAGCTTTTGGGACAAATGGTTTGACAGTATGAAGCGCTTAATCGCGTTCGTGGATACCCACCCTGTCACTCACGTCGTGGGCTGCCATGTCGAGATCAGCCGGACCAACGAAGATTATCCCTACGGTGTGACTTACCAGCCCGACGAGGCGCCCATGCAGCTAACAGTCGCCGACCTTCGCCAGGCATTCGAAGTCGCGAAAACAATTACCGAACCTGGGATTTACTTCACGGGCGCCGTGTTTCTCTGCAACCAGACACGCGGCACCACCACCATCGACAAAAATCCGTACGCCTATTCCTAACGGCGTCGGCGGCTGCTTGAGAAGCTTCTGGTAGTTGTCGGCTTCGGCGCGCTTTCCGGCGCCGGAGCCGTATTCATCGAAGCCAGAAACGCATCGATATCCTGCACGATTCCGATCGGCCGCGGCAACGGCGGAAGTTCGCGATACTGCACTTTGATCCCCAGCGCGGCTTCATATTTGCGGACATCCGAGCGTTCGAGCGGTGTCACAAATGTCCATGACGCGCCCCGTGAACCCGCGCGCCCCGTACGTCCAACACGATGAATGAAGTTCTCCGGCTCCTGCGGCAAATCGTAATTCACCACATGCGCGATGTCATCCACGTGAATCCCGCGCGCCGCCACATCGGTCGCCACCAGCACGCGGTAAACGCCGTCTTTGAACCCCTGCAGCGCTGCGTTCCGCTGGCCCTGCGAACGGTCGCCATGAATCGAAGCGACCTTATGTCTCCCGCGCTCCAGAAATTTCGCGAGCCGGTCGGCGCCTTCCTTCGTCGCCACGAATACCAGGAAAGATCCCTTCTCCTTCTTCAGCAGATACTCGAGCAGATCGAACTTCGACCCTTGCGCGACTTCATAACAGTAAAGATCGATCTGGCTGGCCGTTTCCGCGCACGCCTCCACCGCAATCCGCACCGGATCCCGCACGTAGCTTGCGACCAGACCAGCCACCGATTGCTCCATCGTGGCTGAGAAAAGCATCGTATGGCGTCTCGCCGGAAGCCGGTCGAGAATCATCCGCAGCGACGGCAGAAAGCCCATATCGAGCATTCGGTCGGCCTCGTCCAGAACCACCGTCGCCGTGCCCGAGAGATCGATCAGCCGCCGTTCCAGGTAATCGCAAAGCCGTCCTGGCGTCGCGATCACCACTTCCGCACCGGCCTCGATATCCCGCAATTGATTGCTCTCGCTCATCCCGCCAACGACCACGGCGGTACGGATGCGCATCCCGTGAGCGATTTGCCGAAACGCGACATCGATCTGAATCGCGAGTTCCCGCGTGGGGCTAAGAATCAGAACCTTTATTGTCTTCGTGCGCGGAACCGCGGCCAAAGCTTCAATGATCGGAATCGCAAAGGCCAGAGTCTTGCCGGTGCCGGTCTGCGCGGTCGCCACCACATCGCGGCCTTCCATCAGCGGCGGAATCGCCTGAGCCTGCACCGGCGTGGGAGTTACAAATTCGTGCTTAGCAAGGTTGTTCCGCAATGCGGAGCAGAGATTGAGTTCGGAAAAATGCTGCATCTATTATGTTCGGTTCTGCCTCGGGCGGACCGGAACGCTGTCAGTCTTAAGCATAGCAGCGTCTAAAAACGCACACCAGGTCAGCCACGCCCATGCGGGAACAGTTCCGACGGCCCTTGCTCCGCCTTTGCCTCGCCGCCGCCCAAATCCATGCGCTCAATCAGCCCGTCCGACATCGTGTAAATGTGCCGGACTTCGCTGTCCGAAAGTACGTCCCCAGTCAGGCTCTTCACCAGTTGATGAACCCGCACCTCGGTTTTGCCATCTGCGCGCTCCATTACCGCGAGCGGTTTAACCGTAGGATCGAACTCCTTCCACTGCCGCGTCCAGTAAGCCCGAATATCTTCTTTTCCGATGACGCGCCCGCCCTCGGACGCCCTGGGCCAACTCACGCTTTCGCTCATACTCGCCAGAACGCCGTCGACATCGCGCCGGTTGAACGCGGAATAGACCCGCTCGATCAGCGCCTGCACCTCAGCATTTTGCACGTCCCCATCCTTGGCGCTCGCACACCTACCGAAAAGGTTCCACCAGCATCAGATCGCTCGCCAGCCGGAACCCGCCGTTCCCCGCAACCCGGAATAACTAAAAAAAGGCGGAACCGTAGAACGGAACCGCCCCGTCTTAGCCCGCCTGACTCTTAAACTCCTTAAGCTCCCTGCGCCCGCCGTTTCGCGAAGCGCCCCAGAACGAACACCATGCTGCCTGCCATCAGGAACAGAGTACCCGGCTCCGGAGTGGTTGTCCCAAAACCACCTCCAGCCGGGGCCGTGAGTCTCAGAATGCTGTCAGACTGCGTGAGCAGCAGCGTACCGTTCGGGTCCACCGACACGAAGTCGCCGCGCGATCCGCCCGTGCCCAGCTTCGTTTGCGCCAGCGTCGCGATGTTCACTTCATAAAGCGATCCGCTGTTGGTATTCACGAAGAGATTGCCAGCCAGCGTGCCCGTCCCGAGCGCGACCCCGTCAGGACTGTCGGGAATCAAGCCTGAATCGAACACCTGAGCGCCGGTCGTGATGTTGAAACCGAGAATATGACCGGATCCTTCTACATAGACGGTGTTCGTGCCCTCACTCACCGTTACTCCGTCAAAATTCGGACCGCTTTCAAACGGAGTCACGGCACTGGTGGACGGATTCACTTTGAACAGTCCACCTGTGCCGGTCGAGACGATAAGAATACCGCCCGGACCGTAAGCGCCAATCCCCGTTGCAAAACCCAGGGTTGCAACATTATGGTTGAGCGTCCCGTCATTGTTCAGCTGTGCCACAACCCCTGAGCCTTGTTCCGTCATGTAGATGGTTCCGTTCAGGTCTGCCAGTCCCACGCCGTTCGTGTTCCCGTAGTTCTGCGCAACGGCTGCCGCGGTCGCATGCTGCCCGTCGGTGTCGGTGGCAAACTTCCGAACGTTACCGGGGTAGTCGGCTACCAGGACACCGCCGCCTGTAGGAAAGGTTATGCCCAGTGGACCGCAGCATCCCGTCGTGGGGAAGCTGTCGGCAAAGGTGGTTAAAGTGAAGCCCGCAGTCGTGGCGGCCGGTGTGAGAATTTCCCCGGCAAACCCCGTCTGGACTGTAACGATGAGCGGCAGAAAGAGCGCCGCAAGGCGCGCCCCCGAAGCTATCTGAATGTGCATGATCGATCCTCCGAATGGTCTTAAATTGGTGTGGACCTGGGCCATTATAAGAAGGCCCACGGCTAATGTCTCCCGCAACCTGTGCGGCGGCGGACGCTGCCGGGCGCCGGATCGTTTTTAGATGTAATCTCCCGCCCACAGCGTCCCAGCCCGAACAGATCGGCTGGAGACCTCCTCAGTGACCACGCCGACAAGCTGTCCACCGCCAAGTGAGCCTGACCGCAGCCCGTGTAAAAACGCGGCATCCGAACCACACACCCGTGATAACCTACGTCTCGCGATGGAGTCACCCGAAGCGCCGCATCATCATCCCGCTCACACGGGTCACCGCTGGCTCGATATCACACTCGGCCTTTGCGCGATGTTCGTTTCGGTAATCACCCTCGCCGTAGCCATCGAACACGGCCGCATAATGGAGCGCATGGCTGACGCGAACATGCGAATGGTCGAAGCCAACTCCTGGCCCTTTGTCGATTTCACACCAACAACGTCGGCGAGACCGGAACCGGCAAGGTGAGGCTGGTTCTCACCAACGACGGTGTCGGTCCCGCGCGCGTCGAAACGTTCGAATTGTGGTGGAGGGGCAAGTCCATTGCTTCGCCCGTCATCAGCCTCGGTCTCGCCTCACCCCGTATCCTCCGGGCCCGGGAGCAATAACGAGCGCGATTACATCCGCACCCGAGTCTGCTATTGCTCAGTTTTCGATGAATGTTGGATCAAAGATGGTGGCGACGATCTCCTCCGGAAGGACCAAAACAAACTAATTCACCCCGAATGCGTGAAAACCTGCCCGGCGCCCGCCGCGCCGTACCAGGTCAACGTCCCGGCTCCAGCGGCGCCTTAGCTCCGGGTTTGACCAGTGCCGCAGCCCAATATTCCGTAAAAGCCGGGCTCTCACCGGAAGGCGAAATGCCTGAGCACTATTGCACAGACACCGTTCGGGCGAAATGCTACATTTGCGGCAAGTGTCATATAAAATGCAGGTGTTGCACAACAATGGTGAGGCCGGTCGGTGATAGCTGCCGCAGAATTCGACGCGGCGAAATTCCTTCAGGAGAAAGGAATCGGTAAGAAAGTTTCCCGAAAGCCCAAAGACACCGTGATTTTCGCCCAGGGCGAGCCCGCCGACTCAGTCTTCTTCATCCACAAGGGCAAGGTCAAGATCTCGGTCGTTTCCAATTCCGGCAAAGAAGCGGTCATCGCAGTCCTCGGCCCAAAGGACTTCTTCGGCGAAGGTTGCCTCGCCGCTCAGCAGTTACGAATGGCCTCCGCCACCACCATGACGGAATCCATCTTCATGCAACTCGACAAAGCGCTCGTCGTAAGAATGCTCAAAGCTGAGCCTGTCTTCTCTGAGCTACTTCTCTCCTACATGCTCACCCGCACCATCCGGATCGAAGAAGACCTGGTCGACCAGCTCTTCAATTCGAGTGAGAAGCGCCTTGCCCGCGCACTGCTCCTGCTGGCAAATTTTGGCAAGGACGGCGCTCCCGAAAAGGTCATCGCGCACATCAGCCAGGAAACGCTGGCCGAAATGGTTGGCACTACCCGCTCGCGCGTCAGCTTCTTCATGAACAAATTCCGTCGCCTCGGCTTCATCAAGTACAACGGAACCCTCGAAATCCACAGTTCTCTCCTGAACGTAGTACTACACGATTAATTTGTGCGACTGAGCACAATTGACCAGCTTTTCTGATTGAAAGTTCGTATTGTCAGTGCTATGGAGACCTCTGCCAGAAGCGGCGCGGGGAGGAGACGATGACCTGTTTACCGACGGAGAGTATCGCAACGTTGCTCGTGGTCGACGATGATGCGCTGGTGCTCCGGCTTTTAATCGCAATACTGTCACACGCGAATTTCCGCGTCCTCAGCGCCAGCAATGGCGTCGCGGCGCTCGAAATCGCGCGGGAACATAAGGGTAAGATTCACCTCCTGTTGTCGGATATCGACATGCCCCTGATGGACGGCCCTTCCCTGGTTACTGCACTGAGAGCGCTCCGCCCCGAAATACCCGCGATGATGATGTCCGGAGGAAATTACCGCGGCCTCAAGCTCCCCATCCTGCTCAGGCCCGTCATCGACAAACCCTTCAACCGGGCGGCCCTCGTCGGCGAAATCACCAGCTTCCTGTTTCCGGCCGCGCCCCCGGACAAATCGCACCATAGCCGCAGCATAGCCGCGCTCACGCGTTATTCCGCCCGCAGCGCCTCCACCGGGTTTATGGATGCCGCCCGCCGCGCAGGCACATAGCTTGCCAACAACGCACAACTGCCGAGCACTGCCGCGACGCCGGCCAGCGTAGCCACGTCCCAGGGCTCAACACCGAACAGCAGACTTCTTAGCAATGCAGCCGCCGGAATCGAACATACTATGCCAACCGTCATCCCCGCCGAGATGACGAAGCCTGCCTGCCCAAGCACCAACCGATACACGGCCCCGCGCTCCGCCCCGAGTGCCATGCGCACGCCAATCTCGCGCCTCCTCTGGCTCACCGAGTAAGCAATCACTCCATACAGGCCAATCGAGCCGAGCAACAGAGCCGACAACGCGAATCCTCCCACCAGCCATGCCGACGAGCGGTTCAGAAAAGCCGCCGGCGAGTCGTTAATCCGGTCATCCATGACAAACTCGTTTCTCACGCCGAGGTCGGCATCTACCCGATGAATCTCACGAACCAGCGATGCCATGATCGCCGCCGGCGGCTGGCCTGTCCGGACCACGAGAAACAAGGTGCCGTCGGCTTCTTGCTTGTATGGATAGTACACGGCCGGCACCAGCGGTTCCACCAGATCGCCTTCCCGGATATCGTCCACCACGCCGATCACCTGTGTGAGCGATTGCGTTGAAAGCTTTGCGTCCCCGATGATTCTCCCCACGGGATCTTCGCCCGCAAAGAATTGTTTAGCCAGCGCCCGGTTGATAACCGCCACCCGTGGCTTCGAGTCATCGTCGGCATCCGTATAGAAGCGTCCGGCCATCAGCCTGGCCTCGAGCACCTTGAAATAATTCGCGCTCGTCTCCCGCTTCAGCGCCTTGTCGCCCTCTCCATACCAGGCATGGCCCTGTACCCGCACCTCCGTCGAGTCGCAGTTGCACGTGATCGGAAGTTCGCTGGTGTGCGCTGCGGAAACCACTCCTGGCATCGCCGAGACCTGCGCCAACACTCTCCGCGAAAGAGTCCTGAGCCGATCGTCTTTTTCGTACCCGGCGCCATGGACGTCTATCTCCAGCGTGGCGAGGCGGGCAGAATTGAAGTTCAGTTCGACATGGAACATGCGGGAGAGGCTCTTACCTAAAAGTCCCGCGCTGGCCAGCAGCATCATCGCGATCGCCAATTGCGCCGCCACTAACTTCGCCCCGAAACGCTTCCATACGCTCCCGGCGGAACCGCGGCCGCCTTCCGCAAGATCCTCCCGCACCTGGGCATGCGAGAGCCGCAAAACCGGAGCCACCGAACACACAACCACCGCCAGCAAAGCTACCGCGGCGGCAAAGAGCAGCACATCCGAATTCAACCCGGCATCCCGAAAATATGGCAGACCGCGCAGCCGCCGTTCGGGAATCAGCCTGAACAGCCGGGGAATCGCCGCCTCCGCCAAAGGCATGCCAACGGCCACTGCCATAGAGACGAGCAATACGCTTTCGGTCACAAACTGCCGGATAAGCCGCCCTCGCGATGCGCCAAGCGCGCCCCGCAACACCGTCTCGCGCTTGCGGCTTTCAGACTTAACCATCAGCAGGCCCGCCACATTGACATAGGCAATCAACAACAGCAGACCCGCGCCGCTCCACAAAACCAGAAGAGTCGGCCGGATGTCTCCCACAATGGCATCCCGAAGCGGCGCCAGCCGTGCACTTCGCCCTTTGTTAGTGGCCGGATACGCCATCTCAAGCTGCGCGGCAATCGTCTTGGTTTCAGCCATCGCGGCGTCGAAAGAAACGTTGTCCCTTAACCGGCCCAATCCGTATAGGTTGTAACAGCCGCGCGACTGCTCGCACCGGTTCGGGTTGCCGATCGTCGTAAAGAACTCAGCCGCCCGCATTGCGAAATGAAAATCAGGAGGCAACACGCCGATGACCTCGTATGGCGCGTTATCGAGAATCAGCGATTGCCCGAGAATGTCCGGCCGCCCACCGAAACGGCGCTGCCAGGTCTCGTACATCAGCACAACGGTGCGCGGCGCAGCCGGCCTGTCATCTGTCTCGCTGAAAACACGTCCTGTCCTCGCGCCCACGCCCAGGCTACGGAAAAAGCCGCCGCTCACGTTAGCGCTCCGAACCGCCTGCACTCCCTCCGGACTTCGCCACAGAAAGACGGACGCCTCCCATGCCTCGAAGGAGCTGAATACAGTGTTCATCTTCTTCCAGTCCAGGTAATCGGGATAGGAAAGGTTGCACTCGCGGCACGAGTTCGCGGTCTCATACGCAACCACCAGCCGCGAAGCGTTCCGGTAGGGCAGCGGCCGCAGCAGCGCCGCATCCACAAACGCGAAAATCGCTACGCTCGCCGCGAGTCCCAGCGCCATTACCAGGACCGCGGTACCGGCGAACCCCGGATTCTTCCGCAATTGCCGAAGCGCAAATCGCACGTCCTGCAGCATGCTTTCGAAGCGGAATGCCTCAGTTTCCCGTTCACCCGTCGTGTCCACGGGGCAAGCATAGACCGTCGATGCATATACGGTCAACCGGGAACTGCGCACGGGAACTGCGCATGGTCCGCCGCGCAGGTCAGACGCTAACGCTCAATGCGCTAAAATAGGCCCCGATCCGCTTGAACAATCGATCCGCTCCACCCTGTGCCGTAATTCCGGTAATCCCATACCCCGACGTCCTCACGGCCGTCGCATGGCTCGAAGCCGCACTCGGCTTTCGCGTCAGGCTGAAAATCGCCAACCATCGCGCGCAGGTTTGGTTTGGGCATTCCTGTCTCATCGTGCGCGACACCGGCGAAGACAACAAATCGGCCTCCAGGAGTTCCACTATGCTGCGCGTCGAAGATGTGGACGCATCATTTTCACAGGCGCTCGCACACGGAGCCCGCATCGTCCATGCTCCCGAGACATACATGTACGGCGAACGCCAGGCCACGCTCGAAGACTTCGCCGGCCACCAATGGACGCTGACCCAAACCATAGAGGACGTCGACCCGGCAACCTGGGGAGGCGAGCCGGTGGACCTTGACCCCGGCGCATGATGCCGCCGCGCAGGGCTGACCGATAAATTGGCGCAAATGCTCGCAGCCGAGCCTTCGCTGGTCGATGCGAAAGGCATGGACGCCTGCACTCCCCTGCATTGCGCGGGAACCGTCGCCGACGTGGTGCGATTCCTCCTCGAACGAGGCGCCAAAGCGGACATCTTCCTGGTAGCCGCGCTGGGTATATCCGCACCAAATCGCCTCGTTGAAGGGCCACCAGCCTATGTTCGAATTGCTCTACGAAGCAAGCGATCCGGCGACGCGGCTCTTAGTGGATTGCGATCACGAACTCGTGGCCCGCTATTGCTGGGAGACGAACCGAATTACCGGGCCGTAAAGCTAATGCTCGACCTCGGCTTTCCTGTTGCGCACCCGGTCGATATCCGCGACCCCGGCTAAAATGGCCTCCCCTCGGCTATGCCCTCCACGAGTGGTCAAGCCGCTGCTGCGCGCAGGAAGTCCGCTCGAAGGAGTCAAATATCCGACCGGTGGCGCGGCCATTGACGACGCGCTCCAGCCCGACATCTAAACCGCCGCTGACGGCGATCTGTTCCCGCCAGCGCATAGCGGACCCGCATCCGCAACCACGCCAGCAATGCGATCGGGCACATAATAACCAGCGACACCAGCACACAACTCCCGAGAATATCTGCGTTGCCCAATGCCTCCCTGCGGCATCCATCACCACCGTTGAACTCATTGGCTGTTTGAGGATCAGCAGATTTCCCGCGCCACACAGGGCATAGAACAGAATGGCCGGTGACCTAAAGCCGGGCCCGGCTTCTGGAACGCGCACCGACTTCCCGCGGCAGTATAAAGCAAACGCCTGGTAGTAAACGTATGCCGTCACAAACCACCCCACGAAGTTCATAATCGGTACGCCGAAAACGCGCCCCCCGAATCGTCTTGTCATCGTACCCAGGCATCAAAAGCGCGAGTACCCACGAGGCGTACCGATGCCCAGGTACGCAAGCGCAAGCAGGATCGGAAGCCGAAACACCTGCGGCCCCATCACATCCGTGAAGTGGTAGCGCCCGAAGGGAAATGCCGTCCCCAGACTGAGGCTCTCGGCAACAGTTCCGAACCCGAGACAACACACGGCTAACACCGACATACGTTTCGGGCCATACAACGCAGAGCCGTGCGCGATCGCGAAGATGGCAGGCGGAATTCCATGCAGAATAACGATGACGATTGTGGGCAGTCGCCCCGCATACAACTGGCAGACGCGCGCTGACCCGTACACAACCAGCGCTCCCCAAAGCACACGCCTTCGCCATTCACTCATCGCAGATCTTTCCGGCACTTGCCTGAGTTTATAAGCTCCTGAAGAAATTGCGTGCATCCTTCGCGCGCACATCGGACAACGGCTTCGCGTCACCTTCGCTGACGCAGAATTGCTTAATTAAGACAGCCCGGCACTGTTGCGGCGACACGCCTGATCCCGCGCGCTCAAAGCGTCTCCAGTACTTTGCGCATATAGGGAACGTGGTTTCCACGCACCGGCGCTAAAAGCGAAAGCGCCGCTCCGGCCGCGGCCCTGGCTTCCCGCGCTTGTCCCGCCGCCTGAAGTGCCAGAGCTAAACGAAACAGGCCTGCCACATTATCGGGACGCGTTTCCGCCAGAAACTTTCGCGCGTAAACCACCGCCCGTTGAGGATCGCTCTCTGTTTTCGGTTCCGCGAGCACCAGCCATTCCGCCGCCACCTGGTGGAATTTCGGCGATGTTTCCCGGCCCTCGGCCACCCGGATCAGTTCCCTGACACCCGCCCGCGCCCGCCTTGCGCCACTCTCACCTCCGCCGGCGTGAACCTCCGCAATCGCCAGTTGAACCTGTGAAACCCCGGAATACAACTGCCATTTCGTGTTGTTCGGTTCTCTGCGCAGGAACTCTTCGCTTAATCGGTTCAGCGTAGCCGCGGGCTCCAGCATTTCCCGGTATTTGCGTTGCCACAGGTAAAGATAAGCCTGATCGCTCGCAATCACGGCCACGTCCTCCGCCGCGCGCTTGTCACCCGGATCGGCCGAGAGTTGTTGGTCATGGTAGGCTCGGACCCGCCTCAACGCGCTCTCTGCTTCAGCCCACTCCTGCATGTCGCGAAGAGCATCGCCGGTCTTCCGCAACAGCGTAAACTGCACGCGTCGAATCGTTGGGCTCGACTTCTCTGCGGACGAAATGCCCTCCAGCGCCAGACTGGCTGCGCGGAATTCGTCAAGCGCCGATTGCGGATCGCGCGGCCGCACCAGGTCTCCCAGTTTCATCCGCATCACCGCCGTCCCGCGCAGCGCGCGCGCCGAGCCCGGCGACGCCGCCAGCCCTAGCTTGTCCAGTTCAATTGCTCGCCGGTACTCCTGTGCGGCTTTGACCGGGTCGGCCATAGACATCGGAGCTTGCCCCTCGATATCTCCGAAAACTCCATAGGCTGAGGCCGCATCGGCAAGCCAGTCCCCATTCTTCGTAAGCGGAATCATCCTTTCGTAGTACGCCGTCGCATTTTTCGCGCACGCCGCGGCATTCGCAGCGCCGGCCCCGCGCCCCAGGTGCGTTTCGGCCATGGTGATTTCCATCATTCCCGCCAGATGCAGCCAGGCCGCGTTCAACGGCCCCCGGCGCACTGCGGCTTCAATAATTGTGCGGCCTTTCCCCAGACTTTCCAAAGCCCCCGCGCTGTCGCCCAGGTTCTGCGAGTAAGGGTCGCCCTGCAGTTCTCCCAGTTGCCGATACGCCTCCGCGAGTTGAAACTGCAGATCGGGATCGGGCGACGCAAGCCTCAGATCGCCCAGATTTTTCAAAACCCGGTCAATCAGAATCTTTTGCGCCCTGGTCGACCCCGGCACATCGTTAATCGCATTTTTAAGATCGAACAGAAGGCTGGTCGTCACCGAGCGCAACGCCGCATAGCGCTCGCGCGCAAGTCTTGCCTGATACACCGCCGAACCGGTAGCCGCAATCAGCGCCGCCACCGCAATCACGCTGAAGGTCACCGTCACGATATTTCGCCGGACGAACTTGCGGGCGCGGTACCCCCAACGCTCGGGCTTAGCCGTGACCGGAGCCCCGCGCAGAAAATTCTTCACGTCGCCCGCGAAAGCCTCCACGCTCGAATATCGGTCCTCTGCCCTGCCCGCCAGTGCCTTCGACAGGATTGCCCGAAGATCGCCTGCCAGCCCCGGCGCGGTTATCTGCCGTTCCCGGCTGAACGCCTTGATCAGCCCTTCAGGCGACGACGCATCCCCGAACGGCCACTCGCCCGTAAGCAGTTCATACAGGATCACGCCCAGCGAATAGACATCGGTTGCCGTCGTGAGGTGGCCCCGCGAACGCTGCTCCGGGCTCGAATAGCGCAACGTAAGCAGCGGGAAGGCGGTGTGTTCAGTCTGAGAAATAGTCTCGACGAACCGGGCAGTTCCGAAATCGAGCAAAACCGGATTGCCTTCCGCCGTTACCAGAATGTTCGAAGGCTTCAGGTCCCGATGTATGACCAGGCTCCGGTGCGCGTATGCCACCGGTTCGCAAATGTTTCGGAACAGATCGAGGCGCGCCCGAAGATCCAGGCCATGCTGAGCGCAGAACACATCCGGCGGTTCGCCTTCCACGTAATCCATCACCAGGTACGGAGCACCGTCGCTGGTGATGCCGCCGTCCAGAATTTTCGTGATGCCGGGGTGGTTCAGCGTCGCCAGAATCTGCCGTTCTTCGAGGAAACGCCGGTGAAACACCTCCGCGCGCAGGTGAGGATGAATGACCTTCAGGGCAACCGTTTGCCTGTATTCGCCATCGGCTCGTTCCGCCAGAAAGACGGTGCCCATGCCGCCCGCGCCGATGCGCCTCACCGTGCTGTAGCGGCCGTAAATCCGCCCTGCTTCCTCTTCGGCCTGCACGGCTTCCTTCGAGGCGCCGTTCAGGGTCTCCCTGCGGAGATGAGCTGCCGCAAGCGACAACGCCTGCCTTTCCAGTTCTGCGTCGCCCCCGCTCAGCCGGCGCGCTTCGGCTGCCTGATCGCACCCCGGTGGAAAAGCTATGATCGCTTCGAAGATCTCTTCCAGTCGGGCCAGCGTTTCCGCGGCAGTCCTCATCCGCTACTCCCCTGGCGTCTCTGGCAGCAGCCGCTCCGCCAGCCAGGCAAGGGAAAACCGTAGATCGCGGTCGAGGGTCGCCTTCGAAACGCCCAGCAACTCCGCTGCTTCTTCCGCTGTACAACCGAGAAAGATCCGCAGTTCCACAGCCTGGACCTTACGCGGATTAAGCGCCTCCAGTTCATCGAGCCAGCGGTCCACATCCAGCATTTCAGGCCCGCCCGGATCGATCCACGCCATCTCAGGACTGAGTTCCGGATGCACTGCGCCCGCCCCGCGCTTTTGACTGCCCCGGGCTCGCGCATAGTCCACCAGTATCCGGCGCATCGCCCTTGCCGCGAAGCTGAAGAAATGGCTGCGGTCATGAAACGGGTCCGCGGTTCCTTTGAGAAGGATCAGATAGAGTTCGTTCACCAACCCCGTTGCCTGGAGTGTGTGACCGGATCGCTCTCCGCGCAGAAAACCCCGCGCCAGACTGCGCAGGTCCTGATAAACGTACGGGGTCAGGGCCTCGAACGCCTGCGCATCCCCGCTCGCCCACCGCTCGAGCAAAGTTGTAATTTCGCCGGAGGGCGGCGTGGAACCCACCGGCGAAGTGTACCATTCACGCGCTCTTTCTGCGCCGCACCAACACAGCCGCGGCAATGCCCGGCACGATCAGAAGCATCGTGCCCGGTTCCGGCGTTGCCGTGCCCGCCTGCGTCAGCAAGACGCCGGAAGCCGAGGTAAAGCTGGTGTTTGAGGGGAGTACTAAAGAGAAGCTGCTCGTGTGGGAAAAGTCACAGGCAGCGCCACCGCTGCAATCCAGACCGAAATCTTCGCGAAACGTGACAGGCTGGCCATTGGTAACGGTATAAAGGCCAGTAAAGTCAAAGCCGGTGACCGTTTCGTTCGTGAATTGATAACTGTCCCAACCAGAGGGGGCATAGTATCCGCCCGGGCCAAAATGACTGGCCAACGAAGACCCGTTATTGCTGACAAAAGCGGTCCACCGAAAACTGCCGCCCAGGGAAAAATCGAGTGAATTTGCTTCTTGTCCGGCATTTAGACCCACGCCGGTTGCAATGCCGCTGAGATGGGCATTGACTCGGATTTGAGAAGTGGGAGCGCCGACGACGGTGAAGGTCGCCGAATCCTGGAGAATTTGGTCGGTTATCCCAACGCCCGTAACAGCCCCGATTTGCGATCTCATAATTCCTGACGCCAGGCTGGCATAGGCTGTGGCTGAATCTGCGGTGTTTTGATTATAGACACTGGAAATTGCCAGGCCCGCGGTTGTCGCGCCCGGTTGCGTGACGGTGGACGAGTAAGAAAGCTCATACTGCGTGATATTAGTGACGAGCCCTCCCCCGTAGCCAACAGCTATGCCTGGCGCCGTCGCGTATTCTAAGTCTCCTGCATCACCGCTGGAGACCTTAGTGAAGACTCCGAATGTCGAAGCGGACGCGGGCAGGGCCAAGAGAACGAAAAGCGGATATAACCATTTGAAAACGTTGAGTTGCATTGAATCCTCCGCTTGTATAAGCGGAAGGAGTTCGCAGAGTGAATCATTCCCCGAATACGGCCGACCGAGGTCCGCGGAACAAGGGCAGCTTCCCGTCCTGTCATACCGGTTTGCCCC
>CAWFCA010000009.1:0-281062 GCA_963814235.1 Bryobacterales bacterium | reverse complement strand
GGACCAGCACGTCGCGCAGCTTACGTACGTCCGCCAGAATGCGTTCCGGGCGCTGCCCTTCTGCGGTGCCGATATCGAGCCAGATTTTAACGTCGGGACGAGCCGGCAGGTTGCGCACGTCCAGAAGAATGCTGCGGCGGTTCCACCATACCGAGGGCGACATCACCGCGAGCTTCCCGAAAACTTTCGAATGGGCGAGCCCAACCGCGAGCGTCACAAGACCGCCGAGGGAAGAACCGCCCAGCGCGGTATGGGACGCGTCTCGTTCGGTCCGGTAAAGGTTGTCGATGAAGGGTTTTAACTCTTCGGTCAGCATGCGTCCGTAAAGGTCTGCCTTGCCGCCATGGCCCATACGTCGATCCGGGTGGGTGTGTACTCGTCGAGCCGATGGACACCCGTGTTATAGATACCGACGATAATCAGCGGCTGAATCGCGCCCTTTCGGATGAGTTCTTCCGCAGTCTCGTCCACATGCCATTCCTGCCCTTCTACGAAAGAGGTGGCGCCATCGAAGACGTTCTGCCCGTCGTGGAGATAAAGCACCGGGTAGCGCCGGTCGGGGTGGTCCTCGAAACCGGAAGGCAGGTACACCAGGACGTCGCGATCGGCGGGCAGGAAATTCGAGTGAAAGCGCTCATGCCGCCGGAAATTTCCGGTCAGAGTGTGGCGCTTTCCGTCGATCGGTATGGGAGCCGATGAGGAGGGCGGCTGCTGAAAAAAAGGAAACGGAGTCAGTAGCGGGGCCATGCAGCAAAGAAAGAGAAATTGATGCACAGTTTAATCGAGATCGAATTCGCGCTTCGGCGGCCCCTGATCCGGATCTTCTTTGGCTTGACGCAACAGTTCATCGAACTTGGTTTCTAGCACCTTCCCGTGCTTCTTCTGCTGGGCGAAGCTCTTTTGGAAAGCCTCTTGCGGCGGCCCGCCTCGCCTTTCAATTTCTGCACCGCGACTGACAGATCGTCGATGGCGGCGCGCTTTTCCGGCTGCCGGTGCGCGATCACCGTCTCGGTCTCGGGATCGACCTTCAATACGGTGTTACAGCAGGGGCAGGTAATCTCAAAAAGACCGCGGACTTTCGCCATTTCTTCATAGTAGCCTGTTAAGCTTGAATGAACACCGCCCCCATGCAAATGGCGATCGCTGGATCACCTGAAGGAGCCAAATCAATGGATGAACGTGAGCGCGCGCGCGCCCTCGAGCAGACGCTCGGACAGATCGAAAAGCAATTTGGCAAGGGGTCGATTCATGCTCGGGTGCAAAGAGGCGATCGTTCCCATCTCGGTGATTTCGACTGGATCGATCTCCTTTGACGCAGCTCTCGGAGTGGGTGGCTTTCCGCGCGGCCGGATCGCCGATCTTCGGCCCGGAGTCCTCCGGCAAGACCACGATTACGCTGCAGGTGATTGCCGAAGCACAGAAGGCAGGCGGCATGGCCGCGTTTGTCGATGCGGAACACGCGCTCGATCCCGGCTACGCCAAGAAATTGGGCGTGGATGTGGACAACCTGCTGGTATCTCAGCCCGATTACGGCGAGCAGGCGCTCGAGATCACGGAGGCTTGGTGCGCTTCAACGCAATCGATGTGCTGGTGGTCGATTCCGTGGCCGCTCTGGTGCCCAAGGCCGAACTCGACGGCGAGATGGGCGATAGCCACATGGGCCTGCAGGCGCGGCTGATGTCGCAGGCGCTACGCAAGTTGACCGGAACGGTTTCAAAGTCGCGCACCTGCCTGATCTTCATCAACCAGATCCGCGAAAAAATCGGAGTGATGTTCGGCAATCCGGAGACGACCACCGGAGGCAAGGCGCTGAAATTCTATTCGTCGGTGCGCATCGACATCCGGCGCATCGCTGCCATCAAAGACGGCGACGCGGTGGCTGGGCAAGCGCACCAAGCATTGTGAAGAACAAAGTGGCCGCGCCCTTCCGCGAAGCCGAGTTCGACATTCTCTACGGCGAAGGCATTTCCCGTGAAGGCGATCTGCTCGATCTTGCCGTGACAAACCTGCTGGAAAAATCCGGGTCCTGGTACAGCTATAAAGGAGAACGCATCGGCCAGGGCCGCGAAAACGCCCGCCAGTTCCTGAGATAATCCGGATATCCGCGGCGCGATCGATCTGGAGTTACGGAAGCTGCTGGGGCTGATCCGCAGCGAGCCGGTCAATGGCGCGCCCATACCTGAGAATCAGGCGGCTCCGCGGCCGGCTGCGGCACGCACCGCGCGTTAGTTTCCGGACGACGGGCTACAATCCAGAAGCCATAGCCGCCATCTCCGGAGCTCTGGTTAATACCTCGCGAATTTTGTGCTCCAGGCGCGCTACGTTATAGGGTTTCTGGATGTAGTCGAGATTCAGAAACGGGCCGAGCTCTTCCCGGGCAAGTTCTTCGGAGTAGCCCGTGGTAATGATCACCCGTAAGCCCGGCCGGATCTCGCGCATGCGCAGGAGCGTCTCCTTTCCGCCCATTACCGGCATCGTCATGTCGAGCAACACGGCCGAGATCGCGGCCGATTGCTCGGAAAGAATCTTCAAAGCTTCCCTTCCGTTTTCCGCAACCAGAACCTCATAACCCAGGCTTTCGAGCATGGCTTCGCTTAGGAGCCGTAAAGGAGCTTCATCTTCGACCACGAGAATGGTGCCGGTCCCGCGCTTCGTTGCCGCTTCCGCCCTGGTCGCCTCCTGCGCCGCGGCCACCGGTCCCGCCGGAAAAAACACGCGAAACGTGGTACCGCGCCCGGGGCTGCTCTCCACCGTCATCCTTCCTTCGTGCGAGCGGATGATGCCGGAGACCGCCGCCAGACCTAAACCGCGGCCGGTGAACTTGGTCGTGAAAAAAGGATCGAAGATTCGGGCTTTGGTGGCATCGCTCATCCCCGATCCCGAATCCGCGACTTCCATCACTACTTCGGTTCGGGATGTGCCGTCGGGGGCGCGCCACTCGGATGTGCTGGCTGCGATGCGGATGGCGCCGCTTCCGGGACCGATGGCTTCAGCCACGTTGATCACGAGGTTCATCACAACCTGCTCGATCTGACTCGGATCGGCCAGAATGGTGGGCAACCCGTCAGCCAGATTGAGTTGGATGTCCACGCTTTTGGGAATGGAGCTTTCGATCAGCGGGAGCAGGTCCCGAACCAGTTTGCAGAAATCGAATGCCCGGATGATGAACTGCCCTTTCCCGGCATAGGCGAGCAGTTGATGGGTTAGTGCCGCGGCTCTCTCGCTGGACTCTTCCGCGAGCCGAAGCACCGGGGCCGCGGCGTGATCCGGCGGAAGAGTGGACCGGACAAAGCTAAGGCCGCCAAGGATCCCGGTGAGCAGATTGTTGAAGTCGTGAGCGATTCCGCTCGCCAGCACCCCAATGCTCTCCAATTTGTGGGACTGCAGGAGGGCCGCTTCCGCGTCGCGCCGCTCCGACACATCGTGGATGAGGAATCCGAACTCCCGCGGGTTCGAATTTTCGAGCGCAGCCAGCAGGTCCTCGGCAAAGAAACGGCTGCCATCCTTCCGAACCTTCCATCCCGCATTGCGGAGATAGGCATCCTCTTTGTCCGATGGCAGGTTCGCGGCGTGAATCGCGCCCTCCAGGCTTTCCGGGAAGAAGAGCAGCTCACAGGGTTTCCCTAGAATTTCCGCCGCTCATAGCCGAAGAGCCGTTCCGCGCCGCTATTCCAACTCGTGACGGTTGCGTGTTCATTGACCGAGAAGAAGCCATATTCCTGGGCTCCGTCGATCATCAATTGGCACCGATTGTTAGCCTCCGTGAGCCTGCGGCTGAGGATGTTTGCGTAGCAATCGCGAACAAAGGAGCTACCGAGCACCGCCAGCAGCTCGCCATAGACGAGAAGGTTGGATCGGCTGACCGGCGGGTGCAGAGTCGCGGTATGCCAAAGGGACTGCGCGGGAACATTCAGAACTTTGGCGGCGCGGCGGAGTATAAGCTGGTCCGGATAACGATCGAACACCTGGCCGGCGATGATGGCCCCGATTGGCTCGCCTCCGAGGATGATGGGAACCGCGACGTGAGCCAATCCGGCGAGATCGTGAACAAGTGTCACCTGTCCGGATTGAAGCGCCTGCGTGACCGCCGTGCAGGGAAGCTCGGGCGCGAGACAGAACGGGCATTCGCTCGCATATGCCCGGCCACCGCCCTGCGCTCCGAGCCACGCCTCCTGAGGGTTGTGACAAACGCCGAGTAGCCACCCGTTCACGTCGGTGAGCGCGACCGCCACTTTAATTGTCCGCGCGTAGACTGAAAGGACGGGTTCCCAGGCGTCGGGATCGAGAAGCTCGGCAACCCGCGCGGGGGTGAACGGAAATTCGGCCCGGAATTCCCCGCGCTCGTACTGCGACTGCGGGCAGGCGGCCTCCGCTTCGCCGATCATGGCGCTTCAACGTTGCGCATCCGTGCCGTGCGCGTAGCTCGCAGGCGGCGTGTCGGAGCCCGGCTCAGAATACTGGAGAAGTGAGAAAACGGAGGCGTTGCCGCTAGTTTCTCGTCGTTCGGAAGCAGACTGATTCCGCCCTTTCCAATCACGAACTCGCGGCTGTCGAATTCATGCCGGCTGCCCCTCGCCTTCACCACCGTGACGCAGCGGTGCAGCGAGCTGCCCAACTCGACCAAACTCAGCAGGATGATGTTGTCGACGATGGAGCTGACCGGGAAGTCGGGCATGTACGAAGTGATGCCCAGAAACTCCGGGTTCTCGTAATTGAGAAACGTGGTGAGCATCCGGTGCTTGCTGAAGGCCACCAGCGCGCATGCATAAAATCGCGGTAGACAGAATGGTCGGCGAGCGCGCTGCTATAGCTCGTCATTCCATCGATCACCACGCGCTTGATGTTGTATTTTTCGACGGCCTTCGTGATCTGGTCGAAGTGCATGTCTACATTCAGCTCTTGCGGGCTTTCAAACAGGATCTGAATGTCACCGGCCTCGACGTAGCGCTCCAACTCCAGACCCAGTGTCGCGGCGTTTCTTTCGATCTGCGCAGGATGCTCGTCGAGTGAAATCAGCAGGCCTCGTTGCCCGTTATTGGAGCCTTCGATCAGGAGTTGCGTGCCCAGGATAGTCTTTCCAACGCCGGAGATGCCGATCACCATCGTGACGGAACCTTCGAAGACTCCGCCGCCGATCAGATCGTCGAGCGCGGCGACGCCGATTACCGACCGCCGGGCCATCGAACTCGGCTGCAGCAGATTCCGGGGTACCGGCGATTGCACCCGGCGAAACACCTGCAAGCCCTGCCCATCGGCAATGCACAGGGTGTGTTCGCCTTCGTCATAGTTCTGGCCGCGGCTTTTTACGATCTCAATTGTCCGGTAGATACGTCGAGTTGATCGCGATCGCTTCAGTTCCAATACCGTATCCGCCAGATAAGTAGCCGCCTCCATGGAGTAACTCGAGTCGGCGAGCCCGCCCGACTCATGCGAAAGCAGAGCGGTCAGGTTTTCCCGGTCGAGACCTTCCATGAGCTGTTGCAGCAGTTCACGATAAGAACCGCTGCCCTCTTTAGGCGAGGCGGTGTTTAGGGGCGCGGACTGCCGAAGAAGACCGATGCCGTCAATGAAAATCCGCTGTGCGCCCATCTCAATCGCGGTTTCGAGCAGCAGGCTGTCCGGCGAGCGCATCTCCTGGTCGAGCACCTCCGGACTGGTAAAGATGATCTGCAGCTTTTTGTCGCTCTGGAGCTTCCGGAGGTCCCACCCGAAGTTCGCCGCGTCCCGAATCATCTTGTCGGGACTGGTCTCGAACACGACGATAAGGCCAGGTTCGTCGAACTGGACGATCCCCCGATAGATAAATTCAATTCCCAGGAGAGTCTTACCTGTGCCAGCGGCTCCTTTGACAAGAATCACGTTTTTACGTGGGATGCCGCCGTGCAGAATGGAGTCCAGGCCTTCGATCCCGGTCCGCACCGGAGTAGGATTCGCTGAAATTTCCAGACCGGCGCTCATGCGAAATGCAATCCCGCGCCGGTGCGCACCCGGGCTGGTTTCCCACGCTTTCGCAGCGCGGTAGAGACCAACACGCGCCGGGCCCGTTCGTTATCCGGCGAAGCTAGAATATCGAAGCTTGAGAGACGTCTCGAATGCCCGCCCGGAATGAATTCATATAAACGCATTCCTTGCGAAAAGTGGGATTGACTGATTAATCCGAGGATATCCAGCTTATCTAATGCATTACTTACGATAGCTTCGGTATAACCGAGTAACTTAGAGAGGGTATGGACGTTTCCGAGACTAGGTCCGTGCCGGTAGAGAAAGATCAGCGTGTCCCACTCGCTGATCCGGGAGAGGCCCAGATCGTCCAGGCATTCCTTTACAAGAACGTCCGGCGCTTTCTCTGGCGGCATCGGACACGATCATACAGTAATTTAGGGCGTCCGTGAACAATAAGGCTGAATTGTACAGCCGCGCTAACCGATTTTAGTCAGCGAGCTCGCTCGATTAACGCGTCTATATCGGAAGCCGGGATATAGAAGTGCGGTGAGACGCGCACCCAGCCTTGTCGGGAACTCGCGATGAACCCGGCGCTTTTCAGTTTACTTACAGTAACGCGCGAGTCTTCGCCGGGTTTTACAAAACTAACAATGCCCGCGCCCGTGTCCGGGCAGCGCGATCCCAATAGCTCGAACCCTTTGTCTCGCAATTGCTCATAAAGCCGGTCCCCCAGCGCTTGAACAGCTGCGCCGATCGCTTCTCTCCCGATTCCGAGAAGGAAACGGATTGCCGCGCGCAGCCCGTAGCATCCGATCGTGTTCAGCGTTCCGCACTCAAAGCGCCCGGCGTCGTCCCGCAGGGTGAGGTCACGCGCGCCGAAATCGTTATAGTGCGCGACGCTGGTCCAGCCCAGTTCCGAAGGACGGATGCGGTCTTGAAACTCCCGCCGCACGTAAAGGATTCCGCAACCCTCGGGGCCCATCAGCCACTTGTGCCCATCCGCGGCGAGTGCGTGGATGCGCGCCTCCGCCACATCGAGAGGGAACACGCCCAGACCCTGAATGGCATCCACGAAGAAGAAAACGCCGCGCCGCTCGCAGATCTCCCCAATCGCGTTGAGATTGGCGCGATAGCCGCTGAGGTACTGCACGAAGCTGACGGCCAGGAGACGCGCGCCCTGCGCCGCATGGTCGATCTCGTCCAGAGTCGCATCGTAATGCAGCCAGGTCACCCGGACGCCGCTTTCCTCCAGACGCTTCCATGGGAGCCAGTTGGATGGAAATTCCTCCTCGAAAGCGACGATCCGATCGCCTGCGCGCCAGTCCATGCCATTGGCAATCGTGGCGATTCCTTCAGAGGTATTCTTCACGAGCGCGATTTCTCGCGGCGAGGCGTTGATCAGCTCCGCGGCCGCGGCGCGCAAATCCTGATAGGTGGCAAGCCAACGATCGTAGTGCAGACTCCCCGTTTCGCAGCATTCTTCAGCCAGTTGCTTCATCGCATCCGCAGCCGGCCTACACAAGGGAGAGACAGCGGCGTGATTCAGATAGACGAGGTTGCGGCGCACGGGGAACTGATCCCTATAGCGTTCCCAAATTTCAGGCATTTCTTGAATATAGAGGGCGTCCCAGCGCCGCTATACTTTGAGGAATGCGACGCTTGCCGAAGGCCGCTCTCTGCCTCCTGATGCCGGTGACGCTCCTCGCGCGGGAAGGCGGCAAAGATGCCGCGCGTGCCTTCAACCTCTATAGCATCGAAAGGGAGATGGCGCTTGGCCGCCAGCTCGCGGCGGAGTTGGAGCGGCAGGCGCGGCTCGCGGACGAGCCCATTCTGGCCGAGTACGTCAATCGCGTTGCCCAGAACATCGCGCGTGAATCCGAAGTGAGTTTCCCGGTTACCGTGCGCATTCTCGAATCGGGAGATCTGAACGCGTTCACCCTGCCGGGCGGACACATCTATATCACCAGCTCGATGCTGCGGCTGACCGAATCGGAGGCGGAGCTCGCTTTCATCCTGGCTCACGAACTGGGGCACGTGGCGGCGCGGCATGCCACCCGCGAGGCGTCGCGGGGGAAATTAGCTCAATTAGGATCGCTGCCACTCGCGATGGCAGGCGGCTGGACGGGAGCGGCTCTCGCGCAGGTTTCGCAGTCCGGCTCCAGGCTCGGATTGCTGAAGGCCGCGCGCGATTTCGAACTGCAGGCCGATTTGCTCGGGGTCGATTTCCTGGAGGCCGCCGGCTACGACCCGCAGGCCGCCATCGACGTGTTCGAGCGCGTGGAATCGCACGAGCGCAAGACCGCGGGCCGCCTCGCCCGCCTTTCGGTCGATCATCCGGTGACCATCGACCGGATCAACAAGGCCCAGAGCCACCTGGCTCTCACCCGCGGCGTGCGGCCGGAGTACATTGTAAATACATCCGAATACGAAGAAATGCGGCTCCGCATGGTCGCTTTGGAAGACCGGCGCGTCAGCGGCTTCCGCTAAAGCCGGCGAGCGTGGCTCACGATGAACTTTCGGTAACCTTCCCTCCCACCTGTGCGTAAGAAGAACAGTTGATCCCTCTCCAGCAGGCCTATAATGAGCACAGGAGTTCTCTGGCAATGAAACAACTTCCGCGCCGGCGCACCGCACTGCTAGCGGCGTTCACCGTCCTCCTCCCGCTTTCCGCAATTGCCGGAAAGACGGAAAAAGATCCCGAGCAAATCGGTAATCGCGACGTTGGAAAGGGCATAAATTTCTACTCGCTCGAGAAGGAAATTGCCCTTGGAAAACAGCTCGCCCAGGAAGTGGAGCGCCAGGCCCGCATCGTGGACGACCCGATTATTGCCGAATACGTCAACCGTATCGGCCAGAATCTGGTCCGGAATTCGGATGCCAAAGTCCCGTTTACGATCAAGGTGATCGATTCCGAAGAAGTGAACGCGTTTGCGCTGCCGGGCGGATTCTTCTTCGTGAACACGGGCATACTGCTGAAAGCGGATAACGAAGCCGAGATGGCCGGGGTGATGGCCCACGAAATCGGGCACGTTGCCGCCCGTCACGGTACGCGTCAGGCCACCAAGGCACAACTCGTGAACTATGGAACCATCCCGCTGATCTTTCTTGGCGGCTGGGCCGGTTATGGCATCCGCCAGGGTCTCGGCCTGGCGATTCCGATGGGCTTTCTGAGATTCACGCGCGCCGACGAGGCGGAAGCCGATCTTTTGGGACTGGAATATATGTACAAGGCCGGATATGATCCGACTGCCTTCGTCGACTTCTTCGAGAAAATCCAATCGCTCGAGAAGAAGAAGCCCGGCACGATGTCCAAGGTCTTCTCGACGCACCCGCCTACGGATGACCGAATCCGCAGCGCTCAGGTCAACATCGACAAGTACCTGAAGGCCAAGCCGGAATATGTGGTAACCACATCGGAGTTCAACGACGTGAAAGGCCGCGTTCTGGCGATGCACAACCATCGCAAGATCGACGACGCCAAGGACGCGTCGCGGCCCAAACTGCGGCGGGCGCCCGGTTCCGGCACCATCGACGATGGCTCCGGCGGCGATAAGAAATCGAAGCCCGATGATGACGAACGGCCGACCTTGAAACGCCGCGACGGCGATAATTCCTAACCGGCTCCTCAGACGAGCGCAGTTCTAACCCGGGCAGCCCGCGAGAGCGGCTAAGCCCGGGTTTTTCTTGTCCCCGCGAAACGTTTTGGGCGTTTCGCCCCATCTATACTGTTTGCGGCAAGATCTGTAATCGAGGAGCAACAATCGCATATGACGGAATCTACTTCCAGTTCCAATCTGAAAACGGCATTGGGCGGCGGTGCGCTACTCGCGCTGCTGGCCTCAAATATTTATCTGTTTGTGCAGCTTCACGACATCAAGGCCGATTCTGCCAAACAAAAGGACGCAACCGCCGCCCAAATTCAGGAATTGAGGGACAGCGCAAACAACATTCAGACCACTACGCAGAAGCACTATCAATCGTTATCGCAGGATCTGGACCGCCGGAGCCGCGAAGCCGTGCGCGCCGCAAGCAGTGTCAAGACCGAGGCGTTCGGCCGCGTGGAGCAGACGCGCAAGCAACTCGAGCAGGAGCAGGCCCAAGCGGCTGAGAAGCTCAACACCGATCTCTCCGCCGTGAAGGAAACCGCCAACGCCAAAATCGCGGAGGTCAGCACCGACGTTGGCAACGTGAAGACGCAGGTGACGTCGACGCAGGACGAACTGCACAAGACCATCTCGCAGCTAAGCAAGGTACAGGGCGATCTGGGCGTCACCAGCGGCTATGTCGCCACCAACGGCAAAGAGCTGGCGGCGTTGCGCCGGCTGGGCGAGCGCAACTACTTCGAGTTCCACATCTCCAAATCGAAAGATCCTCAGAAAGTGGGCGATATCCAGTTGACGCTCAAGAAGGCCGACCCCAAGAGAAACAAGTTCACCCTCACCGTGATGGCCGACGATAAAACGATCGAGAAGAAAGACCGCACGGCGCTGGAGCCCGTTCAGTTCTACGTTCAGAAGGCCCGCCAACCCTACGAAATCGTGGTGAACGATGTCCGGAAAGATCAGATTAGCGGGTATCTGGCAACGCCCAAAGACATGATCGCGCGCTAGACGTCACTGCGTCTCGGCCGGACCTTCGCCAGTCTCTTCCACGAACTTTTCGACATGCGCGCGGTACACGCAGCGTTTGCCGCGCCGGTCGCTTGTGAAGAAAATGCTCTGACTATCCGGGGAGAACACGGGCTCGACCGACGCCGCGTCGCTCGAGCGGTGTTCACAAAGGGTGAGTTCCCGTCGCACCGATCGTAGCAGCAGAATGATGTAGGGCGATGCGATGCTGCGGCTGGCCCCTACGAAGACCGAAGAGTCCCCATTCACGCCGAAAGAGGCAAACTGGCTGGTCTTGGCAACCAGGCGGTCGGCCGCGGGCTCCATCGCCAGTTCGCGAAGAGTGATGAGTTGCGTCCGCTCTTCCGGCACGGCTAGATACAGCAACGTTGCGCCGTCGGGAGACCAAACTGCCTGTCCAACTGTTTTCCCCGGTTCGCTGGGAGCCGGCGTATCGGCGCCCCCATCAAGGTGTACGGTGCGTAGAGCCGCGCCGGACCGGTAAGAAATCATCAGGTGACCGGGGCGGAATTGCGGATCCGCCAGGCGCGCCGTCGATTCGACCACAGTGGCAGCCTCTCCGCGCGCCAGGGATACGGTCCTGATGCGGAACGCGGCATCCTTTTGCTCCACCCAAACGGCCGTCCCCGCATCGCTGCTCACCGCGAATCCGGGCGTCCGCTGCCAGCCGTTCGGCACGCTGGTAATCGGCCGCTCGCGCAGATTGGCAAGCGTGAGTTGCATCAGGACCGGTCCATCGAAATAGCAAAGCGAGCGGTCGTCCGGAGAAAGGGCAGGCGTCCTTCGATCGAGTGCGGCCGCCGTCGTGAGTTGGCGGGACTGGCCGCTACGCCAATCCAGGCGGTAAGCCTGCGGGAAGCCCGAGGCGTCACTCACATAAATCAGGAACTTGCCCCGGCGCGAGATGAAATGCAGATGCGATGCCGGGAGCCAGGCGTTATAACGCGGGTCGGTGAGCCGAAAGAGATCGAACTCGGTAGCCGGGTCGAGAAACCGTTGTGGAACGAATAACGACACCGCTCCCTTGCCATTCTGACCGGCGCCATTTTGAGCGAGGGAAAAGGAGGCCGCCGAGAGCGACAAAAACGCCCGGCGGCTGAAGAGAGCCCGCGACAACTTTCACTCTACTATGCGGCGCGGGTGGCCGCTCCGTTAGAGGCCCAGACTACCCGATTCGCTGTTGGCGGCCTGGAGGGTGTTGCCTTTGGAGAGAAACCGATACGGGTTCACCGGCACGCCGCCCACACGCACTTCGTAATGCAGATGCGGCCCCGTGGAGCGGCCCGAAGTTCCCACTGCGCCGATGCGTTCGCCCCGGCGAATCGACTGACCTTCCATCACGTCGACGCGAGAGAGATGCCCGTAATAGGTCTCGTACCCGTTTCCATGGTCGATGATGATCAGGTTGCCGTACCCATTCATCCAGTCCGCATGGGCGATGGTTCCATCGGCCGCCGCAGTCACCGAGGTCCCCATGGGAGCGGCCAGATCCATCCCGGTGTGGTACGCGCCTTCTCCTGAAAACGGATCGATGCGCGAGCCGTACGGGCAGCTGATGTGGCCTTCCACGGGCCAGGTACCGGTGAGCATACCCACCACTCCCTGGGCGCCATTCGCAAAGAAAGTGCTATCGAAATGCGGCTTGGTGAAGCTGCGAAGCCGGTTGAAGGTGTCCAGGGTTTCGCTCATGGTCGGCGTCAGCCGCGCCTCGGCCAGAACGCTGTCGGGCCCTTCGATCCGGGCCTTTACGCCATAGGCGCTCGAGACCTCGGTGGCGAACATCTCCAGCGTGGCGAGCTGCTCTTTCGTCTGCGCATTGCTGCGCTTCAGTTTTTCGTAACGCACGCGCAACGTTTGCGCTTCCTCGCGCAGATGATTGTAGTCGACCACTTTCGAGACCATGCGCGCATAGCTCGAAGCCAGTCCAAAGAGGGAAAGCCCTCCGCAGAGAGCGACAGCGACGGCGCCGTAGATAACTTTGTGCGGAACGTGAATGCGGCGAAGGCGACCGTGAAGCGAGTGCGCCAACACCAGGATGAAATAATCCTGTTTCATTTTCTCCAGAGATAATCCGGCTAGCGACGGGGCTATGGGAGCCTCCGCCGGATCCGGGAGAGTTAGGCTTTTTAGAACTTTGAGTTTAACAGTACTAATCCATCAGGTCAAATCGGTGTATGACGAAACGCTTACGGAGTGTTCTTGACTGTGGCAGTCGCATGCGCGGCGCTCTCAGCGGCAATGAATCCGTCGATGCGCTCCCCGAGAATATCCATAGGCAAAGCGCCGGCGCTGAGTACTTCATCGTTAAAACGCCGGATGTCGAACGCACTCCCCAGTTCCGCTTTAGCGTGATCGCGCAGCTTCAGGATGGTGAGCTGGCCGATTTTATACCCGAGCGCCTGTGACGGCCATGCGATGTAGCGATCGGTCTCGCTCTGTACCAGCGCTTCCCCGGTGTTCGAGTGCGCATGGAAGAAGTCGACCACCTGCTGGCGCGTCCACTTTTTCTCGTGCAGCCCGGTGTCCACCACCAGGCGGACGGCGCGCAGCATTTCGCTCTCGAGACGCCCGAGCTCGCTATACGGGTCCTGATAGAAACCCACCTCTTTCCCGATACGCTCCGTATACAGCGCCCATCCCTCGGTATAGGCGGTGTAGTATTCGTGCTGCCGGAACGGCGGGAGCGTGGGCAACTCCTGGGCGATGGAGATCTGCATATGATGGCCGGGAATGCCCTCGTGGTAGGCCGTCGACTCTATTTCGGTGGTGTTCTGGTTGGCCCAGTCGTAGGTGTTCACCTCCACCCGCCCCGGCCGAGAGCCGTCCGGCGTGCCCTGCTCGTAGGCGGTGGAAGATTCCTTCTCGCGGTACGGCTCAATTTTCGCAACGGTCACCCTTGCCTTCGGGAAGCGCGTGAACAGTTCCGGCAATTTCCCGTACATCTGATCGATGTACTTGCGGTAAAGATCAACGATCTCGTCGGCCGAATGCACCTTCAGCTTCGGGTTGGTATTCACCGACTCGCGCAAGCTCTTCAGATCGGCAAAACCGAGCTGCTTGGCAACTGTCATTTCCGCCGCTTCGATCTCCGCCACCTGCCGCAGGCCGAGTTGATGGATCTCATCCGGCGTCATGTCCGTCGTCGTCGATTGCTTCACCGCAAAGGCGTAACGCGCGGGACCGTCGGGCAGCGACCAGGCGCCCACTTCCGTACGGCCTTTAGGGGCATACTCGTCACGCACGAACACCAGCAACTTCCGGTAAGCGGGCAGGACGTCGGTTTCGATCGCGCTCAGCAGATCTTTGCGGATTGACTCCTGCTCGGCCGTCGGAATCGAGGCAGGGAAGTGCGCCAGCGGCCCGGCGAACGGACTCTCGGAAACGGGGATACCAGCCAATTTTTCGATCTGGCCGGTCACTTTCTCCATCAGGAATTTCGGCGGCATCAGCCCATCGGCCATCCCCAGCCGCATGTTCGCCGTAACCTGCGCAAAAACCACCGGGAATTTATGTAAACGCGTGATGTAATCCCGATAGTCTTTCACCGTGTCGAACTGCAGCACCAGCGGGAATTGCGCCGCCTGGATGTGGATGCCGTTGAACTGGTTAATCGGCATCTCCCATTCCTTGAAGTGCGCGCCCTCGATTTCCTGCGACAGGTCGCGGATCATCAAACGCTTGTTAAGCGCCTCCTGTTCCGGAAAGCCCGCTGTATCGATCGCCTCAAAGCGCGCCAGAAACCGCTTCGCCTCAGCCACCCGGCGGCGCACCGCTTCCGCTGAAGCGTCGCTGAGCTGGTCGTTGTAGCGCTTGTCCCCGTAGATCGAGGCCATCTCGGGCTGCATTTTGAGGGTGTACTCCCACTGTTCGTGCAGCAGGTCATTCAAGGCTTTGCGCCTCGCGTCTACCGATCCATCCGGCGGGGTTTGTCCGAACAACACAGAAGTCACCAGTAAGCACGGCAGTAGAGCGTGTTTCATCTTCATCTTTTACCAGTGTACGTTTGAACTCCCGGCGCAGTTCGTGTTCGTTTGTTACTATCGGCGGTTGATCCAGACGCTGCCCGGCCGCCATTTCATCAAAAACCTGGTGGAGCGCCGCGGTCTTCTGGCGGGCCTGGTGCGGCGCGACTTCGAAACGCGCTACAAAGGCTCCGTCGCCGGCTGGCTATGGGGTTTGATTCACCCGCTCGTGCTCCTGCTCGTTTACACGTTCGTCTTCAGCGTGGTCCTGGGTCAGACGCCCGGGCCCGGCGAAGTCACGCAGAATTACCCGCTGTTTTTGTTTGCCGGCATGCTGCCATGGCTGCTGTTCAATGAAACCGTGACCCGTTCCACCACCTCTCTGCTGGAACAATCGACATTGATCACGAAGACCGTCTTCCCGTCCGAGGTGGTGCCCGTGGCCATCTTCCTTTCGTCGCTCGTGAGCCATCTGCTAGCCGTTGGACTCGCGATCGCCGGCGCGCTCGTTATCCTGCACAAAGTGAGTCTGTCGCTCATCGCCCTGCCGGTCATGATCTTTCTGCTCGGGCTGTTTGCCGTAGGATTAGGTTGGATCACGGCCACCCTCCAGGTCTATTTACGCGACACGGCGCAGGTACTGGCCGTCGCGCTCACGCTTTGGTTCTGGGCGACCCCGATCTTCATTTCGGCAAGACGCTTTCCGGCTCGGCTGCGCTTTCTCGTCGACTACAACCCTCTCGCGCCCATGGTGAACGCCTATCGCCAGATGCTGCTCGGCGGCAACTGGCCTCACACCCATGAGCTGCTGCTGGCGGCGGTGTGGGGTGTCGGCGTTTTTGTGTGCGGCGGCCTGTTCTTCCGCTATATGAAGCGCGGCTTTGCCGACGTCTTGTAAGGGTTCATTTAGGCTACACCTGCTTCATAGCTATCGGGTCCCACTTACAGGCGCGCTGTTCGGTGTAGCTGATGTTCGAGAGCAGCGCCGGACCGGCCGCGCGGAATCCGAACGTCGGGTCCTCGATCACGGGCTTGCGCGTACGCACCGATTCAATAAAGTTGCGGTGATGATCCAGGTGATCGCTGTAGCCGGGCGGCGGCAGAAACTTCTCTTCATTCTGCGGGCGCATGGCGTCGGCGTTAGCTCGCTGTTTCGGATATTTCGCATCGTATTCTTTGAGGAACTCGTCTCTGCATCGCGTCCGAAAACGTGTTGATCGTATGGCCCGGTTCGCTCTCCCGAGGCGTGCGCGACACCGTGACGCCATTCCCGACACTCAAGATCCCTTCCGACCCAATGAACCGGAAACCCGAATTCTCCGTCGCGCCGTCTTCAAAGTTCACGCGCAGGGCGAGATTGAACGCCGGATGATTCTCGGTTTTCGGATAGTCGTAAAGCCCCAGCAGTAAATCGGGAACATCGCGGCCATCTTTCCAGAACCGCGTTCCGCCCGGTGGCATACACGCGCGTCGGCCCCATGGCCCCGATGACAAAGTGCATGCCGCTGAACAGGTGAACGAACAGATCGCCCGCGACGCCGGTTCCATAATCGCGGTAGTTGCGCCAGCGGAATACACGCTTGGCGTCGAACGCGTGCTTTGGGCGCGCGCCCTTCGAAACGCGGCCAATCGATGGTGGTCTCGGAAGCATCGGGCGGAATCGAATATTGCCACGCGCCGATTGCGGAGTTGCGGTCCCACCATGCTTCCACCATGTTGAATTCGCCGATTACGCCCTGGCGCAGCAGGTCCTGCGCTTTCTTATAAACGATGGAACTGACCCGCTGGCTGCCAACCTGCATGATGCGCCCGGTCTTCTTCTGAGCCGCGATCACGCCGGGCGCATCATCCAGATGCTGCACCATGGGCTTTTCACAATACACGTCTTTGCCGGCGTTCATCGCGTCGATGGACACCCGAGAATGCCAATGATCGGGCGTGGCGATAATCACCGCGTCGATCTCGGGCCGGGCCAGCAGCTCCTCGTAGTCGCGGGTGGTGAACACATCGTTCCCGAACCGTTCCTTAGCGTGGATCAGGCGCCCGTCATAAACGTCCGCCGCGGCCACCAGCTTCGTGCCGCCAACTGCCAATGACGACTCCACGTCGCCCGTACCCATACCACCGAGCCCAATAATCCCGATCTGGACGTTGTCATTGGCAGAAATGGTGCGCTGCGCGCGCGCGGCCTGGGCGGCCAGAGCGGCCCCAGCGGTAGCCTGGATAAAATGCCGGCGGGTGGTCATGATTGTGGATTATAGCGGAGCTTGCCGCTACTCTTCGCGCAACGCGGTCGATGGATCGATCCGCGCCGCGCTACGGGCGGGAAACCAGAGCGCGACGGCGGAAATCGAGAGCGCTGCGCCAAAGACGATCATCCAGCTCACTGTGGCCGCAGTCTCGATTCCGTAAATCTGGCTGCGGATTAAGTGCCCAGCGGCCAAGGACCCGCCGATTCCGCAGGCGATACCGCCGGCAATCACGAGCGCGCCGCGGCCTACGATCAGCCCCACAATCCGAGATTGCATGGCCCCCAGCGCCACGCGGATTCCGATCTCGCGGCGGCGGATCACCACCAGATGGGCGAGCGAACTATATAAGCCAACCGCCGCCAGCAGCATCCCGGCGAGCGCGAACGTGCTTAGCAGAAAAGCGATGAATCGCCGCATGTTGAGCGAATCTGCGATGCGATCGCGCATGGGCGCCACATCGAAGAGCGCGACGGCGGGGTCGATTCCGGCAATCGCCCGCCGCACCGCGTCCGTGACATCGATATCGGTCTGGGTGCGTACCACGAAGTACATGGCCTCGCTGCGTTTCTGTAATTCAGGGAAGTAGACCTCCGGCTTGCGATCGGAATCAAGACTGCCGTTGTGTACGCCGCCGACCACGCCGATGATTTGCGCGGGGTTTTCCATCCCGCCGCTCGCGATCCATTGGCCCACCGGGTTCTCGTTGGCGAAATAGCGCCGCGCGAGTTCTTCATCGACCACAGCTACGAGCGGCGCTCCCGTTCGGTCCGCAGCGGTAAATGTGCGGCCCGCAAGCAGCGGGATCCGCATGGTTTCGAAGTAACCGGGCAGCGTGAGGCCAATCTGCGCCTCCGGATGCAGCGCGTCCTTTTCAGGAGTCAAATGCAGCCGTTCGGCCCAGACGCCGCTCGGGTTGAAGGGAAGGGCATTTGTGCCGGATACCGCCTCTACGCCGGGGATCGCGCCGAGTTGGGCCAGCGCAGGTTCGAAAAATTGCGTGTTCCAGCGTTGATCGCGGCCGTACGCGCTACCCGGAACTTCCACGGAGCCGCTCCACACCCGCGACGCGTCGAAACCCGCCGGGACGCGCGTCAGCGCGACGAAACTGCGGCTCAACTCCGCCGCTGTAAAGGTCAGGACCACGGCCAGCGCAATCTGCGCGGCAACCACGGCGTCGCGGCCCATTCCGCCCGCGGGGGCCGTCCGGCTGCCGCGTTTCAGCGTCTGTTCCAGGGGACGGCGCGCGCTCCACAGCGCCGGAACCAGGCCTGCCGCGAGCGTGCTGATGAGGGCCAGTGCAATACCAAAGACCAGCGTCCAACTCTGCATCACGACCGGCTGACCCAGCGGGCCGAAACGGTTGATCGCGGTCAGCATGCACACAGCTAGCACGCCTCCCAGCACGCAGCCGAACACCACCAGGCACCCGGTTTCGGTGAGGATCTGCTGGAGGATGCGGCCACGGCTCGCCCCCATCGCGAGACGCAGAGCCACTTCGCTGGTGCGCACCGTAGCGCGAATCAAGAGCAGGCCGCTCACGTTAATGCAGGCAATCAGCAACACGGAGAGGACTGCCGCAAACGCCAGATAAAGCCAGCGGCGAATCCCGCTCGTCTGCTCCTCGGCGAGCGGACGCGCGGTGAATCGCCAGCCATCCTTCTCGGGATACAGCGCTGGAAAGTGGCGCGCGAGTCCCTGCGAGAGGTTCCGGAGCGCGGATCGCGATTGCTCGATCGTGACGCCCGGGGCAAGGCGCGCAATCATGTGCAGCCACTTCTCGCTGCGTCCGCCTTCTACGCTCGACGCGCTTGCGGGAAGCGCGGTGGGGATCCACATCTGCGTTTCCCGCGAGGGGAAGGCGAACGCCTGCGGCATCACTCCCAGAACGGTGTAGGGAAAGCCGTTCAGATGAATGACACGGCCCACGACGCCAGGGTCTGCCGCAAACGCTGCCCGCCAGAACGGCTCGCTCAGCACCGCGGTTTTGGCAGCGCTCGGCCGGTCCTCGGCTGGGGAAAAGACGCGGCCCAGCCGCGGCGGCACCGCGAGCACATCGAACAGTGAAGCCGATGCGTTCACAACGTCGAGATGCCGCGCCGGCCCGAACCCGGTCAGGGTCAAGTCGTTGTAGTAATAAACGCCCGCGCGAGCGAACACGTCCCGGCGCGCGCCGATTTGCGTGTAATCGAAGCCCGACACCCCGGCCTCATCGACCTGACTCTTCGGAAGCGCGTTGTGCAAGTTGAGAAGCTGCCCTGAGTCGGGATAAGCCAGAGGCTTCAGAAGCACCTGATAAAGCACGCTGAACACGGCTGTGGAAGTGCCGATTCCAAGGCCGAGCACGGCGGCAGCCACGAGCGCGAACCCGGGGCGGGCGCGCATCTGCCGCAAGCTGAAACGTAAGTCGAGCTGGAAGTTTTCCAGTGCGTTTTGCAGTCGACTTACAATCGCTCCACCGCCAGCCCGTGCTCCCGCAACGCCGCTTCCAGCTCCGCCGGACGTAAACGTGTGGCGTCGTATTCCACCAGAAGCCCGGTCATCGCCGGGTCGAGCTTGATCCATTCAATCCCGTATAAGGCCTGCGCTTTGCCGATCTGATCGAGCCCGCGCTCATCTAGTACTTTTTCCAACCTGAATCGGGCCTGTATTTTGGTCAAGTCAGATTATAGTTGAACGCCCCGGTCAGGCACACGCTACACTTCGGCTGTAATGATTCTCACCGACTGGCTGCGTGCGCGTCTTTTACCAACCTATTCGGCGGTTGGTGAGCCTTTTTAGTCTGGCGGCCCAGGCCACCCCTACAGAAGTAATCCTCCATAACTTCTCTGTGAACAACCGGGGCGCGAATCCTCAGGCACCGGTTATCCAGGATCATTCGGGCAACCTTTACGGAACCACCTTCTATGGCGGCGTCGCCAACGCTGGCGTCGTCTATATGATCGACTCATCCGGCCACCAAACCGTGCTCCACAGTTTTAGCGGCGGCGCCGACGGCGGAGGTCCCCAGGGCGGTGTGACTCTCGATGCGGCAGGCAACCTTTACGGTACCGCCAGTTCCGGCGGAGCTTTCAACGCGGGGGTCGTTTTTAAGCTCGATACGGCACACCAATTAACCGTGGTGCATAGCTTCTCCGGGCTGGATGGCATGAACCCCAGCGGCAATCTCGTCCTCGATTCGGCCGGCAACATTTATGGTTCTACGGGGCTGGGCGGCACCGCCAATGTCGGCGTGGTGTACAAGTTGGATGCCGCCGGCAACGCCACCGTGCTGCACAGCTTCACGGGCCCCGACGGATCCAGTCCGTTTGGAGGTGTGATCCGCGACGCCGCGGGTAATCTCTATGGGGTAACCGAAGTCGGCGGATCCAGTGGCGGCGTGGTCTACAAAGTGGATCCCGCCGGTCAGGAAACCGTGCTGCAAAACTTTGCCGGCGCGGGCGGAGCTTATCCGGTCTGCACGTTGATCCGCGACCGTGCGGGAAATCTGTACGGCACAACCATCGAGGGAGGCGCCTCCTTTTCCGGGGTCGTCTTCCGGATTGACCCGCGGGGGATCGAGACGGTCCTCTATAGCTTTACGGGAGCAGCGGACGGAGGCGCCCCCTTCGCGGGACTCACCGCGGATGCATCCGGAAATCTCTACGGCACAACCAACAACGGCGGTGCGGGCGGGCATGGCGTGGTTTTTAAACTCGACGCGCTCGGCCACGAGACCGTCCTGCACAGCTTTCTCTCCGGCAATGACGGCGCATATCCAATGGCTGGCGTCGTTCGAGACCCCGCCGGGAATCTCTTTGGCACTACCTATAACGGCGCTCCGGCAAACGCGGGCATCGTGTTCAAGCTCGACTCCGCGGGCACGGAGACCGTGATCCACCGTTTCGCAGGCGGGCGCGACGGAACGAGCCCCAACGCGGTCACGAGCGACCCCAACGGGAACCTCTATGGCACCACCCAGAACGGCGGGCCCTTCAACGCCGGAGTGATTTACAAGCTGGATGCCAAGCGCCAGGAAACTATTCTGTATAGCTTCACCGGTGGAGCCGATGGCGCGATGCCCTCTTTCACTCCGCTCCGGGATGCGGCCGGCAATCTCTACGGAACGACCTTCGGTGGAGGTGCCGCGAACGCGGGCGTCGTCTACAAGCTCGATACCAGCGGGGTCCTGACCGTTCTCTATAGCTTCCAGGGAGGCGTTGACGGCGCCACTCCATCGGGGGCCCTGGCTGAGGATACTTCCGGTAATCTGTACGGGACCACCGCGGAGGGGGGAACCTATAACCTCGGAACCGTTTTTAAACTGGACACCGCCGGCTCGCACTCCGTCCTTCACAGCTTCGCGGGCGGGTGGGACGGCACCAATCCCGGTTCCGGGGTGATTCTCGGCCCCGCCGGCCGCCTCTACGGAGCGACCGGGACGGGCGGCCCGTCCAACCGCGGCCTCGTGTATGCCATCGATCCGAGCGGCCTCGAGTCCTTTATTTATGTCTTTAACGGGCAGGCGGACGGAGGAGGGCCCGGCGCTCTCATTCAGGACGCGTCCGGCAATTTGTACGGCTGCGGTGACAGCGGGGGAACCGCCAATTCCGGTGTCCTCTTCGAGATCCCCGTCAACGGGCTGGAGAAGGTGTTATATAACTTCACGGGCGGTAGCGGCGGCGCTTTGCCGGGATCGGTGATTCGCGATGCGTCCGGTAATTTCTATGGTTCCACGCTCATCGGTGGCGGCGCCGCTAATGTAGGCGTCGTATTCAAGATCGACGCCAATGGCCAGGAGACCGTTCTGTACAGCTTTACGGGAGGCTCGGATGGAGCATACCCTTCCAGCGTGATCCGCGGCGCAGCGGGTAATCTTTACGGGACAGCCAATCTTGGCGGCACTGCGCGCGTTGGCGTGGTCTTTGAGATCAAACCTTAGCCGAAGGCAGCCCTCACACCGGAACTTCCCCGCCTGTGTTCGCGTACAATATTCGACGTCTCAGGAGGACATCACCCCATGAAGTTCATCTTTCCAGCCCTAACCGCTCTATGTCTCACCGGCGCCTGCGCCTTCGCCGCCGATCAGCCCGCCCCGCCCACCGTCAGTGCCATGTTTGATCAGCAGCTTAGTTCCGTCGAGAAGGAAGTGGTGTCCCTCGCGGAAGCCATGCCCGCCGACAAATATTCGTTCGCTCCCACGCAGGGCGAGTTCAAAGGCGTCCGCACCTTCGGGCAACAAGCCAAGCACATCGCTGCGACGAACTACGGGATCGCTTCCTCCGTTCTGGGCGAAAAACCGCCCGTCGATATCGGGAAGGATGAGAAAGGGCCGGAAGCGATGCAGTCCAAAGACGACATCCTGAAATTTCTGAAAGACTCTTTTACTTATTGCCATAAGGCCGAAGCCTCGCTGACCAAAGATAATCTCACCGAGATGATCGACATCGGCGAAGGCCACAAAGCCGCGCGCGGTTACTTTGCCAACATCCCGATCTGGCATAGCTTCGATCATTACGGACAGATGGTGGAATATGCCCGCATGAACGGCATTATCCCGCCTGCCAGCCGCTAGCCGGTTACGCCCAGTGATTCAGCGGGCCGGTTCCGCCGCCCAGTCCGGGATTGGTCCGGATGGCCCGCCCGATAAATGCCTTGGCCTCGGCGATCGCGGTAACGAGGTGAGAGCCGCGCGCGAGGCCCGCGGTAATCGCCGCCGAGTACGTGCATCCCGTCCCGTGCGTATGCCGCGTGGCGATACGTTCGTCGCCGAATTCGTGGAATTCGCCCTCAAAAAACAGGACGTCCGTCGCGGGACCTTCCAAGTGCCCGCCTTTCACGAGCGCCGCCTGCACGCCCAGATTGCAAAGCGCGCGGGCGGCGTCGCGCATCTCGCCAATACTCGCGACCAAGCGGCCGGTCAGAGCCTCCGCTTCCGGTAAGTTCGGCGTCACCAGGAACGCCCGGGGAAGCAGATGATTCCGGAAGACATCGATCGCCTCGTTCTCCATCAGCCGCTGCCCCTGCTTGCTGATCATCACCGGATCGATCACCAGCGGAAAGGAAAAAGTGCGCGCGCGCGCGGCCAAAGCGCGGACCATTCCCGCGTCGCCGAGCGCTCCCGTCTTGGCGGCCTGGGGAGGCATATCGCTGAGCACGGCTTCGAGCTGCTCCAGAACGAAATCCGCTTCGAGCATCCGCACCCGCGATACCGCGCGCGTGTTTTGCACCGTGAGCAGCGTGATTACGGCCTCGCCATAGACCCCAAACCGGTGAAAGGTTTTCAAATCGGCCTGGATGCCGGCGCCGCCGCTCGGGTCGGATCCCGCAATCGTGAGGGCGATAGGCGGCACCCCCCTAACATAACGAACCCAAATTTATTGAACTTGAATGAATACGCCTGGCGGGCTGACCACATTCGCCGCCGAAACCTGTACCTGGACCTGGCCGGAGGGCGTGCCGTCCGGAATCACGGCGTTGAGCTGCGTCAGTCCCGCAAACCCGGGCGCATCACCCGCATAGAGCAACTTCGCCGGCGTACCGCCGATGAACACCGACACCACCGCCTCGGGCACTCCGAACGGCGCCGTCGCGGGCAGGCCGGTGGTCTCCAGCGGCGAGGTCGTCCCGAAGCCGGTCCCAAACAGCAGGATCACGGATCCCGGCGCCACCGGATGCGCCGGTCCATTCAGCGTGTAGTCCGGGTAATTCAACGCCGCGGCAAAAGGAGCCGTCTCGAACAGTCCCGGGCTATACGGCGCAACATCCGCAACCACGCTCGCCTGCGTCACCCCTGACCGCCGCACTTCCACCAGCACCGAAAGGTGGCCCGCCGATTCCACCGGAAGCTGCGCGTTGATCTGCAGATCCTGAACATAATAAAGCGGCGCCGCTACGCCGTTCACGAGCACTTGCGTATCGCCGAGCGTCGTCGACACTTTGCCGTCTGCATCCAACGTGGCCGATAGCCCGGTCGCCGGCCCCAGGTTCTGTCCGAACAGGGAAACAATCTCCCCGCCTGCGACGGGACCAGCCGCGAAGGTTGCGGCATGCGTAATGGTGAGCGGCACCGGCGGGGGCTTCGGAGTGCTGACTCCCAAAGTGAGCTCGCGCACGCGCCGGTTCCCGCTGTCGACAAAATAGATGTCGCCCTTCGCGTCGCACGCGATCGCCGTGGGGCTGCCGATCTGCGCGTCCCGCCCGCCGCCGCCGTCACCCGAAAACCCGGATATGCCCGTTCCCGCCGCCGTGTGGATGGCGCCTGCAGTGTCCACAAAACGAATGCGATTATTGCCCGTATCCGCGATCCACAAATTCCCGCTGCCGTCGAACGCGATTCCCGACGGAGCGTTCAGCGACGCTTGTTTTGCTGGACCGTCATCGCCACCGAATCCGGCGACGCCCGTTCCCGCGATGTTTACGCTCGAGCCGTCCGCCCCGAATTTTCGGACGACATGATCCGCGCTATCCGCGACGTAAAGGAAGCCGCCCGCGTCAACCGCTACCCCGCTGGGCGCGTGCAATGCCGGCACCGCCGAAAAAACGGTCGGGATGCCATTCGAATCGGTAGCAAAAACGCCGCCTCCGTCCGTGAAGTACAACGTTCCGGTCGCCGTGAATGCCAGCCCCGCAGGAGCCGTCAGCCCTGCTGAGAAGACCGCTGCCGGCCCGGTCGCCGCGGCAATTTTGATCGACCCGCCATCCGCCACGAAAAGGCGGCCCGATGGATCGAAAGCCAGGCTTCGCGGCCCGGTCAGGTAATCGCTCGCCTGCAGACTCTCGATCGTGCCGTCCGGCGCCACCTGCCGCAGCCGCCGGAAAGCGGAATCGGAGATCACCACGTTGCCCAGCACATCCACCGCTAGCCCCGCAATGGATTCAAACCGCGCGTTTACCGCCGGGCCGCCGTCGCCGTAGGAGTATGCGGAGCTCGAAAACAGGGTCGTAACCGAGCCGTTCGCATGCAGCTCTTCCAGGTGCTGTTGTCCGGCCAGCAGCACGTCCCCGTTCGCGGCCGGAAAGATGTCGCGCCCCACGCCGGGCAGTGTATAGCGGTTTCCCGCCGGATCGATCCGAAACGTCGCCGGATATCCCGAGCTCGCCACATAGAGGTTCCCCGCCGCGTCCGCCGCCAGGCCCGTCGGCGCGATCAGAGGGAAGTTGTCTCCCGAAGCGGTGCTTACGCCCCCGAGGAAGGTGGAAATCGTTCCGTCCGCGGTCACCTTCCGGATTCGCTCGTTCGCGCTATCGGCGATGTAGAGCGCTCCCGCGGAGTCGAACACCAGCCCGGCCGGTGCGTTCAACTGCGCGTCCGCTGCCGGCCCGCCATCGCCCGCGAATCCCGCGCTCCCGTTTCCCGCAAACGGAGTTGCCGTGCCGTCCGGGTTGATCCGGCTGACCCGGTTAGCTCCGAACTCCGCAACATAGAGCGCACCGCTCGAGTCGAACGCCACATTGCGCGGCTGATTCAGCCCGCTCGCCACCGTGGAAATCTTGCCATCGCTCCCCACCCTGCGAATGCGCCCATTTCCCAGATCCGCAATGAACAGGTTTCCCCTGGCGTCTATCCGAATCCCGAAGGGCGACCGCAAAGCGGCCTGCGCCGCGGGGCCGCCATCGCCCCCGAACCCAGCAAAACCGGTCCCGGCATAAGTCGTCACGATTCCCGATGCGTTAATCTTGCGAACCCGGTTATCGTCGGCGTCGGCAACGTAGATGTTGCCCGCCGCGTCCGCGCACACACCTTCCAGGATGCTGACGAAAGCACCGCTGGCGGGACCGTTATCGCCCACCAGATCGCTGCCCGCGAACGTATGAATGGTGTATGCGGGCGTACCCGCAAACAAAGTGGCGCAAGCCAGCAGCGCAAGCCACGGCGCAAACCCCTTCAGAGTTTTTCCCAAACCGTAAAGTGCAGGCGGCCATCGCCGATTCTCAGCGCTAGTAACCTCTACCGGCTTGCAAGCGGCCGGCGGTTCGATGCTTGCCGCGCCCGCAACTGCGCGGGGTCGAGCAGCCTCAGTAAAGCCGGTTCGTCTTCGACCTCCACATCCACGCGCAGAAAAAACACCGGCAGGCCCTCGAAAAGAGCCCCCGCGTCCTCCGGAAAATTCACCACATCCTTCTCCGTCGTTAACAGCGCGCCCGCGCGCGAAGCCCGCGCATAACGAGCCAGCCGGTGCAACTCCCGCGGCGCGTACTGGTGATGATCCCCGTAAGAAAAACGGTCGAGCGGCTCGATCCCCAACTCGTCGATGCTGTTCCAGAAAGACCCCGGATTACCCAGTCCGCAAAACGCGATCGGCCTCGCTGGCGGCGTGCCCGGCTGTTCCGTATCCACCGCGATCCACTCGCGCGTGACCAGGCGGGACCGGAAAATGGGCGCGCGTTCGTTGAACTCCCGCAGCCGATGCTCGATCGCCTGTAGGGGGCCCGCTCCGCTACACCGCGTGATCACGAAAATGTCGGCGCGCCGCATGGCCTCCAGAGGCTCCCGCAACCGGCCCAAGGGCAGAAGTTCCGATCCCCCGAACGGGTCCAGCGAATCCACCAGAACCACGTCCACATCGCGGGCCAACCGCTGGTGCGAGAAGCCGTCGTCCACCAGAAATACGTCGGGATGCAGCACCGCTTCGGCGTCCCACCCGGCCAGGTAGCGGTCCCCGGCCACCGCCAGCCCCGTCCATCCCGAACGCAGCAGGATCTGCGGCTCATCGCCCGTGTGCCGCACCGCTGCCTTGGTGCCGCGCGGAAGCAGCAGCCGCTCCCGATGCGAGATCCGACCGTAACCGCGCGTCAACACCACCGGCTCAAAGCCCCGCTCCCGGAACCGTTTGGCCAGATGCAGCACGAATGGCGTCTTTCCCGTGCCCCCCGCCGTGATGTTGCCGATGCTGATCACGGGAGTATTCAGCGCCCGCCGGTTGCGGAATTCGCGTGCTTGCCGCCGCGCGCTCCCCGCCTTCCAGATCCGCGCCAGCGGCGTCAGGAGCAGGCGCGCGGGCAGAATCGGCAAGCGGTGGAACAAAGATTCGCCATAGATCTGCCGGATGCAAGCGACAGTCGCGCGCGCCGCCCCTCGATGCGCTTCGGCTCGTGCTCTCCCGCGCTCACCCAAATCGAGGTCCTCGAAAGCCTTGCGCACCGCCGCAGGCAGTTCACCGCCGTTCGCGATCTCCAGAAAAGCCTCGTGCGCGCGAAAATCCTCCGCGATCTCGCGGAAGTTTTCCAGACGTGGCCCCACGATCACCGGCTTTCCCGCGAGTGCCGGTTCCAGGAAGTTATGGCCGCCCGTCTCGGTCAAGGTCCCGCCCTGGAAAACCACGTCCGCGAATGGGAAGAGCGATGCGAGCTCACCCATGGTGTCGAGCAAGAGGATGCGCTCGTCCCCCTGCGCCCGTCCCGCGCTGCGCCGCCAGAAACGCGTGCCTTTCAACAGCTCCGCGACGATCGGAAAACGCTCCGGACGCCGCGGTGCCAGAATTAGCCGCCAGCCCTCCGATTGCTCCCAGGCCACCAGCGCCACTCGGTCTTCATCGGTCTCACCGTCCGCTGTCGTGCTCGCCGCGATCAGCACCGGACCTTCTCCCGCCGCCAGCCAAACGGCAACCGGCGAATCCGGATCCGCCTCGCGCGCTTCGAAGTCGTACTTCAAATTACCCGCGACTTCCACGCGATTCTCCGGCGCTCCGGCGCCGATATACCGTGCGCGCATCGGCTCGCTCTGCACCAGAATCCGGTCCGGCCAGCAAAGCACATGCCGGAAGAACCAGCGGAAGCGCTCATACTTTCCCGCGGCCTGATCCGAAATACGGCCGTTCGCAATGATCAGCCCGCACCCTGCGCGCTTGGCTTCGCGAAACAGGTTTGGCCAGATCTCCGTTTCAAGGACCACCACCATGGACGGTTGCAGGCGGCGGAGCACGCGCCGGATAACCCAAGCCCAGTCGAGCGGCGCATAGAACACGCCCGCGATCCCCGCGCCCAGGCTGTCGCGCGCCGTTGCATAGCCGCCGAGCGTCGTCGCGGAGACGAAGACCGGTGTGTTTCCAAGCCCCGCCCAGTCTTTCCGCATCTCGCGCACCAACGTTCCGGCCGCGATGACTTCGCCCACCGAAACCGCGTGGATCCAGACGGCCCCACCGCGCTCCTTGCACAACCGTTCCGGGAGGAACCCCAAGCGCTCGCGCAACGTCCCCGCATAAGCGCCATTCCGCAAAACGCGGTATAACCCATACACTAGGAACACCGGCGCGAACAGCGCTAGAAGGGAGCGGTAGAGAAAATAGATGCCTTTTCGCGACAAGCGGGTCTGGATCGCCGTGCTGACTTCCTTCGTGAGTATAGCCGCCACTGCCGATAGCGGTCACGAACACCTCGAGGTACGCCCGGCCGCCACTTATCCCTATAAGCAGACTGCGGAAGGCCTCACCATTGCCGCCGACGTCTACGAAACCGGCGATAAAGTCAAAGCCGCCTTTGGCAAGCACAACCCCTATGACTACGGCGTGCTGCCCATCCTCGTCATTATCGAGAACCACAGTCCCAAGGCAGTTCGCCTGGACCGTCTGCAAGCCGCCTACGACACGCATGTCAACGGACGCGTTGAAGCCACTCCGCCGCGCGAGCTGCAGTACCTGCGTGGCGCCAAACAGCCGCGCGCGAATCCCGCGCCGCTTCCCATCCCCGGGCTGGGCGGCATCGGCCGTTCCAATAAGAACCCGCTGAGCGATTGGGAAATCGAAGGCCGCGCTTTCGCCGCCAAAATCTGTCCGCCCGGCGAGACGGTCAGCGGCTTTTTCTACTTCCAGACCGGTCACCGCTCCAATGCCAGTCTGATCCTTCAGGGCATTGACGAGGCGGGCACCGGCCGCGAGCTCTTCTATTTCGAAATTCCACTCGCCCCCGTCCAATAAGCCTGGAGGTATTGCGGTCTGGCGCCCCGCGCCATAAAATGAAGGACCGTGCCACCCTCCGACGAGTCTCAGCCTTGATTTATTCACGCTCTTCCGAATATGCGATCCGTGCTTGTGTGCACCTTGCTCGCATTCCCCCGGGAAAATGCGCAATGGTCAAAGACATTGCTAAAGACGAAAAAATTCCAGCCCACTTCCTCGCTAAGATTCTCCAGTCACTTGCGCGCAAAAGACTGTTGCGCTCCACCAAAGGGCCGTCTGGTGGATTCTGCCTCGATATCTCCGCCGCTAAGCTAAACCTTTACGAGATCGTCCGCGCCGTCGACGGAGTGGACGCGTACGATCGCTGCGTTGCAGGACTTCCGGCCTGCTCTGATTCGGCTCCCTGCGCCATGCACAAGGACTGGCGCCGTCTGCGGTCGCGTATCATGGACTATTTAGAGGGTAGTTCTATCGGTGGTATCGCCCGCACCGTGTCGCCCGCCCGCCCATCCCGGCAGGCGTCCCCACGGCGAAAAACGGTCGTGCGAGTCTGATCTGCGGGAACAGCATCTAACTGAGTGAAAGGACGTGAGCAGGTGAGTCTGTGTTAGTACCGATGGTTGTGGAGCAAACGTCACGCGGCGAGCGGGCGTACGATATCTATTCTCGCCTTCTGAAAGAGAACATCATCTTCCTGGGCACCCCCATTGATGATCAGGTTGCCAATCTGATCATCGCCCAACTGCTGTTCCTGGAAGCCGAGGACCCGGAGCGCGACATCTCTATCTACCTGAACTCTCCCGGCGGCTCCATCACTGCCGGCTTAGCCATTCTGGACACCATGTCGTTCGTGCGTCCCGATATCATCACCATCTGCGTCGGGCAGGCGGCCTCCATGGCGGCGGTTCTGCTGGCAGCCGGAACCAAGGGCAAGCGGTTCAGCCTTCCCAACTCGCGAATCATGATCCACCAGCCTTCCATGCAGGGTCTGGCCGGACAGGCGGCTGATATCGATATCTACGCCAAAGAGATCCTCCGCATGCGTGAGGTGCTCAACAAGATGCTTGCCGATTCCACCGGCCAGACCATCGAGCGCGTGGCCCGCGACGTCGACCGCGACTACATCATGAGCCCGGAGCAGGGCGTGGAGTACGGCATGATCGACCGTGTTATCTCCAGCCGCGAGCTGGCCCCTACGCCGGTTTCCAAACCAGCGTAAATCGCATATGATCGAAAGCTCATGAAGCTTTCGAACCAGACAGCCATCGTTACCGGGGCGGGCGCCGGAATCGGCGAGGCGACCGCCATCCGTTTCGCCACCGAAGGCGCTCGCGTCGTCGTCGTCGATCTGAACGAGCCCGGAGCTGCGGCCGTTGTCGCCAAGATCAGAGCGCAGGGCGGGGAAGCGGTCGCGGTCACCGCCGACATCTCCAAAGAGGATCATGCCCGTGCGATCAGCGAGACCGCTTTGCGCGCATTCGGCGGGATCGATATCGTCGTCAATAACGCGGCCGACTTCACCACGCGGGGTGTGGAAGATGCCTCGCTCGAAGAATGGCAGCGGGTGCTCGGCGTCAATGTCATCGGGACCGCGATGGTGTCCAAGTTCGCCATACCCCATATGAAATCGCGGGGCGGGGCAATCGTGAATATCGCTTCCATGAGCGGCATCATCGCCCAGCCTAACTTCGCTACTTACAACTCCAGCAAAGGGGCGATTCTCACCATGACCCGCTGCATGGCGATGGATCTGGCGCCTTTCAATATTCGCGTCAACAGCGTCTGCCCGGGCTGTATCTACACCTCAGCCACCGAGCGCGAGTGGATCCGCTTCGGCGAAACCAAGGAACAGTGGACTGCCCGGCAGGCTCCGCTCCATATGCTGAACCGCGTCGGCGAAGCGAGCGAGGTCGCCAGCGCGATCCTCTTTCTTGCTTCCAGCGAAGCCAGTTTCATTACTGCCGCCGAGTTGCTAGTCGACGGCGGCTACGTCGCTAAATAGTCGAGTGCGGAAGGAATCGTCGCGCTCACCGCGCGATTTTTCAATCTGGGTAACGGTCGCCCCCTTCCTTTGCTCCAATAGCTCTTTAGGGGGGAGACTTTCGCGCGGCGATCCTCGCATTGCCTCGGATCCGTTACTCTACCAGCAATTTCGGAACGTCTGTCTGGCGGCAGGTAATCGCGTGGTGGTCGCGTCGAAATTGCGAGTTCAGGCATGCAACGATCGCGAATGCTTTCCGCCGGAGTCCATCCCGGTCAGCTGGCAGTTCGAGTTTCTCCCGCCGGATCTGCAGCGGCGTGCGGCGGAGCTTCGGCGCGAGAACGCTCAGTGAGGGGATCTCCGTTGCTCGTCTCAGACGTTTAATTTCGTTCATATGGCTGGGAAGATGCTTCATTACTTACAGGAGCGTGAATATGAAACGTCTTTTGCTAACAGCCACGATGCTGGGTGCCCTCGGGATTCCGGTGATCGCCCAGGATCACGATCGCCAGGATGACCGGCACGAGAACACAGCCACCAGGCGATACTACGACAGGGCCCACAAGGACAATCACGAGTGGAACGAGAGCGAGTCTGCCGCATGGAACGTTTATCGCCCCGCCCACCACGTTAGACAGTCAGAGTTCGGAAGGGTTAGCCGGCGGCAGCAGCAGGACTATTGGAACTGGCGTCACGAACATCCCGACAATCATTAGAACTTGTCACAAACCGCGATCCACCGTTCCGAAGGACAGCAAGGTCGAAAGCTCAACGATCGCGATAGCAACGTGGTCGATCATCTGCCTCTTCGGCTGCTGTCCTTCCATTCCAGACCCGATGGGCGGCATCCCGGTCGCGAGCGCGAGGGTATCTGATCGCGGAAGCGGCGCAGATACCCAACACAGCATTGTTGGCCCAAAATCCTTGGCCTGCCGCGTGTTAAGTTCGCCTCGCAATTTCCAGTCGGAACCCGCTCTGCTTTTGACATCCATCTGCCCCGCCGGGAATCTCTAGATGACGAGATCTCGCATGTCCACCGATCCTACTCCCTCACTCACCAACCGCATTGCCATCGTCACCGGCGGAAGCCGCGGACTCGGCCGCAACACCGTCCTTAGCCTCGCCCGGCGCGGCGTTCACTCCGTCTTCACGTACCACTCCAATTCGTGCTCAGACGCGCCAGAAATGACAGTTCGACCCGTGCCGAGGCCGATGACACCATTGCCGCCGTCCGTGAAGCCGGCGCCCAGGCCATCGCGCTCCAGCTTGACATCGGCTCCATTGCCTCCTTCGATCCGTTCGCGCAACAACTCCTCGCCGCGCTAACTAGCCTCGGCGCCCCGCGTTTCGATTACCTCGTCAACAACGCCGGAACTGCGCTCCACAAACATCGATCAGACCACCGAAGAGGGATTGGACGCCATCTATAAAGTCCATTTCAAAGGCGTTTTCCTGTTGACGCAGAAGCTACTGCCGCTCATCAACGACGCGGCCGCATCGTCAATATCTCTTCCGGGCTCACCTGCACGACCTTCGCCGGAAGCTCCGCCTACGCCTCCATGAAGGGCGCCGTCGAGGTGCTGACGCGCTATCTCGCCAAAGAACTGGGGCCTCGCGGGATTGCCGTCAACACCGTAGCTCCCGGAGCCATCGCGACCGATTTCAGCGGCGGTATGGTATGCGATAATCCCGCACTCAACAAGCTCATCGCCAATATGACCGCGCTCGGCCGCGTGGGCGTTGCCGACGACATCGGTCCTATGATCGCCGCGCTGCTCGCAGATGAGAACCGCTGGATCAACGCGCAGCGCATCGAAGTCTCGGGCGGCGAAGCGCTCTAAGCTCCCGCCCCCTTTGTCCAGTAGGTATTCCGCCAACGTTCCAGGCTCATCAGGTTGGGATAGTCCGCACGCAGCGCCGCGATGTCGGCGTGATAGCCGGTCTCCTCAAACCAGCGGAACATCTGCGCCGTCTCCGCCCCAGCCTGCTTCTCGAAATCTTCGAACGGGATCTGCGCGTAGCTCGCTCCCAGCGTCTGCGCCGTCTGATCGATAAACAGCTCATCGCCCGCGATGTCCACGGCCTGTCCCTGCCACTTGCCCGGATGCTCCAGCGCCAGCGCCACCCAACCCGCAATATCGTCCGCTGCAATCTGCTGCAGAATCGTCTCCTTCTTCAGCGGTAGTCGCAGAACACCGTCCCCCATCCCCTCCCGCATCCGCAGCCAGTTCTCCATGAAAAAGACCGGCCGCAGGATGGTGTAATGCATCCCCGTTGCGCGCAGGTGTTCTTCGATGCGGAACTTGCTGTCAAAATGCGGAATGCCCGTCCTCTGATCGGCGCTGCCCACGGAACTATAGATGAAATGGTCCACTTCCGAAGCGTGCGCCGCGTCGATCATGCGGATCCCGTGCTCCGTCTCCGCCTCCACGCTGCTACCGAAAGGCGTCTGCACGGAGAACACGCCGTAGACATCCTCCAACGCCCGCAGCAAGCTCTGTTTATCGTCAAAATCTCCACGCGCCACCTCCACGCCGGTATCGTTCCTCAAATGGCGCGCGGCGGGGGCGTCCGGGTCCCGCGTCAGCGCCCGCACCGGAAATCCCTTTGCATGCAGGTGCCGGATCACGGCCCCTCCCTGCGTTCCAGTGGCGCCAGTGACCAGGATCAGCTTCTTTTCGTTCGAACGTTTGGGCATATCCGCTTAGCCTGCACGTTTCACGCCTTCCATGAAGAGCGACCCCGGCCGGCTATCCACCCGCTCCACGTCCGGACAGCGCCCCTCGCGATACCCACGCCTCGCGATATCCCCAAAACCACCGGCTGCGAACAGCGCCGCCAGCGACGTTTCGCTGTAATGCCACCAGTGCCGATTCTTCGCGCGCGTCGACGTATCGAGGTCGAAAATCAGATCCATAAACACGTCCGGCCGCGCCGGATCGTAGTCCCGCACCGTCGCATCCAGATCGAGCGTTGCGATCCGCAGAACGCCCCCCGCTCTCAGCACCCGATGGCACTCGCTCACGCACGCCCGCGCCCCCGCGCGCGACAGGTTACTGACCATGTGAGAAATGTAGATCGCGTCAGCGGCGTCGTCAGGGAAAGGAAACCGCCTCGTCGCGTCCAGCCGGCGCAGCTGCCGAAAAACACCCGCCCGGTGCTGCTCCCATCGCGGCATTGGCATTCGCCCAGCCGCATAGAGCAGCCGAGCCAGCCCGGGCACCCGCGCGATCGTCAGATGCGGCGTGATATCCGTGTTCAGCCAGCCAGGCAGAATCTGATCGAACGCGCCGAGATGGATCTTGAGCATCGCTGCCGGTCATTCTCTCAGCTTCCCTGGCGCGCAAGCCCCGGAACATTTCCCGCAGCCGTGCGTATCAGCAATAGACATGCTTGTCTTTGTGCTCTGGCTGCTGCTGTTCTTCGTCTGTTGGCCGCTGGCTCTGCTCGCCCTGCTGCTCTACCCGCTGGCTTGGTTGATTGCGCTCCCGTTCCGCTTCGCCGGCATCGCCGTCGTTGGCGTCTTCGAGCTTCTGGGCGCGCTCTTAACTCTGCCGTTTCGTGTGCTCGGCTACCGGCGCCGCCTTCAGTAGCTCTTTGGTGAACCGCAGGCTCGCCTCCAGATCCTCGCGCTCCCGGGTCGCCGCGTTAGGCCGATCCCAGGGCTTATCCGGCTGCGGCTTCCCGCGTTCCGCAAGCGCGACAAACTGCTCGAAGTCCCAGGCCGGCACGTCCCGGTACGCATCCCAAAACGACGGCTCGCGGTAATCGAACATCTTCGGTCCGAACACGATCGATTCGAGCGACAAGGCACGCCCGGGGCACTGCGCGGCATACTTCCGGACGTAGCTTTCGATTCCCACATTCCCTTCGCCCATCCGCACCCAGGTCACCGCCGCACCCTTGGGCGTGGTCCACACCGCGCTATCCCGGACGTGACTAGTCAACACGTAAGGGGCCAGAGCCTCAAGCGTTACATGAGGATCCTCCAGTGTCCATAACGGGTTTCCCGAATCCAGGCACGCACCCACGAAATCGCTCCCCGCCGCCTCGATCAGACCCCGCAGTTCATGCCCCTGCATATCCCCCGCGTGGTTCTCGATCGCGATCTTGATGCCGCTGTCGACCGCCTTCCCCTTCATACTCCGCAGCACCACCACCGTGTTGGCGATATGCTTTTCGATCGGAGCCGTCTTCCGGTCGTCCATACCACCCAACACGGCGCGCACTATCTTCGAGCCCGCCACGCGCGCCGCGTCGATCATCCGCCCCAGTTGCTCCTGCGCCGTCCCGGCTTTCGCGTCGAACATAGTGGAAGTCGGGCAGATCGATTTCATCCCGATTTCGATTTCGATCCCCAGCTGTTCGGCATGCGCGCGTACCCGGCGCAGATTCTCCGTTTCCAGACTCCCGATGAACCGCACTTCCGAAAAATGCACCACCTTCGCGCCTTGCCGCGCGCAGTAGTCCAGAGCTTCGAAAGGTGTCCATTGCTGCGAACGCAAACTGAACAGGTCGATCCCTAATTTCACCGGCGCGCTGATCCCGCCCGGCGCAGCCTGACCGGACAGCGGCCCAGTCATCAGGGGCGCGCTCGCCGCCACCGCGAGGAACTCTCTTCGGAGCATTGCCAGCGATTGTAGCAATCGCTTCCCCCACTCAGTGCCCCACGGTAATGCGGTGTATAAAAGAATGTCATGTCGAATCGAACACGCCGGGAATTCCTCGCCGCGGTCCCGCTCGCCCTGGGCGCCGCTTCGCTCGAAGCCCAGTCCGTGCCCGCGAATCCCGACCTTGCGCTCACCTTCCATCGAGCCCGCCCAGGAATGGTCGGAAGCGCTGCCCGTCGGCAATGGCCGCCTGGGCGCCATGGTGCATGGCCGCGTCGCGAGCGAACTCATCCAGCTCAATGAAGACACCCTCTGGTCCGGCTATCCGCGCGACTGTACCAACCCCGACGCCGCCCGCCACCTTCCCGAAATCCGCCACCTCGTCCTCGAAGACCACGATTATGTGAAAGCCGGGAAATTGTGCCAGCAAATGCAGGGACCATTTAACCAGTCCTACCTGCCGCTCGCGGATTTGCATCTGGACTTCCCAGCCCTCGAGTCCGTCTCCGATTACGCGCGCTCGCTCGATCTCGATAGCGCCATCGCCAGCGTGCGCTACCGCTCCGGCGCCGCCACCTTCACCCGCGAAACGCTCGTGTCCGCCGTCGATCAGGTCATCGCCGTCAACCTCACCGCCGACCAGCCCGGCCAGCTCCACTTCGCGATATCACTCGACAGCTCGTTGCATTCGACGGCGCAAGCCAGCGCGAATCCACCCACGATCGTCCTGACCGGCAAAGCCCCTGCGAACGTGGTCCCGAACTATTGGCAATCCCCAACGCCGATCACCTACGACGACGCGGAAGGGCGGGGCATGCGCTTCGGCGCCGTTCTGCGCGTACTCCCCATCGGAGGCACTCTCAAGCTTGATCAGACCCGCCTCTCCATCGAAGGCGCCGATTCCTGCCTGATCCTGATCGGTGCCGCCACCGGCTATCGCGGCTTTGCGCTCCCGCCCGATCTCCCGGCCGCGGCCATCCTCGACCGCGCCCGCTCTCATGTGGATGCCGCCGCCCATAAATCGTGGCCGCAGCTCCGCCAGGCCCACGTGGCGGATCACCGTAATCTCTTCCGCCGCGTCTCGCTGCAATTAGGCTCGTCCGCACCCGATCGCCGCTCCACTCCGGAGCGCCTCGCCGCCACCGGCGACCATGCCGACCCCGCTCTGCTCGCCCTCTACTTCCAGTTCGGCCGTTACCTCCTTATCGCCAGTTCGCGCCCCGGCGGGCAACCAGCCAATTTGCAGGGTCTCTGGAACCATGAGGTCCGCCCGCCCTGGAGCTGTAATTGGACCGCCAACATCAACGTCCAGATGAATTACTGGCCCGCCGAAACCTGCAATCTCCCGGAGTGCCATGAGCCTCTTTTCGACCTGGTCCGCGGCGTGAGCCAGACCGGCACTCAAACCGCCCGCGTCAACTACGGCCTCGAGGGCTGGGTCTCGCACCACAACATCGATGTATGGCGGCAGTCCGCGCCCGTGGGCACGGGTGCCGGTTCCCCAACCTGGGCCAACTGGCCGATGAGCGGGCCCTGGCTCTGCGCACATCTCTATGAGCACTTCCGCTTTACCGGCGACACGGCGTTTCTTCGCGATATCTACCGCGTCCTGAAAGGCTCGGCGCAGTTCTGCCTCGCCTGGCTCATTGACGACGGCCACGGGCGCCCGACCACATGCCCCTCTGTCTCTACCGAGAACGACTTCCTCACGCCTGATGGCAAAAAAGCCGAAGTCAGCGCCGGCTGCACCATGGACATGGCCTTGATCCGCGAACTGTTCACCAACTGCGCCGATGCCGCCCGCCAGTTCGGTGACGTCGCGTTCGCGGGGCAGCTCGATGCCGCGCGCGCGCGCCTGATCCCTTACCGGATCGGTAAGTTCGGGCAGCTGCAGGAGTGGTCCGAAGACTTCGCCGAATCCACCCCCGGTCAGCGCCACATGTCGCACCTTTACGGGCTCTATCCGGGGGATCAGATTACTCCGCGCCGCACGCCGGAACTCGCTCAGGCCGCGCGTGTCTCTCTCGAACGGAGGCTTGCCGCGGGCGGCGCATACACCGGTTGGAGCCGCGCCTGGGCCATCGCCTTCTGGGCGCGCCTTGGAGACGGCAAAATGGCCGAAGAGTCTCTCACCATGCTCATGAAGCACAGCACCGGCCCCAACTTCTTCGACACCCATCCGGCCGGCAAGGGCAGCATCTTCCAGATCGACGGGAACTTCGGCGCCACCGCCGCAATCGCCGAAATGCTGGTCCAGAGCCACGACGGCGAGGTTGCGCTACTTCCCGCGCTGCCCGCGAACTGGCCCGATGGCTCCTTCCGTGGCTTGCGCCTCCGAGGCCGAGCCGAGCTCGATCTCGAATGGCGGAACGGCCGCGCCACCGCCGGCGTCATCCGTTCCGCCGTGTCTGCGCCCCTGCTCATTCGCGCGCCGCGCCCGCAAAAAGTGTTCGGCCAGGAAGTCGCCCGCGTGCAACTCGAATCCGGTAAGCCGCTCCCTCTGGTCTTCTCCTGATGGGGTTACCAATGATGCTGGGCTTACAATAGGTGGGCCATGCGCGCGCTCTACACGGCTGTTCTGCTCTGCCTGGTCGCCATTGCCGGATTCTCGCAGGCTAAAGACAAGAAGCCGCGCGAGCTACACGGCAAGGTCACCGAAGTGAATGTCTCCACCAAAAGCCTCACCGTCGAGCATGACGCCGTCCCCGGTTGGATGGAGGCGATGACCATGAGCTATCCCGTGGACAAAGAGTCCATCCTGAAAGACATCAAGGTCGGCGACCAGATCATGGCGACGGTTTATATCGGAGACTTAACGCTGCACAACGTCCGCGTAGTGAAAGGAAAAGCCCGCGGGCGCTGAGGATTGCGTGTCGCCCATCAGCGAGAGTCCGTGCCGAAACCCGGCAACACACTCCGGAGCGGGCTGTGGAGCTACCGCAAACAGAACGAGCGCAAAGAGAACCACGTGCCTGGACCTTGAAACTCGTCAAAATGGATGCATGGAGAGCAGCAACACGTACGCGGATTACCCCGGCGTCGTTGCAATGTCTGGTCGGGTTGGTGGCAGGTCGACTCTAGGCAACTCGCGCGTTCCCGTTGAGCTGATTGCGGAGTGTCTGGACGAAGGTGAGTCGCCCGAAGAGATTGCATTCAACTATACAGTTCAGCTTGAGGACGTTCTGGACTTTAGGACTTACAGGGATGCCCACGCTCCGGCGCTGAAGCCCTGAAAATCCTCTTCGATCAATCGTGTCCTCGGCCGTTGACTCGCTATCTGACGAACCACTTGGTCACGCTGGCGCTCCATGCAGGTCTTGATCGCGCCAACAATGGCGAGTTGATCAAGGCAGCCGAGGATCGCGGGTTCGAGGCGCTGGTGACGCCTGTTACAAACCTGCGCTATCAGCAGAATCTCAAAGGTCGAAAACTCGCGATGTCGTTATTCCATCCGGTCGCTGGGCGGCCGTACCGGATCAGCTGCAGGAAGTCGTAGATACGATCGACAAAGCACTACCGGGCAGCTACTGCGAAATACCGTCCAGGCGTGCGGAACTACCCGAGCCGTCCAACTAATCATATCTTGATGGCGCTTCCCACCCCCGTTCGTCCACCCCGGTCGCAATTCCGCATCCCGCGTCCTGCTAGGCTAAACCCTTGATCATTCCCTGCATCGACCTCATGAACGGCAAAGCCGTGCAATTGGTCCAGGGCCGCGACAAAGCTCTCGAAGTCGAATCTCCTCTGGCGGTCCTCGATCAGTTCGTGGGTTTCCCCGAAATTCAAGTGATCGATCTCGACGCCGCGCGTGGTTCCGGCTCCAATGACGCAATGATCGAGCTTCTCGCCTCCCGCGCCACCACCCGGGTCGGCGGCGGCGTGCGTTCCGTGGCGCGCGCCCGTTCCCTCGTTGCCCAAAACGCCCACCGCGTTATCGTCGGCACCGCCGCTTTTGACCGCGATGGCATCCGCTCCGGTTTTCTACAGGGGCTGGCCGATGCCGTCGGCCCGGAACGCATCGTGATCGCGCTCGATTCCCGCAACGGACGGATCGTCACCGCCGGCTGGGAGCAAACCACCAATCTCACGGCCGCCGTCGTCATTCGGTCCCTGGAAGCCTACTGCTCAGGTTTCCTCTGCACCTATGTCGATAAAGAGGGCATGATGCAGGGCACCAATCTGGATTGGTTTCGAAGCCTGCGCGATCTGACCCGCCACGAAATCACGGCCGCGGGCGGAGTAACGACCCTCGACGACATTCGCGCGCTCGACGCCATGGGAATCCATTCCGCCGTGGGCATGGCCATCTACACCGGCCGCCTCACGCTGGCTGAGCTACGAACCCTGAACGCCGCGCAATCCGTACCGCAGCAGCCGCGTCCCGCTAGCACCATTCCCTCACTGCCGGAAAATCTTTAGCGTTCCCCTTCCGCTACTTAGCCCTCTTCGCCCGCCGCGCCCGCGCCCGGAGTGCTAACTCTGGAAGCGGGAGGGCGCCGTCCAGCTCGGTCCGCCCAACACGAGCGGAGATTGCTTTGCAAAAAAGGCTTTCTTAACGATCAAAACACCAGCCGCAAGCCGAGCTGAGCCTGCCTCGGATCCCCCAACCCGCTCTGGACCGTGCCGTCGAAATTGAACAGCAGCCCGGTCGTCTCGGGATGCTTCGGGTTCGCCCGGTTCTGCAGATTGAAAACGTCGATGATCCCCTGCAGCACGAACCGCTCCGAGAGCCGGAAATTTTTGTCCACGCGGAAATCGAGAGAGCTGAACGTGTTGTCTTTCCACAACGTGTTCCGCCGAATGATATACCCGTTCGCCAGAATGCGGTCCTGCGGTGTCACTCCCACCGATGTCGGCTGCGGCGTGTGGAAGCTGTAGCGTGGCGAGAACTCAATCCCCCAAGGGCCCTGATACAGTCCGAACGCGTTCACTCGATGCCGCTCGTTCAGGTCGGAGAAACCATAATCCGGCTGGAAGTTGTTCACCACCGCGTACCGGTACGTGAACGGGTCGCGCTCATCGTCGTCATCCGCCAGCGCTTCGGAAAGCTGATAGTTCACCTCGAACTCGAAGCGACTGGAGAATCGCTTCACGATTCCCAGGGTCAATCCGCGGTACAACGATTTAGCCGAGCTCTCGAGCGTCGTTAAACCGCTCCCGGACGTCGCATCGATGCCGTTGGTCCCGTCCGCGCCCAGCCCCGTCGCCCACGGCGACCCGAACGCCGGATCATTGCGGTTTACGAAACGGCTGCCGTGTACGCCCTTGGAATAATTGAACGCCGCCGTCACCTTCAGATCGGAGGTGACCGCCTGCTCCACCTGCAACGACCAGGAGTAATTGCGCGGATTGGTGAAATTCTTATCCGTCACATAAATCTGAGGATCTACCGGCGCAAGCGAGCTTGCGTTCGGAATTAATTGCGTGTAAGCCGGCGGAGTTACGCCGAATCCGTTGAAGAAGGAGGCCCGGAAAATCGATTGGCCTACCGAACCGTTCGTCGACCGCGTGCTCGCGAAATCGAGACCCGGCGTTCGCGCATAGAAAATTCCGCCGCTCAGCCGGATCACCGTGCGCCCCTTGTTCGTCGGATCCCACGTCAACCCCAGCCGCGGCTGGAACTGCTTCCACGAGGACGGAATGTTTCCGTTCGATGGAAAACCCGGCTTGCCGATAAATGGCGCAAAGAATACTTTGCTCGCCGGCGTGATCGGATCGGGCTCGATCTGCGCATCCCAACGCAGCCCGTAGCTCAGCGTAAGGTTCGGCCGCACCTGCCACTTATCCTGTGCAAACAGAGCCGGCTCCCATTGCGTGATGGTCTGCGTTCCCGCCGCGTTCGTCGACAACCCGTTCACGCCCGCGAATTGCAGAAACAGCAGCAGCGGTCCCGTGATCGACGTGTTTGCCGGGCACGTGCCGAAATTGTTGGTGCTGCCGTCCGAACACTCCACGAACTGCGGCCCGACCGTGACGTAGTTCTCGAAGCCTTGCACGCTGTCGAAAATGAAGCGCCCGTTTGCAAAACCCACGAACGTCTGCGTCGTCGCCGTCCGGTTCACCTCCGCGCCGAATTTGAAGTTGTGCGCGCCCCGGATCACCGAAAGATTGTCGTTCAACTGGAAACGAACGTCGTGATCGGCAACCGGAATAAAGAAAGGTTCGCCAAACCGGTATTGCCCCGCGAAATCGACCCCCGTGTCCGGAAACGGCCGGCTCTGCCCCGGCAGGTTGGGGCCCGAATACGAACGCGGCCGGTCTTCCCGCGCGAACTGGGATCGCAGCTCGTTCAAAACCGTCGGCGTGATAATCGTGTTGAGTTGGCCGCTGATCGAGTGCGAGTGATCCAGCTCCAGCGCATTCGCGCTCCGCCCGTATTGCTCCACATCGAAGGTCCCATTCGGCTGGCTCGAATTGGCATAGTTGTAGCGCGCCGTGAACTGGTTCTTATCGTTCACCACCCAATCGAGCTTCCCCAGTTCCGCCTGCGCATCATTCTTCCGTGTGATCGGCCCGTTCTCATTCGGGTCCCCCAGCGCCGTGGCAAAGAAGTTCACCAGCCCCGGATCGATGCGGTTCGGATTGTTCTGCTTGGTCTGCGTGAAGAACTGCTGATCGGAACCAATGAAGTAGAACAGCTTGTTCTTGATGAACGCTCCGCCCAGCGTCCCGCCGAATTGCTCCTGCGAGAAGGCGCTCAGGCGCGTCCCGTCCGAGAGCCGCGAGGTCAACCCTGTCCACTTCTGGTACTCGTGCAGCGTGCCGTGAATGTTATTGGTCCCCGATTTCGTTACCACGTTCACGAACCCGCCCGAACTGCGCCCGAACTCGGCCGGCGCTCCGTCCGCCACCACCTGCAGCTCTTTAATCGCGTCCAGACTCACCGTAAATGCCGGGCGCTGCCCGCCGCGCTGCTCGCCGAAAAACGGATTGTTGTTGTCCGCCCCGTCGATCGAAACGTTGTTGTTGATCCCCTTGTTGCCATTGATCGAAATCTCATCGCCGTCTGGCCCCTGCACGATCGAGACGCCGGGCGTCAGCGTCACCAGGTTGAGAAAATTGCGGCCGTTATTCGGAAGGTCGTGCACCAGCTTCTGGTCGATATAGGTCGAGTTCTCGACGCGCGCGGTTTCAATCACCGGAGCGTCCGCGTTCACCGAGACCGTCTCCTGCACCGCCGCCACCGAAAGTCCGAGCGAGAGAGAAATGCTCTGCCCCACTTCCAGATCCAGGCCTTCCCGCGTCAGCTGCCCGAACCCGGGCGCCTTTACCGTCACCCGGTATGGTCCCAGCGGTAGCAATAGCCCGCGAAACCGGCCCTCTTCATCGGTCGTCAACACGCGCGTTGCATTCGTTCCCGTGTTCACCAGCGACACTTCCGCGCGTGGAACCGCGCGGCCGCTCGTGTCGAGCACGGCTCCCTCGATATTGCCTGTATTTGCTTGCGACTGCGCCGAGAGCGCCCCTGAAAATACCGTAAGCACAGCGGCCACTGACACCGCGCGCGCGAACGTCGACCAATGAGAACCCATAGATGATCCTTTCCGGAAAAGAAGATGTCGGCTTCCCGATCGACAGAGGCGGAAAAAGCTCTGATTACTGTTGCGTGACTAGTTGTACCAAACGCGGGGCTCTGCTGCCAAGCTGAATCTTCACCGGCGTTCACACCGAAGGATCCAGCCCCAGCGTTCCTATCAGCTCGTCGGGATAATGGTCGCCGCGCACCCGCGCCAGCTCCCCCCGCACAAACTCCAGCCGCTCCTGCAGATCCACCTGGTCCGTCGCGATCCCACTTGCCAGGAAACGTTCCAGCGCCTCCCGGTGCCGCGTCCACAGGGCAATATCGCTCGTCTGTTTTGCCCGCAGCCGGCTCTTGTACCATTCGCTTTCGAGGAGAGCCTCTTGCGTAAACATCGCCCGCAAGTCCGGGTCGGTCTCGCGCAGGCCTTCATACTCGCCGTACGCCATGATGTGCAGCAAAGCCTTGATCGGCGGGCACGCCGCCTCCACACTTCCGTCTTCGAAGTAGTGCAACGCTACCGTTCGCTGCGCCTCGACAATCGCGTCGATCCCTCTGACGAAGGCATCCGGATCCTGCTTCTCCGGACGCAGCAGTTCCTCGGGGAAGACGGCGCTCGGCATCTCGAAGATGCGCCCCAGAAACCGGTCGACGAACTGCGCCGTGATCCGGATAGCCCAGGCGGCTCGCCAGCACCCTGCGTCCTTCGCACCTCGAGATCGTTCACTTTCTCGAGATAACCGTTCTGAATCAGAAACGCCGGCTCCCGCTCACCCACGCGCATCCGGCACCACAGCTCCGGCACCAGCATGCTGTTGTCGTGATCCACGCGGTAATTCGGACCTACATACCCCGCCGCCGTCGTAAACCCCGCATTTCCCGTGAGGATCGACGACACCAGAGCGTTGTTCACGTCGATCACCGGCAGCATGGCGTTGAACGGCCCCTTCGTCAGCGCGCCTTCACTGCCGAAGCCCGTCGTCGATGGCGACTTGCCCGTCAGGCTGCAGATGAAATCCATGAACAGTTCCGGCAGCTCCTGATAGTGGATCGGGTTGTATACCGTGAGTGGCGGCACGCCCGTCCTCGGATCCGAAGGGGTTATTGCGCCGGCCAGCCAGCACGGCATTCACCGGGAAATGCACCGCCCGGTCCGCCGGAATCTCGCGTGCCAGACGCGTTCCGATCTCGGCCAGATACTTGTCCCTCGGCCGCACCCGGTCCGGCCGCTTCTGCAGATAACGTGGATTCTTGGAGGGCGCGCCGTCCACCATCCGTGGATGCGCCGACGACACCACGAACGCCGTCTTCGGATGCGCCGCGAAATCCCGCAACAGCCGCTTCATCGGTTCCGTATACTGATCGAAGTCGACGACATGACTGGCCAGCTCCCGCGCTTGCACCACCGTCAACGGCTCAAAGTTGGAAAGGAAAGTACCCGGCGATGCAATGTCCGCTTCGGCGTCTTTATCGAAGCCGCGGATGATCGCGTCGTCCGGCCTTTGAAAGAGTAAGCTCTCGCAGTTCTCGACCAGCTTTACGCTGGCGTTCGAGTACTCCGGATCCAGGTTGCTCAGGCTGGTCTTGGGAAGGACCACCGAGGCTGTAATGTCATCCTCCACCTGAACCTTATCGGCGGGGTTAAAGTCGGGTCGCAACTTATAAATTCGCCAGGCGCCATTAGGGTCATAACCCATGCGCAAGTAATTGCCGAGCAACTTCTGGCTGTCGAACTTAAGCTCATTACCCAGATATCCGTTGATGCGGTCGACACTGAAGCGTGAGCGCCAGTCTTCGCCCCAGTCCAGGCGATAGTATCGCTTTACCGTAATCAGAAGCTGACGTACTGTTGGTGGGATACTCTCAATCCACGCGTTATGGGCATCCGTATAGTCAGGCGACGGAGTGACTAACTTGATCACGGACCCCAGAGATCGTTCCAGACTCAGAACCGGCCGCTTCGCCCGGCTGCTCGATACCGGCCGCCGGTAGACGTCGGAGAAGTCCTTCTGCAGAATCTCGGCAACCTGGTCCATGTCGTTATGGAAATCAGTGACGAACACCGGACCCTTCAGGACAATGCTGCCGATCGATTTCGAGATCTCGGACTTGCCCCCGCCCGAAACTGTACAGGGCTTGTGACAGAGGATTCCGTCGGCTCGCGAAGCGACCAGCCTCCAGGCCTTTCCCCCGGTCTGCTTCTCCAGCCGAATCTTGGTGCCCCAGGGCAGTACATAGGCGTCACCGGCCCGCAGGGTCAGCCGATGCTCAACGCCACTCCCGCGCTGCCACCGGACCACTCCTTCCCGTACTTCGAACTCCGCATTCTCCGGGACATAGAAAATGTCTTCGATACGTGCGGTCTTTCGCATAGCCTTCCGGCTGTATGTCGACCCGGCAGCCCAACCAGACCATCGCCTGGTCAAAGGTAACCTTCTTTGTCAGTACGGTGCGCCCCGCGTAAAACTGCTGGCCCAGAACATAAGCCGGAAAGGCAATTGCGCCGCCCGCATGCTCCTCTTCGCACATCCCGTACAGATTGGCCGCGAAGCTGATCTGCGTCTTGACTTCTTTCTTGCAGTACCCGTAATAATTGTCCGCGATGATGGTGACCATGAGGCCGTTACGGTCGCGGCAGGCGACCTTGAAGGCGCCGCCCTCGTTGTACGCCTCATCATCCTGCTTCCAGCACATGCCGTCGCGCCGCTGGCGCTCCGTCGCAAGGTCATAGTGCGGCAGCCCCAGATCTTTCTTCTTCATGCCGGCCAGGTGCGGCGCCAGAATCACGCAGCCCGTGTGTCCGGTCCAGTGCATGACGTCGAGAGCCGCATCGTTTTCCGGCAGGTAAGGGTCGCCGCCGTTGCCGAAGATCCCCTCCACGAAATCGAGATTACTGACCAGGCTCGCCGGTGCGAAGAAGCGGATCTCCATGGTCTTGGCGGGCGCCGTGCCGGTCGCCGGGCACACCAGCGGCCGCAGCAGCAGACTCGCAAACATCCGCACCTGCTCGTCCTGATTGGCGGTAAAGGGAAGCGCCTGCACGTCCTCCGGAGGTCGCAGCGCCGCCGCCAGCAGCAGCGCGAAGGCGCGCTTCGGTACAGCGGTCTTATCCGCCGGGACGGGATACCCGCCTTCCACAATATGAAAGATGCCCCTGGTCGTGCGCCGATCGCTCCTGGGGTTATGCAGAATCCCCTGCGGCAGCCGGTACGACTGCAGGTAAGGCGACGACAAGTGATCCTGATCCGGCGCGAGTGACATCACGCGCGCCAACCCCGGCCGGTCCAGCACGAAGCTATTAGCCGGCAAACGCGCCGCCCCGCCCGGCATTACATCGCTGAGATAGCCATCGAGAAACGCCTGGATGCGCGCGTCGGCAGGACACAACCGCGCGCCGAGCATCTGGTCCTTTTGGTGATAGTTCCGCAGGAGCGGCCCCGCGATCTCCAGGAAATAAGGGTCGGCCGTACTTCTGCTCGTCGGCTTTCCCAGCGCCGCCAGCTTAAGATTGATATAGCGAACCAGCTCAGCCTCGTGTTCGATCAATGCATCCCCCGGATCATGTCAACAACAAACTCGGCACAGTACTGTCCGGCCATCTTCTCGAGCCGCGGGTGGTTAAACTCGGAGTCGGAGATAATGCGGACGGCCAGGAACGGCACCCCCAAACCTTGCGCAACGCCCGCCGCGAAGGCACTTTCCATATCTTCCGACGAGGTATGGAACGCGCCATGCACCCACTTGATATAGTCCAGCTCGCGGTTAAACTGGTACGCCGAACCGATTACGCCGTCAACCAGATGACCATGAGAGTAAGCCGTTCTCGCCGCCAGCGCGGACAGACCCGGGTCGCCGGTAAACCGCTCATACCGGGTGATGTGTTCGCCATCAAGACGCAGTTCCGTCGCCATAGGAATCCAGTGATCGACCTGAATTCCCGCACCTGCATCGCCATGGTTGGAGCGCACCGCGCCATAATCGATGGTCTCTTTACCGATTACGATGTCAAACACGTTTAATCCGGCAACATGCGCGCCAGCGGTTCCCTGATTAATCACGGCGCGCGGATGGAAGCGGGTGATACCGAGGGCGGTGGCGGCGGAGGCATTCATCGGTCCCATCTCGGTGCGTGCCACGATTACACTGCGCGATCCGATGTTGCCGGTCCAGAACGTCCAGGACGCAATCTGAACACGTTGCTTGTGAGTGAGCGCGGCCAACAGGGGCTGGAGTTCAAAGTCCACCGCGCCTTCCACCATAAGGTCGTAAGTCCGTGGGCTTGCCGGCAATAGGGTTGCAGATAGGAGAACAGCAGCCAGTACTCTCAAACTAAGATCCTTTCCCCAGGTAATAGAAGCGAATGAGAAAGAGGGCGGTCAGCAGATAGACAAACCAGTTGATCTCCCGGAAGCGTCCAGTGAGAATGTGTATCAAGGTATAGGCGGCGAACCCGAACGCAAGGCCGTTGGCGATACTGAACGTAAACGGAATCGCCACCATCGTCAGGAAAGCCGGGATCGCGATTGCCGGTTGCTCCCAGGGAATCTCATTTACCGAGGACATCATCAGACCTCCGACGATAATCAACGCCGGGGCGGTTGCTGCCGCGGGAATCGCGCCCACTAGCGGGGCCACCACGACGGCCGCCAGGAAAAGAAGCCCGGTCACGATGGCCGTCACCCCGGACCTTCCTCCTGCCGCCACCCCCGCCGAGCTTTCGACATAACTCACCACTGTGGAGGTGCCGGTGAGCGAGCCAAACAGGGTTGCCGTGGCATCTGCAAACAGGATTCGGTTGAGCCTCGGAATCTGGTTGCCGGCGCGGAATAGCCCGGCCTTCGAGCCGACCGCAACCAGCGTCCCCACGTTATCGAACAGATCCACGAACAGGAATGCGAAGACGATTTCGAAGATCCCGATATGCAGTGCGCCGGCGATGTCTAAGTGAAAGACGGTGGCGCGCAGATCGGAAATGTTCCATGCCTGAGGCGTCCAGTGAACCAGGCCCGTCAGCAGACCCAGCACGGTGGTGACGAGAATTCCGGTCAGGATCGCGGCCGGCATGTTACGAGCGAGCAGGCCGGCCATCAGCAGCAATCCGAAGAGCGCCAGCAGCGTGGACGGGTCTCGTAAGTTTCCGAGCGTGACCGTGGTCGCGGCACTGGGCGCTACGATCCCCGTGTTTCGCAGCCCGATCAGCGCAATAAAAAGGCCGACGCCCGCAGCCACCGCGGCATAGAGTTCTTTCGGGATCGCCGCCACGATCATCTGCCGAATCCCCGCAATCGTCAGGGCAAGGAAGACCACGCCCGACAGGAATACCGCACCGAGTGCCGTGGGCCAGGGTACGCCCATACCCTTCACAACGGAATACGTGAAATAAGCATTCAGGCCCATGCCGGGGGCCAGCGCAATCGGGTAGCGCGCCAGGGAACCCATGAGCACCGATCCGAATGCCGCGCCCAGGCATGTGGCCACCGTCACCGCTCCGATCGGCATGCCGGTCTCATGAAGAATAGCCGGGTTGACGAAGATGATATAGGCCATCGTCATGAACGTGGTAAGGCCCGCCAGGATCTCCGTCCGCCAGTTCGTCCCAAGCTCGGCGAACTCGAAGTAGGTTTCAGCCCGTGCACGAAGGCGGCTCAACAATTCACTCGCCGGGTAATACAAAGCCTGTGATGTCCTGAGATACGCTCAGAACCATCGCGACATAATGACTTTCTGCTCGGTATAGAAGGCTACTGCGTCCTTGCCGTGCGCATGCAGATCGCCGAAAAACGACTGCTTCCAACCGGCAAACGGAAAGAAAGCCATGGGCGCGGCCACCGCCATATTGATCCCCACCATCCCCACTTCAATGCGCGTCGCGAACTCGCGGCCGGCCTTTCCATTAGCGGTGTAGATCGTCGTTGTGTTGCCGAACGGAACGCTGTTAATGAGCTCGATCGCCGCATCGAGACTCTCGACGCGGATCACCGAAAGGACCGGCCCGAAGATCTCTTCGCGGGCAATAGTCATCGACGGCTCAACATGATCGAAGACCGTCGGTCCCAGGAAGTAGCCGCCGCCCCGGACGCCTTCGCGTCCATCGCACAGAGCTTGCGCACCTTCGGCGATGCCGCGGTCGATATAGCCCGCAACGCGATCCCGGTGCTCCTTCGTGACCAGCGGCCCCATGCCCGTCGCGGCATCCGCAGGATCGCCCACTTTCAAGTTCTTGCAGCGCGTGAGCAGCGCGGCCAGCAGGGGCTCCGCGACTCCGCCGACGGGAACCAGTACGCTGCCCGCAAGACAACGTTCGCCCGCCGCGCCGAACGCCGAACTCATGATGGCATCCACGCTCTTCTCGATATCGGCATCGGGCATCACCACCATGTGGTTCTTGGCCCCGCCCAGCGCCTGCACGCGCTTTCCTTCCGCCGCCGCCGTCGCGTAAATATATTTCGCGACCGGTGTGGAACCCACGAACGAAATGGCGCGCACCAGTGGATGTCTCAGCAGCCCGTCCACTGCTTCCTTTCCACCATGCAGCAGGGTGAACACGCCTGGCGGCAGACCCGCATCGCTCAGCAGTTCCGCCACCCTGGTCGGCGTCATTGGGACCTTCTCCGACGGCTTCAGGATGAACGCGTTCCCGCAGGCGATCGCGAACGGCGCCATCCACAGCGGCACCATGGCCGGAAAGTTGAACGGCGTAATGCCCGCGCAGACTCCCAGGGGTTGGCGGATGGTGTGGCAATCGATCCCGCGCGACACGTTCTCGAGCGAGTCGCCCATCATCAGGCTCGGCATCCCGCACGCCACTTCCACCATCTGAATCGCGCGCCGAACTTCCGTCCGCGCGTCGTCGAGCGTCTTGCCGTTCTCGGTCGACAGGATCCGCGCGAGTTCGTTCACGTTCCTGTCGAGCAGATCTTTGAACCGGTAGAGCGGCTGCACGCGATCGACCACGGGCACATCGCGCCATGCCAGGAATGCCTGATGCGCTGCACGCGCCGCGCGGTCCACATCGGCGCTATTCGCAAACGCCACCTGGGCGATAACTTCACCCGTCGCGGGGTTCGTGACCGGATGCTCGTCGCGCCCCGTGTCCTCCCACTTTCCGTCGATGAGTTGACCTACGCGGCTGAGGGCTGCTTCCGTGATCGCCATTGCTTTTCTCCAGATTTGATCATAAGCGCGTAGTACACCGCGCCCGATACGAAGAATCCAACGAACCACGCGTAGCGGTAGAGGATCGCGAGCGGCGGGAAGACCAGGCCGGACAGCGCTAGCACGATCCCCGCGCCCAGAGCCCAGAGCGCGCGCGGGTTGAAGCCGTTCTCATATTCGTAAACGCCATGCCTACGGTACAACGCATCGACATCCAACGTCGCGTGCCGCACCAGGAAATAGTCCGCAATCATCACGCCCGCAATCGGGCCGAGCAGGCCGGAGTAGCCGACCAGCCAGCCGAAAATGTAAGCGCTGAAATCACCCAGCAGCTTCCACGGCATCAGGAGCACGCCGATGATGCCGGTGATCAGGCCGCCCGTTCGGAAAGAGATCAGGCGCGGGTTCAGGTTCGAGAAATCATTGGACGGCGACACCACGTTCGCCGCCACATTCGTGTTCAGGGTTGCGATCAGCAGGGCAACCAGCGCCACCGACGCGAGCACCGGCTGATGGAAGCGGCCGATCAGTTGAACCGGGTCCCAGATGGGCTCGCCGAAGAGCACCGCCGATGCCGAGGTGACGGCCACGCCGATAAACGCGTAAAGAGTCATGGCGATCGGAAGCCCGAGCGCCTGGCCGATCATTTGCGCCCGCTGCGAGACCGCGTAGCGTGTGAAATCCGGGATGTTGAGCGCAACGGTGGCCCAGAAGCCGACCATGCCGGTGAGTGCCGGGACGAAGAAGGCCAAGAATTCCCCAGTCGAGCGGAACTTGCTGGGAGCGCTCAGCACTGGTCCCAAGCCGCCCGCTTTCGACGTCACGAACCAAAGCAGCAGCAGTCCCACGCCGAGCATGAACGGAGCCGCGATGCCCTCCAGCATCTTGATCGTGTGGATGCCGCGGACCACCACGAACATGTTGAGCGCCCAGAATGCGAAGAAGCAGATCCACTTCCCCGCGGCGAAGTGTTGCCACGACGGCGACACGATCTGCAGCATGCTGTTGATGGCCTGTCCGCCGATCCAGGTCTGGATGCCGAACCATCCGCAAGCCACGAGCGCGCGCAGCACGGCCGGTACGTTGGCGCCGCGCACCCCGAAACTCGCGCGCACGAAAACCGGGAACGGGATGCCGTAGCGCGCGCCGGCATGGGCGTTCAGCAGCATCGGAATCAGCACGATCAGATTGCCCAGCAGGATGGTCCCGATCGCCTGCCACCAGTTCATGCCGCCGGCAATGAGTCCGCTCGCCAGCATGTACGTGGGGATGCACACGCTCATCCCGACCCAGAGCGCCGCGTAATTATAGGTGGTCCAATCGCGCGCGGACTGCGGGATCGGGGCGAGGTCTGCGTTGTAGAGTGAGGGGTCGTATCGGGCCGTGTCGATACCGGTTACTTCCATGCGCCTCCACGCGCTGCACGGCGCAGATAGCGGCCGCGTCCAGGGCGGCCGAAGAACTTCCCATTATCGACGATCACTTCACCGCGCGAGAGAACGGTCTTCGCGTTACCCCGCACCTCGAACCCTTCGAACATCGAGTAGTCGACGCGCATGTGGTGCGTGGCGGCGCTGATCACATGCGTTGCCTCCGGGTCCCAGAGCACCAGGTCGGCATCGCTTCCGACGGCGATCTCGCCCTTGCGCGGATAGAGTCCGAACAGCTTGGCCGGCGTGGTCGACACCAGTTCGACGAAGCGGTTCAGCGAGATCCGGCCCTGATTTACGCCGTGATGATGGATCAACTGCAGCCGGTTCTCCACGCCCGGACCGCCGTTCGGGATCTTGGTGAAATCATCGACCCCCAGTTGTTTCTGATCAGCGAAACAGAAGGGGCAGTGGTCGGTGGAGACCACCTGCAGATGATCGTCTTTGAGCCCCATGCCAGAGCTTGTCGAGGTGATGTCTTCTCGCGCAGAGGCGGCGTGAAGACGTATTTCGCGCCTTCGAAACCCGGGCGGGCGAGTTCGTCCATGGTCAGCAGAAGGTATTGCGGGACAGGTCTCCGCAAACACCGGCACGCCGCGATCGCGCGCCTCACGCACTTCGTTGAGCGCATTCTCCGACGAGAGATGCACGATATAAACGGGAGCGCCGGACATCTCAGCCATGGCGATGGCCCGGTGCACGGCTTCGGCTTCAGCCGCCACCGGCCGCGTCAGCGCATGATAGATGGGCGCCCGCTTGCCCTCTGCGAGCGCGCGCTGCACGATGACGTCGATCACCCCGCCGTTCTCGGCATGCATGCAGATGAGCGCGCCGTTTTTGGCGGTCTGCCCCAGGGCGCGGAAGATGGTGGCGTCGTCGACCATGAGCACGCCGGGATAAGCCATAAACAGCTTGAAGCTGGCCACGCCTTCGGCCACCATGCTGTCCATGTCTTCGAGGCCCGCTTCGCCCAGATCAGTCACGATGATGTGCAGCCCGTAATCGATATGCGTCCGGGTGTCCGCCTTCTTCCACCAGGTGTCGAGCGCGTCGCGCATGCGCGTGCCCTTCGGCTGGATCGCGAAATCGATCAGGGTCGTGGTGCCGCCGAACGCCGCCGCGCGCGTCCCCGTCTCGAAATCGTCGCTCGAGGTGGTGCCGCCGAAAGGCATGTCCAGATGCGTATGCACGTCGATGCCGCCGGGCAGAATGTATAAGCCCTGCGCGTCGATCATGCGATCGGCCGCGGTGGCCGGGATATCCGCGGCGATGTCGCGGATCTGCTCGTCTTCAATCAGTACTGCGGCGAGGAACGTGCGCTGCGCCGTCACCACGGTCCCATTCCGGATCAGGGTCTTCATGCGGGCACTTTGGCGCTGCGCTCCGCCCAACTCTCGCGCGGCAAGCCGTTTTCCACTTGCACCATAGAGATGCAGTCCTCGACCGGGCAAACCAGCCAGCACAGGTTGCACCCGACGCACTCGTGCTCATCCACTTTCGGGATGCGCGCGGGCGGAACGCTATGCACGACCGCCGTCACGGTTGGCGTGGAGACGATGCGCGCGCGGTTGTAGGCAGCTTCCTCTTCCGGCTTTTCAAAACCCGCCACATGGATGCACTGATGCGCGCCGTCCCAGCACGCCGTGTAGCAAAGCTGGCACCCGATGCACGTCCGGGGATCGATGCGGGCCACGATCTTGTAATTCAGATCGAGATGCTGCCACTCGGTCACGCGCGGCAGTGAAAGACCGCGGAAGTCGTCGAGCGTCTGGAATCCCTTGCCGTCGCATCCATTCCGCAAGGCCGTCGATCATGTCTTCCACGATGCGGAATCCGAAGTGCATCGGGGCGGTGCAGGCTTGAAGGGAACTCGCTCCGAGCAGGATAAATTCCGCAGCCTCGCGCCATCCGGAGATGCCGCCGATGGCGGAGATCGGAAGCTGCGACTCCGCGTCCCCCGCAATCTGCTGCACCATGTGCAGCGCGATCGGCTTTACCGCGGGTCCGCAATAGCCGCCGTGTGACGACTGGCCGTGAACGTTCGGCCGCGGATTCAGCGTATCGAGATCGACGCCGGTGATCGAGTTGATGGTGTTGATGGCAGAGATGCCGTCCGCTCCGCCGCGCATGGCTGCGCGCGCGCCCAGCCGGATGTCGGCCACGTTCGGAGTCAGCTTCACCAGCACGGGCGTGCGTGCGATCTTCCTTCACCCATCCGGTAATCATTGAGGTGTATTCCGGCACCTGGCCCACGGCGCTGCCCATGCCGCGCTCGCTCATGCCATGCGGGCAGCCGAAGTTCAGTTCCAGTCCGTCCGCGCCCGCGTCTTCGGCGCGTTTGACGATCGTCATGCCACGCTTCCCGCTGCGACTCGACCATCAGCGACGCGATCACCGCATGCCGTGGATAGCGCTTCTTGACGTCGGTGATCTCGCGCAGATTGACCGCGATCGGCCGGTCGGTGATCAGCTCGATATTGTTCAGACCCATCATGCGGCCGCCATTCCAATCGACGGATGAGTAGCGGGAGCTGACGTTGGTGATCGGTTCGCCGAGAGTCTTCCACACCGCGCCGCCCCAGCCCGCATCGAAGGCGCGCATGACCTGATCGCCGCAGTTGGTAGGCGGTCCCGAGGCCAGCCAGAAGGGGTTGGGGCTGCGGATGCCCGCGAAGTTGGTCGTTAAGTCAGCCATTGCAGAATACCCCGGGCCGCGCGCTTTCCTTCCGCCACCGCGTCCACCACTTCGCGCCCGCCGTTCACGCAATCGCCGCCGCGAAGTATTTCGGGTTGCCGGTTTGACCCGTAGCCGGATCCACCGTGAGCAGCCCGCTACCGGCGAGTTGGATCCCCACCACTTGCTGCAGCAGCTCTCGAAGGCGCAACTGGCCGATGGCAACGATCGCCGTCTCGCAAGGGATCGTTAGCCCGTCGTCGCATTCCACCTCGGCTACACGGATTCTTCGCCGCGAAACGCCACCGCGCGCGTGTTCCACACGAACCGGACGCCTTCGCGCTTGGCATGCTCGTACTCGAATTCGAAAGGCCGGCATTTCGGCTTCCGATGCGCCGGTACAGAATGGTCACGAGCGTCGGCGCCCAGATGCCGCGCGGCAATGGCGGCGTCGATGGCGGTATTGCCGCCGCCGATCACGACCGCCCGATCTCCCGGAGAAGCGCGGGACCGGTCTTGTAAGCGGCGATGAAGCGCAGCGGCATCGATTACGCCGCGGCAGGTCTCGCCGGGAATGCCGAGCCGCTGCGTCGGCCGAGACCCACACCGATGAAGATGGCGTCGAACGTCGCTCCAGATCTCGGAAGCGGGATGTCCGTGCCTACTTCCACGTCATTGCGGAACTCCACGCCCAGTGCTGCGTATCAGATCCACTTCCCGCTGGCTATCGTCGGCGGTGAACTTGTATTCGGCGACTCCGTAGGTGTTCAGGCCGCCGGCGAGCGGCCGCTTGTCGAAGATGGTGACCGCGGCCCCGTGCGCGCGCAGTTCCGCGGCGCAGGCGAGAGACGCGGGACCCGCGCCGATGCAGGCCACGCTTCCGCGGGAGTGGACGCGGCGGCTTGCGGCAGCGCTCCGGCGTGCGCGTAGAAGTGTCCATCGCATGCCGCTGCAGGCGCCCGATCTCGATGGGCTGCTCGTTGTAGCGATGCATGCACGCACGCGCCTTCGCACAAGACGTCCACCGGGCAGACGCGCGAGCACTCAGCCCCAGTATTTCGCTTCCAGAATGGTGCGGGCCGAGCCCATCGGGATTGCCGGTCGCGATCTTCTTGATGAATCGCGGAACGTCGATGTGCGTCGGGCATGCCGCAGCGCACGGCGCATCGAAGCAATACAGGCAGCGGTTGGCTTCGACCACGCCTCCTGCGGCGTCAATGCGGGTGAGTTCCGGAATTCGATGCAGGCGGTTACGCGACGGCCGACTGGCTGCAGATCGCGAGGCTGCGTCGAGAGCTGGAACTCGTCGACGTCGGTCTTCGCGATGTTCATCGGCGGCGAGATGCGCAGCACGTTGCCGTAGAGCCCGCCCTTGCCGAGCAGAATGCGGTTCTCGCGCGCGGCTTCCATGATGCGCAGCGTCTCCTGCGTGGCGGGCGTCTTTGGTCTCGCGATCCTCCACCAGTTCCATCGCCTGCAGCAGGCCCATGCCGCGCACCTCGCCGATGATCGCGTGCTTGCTCCTGCAACTCTTCCAGTCTGCGCGCGCAGATAGCCGCCGACCTCTGCGGCGTTGGCGGCCAGGTTGTCCTCTCTCGATGTAGATCGAGCACCGCTTTGGCCGCCGTGGTGGCGACGGGGTTGCCGCCGAAGGTCGAGATGGTCACGCCCTTCATGGCATCGGCGATCTCCGGCTTGCGCGATGGTGACGCCGATCGGGAGTGCCGTTGCCGAGGCCTTTGGCGCTGGTGATGATGTCGGGCGTGACGCCCCACTGCTCGATGCCGAACCACTTGCCGCCGGTGCGGCCCCAGGCGGTCTGCACTTCATCGCTGATGAAGATGCCGCCGTACTTGCTCACGATATCCGCGACGATGTGGAAGTATTCTTTAGGCGGGGTGATGAAGCCGCCGACGCCCTGGATGGGCTCGGCGATGAAGCCGGCGATGCGGCCGGAAGTGGTGGTGCGGATCAGCTCTTCCACATCCTGCGCGCACTTCGACGTCGCAATCGGGATAGTTCGAGTCCGAACGGGCAGCGGTAGCAATACGCGTTGTGGGCGTGGACGATGCCGGCCTGCGGGACGGTCCCAGTCGCCAGGTGGCCTGCCCGGTCATCGCCATGGCGAGCGACGGAGCGGCCGTGATAGGAGTGGCGCAGCGCGACGATTTCGGTGGATGCCGGTGTAGCAGCGCGCGGCGAGGATCGCCGTCTCGTTGGCTTCGGTGCCGCTGTTGGTGAAGAACGACTTCGTCAGCGCGCCGCCGGGCGTGATGCTGCGCGAGCTTCTTGGCAAGCGCCACCTGCGGCTCGTTCGCGAACACGGTGGAGACGTGCTGCAGCTTGTCGATCTGCGCGTGAACCTTGGCGTTCACCTCGTCGTTGCAATGGCCGACGCTGACGGTGACGATGCCGCCGAAGAAATCCAGATACTGGTTGCCGTCGGCATCCCAGACGTACTGATCTTTGGCGTGGTCGAGATCACCAGCGGCTCCTTGAAGTAATGGAAGACCGACGGGAACAGGAATTCTTTATTGGCGAGAATGATTTCGTCTTTTGTCATGAGCGGAAGGCTTATGCGCGCACGAGCGCTTCGTACATATCGGGGCGGCGGTCGCGGAAGAACTGCCACGTCTTGCGGACCTCCGCGATCAGGTCGAGATCCAGGTCGGCGGTGAGCACTTCGTCGCTGTCGCGCGCGGCCTGCGCGACGATCTGGCCGCGCGGATCGCAGAAATAACTGGAGCCGTAGAACTCGCCGATGTTCCAGGGCGCTTCGGTGCCGACGCGGTTGATGGCGCCGATGAAGTAGCCGTTGGCGACGGCGTGGGCGGGCTGCTCCAGTTTCCAGAGATATTCGCTCAGTCCGGCGACGGTGGCCGACGGATTGAAGACGATCTCCGCGCCGTTCAGTCCGAGCGCGCGCGCGCCTTCCGGAAAGTGGCGGTCATAACAGATGTAGACGCCGATCTTCGCGAAGCCCAGATCGAAGACCGGATAGCCCAGGTTGCCGGGGCGGAAGTAAAACTTTTCCCAGAAGCCCGGCGCGACGTGCGGGATGTGCGTCTTGCGGTACTTGCCGAGGTACTTGCCCGTCGCTGTCGATCACGGCGGCGGTGTTGTAGTAGATGCCTTCCTGCTCGATCTCATAAACCGGCACGATGATCGCGATGTGATGCTTGCGCGCGAGATCCTGCATGAGGCGGATGGTGGGGCCGTCGGGAACCGGTTCGGTGAAGTCGTACCAGCGGGTCTGCTGCTCGGCGCAGAAGTAGGGACCGTAGAAGATTTCCTGCAGGCAGACGATCTGCGCTCCGGCGTCGGCGGCCTGGTCGATGTAGGCGACGTGCTTCTCGATCATCGCCTGCTTAACGTCAGCCAGCGGATGCTCGGGGGTGAGCACATTGGTTGCCTGGATGAGGGAACAGCGGACGGGTCGGGGCATGCGTGTGGTGAGTCGTAAGAGAATTCCGTATTATGCGCTCTGGAGCGGGGAAGCGCAACGGACGCTGCGGGAGATCACGGGCCCGTGACCACAACTGCGAGCACCCCGAGCGTTGCCGCGGGCGAACCTCGGTCCGCGGCATCCGCATCCTGCAGGGTAGAATTTCATGCCGTTACGGACCCACTTGCCGGTTCGCATCCTGCCCCTTGAACTTCCACCCCCCAGTAACGGTCCGCTCGGCTGATTGATATGAATCTCAATGTGTGACGCAGCCGTCGACCACACGAGAACGGTTTCCCCCAGCCCGGTCCCATCCGAGCTGAAGATAGGATTAGGATCTGCAGCCAGGGTCGACCCTGCGCGCACAGTTGCCGGGGTTGCAACGGCCGGTGGGTCGGGCGCGGGCTTGGCACAACTCAAGTCGAACAGGGAGACCATCCCACCAGCTCCCAGCAGCATCCTCATAAGCGTGTTCTGCATTCCATTCTGAATTCTAGACTTTGCGCCGTGTCGGCTCGAACGGGGACGGCGTGCTCGCGGTAATCTGGTGGCTTATAAAAGCCGTGCTCGGAGTGACACTAGCAAGACCTGATTACGACAGCTACGAGTCCTGGTGGCGCCGAATTACCCACTCGCCGCGCTTAGCCGAGGTAGCGGGAGGACGCAACAATAACTTCAACTTGATTCGCTTCGTTGCGGCGTCCCTCGTTATCATGTTTCACGGCTTCGCTGTTGCGCCCACACCCGGCGCCGTGGAGCCGGTTTATTGGCTTACGCGGGGCCGTGATGACGGCGGTAGCATTTCCGTGCTGGTCTTCTTCATTATCAGTGGATTTCTGGTTACCAAGAGTTTCGTAGATCATGGACGCCGCCTGGCGGCGTTCCTGGGAGCGCGCTTGCTGCGCATTTTCCCGGCTCTATGGGTTGCGGTCCCGTTTACGATTATCGTCTCCAGTTTCGCCAGCCCGGTGCCATGGGGCGCTTATCTGACGCATCCCCAAACCCTGAAATATTGGCTGCACAATTCGTTCCTGTGGGACTTGCAGTTCAGCCTTCCCGGCGCCTTTCTCCACAATCCTTTGGCTCGCAACGTGAACGGATCTTTGTGGACGTTACCAACGGAGTTTCGAATGTACCTGATGTGCGCTGGATTGGGTTTGCTCGGTTTGTACTTCAGTCGGTCTGTTTTCAACGCGTTCCTTCTAACGTTCCTGAGTGTAGCTTGGATGACCCGGGTGGAGGCTCTTCCATTGGCGTACGGCAGCCTTTCAGCCGCGCAGTGGATGATCGCTTTTCTGGCCGGAATGTTCTTCTACATAAACAGGGATGAGATCCGTCTTAGCGTCCCGGTAGCGCTCCTTCTACTTGGCAGCACTTACTTCATTCGGAACCCGGAAATGGGGCGCATCTACATCCTGCCGGCGCTCGCTTACGCAACGTTTTGCTTTTCGCTCCACCCCGCGCTTTTTGTTCGTCCGTTCACTCGAATTGGCGACTATTCTTACGGACTTTATGTATACGCGTTCCCGCTGCAGCAGCAGATGGTCTTCTACCATCCGGGAATCAACTGGCTGAAGGGACTTGCTTTGAGTTATCCGATCATCCTGGGGGTAGCAGTTCTATCCTGGCATTTTGTCGAGAAACCGGCACTGAGCCTTAAGAGGTTTCTCGAGCCTCGCAAGCAATCGAGTTCTCAGACTCAACAAATCCTTGCGGTCGCAGTCGACGGACTGCGCTAAAGAGAAAGGGCCCCCGGGAGTTGTCGACTGCAAGTATTCGCGTTTTACGCAAACCGGGCGTGTGGGTTGCCCTGCTGAGCGTAATGATGCTCGGTATCTACTTCCTCGCCCTTCGATTTCTCATGCCCGGTTACTTCTCCCCGCTGGCGCCCTTTCACCTGGATTTCTATGACTACACCGGGATGGCGGGAGTGCCCTGGGCTGGAGTGTTCCGCTACCCGCGCGTGGTGACATTCGCCCTTTTCAAGATTCTCGGGAACTGGGGCGTCCCCCCGCTCATGGGCGCAGGGATCGGGGTGGCGCTGGCGGGCGTGGTGTTGGTCTTGCTGTTTACCGAGCGTGTCTGGCCCGTCTCCAGACGCTGCTCGCTGATGGCGGCGGGGCTGTATCTCGCCCTGCTGTTCACCCATCCGCAGTTCTACGTCGAGCACCGGCACGATATGCCGGCCATGTTTTCGCTCCTGTTTCTCATGCTGGCCTTGCATGCGTGGCTCTCATGGCTGAAACATTCGTCGGTCATGGCACTGGCAGCGTCCCTCCTGTGCGTCCTAGCCTTTGGTTTCACGAAAGAGTCCTTCTTTTTGTCGGCTATCGTCCTTACCGTTCCACTCTTTGCGCTTTACCCATCCAGGCGTTTGCAGACGGCTGGGTTTCTGGCCTTCTGCATTGCTGTGGAAATTATTTCCATCGTTTACTCGAACAGCCAATCGAGTCCGTTTGTGGACACTGCGGCGGCCGCGGCGTCACCGTACCACATTGACGTGCACGTCACAAGCGTGACGCGCATCGCCTTCATCTACCTACAGGAGTTGTTGCAACGGCCCGCTCTTGCTTTAATTCCCGTGGTTCTTGCTTTGACGATCCGTTTCCGCGTGGACGCGTTGGTAGCGGGCTCCCTATTGCTTGCGGGACTCGCCGCGCTGGGGCCGATTTCTCTGCTGCCTAATCACGTTTTTCCGGAGTATGCGTGGCTCGCAGCACCGTTCGTTTTTGCGCCAGTAGCAAGACTGGCAGTTCCCGTTGGCAGATCGAAAATGCAGATCGCCGGGTTGCTGCTTGTGGCCTTCATCTTCGTTCGTTATGAGTCCAGATCCCGCAAAGTGTTTCGGGGCGAAATGCAGTGGTTCTTGGAGCAGGAAGCCATCGGGAGGAATTTGTGGGCGTCGTTAGAGCGCGTGGATGCTTCCACCCGGAAGGCTAATCAGATCCTCATCACCGGTCTCGATACCCCGTTTCCCCCCTGGGCCTCTGGTGGCTTTACCCGCTGGCGCTTCGACGGCCGGCGTTATTGGTGCCTTGTTTACCCTAAGGATCTCAGCGCCAAAAATTCCCGCAACGTCCGCTTCTCGATGCCTTCGCAAGCGGACTTGACCCATGCGGACAAAATGTTGATGTTCGATGCGTCCGGCCGGCTGAAGGATCTGCTCTCCGCGGACCAAATTCGCCGGCGCTTCCGTTCGCCTATTGATCTGGTGACGGAGTTGACGAGTCAGACCCTCCGCCGCCCTGATGAAATCGATACCGCCCCGGAGTTAGTCCAAGCAGGAGATCGCCTCATGCAGTGGTCCCTCGCAAACGAAGCGATTCCTTACTACGAACGGGCCGTTTCGATCACGCACGCTGAGGATGCTGACGTTCTATTTCGCTTGGGTCGCGCGGAAGGCCGGGCGGGGAAGTTTACACAGGCTGCGGAGCACATCAACGCCGCGATCGCGAAAGCAAAACCGGCTAGCGTAAACGACTACCGCAAAGGGTTGGACGAACTGGCAGTAGACGCGCGGAGCCAGCAGAAAACAGCCCCGGAGCTGGAGATTCGTCCGCCGGCGGCGGTGAGCGCCGACCACTTGGGGATGGCCGTCGTGACGCTTAGATGGATCGCTCCGGCGGGTACGGCAGTGCAAGTTCATGTAGGCCGCTGCGACGGTCCCTTGCTGGCCAGTTCCGACGGATCCGGCACGGCGCAGACGGGCCGATGGGTTCGTGACAACACAACTTTCTATTTACAGGATGTGACTGCCGGTAAAGCCCTCGCGCCGGAGAACACCATCGCCCAGGCCACCGCGCATGTGGTCAACCGTTAGCGCTGCCGAAAGAGACGAACGCGCGGGCGTTGCGATCGCGAGTAATCGGAAGATTGCGCGTGGAGGCTACTACATAGAGCGGGCGCCCCTTCGACTCTTCATAAATACGTGCCACGTAGTCCCCGACCATCCCGATCGCGAACAGCGTAATTCCCGAAAAGATAATCTGAATGCACACGAGCGACGTCCACCCCTGCACAACCGAGTGCAATATGAGCGCGGTGAACAGCGCGTAACCCAGATAAGCGACGCCGCCGATGATGAACAGCGCGCCGAGGAGTACCGTGAGGCGCAGCGGCAACGCCGAAAAAGACGATATCGCGGTCCAGGCAAATCTCAGCATCTGGATTGCCGGATACTTCGTCGCACCGGCGACCCGGGCCTGCCGGTGAAACGGGATTACGGCTTCCCGAAATCCGAGCCACGCGATCAATCCGCGCATGAATCGATGCTGCTCGCGAAACTGGCACACCGCGTCGACCACCACGCGGCTGAGGAGCCGGAAGTCGCCGACTTCGGGCTGCAGGCGCGAGTCTACCGCGTGCTTCATCAACCAGTAAAAGCAGCGTGCCGTCCGGGTCTTAAAATACGTTTCCGACGACCGTGTCAAGCGTTGTGCCGACACCACTTCAAACCCCTGATGATAAAGATTCAGCATCTCCGGAATCAGTTCGGGCGGGTCCTGCATATCGGCGTCCATCACGACCACGGCATCTCCGAGAGCGAAATCCAGGCCCGCCGTAACTGCTGCCTGGTGGCCAAAGTTGCGGCTGAAATGCAGCACCTTGATCGTGGCATCTTCACTTGCGAGCGCGTTCAGAATTTCGATTGATCCGTCCGTGCTCCCGTCGTCAACAAACACGATCTCTCCCGGACACCCTACCTGCTGAAGGACATCTTTCAATCGGGGCGCCAGGATCGGTAGAGCTTCGGCTTCGTTATAGACCGGGATGACAACGCTGAGCAGCACGGTCTCTATAATGTCATCGGCGGTCTACGGCCGCGCCCAGTATTTGCTCCGCGCCTGCACCACGAGCCCGCCCGGTTGGGTGACTACCTGAAGTTTCCGGAACTCGGAGATGCTGACGGACCGGTCGGACACGTACCCCAGGCTGTACTGGCTGCGCAACTCGTCCTGAATAGCGTCGAAGATCTCTTCAATCCCGCGCTTTTTGGAGACTGCATAGAAGCTGCCGCCTGTTTCGCGGGACATGCGCTCCAGCACTCCCTTTCCATTAGGACCGCCGCCGCCGTAAGCGCCCGCATCCGAGAAGTAAATCGAGTAGATCAGCGTGTCCGCTTTCTGCGCGGCGTCGATAGCGGCGCTGGCATTGGCCTCGCTGCCGAAATCCACGCCGTCGGTCAGGACGATCAGCGCCTTCCGTCCGGTTAGCTTCCGCATGGTGTCGTTGGACGCTTTCACCACCGCATCGTAGAGCAGCGTTCCGCCGGCGCTTCCGACCGTGCGGAGTTGGTTATTGGTGGGCGTGTCCACGTAGGCCAGGGCGTCATCCAGCTTCTTGCGCGACGCGGTCAGGTCCTGCCGCATCTGGACCGACATATCGAACTGCATGATGAATACCTGGTCTTTGGTCTCGCGCAGGACCCGGTCGAGGAAGCGGTAACTGGCCCCGCGCTCCCGGTCGAGCACCTTGACCTGGCTCATGCTGGTGTCCACCATCAATCCGATGGTCAACGGCAGATCGGATTGCCGGGCGAAGTATTGGATCTTCTGGTTACGCCCATCTTCGAGCACCGCGAAGTTCTCCGTTTTCAGATCGCGGAGGATCTGTCCTTGCTTGTCGCGCACCGTGGCGAGGACGTTGACGACCTTGACGCCCGCCGTGAACGTCGGCTCATCCTGCGCGGGTAAGCCGAGAACCGATGCGGCGGATGCGAGAAAAAGGCGGCGCGAATAGCTCAGGCCAGGATCTCTTTCACCACCCGTACCTTGGCGGTCCCCGTTCCGGTGAGCTTCTGATCGAGACCCTGATACTTGTACGTGAAGCGCTCGTGATCGATCCCGAACTGGTTCAGAATCGTGGCCTGGAAGTCGCGAACGTGTACGGGATCTTTGACGATGTTGTAGGAAAACTCGTCGGTCTCGCCATGCACCATGCCGCCTTTAATGCCGCCGCCGGCCATCCATAAAGAGAAGCAGCGGGGATGATGATCGCGCCCGTAATCGGTGGGCGTGAGCTTGCCCTGGGAGTAGATGGTGCGGCCGAACTCGCCGCCCCAGATGACCAGCGTATCGTCCAGCATGCCGCGCGATTTCAGGTCCTGCACCAGCGCCCAGGCGCCCTGATCGACATCGCGGCACTGGCTCGGGCAGCACCTCGGGCAGGATCGAATGCACGTCCCAGCCGCGGTGATAAACCTGCACGAATCGCACGTCGCGCTCCACCAGACGCCGCGCCATCAGGCAGCTATTGGCGAAGGTGCCGCCCTTGCGCGCATCTTCGCCGTAAAGCTCGAAGGTGCTCGCCGGCTCTTTGGAGAGATCGGTCAGTTCCGGCACCGAGGCCTGCATCCGGAACGCCATTTCGTACTGCGCGATGCGCACCTGCGTTTCGGGATCGGCGAGCTTCTCGCATTTCGATGCTGATTCAGCTCGCCGAAAGCATCGAGCATGCGGCGGCGCACTCGTGCGGGCACGCCGTCGGGATTATTGATGTACAGCACGGGGTCGCCGCCGGACCGCAAGCGCCACGCCGGAATATTGCCCCGAGAGAAAGCCGGAGCTCCACAGCCGCGCCGAGATGGCCTGCACGTTCGCCTTGGGATGCGAATGCGTCGCGTTCAGCACCACGAACGTCGGCAGATCCTGATTCATGCTGCCCAGCCCGTAAGCTGATCCAGGACCCGATGCAGGGCTTGCCCGCGATCATGAACCCGGTCTGCAAATAGGTGATCGCGGGCTCGTGGTTGATCGCCTCGGTATGCATGGTCCGGATGATCGCGATATCGTCCACCATCTTGGCCGTGTAGGGCAGCAATTCCGAAACCCACGCGCCGCTCTTGCCGTGCTGCGCGAACTTGAAAGATCGAAGGCGCAATCGGGAAGCGCGTCTGGCCCGTGGTCATCGTGGTCAGCCGCTGACCCTGCCGGATGCGTCTCCGGCAGATCCTTATCGAACCAGTCCCCATGTTCGGCTTGTAGTCGAAGGTCTCCATCTGCGGCGGGGCGCCCAGCATATGCAGATAGATCGCCCGCTTGGCTTTCGGAGGGAAGTGCGGCAAACCGGGCACTCCTCCGACCGCGGTTTTCGTGCTGGCGCTCAAAGTCTCCGCGAGCAGCGACCCGAGCGCGAGGGAACCCAGGCCCCTGGCGCCGCGCGCGAAGAACTGCCGCCGCGTCTCATTCAATACCGCATGATCGGAAATGTTCATAGCGTCACTTCGTCAGCACTTCATCCAGATTCAGTAGCTCATTCGCCACCATGGTCATGGCCGCGAACTCGGCCTTGGAAAGCTTCGGATCGCTCTTGGATTCGCCTACGCTCAGCAGCTTGGCGGCATCCTCGGGCTTGGAATCGTAATAGCTCAGGTAGTCATGATAGGAACGGGCGACGATCTGTTTTTCATCAGGGTCGAAGCTGCGCGCCTAAGAGGCGGGCGGCCATATAATCAAACCCGCGGTCGGCATGGCCCTTCCCCGATTGAAGCGCGCCTTGGGCCAGCACGCGAGCGGCTTCCACAAACTGCGGGTCATTCATCGTCACCAGCGCCTGCAGCGGCGTGTTGGTGCGCTCGCGGCGCACGGTGCAGACTTCGCGCGAAGGCGCATTGAAGATATCCATGGATGCGGGCGGCGCGCTTCGTTTCCAGAAGGTGTACATGCTGCGGCGGTACAGCTTATCTCCGGAATCGCGCTGGTAGTTCTTGGTGTTGCTCTCGTTCATGGCCACGGTTTCCCAGACGTTCGGCGGCTGGTATGGCTTCACGCTGGGCCCGCCGATGGTGGGGGTCAGCAGCCCGCTGACGGCCAGCGCGTAATCCCGCACCATCTCTCCATCCATGCGGAATCGCGGACCGCGCGAGAGCAGACGATTGTCCGGATCGTGCAGAACCTTATCGGCGGTACTCGTGGCGGCCTGCCGGTACGCGGACGAGGTGACCATGAGACGGAACAGCCGCTTCACATCCCAGCCGGAGTCCCGGAAATCGACCGCGAGCCAGTCCAGCAACTCCGGGTGGGTGGGCGGTTCGCCCTGCGATCCGAAGTCGTCCGCGGTCTTCACGATGCCGGTGCCGAAGACCTCCTGCCAGAACCGATTGACGGTGACGCGGGCGGTCAACGGATTGCCGGGATCGACCAGCCACTCCGCCAGGCCGAGACGATTGCGCGGGTTCGCCGCGGCCATGGGCGGCAGTACAGCCGGTACGTCGGGAGTTACCAATTCCTTTGGCTGATCGTAGAGCCCCCGATTCAGAATGTGCGCGGTGGGCTGCGCATCGGTGCGCTCCTGCATGACAAAGGTGATGGCGCCGCGGCGCGCAATGGCGTCGCGTTCGATATCCACCTGTCGCAGCTGTTTGCCGGCCGCGCTATTGGCAAGTGCGCGGAAACTGGCTACGGCTTCCGCGTCAGGGTCCGGCTTGCGATCGGCCCGCGTCCACAACGCCATGAGCTGGGCCTGCGTAGCATCTACACGTTGATTTAGGATGCGAAACTCGGCGATCGCGCCACCCGGGAAATATTTTTTGCGTTCTTTGCCTAATTGCAGCGGCTCATTGTTCGCGATCGATGTCTGGAGCGGATGGAAATCCTCCCCGTTGCCGAACACGGGAATCCGTTCCCCATCGACGTAGAGTTGCAGGCCGCGCCGGTCGCGGCTGCCATCGTAAGTGAAGAGAATGTGATGCCACGCGTCCTGTTTCAGCTCGTAATCAGGGCCGGGCGCGGCGCTCAGGAACTTGGCGTCCTCGCCGGTCATCCGGAAAAACGGACCGTTCTTACCAACATCGACGCGCCATCCGCGCCGCCGGTCGTGATCGTCTTTCGATTTGTCTTTTTTCTCCGGCTCCAACTCGCTCGCTACGTTGTAGTCGTCTTTCCCTTTCGGCAGATAGATCCAGGTTGCAATCGTGAAGGGCTTATCGGCGTCGATGGTGGCGTCGTGCGGCAGCGTGACAAAACCTTTCTTATCGAAATGGAGCGCCTCACCCGCGCCGTCCACTCCCGTACCGAGCGCGACATCTTCGGCCACCGCGATCTTGGCGGGGATCACGTCTAGCGTCACGGACTCGTCCTTCCACGGCTTAACGATGGGACCGCCAGGGTCCGAGTGTTTGGCGGCCGCGACCGCGTCCACGAGCGTCGTGCGCTCCCGATTCAATGCCTCCCAGCGCGCGCGATCGGGCGCCAGCGGCACCACGATCGTGGGCGGCGTGTCGTGAATATTCCCATCAAGCGGCCGCTGCGTCGTGTTGCGATAGAAGGCGGTCAGCGCGTAAAACTCCTTCTGCCGGATCGGATCGAATTTGTGGTCATGACAGGTCGCGCAGCCCACCGTAAGGCCCATCCACACCGCTCCGGTGGTGTCCGCGCGATCCTTGGCGTACATGGCCGCGACCTCATCCGGAATGGCACCGCCCTCGTTGGTGGTCACGTTGCAGCGCTGGAACCCGGATGCGATCTTCTGGTCGAGCGTCGCTCCGGGCAGCAGGTCTCCGGCGAGTTGCTCCACCGTAAACCGGTCGAAGGGCATGTTGCGATTGAACGCCGCAATCACCCAATCGCGGTAGGGCCACATCTCCCGGTAGCTGTCGATGTGCAGCCCCTGGGTGTCGGCATAGCGCGCCGCATCCAGCCAATAGCGTCCGCGGTGCTCGCCATAGCGCGGCGACGCCAGCAGCCGGTCCACGACCTTGTCGTACGCGTTCGGTGACTTGTCTTTGATAAATGCATCCACTTCGGCGGGGGCTGGGGGCAGGCCGGTCAGGTCCAGCGTTACGCGGCGGATGAGGGTCCGCTTTTCGGCTTCCGCGGCGGGCTGCAGGCCGGTGGCTTCCAACTTGGCAAGGATGAAGTTGTCGATCGGGTTCCGCGGCCACGCGGCGTTTTTCACAACCGGCGGGGCAGGCTTCACCGGCGCGATGAAAGCCCAGTGCTCTTTCCACACCGCGCCCTCCGCAATCCACGTTTTCAGGAGATCTTTTTGAGAGGGGGTTAGCGTCTTATGCGCCATCGGCGGCGGCATGCGCTTGGCCGGCTGGTCGGCGAACACCCGCTGGATCAGCAGACTCTCGCCGGGTTTCCCCGCCACGATCGGCGTCCCGTTCTTGCGCGGCGCAAACGCGCCTTCATGTGTATCGAGCCGCAGCCCGGCCATCCGGGTTCCCGAGTCCGGCCCGTGGCACAGAAAGCAGTTCTCGGAAAGAATGGGACGAATCTGGCGTTGGAAGTCCACGGCTCCCACGGCGGCTTGCGCCAACAGAGCGCCGGACAAGAGCACCAACGTGGGTTTCATGATTCCTAAGGATATCGGAGAAAACCCGGTGCCGTGGCACTTTGTCGGTCTTAATGCCCAGTTGCGCGAAAACTGAACATCCAACCGACTCCGAACCGGTCGGTGAGCATCCCAAAACGTCCGCCCCAGAAGGCGTCGTGCAGGGCCAGCTCGACGTTGCCGGCTTCACCGAAAGCCGCAAACAGCCGCTGCAGTTCATCCTCGCTTTCACAAGCAATGGAAATGGTAAAGTTGTTTCCGCGCTGGAACGCCCTACCCGGCGGAACATCCGAGGCCATCAGTACCACCGGCCCACTCGTCAACTCCGCGTGGAGAATCCGGTTCGCGGCACCCGGCGCGGCCGCGATGATATCGGGCGGAACGTCGGAAAACGGCGTGAAGTCCGGTTCCGCTCCCAAACACCGCCCATAGAATGTCATGGCCTCGCGGCAATTGCCGTCGAAATGTAAATAGGTGTTCGTTGTCAGCATGTCCGGCTCCGAAAAAAGGCTATCAGATACTGGGAGCGACGATGACGGATTTGCTTACGCCGGAGTTCACGGAAAACGACATGGCCGCGCTCTGGCAAACCGTGGCGCAAATGGCGCAGGACTACCGCCGCGACCTCCCCGGTCTTCCGGTGGCTCCGGTTTTGGATCCAGGCGCCTTACGTGGCGCGCTGGCCGCGTTCGATTTCGACGCGCGCCGGCCCTGGCAGGACGTTCTGGTATGGGTGGACGACCGCATGCGGGGCGATCAGTTACACACCGGCCATCCACGCTACTTCGGCCTGTTCAATCCGGCTCCCGTGCCGCTCGGAGTAGCTGCCGACGCGCTCGTCGCCGCTTATAACCCGCAGCTTGCAGCCTGGAGCCACAGTCCGTTTGCGGCCGAAGTGGAGCGCCACCTGATCCGCGCCTTCGCGATGCGCTTCGGCTTTGAAGAAGCCTCCGCCGATGGCACCTTTTGCAGCGGCGGGGCGGAAGCCAACCACACCGCGCTCTTGTGCGCCTTGGCGACGCGCTTCCCCGGGTTTGCGGAGCATGGCGTACGCGCTCTTCCCGGCGATCCCGTTTTATATGTTTCGGTCCACGCGCACCACTCCTGGGTGAAGGCGGCGCGGGCGTGCGGACTGGGCGGCGAGGCGGTGCGCTTCATCGCCGCGGGGCCCGGTCACCGCATGGACGTGAACGCCCTTGCTTTGCAAATCGTCGAAGACCGCGCGCGGGGCGCAATGCCGGTTCTGGTCTGCGGCACCGCGGGGACCACCAATGGGGGAATTATCGACGATCTGGAAGCCATCGGCCGCCTTTGCCGGACCGAAAAGCTTTGGCATCACGTGGATGCGGCGTGGGGCGGCGCGGCGTGTTTCGTTCCCGAATACCGCGCCTGGCTGAAGGGCGTCGAAGCGGCAGATTCCATCACCTTCGATGCCCACAAGTTTCTGTCCGTTCCCATGGGCGGCGGCGTGTTTCTCACCCGACATCCCGCGGCGCTCGATCGGGCCTTCCGCATCGAAACCAGCTACATGCCGCGCGATGCCTGTGAGCTCGACGTGAGCGACCCTTACGCCCACTCGCTCCAATGGTCCCGGCGCTTCATCGGCCTCAAAATTTTCCTGCCTCTGGCGGCTGCCGGGTGGGAGGGCTACGCCGCTCTGATTCGCAAGCAGACCGAACTTGGCTACCGGCTGCGGATGTTTCTCGAAGCGGACGGCTGGACGGTGGTGAACCAAACGCCGCTGCCGATCGTCTGTTTCACCGATGGGGGTTTGCAAAATCCGAAGTCTCTGCTCCGGATCGCGGAAGCCGTAGTCGCCTCCGGTGCCGCCTGGATCTCTCCGGCCAGTCTGGGGAAGACCGTGCTGCGCGCCTGCATCACCAACTTCCGCACGGAGGAGAGCGATCTGCACGCGCTGGTCGCCGCGTTGCGCGAGGCGCGGGTGGCGGAAACGGCGTCCTGACCGCCGAATCCCGCACAATGCGCCGAACCAACCTCTGCTTTACATCGTCTTCCTACGTGGGGGTTCGCCGTGACGCTCGATAAGCTCGACCGCCTGCTCGCCGAATGGAAATCGATCATGGACTCGGCGGCGCAGGATCTGGTCGAGCTGCACAATCTGCCGAGCTATGAGCTGCTCGTAGGTGGAACGGGCGGCGCGGCGCGCGTGAAGCTCGCGGGCGCTACCGAGGCGTACCTCGGCCCTGCAATTTTCGCAGCAGAAGCATTCCTGCGGGAGTTCGGCCTGCTTTCCGATTGCATTCAGCGCGCGACCGAATTGCGCCAGCAGATCACCCGCATGGATCGCTTCGGCGGATTGGAGCAGAAGCTGGCGGACATCGAACGGGTGCTCACCAAGCCGTCGATTGCCGTCTCGGGCGGCGCCGCCATTAGTCCACGGCAGTTGCTGGCGCAGATGAACCAGGCGTTCCGGACCTCCTACGATTCCATGCTCGAGGTGGACCGCATTTGGAAGCGTCTCGATGGGAAGCTCGCGTCGGCTGCCGCCTTTCTCAACGCGCATGCGGCCGAGCCCTCCACCGTTTCCGTGCGCCAGCAGATTGAGTCTCTACGCGCGCGCGTCATCAACGACCCGATCGGCGCGAATCAGGACTTCGATCGGGAGATCCAGCCGCTTCTCTCCCAAACGCAGAGCGCGATGGAAGCTCTCGTCGATCAGCGCGCCAATATTCACCAGAACTTCGCGCGCGCGCGGGAATTGCTCCGCCATCTGGTGGACGTCCGGCAGGCGGCCGAAGATTCGTGCCTGGAATGTAAAGAGAAGATCACGGCGCACGCGCTGCCTACGCCGCCTCTGCCCTGGGATCGCATTACCGCGTTGTCGGAATGGCTGACGCGTCTCGAAGCGAAACTGGCCGAAGGCGCAATCGATCCGGTCTGCGTCGGCTTATCCCATTGGACGGGGCACGTGCGGGAGCTGATTGCGGTCGAGGAACGCGCGTGCCAGGAAAATCAGGCGCCGCTGGAACTCCGCCGGGAACTGCGGGGGCGTTTGTCGGCGTTGAAGGCCAAAGCGACCGCGCGCGGACTGGCCGAAGATCCGCGCCTGCGCGATCTCGAGCAGCGCGCGAGCAACCTTCTGCATCTCCGGCCCACGCCGCTGCGGGATGCGGTCCTGCTGGTGTCGCAGTTCGAATCCAGATTGAACGCGCGGCCCTGAACCTTCGTAACCTTCTGACAGAAGCGAATGGAGCGTGAACGTTGTAGACAGACCGGCTGCGCCGGCGTGCTGGAAGACGGATACTGCACCATCTGCGGTCTCTCTGCTGCCAAGCCGGCGGCCGCACCCGCACCCGTTTCGAACAGCCGGTCCGCGCCGGTCGCGACCAGTACGGGCTCGACCCCTCTCAGCCGTGCCGGTTTCGGTTCCCGCCGTTCGCGGCGGTCCTCGAACCACACACGCAAGCAACTGGGCGCCGATCTGGTCACCCTTCCGGACCTGCCTTCCACCGATCCCGAAAACGCCGTGATGGTGGAAGCGCGCGTGCCCGAGAACAAGCGGTTCTGCTCCTATTGCGACCGTAAACTCACCCGCGAGAAAGGGTTTTGCGGGCAGTGCGGACAACGCTATTCCTTCGTCTCCACTTTGAGCCCAGGCGCAGTGATCGCCAGCCAGTACGAAGTGAAAGGCGCTCTGGCTTACGGTGGTTTGGGTTGGATTTACCTGGCGTTCGACCGCCTGCTCTCGCGGTACGTCGTTTTGAAAGGGCTCCTCAACACGGAAGACGCGGCTGCGGCAGCCGTCGCCGTGGCCGAGCGGCAATTTCTGGCGGCGGTCCGCCACCCCAATATCGTCGGCATCTATAACTTCGTCCAGCTCGATACCGAGGGCTTCATCGTGATGGAGTACGTGGGCGGGCAGACGTTGCGCGACGTGCGCCGCAAGCGCGGACCTTTGCCGCCCGCCGAAGCCATCGCCTACATCCATCGGATTCTGGGCGCTTTCAGCTATCTCCATCGTATGGGTCTGGTTTATTGCGATTTCAAGCCGGAGAACGTCATGCTCGAATGCGATGACGTCAAGCTGATCGACCTGGGCGGCGTGCGCCGGCTGGATGATCCCAAGGGCGACATTTATGGCACGGTCGGCTATAGCGCGCCGGAAGCGAACGAAGGGCCCACGGTCGAATCCGATCTGTTCACGGTCGGGCGGACGCTCGCCGTGCTGCTTACCGAGATGCGCGGGTTCGGCAAGGAACACCGGTACACACTGCCCGGGCCCGCCGAGGAGCCCCTGTTCGCGCAGCAGGAGTCGTTGTATCGTTTTCTTCTGCGCGCAACCGCAGCCAATCCCGGGGATCGTTTCGAGTCCGCCGCTGAGATGGCCGATCAGTTGATGGGTGTTCTGCGCGAAGTCGTGGCCGCGGAGACCGGTATCGCGCACCCCGGCCCGAGCAACCTGTTCACCGGCGATCTGCTCGGGCTCACGCTGCCGCACTACCTCGATTCCATCGGCCCGGATTACCGGCAGCTCCCCATGCCGCTGATCGATTCGGCGGATCCCGCATCCAGCCTGGTGCGGGATGCGGTTGCGCTTCCCACGTCCGAATCGCGCGTGGCCGCCCTGCGTCAGATCGCGCAGCAAACGCCGGCTTCCCGGGAGTGTCCCCTGCGCCTGGCGAACTGCCTGATCGACGCCGGCAAAGACGACGAAGCGGCCGAGTTGTTGGATAAAGTGAGCGCCGCCGATCCGTGGGACTGGCGGGGGCCCTGGGTGCGCGGACGACTGCTGCTGGCGCTACGCAAACCTGCCGAGGCCCAGGCGATCTTCGACCAGGTTTACTTCGATCTCCCCGGCGAACTGGCGCCGAAACTCGCCTTTGCGATGGCCGCCGAGCAGCACGGAAATCTCAAGCTCGCGAGCGCGATGTACGACCTTGTCTCTCGCACCGACCCGCATTTCAGCTCCGCGTGTTTCGGTCTGGCCCGGTGTCTTTCCGAGCTGGGCGACCGCCGCGGTTCGGTGGCGGCGCTGAGCCGCATCCCCAAGGAATCGAATCTCCACATCTGCTCCCGCGTGGAGGCGACGCGCGCCATGATCCGCAACGGGCGCTCCGTTCCCGGCCTCGAGGAACTGGCCGGCGCTTCCGCCGCGCTCGACGAATTGCCGGTGGACGGAGTGGAGCGCCATCGCCTGGCCGGGCAGGTCTTCGCCGCGGCTTTAAAGCTGCTGGTGACCCGGCAGGTGAAGCCCAGTTCCTCGGTCCGTGTCCTCGGCTATCCGGTAAAGGAGTTTTACATGCGGCAGGGTCTGGAGCAATCGCTGCGGGCCGTCGCGCACGCCGCTACCGGCGATGAGAAAATCCGCCTGGTTGACGAGGCCAACCGGGTGCGCCCGAGGACCCTGTTTTGACGCAACAGTGCCCGCGTTGTGAAACCGCCTTGCCGGAAGAAGATCGTTTCTGCGAAGTCTGCGGCGCGGCTTTACCGGAGCGCGCAACCGCCCAAGGGCCGGAGTGCCCGAAGTGCCATGCGGGAGCGGCCGAGATCGATCATGAGGGCTTTTGCTGCGCCTGCGGATTCCGGCGGGAAGAGCGGGGCCGCGATCATTTCGAATGCATCCTGGCGCCGCACTTTGCGGGCGTCAGCGATCGGGGTTTGCGGCATCATCGCAACGAGGATTACCTGGTTCTGAAATCAATCGGGGCCAGCGCTCTCCTGATCGTCTGCGACGGAGTGTCGAGTGTGTACGACCCGGATGTGGCCTCCGCGGTGGCGGCCGAGCGGACCTCGCTTGCGCTCGAAGAGTTTCTCGGTGACGATCGCCCGATCGGGCCGGAGGAGATGCAAGCCGCGCTCGCCGCCGCGCAGAACTCCGTCACCGCCATCCCTCGGGGCAGAGAGGATGCCGCTCCAAGCGACGACGAGCTCCCCGCAACCACCATCGTGGCGGCCGCGGTGCGCGGTCAGAAGGCCGTCATCGGCTGGCGAGGAGATTCGCGGGCATACTGGATCGATACCGCCTCAATCACGCAGCTCACCGCCGACCATTCGTGGTGCGCGGACGTGATTGGAGCCGGTACGATGACCGAATCTGAAGCCCATGCCTCGCCGCGGGCGCATGCCATTACGCAGTGGCTCGGCGCGGACGCTCCGGAGCCCGCGCTGCCGGCGCTGACCGAATTTGCGATACCCGGACCCGGAACGCTGCTTCTTTGTTCCGATGGATTATGGAACTATGCCCCGCGAGAAAGCGACATGAAGGACCTGTTGAAATCTTTTGGCGAATGGGACGCCATCAGCCTTTGCCGCGGTTTGGTCGAGTTCGCGCGCGCGAAAGGCGGGAACGACAACATCACGGTTGCCGTATTAACGGTTGGCACGACTCCGCACCCCGATGATGCAAACCCGGTATGACGCACTTTAAAGCTGAAGTTTTCCAGAACGCTTACCTGGCCGAAGGCGCCCGCGAAGTGCACGCCATCATGACCGTCACGGCGGAGGGGGACGCGGACCGGGCCGCACCGGCCAGCGCCAAGCTCATCGGGATTATCTGCGACAACTCGGGATCCATGGAAGCCGGCAAAATCTATGCCGCGAAGGAGGCTATGGTCCGGATGGTCGGCCTGCTTCCCGAAGACGCTTCGTTTTTTGTCATCGCCGGCGCTGAAGACGGGCAGTTGATCGTCCCGACAGTAGCCGCAACCCCGGACAATAAAGCGCGCGCGATTGCCGCAATCAAGCAAATTCGCGCTTCTGGCGGCACTTGCATTTCCACCTGGCTGGAGAAAGCGCTCGTGCAATTCCGGGCCATGCCGGGGGTAGTCCGTCAGGCGCTGCTGCTTACCGATGGAGAAAACGAGAAGGAAGACGCGGCGCGGCTGGATTCGATCCTGGATGCCTGCGAAGGCGTCTTCCAATGCGAGTGCCGCGGCGTGGGTTCGGACTGGATCGTCGCCGAGTTACAGAAGATCTCCAGCCGGCTTCTCGGCAGCACCGATATCATTCCGCAAGCCGCCATGATCGAAGCGGATTTCCAGAACATTCTGAAACGGACGCTGAACAAAGACGTGAGCGATGTTTCCCTCCGCCTTTGGACGCCGCTGGGGGCGCGCGTTCTGTTTTGCAAGCAGGTCAGCCCGCTGATTATGGACCTCACGGTACGAGCGCGCCAGCTGAAGCCGCAGGTGAGCGATTACCCGACGGGCGCGTGGGGCGGGGCCGAATCGCGGGAATATCATTTCTGCGTGGAGGTCAAGCCCGGTGAAGTGGGTGATGAGATGCTCGCTGGCCGCGCCAGCCTGGTGTTCACTCGCAACGGGGTGGAAACCAAAGTGGCGGAGGCGCGTATCCTCGCGATCTGGACCAGCGACGAATCGAAATCCACGCGCATCGACCGCCGCGTGGCGCACTACACCGGTCAGGCGGAACTGGCCACCGCCATTCAGGACGGCTTGGAGGCGCGGGCGTTGGGGCAGCTCGACGTGGCTACGCGGAAGCTCGGTCGAGCCGTGCGGCTGGCCCATGAATCGGGCAATGACGCGACCGCGAAATTGCTTCGCGCCGTCGTCGATGTGGATGACGCGGAGAAGGGAACCGTGCGTTTGAAAAATCAGGTAGCCAAGGAGGACGCGATGGCCCTCGAAACCCGCTCCACCAAGACCAGCCGCCTCTCGCAGCCGGCGTAACCTCCCATGCCCACTTATCCCTGCCCCAAAGGTCACGATTCGACGGACGCCGATTTCTGCTCGGTCTGCGGCGCGAAAGTACAGCCCCCCGCGTTCAACGCTCCGTCGTGCCCGGATTGTGGGGCCAGGCGGGAGTCCCCCGGCGGTATGTTCTGCGAGATCTGCGGATTCAACTTCTCGACTGGCGCCCATGGAGAGCTGAAACCTGTCCCGCCGGCGCCACCGGTTTCACCCGGGAATCAGCGCTGGGAGTTAGCGATCACCGTCGACGCTTCATTGCGGACGCCCGATAGTCCGGAACCGCCTGCGGATTTCGAGCCGCGCACGGTTGCGGTCGATCACGAGAGTAATTTGATCGGCCGGCGCAGCGAACGCCGGGTGATCGATCCGGAAATTTCCCTGGATCACGACGACGCCGTCTCCCACCGCCATGCGCTGTTGACGCAGTCCGCCGACGGCGTGCTCACGCTGCGCGATCTCGGCTCGGCCAACGGCACGATTTTGAACGGGAATGTGCTCCCCCCTCTCACCAACGCGCCGGTCAAGGACGGCGACGTGTTTACTCTGGGCCATTGGACGCGCGTTGCCGTTAAGGCGGCATCATGAGCCACGCCGCTCAGGGCGCCACCCGCGTGGTGAAACGCAAGTCTGCCGCCCGGTTGAAGCGCGCACCACGTATGGTGGCGGAACCCGCGACCCATGCCGGTTGGAGCACCCCCGCTCTGCTCCGCCTGGGCCTCTATGCGGCGTCGCTGTCCAGCTTACTGCTACTGGCCGCCGTTCTAACCGGTGCTTTCTCCGCTCGCAACACGTTACGAACCGTGGGCCGTGAAGCCGCACCGGTCATGTTCGCGGCCGAGCGCATCCGGGGCACACTGGCCGACATGGACCAGAGCGCCGTCAATGAGCTTCTGTCGAAGAACCCCGATCCCGCCGCCTTCGAAGCGCGCCGCCAGCTAACCGCCGACGCTGTTATCCGCACTGCCGAACAGCTCGCGAACCGCCAGGGAGAATCAGGGGCCCTGCACGTGCTGAGTCTGGGGCTCGGTTCCTATATCGCTCAAATTCAACAGGCCCGCGATGGCCGCAAAGCCGGCGATCAGCGGTACCTCGAAGCCTACCGCCGCGCGGCTCAAGTCATGGACACGGAAATGGCCAGGGCGGCCGATCGCCTGGAAGGCAGCATGCGGGATGATGTCGACGGCAGCTATTCGACCCAGCGCCGCACCGTGAACGCGGTTCTCTTCGGGGTGGTGGGTTCCACCATCCTGACCGGCTTCGTTCTGCTGTGTTTGCAACTCTTCGTAGCCACCCGGATGCGGCGCGTTCTCACCCCCCTGCTCCTGGGCGCCACGATTACAGTGCTCGTGTTCGCCACGTATGCGGTGTACGCCCTGCAGCGGGAGAGCGGCGATTTCCAGGCAGCGCGGGAAGCAGGCTTCGATCCGGCGCAGGCGCTCCGCCATTCCCGCGTAGCGCTTAAGACCGCCGAAGTGGCCGCGAGCCGCCATAAACTCGACCCCGCGCATTTCGCCGCGCCCCCGCCGCAAACCCTCGATAGCGGAGCCGATGAGAAGCCCATAGATAAGGAACAGGCATTCTACCGGTCGATCGAAGCGGGGTTTCAGGATGTCTCAGGCTTCGAAGTCACCGCCCCGCTTGCCACCCTGATTACTCTGCTGTTCACCCTGTTCGGCGTACTGCCCAGGCTGCGCGAATACTCCGACTGAGCCGGTTTGACGGACACTGCGCTGGAAACGTTTCCACATGAATTTCGCAAACGTTTCAAGACACAGCGCGTCTCTCTGAACGAGGGGCTTTCCTCAAGGCCTCAACGAGTTCGGAGACTACATTGAAACCACTAACTATCTTTCATAAATCGAAACGCAAAGAAGCCGTCGTCCTGGCTGCGCTGCTTGTCTGCGGGGGACTCGTGGCGGCGCACGCCGGCCTTCCCTCCTCGTCCGTGAGTTTGAAACTGGCCGATCCCAACGAGGCACCCAGTCGCATCACCATGGCTCCCGCCGCTAAAGTTGCGATGCCAACGGTCGTCAAGATTTCGGCTTCCAAGATGGTGAAGCCGACTGCCATGGAAGGCTCGGAGCAGATGAATCCGCTGTTCCGGCAGTTCTTCGGCGGCAACGGGAACTTCGGCGGAGGCATGGAAGCGCCGCGTGCCCACCGCGAGGGCGGTCTCGGTTCCGGCGTAATCATCAGCCCGGATGGTTATCTCCTCACCAACAATCATGTGGTGGATGGCGCGACCGACGTGCGGGTGACGCTTGCCGACCGGCGCGAGTTTAAAGCCAAGGTGATCGGCACCGACCCGAAGACCGATATCGCCGTCCTGAAGATTGATGCCAACAATCTTCCGGTGATCACGGTGGGCAACTCTTCCAAACTGCAGATTGGCGATGCCGTTCTGGCTATCGGTAATCCTTACGGAGTCGGTCAGACGGTGACCATGGGAATCGTCAGTGCCACGGGCCGCGCGGGCCTCGGCATCGAAGACTATGAGGACTTCATCCAGACCGACGCTTCCATTAATCCCGGCAACTCCGGCGGAGCGCTGGTGAATGACCGCGGAGAGCTGGTCGGCATTAACACCGCCATTCTGTCGGGCGGCTCGGGCGGCAATCAGGGTATCGGTTTCGCTGTTCCTGTGAACCTGGCCCGGCAAGTGATGGACGCCATCGTCACGCATGGACAGGTCACGCGCTCGTACCTCGGTGTATCCGTGCAGGATGTTACTCCCGGTATCGCCAAGGCGATCGGGTTGAACTCTCCGAGCGGCGCCCTCGTCGGTGAGGTCACGCCGAACAGCCCCGCGCAGAAGATCGGACTGCAAAGCGGCGACGTGATCACCGAGATCAACGGAACACCCATCGTCGAGAGCAATCAGCTCAAGATGACGGTATCCATGATGAATCCCAACCAAACCGCCAGGCTTAAGGTATTCCGCAATGGGCAGACTCTCGATTACACCGCGACGGTCAGCACCATGCCCGGTCAGAAAGTGGAACGGGCCAGCAATGCGGGTACAGAGCCGGACGGCGCGCTGCAGGGGGTTGCGGTGGAGGATCTTGATGCGCAGACCGCCAAGCAGCTGAATCTGCCGGCGACCACCGCGGGTGTGGTGGTTACCGAAGTCGATCCGTCCAGCCAGGCGGCCGCTTCCGGCCTGCGCCAGGGTGATGTGATTCAGTCGGTCAACCGCCAGCCGGTGACCAACGCGCAGGATTTCTCCCGCGCCGTTCGCAAATCGAATGGGGAGTCGCTGCTTCTTGTGAATCGGGAAGGGCGCAAGCTGTTCCTCGCCGTTTAATCCACGATTACCGATTCAACCCCACGCGGGGCCGCTCGCGAAGCCGGCTCCGCGTTTTGCTTGCGTGCTAGAATCCTCCTCACCTTGCTTCGCGTCCTTACTTTCCTTCTGGTCCCACTCTGCATACCCGCTCAACTGATCCACCGCGTGAATCCCCAGGTCAAAGCCATTGTCGACGAAGTTTCCGAGGAGCGCATCGCCGCCACCCAGAGACATCTGGAATCGTTCGGCACCCGTAATCTGCTCTCCTCCGACACTGACCCGGACCATGGAATCGGGGCCGCCCGGCGCTGGCTCTTTGCCGAGTTTCAAGCTGCCAGTCCGCGGCTGAAAGTCCGGTATGACACCTACCGCGTCAAAAAGCATGCGCGCGTGGTGCGCGATGTGGAATTGAACAATGTGGTAGCTGTCCTTCCGGGAACCAGGCACCCCGAGCGGCAGGTGCTGGTGACCGCGCACTACGATTCGGTCGTAATGGTTTACAAACCCGCTCCCACGCCCGGCGCCGATGATGAGCTGCCGGAAGAGAAGAATCCGGTCCCCGTGAACGATCCGGAGAAAACTGCGCTGAGCCCGCTCGCGCCCGGCGTCACCGACGATGGGAGCGGTGTCGCGCTGGTTATCGAACTGGCCCGTGTGATGAGCCGCCATGAGTTCGATGCGACGCTCGTTTTTATCGCATTCTCCGGCGAGGAGGAGGGACTGATCGGCAGTACCCTTTACGCGTTCAAGGCCAAAGCGGCGGGCGACAAAATCGAGGCTGTTCTCAATAACGACATCATCGGGAGCGATGCTTCTGGAGACGGAAGGCGCGTCAGTCGCGAGATCAACGTTTACTCCGGCGATCCGGATGACAGCCCTTCGCGCGCCGCCGCCCGCTACATCAAGGATACCGGCGAACTTTATGTGCCGGCCATGCAAGTGAACCTGGTCTTTCGGGCGGACCGTTTCGGACGCGGCGGCGATCACACTCCGTTCGATCAGTCCGGGTATGCCGCGGTTCGCTTCACCACGCCGACCGAGAATTTCCAGAACCAACACACGGTGACCGACACGTTCGAAAACACCGCGCCGTCGCTTACCGCATCGGTGGCGAAGGTGAACGCCGCCGCGGCCGCGAGTCTCGCGATGGCGCCAGCTACGCCCAGCGTGACGCGCGTGCTCAAGTCCGGTGAGAATAAGGGCCGGACTGTGCCGCGCATTTCGCGCGGTAAATCCGAATACGACGCGATCCTGCGCTGGTCGCCCGGCGAGACCCCGGCCCAAGTGATGGGTTACGCGATGATGCTCCGATCGACGCTGTCGCCCTACTGGGAGAAGGAAGTCTTCGTGGGCAACGTCTTGGAGTATACGCTCCCGAGTGTTTCGATCGACGACGTTGTTTTCGGCGTGAAAGCGATTGGGGAAGGCGGTCTTTCGAGCCCTGTCGCGGCTTTTGTGATGGTTACCCGGCCCCTCGAAAAGATCGAGACTTACTGACCTCGAAAAAACAAATCCTGGCACTCACCCGGTGAGTGTGCTAACAATAGAAGCAGGACAAAACACCGTCCCGTTTACCACTCATCGAGCCCCGGAGGCTCACCAAACTATGAAAATTCGTCCATTGTACGACCGCGTTGTCGTTCGACGCCTTGAAGACAAAGAGACCACCACGGCTGGCGGTCTGTTCATTCCCGATTCCGCCAAGGAAAAGCCCCAGGAAGGCGAAGTCGTTGCCGTGGGAAAAGGCAAGCGGCTGGAAAATGGGAGCGTTGTCGCTCTTGACGTTCAGCCGGGCGACCGCATCCTTTTTGGAAAATATTCCGGCAGCGATATCAAGCTGGATGGCGAGGAATACATGATCATGCGCGAGGACGAGATCCTCGGCATTCTCGATAATCAACCGGTTGCAGCAAAGAAGGTGAGCTAACCATGGCGAAACAGATTATTTACGCGGACAATTCCCGCCAGGCAATCCTGCGCGGAGTGAACCAGTTGGCGGACGCCGTTAAGGTCACCCTTGGACCTAAGGGCCGCAATGTGGTTCTCGAGAAAAAGTTCGGCGGCCCCACCATCACCAAAGATGGCGTGACGGTTGCCAAAGAGATCGAACTGAAGGACCCGCTCGAGAATATGGGCGCGCAGATGGTCCGCGAAGTCGCTTCGAAGACTTCCGATGTGGCCGGCGACGGCACCACGACCGCGACCATTCTGGCGCAGGCCATCTTCCGCGAAGGCGTGAAAGCGGTCACCTCCGGCGCCAACCCGATGGCCATGAAGCGCGGCATCGATAAGGCCGTGAAGATTGCCGTTGACGCAGTGCAGTCGATGTCTAAGCCAGTTTCCGGTGAAATGATCGCCCAGGTCGGAACCATCTCCGCTAACAGCGATCACACCATCGGCGGCATCATCGCCGAGGCGATGAAAAAAGTCGGCAAAGACGGCGTGATCACGGTCGAAGAATCGAAGACCATGGTTACCGAGCTCGCCACGGTGGAAGGCATGCAGTTCGACCGCGGTTACCTCTCTCCTTATTTCGTGACCGACTCCGAGCGCATGGAAGTGGTTCTCGAAGATCCCTATATCCTGATCCACGAGAAGAAGATCAGCAACATGAAGGACATTCTGCCGCTGCTCGAGCAGATCGCCCGCTCCGGCAAGCCGCTGCTCATCATCGCCGAGGAAGTGGAAGGCGAAGCGCTCGCAACGCTCGTGGTCAACAAGCTGCGCGGAACCCTGAACACCTGCGCGGTGAAGGCGCCCGGCTTCGGCGACCGCCGCAAGGCCATGCTGGAAGACATCGGGATTCTTACCTCCGGTAAGTCCATCGCCGAAGAGACCGGCATCAAGCTCGAAAGCATCAAGCTGGAAGACCTCGGCCGCGCCAAGCGCGTGACCGTCGATAAAGACAACACCACCATCGTCGACGGCGCCGGCACGACCAAGCACATCGAAGCCCGCATCAAGCAGCTCCGCGCGCAGATCGACGAAACTACGTCGGACTATGACAAGGAAAAGCTGCAGGAACGTCTCGCCAAGCTGGCCGGCGGCGTCGCCATCATCAAGGTGGGCGCGGCCACCGAGACCGAGATGAAGGAAAAGAAAGCTCGCGTCGAAGATGCTCTGCACGCAACGCGCGCGGCTGTCGAGGAAGGAATCGTTCCCGGCGGCGGTGTGGCTCTGCTGCGCGCGGCCAAGACGCTTCACGGACACAAGCTCGAAGGCGATGAACAGTTCGGCGTCGATATCGTGCGCCGCGCCTGCGAAGAGCCGCTGCGTCAGATTGTCCTGAACGCTGGACACGAAGGTGCCATTGTGGTGGAGAAGGTCCGCTCCAATGACAACCCGAACTTCGGCTACAACGCGTCGACCGATCAGTATGAAGATCTCATCGCGGCCGGTGTCATTGATCCGACCAAGGTGACGCGTACCGCTCTCCAGAACGCGGCGTCGATTGCTTCTCTCATGCTCACTACCGAAGCGATGATCTGCGAGATCCCGGAAAAGAATCCGGCTCCGGCGGGCGGCGGCGGTCATGGCGCTCCCGGCGGCATGGGCGGTATGGATTACTAACGTCAAACATAAAACTGAAGGCGGCCTGAAAACGGCCGCCTTTTTTTTTGCCTTGCGGAAGTTTCCGGGGCAGTGTCCTAAAGTACGGAAATGATGTTGAGAGAAGCGGTTTCTTATGGGGATTACGATACACTCGTGGACGCATCCAGCTCGTTTCCAGATCTTTCCCCTTTGTTAAACGCGAGCGCCGCTACAACCCTGAAAGGTTGCCTGTCTGAGAGTTCACCTAGTTAATCCGAGCAATATCTCTTTTGGTACCGCCGTCATCACCCCGCGTTGGCTTTTTGTTCTCGCTGCCGCTACTCCCCGCGTCTATGGCGACCCGATTCTTGTCGATGAAAGCCTGGAGCTACTCAATCCCGATACCATCGAACCCGGCGATATCGTCGGCATCAGTGTCCACTCCGGTAACGCCCTCCGCGGTTACGAAGTCGGCGTGCTTGCACATCAGCGTGGAGCGCTAGTCGTTTTCGGAGGCATCCATGCCGCTCTTTACCCGGAGGAAGCTTTAGAACTGGGCGGCCGCCACCAGCGTCGTCAAAGGCGACGGCGACGTCATCTGGGCGGAAGTCCTGAAAGACTGCGTGAGCGGGAACCCCCGCAGGATTTATGAAGGCGGCCGCATTGAGCCCGAAGAGTTTCTGGCAGCCCGCTGGGATCTTATGCCCAAGGACAAATACATGTGGGCTTCGGTGCAGACCGTGCGCGGGTGCGCGAAACACTGCTCCTTCTGCTCGGTGTGGCGCACCGACGGCCAACGCCCGCGGCAGCGCGACTTCAACACTGTGATCGAGGAGATCGTGGCTTTGCGGCGGCTCGGCTTTCGCTTCATCGCGCTGGCCGACGATAATTTCTATCCGGTGACACTAACAGACCTGCGCCTCGCGCGCGAGCAGGGCAACCAGTCCAAGTTGGCTCAGCTACAGGCCGTCCGCGACGAACGCTTTCAACTCATGGCGCAGATGGAAGCGCTTCCGCGCGACATGGTCTTCTACACGCAGATCACGATGGAAGCGGCCGAAGACACGCAGTTCCTCGACGCCATGCGCCGCGCGCGCATCAAAGGCGCGCTGGTCGGGGTGGAAGCCGTGACGCCCGAAGGTCTCAAGGCGGTCTTCAAAGACTTCAACTGCGTTGGCGACAAGCTCGTACAGCAGCTGAAGACCTTTCGCGAACACGGCGTCCACGTGCTGGGGTCGTTCATCTTCGGGCTCCCCACGGATCAACCCTCGACGTTCGAAGCTACGGTCGCGCTCGCCAAAGACGCGGAGCTCACCTTTGCCCAATTCGTCATGCTCACGCCTTTCCCGGGCACTGTCGACTTTAATCGTTGGGAGAAGGAGCAGGGCGAAGACGTGCAGCGCGTGGATGGCATTCCGATCACGCGCTACTGGCTGATCCCGCAACATCGTCGCCCGAAGATGTTTATGCCGCATCCGTCGATGAGTTCGGAAGAACTTCGGCAGCGCACGCAGGGCGTGTGGGATCGCTTCTACGATTGGGGGTCCATCTGGAAACGGTCGGCTTGTGTGCCCACCATCCGCGGCCGGCTCGCGTTTCTCTTCATCTCCAAGCTATACCGCCAGATGTATGCAAGCACCGGAATTGCCACCGACAGCGCGCGCCGTAAGAAAGCGAACTTCTGGGCGCGGCAGCTTGCCAAACCCACGCGCAAACTTTTCCAGGCGAACGTGATGCCGGAGCTGAAAGCGCCCGAGCAACTGGTACCCGCGCGATTGATGAATCCGCTGCAGGTGCTTCGCTAACCGGCTAAGACGAACTCTTCTCGGCGGCTTCCGCGTTCTTGACGATATTGCCGTCGACGAAGAGAATGCCCTTTAGCATCGCGCGCCACTTCGGCTTCCGGCGGAGAACGAATTCGAGGTTCATGCCGAAGTGCTTGAACTCCTCTTCCTGCGCGTCTTCCATGATGGCTTTGGCATCCTTGTCCTTTTCGACGGACATGCGCTGCTCATACCAGTTGATGGCCTCGGCTTCTTCTCCGAGCGCGGCCATCATGCGCGCGAACGTGCGGATGTCGCTCGATAACTCACTTGCCGGCTCATGGTACTGATCGAATCCCATGAGGCCAGTCTACCGCCCGCAACGTGAGTGTTACTTGGCGTCGCGCCAGTTCGGCCCGATCCCCACATCGGCGACCAGCGGCACCTCGAGTAAGTACGCGCTTTCCATCTCCCGCTTCACCATCGCCGCGACTGCTTCGGCTTCCGCCTCGGGGGCTTCCAGCACCAGCTCATCGTGAACCTGAAGCAGCATCTTGGCGGTGAAGCTCTCCAGTTGTCGATCGATCTGGATCATGGCGAGCTTGATCAGATCCGCCGCCGTTCCCTGCAGAGGGGAGTTGACCGCCGTCCTTTCCGCAAAGCCGCGCGCATTCGGGTTTCGCGTATTCATATCCGGGATGGGGCGCTCACGCCCGAACAGAGTCCTGGTCACGCCCGTCTGTCGAACGTGCTGGATTGTGTCGTCGATGAACTGCCGCACACCCGCATAGCGCTCGAAATAGCTTTGGATGTATTGCTCCGCTTCCCGGCGCGAAATGCTGAGCTGCTGCGCGAGGCCGAAGGAACTGATCCCGTACACGATGCCGAAGTTCACCGCCTTGGCGCGGGTGCGGGCTTCCCTGGTCACGAACATTGGCGGCACGCCCATCACCTCCGCCGCGGTGCGCGTGTGGATGTCTTCGCCCGCGCGAAAGGCTTGCACCAGCACTGGGTCTTTCGACATGTGTGCAAGCAGGCGAAGCTCGATCTGCGAGTAATCCGCCACCAGCAACTTCCATCCGGGGCGCGGGACGAAGGCCGCCCGGATCTCGCGGCCCAGTTCCGTCTTGATCGGAATATTCTGGAGATTGGGGTTGGAAGACGAGAGCCTGCCGGTGGCCGCGCCGGTCTGATTGAAACTGGTGTGTATGCGGCACGTCACGGGATCCATCAACGCCGGCAGCGCGTCGACATACGTGCCCTTCAGCTTTGTGAGCGACCGGTATTCGAGCACCTTGCGGGCGATTCCATGCTCCTCCGCCAGGTCTTCCAACACATCGGCGGCCGTCGAAATGGTCTTGCCCTTGCCGTACTTCACCGGCGCGGGCAGTTTCATCTCCTCGAACAGAACACGCCCTAACTGTTGCGGGGAAGCGATGTTGAATTCACGTCCCGCAAGCACGTGGATCTCGGAGGTCAGCCTTCCGATTTCGACATCCATCATCTGCGAAAGCCGCTCGAGTTCCGCGCGATCCACCAGGATGCCGGTCTCTTCCATGTGCGCCAGCACGGAAGCCAAAGGCAGGTCGATGGTGTCATAGACTTCCCGCAGATTGCGGGCGTCGACGGCGGCGCTTAGGTTGGCGCACAGCTCCCGGACATAGAGTGCGTGCTGGGCGACATCCTCTCCGATATTGCAGCTCCAACCGGCGCTGCACCAGTTGATCGAGCGAACACCCGGATGGTTCCGCGTCCAGCAGAAAGGCATAGAGCGCCGCATCGTGGCGAAAACCTTGGGGCTGCATCCCAGCCCGCCGCAGGGTCAAAAGCGCGCTCTTCACATCGCAGCCGGCCTTTTCGACGGCCGCATCTTCCATGAGCGCGCGCAGATGCGGAGCCAAGTCCATCGGCAGGCTGCGAGCCTCATCATCGCGGAACGCGAGGCCGATGCGCGCATGAGAAATGGCGACGCCCACGGGCGACTCACCGCGGTGCGCCACCAGGTATTCTTCGATAGCGGCGCGTCTTCGAGCGTACCCAGGTCGCGCGGCCGCGTGTCCTCGGCGGGCCCGAGTTCCTTCAGGTGGCTGTGAAACTCGAGTTCCTTGAAGGCCGCGCGCAATGCGGTCATCTCCGGCTCGGCCGCTACCAGCGTTTCGAGATCGCACTCGATGGGCACGGCGCGCTCGATGGTCGCTAGGCGTTTCGAGAGGAGGATGCGCTCGCGATTCTGCTGCAGGCTCTCGCGATACATCTTACGGGTCACCTCGCCCGCCCGGTCGAGGGCCGCTTCCACCGAACCGAATTGCGCGATCAGATCGACCGCGCCTTTATCGCCGATTCCAGGGGCCCCCGGAATGTTGTCGATGGCATCCCCCTTCAGCGCCAGCAGATCCGCCACCTGCTCGCGGCTCCACGCCCATGAACTCTTTCACCTTGGCCGGGTCGTACCAGGTGTCGTCCTTCGCCGGATTGAACATCAGGACCCGGGCGGAACCAGTTGCAGCATGTCCTTGTCACTGGACACGATCACCACGTCGAGGCCAGGTCCGCGGCGCGGCATGAAGTGTTCCGATCACGTCATCGGCCTCGTAGCCAGGGAACGAAAGGATCGGAATCCGCATTGCCTCCAGGACGCGCCGCACGTAAGGAATCTGCTGCCGAAGATCGTCGGCATCTCGGTCCGATTCGCTTTGTATTCGGTGTATTCCTGCTCCCGCAACGTCTTCCCGGCGCTCTCGAAGATGGCCGCGATCTAGTTCGGGTCGCTGTTCTTGGTCAGCTTGCGAAGCATGTTTGTGAAGATGAAAACGGCTTCGGTAGAGAGTCCCGTCGTCGTGCGCATGGGAGGCGCGCCGGTCCGCGCCCGGGCGTGATATGCCCGGAAAATGAATCCGTACGTATCGATCAGGAAAAGACGGCGAGGCAGCACTGGAGGCATGATAGCGAAGTAAATGGAGCGAGACCTCCGCGCGCCTTGGAGCTAAATCATACAGGTCGAGGGGGCTTCTATGGGCGGTCTAGGACTAACCGCGTCGTAAGGGAGCGCCGTTCGGGTTAACATTGCCTGCAGCGTTCACAAATTTCATCGGGGAAAAAGATTGAGCACTCTGAATCGACTCTTACCTGCCATAGCTATTGGTTTTGTCATCGCGGGCAGCGCTCATGCTGCAATAAATTACGGCGACAGCTATAAGTTCACCAATAAGGAAACGTGGGAAGTTCCCGACGCCACGCTTCCGCCTGGCGACTATATTCTTTCCGTACATGACAAGCTGCTCGATCGCGAAATCTTCCAGGTGAAAGGGGCCAAGGACGGCAAGGTTTACAGTAACTTTCTCGCCATTCACGGGAAGGGAGGGAATGCGAGAACAATCCTGACCTTCTGGAGCGGCCCGGGTGACGTCAAAGCCATTCGCGCCTGGTTCATTCCCGGCCAGGCGGAGACCTGGGATTTCGTTTATCCCAAAGAACGGGCCATCGAATTGGCAAAGGCATCGGGCTCTCCGGTGGCGGCGATCGATTTGAGCGGGCTTCCGAAACCGAACAACCCGCTCCTTTCGGCGGATGATTTACGCGCCGTGCAACTTTGGCTTCTGACACCCAAGCGCGTCGGCCCCGGCGCCGATGGCGTTCAAATCGCAGCAGCCAAAATCGGCCCGAAACATCCACGGGCCGCCGCTCCGAGCGGGGATGAAACACATACCATGCCGCGCACCTCGAGCAACTTCGTCGAGATGCTCGCCGCTGGCGCTACTCTGGTCGCCGCCGGACTGCTTGTGCTCCGCCGCGCTCGCGCTTAACCAGGCCGGCGGATGAGCTTCACACTCACCGTCCGGATCGCCGTTGCGGCTGGTCTGCTGACTGCGGGAAGCATGCTGATCGGCAGCGGCGCGGGTATCCGCTTTGCCGCTGCAACGGCTTCCGAACGCAGTTCCGAGGATCGCACGTCCGTGCGCTGGAACCCGCCGGCTTCCGAGCTGCCTGCCAGTCCCGCGAAGCGCGCGAGGGTTTCTCACCTGGAAGTTCCGCGCCTCCACCAATCGCTCTACGTGGTCGAGGGATCCGACGACGAAACGCTCAAGCTCGGCCCGGGCCACGTTCGAGGAACCGTACTGCCCGGCGAAGACGGAAATTGCGTGATCGCCGGGCATCGCGACACTCACTTCCGGTTTCTGAAAGACCTGAGACCGAACGATCTGATTTTCCTGGAGACCGCGGACGGGCGCTTCTGTTATCGGGTGGCCAACTCAAGAGTTGTCCAGCCCACGAATTTGCAAGTGCTGCAGCCCACGACCGAGGCGCAGCTTCACCTGATTACTTGTTTTCCCTTCCGGTATGTGGGACACGCTCCGCAGCGTTACGTTGTGACTGCGGTTCTTGAGTAGCGATTCCACTACTGTCGGATTTCAGCTACACTTCACGCCCGAACCGTCGCGAAATCGCAACAATGTAACCTTTCTTTTTCTTTCCGAATCAATCACTTAGAACTTGCGTATACTGATGAGTTCGCACTTGCTCATGATCAAACTCTTCCTGCTTCAGGACTCTTTGTTTGCGTTTTGAAACCACGCTGCAACGCGCCGTCTCGGCACGCGGAGTGGGGCTGCATAGCGGGGTCTCCGTCGGAATCCGAATAACGCCGGCGCCCGTTTCAACCGGCATCGTCTTCCTGCGCACGGATCTGAATAACTTCCCGATCCCCGCCAGTTGGCAACATGTGGCCCGCGTTTCCTATGCGACCAGCCTCATGCGCCAGGGCGTGTTAATCTCGACCACCGAACACCTGCTGAGCACGTTCTATAGCTTGGGGGTCGACAATGCATTTGTCGAAATCGACAACCTGGAAGTGCCCATCATGGACGGGAGCGCTCATGCTTTTGTCGAGCTGGTCCGAAACGCGGGAATCAAGTACTCGCGGCGCAAACGGCGGTACCTGCGGATTCGCCGGCCGGTGACCGTGGAAGACAAGGGCAAACGTATTTCGATCCTGCCCGGAGACAGCTTTCAGCTTACCTGCGATGTCGATTACCCGCGGCCCGTAGGGCGTCAGGGAATCTCGATGGAAGTGACGCCCGGAAATTACACGAGGCTCATCGCTCCGGCGCGCACGTTTGGCTTTGAAAGCGATCTGGATCAGATGCGCGACATGGGCCTGATCCGCGGGGCGACCCTCGAGAACGCAATCTGCTTTTCCGCAAGCGGCGCCATGAATCCAGGGGGCCTGCGGTTTGCCGACGAATGCTGCCGGCACAAGGCGCTCGATCTGATCGGCGACCTTGCCCTGCTCGGGCGGCCGCTACTCGGCCATGTGATCGCAGAACGCGCGGGGCATGCCATGCACACGGCGCTGGTTTCCAAGATCATGTCCGATCCGTCGCTTTACGAGATCCTCACCTTCGACCAGTTGACCAACCGCGTCGTGCATGCGCTGGTTTCGTAAGTGGCCAAGAGGAAAGGCGCGAAGAAGAAGTTCGACGCTCCCGCCGAGATCCGCGGCATTGCCCGCGAGCGCGTGGGAACGGTAAAAGCTTCACGCGTCATCGTGCCGAAAGCGGAGCGCAAGCCGAAGCATAAAGAAGATCCGCTCGCGGAGAACTAGGGCGGCCATTCGTCGTCAATATCTATTACACAGCCGCTGCTTGCTGTGAGCGCGGGGCGTCTGCAGCATTGGGATCGCCGTTCCGACCCCCGCTCGAGGCTTGATCAATGCGCCCCGAGCCTTGATTCCATGCCGCGGCGAGCGTAAGGTAAGAGACGATCAATCGAAACGGGCAGCGAGTCTCGCCCCTGGTGCTGGTCCGGCTAATCGATGAGCAAAGAGGGTGAACCATGGTCAAAGTTGAACTTGTTGGCGCGCTCGCACTTCTCTCTGCGATCGCCGGCGTGGCTTATCCGCAAACCGTCGGCCGTGCGCCTATCTTCGCCGTCGCTGCCGACTTCAATGGCGATGGACGGATCGATCTGGCGGTCGCCAATACGGCACTGGCGCAGGGAAGTATCTCCATTCTCCTGGGCAACGGCGACGGGACGTTCCAGCCCGCACGTTTCATCGGCGCCGGTAATTACCCACGCTCCATCGCCGTCGGCGACTTCAATCGGGATGGCAAGCTCGACTTTGCCGTCGCCAACGAACACGCGCCCTGCTGCGGCAGTATCGCCATTCTTCTCGGCAACGGCGACGGCACCTTCCGACCGCCGGTGTTTCAGGCGTCAGGCGTAAACCCCGCTTCGGTGGTTGCGGCCGACCTCAATGGGGACGGCATCCTCGACCTGGCGGTCGCGAACTCACAGCAATTTGCAAACGGACCGCCACCCTTCAAGCCCGGGAGCGTGAGCATTTTCCTCGGCCGCGGCGACGGCACGTTCGGGCCGCCATCTTTCTTTGGCGCTGGAACGTTCCCTCTATTCATCACCACGGCCGATTTCAACCGGGATGGAAAACCCGATTTGGCGGTGGCGAATTTCGGCGGCTCTTCCATTGCTGTTTTGATGGGAACGGGCGACGGGAACTTCCAGCAGCCCGTCACCTTTGTTGTCGCGGGTCATGAACCGTTTGCAATCGCCGCCGCCGATCTGAACGGCGACGGAATTCCCGATCTGGTGGCCTCCAATCACTCCATCACTAGCCAGGGAGGCAGTATCTCCGTCTCTCTGGGAAGCGGTAACGGGACCTTTCAACCGACTCTCTATAATCAGGCCGGACGAGGTACCGTTTACGTGGCAGTGGGCGATTTCAATCGCGACGGCAATCCGGACCTGGCGGTTGCCGACTCGGGCGGCCCGGGGTACGGCAGTCTTTCCATTCTCCTCGGTAATGGCGACGGCACCTTCCAACCCGCAACTTTCTTCGCCGCCGGACAGCATCCGTCCGCAATCGCCATAGCCGATTTCAACAGCGATGGAAAATTAGATGTCGCCGTCGTAGACAGCGGCCGTTATCCGCTTCCGTCCCGGGTTTTGATTTTCTTAGGAGACGGACAAGGCGGTTTCCAGCCGGCACCCTGAACTCTCAGCCAGTGTCTCGCGATCTCCGTTCTGCACTGCGCTCCATGGAAGCAGCTAACACTTGGGTTCAGTCCGGTATCTGGAATTCTCGCAAAAGCGCGGCCTTATAGTCTGCCGTGTTCCAACCCGGCGGATCTTGATCCAAGCCAAGGAGTGCTGCCGCCGCTTCCGCCACTCGAACCGTGACTTCTGCCTGACCCAGCATAGCTAGCAGATTGGGGACGAGGCGTTCATCCCGGCGTTTTCCCAAGCCGACAGCCGCTTCTTCTCGGACATCGTCATTCGCGTCCTCCAAACATCGAAGGAGAACTTCACGAATCTCCATTGAATCCGCATTACCTTGGACTCCGAGCCCAAAGACGGCCCAATCCCGAATGTCCGCGTCTGCATCTGAGGTGAGTTTCAGCAGGCCACTAACTGACTGCGAGTCGTCCGGGAAGCAGCCAAGCGCGAAGCATACTGCGAAGCGAACGTTCTTGTCAGGATGCGCGCGGTAGCGGAGGATTAGAGGAACGGCATTGGCGTTATTCAAATGCCCGAGTGCAAAAATGGCTGACGCGAGCACCACCGGATGTTGCTCGCACTCTAACATCTCCGTGACGAGCAAGTATGACTCGCCACGGAACATCTCTTCTGGCGCTGTTCCCGCCGCATTCGTCAGCTGTGCGCCTTTAAGCTGGGATAAGACATCAACTGCCCGCGCCCTCTTTAGAGGATCGTCAGCCAGGCACCATGATGCCGCTTGTTCGAAGATCTGGCGGTTGCCGTTGAGCCGTAAGACGGAAATCGCCTCCCAGGCAGCCTTCGCTTCATAATCACCGAGAAGCGTCTGCGCAAAAAGCGCCTCAACTTCGGACGCACTCAAATGTGTTTCTATCACCAGCGGCTCGTGCCCGTCGCTTGACCGCAAGCTAGAAGAAGTACTCGAAGTCCGCCTCCGACCGCAGATCATGACGGAGACGAAACACGTGCGCGGGCAGATCGTGCGGATTTAGTTGGACGTAGTTCCGGGGCCCGTTCCAGAGATATTTGGAGCCCGTCAGTAAGTCGTGTACTTCAAAGGGCTGGTGTTCACTGATCTGCAATTGCTCTAACGGCAGATAGACGAATCCCGAATGCGTGTGGTACGGGTCCAGATTCAGGATCACCAGAATCAGATTGGCGCCATCCTGGGATTGTTTGCTGTAGCAAATGAGCAAATCGTTGTCGGTGTGGTGAAATTCGAGAGTCCAGTCCTGCCGCAGCGCCGGATTTTCGCGCCGGATGCGGTTGACCGTGGTAATCAGATCGCGCAAGTTGCCCGGCTTATCCAGATCCCAATGCCGCAGCTGATACTTTTCCGAATCGAGGTATTCTTCGCTTCCGGGACGCACCGGACGCGATTCCAGCAGCTCGAACGCCGGACCATAAATGCCGTAGTTCGCCGCCGAGCGTCGCTACCAGCAGGAAGCGAATCACAAAGGACGAGCGAAGCCCGGTCTGCAGAAATTCGGTCAGGATGTCGGGCGTATTCGGCCACTGGTTGGGGCGGAAGAATTCCCGCACTTGGGTCTTGGTCAGTTCCGTGAAGTAAGTGGTGAGCTCGTATTTCGCGTTCCGCCAGGGAAAATAGGTATAGGACTGGCTGAATCCGAGCTTTTGCCAGCCGGTACATTATCTTCGGCCGCGTAAAGGCCTCCGACGAGAAAGATCACGTCTGGGCCATTCGCGCTTGATTTCGGTGATGCAGCCACTCCCAGAAGGGAAACGCCTTGGTGTGCGGATTGTCCACACGAAAAATGCGGACGCCTTGCTCGATCCAGATACACGAAGACTGCTCTTCAACTCCCGCCACAGCGCATCCGGCTGTTCGGTCTCGAAATCGAACGGATAAATGTCCTGATACTTCTTCGGCGGATTCTCGGCATATTGAATGGTTCCATCGGGACGCTTCCGGAACCACTCCCGTGCTCCTTCACATACGGGATGGTCGGGCGAGATCTGAAACGCGATGTCGAGCGCGATCTGCACTTCCAAGTCCCGCGCTGGCGGACCAACCGGCGAAAATCGTCCAGCGTCCCGAGTTGCGGATGAATCGCTTTGTGGCCACCCTCCGGCGATCCGATCGCCCACGGGCTCCCCGGGTCTCCCGGCTCTGGCGCTGGGGATGTTGTTTCGGCCCTTGCGGAAGGTCATGCCGATGGGGTGGATGGGCGGGAGATAGACCACGTCGAAGCCCATACCCGCGGCATACCGCAGCCGCTCTTCGCAATCGGCGAAGGTGCCATGCTTGCCCGGCCACGCGCGCGGTCGATCGCGGAAAGAACTCGTACCAGGAGCTGAATCGCGCACGCGCGGGTATCCACCACCAGCCGCAGCTCACGATCGGCTTCCGACGCGAAGCGCTAAGTCCGGGTACCGGCAGCATGATTTCCGCGAGCGCCACGCTGGTCGCCGGCTCGCCGCTTGGCCATGCGGTCCGTCTTCGGATCGCATCAACGCGGCTGATGCCGCAGCTCGTTCGCGTCGGCTCCCTCCGCCCGGCCGGCGGCCGCTTCCATCAGCTTCGCTCCAATCAGATAATCGACGGGGGTTTCGGTGTTGGCCTGAATCCGCTTGAACAGGTCTTTGCGCCAGGTCTCAAACGCATCCACCCAGCCCTTGAATCGTGTAACGGTAGCAGCCCGATCTCGGTGACGGGGAACTCGGCAAACCAGCGATCGTTGGTCATCACCTCCATCGGATGCGGTCCATGAAGCCGCGCGTCTCGTGCCGAAAGCGGAGCGCTGCCGAGACCGAATCATGGCCGTCGACGAAGATATCGGCCTCCACCCGGATCGTGTCCCCAACTGTCCGTTTGGCCGGAAATCTGCCCGCCGTCCACTTCCGGCGTCATGGCTTCAATCATTACCCGGCTGCGCCCATCTTGCAAAGTGGTCACTAATCGCATCTCCCTCGAGTTTGAATTTGAGCACGACTGGGCGCCAGCGCGTTAACTGCGCCGGGCAATCAGGTTCCGAGTACAACTGGATCGTCTGTTCCGCGATCGCGCGTCCAACTGAACATCTCTTCGACTCGTTTGCGGCCCGCATGGCCGAAGCGTTTGCATTGATCCGGATCGCCCAGGAGCTTCGTTACTTTGCCCCCAGATCGCGCGCGAACTGATCGGGCTTGATCGGGAAACCGGTTGCCGGATCCTGCTCGAACGGGACCAGGTAGCCCGTTTCGCCATCCACCACGACTTCCTTGATGCCGCCGGTGGCGCTCGCGACCACCGCGGTTCGGCAGGCCATTGCTTCCAGGTTGATGATGCCGAACGGCTCGTAAACCGACGGGCAGCAAAACACCCGCGCGTGGCTGTAAAGCTGAATGGCCTCGGGCTTACTCACCATCTTTTCGATCCAGACAATCGCGGGGATTCGTGGGCGCGGGCCGCCTCCACTTTGTCCCGCATCTCCGCCGCAATCTCGGGAGTATCCGGAGCGCCGGCGCAGAGCACCACCTGCGTATCCGCGGGCATGTATCGGATGGCATCCACCAGATGCGTCACGCCTTTCTGCCGTGTGATTCGGCCCACAAACAACACATAGGGCCGGGCAGGATCGACGCCATAGCGCCGTCAACGCGCTGCGTCTCGGCCGTGTGCGGTACTCATCGAGATCGATACCGTTGTAGATGACGTGGATACGGTCTTCCGGGAATCGGATAAGCGCGTCAGGATGTCGGCTTTGGTTCCATTCGAAACCGCGATCACGGCGTCGGCTTCGAGCATGGCGGTCCGCTCCATCCAGGAGCTCATCGCATAGCCGCTGCCCAGTTGTTCGGACTTCCACGCGCGCAGCGGCTCCAGGCTATGGGTCGTCAGCACAAAGGGCACGTTGTAGAGCTTCTTCGCCAGAAAGCCGGCCATCGATTCATACCAGGTGTGGGTATGAACGACGTCGATGCCCGAGAGCGCCTTGATCTGCGTCAGGTTTACGGAGAGCGCTTCGAGCGCGGTTTTAAACTTGCCCTGGGTGCCGTTGCTGATCTCGCTCCAGGGGCGGACCCGTGCACATGCAGATTTCCCTCGTCCGAATTCTGGTCGCCCCAGCACTGCACATCCACCTCGATGTGCCGGGCCAGTTCGCGGCTTAGATAATCGACATGGACCCCGGCTCCCCCATAGACGCCGGGCGGATATTCGCGCGTGAATAGGCCTACTCGCAAGTGACGCTCCTTCGATCGGATTGAGAATATCACGCACCTCGAAGCGCCGGATTCCTGCCCGCCGTCACCATCGCCATGGCCAGACAGAGCGCGATCAGGATCTCCGCGATGACCGGTGGCGGGAAAAAATACACCCAAGCGTTTACCGTCAGCGCGACATATCCCAGCAGAAAAGTGACGAGCATGGGGCGCAGCATCGGCGAACCCTGCTTGGCCAAAAGGCTGAGCTGCCAGAGCAAGACGCCCTCGATCACGAGGTCGAGACTAATTGCCAGGCCGAAGCCGATGAAGAAGTCCCAATAGCTGCGGGTCAGCCCCATGACCGGAAACGTCAGGGTCCGCATGGCGGTTACGGCCTGCTGTTGCACGCCGGGCTCCGGCTTTCCGAAAACTCCGCCGATGGTATGCAACACCGCTTGCAGCAGCGTCAACACGGAGGCGATTCGCAGGAAGAGCTCCGGCTTCATCGGCCCTCCACGCTCCGTGAGAAGGCGGCCAGCGTTTGCTCCCAAGCGCCCGGTGAACCCATCGCGGCGCGCAGTTGTTCGTAGCCTTCGCCGTGGCGCTCAAACGCGCTGTGCTCCAGTTCCACCAGGGTTTGCGCCGGCCCTTCCTCGATGAAACGGATCTCGACTTCGCTGGCTTTTTCGGGATTGGGATCGAACTTCCAATCGGGACCCAAGTGCCAGGAGACGGCGACGCGCCGCGGCGGATCCCATGCCCGCACCCAGCCCCACAGGCATTCGTTTCCCTGCGCATCGCGTTCAAACCAGCGGCCACCGATGCGGGGCTCGACGACGATGGCCTGAAACGGCGTCGAGCCGATCTGATGATCCGGAGGCCACCAGGTTCCCATACGATCCACGAATGCGGCAAAGGCATCTTTGACGGGGATGCGGACCCGAACGCTCTTACGGACGGCGTTTTCTTTTTCGGCTTTTACCATGTTTTTCTCCACTTGGTTTGGTCTCGACGGCAGTCTGGAACGCACGCAGCGCATCGTCCCAGACCTGATCGAAGTGCGCGCGTAGACGTTCCACGCCCTCCGGACTGATCTGGTACACGCGGCGGGTCCCACTCTGGCTGCTGGTGATCAGGCCGGCGTCTTTCAGCACGCGCAGGTGCTGGGAGACGGCCGGCCGGCTCACCGGCACCGTCAGGGCGATCTCGTGGACGGCCATGGGCCCGTTCGAGAGCTTCTGGAAGATAGCGAGGCGCGTGCTGTCGCCCAGCGCTTCGAGACCGGCCTGTAGGTAAGCGCCCACTTACGGTAAGATATCACTTACTGAGGCGTTGCTGTCAAGCGCAAAATGGAAAAGGTTGGAGGTGCTCGCAAGATTCATCGAGGTAGGTCCACAACCGCGCAGGCCGAGGCTGTGCGCAGGGGTCGGGCGCACGTGTGGCGTGGGTAGGAAAAGCGGGCGCGGGTTGGAGGCGGATTTCGCTGTTTTAGGCGGCGATGGGGACGGGTTCCGGGGCCGTTTCGGGGGCGATGGGCTCTTTGGGCTCGTCTTTTCGGAGGATGAAGGCCTTCAACAGCTGGAGCTGCAGGTGGTAGACGCACTTCTGCAATTCGAACCCAGTTGGGGTAGCGACGCGGTCGTGGCGGGAGAAGGGTCGCCGGGTTTCCTGTTCGTAGTCGTTGATGGCGGCGGCGCGATTGACTGCCAGGCGGGCGGCTTTCTGTTTAGTGAATTCACGCAGGGCGCTGAGGAGATCGCGCTGGAAGCGGGTGGCGTAGCGCGCTAGTTTCTCCAGGGCGCCGGGGCCTTCAAAATCCTTGCGGACGGCGCGGGCGTCGAGGACGTCGACCGGCTGATCGGCCTCGGTTTCGGGATCGAGTTCGGCGAGCAGGTCCTGGTGGATCTGCTCTTCGATAGCGCGGTAACGCTCGATCTGGAAAGTGCAGTCCTGGATAGTTTTGACGAAGCCCTCTTCGATGAGGGTGACCGGTTCCATCTCGCGGATCAGGCGCTCGCCCAGGGCGATGTAGTTGAGCGCTTCGTCATCGTTGAGGAAGCGGATGCGGCCGGCCAGGCCGTGTTTCAGTGCATTGGAAGAGGCGATGTGTTTGCCCTGGCCGGTGCGGGGACCGGTGGATTTGCGGGCATTTTCCCGGTTGGCGCTGCATTGCGCTGCGGTGGCCATAAAGAGGGACTCCTGGGTTGAGATTGAGAGACAACGACCCAGGTGTAGCAGGCGGATTGGGGGATGGAGCGGGTTGGAGGGGGTAAGTGGTTGAGGGGAATGGGCGGGGGGCGTTGTGACCGGGGCTCACGCTTTTGTCAAGATCCAAACGGAAACGTTTGGAGGTGCTGCCAAGGCCCATCGAGATAGGTCCACAACTGCAATCCGACACCGAGCGCCGGAGCAGGTAGCGGGTGTTTTTGCAGCTCCGCCAGAGTGACGCGCGCGAGTTCCGGGCTTACCTTGTTTTGCACCGTGATGTGCGGCCTATATTTCTGCCGGTCTTGCGGAGTCAGCCAGTCCCACCAGGTCTTCGCCAGCCCGTTTCGAAGAGTGATCAGCGGCGGCGACTTGAGATGGAAGGCAACGCCGCGGCCCAGATTGCGCAAACCGCGAGTCTCAATGGGAATGGGAGCGTGCGCAGAGGGCCGCGCGTTGAGTTCGCCTGCAATCGCGCCGAGATGCGCATCGGGAAGGTGATGAAAGAGGGTGACGTGGGCCGCGATCCGGTTGAGAGCCGGCGGAAAATATTGCACCCGCAAGCGGTTGAAATCGTCCTGCGATGCGGCGTCCAACTGGAGACTGAGGATCAGCGCCACGCGCTTCCGCCCTGATTTAGCGCGCCGGAGATCTATTGATCGAACGCATTCCTGAGGGCCGGATAGAGCGCCTGATATGTCCGATGCCCCTCGGCGTAGACCTTTTTATTTTCCGGCCGCGGTGGCACGGAACTCTTTTCGCGCACGACGGCGCGGCAGGCTTCGGGTACCGATGCGAATGCGCCCGTTCCCACCATCGCGAGCAGCGCGGCGCCGTAAGCCGAACCTTCCTGAGTGGCCAGCGTCACCACGCGCTTATCCAGAACGTCCGCCAGCACCTGCCGCCAGAACGGGCTGTTGCGCGCCCCCGCCGGAAGCCCGCACCGATTCCACCGGCACGCCCAAGCTCTCGATGATATCCAGGCAGTCCCGCTGGCTGTAGGAGACGCCTTCGATCAACGCGCGAATCAGTTCCGCGCGGCGATGCCGCGCCGTCAGGCCGATCCAGCCGCCGCGCGCGGGCGTCCAGGTGCGGCGTCCGCTCGCCCATCAGATACGGCAGCCAGTACAGGCCCTGCGGAACCGGCGGGCGCGATTGGGCCGCTTCGGCCATCAGCGCGTCGTAATCGGCTCCCGGCGCCAGTGTGTTGCGGAACCACTGCAAGCTCAAACCCGCGCCCTGCGTCACGCCCATCACGTGCCACTTGCCGGGCACCGCGTGGCAGAAGGTGTGCACGCGGCCCTGCGGATCGTAGGCCACCTGCTCCATGTGCGCGAAGACCACGCCGGACGTGCCCAGCGTGCAGGAGACGATGCCCGGCTCCACGATGCCGTTGCCGACCGCGCTGGCCGCCTGATCGCCGCCGCCGCCCACCACCGGCGTGCCCGCCGCCAGTCCCGTCGCTTCGCGCCGCGTCCTGCGCTGATCACGCCCGTGACTTCGCTCGATTCGTAGACCGGGGAAGGATGCCGCGATCGAGGCCCAGTCGCTCCACCAGTTCGTACGACCAGCGCCGGTTCACCACATCGAACAGCGCCGTGCCGGAGGCGTCCGAGACTTCGCTCGCATACTCGCCCGTCAGCCGGAAGCGGATGTAATCCTTGGGCAGCAGCACCTTGCGGACGCGTGCGAAGATGCTGCGGCTTCGTGATCGCGCACCCACAGCAGCTTGGGCAGGGTGAAGCCGGTCAGCACCGGATTGGCGATGTACTCCAGCACGCGCGCCGTCCCGACCTTCCGTTGACGCATCCACCTGCGCCTGGCTGCGCTGGTCGCACCAGATCAGCGCGGGCCGGATCACCTGTTCGCGCGGCATCCAGCAGCACCAGGCCGTGCATCTGGCCGGACAGCCCGATGCCCTGATCTGCTGCCGCTCGATGCCCGCTTGCGCAAGCACGCCGCGGATGGCCGACTGCGCCGCGTCCCACCAGTTCTCCGGCCGCTGCTCCGCCCACAGCGGCTGCGGCATCATGCATCTCTTCATGCGCGAGCGGTGAAGCCGCGCGTACGATCCGGCCTTCGGCGTCCACCAGCGAGCGCGCGCGTGCCGCCGGTGCCGATATCGATTCCGAGCCACATGGGACACGCCTCGCTGCGCGCCACGGCAGATAAGCCGCGCCGTACAGTCCGGCTTCATTTCCCAGCTCCGCCTGCGCAATCGCGGTCTTCGTGGCGCGGTAAGTAAACGATCGGCGTCTCAGTTCCTCCAGCATCGGTGCGGAGCAAAGATATCCCATGCCGGCAGCGGGCCGCCGCTGATCAGGTACAGGGGGAAATTGAACATGTTGACCAGCATCGCCAGCGCAATGCCCAGCGCCTGGCCCATACTGCATCGAATATCGGCGAGCGCGCGCTCATCCCCCGCCTTTGCCAGCTGATAGACGTGCTCCGAAGTGACGTCTCCAAGCCCGATCATCCAGCGCCATGCGCGGCAATCGCCGTGGCCGACGCGTGCTTTTCCAGACACCCGCGATTGCCGCAGCCGCAGGGATTTCCGTTCGGCACCACCGTGATGTGCCCCAGCTCGCCCGCCATGCCGAGGAACCCGTGCAGCACTTTCCCGTCGGAGATGATGCCGCCGCCGATGCCCGGTGCCGAGCGTGAGCAGCACCAGATCGTCCACTTCGCGGCCCGCGCCCATCCACTTTTCGCCCATGGCCGCCGCGTTCGCATCGTTCTCGAGAATCACCGGCGTCCCCAGCCGGGCACGCAAGGCGTCGCGCATCGGAAAGCCTTCCAATACCGCGAGGTTATTCGACCCGGCGATCATGCCTTCCTTCAAACGAATAAACCCCGGAACCGCTACGCCGATTCCCTGCAGATCCTGAGAGCCGAGCGCAAAACGCAGGCCGTCGATGGCCTTGGCCATGTCCTCAACGACCGCTTCGGGCCCGCGTGAGAGATCCGTCGATCCCCAGATTTTCTGCAACATTTTGCCATCGCTGTCGACGGCCGCGGCGCGCAGGTTCGTGCCTCCGAGATCCAGACCTATGGTGTATTCCGGCATGAATGCGCCATGATATCAGGCGGTCCCGCAACCCTAAAACATTTCTATTGAAAACCGATATAGTAGGCATAGGAACTTCCAATCGGTCTGCCGCGTCTTCCGTGGTATTGATGGGAGCAAGCGTCGAGTGCTGCTGTTCTCTTAAGTTCGTCTCCGAAGGGGGTGCTTATGGAAGAGTTACGGTACGTCGAAGTACCTGGAAGCGTCACGCATGAGCTTCCGCCACTGCTCGTACGGGGCGTTCCCGACGATGCTCAACCGCGTGAGCAGCTAGTCAGCGCAGCTACGGAGATCGTCGAGTCGGAAGACCTGCTTCCGGAGGAGACACCCGGATCTACGCGTATGTTGCATCTGGCCGCGCACCTCACCGACCAGTATCTCGGCTTGCTGACGCACTGGCAGTGGGGAGATTCCGTGCTGGAATGGATCCGCCAGTGCGAAATCACTTTCGATGCCAACGATGCCTTGCGGCCTTTGCTCCAAGTCCAGGTCTGGCCACATGCCGGACGCAGCAGTTTTGTGGAACTGCTCCTGCGCAAGCAGGTGGAAACGCACGGGGTTGCGCTCGATCAAGCAGTGGGCACGCGTCGACCCTCCGCACCCGCCCCCGATCGCCTGCTGCTCGAATCAGTTTCTGTTCTATTTGAAATCGTCGTTGGCCGGCTCCGCCTACCAGACGTGGGCGCGCATGAAGGTGGATCGCGTGGGCCAGTTCCCGCCCAATCGCTTTCACTTCGAAGTACTGGAAATGTAAGCGGGCCGGCGGACGGATACCATCGCGATTAACAGCAGGAAGCCCGCCAGGAGACCGATCGAAGCGCCCGCACCGATCATCTCCGTCGACTTCGAGGCGAACGCCGCCGAGACGATCACGTTCACCGTCACCGGGACAGCCGCGGCGATCACCGGCAGCCAGGGCCGTTCCATGGCGAACAGGGACCGGGCCGTAATCTCCAGCAGGCTCAACCCAATCAGACTGGGCGCGAACCCGAGGAAGACGCCCGCGACCATCCGCGTCGATTCCGCTGTAAAATTGCCGCGTTGAAAGAGGATGGCGATGATCGGCTCACGCAGTACGATGCCCACTGCGCAGCTCACCAGAGCCGCCGCGGCCGCAAAACCCAGCGTGCGGTTCATGAGCCGAAACGCCTGCTGCGCGCGGCCGTCCCGGCGGAGGCGCGCAATCTCCGGCAATAGTGAATTGGATACCGGCGAAACCAGATACGCGATCACGACATTGACGCAGCGGATACAGTAATCGAAAGCGGCGGCCATTCCCGGTCCGGCCTGGGTGGCGTAGGCGCGAGTCACAATCACGTTCAGCGCGAGCAGACCGGCATAGATCAGGAACGATCCGGGCTTGGCGAGCAGCTCGGCCGTGCTGTGGTCGGCAACCGGGTTTTCCGACCGCTGCTCCCGCAATCGCCGCCAACTCTGCCGGGCGAACCACCACACCAGGATCAGCTGCGCAAACGCGCCGGCCGTATAGCCGATGGCGAATCCATAGATGCCCAGCGAGCGCCAAAGCAGCAGCGCGCCCGCGATCACAAAGATATTCAACACCGCCTGGTAGAACGCGGATGGCCCAAAGCGCCGTTCCGTATAGAGCAGCGCGGAGTGCAAAGCCGCAGCACCGGCGGCCAGGGTGGAAAGCGAAGTGATCCGCAGCAGGTTCACCGTTTCCGGATACACCGCGGGGTCGAGACCCGGCCCGAGCGCGCGCACCAGGAAAGGCGCGAAGAGCATCATGGCGGCGCTCAGCGAGCAGAGATCCACGTGAACAGCCGAGCCGCGCGCACGAAGAGAGCTGCGCGATCGCCGCCCTGCCGCGCGGTGAGCAGCGGCACGAAGGCGAAGATCATCGTGTTGATCAGAACGAAATTGAGGGTGTCGATGGGGCCGAGAGCCACGGCCAAGCCATCCGCGAGCGCGTGCGTGCCCAGCAGGTAGGCGGTTACGGCGCTACGCCCGAAACCCAGGATATTCCCGGTGAGGATTCCGCCGGTGATGACCAGCCCCCCGCGCATTAAGGGGTTGCCGGCGATGCGGCTGAGCTGACGTCCCAGGAACCGAGGCTGCGCGGCAGGCGCTTGTTCCGCTAACTCCGGTGGGGGCACGTCCAGCTTCAGGGCAACCTCTACGCGCTCTTGGCGGCGGCTAACGCGGCTTCAAAGTCCGGCCCGCTCGAGACCTCTTTGACGTACTCCGCGTGCCTGATCTTATTGTCCGGACCGACCACAAAAATAGCCCGGCCTTCGATACGCAGTTCCTTGATCAGCGTTCCGTAATGCTCGCCGAACGAGCCCGCCCGATGGTCGGACAGCATCTTGACGTGATCGACGCCGAAGTTGTTACACCACCGCTTCTGCGCGAAAGGGAGATCCATGCTGACCGTGTACACTTCCACGTCTTCCATTTTTACGGCTTCATCGTTAAATCGCTTGGTTTGCGCGTCGCAGACCGGAGTGTCGAGCGAGGGAATGACACTGAAGATACGCGTCTTGTTTCCGGTGTCCTGCAGCGTCACGGGGTTCATGGAAAGGTCCACGACGTTGAACTCGGGTGCGGCATCGCCCGCTTTCAGTTCGGGTCCCAACAGGGTGAAAGGTTTTCCCATCAATGTAACGGCTCCGTGGCGTTCCATAGGTCGATGTTCTCCTGAATTGTGATGTAAGCGGGAAGGGGTAACAGGCGCTATTGTAGCAACCCGGCCAGTTTGGCGGCTTCCGTCACCGGCAGCTGGCAGGTGAAATTCTCGCATACATAGGCGGCTGTTTTCCCGTCGATCGCGCGCATGTCAGCCGCGTGCTTACCGGACACCGCGTCTGCGAACAAGACCGCGCGCTGGGGCTGGAATCGGCGGAAAATCTCCCGCAACAGGGCGGGGGTTTCCGGCGCGTCTTTCCTACCGGCGAAAATGATCTGCCGCGGCGGCGAAAGCTCGTAATCGAGCGCGCACAGCATCAAGGGCACGCCAAACGGCTGCGAACGCAGATGTCCTCCGAACGCCCGTAGCGTCGCGCGGCCGGCGTCGCCCAGGTCGTTTCGTCCGGTCATGCGCTCCAGGCGCAGCAGATTCCAAGCGGCAATGGCGTTTCCGGAGGGTTCCGCGCCGTCGTAATCATCTTTCATGCGGATCAAAAGCGGGTGATCTCCCGCATTGGCCGCGCTGCTGAAAAAGGCCCCGTTCTCGCGGTCCTCAAAGAGCTCGCGCTTCCTTTCGGTTAGCGCGATCGCCAGCTCCAGATCCTGCCGCTCGAATTGGGTTTCGTAGAGATCCAGCAGCCCGCGCACGTAGAAGGCGTAATCGTCGAGGAACCCGGGGATCGCCGCGTCGCCGTCGCGATAACGGCGCAGCAGCGTCCGGGTCTCCGGATCCCACATCCGGGTCCGCAGAAATGTGGCTGCCCGCCGTGCCGCTTGCGAATAGTGCGGCTCGTTCAGGACGGCGCCTGCCCGCGCCAGGGCGGAGATCATTAGTCCGTTCCAGGACGTCAAATCTTATCGTCCAGGTGGGGCCGCGGCCGGCTCGAGCGGGCCACCAGCAGCTTGCGCGAGGCTTCCTCAATATCGCCGGCGTACGCGCTCGACAGGCTGATCGAAATGGTCGCGCCGTCTCTTCCACGGTGTGCGCCGGAAAAGAATGTTCCGGCCGGTGAATTCTCCGTGAGGGTCGCTCTCCACGTTGCCGTGCGGCTCGCACTCCATAACGGAACCCGAAATAGCCCGCCGCTTCCGCGCCCAGCACCGCCGCAATCTCGTCCGCGCTCCAGATGTAGAAGGCGCCTTCGCTCTTCTCGCTGGGCCGCGCGGCATCCGGGGCGCTATCGGCGTCTTCGGCCGAGTAGAAGCCGCCCTCGCTGTCCGCCATGTCGCGCAGCACGTAGTCGCAGACCCGCCGCGCACCGCGGGCCACCGCTCATCCCGCGTGATCTGAAACACCTCGACGAGGGATGACCGAGCTGCGCCTGGTCGTAAAGCATTTTTTCGAAATGCGGGACGAACCAGTAATCGTCCACCGAGTACCGGTGGAACCCGCCGCCCAGTTGGTCGTTCATGCCGCCGAGGGACATATGTCGCAGGGTGGTTCTCACCATTTCGAGGGCTTCCGGCTGGCCCGTGCGGAGCCAGTAGCGCAGCAGAAAATCGAATACGGCCGGCCGCGGAAACTTGGGCTCGCGCCCGAAGCCGCCCAATTGTCGAATCGAAGCTGCGCCGGAAGACGGCAAACGCCGCATCGAGGACCTCTGGCCCGGGAATGTCCCTCGGTTCGCCGAAGGCCGACTGCCGCTGCAACTGCGCCAGATTGGTCCCGCTGGATTCGAGGATGCGCTCCTCGTTCGTTGGCCCAAGCGGCTGCGATCCGCTCGAGCACCGCCCCGAAACCCGGACGGCCGTAGCGGTTATCCGGGGGAAAGTACGTGCCACCTACAGAAGGGCTTGCCATCGGGGGTCAGCCAGACGGACATCGGCCATCCGCCGGACCCGGTGGCGGCCTGTACGTACGCCATGTAGATCCGGTCGATATCGGGCCGCTCCTCCCGGTCCACTTTGACCGGGACGAAATGCTTATTCAGAATTGCGGCGATGCTCTTCGTTTTCGAACGACTCATGCTCCATCACGTGGCACCAGTGACAAGTCGAGTAGCCCACCGAGAGAAAGATCGGTTTATTCTTCGGTGCGCGCCTTTTCGAACGCCTCGGGGCCCCAGGGATACCAATCGACCGGGTTGTGCGCGTGCTGCTGCAGGTACGGACTCTTCTCATGAATCAGGTGATTGGCGGGCATCACGCCCATTGTCGCGTCCCACCGCAGGCACTGGAATCAAAACTGCTCCGATTCCGGCTGTGGCATCACGGAAGACCTCTAAGTGCGTCCAGGTAGACCCGCGCGACTCCGCCCGTCAGGCAGGTCTCCGGTACGTAACGGCGGACGGGCCGGGCATTACGCGTAAGCGTTCCGGCGACAGCTTCACCTATGTTGGCGTGGACGGTAAGCGGCTGGAAGATGAGGCGCACCTCGAACGCATCCGGAGTTTAGTGTTGCCGCCGGCGTGGGAAAACGTGTGGATCTGCCCGTCGCCGCTCGGGCATCTGCAGGCGGTCGGCATCGACGCCCGCGGACGGAAACAGTATCGGTATCATCCCCACTATCGCGAAGTCCGCAACGAGACCAAGTTCCGGAAAATGCTGGAGTTTTCGCGCGCACTCCCCAAGGTTCGGAAGCATATCCACCAGGACCTCGCAAAACCTGGTCTCCCGCGCGAGAAGGTGCTCGCGACGGTCGTTCGGCTGCTGGAAACCACCTTCATTCGCATCGGAAACGTGGAATACGCCCGCGATAACGATTCTTTCGGCCTCACCACCCTTCGTAACCGGCATGTGCAGCTTGAGGGCAATACCGTCAAATTCAACTTCCGTGGGAAGAGCGGCCAGCATCACGACATCAAGCTGCAGGACCGCCGCGTCGCCAAGATCGTCCGGCAGTGCCAGGATCTCCCCGGGTACGAGCTGTTTCAGTATGTCGACGGCGAGGGCGAGCGGCACAGCATCGATTCCTGTGACGTGAACGCCTATCTGCAGGAGATTACGGGCTCCGAGTTTACGGCAAAGGATTTTCGGACGTGGGCGGGCACCGTGCAGTCCGCGCTGGCTCTCGCGCAGATCGGCTCGTGGGAGTCCGATGCCGAATGCAAGCGCAACATCATCGCGGCCGTTAAGTACACCGCGCAGCGCCTTGGCAACAAACCGGCCACGTGCCGGAAGTACTACATTCATCCCACGGTGCTGGAAAGCTACACCGACGGAACGCTGTTGCAGTACGTCAAGGCTCCGGAAGAGGATTTCGTCCCGACCGATACTTCACTCCATCCCGAAGAGATCTGCGTACTGAAATTGATCCAGAATTGGGAAGCGGTATCCGGCACTCCGAAAGCTGCCTGACAGGCGCGGCTACTTCGCTCGCTCTGCCTGCCGGTGGATGACGATGTCCACGCGGCGGTTTTGCGCGCGTCCTTCCGCGGAATCGTTGGCGGCCCGTGGCCGTGTATCGGCGTAGGCGGCCGCCGAGAGACGGTCGGGCGGGATGCCTAGGGCTGATGTCATATATCGAATCACCGCAACGCCGCGCGCTGCCGATAGTTCCCAGTTGTCCTTGAAGCGCGAACCGTGCATGACAGCCGCATCCGCATGGCCTTCAATCGAAACCGCGTTGGGGAGAGCTGCGATGGCGGCCCCTATGTCATCGATCGCGGCGTAAGAATCGGGCCGGATGCGGTCGTCACCCGACAAGAAGAACGACGCATCCCGCAGTTGCAAGACAAGGCCGCGGCTCTCCATGGTCATTTCCACTCTTCGGGAAGACAGGGCGTCGCGCAGGCGTTCGCGAAGAACGGTTTCCAGCCTGGCGAGCTCCGGGACGGGCGGTGCCGGCGGCGTGTGGACCACGACCGGTATCGCCTTCTTTGGAACGTGGGCCGACGCGAACAGAACCACGAAGAGGGAAAAGAGGAGCGTCAGCAGGTCGGAGTAGGAGAGCAGCCATCGCTCCTGCCCCGTTTGCGCGCCCAGTTCGCCCACGTCAGGCGCCTTTCGCCAAGGCAATTTTGGGGGTTTCACCCGCCGCCCGTTGGGGCCGTGTGCCGTCGCCACGAGCGCGCGTCAGATACGGCGCCAACCGAGCTTCCATCAGCATGGGGTGGGCCTGCTGCATCACGCAGATCACGCCTTCCGTGAGAAGTTCCTGAGCTTCTATGCGCTGGCTGCCGGACGCGCGCATCCGGCCCGCCATCGGCAGCAGAACGAGGTTTGCCAAAGCCAGGCCGTACACCGTGGAAACGAATGCCGCCGCGATTCCGTGTCCCACGACAGCCATTTCCCCCAGGTGTTTCATCACCTGGATTAATCCTAAAACCGCGCCCAGAATGCCCAGCGTCGGCGCATAGCCGGCCGCCGCTTCGAACACGCACGCCTGCCGGTCCACACGCTTCTGGGTCAGGCGCGTTTCCAGCCGCATCATGTTGCCGACTTCGTCCACCGTGCAGCCGTCGCTCGCCATACGCACCGCTTCGTGCAGCAACGGGATCGGAATGGTATCCAGTTCCGCTTCGAGAGCCGGTAAGCCTAACCGCTTCGCCTTTTTGGACAGACCCATGAGGAGAGTCACCGCGGCGGTGCTATCCGGCGCACCCGGCGCAAACAGGGAGCCCAGGCTTTCCCATGCCTCGCGCACGAAGGCCAGCGGCGTGGTCATCAAGACCGCCCCACCTGTCCCGGCGAGCAGAAGCACCGCGGAGGACCACTGAAACAGATCGGCGGGTTCGCCGCCCTGCAGCCGCAGAGCTGTAAGGACACCACCGGCAGATAGACCGATTCCGGCCAGCGCGCCGAAAGGGAAAGCTTTTTGGGGAGAACTGCGATGAGGTGAGGGGGTGACGGGCATCATAGGGTCGAACGTTCTTCCGAGGTGTTGGTTCGAAAGAGGGATCGACCCTTTGCTACGAAAACATTACAAAGAAGGCTAAAAGAATTGCAAAACGATCCGATGCGCCCCCGGTTACTTCTTCGAAAGGTGAGTGACCGGTTTGCCGGCGGGCTTTGCCAGCAGCTTGTCGAGCTCTGCGCGAACGTTCTTGGCTGGATCGGCCAGGAAATTTTGATCGCCGATGTACTCGCTCTGGATCACGCCTTTGCGGTCGATAAAGACCATGATCGGCACGTAAAGCACGGTCATCACCGATTTCTGCAGGAATTCGTTGACCTCGCCCCGATCCACGTAGCCGATCGGAAAGCCCTTCACATACTGCTTTGCGAAATCAGCGACCTGGGTTTTGGCTTCCGGATCGAAGGCCGCGGCGATCACTTGCACTCCCTTGGGACCGTACTCCGGTACGATTTGGCTGCTCAGCATCTTTGCCATATCCTGGCAGTGCGGGCACGTGGTGTAGAAGAGCGCCAGGCAGACAGCCTTCCCGCGGTACGAGCTCAGCAGCTTCTCGCCGCCTTCCGGCATTTTGATGGCGAATTCCGGGGCCTGTCGCGCCGTTGTGGACGATTCGGCAAAAGCGGGCATCAGCGAGGCCGCCGCAAGCACTACAGTGATCAGAGTTTTCATGTCGTTTCCTGGTCTCGTTTCTTAGTGTATAAGACGTCCCGTTCGAGCGTATTCTTCCATTCCATCCTCGCGACATAATGAAAGGTAGATGAAAGATGACGGCCTGATCCTCACGGCGTGGGCGGAAGCGGCCCAGGAAGGAAACGCTGCAATCCTGGCCACCGTCGTGAAGGTAAGCGGCTCTTCCTACCGTAATCCCGGAGCCCGTATGCTCGTTACCGGGAGCGGCGGCCGGACCGGTTCCATCAGTGGCGGCTGTCTCGAAGGCGATGTTCTCAAGAAAGCCTGGTGGCTGACCAGCGAGAATCCAATCGCGCTGCGCGTTTACGACAACACCTCCGAAGAGGATGCCATCTGGGAATTCGGCCTGGGCTGTAACGGCATCGTCCATGTGCTTTTGGAACGATGGGAGGCGCGGTCATCCCCGCTCACGATCGACCTTTTGGAAGCCTGCCGGAAGGACCGCCGCGGGGGCGTCCTCGCTACCGTGCTTGCGGGTGACGCTCTGGGTCAGCAGCTCGCGCTCTTTCCCGACCTGTCCGTACGCTCGAACGGCATCCTGCCGGACCGCGTGCTCAAAGACGCCCATCGCGCTATGGATGCCCGCGAGTCCGCTTTGGAGACTTACGGCGGGACGGAAGTGTTCGTGGAATTCATTGCTCCTCCGGTTCCCCTCCTGATCGTGGGCGCCGGTCATGATGCTTTGCCGGTGGTGCGGCTTGCAAAGGAACTGGGCTGGCACTGCACGGTGGTCGACGGCCGATCGAACCACGCGCGCGCCGATCGCTTCCCGCAAGCGGATGCGGTACTGGTGGCTGACCTTTCGGATCCGTTGCGCGATCTGGCCATCGACGAGCAGACCGTAGCCGTCGTCATGAGTCACAGCTATTCTCAGGACTCCGCCTTCCTCCACGCGCTCATGGAGCGCCCCGTCCTTTATATCGGCATGCTCGGGCCTCGCAAACGCACGGATCGCATGCTCGCTGAAGCCGGTCTGATTGCGAATGCCGCGCTCCACAGTCCGGTGGGCCTGGACATCGGGGCCGATACACCCGAAGAGATTGCCCTCGCCATCATCAGCGAGATCCAAGCCGTTTTAGCAAGCCGCGGCGGCGGGATGCTGCGGCAGCGCTCTGGACCCATTCACGATTCCCGGCGGCAGCCAGTACCGGCGTGAACCTTGCGGGCTTGCTCCTCGCCGCCGGCTCATCCTCGCGTCTGGGCTTCCCCAAGCAACTCCTGAGGATCGATGGCGCGACCCTGATGCGCAGGTCCGTGGAAACGCTGCTGGCTACGGGCAGTTCTCCGGCGGTGGTCGTGCTCGGAGCTCATGCCGATCGCATCGCCCCGGAACTTGCCGACCTTCCGGTGATGCCTGTCACGAATCCGGACTGGGCCAGTGGCATGGCTTCCAGCGTGCGCGCCGGTCTTACCGAAATCCTGCGTCTCGCGCCGCGATGCGATGCCGTCCTGCTTACGCTCTGCGACCAGCCCGGTGTCACGGGTCCGGATCTGCTTGCTTTAGTCGATTTATATATCAGGGCAGGGAAGCCCATCGCCGCTTCGGCTTACGGAGAAGCGGTCGGCGTGCCCGCCATCTTTTCGAAGACGCTTTTTCCGGACCTTCTCGCGCTTCAGGGCGACGCAGGGGCGCGCAAGGTGATTTCCGCGAACCTGCGCGACACGGCGCAACGATCCCTTCCCGCCGGCCTGATCGACGTAGACGTTCCGGCCGATCTGCCGCGCGCCGGAATCAAGAGCGATATCGCTCCAGCACCGTCAGAAAGCTCTTCGTAATCTCCTCCTGCAGGGCGTGCTTGCCTTCGTGAACGATGCGTTTCCCTCCCACTACCACGGTCCGCACCGCCGCGGGATTCAGACCGAAGACCACGGCCGCCTCCAGTCGATCGAGCCCGCTACCGGCAATCGAGGGATGCTCCGTATCGACGGTGAAGTAGTCGGTGGAAGTGGCGGGAACCTGCAGACTGGCCGCGCCGTTGCGGGTCGCGCACGCAAACAGATCCGAGGGATTGATCAAGCCGCGCTGCAACTCCTGCAGACGCAAATGATACTCAAGCTCCCGGGCGTCTTCCAGCAAATTGATTTGCGCCTGGCTGTCCGAACCGAGCGCAATCCGAACGCCTGCCCGCAGATAGGCTGCTGCCGGTACAATGCCGTCCCCCAGATTCCGTTCCGTGGATGGGCACGCACAAACCATCGAGCCCGCCTTCCCCATCGCCTCGATCTCCGCCGCTCTCACATGAATCGCGTGAACGGCGGTGAACCGATCGCTCAGCATCCCCTCGCGCTGGAGCAGCGCAATCGGACTCGTCCCATATTCCTCCTGACACGCCGCGAGCTCCGCCGGTTGCTCGGCTACATGCATGTGCAGGGGAAGCCGTTCGCGCCCTGCCCAGGCAGCCACTTCGCGCAGATAGGCCAGCGACACCGCGCGGATACTATGCGGCGCTACCCCCATCCAGGAGAATTCGCCATCCAGCGCGGCCCGTAATGTTTCCGCATTCTGAAGAAACTCATCGGCAGCCGGCTCGATGAAACGCCGCTGCAAGGGATTCGGTTCGCTGGCAAAGCCCGCGCGCGCATACGCCACGCGCAGCAGGCAGATCCGTAGACCGACCTCACGCGCGGCACGCACCATCAGCCTGGCAATCAGATTCGGATCCTGGTATGCCCGGCCTTGCGGATCCCGATGCAGGTAATGAAATTCGCCAACGGTGGTGATGCCGCTCAGCGCCATCTCCAGATACGTCATTCGCGCAACGGTATAGAGATCGTCGGGGCTTAATGCGTTCGCCGCCCGGTACATCGCATCCCGCCACGTCCAGAAATTTCCGCCCGCGGGTGAACGCCCTTCGGTGCGCCCACGAAACACTCTCTGGAAAGCGTGCGAGTGCGCGTTCACCAGTCCCGGAAACGCTACTTCACTCATGCCGCGGCCCGCTTGCCCGCGATCCAAGTCTCGCGTACGGGATTCGCGCCCATTACGTAAACCAGGTCCCGCCAGTCCGAGCTTTCGAGAACCAGAAAGTCCGCGCGCATTCCGGCTGCAAGGCGCCCGCAATCAGGAAGGCCCAGAGCGGCTGCCGCGTTGACCGTACCCCCCGTTAGAGCCTCCCCGGGCGTTAAGCCATTCAAGCGCACGGCCAACCCGAGCGCTGCGGCCATCGAAAACAGTGGACTTGAGCCCGGATTTAAATCCGTCCCAATGGCCACCGCGGCACCCGCGTCGATCAACCCGCGCCCGGGCGCCGCTGGAATCCCCAAATGCAGCGACACACCCGGGAGAATCGTCGCTAGACTACGGACTCCGCTGAGCGCGGCGAATTGGCCCGGAACACAGGCTTCCAGATGGTCCACGCTGAGCGCGCGCTTGCGTATTCCCAACTCGAGACCGCCGAGGCAATGGAACTGCTCGGTATGCAGCTTTGCGCCCAGCCCGCACGCGCCGGCTGCGTCAATCAGCGTCTCCGCTTCCGCCGATGTCCACGCTTCCTTCTCTACGAAGGCATCCACCGCCCGCGCCAACCCACGCCGCGCCGCTTCCGGAATCAATTCCCCGCGCACCTGCTCCAGATAGCGCCCGCGCTCGCTCGGGTCGACGGGAGGGATGTGAATCAGCAGCGTGGGAACCAGTCGCGCCGCAACCTGTCCTGCCAGCAATTGGATTGCTTCCAGGCTCCGGATTTCGGCATCCACGGTGAAGCCGTACCCGGACTTCACCTCGATGGTCGCCGCGCCCGATCGCATCAGGGCCTCGATGCGCGGCCGCGCCAAGTCCGCGAGCTCATCCACGCGGCAAGTGCTGGTGGCCCGGATGGTGCTCCGGATGCCGCCGCCCGCCGCCAGCATGTCTTCATACGAAACACCCCGCGCGCGCGCCTCGAAATCGCGCAAACGATCCCCGGCCCAAATCGCATGAGTATGTGGATCCACCAGGGCCGGGGTCACCGCGCGGCCTCCGCAATGCACCTGCTGCGCAGCTTCGCCGCGCCACTCCCTGGCGGGCCCGCACCACAAAACCATTCCCCCGGTGACGACCACAGCCGCATCTTCCACGACCTGTATCGCACCCATGTCGCGCCCGTGTACAGGTCCGCTCGCGACCGGCGTCGCCAGCTGTGAAATTCCGTGGATGAGAAGATCGGCGTTCAAGACAGGCTGGGCATATCGACGCCGCGATCCCGGGCCACAGCGATGGCGGTTTCATAGCCTGCGTCGGCGTGCCGCACGACGCCCATGGCGGGATCGTTTCGCAAACAGAGCCGCAGGCGCTGGCCGGCTTCGTCGCTCCCGTCCGCTACCGCCACCAACCCCGCGTGCTGACTGAATCCCATACCGACGCCGCCCCCGTGATGAAAACTCATCCAGGCCGCCCCACTGGCAATCCCCGTGGCAAAGTTCAGTAGCGCCCAGTCGGAAACCGCATCCGATCCGTCGCGCATGGCTTCGGTCTCACGATAGGGACTGGCCACTGATCCGGCGTCCAGATGATCGCGGCCAATCACAACAGGCCCGTGTAAGCGCCCGTCCCGCACCATCTGATTGAACAGGAGACCGGCGCGATCGCGCTGCCCGTATCCCAACCAGCAGATGCGCGCCGGCAGGCCCTGAAAGGAAATCTGGCCCGCCGCAAAAGTGAGCCAGTGCTGCAGCCGCGCGTCATCGGGGAACATTTCTTTCAGTGCCGCGTCGGTTGCGTAGATATCTTCCGGATCGCCCGACAAAGCCACCCATCGAAACGGACCGCGCCCTTCGCAGAACGATTCCCGAATGAATGCCGGCACAAATCCCGGGTACGCAAACGCGTCGGCATAGCCCGCTAACTTCGCCTGCGCGCGTAGATTGTTGCCATAGTCGAACGCGATTGCGCCACGGCGCTGCATCTCGACGATGGCTGCCACGTGGGTCGCCATCGCATCCCGTACGCGTGTCAGGTAACCGGCCGGATCGCTCTTCCGCGCTGCCAGCAGATCCTCGTCCGCACGCGCCGGAGGCAAATATCCGAACATCGGGTCATGCGCGCTCGTCTGGTCCGTCACCAGGCCGGGTGTGAATCCGGTGCGCACTATCTCCGGCAGAATTTCCGCCGCGTTGCCCAGCAAACCGATCGAGACCGCTCTTCGCTCCGCGCGTGCCATTTCGGCGGCTTTGATTGCGTCGTCAAGACTGGCCGCTAGTTGATCCAGATAACGCGTCTCCAAGCGCCGGCCGATGCGCGCCGCATCCGCTTCGATACAGATTGCCACGCCTCCGGCCAGTTTGATGGCTAGCGGTTGCGCGCCGCCCATACCACCGAGTCCGGCAGTTACCGTGATTGTCCCGGCGAGCGATCCTCCGAAATGTTTCGCCGCTGCCCCCGCGAACGTTTCGTAGGTGCCCTGAAGAATCCCTTGGGTCCCGATATAGATCCACGAGCCCGCCGTCATCTGCCCATACATCATCAAACCTGCCGCGTCGAGCCGGTCGAACTCCTCCCAGGTGGCCCAGTTCGGCACCAGATTGGAGTTGGCGATCAGCACGCGCGGCGCCATCGGCTGCGTCTCGAAAACGGCAACGGGCTTGCCTGACTGCACCAACAGCGTCTCATTGTTTTCCAGACGATCGAGCGTCGCCACGATGCGCTCGTAAGCATCCCAGTTGCGCGCCGCCTTTCCGCGGCCGCCATAAACAATCAGCTCTTCCGGCTTCTCGGCAACCTCCGGATCGAGGTTGTTCATGAGCATCCGCTTGGCGGCTTCCTGGATCCAGCCTTTGGCCGTGCGCTGGTTACCGCGTGGGGCTCGCACCGGGTAGATCAAGCGCTCCCACGATATCACCCGGCGAGCTGTGATCTTATTACCCCTCCTGTTATCATTATGGTGCCAAGAGAGTCATAATCTTCGAGAACGGAGTTCAAGTAAAGAAAATAGGACCCTTTCTAGCTCATAAAGATGTTACTCGGGATGATCACTTGGTGCGCACCGGAAGTAGTCCATCACGACGGCGGAACGACGTTCGAAATTATCGTTCCCCGCCGAAGGCAGCGTGGCCCCGGTTTGCATTCACCGCAGCGCAGGATCGGCCTTCATCTTCCGGAGGGCCTCATGCCTTCTTTTCTGCTCCTGTTTCCAACGCTGCAAGCTCTCGCAGTGCCGCTGTAATTTGCCGCAGCGTCGGCCAACTCAATAGCAGCAAAAGTGCAATCAGGGGCAGCGTTATCAAAAGGCTCATAGAAACGATTTCCGATTCTTAATAAAACAAAATAAAGTCGGCGGCGAACATGAATTGATTCTTCTTCCTTCCGTTGTCATAGGCGGGTGCGTCGAAAGCATGCTCATACCGCAGTTCCGGACGGAACAGCAGGCTGCTGCCGACCCAGTGATTCCAACCAAACCCGTTTTCCTCATACCTGGTCTTGAAGCCGGTGCGCTGTCCGCGATGGTCGTCGAAGAATTCGTTGCGGATCGTGATGAAGTCATGCGGCCCCAGCTGACGGCTGGTGTAATTCACCCCCGCCCAGCTGGTGGCGTCACACGTCAACTCATCCGGGCGATTGCAGTGAGCGCCATTCGAGTTGGTCTGAATCAGGGAAGCCGCCGCTGGGTTGTCTACGTTGGGCGTTTGCAGCGTGTATTGATACCAGACCTCGGTCGCGGTATGCCAGTTCTTGTCAATCTTGTGATACCAGGTGGCGTAATAGGCGGCCAGGTTGTTGTAAGAGTACTTGCTGTCGTTCAGCGAGTTTGCGCAGACGTAAATATTGTCGCCGCCCTGGCTCCAGGTATACCCGGCGCAGATGTTGCCGGTGACCTGCGCGTCCCTTGTCCATGGAGCGGACTCACAGCCCGCTGAAATCCCCAGCTGAATCGTCCAGTGATCGCTCAGCTTAGTGGTGGTATTCACTCCCTGCTGCGTGTAGCAGTCATAAGAGTAAGTAAGCGAGTGCGTGAACGTGTAGTTATTGGGAGCAAGCTGCGCCTCTATATCCGGAAGCGAAATATACCGGCCCACCCGCACGTTCATGCCTTGCGCGACATGCGGAAAATACAGATCGAGATAAGCCATGACCGGGTCGTAGCCGTACCGGTTCCCAATGGATCCGTCCGGCCTGGGGTTGTTCAGGAGTTGTTGACTGAAAACTCCCTTTGCCGTTGTAAAACGGTAGTCAAAACCATACAGGTTCGTGAACTGAAACCCCCAATCGAAGTGGTCGGTCTGCACCGTGTCCGGCTGCCGCTCGATGTAGAACGTAAGCTGATCGAGCTGGATGGAATTGGGAACCTGCGGGTAAGCGGCCGGGGCATTTCCATAGGGCTTTCCGCTCGATGTGCTGAAGTTCATTCCGACGTTCGCCCATCCGAACACGCCGATTCTGCTCTTCTTCCACCAATCTCCGTTCGGACCGGCGTAGAGCGCGGTCATGACAGGGGAAGAGAAGCTGAAGGGTTGCCCGATATTTACGGTCCCTCCAATCGGCCAGACGGTGAATGGGAAAGGAGGGTTCGACTCGGGCGCCGGATAGCCGCGAAGGGCGAGCGCCGAGCTGCTTGCGGCGGGAGCGGGAGCCGGCCGCCAGTCTTCCCAATACGCTTTGCCGAGCCGCTTCAGGAACCCGCCCGGTTCGGCATCGCTTGCATGAGCGGCGGGGTCACCGCCCTGCGTTCCGGAGGGAGCCTGCGCGAACGTTACACCGGTCCAGGCAAGACTAAGCACGATTGTTTTTCTGCAGAGAGGAGTGAGCCACATTCTCTCGGAGTGTAGAAACCGGAATATGAGGCAGGCATAATGATGCGGTGAGGAAACACCGTGCCCCGTTCCAAACTTTCTATTTGATCCATAGGAACTCGCCCGGCATGGAATGCTATGAGCGAGACTGATCAAAAAGGGACTGAGATTAACCCTGCCAGTCCCGAACCTCTGCAGTCAGCCGGGCGCCTGCTGATCGTTGACGACGAGTATCCCCTGCGTCGCGCCCTTCACCTCGCGCTTTACGCCCAGGGCTTCGACGTTAATGAGGCGGCGAGCGGAGCGGAAGCGCTGTCGCTCGCGCGCGCCGTTCACTACGACGCGATCTTGCTCGACGTGAATATGCCAGGGGAGAGTGGAGTGAGTGTCTGCCGCGAGCTCCGCGCCCTCTTCCCCCATGTCGCCATTCTCATGTTGACCGTGCGCGGGGAACAGGACGACCGCGTGGAGGCGCTCGATGCCGGGGCCGATGATTACATCACGAAGCCTTTCCACATGGGGGAACTGACCGCCCGTATCCGCGCTGCTATACGCCGCGTGCAAACACCCGCGGTCCAGATCGACGAGCCTTTGCAAATCGGCGAGATTTGTGTCTTCCCGGCGCGCCGCCTGGTTCAAAAATCCGGACAGCCTTTGAAGCTCACGCCCAAGGAATTCGACGTTCTGCTGTTCCTGATGCGCCATGCGGGCGAGCCCGTCAGCCATCACCGCCTGCTCGTTGCCGTCTGGGGCTCGGAATACGCCTCCCAAGTGGAGTACCTGCGCACGTTTGTCCGCCAGCTTCGCAAGAAACTCGAGGACGATCCCGCCGAACCCGTCTATATCCTCACCGATAGCCGCATCGGGTATCGTTTTCGCAGCGAGGCATCTTCCGATTCGACAAGCTCGTGATGCTCATGCTACGGTTTGGTTGAGTGCGGCTGTCCTCCACTCTCGCCCCGCATTCGGACTTGCGTGTCGACGATCCCACATCGTCTTCGTTCGCGTTTTGGCAATCGCTTCGGCTCGCCGCTCCTTACGCTCTTGCCGGCCTGGCCGCCGTCGGGCTGATCACTTTCGTCTCGCTGCGCCTTCACCTGAACCTCACGACGGTGGCGTTCTTCCATCTCATTACCGTTGTCTTCCTCGCACGTCTTAGCGGCTTCTGGACGGCAAGCGTCGTCTCCGTAAGCGCCGTCCTCTGTCAGCTTTATTTTCTTGTCCCACCCGTATTGACGTGGCGCGTGAGCGATTGGCAAAACGTGGTCGCTCTTGCGACGTTTGAGTACTGCGCACTGGTCGTAACCCGCCTCTCCAACAAAGCCCTGCGCCAAGCCGAGGTCGCCGACCGCCGCCAACACGAACTTGAGGCCCTCTACACGGCCAGCCGTCTTGTGCTTCTTATCGAGAAAGAACGGGACTCCGCCTCTCAGCTAGTCAAACTGATTCGCGATGTGTTCGGTTGTGCCGTCGTCTCCATCTATGACCCCGCCGCTCCGCCGAAACGCAATGACGCCGTGCCCGACGCGTGGGCCGCTCGCACGACCGAGGCCTATGTTCGCGGAGAAGATTCGCACGATCATCAAAATCGGATCTGGTTTCGCGTGCTCCGTATGGGAACGCGGCCCGTCGGCGCTTTGGCTGTAAGCAGCGCAACCGTTAGCGAAACGGTTGCCAATGCGCTTGCGTCGCTGGTCGCCATTGCCCTGGAGCGCTCCCGCGCGTTCGAGAATGAAAGCCGCGCGGAGATCGCCCGCCAAAGCGAGCAACTGCGAACGGCCGTGCTCGACGCCCTGGCGCATGATGTGAAAACACCCCTGACTTCCATCCGGACCGCCAGTTCCGGGTTGCTCGAAGCGGGCGCCCTCGACGCGGCCCAATCCGAATTGGTCCGCCTCATCGATAGCGAGTGCGCCTACATCGCAGCGCTCACCGAACGTCTGCTGCGTATGGCGCGCCTCGATACCCGAGATGTCCACCTTAAGCGCGAACGCGTGGATCTGCGATTCCTCACGGAGGAGGTCGTGGGCTCCGCTCTATCCCGCGCGCCCGATCGCTCCATCACCATCGAAACCAGGGTCGATCATCCGCTTCTCTCGGCGGACCGCGCGCTGCTCGTTATGGCAATCACCCAGCTGCTCGACAATGCGCTGAAGTACTCGACCCCTGGCTCTCCGATTTCGGTCGCGATCGACCCTGCGGAGAACGAATTTATCGTATCGGTGCATAACTTCGGACCCGCGATCGCTCCCACCGAGCTGAACCCTATTTTCGAACGCTTCTACCGGGCGGGCTCGGTTGCGCGAGTCGCCGGAACCGGGCTTGGCCTCTCGATCACGCGGAAGATCGCCGAGGCGCACTCCGGCCGCGTCTGGGTGTCCAGCGACCCGGATCGGGGAACGCGCTTCTTCCTCGCGCTCCCCGCGGGCTCTCCCGAACCATGAGCATGGAAGAGAAAGGGAAGATACTCGTCGTCGACGACGAGCCCGCCATTCGCAAGGCCCTGAGGGGCACCCTCACCGCCCTCGGATTTCAAACGGATGAGGCGTCGAGCGGCGAGCGTGGGATTGAACTCGCGCGCCAGCGCCAATACGACGCCGTTCTGCTCGATAGCAACATGCCCGGTATCGGCGGGCTCGAGACGTGTAGGATTCTTCGCCGCGAGAGCCCGCGCACCGGCATCCTGATGCTCACCGTGCGCGATTCCGAGGAGGACAAGATCGAGGCGCTCGAAGCCGGCGCCGACGACTACATCACGAAACCTTTCGTCATGCGCGAACTTGCCGCTCGCATTCGCGCGATCCGACGCGGGCGCGCCCCCGCCGATCCGCAAGAGCAGCCAATACAGATCGGTGACTTGGCTCTCAACCCCGGCCGCTATCGCGTCACGAAAGCCGGTGTTCTTCTGCGGCTCACGCCCATCGAGTTCAACCTGCTCGAATACTTCATGCGCAATCCGGGCAAACCCATCCCGCACCAGGTTCTGCTGCAGGCCATCTGGGGTCCGGAGTACGGCGGCGAAGTCGAGTACCTCCGCACCTTTGTCCGGCAACTTCGAAAGAAGATCGAAGATAATCCCGCCGCGCCTTCGTACTTGACCACTTATCCGTATATCGGCTACTACTTCCGCGCCCCTGGCGAGTAAACCGTGTGAAAGCCGATCTTATCCATCGCAGTCTTGATTTCCGGATTACGCATGAACCACTTCCAAACGCCCTCGTTCCGGGCGTTGGCGGCACTGAGCAGGGTGATGCCCTGATCGATGCCGATGATTTCGGGGTCCACCCAATTGGTGAGCGGGTCGAACGCGTCGGTGAATCCATAGTGGCCATACACCTGGCTTCCATACTGGCTCCGCATATAGCGAAGCGTCTCGATAGCAATCTTCGGAGTCAGCATCAGCGATCCACCCGCGGCGCAAGGCACCACCGTCCCATCGATGCGCCGATCCGCCGGTGGGCCGCCCCAGATGCGATAACCACCGACACTGTCGGAAGCCGTAATGCCCCAGAGATTCGCGCTGTAATCGGGAAAGCGGCTGTGAAGGCTGAGGCAGAAATCGCGGTTCGCCTGCGTCGCCAGTATCGCGTTCTCGAACCAGTTGATCTTGTTTGGCGAGCCCTCCTCCAGGTTTCGGAAATCCACCCAGGCATGTGAGTACTGCTGCGTAAACAGCGGTCCGTCACTCACGAACGTGTACTTCTCAAACGTGATTCGGGGCCGCGCCCACGCGTACCACGAACTAGCAGGTATCGGATGCGTCGGCGACCCGATCGCCAGGATATAGAGGATCATGTGCTCGCTATACGTATCCCATTGACTCTTCAACAGCCCCACGTCGGGGAGCCACCCGTGCGACAGGATGCCGCGCTTGTCGAGCAGCCACGTGAAGTCCATCTTGCGGTAAATCTGATCGGCCAAGGCGGGGATTTCCGGATCGTTCGCAAACCGCTGCTTGACGGTCAGCACGCCCGCAACTAGCAGCGCCGTATCGATGGAGGAGACTTCCGAATCGCGCACGCGCTCACCCGATTGCGGATCCAGCCAGTGATAGAAGAACCCGTTTTTCCCGGGCGCCTGGTAAGCGAAGAAGTGCAGCGTGTTCAGAACGCGTTCCCGCAACTCCGCCTGCGGACGCCAGTGATGGTCGGCCGCAACGGCCATTGCGGTCAGTCCGAATCCCGTGGCCGCAATGCTGGCCGCGTAGCGGTTCGTGTTCGGCGGAATCGAGCCATCCGTCAAGGCGCGATCGCGCACCAGCCCGGTATGCGGGTCACCCTGTTCCCAGAAGTAAAGAAAGGCGCGGTGCCCGATATCGTCCAGAAATGCCTTGTCCGAACGCGGCGTCAGGGCGGACAAAAACCCCAGCGGTCTGGCCTGCACGGGCCCTTGCAAACAACCGGAGAACAAGGCTGCCGCAAGCGGGACAGCGATTCTACGAGTCCACACGACTAGCGGGATACTTCGATTAAAGCCAGTGCTTTCGGAGCCAGCGTAATCGGCTGATTCGGTTCCAGCTTCAGCGCTGTTGCTTCGGGGAACACGCCTGCCTGCCGCAGACGCGCCTGCTCCTCCCGCGTGGGGAAACGCGGGCTCCCCATCTCCTTCCAGGTGCGCAGCGGGGACCCATGATCGCGGTCGACGATCGTGATGCTTGCCTTCGCGCCATCCGGCACATTGCGCAGGTTCAATAAGAAGCTCCTGGGCGAGCCCTCTTCGTCCGCTTCCACGTAATTCCAGAGCGCGATCGCGAGCGAACCGTCGGCACGCTTGGTGATGATCGCGTCTTTGGCCGCGTTTTCAATGCGGTCCGCGCCAAGCCTGCTCAAGAGCATAAGATCGTTGAAAGCGGCCTTCGGAATTCCGCCCGCCGCGATCAAACCATATCCTCCATAGAAGGGCGATTTCACGACACCCTGCTCTTCGAACACGTCGGAAAAACACCAGTACGACATCGCGGTCACCAACCCGTCACTTTCGGCGATCGTATGCGCGAGCCATGGTCCCATGAACGGCGAGTCCGTGACTTCCACTTCATTCATATAGGTCGCGTTGTACTCGCTCCACATGATCTCGACGTTCGGCAAAGGCGAATGTTTCACCTGGTCATAGACCTTGTGAACGGAACGGATCACCATTTCGGAGCGCGGCGATCTTCTCGTCCGTTCCGAATACATCCTTCGCGGTATCGTTGCCGTACACGTGGGTCGAAACGAAATCCACCGGAATTTTGTTCTTGGCGCAGTGATTCAGAAAGCGGTCGATCCATGCGGCCTGGGCGGTTGCAGGCCCGCCCACACGCAGCTTCGGACTAATCGCTTTGAGCGAGCTCGCGGTGTGATCGTACAGCTCGTAGTAGGTCTGCTCGGCGGGATCGCCATTCCAGAAATCGATGTTCGGCTCGTTCCAGACCTCGAAGTACCAGGTGGCCACTTCTCCCAGCCCATAGCGATCGACCAGATGACGGGTAAGCGCCAGGATCATCTGGTCCCAGCGGCGATAGTCATTGGGCGGCGAGGGAAATGGCTTATACCAGAAGGGATGCGGCCGCGGGTTCTTGGCCAGTTTGCCCGGCATGAAACTCAGTTCGACGAAGGGTTTGACGCCGTTATCCAGCAGCCCGTCATAAATCTGATCGACGTAGGAGAAGTTGTAGGAAGCCAGCCCATTGGCGTCCAACTCATACAAGCCGGATTCATCGCTGAGGATGTTGTGGAAACGGATGTACTGGACGGCGGTATGACTTTTCAAATTCCGCAAGTCGTTGCGGTAACTCTCGCGCAAGCTGAGCGTGGCGCGGCCGGAGCCGAAAATGCGCTCCCAGAAATGCGGGAACGGATGGCTGGGACCCGTGGCATCGATGGTAATCTGCTCGGGCGCGGCCGGCGGTTCGGGGCCTTGCGCCGATAGCGCGATGGGAAGAATCGCCGAGACCGCAAGACAGCACACTGCCCGGGCGCCCGCGGAAGCTCGTTGCATAGTAAAAGCTTAACCGACTACTCTGGTGCGTGCTCCCGCTGCTGCTTGGTCTTTTGTTCCTCCCTGCCGACGTCAATTCTCCCGAGATCATCGCGTTAACCAGCACGGCTTCGGCTCCGCCGCGCTTCGACGTAATCGCATTTCCGGAAACGCTGAAGAGCGCCATGCTGCAGTACACGTGGCACGCGGGCTGCCCGGCGCCTCTGGCCGATCTGCAGCTCCTGAGCGTGAGCTATTGGGATTTCAACGCCATCGAGAGGAACGGACTGCTGATCGTCAATCGGGCGGTCGCGTCCGATGTCCTCGCCGCCTTCCGCAGCCTTTATACGCACGGCTTCATGGTCGAAAAAATGCGGCCCGTCGAAGAGTACGGCGGCAGCGACGATCGTTCCATGGCTGCCAACAATACCTCCGCCTTCAACTGCCGCGACGTGACCGGTAAGCCCGGCCGCTTCTCGAACCACAGCTGGGGCCGGGCCATTGACATCAATCCGCTCACCAATCCCATGCTCCTCGGCGCCAAAGTTCTTCCGCCGGAGGGCGCCCGCTACGTCGACCGTTCCAAAGCCGAGCCCGGCTCCATCCTCGCTCACAGCTTCATCGTGAAGGTTTTTCAGGACCTCGGATGGACCTGGGGCGGCGACTGGAAAGATCCCGACTTTCAGCACTTCGAGAAGCCCGATCCGCACCGGCCGTGAGGCATGGTTAAACTAGGGATTCCCTTTTCGGAAGATTTATGAGCCTCGACCCTCGCTTTCCCATCGGCCGCTTCGTACCGCCCGAGGTCATCACACATTCCCTGCAGCACGAATGGATCACGTCCATCGCCGTGCTCCCGCGGCAACTGCAGGAGATCGTTCGCGACATGTCCGAAGAAAGTCTCGAATCGCGCTACCGGGAAGGAGGTTGGACGGTGCGCCAGGTGATCCATCACATCGCAGACAGTCACATTAATAGCTATTGCCGCTACCGGCTCGCGCTCACTGAGGACAATCCCGAGATCAAGACGTATAAAGAGGCGGCGTGGGCGGAACTGCCCGACGCGCATCATGGTCCCGTTGAGCTGTCGTTGAACCTGATCACGGCTTTGCATATTCGCTGGGTTACCCTACTGAAATCCATGGATGACGCGGCGTTTCAACGCACCCTCCGGTACCCGAATCAAATCTCGCGAACTCTGAACGAAATGACCGGCCTTTACGCGTGGCACGGGCGCCACCACTTGGCCCATATCCGGCTTGCCCGCGGGCTGGCGGCCAGCGTTTAAACCGATGAATCGCCGAAACCTGATTAAGGCGGGCGCCTTCGCCCTTGGAGCGGCCGCGTCCGCCCGCGCGGCGTCCACCACGTTCGATCTTTCCGAGGCCACCATCGCGGACCTCGGCAATCGCATGCAAACGGGACGCGACACGTCCGTATCGATTACCTCGAAGTACCTCGCCCGCATAGCGGCCATGGATAAACAGGGGCCGGCGATCAACGCGGTGATCGAGTTGAACCCGGACGCTCTCCGGCTTGCCGCGGAGCTGGATCGCGAGCGTAAGCAGAAGGGCCTGCGCGGTCCGCTGCACGGCATCCCGGTGCTGATTAAAGACAACATCGACACGGGCGATCGCATGATGACCACCGCCGGGTCGATGGCTCTTGCCGGTGCCAGCGCGCCCCGCGACGCATTCATCGTGGAAAAGCTTCGCGCTGCCGGAGCCGTCATTCTCGGCAAGACCAATCTCAGCGAGTGGGCCAACTACCGGTCCACGCATTCCGTCAGCGGCTGGAGCGGCCGTGGCGGCCAGACGCGCAACCCTTACGCTTTGGATCGCAATCCGTGCGGCTCCAGTTCCGGATCGGGCGCGGGTGTGGCGGCTAACTTTTGTGCCGCGGCTATTGGTTCGGAGACCGACGGCTCGATCGTGTGCCCTTCGTCCATGAACGGCATCGTCGGGATCAAGCCTACGCTGGGCCTGCTGAGCCGTTCCGGGATCATCCCCATTTCACATAGCCAGGATACGGCTGGGCCGATGGCACGGACCGTTCGCGACGCCGCTATCCTGCTGAGCGCGTTAACTGGTGTGGATGCTCGCGATGCGGCCACCAGCGACAGCGCGGGCCACGTACAGGCTGACTATACGAAGTTCCTGGACGCCGGCGGCCTGCGTGGCGCGCGCCTCGGGGTAGCGCGCAAGTTCATGGGCAACAACGCCGCGGTGGATCAGTTGATCGAGAGCAGCATCGCCGCGTTGAAGCAGCAGGGCGCGGAGATCGTCGATCCCGCGGACATCCCCTCCCAGGGAATGGGCGATGCCGAAAGCGACGTGTTGCTGTACGAATTCAAGGCCGATCTGAACGCTTATCTGGCCAGCCGTGGATCTACGACGAAGGTGAAGACGTTGACCGATGTGATTGCATTTAACGACGCCAACCGGAGCGGCGAGATGCCCTGGTTCGGTCAGGAGTTGATGCTCCAATCGGAAAAGAAAGGCTCGCTCACCGACAAGACTTATCTCGACGCGCTCGCCAAATCGAAGAAGCTGGCGCGCGCCGAAGGCATCGATGCCGTGCTGGCTCAACACCGTCTGGACGCGCTCATCGCGCCTACCGCCGGACCCGCCTGGATCACCGACTGGGTAAATGGCGACCATGACACCGGCGGCTGTTCCTCCCCCGCCGCCGTGGCCGGTTATCCGCACATTACGGTTCCGGCAGGCTTTGTCCACGGGCTGCCGATCGGCTTGTCCTTCTTTGGGGCGGCATGGGGCGAACCGAAACTGATCACCCTTGCGTATGCGTTTGAACAGGCCACCAAGGCGCGGCGCGAGCCACAATTCCCGCGAACGCTCCCGCTTACTGCGGCTCGTACTTGATTGCCGTGTCGACGCTCGTGCGGTGGAAGTCGGAATTCACCAGACCGATACCCACGTTACGCGCGTAGACGAACACCGCCCGGAATTGGAACTCGCCCCCATAGGTCACCGGAAACCAGATGCCTTCGTCGAACTTCTGGTAAGTCACCTTGAATCCGACCTGCTTGATGTTCGTGCCCAGCAGTGTCTTGACGAGCACCGGGAGCTTGCAGGCCAGATGCGAAGTCACCAGTAGGGGTTGAAATTCAATCTTGTCGATGAGCGCTTCGCCTTCCCAACAATCCTCGTCGATCTCCCGCTTTCCCGAAGGTTTGAACTCGATCTTGTAAACTTCGCGGTCGTGCCACTTCTCTATTCCGGCGAGCGAGAACACATACTTCGGTAATTGGGCGGTGCGCAGCGGAAACAGGTCATGACTGACGCCGTCTTTCGAGTGCTTGTCGACTCCGAAATCATCCGCGAAACTCTGTACCAGTTCGCCATCGATGTCGACATTCTTGTAACGGAAATCGGCTTTGTCGTACGTGACCGCGTTCTTGCCGTTACCGATGGTCCCGGTAAGGTGAGTCAGCTCCCGTTCAACGCCGTCGGCCTTCGGAGTAACGGTATAGTCGCGGGTTTCCTCGCGCGCCAGCTTGCCGTTTGCGCGCTTCATGCGGACCAACAGGTTCTGGTGATAAACGAACTGTGAGCGCGCCGCTACATCGGCATCCTGGTTCTGCGCCACTTTGGCGATAATTTCGTCTGCAGTCTGCGCACTGAGCAGAGTGGTAAACAGGAAAGCCACCCAAAGCCGCATCTACTTGTCCTCCTGATCGTCACCCATATGCAGATGTTCCAGCGTCGTAATGTCTTTAGGGTCCACCGCTCCCAGAATGTGAACCACGGTCAGTTCCAGCGGCTCCGCCGTGATGACAAAGAGGCCTTGCGGCTTTTCTTTTCCGGGAAGGATATAGACCTCTGAACTCTCGTTGTTCTCCTTGTTTGCGGTATTGACAATGCGCTTCCATTCGGAGAGCTTGATCTGTGACCGGATAGCGTCCAGGTCCGCGCTGGTATAATCGCCGGGCTTTTTAAACTCGAAGTTGCGGATCGTCACGCTCGTTAGGCCGCCCACCAGTCTCCGGAGCTTGGCGGAGTCCTCATCGTTTCCGCTGGCGATGAAGGCCGCTCCCATCTTCAGGACCGCGCCGTCCAACGTCACATCGGTGTGTTGCGAGGCTCTCGCCTGGAGGCGCTTAAAAATAGTCGCGTCCAACTCTTTCAGGTCGGCCGGCCCAGCCAGAGCGGGGAGCGCTGCCACCAGGAACAGTGCGCCCGCCCACAGACCACGAACGCTTCGTCGGCTATACTCCATTGCTTCTCCTTCGGATCATGCGGCTGGTCGCGTGCAATTTACTTCCGGTAATTTTCAATGCAACGGCCAGTTCGTGCCCTGCTTTGCGGGCGTCGGCATGCCGGTGTGTTTCATAGACACGCGCTTCGGTGGCGACGACGGCGGCGGCCGCAAACATGGCTGCGATAGCCATCCAGGTTCGTGCGCGCCGCTTGCGGGTACGCTCCGCGGCCAACGCCAGGACGCGTCCCGCGAAGCCGTCCGGCGGCGCCTCGCGCTCCAACGCTTTTCGTAATGCCGATTCCAGATCCATCAGCGAAACTCCAGACGAGGCACGTGCCCCGCTCTTTCCACTTTGCCCCGCAGCAGTTTCAAGCTCCGGTGCAGAAGACTCTTCACGGAACTGGCTGGCATGTCGAGAACCTGCCCAATCTCGGTTGGCTCAAGACCTTCCTGATAGCGGAGAACCACAATGGCGCGGGCCCGCTCCGGTAGCGCGGCAACCAATTTCCGCAGGATCTCACTCAAGAAATGATCCGTCTCCTCGGCCGCTATCGAAGGCTCCCGCACGTCCGCCAGGCTGATTCTCGGACGCAGTTTCCGTCGCCGAACCTCGTCTATGGATCGATGATAGGTGGTACGCCGCAGCCAGAATTTCACGTGGTCCTCGGTTTCCAGACCGGGTAATTTTTCATATAGCTGCAGAAACACGTCCTGCCCGACTTCCTCGGCAAGGTTCCGGTCCCGCAGCAGACGCAGCGCGATGCTGAACACCATCGCCTGGTGCTGGCGCAGGACGTGCTCGAAGCGCGCTGGTTTCGAATCTCTCAATAGCCCCGGTTCTGTGATCTAGTACGCACGGCGGACGCGCACGGACGCAAATTTTTCGGGCTGAGGTCAGTCCAGCGGCTCGCCTGACACGATGGTGATCCTGGCCGCGTTGGCCGCATCGAGCAGCAGGTCGCGATCGAGCATGAGCGTGCGTCCGGCGTCGATCGCCAGTGCCGTCGTATGCGTTTTGCGCATTACTTCCACCGTGGCGGTCCCAATCACCGGCACGTCGAACAGCAGGTGGCCTCTTCGCGACGCGGATTTGACGAGCGTCAACGCCGCTCCTTCCACCAGTGAAGCGGCGCGCAGCAACATCGCGTCGGTACCCTCCATCGCTTCAATCGCCACGCACGCGCGATCCGCGATGGCGACGCTCTGGCCCAGGTCCAGTGTCGCCAGCGTGTGGGCGATTCGCCGGCCATACTTGATGAAACCCTGCTCGTCTTTGGAGGGCTTGCGTTTCGTCAACACCCCCTCGGGAGCCAGCAAATGCTTCAAAAGACGCGTCGAATCCACGAGCTCGATGCCCTCTTTCCGGAGAACCTTCTGAACAGCCCCGATCAACGCCTCGGTGTTCTTGCCTTTGAGCGCTGCGAGTACCTGGAGCAGCCGCCAGTCGGGCTTGATTGAGGAGAAGATCCTGGCATGCTTTACCTGACCCGCCATCATGATCTCCGTCACGCCCTCCCGATGGCAGACCTCGATCAATTTTCCCAGTTGGCCCAGAGAGATCCAGTGGCACTTTACAGCCAACGCCTCCACTTCGCGCGACGCTTCTTCTTCGATCGCGACCACGACGACATCATCGCCAGCCTCGCGCGCGCTTTGGAGCGCTAGTACGGGGAATCGTCCGTTCCCGGCAATCAGCCCGTACTTCATTTACTTGATGAAGCCGCGATCGGACGAGCCGATGAACGCCAGTAGCTCTTCCACCTCAGGCGCGGGCGGAAGCTCTTCCCGAATCCGGGAGACGGCCTGCGAGGTGTTCAGTCCAGCCCGGGTCAGGAGGCGGAAGGCCGTTTGCAGAGCTTCGATGGTCTCGGTGGGAAAGCCGCGCCGCTCCAAACCGATGCGGTTGGCCCCGAAGACGCGCGCCTCCCGCTCCGTCACGGTATTGGAGAACGGAAGGACGTCCTGGGTGACGACGCTGTAACCCCCCACGATGGAATGCCGGCCGATGCGGCAGAACTGATGGACGCCGGTGGAAGCCCCGATAATCGCCCAATCCCCAACGGTCACGTGCCCGGCGAAGGTCACCGCATTCGCCAGCACGCAATGGCTGCCCAACGTCACGTCATGAGCCACGTGTACGTAAGCCATGAGCAGGTTGTCGCTGCCGATGGTGGTCTTCAATCCGCCGCCCACGGTTCCGCGGTGAATGGTGACGAACTCTCGAACGCGGTTGCGATCCCCGATGTGCGTCTCGGCGCGCTCGCCCTGGTATTTAAGATCCTGCCCCGCGACACCGACGGTCGCGTAGGGGTAGAACGTGTTGTCCTCGCCGATGGTGGTGGGCCCTTCGCAATAAATGTGGGCCAGCAGATGGGTGCGCGCTCCCAGCGTGACTTCGGGCCCGATGATGCAATACGGACCAACGGTAGCGTCGGGATGAATGAAAGAGGACGGATCGACAATGGCCGTCGGATGAACCGGCATTTACACAGTGGTTAGAGAAGCCGCGGGTAGAGGCTGCTGGCTCTTGTCCTGGAGGCTGCACATGAGCTCGGCTTCGGCCACCAGTCGTCCGTCGACCAGCGCGCGCGCGGATATTTTGGCGACGGATACCTTGTTCTTGAGAATGGTGATTTCCATTCGCAGCTGGTCCCCGGGCACTACCGGACGTCGAAATTTCGCGCGCTCCACGGAGACCAGAAACACGAGCTTCGTCTCGCGATCGGGGATCTTGCCCAGCACCAGCACGCCCGCCGTTTGCGCCATCGCCTCAATAATCAGCACGCCCGGCATTACGGGAAATTCCGGAAAGTGGCCGCCGAAGAAAGGCTCATTAGCGGTCACGTTCTTAATTCCTACGATGCGATCGGATTCGAGCTCGACAATTCGGTCCACCAGCAGCATGGGGTACCGATGCGGCAGAAGTTGCCGGATCGCATTGATGTCCAAAGTGGGCATTTGAGGGAACCCGCTATTATACAACCCGTGACCACAATCGATTGGGGCCGCGTGCCGGTGCTGGCCTGGGCACAGGCGCAGGAACGCGCAACCGTGGAGTTGATCCGGAAGATGGCGGAGATCGAAACTCCGAGCGACGATCCGGCCGCTTTGCGACGGTTTGCGGACTGGTTCTCGTCACAGATCGCTCCGAGCTTTGGGATGTCTGTCCGCGCCGCGCCCGGCGGCCATTTGCTGGTCCGTTTCTCCCAGAAAGGGGCTGACGAAAGCGGTCAGCTCTTGGTGCTAGGTCATTACGATACCGTTTGGCCCGTGGGCACCCTGGCCGGTATGCCCGTTCAGGAACGCGATGGCCGGCTATGGGGTCCGGGAGTGCTGGATATGAAGGGTGGCATCGCGATGGCCCTGATGGCGATCAAAGCCATCCAGGAACTGCGTTTGCCCATGCGCTCGGCCGTGCTCCTGCAGTTGAACGCGGACGAGGAAACAGGGAGCCGCACCTCGCGGGAACTTACCGAAAGGAATGCCCAAGCGAGCCGCGCGGTGCTGGTTGTCGAGCCCGGGACGGGGTTGACGGGCAAATGCAAAACTTCCCGGAAGGGCGTGGGCGAATATCGCGTCGAAGTGCATGGAATCGCTTCACACGCGGGCGTCGATTTCGCGGCGGGTGCGAGTGCGACGCTGGAGCTCTCGCGGCAGTTGCTCCGCATCGCCACCTTCACGGATCTGGAGCAGGGAACCACGGTCAATCCGGGCGTGGTCTCAGGAGGCACGCGGTCGAATGTTGTTGCAAGCGAGGCCCAGGCGCGAATCGATGTGCGGGTGGAGCACGCGCGCGATGGGGCCATTGTCGACGAAAAGTTCCGGACTCTGCAGCCGGTGGATACGCGCTGTTCGCTAACTATCAGCGGCGGTCTCAACCGGCCGCCCATGGAGCGCTCGCCACAGATCGTCGAGCTATTCGAGCGGGCGCGAGCGCTCGCCGGCGAAATCGGCATGCAGCTCGAACAGTCGTCCACCGGCGGCGGCTCCGACGGCAACTTCACCGCCGCTCTCGGGATTCCGACGCTCGACGGGATGGGCGCGGTCGGCGAAGGTGCTCACGCGGCGCACGAGAGCATTCTGGTCAACCGTATCGCCGATCGAACGGCGCTGCTCGCTATGCTACTCGCCACGCTCTAAACTCCTGCCAGTGCGGCCACCAAGGCTCCCTTGGCGGTCGAGTGCAAGGGATCGGCCGCCATCCGTACTTCCGAGATGCGGATCGGTAAGCCAGCCGGTGCGAGCAGTTTTTCAAAGCGGTCCCGAAAGCCTGCCGGCATCGAACTCCCTCCGCTGATCACCACCGGAATCGGCCGGTCCAGACGCGGCACATTACGCGGCTTGGAAAGAAACTCCCGCAGGGCGTCAACGATGCTTTGGATCATATCGTCGTAGTACACGTTGAGCGCCTGGTTGACTTTGTCTTTGTGGAATCCGTTGAAGTGAAACGACTGTTCCTTGAGCGACCGAACCCTGGTGGCGCCCTCGCCGATGACCGAGGCGGCGCTCTCGTCGATGAAGTCGCCCCCCTTCGAAACGCTGAAACTAAACACCGGCATCGAAAGATAGGCGAGGCAAAGATTGCACATGCCGCCTCCGCAACTGATCCCGATTCCCGTGAAGTTGGTGTCTTCCAGCTCCGAGAATACGACCGCCAGACCTTCATTGATCGGAGTGACGTCGTAACCCATCCCGGTCAGAATCTGAGACACGGTGGCTTCATGATATTTCAGGTCGTCGGGAGCGCTCGCCGGAGCTCCGGGAACGCTGTAGCAGAGACGCGTGCCCGAATCCTTCTGATCTCCGAGAAGAGCGGTCAGCAGTTGCCGGATGATCGATGTGCCATTGCTCTCGGCCGGGTTCAGGAGCCCGCGCAGCATGGGACGGCGCGTCTCCAGGTTGAGCATGTTGGCGAAGCGCTCGCTCTCATCGCCAAAGACCAGCAGCTCACCGTCTTGAACCTCGTGCGGGATATTCGCTTTGGTGAGCGAACTGGCGGTTACCTTGGAAAAGGGGAGGTTGAGGAAGGCGTTGCGCTCGGTGTGAAATTCATATTTATCGCCCGTCCTGGTTGCGGTCACCAGCCGGCTGGTTCCGATATCAAGTCCGATCGCTGACGGTTTTGCGTTCATAGGGATAGCTCCTGATCCATCGATACTGCCGCTGCAGTTGTTCGCGGTATCCGTTGATGCTCATCTTTTGCCGCTGCGCCTCCAGCTGCAAGTTTTCCTGTGCGCGAAGAAGTCCCTCCCACGGATGCCCGCCGATGGACTTCACGAAAAAATCGTCATACTCGAATCCAAAAAGAGCGACAGCGGAAACCGGCGCGGCGTAGCCCGTGGTCAGACCGAAATCACGAAAAGGGAAGTTGGCGCCCCAGTCCGTGTGATAGCCGAATCGCATATTGTCCGGGTTCACGGAGACCTGCGCATGGGTGACGCAGTTGCTCTCGGGGATCCCGTAGGTGCCGCGGAGGACTTCGGTTAACATCCGGCCGGACTGGATCTGGGCGGCGGTTGCCTCAAAGAGCGTTCCGGTGCGCGCCTCGAAGGAGACGCCGAGGAAGCTTTCGTTCAGCCCTTCGTAAATGGAATTGGCATCCGCCCAAACGGAGTGCCCGGCGTGATAAGCCGTCTGATCCTCCGGCACAATCCGGAACACCTGTCCGAAACGATCAATAACGAAGTTATAGAGGCGACCATCCCTCACATGCCGCAGCAGATCCTCGCGCGTGCGCACCAGCGATCCATTCCGCTCGGCTTCGAGGGGAAGAAGGAGGCTTTCGGTCGTGTGGAAGACAATTCCGGCTGGAATCGTGAACGGGCCCGCTGGAGTCAGTGTTGGGCGTCCGAAGGTCCGGAAAAGCCGCGGCTTCGAGGTGGTGAGGTAATCCGCTCGAATCTGCAGACCATTCGAGTACACCGTGGTTCGCTCGTTCTGCTCGACGATCCAGGTCTTGATCGCGACCGGCAGGGGCAATACGGTTTCTTTCCGGATCGGAGCGGCGTGGAGGGCGGGCGCCGGCGCCGGTCTGTCGAATCCCCCGAACGCCGCGAGCGACGTGCCTGCAATCAGCAGGCCTGCGATCGAACCGAACGAACGCCCGCGCACGCGCCGCTGCTGGAGGGCACCGCGCAAATAGCGAAGGCGCTCCACGCCATCGGGGCAACGCGCAGCTCTGGCTTCGATCGAACGTCCGATTTCCACGTATTTGGAGGATGAGTGCGGAGTCTCCCCAGGGTTTCTCAGCCGTTTCGAACCCGCGCCGGGATGGGACAATACAGCTTTGCCGCATGAGCACAGCCCTTCAGGATCCCGTTCGCGTGCAGTCCCGAACCGCTCAGTGGCCGCTGTTTTTCTCCTTCGGGTTGCTTGCGGCGCTGCTGGTCTACTTGTATGCCGAAATCCTGAAGAGTTGCGGCGGTCACTTCGGCTACCCCATGGACGACACGTACATCCACATGGCGATGGCGCGCGCATTCAGCAGCCACGGCACTTGGGGGTTGACCAGGTACGCATTCTCATCGACCTCTTCATCGCTGTTATTCACCGCGCTGCTCTCGGGCATTTATCTGGTCACCGGGACGCACGAGCTCGCGCCGTTCCTGGTTAACGCGCTTTTGGGATTTGTCCTGCTGCCCGTGATGGACGGAATGCTGCGGAGTGCCCGGATCGACGCCCTTGCGCGCGCGGGATACCTCACTTTGATGGTGTTTGGGATGCCGCTCGCCCCGGAAATCATCGCCGGAATGGAGCACGTTCTACATACCCTGATCACCCTCGTATTCGTGTTTTATGCGGTTCGGTTGTTATTGAATGAGACCGTCTCGCCGCAACTGATCTACCTGGTTCCGGTGCTCGGGGCTCTGATCGTGCTGGCTCGGTATGAGGCTCTGGCCCTGGTGGCAGTCACCGCGATCCTTTTCTTTCTCCGCGGGAGGCGCTGGTTTGCAATTGCCCTGTTCGCCGCCAGCGTCGTTCCCGTCGCGGTTTTTGGTGTTTACTCAGTGCGGCAAGGGTGGTTCCCGGTGCCCAACTCGATCATCGCCAAAGCGAGCCGCCCCGAGAAGTCCCAAGTGCCGTATCCCGTTCACTGGGTCGAACAGCTCGTTGCCACGCCGGCGGTCTTGTTCCTGTTCCTCGCAGGCGCGATCCTGCTGGTCGTTTGCTGGCGCCGCCGCGGCTTTTGGAACTTTGAAAGCGTCAGCCTCGCGCTGTTTCTCGCGACCACCCTGCTACACATGCAATTTGCGCGGGTCGGTTGGTTCTATCGCTATGAAGCGTACCTGGTCGCGTTTGGGATTTATGCGTGCGCGCTCGGTCTGAAAAGTCTCGATTCTCTTGCCGATTGGGCGATCCATCCGTCCCGGCGTCAGCTCGCCTACGGAACGTTCACGCTACTGGCGGCCGGGTGTTTTGAATCGCGGGCCGTCGGGGCGCTCTGGCTCACTCCCTGGGCCGCACGCAACATCTATGAGCAGCAGTACCAGATGGGGCGATTTCTGCGGCAGAGTTATGCCGGGCGCTCGGTTCTGCTAAACGATATCGGGGCTGCCGCTTATTTGTCCGATGCGCGCATCGTCGACCTTTATGGACTGGCGACCATTGCCGTTGCGCGCGCCAAAGTGCATCACGCATTCACGCGGGAATTCCGCCGCTCGCTTGCTCGGGAGACCGATTCGAAAATAGCGATTCTTTTCCCCGAAATGTACCGGAACGTGGGTGGGCTACCTCCCGAGTGGATCCGGGTCGGGACTTGGCAGATCGCGCAAAACCAGATTTGCTGGGGAGATACCATCGCGTTTTACGCCGTCGATCCCGCTTACAAAGAACAATTGATTGCGGATCTGCGACGCTTTAGCCCGCAGTTACCGCGGGACGTGGTTCAGGCGGGAGAGTACACGGGGACGACTACCAAACCTGAGTAGGCTGGGGAAGCCGGATCGAATTGGATTGTAAAGTCCAGGCACCGACCACGCGGTCGCGCCCGGTACGCTTGGCTTCATACAATGCCAGGTCGGCCTGAGAAACCAGTTCCTGCACATCCATGCCCGGTTTCGAGATCGCCACACCGAAACTGGCTGTTACGAACAGCTCCATGGACTGCGAATGGATCGGTTCGCTCCTCAGCCGCTGCCGCAACTGCTCGGCGCGGCTGAGAGCTGCCGGACCGTCACAGTTCGACAGGACGATCAGCAGCTCTTCGCCTCCATATCTACCCGTCGAATCGTAAACGCGCAGATCGGCGGTGAGCCGCAACGCGCTTTCAATCAGCACTAAGTCCCCGGCCAGGTGCCCGTGCGTGTCATTGATTTTCTTGAAGTGATCGAGATCGGCCAGGATTAGCGCGACCGAGCGCTCACCTCGCTTGGCTCGATCCAACTCGCGCTCGATAATTCCGAAAATGGCGGCGCGATTCCAAAGCCCGGTCAAACCGTCACGCATAGCACGCAATGTAAGCTGTTCCCGGGCGGCGAGGAGAGCCGAGCGTTCCTGTTCCAGTTCTTTGGTGCGCAGCAGTACCGCCTCTTCCAACTCGCGCTGTCTTTTAAGAAGAATTCCGACGCGAAAACGAAGGATTTCCCGGACCAAAAACACCACGCCAGCCAGCAGGCAAGCATAGAAAAGCCAGGGAAACCTATCCATGCGAATTTCCAAGAGGCCGATTAATATTCAGAGGCACAACACATCCGACCTGATCAATATGGCATGTTTTGGGTGGAAATCGGAAACAATTGTTCTTCCTGAGGCGAAAATGGAAAGCGGAAAAGCCGGGCAGGGAATCAGGCGAGGGCCGGCGTAAACCGGCCCCTGCGGACGCTACACCTTCCTGGTTGCTGTTTTCTTAGCCGGACCTGGCTTCACATGAAGAGGTTCTTCTTCCTCGGACTCCTCGTCATCGTCCTCGTCGTCGAACTCCCCGTCTTCCTCTTCTTCCTCGTCTTCCTCCGAGTCGCCGGAAGCCGATTCCACGATCTGAGAAGCGATCCCCGTCAGCTTGCGATCGGTCTCCGCTTCCTCTTCTTCGGTCTGGCGGAGCAGCGCGGCAATCTCGTCGTGCCCGATCGCTTCGGCAAGGGTCCGGACGGTGCCATAACCCGAAATCTCATAGTGCTCGACCTTCTGGGCTGCACCGATCAGCATCAGGTCCATGATGTGGCCGTCCGCGTCCTCCTGGGTTTGCGACTGGCCTTCTTCCACCAGGCCCTTCATCGCCAGGCACGGCTTCGATTTGGGCTTTTCTCCCAGATGCTCAAAGACCTCCTCGAGCCGGACAATCTGACCCTTGGTCTGCTCCAGGTGTTCGGTGAAAGCGGCTTTCAATTCGGGGCTGGAAGCGGCTTTAACAAGCTTCGGAAGGGCTTTGGTGATTTGCTTTTCAGCGTCATAGAGATCTTTGATCTCTTCTAACAGAAGTTCTTCTAACGTTTCGATTGGCATGTCTGTGAACCTGCCAAGATAACCGCAGCGGAATGGCCAGTTCCCAACGTTTCCTGAACTCTACCGCACAGTCACTATTTCGTAATCACCCCGCAGGCAATGCGATCGCCGGCGTTTCCAGCCGGATCGGTTTTCAAATCATCGGCCTTGGCGTGGATCATCAGGGCGGTCCCGCCATTGGCGAACAATGATTGGCTGCCTTCGCCTAAACTCACGTTGGCGTCGGTCACGGTAAGCTTTGCGGTGCCGTCGGCGTCCACGGTGAAGTTGTTCATATCTCCGGCGTGCGGCCCCATGGGATTATTCAGCCCGTGTTGCTTCTTCTCGGGGTTGAAATGGGGTCCCGCGGATTTGAAATCCGGGCCGTCGCATTTGGCAACGGAGTGAATATGAATCGCATGTTCTCCGGGGGGCAGATTCTTGAGATCCAATTTGATTGCTACGCCCGCTTTATCGCTGTCGGTGGCAGGAGATATGGTTGCGCTACCGACGCTTTCTCCCTGAGCATTTTTCATGTCGACCGTGGTCTGGGCCTGCGAGGCGCTCGCGCCGGCCATCATCATAACTCCTGCCAGAAGTGCAGATGAAAACTTCATATGTGAGTGGAACTCCTGGTTGATTTTACGCCTTCCGCTTGCGTCCGACGAGCAGGACAAAATCGCTGGGTAGCATTCCTCCGGAGATCATCCGTGTTTCGAGCGCGTTGATGGAGTCGATCATGCGATCAATATCCGGCACGTGATCGGGGAAATTCTGAATGATCCCGGAGTAAAGCAGATGCTGCACGGTGCCGCCCAGCTTCTTGTCGTGAACCACGTCGAAGGTTCGGTGAAAAATAGGGACGATTTCGTCGGAACGGATGGCCTCGCTCGGGCAGACACGAATCACTTCCTCCGGAGTGCTGCGACCCTCCGCGGCTTTTTCCGTTCCGTTTGCGTACATACGCAGCGGCTTCGGAATCAAGGCCAGCAACTCCGCGGTTACCGCAAGTTGCAAATCCGTCCATTGGAAGCGCGGCGGACCGGCGAATTCATCAAGCACGAAGAAGCCATCGTCGGTGAGAGCCTCGTTTACCTGCTCCATGATGTGCTCCAGCGCTTCGAAATGGTGAAAACTGCCGAGCGAGTAGATCAAGCGGTAACGGTTGGGCTCCAGCTGGATGGCGTTGATATCGGCGGCACGCAAGGTGAGCGACTTGGGAAGAAGCGGCTGGAATCGGGACGCGTCCAAGTCGATTCCTTCGCCGGAACGAGCGACGCCATCCTGAACCAGTGCCGCTAGCTTCTTGCCTTGCCCGCAACCGAGTTCGAGAGCGACCGGCGCCGGCGAACCCCATTGCGAAAGCAGCCATTGCCGCCACGGGAGTCCATCCAGTTTGGCTTTTTCGAGATGCAGGTGTTCCACACGCGGGTGACTCAACCAAAACAGCCGCTCGCCCGCGTTCACCCGCCGGGCCACCTCGTTCCAGTGGCGCACCTCGGCGGCATGCGCCTCGGGGATGAGCGCAGTGCCGGGAGCCGCGGACGCGGAGGAGTTGCCGAAAAGTCTGGTAAGCAACGACATTCAAAAGGGGGCGCTTTCAATCAACATAACAGGCCGGTTTAGATTTGAAGTGTCATGCAAGGCGTTTCCGCACCGGCATCTCTATCGCTCGTCCATCGGGCATACCGGCGTCTGCTGGCCGCTTATCAAGCGAGCCCTTCCGAAGAAGCCGGGTGGAAAGGCGCCTTCACGCGCGCGGTCACGCTTGCCGGCGCACGGCTGCAGCGCTCACGGCGCATGCGGTTTCCGGAACGGCGGATTGCCGGCTGGTTGTGGACGTCACGATGGCAGTTCGAAATCCTGATGAGGTGGAACGAATGGGAGTCGGTGGCGTGGTGCCGGCGGTTGCTTCGCCCGGGATCCACCGTGGTCGACGTCGGCGCGCATATCGGATACTACACGCGCCTTTTCTCCGAACTGGCGGGTCCGGAAGGAAGGGTCATTGCCGTTGAACCTTGTCCGGAAAACCAGGACATCGTGAGGTATAACCTGCAGGGTTACACGAATGTCGAACTGCTGACGTTTGCGGCGGCGGACCGCGAAACGGCGGCCGAGCTTTATGTGTCGGCGGGTTCGAGCAATCACAGCCTGGTACCCGGATACACGCCAGCCGTGGCCGTGGTCGCAACCCCCACTCGCCGGATCGACGCTGCGCTTGCCGAGAGGGGCATTACCGAGGTCGATTTCATCAAGATCGATGTGGAGGGCGGGGAAGCACTCGTGCTGCGGGGTTTGACGGAGACCATCGCCCAATCTCCGCGATTGAGGATACTGCTCGAATACAATCCCGCGGCGCTGCGCTGCGCGGGACTGGAAACCTCCGGCTTTCTGGATAAAATCCGCGCATTGGGCTTCCGGGTTTACCGGATTGAGGCGGATGCCTCGCTCACGCAAGTGGACCGCGATGCAGGCCTGGAGACGGTTAATCTGCTGTGCTGCAGGACGGAAGACGCGCTTCTATGAAGGTGTTCTTCTTTTGCCCGGACCGGCACCTGGTCTATGAAGGCAAGACCGCGGAGGAAACCGGCGTGGGCGGCGGCGTCACCATGCGGCTGCGGATCGCGACGGCTCTCGCGCGGCTGGGCCACGCGGTCACGATGGGCTGTAACTGCGTCGAGCCGCACTCATATCGCGGAGTCCAATACCTTCCTTTGGACCGAGTGAAGTGCGTCGAGGCGGAGATCCTGATCGTGCATACCACAGGCGGAACGCTGGATATGGGCAGTTTGCTCGCGATCCCCGTCACAGCCGCCTTGCGGGTGCTCCTGATAGGCGGTACGCAACAGCCGGTTTCCTCGGAGGAGGTCCATTTCGATTGCATCTACGCGTGCAGCAACTTTATCGCTGGGGTGGTGAAAGACCGTTGGAGCCTGAAGCAGGCAGAAATCCTTGTGACGCACCATGGAGTGGACCGGGCGAAGCCATTCTTCCCGCCGTGGCGGAGGCGGGACCCATACCGCTTGATCTATACCAGCCATCCTTCCAAAGGACTCGACAGCGCGATTGCCGTCATGCGCCGTGTGCGCGCGCGCGACCGGCGCTTCACGCTGCATGTCTACGGCGGCGATGCGCTTTGGGGCGGCGCGGCCCTCGCGCGGAGTACGGAAGATGGGGTCGAGAATCACGGGATGATCGGCCAGCGCGAGTTGCGCGGCCCCTATGCGTTGTCCGGGTTCGCGCTTCACCTGCAAAGCCGTGAGGAACCGTTTGGGCTTTCGCTCATAGAAGCGATGGCGGCCGGTTGCATTGTCATCGCGAGCGCGGTGGGCGCCTATCGAGAATTGGTGGAGCATGAGCATTCCGGCGTGTTGCTGGAAGGCGACCACGAAACCGACGCGGTGCGGGACCGCGCGGCCGACTGGATTCTAAAGCTCCTGCGCGAGCCGACGAGCGCTCGGCAAATGCGCCGGCACGCAGCCGCCGCTCCTTTGGATTGGGACACCGTCGCGCGCACCTGGGAGCAGCACTGGAAGTGGCGCTTCGGCGGCCAACTTAAATCGCCCGGCGCGGACCCCTGCGCCGTTTGCGGTGGGAAACTGTTAGCGTTGGCTGACGGAAACCACTGCACCCGCTGCAGCCGCTACTCCAGAAACTAAAGCACCCCGGTATAGCGCGTTTTCCATTTTCCCTGTTGCGGACAGACAAACTCATCGAAACTCCGCTCTTTCCGGGCGACGATCCAAGCCAGAACGTCTCCTGCTTTTGACGGGTCGTCGACGATGGTGCCGTCCATCCGTGAGTATTTCTCGTAGATCACGCGAAAGCCGTTCTCCAGCATCGCGCCGAACAGGCACTCCGGGTTGAAGACGTGAAAGCCATGGCCATAGTAGCCATTAACGGGGGTGTGGAGTAAATAATGCCCGCCGGATGCGATCATCCGGAAAGAGTTTTCGATGCACTGCCGCGTATCGAAAACATGCTCCACGTTGCCGATGTCGATGAACGTTCCATAGCGGCCGTATTCCGTGGCGGGCACGGGGTGGTTCATGTCATAGCGGAGCGTCGCGCGCGGATCAAAAAGATCCATGGACGCACAAGCGAGGCCGCGGGCGGCGAAATACTCGCCCAGGTCGCGGTGAAAATTTCCGTCCAGAGTCACGCCGAAATCGAACTCCTGGAATCCGAAGCTGAGGATGGGCGCGCGCAGGAAACCGGGTATTGCAAAAACCTCTTTGTAGAACTGGAGATGGGGGTTCACAATCATAGCGATCGTTACCAGGAACCACGCAAAATCTCCTGGAGCCAGGGTGAGCTTCGGAGTGGAATATACAGCGTACGGGTCAGCCCGGGGCGCAGGGGCTGAAAGCGTTCGCCCTGGATTTTGGGCAGGTTTGACGGAGCTCCGGCCCGAACTCCGTTGGGATAAAGAACCATGTCGGGGTGCTCCTGCCTTAGATGGTAGTTCACGGTCCGTTTGAGGGCGTGACGCGGCTGGATGTGGAAACCGAAAAGCTGGTCTTTGAACCCGTTAACGGCCTCGGTCTGCTGCGTCCCGTTCAGGAACCCAAACAGAAACGAGCGGGAGTAGCTGCTCACATCATTAGCATGCAACAGATTGTCGCGGCCAATCGGATGGTTGAAGTTATACCCCTAGGACTCATCAAACAAGAGGTTTACGACAGTGCCGCTCAGGACGTCAGGTCCATCCCCAGCCTGCAGCGCAAGAGCTTCCGCAGCAGCCGGGGCAGATTTTGGCCATGCCCGCTGCTGGATTGGCCTCAGTGGGCCTCTCTTCTGACAACGAAGGTTGCTGGCGTGCTTCCACCTTATTATCCTGAGCGCTCACACTGGCCGGCCAAATGAAACAGAGGAGAACGAAAGCGCTTTTTAGGGTATTTTTTTTGGGGCGAGAGATCCAACGTATTCGTATTCCTGGAACTCTTACGAATACCAGATGGATCTCGACGGGACGGGACTTAAGAAACGGCGCTTGCGGTACGCACAGTCTCCGCACCCCTAACAGAAATTAGAAATACGTACAGAGCGAAAAAGGTAAGCTCGTCATGAGCCGCCTGCTGGCTCAGGCACGTTGCACAGTCCAAAGCGATTAGGTGGTCTCCCAAGCCCCCTTCGAGCGCGCCGGCCCACCGTCTCTGGTGCTTGCATAGCAAGTCTTGCGCCTTCTGGGTAAATAAACGAATCCGAACCGCCATCCTTCAGTGCTCCTTTTCGTTGATGTGTTCCGAAGTGCGTTCTCTTCGCGCTTTTTCCAAGGCGAGGGTGTATGTTTTCGTACGCATTTCCGATTGGTCGATACAATCGAGGCATGGGATCGGGGCCTTCCGTCGCGGTGATCGGGGGCGGCATCATCGGTTTATCGATCGCCTGGAGGCTCGCGCAATCCGGTGCTTCGGTCACGGTTTTCGAAGCGGGACGAATCGGCAGCGAATCCAGTTGGGCCGGCGCGGGAATGCTGGCTCCCGGCGGAGAGTACGATTCCCGAACTCAGTGGACGGAACTGGCTATTGAGAGCCTCGCGGTTTACAAGGACTTCGTCGAAGAGCTCGAGCAGGAATCCAGGGTCTCCATAGACTTTCGTGTCTGCGGCGCCTTCGAAATTGCGTTTCTGGAAGACGAAGCGATCGAGCTTCGCGCGCGAGCGGAGAGGCAATCACCAATCGGCATTCACTCCGAGCAATTTGCGCCGTCTCGTATTCCGGGCCTTCGTACCGGCGCCATTGCGGCGCAGTACTATCCAGGGGACGCGGTCGTCAACCCTCGCGACGTGGTGCGGGCTTTACACCTGAGCTGCAAGCGAGCCGGTGTGACGGTTCGTGAGTTTGAGGGCGTGCGACATATCCCGGGACTGCCCTTCGAGTGCGTGGTGGTTGCGGCTGGGGCATGGAGCGGGCAAATTCACATGGCGGCGAATGGGTTTAGCGAAGCTCTACCTGCTTCGCTCCCCATTCGCGGCCACCTCATCGCTTTCGAGGAGCACACCGGCCTTTGCGACGCGATTGTGCGTCACGACTCGACTTATCTCCTGCGACGATCCGGAAACCTGGTAATCGCCGGAGCCTCAACCGAGCGCGTGGGTTTTGATCGTACGCTGGACGGCGCCATTGCCGAAGAGCTGGCCAGCCGCGCCGCCGGTCTGATTCCGGACTTGGCCGGACGCCGCTACATGGCATGGAACGGTTTCCGGCCGGGCTCCGAGACTGGCGACCCGGTCATCGGACGGTTGGAGAATTCGACCGTTTGGCTCGCTTACGGACATTACCGCAACGGCATTTTACTTGCGCCCGCGACAGCCCGGCGCATTGCCCGGGAAATAACCTCTGCATCTCTTACACGGGCCAGTTGGCAAACGGATTCGCCTTTGATAGGCGCGCATCCGCAATAAGATCGGGCACGCGTTTGCGGCGGAGTTGCAACGCCTCGAGCAGTTTTTCCAGTTGGGCCTCTTCGCCGGGTGTCCACTGCGGCGGGATCTGCCGAACGGCCTGGTCGATCACGTGTTCCGGGAAATGCACGATCCGATCCACCCAGGGCTGGAAATCATTGAGCGAGCGCACGGCATTGTAGACCATCTTGCGCGGGTACAGCCCTTGAACCGGAGAACTGATGAAGTCCCAATGCGGCCCGTTGAAGACATAGCCGTGATCGATCATAAAGGCAATAAAACCCATCTTGCGCGGATGCGCTTCGGCTCCCGGAAGCCATTCGCTAATCTGCGCCCGGAAGAAGATGGCCTGCCGCGCGTCGGAATTTCCCATCCATTTGTCGAAGGCCAGAATACCGAGAAAGTCGCGCAAATTGTGTACTTGCGAGAGCAACTGATCGGGAACGAAATCATAGGTCGCCATGCGCGCGGGGTCGCCCGGGAATTTGGAGCCGAAGTGCCAGCCCGGGTCGGGGGCGATCACGCGCGTCCCCAACTGAATGCTGGACTCCGGAAATTCCAGGATGAAGTCTTGCGGGATGTCGATGATGGCCGTATCGGGAGCGGCGATCTGGAGATGCTTCAAAATTACCGACGCAATCCATTCATTGGGCAGGATACGCCGGTGCTGGGGATTGGAGATGTACTTGACGACGTAGAAGCCGCCGTCCTCGCATTCCACCAAGTGCGCCTGCGCGCCGCCGCGCATCTTCCTCAAGTGCCGGCGCGCGCGGATAGGCATCGAGTTCACATAGTACTACCGCCCTGGAAAACCCGAGCACGGGTACCAAGTAGAATGGCGGGATGACGCGCTCCGTACTCCTGCTCCTTTTCGGCGCGCTTTCTTCTATGACCCTCGACGCCAGTTACCAGACCGAGCTGCTTCAGCAGGACGGCCTCACCGTGGTGCGCCTCACCGATAGCACCCGCCATGTGGAAGTCTCTATCGTTCCGTCGATCGGGAACATGGCGTATTCGATGAAGGTGAACGGACATGAAATTCTTCACATTCCGGCGAAGTCTCTGGCTGAGCTGCAGGCGAAACCGGGGCTGGGCGGCGTACCTTTTCTCGCGCCCTGGGCCAACCGGATCGATGGAATGGCCTACTGGGCGAACGGCAAGAAATACGCGCTTAACGCAGATCTCGGGAACCTCAGACTGGATCCGAATGGATTACCGATTCACGGCCTGCTGTCTTTCTCTCCGTTCTGGACAATCGAGGTCAGGGAAGCGGACGCGGCATCGGCCCGCGTGACCAGCCGCCTCGAGTTCTGGAAGTATCCCGATCTGATGGCGCAGTTCCCGTTCGCGCACACCATCGAAATGACCTATCGTTTGCACGACGGCGTTTTGGATGTTGAGACGTCGCTGCGCAATCTGAGTACGGACGCGATGCCGGTCGCCATTGGCTTCCATCCGTATTTTCAACTGGACGATGCGCCGCGCGATGAGTGGACGGCGCATATCGCGGCCAAATCCCATCTGGTGTTGAACGAAAAGCTCACCCCGACCGGCGAGAAGAAGCCGATGGATCTGGCGGATCCGTTTCCGCTGAAGGGCAATCGGTTGGACGATGGATTCGTGGATCTGGATCCGGGCCGGCCGGAGTTTTGGGTGCGCGGCCGGAAGCAGCAGATCTCGGTCATTTACGGACCCAAGTTTACAGTGGCGGTGGCCTATGCGCCTCCGGGGCAGAATTTCATCTGCTTCGAACCGATGTCCGCAGTGACCAACGCCTTCAATCTGGCGCATGAAGGCAAATGGCAGGGACTGCAGAGCATTCCGCCCGGGGGCGAGTGGCGCGAGACGTTCCAGATTAAACCGTCGGGATTTTAGGCTGAGAGCGGGAGGGGCCGAGCGTCACTTCCCAGATATGAAAGTTCTCTGGGCGGCCGCATTGGCCGTGATGTTCCTTAGCGTGCAACCGGACGCATGGGCCCGCCGCTCTTCAACCGGTTCGCACCGTAGCTTGGCGTCTGCCGGCATTCGGGAAACCAGGAACCCGCAGCCGAAGAAAGGGCGGGTTCACCCCACCAGGTACTACCGCAGCGGCCACCCGAGGATCTCGAAAAACCCGTCTCCCAAGCGTTCTCCGTTCAACATCCAGGAGTGGACTCATTGATTCTGCTCTCGCGTGATCCGGCTGAAACCTTCGCGCAGTTCGGGAACTTGTAGCCGGGCAGCCATGGCTGTAATCGCCTCGGGCGGGACCACGCGTTCCCGCGACGCATTCCTCTCGAGGCAGACTTCCACGGGGACGTCAAAAAACAGCACTTCCACGTCGCAGCCATACCACGCCGCCAGGCGAATATAAGGTTTGCGTTCGGCTCGCGTCAGGTGTGTGGCGTCGACGTAGCTAACCGGGAGGCCGATGGCAAGGCGCTGCCTTAATAGATACCGGACCGTCGAAAATACGCGACCGTGAATGGTTTGGTTGGCAGCGTCATCGCATAGCAGGTTTCGAATCTCATCGGTCGAGAGTGCTGGGTAACCGCGGCGCGCAAGCCAGGTGGATTTACCGGACCCGGGCAAGCCGACGGTGAGGACGATGCGCTGCCGGGGTCGCCGACTATCCGGCAACGGCGTAGCGTTCAGTATCGAGAATGCGGCGCGCAATCCGGCGCCGGGCGGCGATCGCATCCACCGGCTCGTACTTCGTAAAGCGGCGCAGGACCGCCATATTGGTCTTCAGCGCGTCGCCTTCGGAACAGCCCGCGACCAGATCCCGCGCGGAAACATCGATGTGGGCCATCGATTCACGCAGCAGGACCGCACACATATCGTAAGCCGCCGAATCGGGTTGGGCGCGAAGCTTTTCCGCGCGCAGAAGCGCCGACTCCATGGCAAAAACGTCCATGATGATGTCGGCCAGCGCGGAGAGGACCTCCTGCTGCTTCTCGAGCTCCATCATGTATTTCTGGAAGGCCAGACCGAGCACCATCAACGCGATTTTCTTGGCGTTCGATACCAGGCGTTTTTCCTCGAACCAGGGCTCGCCGGCGTCATCGAGGGAGGACATCGACGGGCCGCTCAGAATCTCCGCGGCCACGCCCTGGGCGGCCTTCACCAGCCCCAACTGTCCCCGCGCGGCACGTTTGAGAAGCATGCCGGTGGTGAGCAGCCGGTTGATCTCATTGGTTCCTTCGAAGATGCGATTGATGCGGGAATCGCAGTACGCGCGCTCGACCGCGTACTCGGCGCTGTAACCGTTACCGCCGTGAATCTGGACCCCCTCGTCCACCACGTAATCGAGCATCTCGGACGCATACACCTTCACCATGGAACACTCGGCGGCGAATTCCTCAATGGCTTTCATCTCGCGCCGCGCGGCGTCCGGCTGATCCCAACTGAAATTGTCCAGCAGCGCCTCGATGGCGCCAACCGTGCGATAGACCATCGACTCCGTCGCATAGATCCTAATGGCCATCTCGGCCAGCTTATGTTGGATCACGCCGAAGCTGGAGATGGTGGTGCCGAAGGCTTTGCGGTCTTTGGCGTATTTCGCGCTGATGGCAAGCACCTGCTTCGCCCCGCCAACCGCGAACGGCCCTAACTTCAATCGGCCGAAGTTCAGAATGTTGAAGGCGATGATGTGGCCGCGTCCCTTTTCGCCGAGCAGATTGCCTGCGGGAACCGCCACGTTATCAAGGAAGATGGCGCAAGTGGAGCTGCCCTTGATGCCCATCTTTTTCTCTTCGTGCCCGTGCGTCACGCCGGGGTACTTGGCGTCCACGAGAAATGCGGAAAAGTGCTCGCTTCCGTCCGGATCGATGATCTTGGCGAAAACGGTGAACACGTCTGCTTTGGCTCCATTCGTGATCCACATCTTCTGGCCGTTAAGCACATAGTGCGAACCGTCTTCACTAAGCCTGGCGGATGTCTTTCCGGCCAGCGCGTCCGAGCCCGCGTGGGGTTCTGTGAGGCAATACGCGCCCACGAACTCACCCGTGGAAAGCCTCGTCAGGTATTTTTCTTTCTGTTCCTCGGTGCCGAACAGGAGCACAGGCAGGGTCCCAATTCCAGCGTGCGCGCCATGCCACGCGGCGTAGGAGCCGTCGCCGGCAATGGCTTCAGCCACCACCAGCGCGCTAGTGAGATCAAGCTCCATACCGCCGAACTTCTCCGGTGTGGTGATTCCAAGCAGGCCCAGTTCGCCCGATTTCTTCAGGACGGATACGGCGAGGTCGTGATTTCCGTTATGGATCTCGTCCGAATGCGGCTGCACATCGCGGGCAAAAAATTCCTGCGCCGTGCGGGCGATGGAGCGATGCTCGGACGTGAGGTCTTCCGGCGTGTAAATCTCTTCGGGGGTGCGGTCCTCAATCAGGAAAGATCCGCCAACGGTCTTCGGATAGGTGATGGTCGCGGTTGCCATTATCGATTCCCTCTTGTAGTTCAATTGCCTAATTGAGACGTTCCAGAATCCCCGCGGCGCCTTGCCCGCCGCCGACACACATCGTTACCATGCCGTAGTGGTGATTCTGCCGTTCCATCTCACGAAGGATGGACGCGGTGAGTTTCGCGCCTGTGCAGCCCAACGGGTGACCGAGCGCGATGGCGCCGCCGTTCGGGTTGATCTTTGCCGGATCGAGACCGGCTTCGCGAATGACGGACAGCGACTGAACGGCGAAAGCCTCGTTCAACTCGATCACCCCAATGTCGTCGAGTTTCAAGCCGGCGAGCGCCAACGCTTTCGGAATGGCGACCACTGGACCAATTCCCATGATCTCCGGAGGCACTCCACCGGTGGCGAAGCTGACGAACCGGGCTTTCGGTTTCAGTCCCAATTCTTTGGCGCGCGATTCCGACATCACCAAGGCGATCGCTGCGCCGTCACTCGTCTGGGATGAGTTTCCGGCTGTTACGGTCCCGTGTGCGTGGAAAACGGGCTTCAGCCTGGCGAGCGCTTCGATCGACGTGTCCGCGCGCGGACCCTCATCTCTCGCAACCTGAGTCGTCGCGGTAGAAGGTTTGGTGCCGTTCATCGTGGTCGTCTCGACCGTCACCGGGACGATTTCGTCTTCGAAGCGCCCTTCCGCCTGTGCCGCAAGCGCCTTCTGATGACTTGCCAACGCGAACTGATCCGATGCTTCTCGGTTGACCCCGTAACGCTGCTGGAGCCGCTCGGCCGTCAGGCCCATATTCATGTAAACTTCCGGCCGATGATCAACGAACCATGGGTTTGGCGACAGCTTGTTTCCACCAAAAGGGATCATGCTCATGCTCTCGCTGCCTCCGGCAAGCATGATGTGCGCGCTTCCGACCCGAATCCGATCCGCTGCCATTGCAATAGATTGCAAGCCAGATGAACAGTAACGGTTGATGGTCACGCCAGTAACCGAGTCGGGCAAACCGGCACGAAGCGCGACGTTCCGCGCCATGTTGTTTCCCGCCTCCCCTTCGGGCATTGCGCAGCCCAGAATCAAATCCTCGATCTCATCGTGGGGAACTTGCGGGTAGCGCTTCAACAGTTCTTTCACGACGGCCGCCGCCAGATCGTCCGGGCGGACGTGCCGTAAGCCGCCCTTGGGAGCTTTGCCAACCGGCGTACGGAGGCAATCGATAATCACGGCATTTTGCATAGCAAACTCCTTTAATTCCGCAATGGCTTGCCGGTCTTGAGCATATGGGCGATCCGCTGTTGCGTCTCCGGCCGCCCGCACAGACTCAGAAAGGCCTCGCGCTCCAGATCGAGCAGGTATTGCTCGGAAACGAGCGTTTCGCCGGACGCGCGGCCTCCGCTGAGAACATAGGCGAGTTTTTCTCCGATCACGGCATCGTAATCGGAAATGTAATCCCCCTGGCGCATCATCCAGACTCCCGCTTTTAAAAGGGCAAAGGTATCGGCTCCGCCGACCTTCACATCGGTTCGAGGCGAACCCTGGGAGTACGAAGGCACGAGCGCCAGCGCTAACGCTTTGGCGTCTCCCAGCAGGCGCTCCGGATTCATGGACACGCCATCGCCGTCGCGGAGCAACTGCATCTCGCGAGCCTCCGCCGCACTTGTTGCGACCTTCGCCATCCCGATTAGCTCGAACGCCTTCTTCGGCTCGATGCCGCGCGCGATCAGCTCCTTACACCCGCCGCCGCCCGGGATAAGACCGACACCCGCTTCGACCAGGCCGATGTACGTTTCCGCCGACGCCTGAACCCGCGTGCCGTGCAGGGTGATCTCGCAGCCGCCTCCGAACGCGTATCCGAAGGGCGCGACGACCACCGGCTTCGGTGCATATTTGATGCTCATGCTGCATTTCTGGAAGCGGGCAATCGCGAGGTTCAGTTCTTCCCATTCGCCTTCCTGCGCAGCCAGAAGGACCAGCATCAGGTTGGCTCCGACCGAGAAATTCTCGCCCTGGTTGCCGATCACCATGGCCTCGAAGTTCTTCCCGGTCTCGGTGAGGCCGTGGTTGATCATGGCAATCACGTCGTCCCCGATGGCATTCATCTTGGCGTGAAATTCGCAAAGCAAGACGCCATCCCCGATATCGACCAGCGAAGCCCCGGCGTTCTTCTTAACGACACCGCGCGCCCTCTTGGTTTCTAAGAGAGTCAGAACACCCGGGCGGTCCTCAAGGACGCGATAGGCGCCATGGACCAAATCGAAGTAGCTGGTAAGAGGCTTCCCGTGCTCATCGGCCGCCTGATAGAACGAAGTGGCGCCGGCTGACAGCATCCGCTCCACCGCCAGGGGAAGGGAATAGCCCTCCTGCTCCATCCGGCGGGAGGTCGGCTCAAAACCAAGGGCGTCCCAGAGCTCGAAAGGGCCGAGCGTATTGGCGTAACCCCATTTCATCGCGCGATCGATCTCGACGATGCGGTCGGAAATCTCCGGAACCATAAACGCGGAGTAGAGCAGCGTGTCGCGGAACATTTTCCAGAGGAACTGGCCGGCGCGATCGGAGGCGGCGACCAACATGCGGAGGCGGGCGGGGAGATTCTCCTGCAGGCGCGCGCCCTCCACGGAAGCAAAACGGGCTTTTGCGGGTGGCCGGTACTCGCCGGTTTTCCAGTTGATCGCCCAGAATTCCCGCTTCCCGCCGGCCTCGACTTTCTTGTAGCATCCCTGGCCGGTCTTATCGCCCAGCCAACCGTTTGCGATCAATTGCTGAAGAAACGGTTGAAGAATGAAACGCTCTCTCCAAGGATCGTTAGGCACACCTTCGTATAGGTTGCGGGAGACATGGGCCCAGACGTCCAGGCCCACGATGTCCAGCAAGCGGTAGCTTCCCGACTTGGGAAGTCCGATCAGGCTGCCGGTGAGCGCGTCGACCTCTTCGATGGTGTAATCGTCCTCAACGGTTAGTTTCTGGACGGTGCCGCCAACGAAACTCCCGATACGATTCCCGATGAAATTCGGGGTGTCCTTGCAATCGACCACACCTTTACCCAGACGCTTTTCGCAGAACTCGCGCAAGAAGGCAAGGACGCCGGGATCCGTTTCGGGGCCGGGAATCAGCTCGACCAGGTGCAGGTATCGCGGGGGATTGAAGAAATGCGTTCCGCAGAAATTCTGCCTCAGGTCAGCGCCGAAGTCCTCGGAAATAGCGTGGAGCGGAATGCCGCTCGTGTTGGTGCTGGCAATAGACCCGGGTTTCCGCACGGCTTCCACGCGTTTCCAAAGCGCCCGCTTGATGGTCAAATCTTCGGTAACCGCTTCAATGATCCAGTCGCAATCCTTGAGCCTGGGCAGGTCGTCTTCGAAATTTCCGAGGGTGATTAGCCCGCTCAGGGAGTCTTTGAAAAAGGCGGCCGGTTTGGCCTTGCGCGCGGCGGCAAGTCCGTTTTCGGCAGCCGCATTGCGCGACGGTTTACCGGGTATAACAATATCGAAAAGCGAAGCAGGCACACCTGCGTTGGCAAAGTGGGCCGCAATGCGCGCGCCCATGGTGCCAGCGCCCAGGACGGCAACGCGGCGGATTGTTTTCATGCGGGAAGTTGTGAGAGCTCCGCTATGAGTTTATCGCAGGGGAATCTTTCCGGAACATTCTTGCCACCTTCAAAACGGCCCGCGCATCTGGTAGGCTTTCGAACTCACGCCGGAGAAAAACGACAATGAAAACGACTTATCAGATCGACCCCATGCATTCGAGCGCGCACTTCAAGGTACGTCACATGATGATCACGAACGTGCATGGCACTTTCGGCGGCGTCACGGGCACGGTCCTCTACGATCCCGACAATCCGTCGGAGACGAGTGTTCAGGCGACGGTGGACGCCAAGACCTTGAGCACCCAGGACGTCAATCGGGACACCCATGTGAAAAGTGCCGAATTCCTCGACGCGGAGCAATTTCCCACCTTCAGCTTCGTCAGCAAGCGTGTAGAGTCCGCAGGCCCCGGCGTTTCGAAGGTTGCGGGCGATCTCACCCTGCACGGCGTGACGCGCGAGGTGACCTTAGATGTGGAAGGCCCTACTCCGGAAGGCAAAGATCCATGGGGAAATCTGCGCAGCGGCGCTTCCGCGTCGACCAAAATTAAACGTTCGGACTTCGGCCTGACCTGGAACGCCGCTCTCGAGACAGGCGGCGTAGTCCTTGGCGACGACGTCAAAATTGACCTTGACCTGTCGATGATCAAGTCGTAGGACGAGTTTGGCGACGTCTTTAAGCCGCAACCCGCGAGGCCGAGAAATATTGATTCACGGTTTGTAAAAGAACATTGCGGGAGATGGGCTTCGGAAGGTAGTGCGTGCACCCGGACTCGTACACTTCCGCGAGGGTGGATGACGAAGCGACGGTGAAGGCGGCAATCGGTGTCGGCCTGCGGTTGTTTTGACGTTCCCAGAAACGAATGGTTCGCGTTGCTTCGTACCCATCCACTTCGGGCATCTGAATATCCATCAGAACCAGGTCAAAGGCAGACCGCTTGAAGGCTTCGATGCCGTCCCTGGCGCTTGTGGAAACGGTCAGTTGGATTTTCGGATCGTTCAGGTGCGCCTTGACGATCTTCGCAATGTCGATGTTGTCGTCGACCAGAAGGACATTGCACGGCTGAGGTTGAGCATTAGTTGTTGTTGTATTCATAGGTAAATCTCCTCAAATCTCTTGTGAGCACTGGATCGGAGGAAGGTGGCGAAAGCTTTAGAGCGGTTCGCGAGAAATGAGGGACGCTTCTAACTTCCGATAACACATATTATGTAAACTTTCTAGCTGCGGCGAACCCGTCCCGCGAACGCATCCCCAACCGACACGTGATGCGTTTCCAGGGTGGCACCGATTGCGCGGTCAAGCGCTGTGCGCGCTTTTGCAAAAATCGCTTTCGCCGCAATCTCGGTGGTCCGGGCCTGGGCGAGATAGCTCTGATATTGAAGTACCAGAAACGTTGTCGACAGCCCAACCCCATAGCGTTCCTGTTCAATCTTGAGTGACTGCTCCTGGAGCTTCCGCACCTCTACCGCCGCGTCGTAGGAATCCCGCGCGCGTTGCAGCGCGACCACCGCATCTTCTACCTCCAGGCGAATCTGATTGGCCAGTTGCTGGCGCCGGATTTCGTTCTGACGCACCTGCAGCTCGTCGCGGACCACATCGGCTTCCCCGACCCGGTTGCGCAGGGGAAGATTCAGATTGACCCCGACGCTGAACGCGGGGTAGCTCTGGCGCCCGATCTGGCTCAGAACATCCCCGTAGTTGCCCTGATACGCCAGGTTGGCCGGCAAAGGCGTTCCAAGCGCGGAATGGTAGCCGGAATTCAGCGAGCCCGCCAACCCGTTTGCGGAATAGCTGCCCACCAGGTCCACTTCCGGAAGCAGCTCGTTGCGGGAGCCTTCAAGAGCGATGCTTGAGTTCTCCAGTTGAATTCCCGCGGACTGGAGATCCGGCCGATTGGCGTTGGCCGCGCGGATCAGTCCGCTCGTATCCGGACCCGGCAAATCGGCGGGAGTCTCTAAATTGCTCGTGGGCACGACCCGCACCGCATGCAACTCAGGGTCGGCGGTGAACCGCCGCGTGATGACACTGAGGACGATCAGTTCCTGCTGCCGCACGAAACCCTGCGCGTTGATCAGGTCCTGCCGGGCGGCCGCAACCTGGGCCTGTGCGCGCGTCAGTTCCACCGGCGCCAGCGTCCCCACGTTTACCTTGTTCTTGTTGTCTTCGTAGAGGCGCTGCGCCAACGCCAGCGTATCCCGCCGATTTCCGACATCCTCATTGAGGGCCACCAGATCCTGGTACAGTCGCACCGTACCGGAAACCGTGTCGATTAGCTGCTGTTTGAACAGAAGGTCGGTGACTTTTTCGTTGTTCTTAGAGATCCGTATGAAACGCCGGTTTAAAGCAATGCCGAAGCCCCGCAGTAGCGGCTGCGTGACGTTGAAACCGATACTGGACACCGAGTAAGGCGCATACAATGAATTACTTGAGTTGCTATTCTGAAAGTTATTGTCAAAAGTTCCCGTCAGCTGCGTTCCCGTGCTAAATCCCTGTTGATAGGAGAGATTGCCGATCAGTTGACGCGAGGTCAGGACCGGCGTTCCCGAACTGATCAGACTTGTCTGCGGCGTCGAACCCCGGGTGATTGCCACCTGTCCGATGAGCGCCGGATCAAAGGCCGGAATCGCCGGACCGGTAGCAAAGGCGCTGGTCGCAAGCAAACTGCTGGCGCTTTGCGCCGTGCTGATGATGGCAAGGTCCGAAGAGTAACCCGGCAGTGTGGACGTAGGAACCGTTCCGCTCGCGGCTGCCGTAACCAGCGGCGCGTTGGGTCCGCCGATCCCTAAGGGAACTTCCGAGATCGTGGTGGGAATGCCCCGCAGGAGTCCCCCGCCCTTCGCCCGCAGCGTGTCGGTTTGGGAGATTGGCGCGTTGAGCCGCTCCCATTGAACATCCAGATTGTTCTCGATCGCGAGCGCGATGGCGTCGTCGAGCGAGAGATACAGGTTTCCGGCCCGGATCAGAGATTGAATACGCGGAGTATTCGAGAGCGGGACGGCCCCGACCGAGGGAGCCCGGTACAGCCCGCGACGAAACGCCGAGATCTGATCGTCCGCTGCATGCAGACAGATAGCAGAGATCGCAAGCAAGGCGAGGACGCTCGCCCTCATTGGCCTGCTTTCCGAGAAGGGGCTTTACCTGAAGTGATTCCCCCGGAACCGTTCTTGTCCGTTTGCCCGCCCGCGGGGGTGGCCGATTGCGCCGGCTTACCGGCCGCGGGAAGCACGAGCGCGCCTTCCGTGACCTGGTCACTGGGATTGGTGGCCACGTATTCCCAGCCCTGCAATCCGGAGAGGATCTCCGTGTCGGTTCCGTAATCGCGGCCCACTTCCACCCGCTGCAGGTGGATCTGTTTGGGCTTTTCGTTGTGTTCCTTGGTGCCGCTGTCTTCCGGGTTCTCTTTTTTCACAACCTGCAGTTTCTCGGGGTCCGGAGTCCCGAGGATCGCGACAAAGGTTCCATCCGCTCGGGAAAGGAGGCTGTCGCCGGGGACCAGGATGGGCGGATCGGTGCGCGGACTCGCGAACTGAACCTCGGCGTACATCCCCGGAAGCAGATTGTGTGCTCGATTGTCCACCTGGACTTCGGTGAGCAGGGTGCGTGTGGACGGATCCAAGGAGCTTGCGGTGCGCGTTACCGTACCGGGAAAACGGCGGCCGTTGTACTCGGCCACCAGCACGTCAGATGGTTGCCCGACACGCACGGAAGTCGCGTCGGTCTGAGGGACGTTGATCAGGATGCGCAGGCGTTCAATCTGGGCCACGCGAAACATCTCGCCATTCTGCGGCGAGGCGGCATTGGCCCCGAGCTGCTGGCTACTGGCGTACGTGGTGGCGCCCGACTGCCCGCCACTCGTCGAGATATAACTGCCGAGATCCACATTACGTACCGTCACGACGCCCGCGAAGGGGGCGCGCACTTCTTTGTATGAGGCCAGCGAAATCAGCCGGGCGAGATTGGCCTGGGCAGACTTGACATTGTCTTCCGCGGCGCGGATATTCGCTCTGGACGAATTGACGACCGCGCCCGCCGTATCGTAGTTGGCTTTCTGGTTGTCGGCATCCTGCTTGGAAACGGCGCCATCCTGAACCAGGGTGCGATAGCGGTCCCAGGTAACGCGGGCCAGCTCCAACTGCGCCTCGCTCTGCTGCAGCGCGGCCTGCGTCTGCCCGAGTTGCTGGCGGGCCTGCGCCACCTGCGAGCGGCCCTGGGCTACCTGCTGGTCCAGTTCCGGAGCATCAATCACCGCCATCAATTGGTGGGCCTGCACATGATCGCCGATGTCCACGAAGCGCTTCACAATATAGCCGGTGGCCCGCGCATAGATCGGGGCTTCGGTCACGGGCGTAATGCTTCCGGGAAGCAGCAGCCGCGAGAACTCCGGCGATCGCTTGACTTTGACCACATCCACGACGGGCAGCGATTCCTGTTCGCGAAGCGCAGCCTTTGCGGTTGCCCTCTCCCGATTCCGGCGCGGCAGATAGCCTACCAGGAAAAGCAACCCGGCGATCAGCAGGGCGACGAGGAAAGCCAGGAACAGCCACTTGCGCGAGGGCTTCGGCTCCTCCGTCCCAGGGTCCCTTTTTTCCCTGGCGGGTTCCGGCGGAGCGGCCGCATGATCCCGTCTTTCGAGCTCTTCGCGCAGCCGCTCTTCCGTGGGACGATCCAGCAGCAGAGGGTGGGCCTCCACCGGCAGTAATTTCGGTTCCTGACTCATCGGTTCTCTTGGAATGGATTAAGCAAGTTGAGGCTCCTCCTGATGCTCGACGGAGGTCTCAGGAAGTCTCTCATGGGCCTCCATTTCGATCTGCGATTCCCAATCCACCGGCGGTTCTTTGCGCAGGAAGGAGTACATGATCGGCACGAAGAAGAGCGTACTGAAGGTCGCGACCAGCAGGCCGCCGATCACCGCGCGTCCCAGAGGTGCATTCTGTTCGCCTCCTTCTCCGAGCGAGAGCGCCATGGGCAGCATCCCGATCATCATCGCGGTGGCGGTCATGATCACCGGGCGGATGCGCGTAAATCCGGCGGAGTGCGCCGATTCGATGGCGTTCTTGCCGGTGATGCGCTCGTCGTTGGCAAACGTGACCAGCAGGATGGAATTGGCCGTCGCCACGCCGATGCACATGATGGAGCCCATCAGCGAGGGCACGTTTAAGGTGGTTTGCGTGATGAACAACATCCAGAGAATGCCGGAGAGCGTGCCGGGGATCGCCATGAGGATGATGAAAGGGTCCATCCAGGATTGGAAGTTGACGACCATCAACAGGTAGACCAGAAGCAGCGCGAAGATGATGCCGAGACCGAGGCGCAGGAAAGAGGAATTCATCGTATCCACCTGGCCGCGCACATCGATGAAGTTTCCTTTAGCCATCTTCCCGCGATATTTGTCGACGATCTTGGCGACGTTGCCGGCCACGCCGCCCAGATCCCGCAGGTCGGTGTTGGCAAAGATGTCGTAGGTGGGCTGAACGTTATAGTGATTAACCAGAGCCACCGTGGTGGTCCGTTTGAGGGTGACGAAGTTGGAGAGCAGTTGCGGCTGGCCGCCGCCGGCAGCCGCGGTCAAGGGGGTTCGTTTCAGGGCGTCGAACGAATCGATGCGGTATTGCGGAGTTTGCACCGCAACCTGATAATTGACGCCATTGACGGGATTGAGCCACTGGTTCGGAGCCACCTGTCCGCTCGACGTGAGAGAGATTAAAACGCTGTTGGAGACATCCCGCTGGGTGAGACCGGCCTGATCGGCCTTGGTGCGATCGACGTTCACCATGACGGAAGGATAGGCGATCTCCTGTTTGAGGTGCACATCCACGGCGCCGGCGACGTGGGCCATCTCGCCTTCGATTTGCTTCGCGATCTTGTAGTTATTCTTGGCGTCGCGGCCGACCACCTGGACATCGATCGGAGCGGGCAAGCCGAAATTCAGGATCTGGTTGGTGATGTTCGCGGCCTGGAAGAAGAACGTCTCCTGGGGGAATTTGTCGTTCAGGCGGGCGCGCAGGCGACGCTCGTAAACCTCGGTGGGCCCGTGGTTTTCAGCGTTGAGAGCAATCAGGATCTCGCCATCCGACACGCCGATGGTGGAACTGTCTCCAAATGCGAGATTGATTCCGCTCGAGGGCAGCCCGATGTTATCGACGATGGTGTTGATTTCCTCGCGCGGGATCTCCTGACGAATCTCATTCTCCACGTGAGCGAAGATCTGTTCGGTCTCCTCGATCCGCGTCCCTTGCGGAGCGTTGACGTGCAGCCGCATCTGGCCGGAATCGACATAGGGGAAGAAGTCGCGCCCCACCACCAAAGCCAGGCCGAGCGAGAGAAAACAGAAAATACCGAACACGGTGGCAACCAGACCGCGGTGGTGCAGCACGTAGGAGAGCCATCCGGAGTACCGTGCGCGGAACCATTCGAAGCGCGAGTCAAAGGCGTGGTGCACGCGCCAGATCACACCGGGCGCGTGCGCCGGCTTGCCTTCCTCGCCCTGCTGGTAGAGCTTGACCTCGGGCGGAAGCAGAAAGTGCACCATGGTCGGAACCAGGGTGCGCGTCAGCAGGTAAGACGTCAACATGGCAAAAACCACGGCTCCCGCCAGCGGAGTAAACAGAAACTTAGCCGCTCCGGTCAGCAGCAGCACGGGGACGAACACGATGCAGATTGCAAGCGTGGAAACAAAGGCAGGGACGGCGATCTGCTGCGCACCGTCGAGAATGGCTGGCACGATCGGCTTCTTCATGCCCAGGTTCCGGTGAATGTTCTCAATTTCCACGGTGGCGTCGTCGACGAGGATACCGACTGCAAGGGCCAGACCGCCGAGAGTCATAACGTTAATCGTCTGGCCGAGCGCATCGAGGATGATCAACGAAGTCAGAATGGAAAGCGGGATGGAGATGCAGACGATGAGAGTGCTGCGCCAGCTGCCTAGAAAAAGCAGGATCATCAGGCCGGTGAGGGCGGCCGCGATGGCGCCTTCGCGCAACACGCCATTGATAGCCGCTTTCACAAAGATCGACTGATCGAAAAGCTGCCGGATGTTTAGTTCAGGGGGCATGCCTGCCTGGATCCGGATGAGCGCCTTTTTCACGTCTTTGACGATGCTGAGCGTGGAAGCCTGCCCATTCTTAAGAACCGTGAGCAGAGAGGCTCGACGGCCGTTGACGCGCACGATATTCTGCTGCACGGCGTAGCCGTCCCGCACGTTGGCCACATCCCGCATGTAAATGGTGGCGCCGTTGGTAGTGCGGATCGGCAGATCGTTCATCGCGGCGACCGCGGTTGGGCTGCTGTTCAGTTGGATGTAGTAGTCGCGGTCTCCGATCTTGGCGGTGCCCGCGGGAAGAATCAGATTTTGCGCATTCAACGCGTTCGAGACATCGGTCGCCGAGAGCCCCTTCGCGTAAAGAGCATTGGGGTCGAGATCGACCATGATCTGACGCTGCTTGCCGCCGGAGGGAAGCGGGACGGAGGCGCCCTGCACGGTCGCGAGCTGGGTGCGGATGAAATTCAGGCCGAGATCGAAAAGGGTCTGTTCGCTTAGCGTGTCACTTTCGAGCGCGAGTTGCAGGATGGGAACGCTGGATGCATCGTACTTGATGATGATGGGCGGAAAAATACCGGGCGGCAGCGCCCGCAGAATAGTCTGAACAATCGAGGTGACCTGCGAAATCGCGAGTTCCACTTTCGCAATGGGCTGGAAGTAGATGCGAATGACAGCGACGCCGTTGTAGGAAGTCGACTCGATATGCTCGATGTCGTTGACGGTGGTGGTCATGGCGCGCTCGCATACCGTAACAACGCGCTTTTCCATCTCGTCGGGAGAAAGGCCGGTGTAGGTCCAAACGACCGTGACCACCGGAATATTGATATACGGGAAAATGTCGGTCGGCATGGTAACAATCGCCGACACTCCGAGGACGAGCATCAGTACCGCCATCACCACGAAGGTATAGGGCGCCCTGAGCGCGAGCCTAACTATCCACAAATAGCGTCTCCTGAGATCTTTATAGTGGACGCGGGGACACCGCGAATCGATTCAAGTCGCAATCTTTAACGGCGCGGAGTCAGACGCTGACGTTACCGGGACATTCCAAAACATTGGCTGAAATCAGGCTTAATTCGGATTGTACCGCTGTCCCTCCAATTGACATTGCTTCCAGCTTCCTCCAAACTGAGCGCTTGTCGAAAATGGGTAAGTATGAGCACGAATAGAGGCATTTTGCTGGTGGTGGGCGCGGGTTCGGGGATGGGCCAGGAGTGCGCCCTGTATCTGGCGGGTAAGGGATTCCGGGTGATCGGCTCGGTTTATCTCGAAAAGGAGGCGGACGACCTGGCGCGGGCGGCGTCGGAACGGGGCGTCGGAGTAGAAACAGTGCGGATGGACGTGACCCAGCCCGAACAGGTCAACGCCGTGATTCGGCAACTCGGGCGCATCGACGGTCTGGTGTACTTCGCGGGTATCAGCTTACGGGGCTTTGTCGAAGATTTGACCGACGACGACATCAAGCGCGTCTTCGAAGTCAACTTTTACGGCGCTCTGCACTGCATCCAGGCGGTGCTCCCGGGAATGCGCGAGCAACGATCAGGGCGTCTGGTGATTACGACGTCGGCCGGCGGCCGTATCGGATCGATGAGCATTGGCGGGTATGTGTCGAGCAAGTTCGCGGTGGAGGGTTTGGTGGAATGCCTCGCCCAGGAAGTGGCGATGTTCAACATCCACTGCTCGCTGCTGGAGCCCGGATTGATCAAGACTCCGCATTTTACGGTACACCGCAACCGGGCTCCGCGGGCCATGAACCCGGAAAGCCCGTACTATGCGTGGTTCTTGCAACACGAAAAAATGGTGGACGACATTCTCGAGAACAATTCGTTCGGCGTCGCAGATGTGGCCAAGGTGGTCTACGGCATTTTGACTGCGAAGCAGCCTCGTTTACGTTACCTGGTAGGGGCTAAGGCGAAGCTGGTCGTCAATTTGCGGCGCTATGTTCCGGGCGAGATTTTTCAACGTATTCACTGGCGCGTGGTGCGCAGAATCGTGACCAGGCCCAAGGTGCAGGCGCTCACGCTGAGCGAGACCGATTCCAAGCTGCCTTAAGGCAGACGCTTACTGAGCGCCGCTCATACTGGCGTCGCGTTTGGCCTTGAACTCGTTGCCCGGCTTCCATTCCGGAAAGCGGTCTCCGTTGGCGACGTCGAGACCCACCTGAAACAAGAGCTGCATATCCTGGACTTCGCCGCTGAGGTCCCAACCGGGCTTCGGCTCGTCGCTTACCTTGTGATAGTCGTTGGTCGTATAGTACTCGGCCTTGGCGCGCCCGAAGTTCCCAGGTTTGCCGATGAAATCGATACCGGGGTGAATATCGAGCGCGGGCACTCCCTGCTTGGCGAATTCGAAATGGTCGGACCGATAGTAGCCGCCGCGCTCCGGCGTGGGGTCGGGATTCAAAGTGCGGCCGCCTTGCTCGTCGGCCACCTGCCTGGCGACGTCGTCGAGGGTTGAGTTTCCGAGGCCCACGATCACCATGTCGCGCGTCTTGCCCCACATGTTCATGGAGTCCATATTGAGATCGGCAAGGGTGTTGTTGAGCGGGTAGAGCGGATTGGCGGCGTAGTACTTAGAGCCGAGCAGCCCTTTCTCTTCCGCCGTCACCGAGAGGAACAGTATGGAGCGCTTGGGCGCGGGTGTCAGTTGCGCAAAGGCGCGCGCGAGTTCCAGCAGTCCCGCGCAACCGGACGCATTGTCGACCGCGCCGTTATAGATCTGATCGCCGGTTAATGCGGGGTCCTTACCCAGGTGGTCCCAGTGGGCGGTGAAGATGACGTACTGATCGCGCAGCTTCGGATCGCTGCCCTCGATCTTCGCGATTACGTTCTTCGATTTGACTTCGCGCACGGCGGTCTTAATATCGAAGGACCACTTGGCATTGAGGGTGACGGGATGAAACTCTTTGGTGGTTGCCTGCTTCTTCAAGGCCGCCAGATCCTGTCCGGCGGCGCTGAAGATTTTGTCAGCGGTCGCATACGGGATCCAGGAACGCACCGGAACCTGGGACGCGTTGCGATCTGGAGTCTGGATATCGAAGTTCTCGTGCGTATTGCTGCCGACGACCACCTCGAAGGGATATCCGGCCGGTCCCGTCTCATGAATGATCACGGCCGCGGCGGCGCCCAGGCGCGAGGCGATTTCGTACTTGTAGGTCCAGCGGCCGTAGTACGTCATGGCCTTGCCTTTGAACATGTTGGGATCGAGCTTGCTGGGATCGTTCGGATCGGGCACGGCCGGATCATTGACCAGCATCACGATGGTTTTTCCCTTGACGTCGACCCCTTTGTAATCGTCCCAGCCGTACTCCGGCGCCACCACGCCGTAGCCGACGAAGACGACATCGGAATCGGCCACATGCACGCCCGGCACGGGCTGAACCGTCCAGGCCACGATGTCTTTCCTGGATTCGAGCTCGATGATTTTGCCGCCCACCGTGACGTGCGATGCGGGCGTGGACAGGATTCCGTAGAGCGGGACATCCTGCACATAGGTGCCGTCAGGGTTGCCCGGCTTAAGACCGAAGCTCTTGAACTGATCCGTCAGGTATTGGACCGAGAGCGTCTCACCCCGGGTAGAGGGCGCGCGGCCTTCGAACTCGTCCGATGCCAGCACTTTGATGTGCGCCAGCAGGCGGTCCGGCACGATCAGATTCCGGGCGGCGGAAGGATCGAGCGCAAACGCCAGAGCGGCCGTTCCTGCTACGCCCGCAAGGAGCCGCTTCACGCCCAACTGAAGCCTTCCTGCGCGAGTGGGAGGGAGCGGACGCGTTTGCCCGAAGCCGCAAAGATGGCGTTCGTCACGGCCGGGAGCACCGGCGGCAGCGAAGGTTCACCTAAACCGGTGGGCGGGTTGTCGGTCTTAATGAAGTGCACTTCGATCTGCGGGGCCTGGCGCATCCGCAGCAGTGTGTGTTTATCGTAGTTGGTCTGAACCACGCGGCCCGCTTCGAGCGTGATCGCCTGTCCCATCAACTCGCTAAGCCCGTCGATAACGCCGCCCTGCACCTGGGCCTCGGCTCCGCTGGGGTTGATGATCTGACCGCCGACGTCGCCGGCTACCCAGACTTTGTTCACCTTGACCTGGTTCTTGGCGTTTACAGTGACTTCGGCCACGTGCGCGAAGTAGCCCTGGAAACTGTAGTGGAAGGAAACGCCGAGTCCGGTGCCGGGGGGCAGTTGGCGCTTGCCCCAACCCGATTTGTCCGCGACCAGGCTGATGGCGTTGCGCATGCGCCCCGCGTTGTAATTCATCTTGCTTTTTTCGGCAGCGGCCGGCCGGGGTTCATTTTCGACTTTCGGCTTGGCGGCTTCCTTCACGTTCTCTTTGCCGGGGTCGGCCAGCAGAGCGAGGCGGAACTGCACGGGATCCTGATTGGCGGCGTGCGCCAATTCATCGAGGAACGATTGCACCACGAAACAAATGGCATTATGGCCCGGAGCTCGCAGCGCGCCCGTCTTCAAGCGCAACGGCATGACCGACGAGTGCAAGGCGAAATTGGGAACGAACCCAGCCGGGAATTCATTGGGGCTGATCTGGGCGGATGAGGCGAACTTCTCGCCATCGCCGTAGCTGACGAAGTGATTCTGCCAGCCCACGAGCCTGCCCGAAGCGTCGACGCCCCCCTTAAGGAAATGGAAACCGCCGGGACGATAGTAATCATGGGTCATATCGTCTTCGCGCGTCCACAATAGCTTGACCGGGGCGCCGGCGACTTTGGATATCCACGCGGATTCAGCCATCAGATCGTTGTAAAGCCCGCGTCCGAAGGAGCCGCCCGCGCGCAGCATGTGAACGGTGATGTCGGATTCCGGAATACCAAGAGTCTTCGCGACCAGACCGCGGCCGCCTCCTGGCGTTTGGCTGGTGGTCCAGATCTCCACTTTGCCGTTTTGAAAATGCGCGCTGCAATTGCGCGGTTCGAGCGGCGCGTGTGAAATGAACGGGTAGGAATAAGATGCTTCGAGAGTTTTGGCCGCGCTCTTCAGAGCGTCATCGACATTGCCGTCGCTCTTCAGCTTGCGCGCGGGCGGCTGTTGCGAAAACTGCTGCGCGCGTTTGGCGAAGTCGGCACTGCTCTGCCCCGTTACATCGCCTTCGTCCCAAGTGACGTTCAGCTGCTTCCGCGCGGCCTGGGCTTGCCACCAGGAGTCCGCCACAATCGCCACCCCGGGCTCGAGACCCGGTTCCCCTTCGATCACCGGTTGCAGCTTCACCTGGCCGTCCACCACGAAAGCTTTGCGGACGCCCGGCATCTTCTGGATCTCTTCCAGGTTCGCGGATTTCACTTTGCCGCCGAACACGGGACACTTCTGGAAAACCGCATAGAGCATCCCGGGCAGAGTGAAATCGATTCCGAAGATGGGTTTGCCGGCGACGATATCGGGGAGATCGACGCTGCGGGTGGACACGCCGATGATCTTGAAGTCCTTGCCCTCTTTGAGCTGGAGCGCTTTGAGATCAGGCGCGGGCATCGCCGCGGCCTTTGTGGCCAGTTCCCCATAGCCGAGAGAGCGATCGGTGTTGCGATGGTAAACGCGGCCGGCGGAGGCGTAACATTCGGATTCGGGAACGCCCCAGGTCTTCGCCGCGGCTGCGATCAACATCGTCCGGGCCGCCGCGCCGACTTGCCGCATGGGGACCCAGTTGTTGGAGGCCGCGAAGCTGCCCCCGGTGAACTGCACGCCGTAGCGGGCGTCGAGATCGCCCTGCTCCACCTTGACGGTCTTCCAATCGACTTCAAGCTCTTCGGCGATGAGCATGGGGAGCATGGTCTTGATTCCCTGCCCGATCTCCGGGTTGCGGGAGACCAGGGTTACAGTGCCGTCGGAGGCGATCTTGATGAACGCGCTGGGCGTGAGCGGCGGCTGCGGGGCCTGGGCGAGCAGCGGACGTTCGGGGACCAGGCCCAGCAGCATGCCTCCGCCGGTAAGAGCTGTGACTTGCAGGAAAGAGCGGCGATCTAAGAGCATCTGGATTCTCCTTTTAAGCCTTACGAACGGGGGCCGCGTGGGCCGATTCAGCCGCGCGGTGAATGGCCTGGCGGATACGCACGTACGTGCCGCAGCGGCAAAGGTTACCGCTCATGGCCGTGTCGATGTCCTGATCGGTGGGCTTGGGATGTTTGGCCAAAAGAGCGGCCGCCGACATGATCTGGCCGGCCTGGCAATAGCCGCACTGCGGGACGTCGAATTCCGACCATGCGAGCTGCAGGGGGTGCGCGGCGTCGGCGGAGAGGCCTTCAATCGTCGTAATCTGCGCGTTGGCGGCGTTGGAAACCAGCGTGGTACAGGACCGCACGGCCTGTCCATTCAGATGCACCGTACAGGCTCCGCATTGCCCGATGCCGCACCCGTACTTGGTTCCCTTCAAATTCATAACATCGCGAATCACCCAGAGAAGAGGCGTATCCGCGGGAACGTCAACGCTGGTAGCCCGACCGTTTACAGAGAGGTTGAATGACATGAAGTGAGCCCTTCTGATAAGAATACTCTCTCGCCTCGATCCTGCGATTCGACTCGTTTACCAAGAATTCACCGTTGCCACGCCGCGTTCGGTGTAGTCTAATGGCGGAGCTATATGCAACTTCGCGTTCTGGGAATCGTGCTGGCGGGGGGCAAGGGTACCCGTCTCTATCCATTGACCAAGGAGCGCGCCAAACCGGCCGTTCCCTTCGGCGGCAAGTATCGCATCGTCGACTTTGTGCTCAGCAACTTCATCAATTCCGGGATTTACTCAATTTATGTTCTGACGCAGTTCCGGAGCCAGTCGCTGCTGCAGCACTTGAACGAAGGGTGGCAGTTCGGCAGCTTGCTCAAGAACCAGTTCATCATCCCGGTACCCGCGCAGATGCGCTCGCCCGGAGAGACGTGGTACCAGGGCACAGCCGATGCGATCTTCCAGAATCTGAACCTGCTGGAACAGGCCAATCCACATGTGGTGGCAATCTTCGGCGCGGACCATATTTACCGCATGAACATCGCTTCGATGGTGGAATTCCATGAGAATCGAAAAGCGGCGTGCACGGTGGCCGCGATCCCGGTCCATAAGCAGCACGCGCACGAATTCGGCGTGATCGAGACCAACGACGCGGGGCGCATTATCGCCTTTCACGAGAAGAACCCCGATGCACCCACCATTCCGGGGAGGCCGGACCATGTATACGCTTCCATGGGCAACTACGTTTTCTCCACGCGAACGCTGATCAACGAATTGATCGCGGATGCGGCGAGCGAAGAAAGCTCGCACGATTTCGGACGGGACATCCTGCCCAAGCTGGTCCAGCGCGAGGAAGTCTACGCTTACGACTTCCAGACCAATAAGATCCCGGGCGAGCCCGACGGTCAACCGGCATACTGGCGCGACGTGGGGACGATCGACGCCTATTACGAAGCCAATATGGATTTGAAGGCCGTATCGCCGGCGTTGAACCTCTATAACCGCGAGTGGCCGCTGCGGACGACGGGGTTCCCCGATCCGCCTGCGAAGTGCTGCTTCGACATGCAGGACCGGCGCGGCCTGGCAATCGATTCGGTGGTTTCAGGCGGCTGCATCTTATCGGGCGGAATGGTGCGGAATTCGGTGCTTTCGCGCGGGGTAAAGGTGCATAGCGGAGCGGTGGTGGAGGATTCGATCATCCTCGATAACTGCGACATCGGCCGGCGGGCACGCGTGAAGAACGCCATTCTGGATAAGAACGTCCGCGTTCCGGAAGACGCGCGCATCGGCTATGACCTCGATAAGGATCGCAAGCTGTATCACGTGACCGAGAGCGGGATTGTGGTGATCGAAGGCGTCCGGTCGAGCGTCCACATCTCAACGGTGGCGGTTTAACCAGGCGGCGTACCATTGAATATGGCTGCCGTCACCGAAAAACTCACAGTGAGGGATTTCGAGAGCCGGTTTTCGCAAGAGAAGCCCTATTACGAGTTTTGGCACGGCGAGGCTGTACAGAAATCAATACCGAACTGGATACACGGCCTTCTCCAGCGAATCGTTATGGAGATTTTATTGAGGGCTGGTTTGCAGGCTGCCTCCGAGGTGCGACTGAAGATCGACTTAGATCTCCAACTCATTCCAGACGTGATTGCCAATCGATCCCGAATCGAGTTGCCCTACCCGACTGCAGCGGTCGAAATCGTCATTGAGATTCTATCTGACGACGATTCCATGTCCCGAATGTTGACAAAGTGCAGACAGTACCGGAACTGGGGATTCGAACAAATTCTCGTGATCGACCCCGCCTCCAGAACCGTGTTCCGCTCCGTGGAAACCCGCCTCGAAATTACTGATACGTTTGTCGGCACTCCAACGCGCGAAATCTGGTTGGCTCTCGATGAAGCGCTGGGAAATTTCAGCGCGTAAACCCCGTCTCGGCTTTGAAAGCTTCAAGTGAGTTATAGACGATCGGGCAATAGCAAGCGCGGTCCACGAACTCCCACATGCGGCTCACGATGGACCCGTTCCCGCGTACCACGTGCGGAAAGTCTTCGCAGTTGGCAGGGCGCGAATCGTAGACCAGGCAGAGATTGCCGTCGAGGAACACGCAGCCCTTCTCGGAGCGCTTCAGCACGAGTCCTTCCTCCTCGCTCTGCGAAGTGTAGTCATTGAGGAACCGGTCCGGCTTCATGCGCAGGCTTTTCGACATCTTCTCGACATCCCGCGTAGTGAGCTTCACGGTCGCAACGCGGCAGCAGTTCGCGCAGGCGGTGCAATCGATCTGATCTTCGACACCGACGGCAATGCGGCGCAGGATGCGATCGGAATGATCGTAGGACTTCAGATACCGGCGGAAGCGCTCATTTTCCGGGCGCTTCTTTTCCCCGAGAGTTTGAATCTGAATCAGATCGGTGAGCACTACCGACCAGCTTAGCGGAGAGCGGCGAGAACCTGCCGTGCGGCACGCTCGCCGGTAGCGATGGCGCCATGCACGGTGGCGCTGTGGCCTTCGGTTTCGGTGGCCTCGCCGGCAAAGAAGAGGGTATCCTCAACGGGTTCGGCAAGTTGGCGGCGTGCGTCCAGGTGTCCGGCCAGCGCATAGCTATAGGCGCCGCGGGAGAAGGGATCGGCATGCCAGTCGTGAAAATGGTGGGACCGGACGAGATTCCCGGCATCGACACCGGTGATGCGAGTCAGGGTTCGCAACGCTTCCGCGACGATCTCGCTTCGAGGGCGGCCGATCAACTTGTCCGCATGCGGACCGGCCGACCAGCCGGTGAGCACCGGGGCACGCACGGGGAGGCTGGTCCACCAGGTGGGAAAGAACTCTTCGTTCGTAAACAGGAACCCGGCGTCGCGCAATCCGTCGATCTTCTCCCAGAAGCGTTCCTGAAACTGCAGCGTGACGCGGAAGACCTGACCATTGGCGATGTGAGGAACGGCTTGGTTGAGCGCCGGCGGCACGGGCGAAAACCGCACGTCGCGGTGCTGCAGAACGCCGAGGGGCAGCGTGATGATCGCGGCGCGAGCCCGCATGACGGCGGGTTCCCCGTGTATGGTGACCGTCACACTTCCGCGCTCCCAGACGACTTGCTCTACGGCGCGATTGAGCCGGATTGCATAGGTCGCGGTTGTGCAAGGTTGTGCAAGATTGCGCACAATTTCGAAATATCCCCCGCCGAGGACGCGCGACTGATGGCCGTCGTCGATGGCTTCGGAAGCGAGGGTGTCCTGGCGGATTGAGGCTACGCTGATCCGATCCGCATGCGCCGCGTTGAAACCTTCAATGTAACGAGTTGCGGCGTTCTTTGCCTCGTCAGTCGCGGCCGTGTGACTGAGGAATTGCGTCCAACTTTCATCGGGGCCATCGTAGATTTTCGCGCGATCGAGAAGCGGTTCCCACATTCCGGAATCCTCACCGGGCGCCCAATTCCGGTTGTGCAGGGTGCGGCTTTCATAAGCCACGTCGCATAAGGTCAGCCCGGCCCTTTCGGCGATCGCCAGAGTTTCGGGTGGACTGCCATGGACGAACTCCGCACCGAGCTCGATGGGTACGGGACAGGACGGGTCGCGCTGGGTGAAGATGCGGCCGCCGATACGATCGCGCGCCTCCAGACAGACAAAGTTTACGCCGGACTGTTGCAGGCGCGAGGCGGCGGCGAGACCGGCAACGCCCGCGCCGATGATGATGACGTCGTGAGGCACGGCGCTTTTCAATCGTCCGAGTCGGTGTTGCCTACTTTCAGAACCGCGAGGAAGGCCTCCTGCGGGATATCCACGGAGCCCACGCGCTTCATGCGCTTCTTGCCTTCCTTTTGCTTTTCGAGCAGCTTGCGTTTGCGCGAGATGTCGCCGCCGTAGCACTTGGCGAGGACGTTCTTGCGCATGGCGGCGATGGTCTCGCGCGCGATGATCTTGTGTCCCGATGGCGGCCTGCAGCGCGATCTCGAACATCTGGCGCGGGAATCAACTTGCGCATGCGTTCGATCAACGTCTTCCCGCGCTCGTAGGCAAAGTCACGGTGGACGATGATGGAGAGCGCGTCCACCGGTCTCGGCGGCGATCAGCACATCGAGCCGCACCATGGGCGAGACGCGGAATCCGGCCAGGTGGTAGTCGAGCGAGGCGTAGCCGCGGGAGACGGACTTCAGGCGGTCGTAGAAATCCAGCACGATTTCGTTGAGCGGCATTTCATAGAGCAGCAGAACGCGGCCCGCGCCGATGTACTCGAACTTCTTCTGCATGCCGCGCTTTTCCTCGAGCAGCGCAGAATGCCGCCGAGATACTCTTCGCGCGTGATCACGGAAGCGTCGATGATGGGCTCTTCGATCTGCTTGATCTCGGAGGGGTCCGGGAAGCGGGTTGGGGTTATCGACTTCGAAGACGTCGCCCTTGGTGGTGGTGATTCGGTAGCGCACGCCGGGCGCGGTGGTGATGAGGTCGATTTTGAATTCGCGCTCCAGCCGCTCCTGCACGATTTCGAGATGCAGCAGCCCAAGAAAGCCGCAGCGGAAGCCGAAGCCGAGCGCGACCGAATTCTCCGGCTCGAAATTGAAGGCGCTGTCGTTCAGCCGCAGTTTTTCGAGCGCGTCGCGCAGCAGGCCGTGCTCGTGCGATTCCACGGGGTAAAGGCCCGCGAAGACCATGGGCTTGATCTCTTCAAAGCCGGGCAGCGGCTCCGCGGCAGGATTGTCGTGATCGGTAATGGTGTCGCCGATCTTGGCGTCGGACACGGTTTTGATATTGGCGTAACAGGTAGCCGACTTCGCCGGCGAACAGCTCCGGCGCTGGGACGTCGCTTTGGGCGACTGGTAGCCGCAGCCTTCCACGTCGAACATCTGCCCGTTCGACCATAAGACGGATCTTCTGACCCAGTTCAGACGCGTCCTTCCACGACCGGCAGGAGAATGATGACGCCGCGGTACGGATCGAACCAGGAGTCGAAGATGAGCGCGCGCAGCGGCGCGTCGGCGTCGACCCGGCGGAGGCGGCACCAGATTCACGATCGCTTCCAGGGTTTCGTGGATGCCGATGCCCTGCTTCGCGCTGACGAGCATCGCGTCCTTGGCATCGAGCCCGATGACCGTGTTCGATCTGTTCGCGGATGCGCTCGGGTTCAGCGGACGGGAAGATCGATTTTATTGATGACGGGGATGATTTCGAGATTGTGGTGCAGCGCGAGATAAGTATTGGCGAGGGTCTGCGCTTCGACGCCCTGCGAGGCATCGACCACCAGCAGCGCGCCTTCGCAGGCCTGCAGGCTGCGCGAGACCTCATAGGAAAAATCGACGTGGCCGGGCGTATCGATCAGGTTGAGCTGATAATCTTGCCGTCGTCGGCGCGGTAATTCAGCCGGACGGCATGGGCTTTGATGGTGATGCCGCGCTCGCGCTCGAGGTCCATCGAGTCGAGCACCTGCGCCATCATTTCGCGCTTGGGAGAGCGCGCCGGTGGTTTCGAGAAGACGGTCGGCCAGTGTAGATTTGCCATGATCGATGTGCGCGATGATGGAGAAATTGCGGATGAATTCGCGGTCCATGCGGTATGATGAGGCCTGTAATTTCCAGTATCGCATATGTCCTTCAGCCACATACTGTTCGAGGCGGATGCGCGCGGCATTGCGCTTGTGACCATCAACCGGCCGGAGAAACGGAATGCGCTGAATCAGGCCGTGATGGGCGAACTGGGCGAGGTTTTCGGCGCAGGTGGAGGACGATCCGGTGGTGCGGGGCGCTGATCCTGAACGGCGCGGGCGACAAGGCGTTTGTCGCGGGCGCCGATATTCAAGGAACTGGCGGCGACCTCGACGCGGACCGAAGCGGAGCGGCTTGTCCGCGCGGGGCAACAGGTGTTCCGGCAGCTGGAGACCATGCGCAAGCCTTCTGTGGCGGCGATCAACGGATTTGCGTTGGGCGGCGGTCTGGAGCTGGCGATGTGCTGCACGGTGCGGATTGCGTCCGCACGGCGCTGCTTCGGGCAGCCGGAAGTGAAGCTGGGAATTGCTGCCCGGCTATGGCGCGACGCAACGGCTGCCGCGACTGGTGGGGCAGCGGCGGCGCTCGAGATGCTGCTTTCCGCCGAACCGGTGACTGCGGTGGAAGCGCACCGGATGGGGCTGGTGAACCAAGTGGTGGCGCCGGCGGAACTGCTGGCGCGAGCCGGGCGTGGCTGGCGAAAGGTGCTGGCAAATGGCCCGCTGGCGGTGGGATTGACGATGCAGGCGGTGGATACGGGCTCGATTGCGGGATTGGAAGCGGGGCTGCGGTTCGAGGCGATGGCGTTCGGGTTGGCCGCGGCGACAGAGGACCGGCGCGAAGGCACGCGGGCTTTTCTCGAAAAGCGAGCGCCGGTGTTTACGGGAAAATGAAACATTCGAGAGGAAGATTCTGATCAGCGGCGGGCTGAGGTTCGCGATCGTGGTGGCGCGCTTTAACAGCTTCGTTACGGACCGTCTGCTCGCGGGCGCGCTGGATGCTTTGAAGCGGTCGGGCTGCCGACGAGAATGTCGATCGACATCATGCGCGTTCCCGGCGCGTGGGAAATGCCGGTGACGGTGCGGGCGCTGGCTCACAGAAGCGGCATGACGCATCGTCTGCCTGGGCGCTGTGATCCGCGGCGATACGCCGCACTTCGACTACGTGGCGGGCGAAGCGGCGCGCGGTCTCGCGCGTCTGGCGATCGAGACCGGCGTCCCGATCATCATTCGGCGTTCTGACCACGAATACGGTGGAGCAGGCGGTCGACCGCGCGGGCGCCAAGAGCGGCAACAAAGGCTTCGACGCCGCTATGACGGCCATCGAAATGGCGAATCTTTTGCGCCGCCTCAGAGTCCGGCCTCCTAGTATGCCTTCGCGACATAAGGCCCGGCAACGGCTCTGCAGGTCCTGTTTCAGTGGGACGTGCGGCAAGCTCTCCGGCGCAGGAATCGATCGAGGCGTTTCTACGGTTCGCTGCGCGTCGAAGAAGGGGAGCCGCGGAACGCCGCGCGATGCGTTTCTGGAATAACTGGTGCGGGGCACGTCGCAGAGTCCTCGCAGCATCGACGGCCATGATCAAGAAGCACGCGGAGCACTGGCGAATGGAGCGCATGCCGATCGTCGACCGCAACATTCTGCGTTTAGCGGTGTACGAGATGCTGCACACGGATACGCCGCCGGTCGGTGCTGATCGACGAAGCGCTGGAACTAGCCCGCCAGTTCGCCGGCGAGGAATCCGTGCACTTCGTGAATGGTGTGCTGGATGCGGTACACCGCGACGCCAGCGCGTCGGGTAAATAGAAAGAAAAGCGTATCTCTGTGATGAGCAAAGGGTACATCAGGCCGGTAGTATTGACGGTGAAGGGCAAAGCAGCAGCCGTCGTGCAGGACGCCGAAGCCTACCAGCGGCTTCTCGACATCGACGGCCCGCGCAGATGCGGACGAAGGTTTGCGCCAGGGTTTCGAGGATGCAAAACATGGGAAGCGACGGCCGGCGAGTGAATTTTTTGCAGACTTCGAAGCCGCCCACAGCATACCTAGTTGACATTACGTACCGCGCTGAGCGCTACGGGAAGCTACGCTAATCGTCTGCGGCACCCTCCGGGAAGCGAGTGCGACAGGCCAGGTGACGTTATTTGCTTGGATCGCGGGTCGTCATTCAAGCTATTGGTCGTCGTTGTTTTCACCCGGCTTGAGCGCCTCCATGAGCACATCCCCAAGCACCACATCTTGATCCGTGACCGCTACGGTTCGCTTGACTGTCTTATAAGGTTTGGGCGGTCTCCCCTGGTCTGGTGGCGTAAGATCATTCGCGATTATTTCAATCGCATAGCTGCCCGGGGGAAGGTGATGGAATTGAAAAACCCCATTTTCTTCACTCTCTGCAAAGCGGCCGTTATCCTCTGCGTCGCGCTCTCTTAAACGCACCATTACTGCGTTGGGCGCGTGCCTGTCCTGCGCTGCCAGGACTCTTCCTGTTAATGTATGCAACCCGGCAAAATCGATCTTGAAGTCGGCATCTAAAATCTGCTCGTCAGCATGGATCACAAAATTTCTGGCATGCTTCCGGCTAAAGACCCCTGGCCCGAAGACGGGGATGATCTCTGGGTAGATGTGCGCTTTTCCGCCCGAGTGAGAACCACTTCCATTGCTATAGGTAAGCTGGACCCCCGAGTTTTGGCTAAGAAGGAGCAAGGTGCTGACCACGTACCTACCGGGTGGTAACCCGAAGAGCCGGTATTGCCCCTTGTCGTCAGTACGAATTTCTGGGTGATGCCGCGCCTCGTACCCCGTGATGGACAGGGCGCTCGAGAGCTTTTCAGATACGGTCTTGCCGAGAGGGTTAGATCGAGAGGACACGCTTTCCGAAAGTTCCCACACAACCGGTTGCCCTATCATTGGACTGCCATCCGCAAATAGAATTCGGCCGGCGATCACGCCTCCTCGGCGCAGAATCAGATTGACTTTCGCTACTTGTCCTTCTGCCACATGAACCACGGGCAATGATTGGTACAACATTTTCAGGTCATCATCGGAAGCGTCCACATCCGTCGAGGCGCCGGGCGTGACGTATCCGGCCTTTAGTGCTGAGATAAGGTAGTCACCGATCGGAACACCGTCCAATCGAAAGCTGCCATCAAGCCCAACCAATCCCCGAATGGTCTGCAAATCGGCTGCTTTTTTGTGCTCCGCGATCTGCGACGGGTTAGGCATCAGATTGCCAGTCAAGTTGCCCGGCGGGTCAGGTGGGCGTGGGATCAGACATATCTCGCCAAAATGGACGGGCAAGTGGGTGGTGGCATCCGTGACGGAGCCGCTAACCGAAGCGGTGAGTGATGGGGAGTTGCTCGCCAGCGCGGATTGCGGCTGTTGCGCCTGCGCACATGACACGAGACAAGGAGCCAAAATAAGGCTGCTGAGTCTACACAGAGTTCTCACACTGTCCTACCTCTCGTTTGATTGCATAGCCTTACTGCCGGAGCAGGATCTCGCGCAGCTTCTGGACAAATCGAGAATTCGAATTCTGTCAATCCAGACTAACCAGCCAGTCCATGGGGCCATGATCGCAGTCTGCCCCAGATGACTGCGCATGTTCGGATCGGCCGCCGGCCGTGAGGATGATATTCAGGATTGCTGTGTCTGACGTTGCTCGACGCATACATCAGGGCTATGAACCCGCTGGCATCCTGCGCATTGGCGCGATTTCACCAGTAGCCTGCGAGCTTTGCTCGCCCAAACAGCCTGATGGTGGCGCAATTTTTCCCTGCGCCACCTGTGCCCAAAAATTGAAGACGGACGTGAAATGGAGGTCCATGCTCCTGCAACAAGGAATACTGGGCTTTTGTCAAAGGTAGCGTTAACTCGGCAAATACGCACGCAAAACCGGATAAGCCGCCTGCACAAACGCTTCACCCTGACTTACAGCTCTCTGCTCGCCATCCCCAATTACCGGAACGACTATCCGCACCAGCGCCGTGTCGCTGCGATGGTGCTTGATGGAATCCGTCACGAGATAGAACTTAGCCGCGAACTCGTCGGCGATCACGCGGCTCTGCGTCTGGTACCAGTAAAGGACCACGCTCTTTACATCGCCCTTGGCGACGATGTAGCGGTTAATGCGGATCGTCTCGCCTGTCGCCGCGATCGGAACATCGAGGAAGCCGGTGGCGGACGGCGTCCATCCGGCACCCGGCAGGCAATTCTTGGGCGAGTGCGGAGACTGGCCGGTGCGCTGCGTCTTGAAGTACGCAACGAAAAGATTGGCGCCGCCCTGCCCCGGGCTCACGTACCAGCGGGTCAGCGTGTCGTCAGCGCGCAGGACGGCGAGCGTTTCGGGCTCGACGACGCCGGTCTGGGCCAGAGTCCAGGAGCCGAGCGTAGCCGGGAACTGGTCGAGGGGCTTCGCCAGCGGCACCTTCTCGCCATGCGACGCGGTGTAGAAAAGGACGCCCTGCAACAGCAGCACGACCGTGAGGACTTGCGCGTAGCGGCTATGCAGGAGCCGGTTGAGCGTGTCGGTGGTCATAAAAGGAAATCCCTCGGCGCAAAATCTGATGAAGCCCGACCATGATCAGCAGCGCCGCCATGAAAATGACGCCGCCCGACATCTCATGGAAGAAGCCTTCGGCCAGCTCCGGTTTATATTCGGCTAGGACCCCGGTCAGCGTCACGCGGTTGGCGTTCGCAATAATCGCAATCGGAATCGTGGCCAAAAACAGCAGCACACGAACCCAGGCGCGGCGTTCAAAGAAGTAACCGTAGACGAGCGATAGAAAAGAAAGCGTGAGCAGGGAACGGATGCCGCTGCAAGCCTCGACCACACTCAGCCGCTGCTCCGGAAGCTCCAGAATATTGCCTTCGCGCAGCACTGGGATTTGCAACAGACTGAGCGCCCACTCGGCGGTCTGGCTGGCGATGATCTGCAGAGGAAACGTGATCCGGTTATAGATGACGGCGGGGATCGGGATCATGAAGAAGAGCAGGAACAGCGGAAAGGCCAGCGCCCGCACGAACTGCGTTCCACCAAGCAGGAGCACGATTCCGATCAGGGAAAAAACGAAAGCGGTGCGGGCGAGAAAGAGTTCCGCGCCTAGCGTCGCAATATAAAGCTGCAGGGCGGCGTAGAGCACAATGGGCAAGCCCCACCAGTTGGGCCGCGGCTCAAGACGGGCCATTGCCGCGCGTTTCTGCCAGACGATGAAACCGGCGACAACGGGGACGAAGAAGCCGTGGCCCATGTCGGCGTCGCTATTCCAATTTTTGACAAGGGCGATCAGGACGGGAGCGTAGCAGGCAAAGAGGAGGAGCGCGAACCAGCCGATCGCGGTCCAGGAAAATACTTGGTGTTTCTTTTCCGAAACCGTTTCCGCCATCATCCTATTCGGTATTCGTATCCTATCACCCCGGGTAACTCTGTTTGACTGCAGCACGTTACACTTAGGGGGTAGCCACTCGTCAAGGCCTCGTAGCGTGCGCGTTTTTCGTCTCCTTCCAGTTTGCATGGCCCTTCTTTTCGCGGAAGCGGCGGGTGCGGCCGATCCATTCTTCGCCGTGGCAGATGTCCGCGCGGGCATGCACGGGATTGGGCGAACGGTCTTTCAGGGCGATAAGGTCGAGGAGTTTCAGGTGGAGATTCTGGGCGTGCTGCCGAACGCCGGGCCCAAGGAGTCGGTGATTCTGGCGCGGCTTTCGGGCGGCCCCCTGGAACATACCGGCGTCCTGCAGGGCATGAGCGGAAGCCCCGTCTATCTTGAGGGGAAACTGCTGGGCGCGGTCGCGATGGCGTTCCCTTTTTCCAAAGACCCGATTGCGGCCATCCGGCCGATCGGCGATATGCTGCGTAGCGGTCAGGCGGGCGATGCAATCCGCAAAAGCGATCCGGATACCGTGGCGGAGTCGCTGCGGCGCGGGGATTTCAGCGCGGCATTGCCGCAGCAGGCGCTGAGCCCAGGCGGCTCCGATACACGTCTGATGAACATCAGCACGCCTCTTGCGCTCGGCGGATTCACCACGAGAACGATCGAGGCGTTTGCGCCGCAGCTGCGAGCCCTGGGTCTGGAACCGGCGCAGGCATTATCCGCGGGCGGTGGGCGTTCGGACGCGCAATTGGCTTCGTTTGGTAATCCGGAGCGGGTGCAACCGGGTTCGATGATCTCGGTGCAGTTGATGCAGGGCGATTTGAATGTGGGCGCGGATGGGACCGTCACTTACGTGGATGGGGACCGCGTTTATGCTTTCGGGCACAGGTTTCTGGGAGTAGGAACGACCGGTTTACCGTTCAGCCGTTCGGAGGTGCTGACCCTGCTCGCTAACGTGAACACGTCTTTCAAGATCTCGGCGCCGCAGGAGTTGATGGGCATCATTTCGCAGGATCGGGACACGGCGGTCTCCGGGCGCTTCGGGCAGCGGGCGGACCTGATTCCGCTCGATATCGCGCTGCACCGCGCGGGCCGGCCCGTGGATGCGTATCACATGAACATGGTGAACGATCCGCTGTTGACGCCGATGCTCCTGCAGATGGCGGTGTTTTCCACGCTCGACGCCACGGAGCGCAATTCGGGCGCGGCCACCATCACGGTGCGGGGCACGGTCGAGTTGAGCGGCAACCGGACCATTCACCTGCAGGACGTGTATGCGACCGATTCGGGCGTGGCGCAGATTGCTTCGGCGTCCACCGCGGCCCCGGTCGCGTATGTGCTGCAGGGCGGTTTTGACACGCTGCGGGTGCAGCGGATTTCGCTCGACATCGAGTCGCTCGAGAGGAAGCGCACGCTCGAGATCGAAGAGGTGACGCCGTCACGGCGGGAAGTGCGGCCGGGGGAGACGGTGGAACTGCAGGTGACTCTGATGGCGGAGGGCGGCCGCGATGAGACGCGCACAGTGCGGTATCCGGTGCCGATCGGAGCGGAAGCCGGGCCCCTCTTTTTCACCGTGGCGGACGGCAACCAGACCAGCATTCAGGATCTGAAGTTTGCGCTGGCAACCACGCCGCGCACGCCGGAACTGCTGCTGCAGTTGATAGGACGGCTGCGGGATAACGACAAGGCCTACGTGCGCGTATGGCGGGCGGAGCCCTCGTTCCCGACCGGCGTGAGCGAACTGGCGGCGCCGCCTCCGTCCGTGGCGCTCGTGATGGCGGCGAGTCTGGGGAACGGCGGGATGGCCCTGAACACCATGAAGAATTCCCGCATTGCCGAATTGGAGATCGATGGTAACGGCCGCATGGTGACCGGTTCGAAGACGATCCAGGTAGAGGTGAAGCCGTGAAGCTGCTGGTCGCGGGGCTCTGCACGGCCATCGCCGCGTGCGCATCCACGGTCGCGACCTGGGAGATGGCGAGCTATCAGGATTTTCTGCGCGGGCATTTCGAGAACGTCTCGCTCAGCCGTGACGGCACGCTGACGTTGTCGCCACGGCTTGATTCCGTGTTCGCTTCCGGGCAGGCGGTGATCTGGAGCGTGGCGCAGGCGCCGGACGGGTCGATCTACGCGGGAACAGGAAATCGCGGGCGGCTTTACCGGATCGATAAAGAACGCCACTCGACGCTGGTGTGGACGGCGGACCAGCCGGAGATTTTCGCGGTGACGGTGGGGCCGGATGGGGTCGTATATGCGGCCACTTCGCCCGAAGGCAAGGTGTATCGGGTCCGGAACGGAAAAGCCGAGGTCTACTTCGACCCGCATCAGAAATACATCTGGGCCCTCGCGATCGGGAAGGACGGGGCGCTCTATGCGGGTACGGGCGATCAAGGCCGCGTGTACCGCATTACCGGCGCGAATCAGGGTGAAGAATATTATGCGACCGGGCAGGCGCATGTAACCGGGCTTTCTCTCGATCCGGCGGGCCAGCTGCTGGCGGGGACGGAGCCCAACGGAATCCTCTACCGGATCTCGGCGCGGAACAAGGCTTTCGTTCTTTACGATGCAAATCTGCCGGAAATTCGGGCGATCGCTAACGGCCCGGACGGCTCGATTTATGCGGTGGGTCTGGGTGGCAGCATCAGCCATAAGACGCAAACCGCCGCCCAATCGGCACAGGCGATGCTGGGCGGTTCCACGCCGGTAGTCACGACATCGATCACGGTGACCGCGGATACGGCCGCGCAGACCGCCGCCGAGGTGAAGCCGCCGCAGACTTCCGACGCCAGCAAGGCCGCCCAGGCTGCGGTGGCCGCGGCAACGACTGCGCTCGGTGCAACGAATGCCCAGCCGATCGAAGTCTCCGGCGTGGAGAAGTCGGCCATCTACCGCATCGCGCCCGATAACACGGTGGAAACGCTGTGGAGTTCCAAGGAGGAAAACATTTTTGACCTCTTATCGCGCAGCGGCGATGTTCTGTTTTCGACTGACGATGGCGGCCGCATCTACCGGCTTACCGCGGATCGGAAGCTGACGCTCCTGGCGCAGACCAATGAATCGGAAGCCACGCGCCTGATCGCATCTAACGGAAGCGTTTTCGCGGCCACGGGCAATGCGGGCAAGCTGTTCGAACTGGAAGCGGAGCCGTCCAAGAAGGGCAGCTACGAATCTCCGGTGTTCGACGCGCAGAGCGTGGCGCGCTGGGGAAGGGTGCGCTGGTCGGGACGCGGCGCCGTGAGTTTGCAGACGCGTACCGGCAACTCCCTGCGGCCGGACCGCACGTGGAGCGACTGGTCGGAAGCGCTGAGCCGCGCGGAGGGATCGTCCGTCCAGAGTCCCAATGCCCGCTATATTCAGTGGCGGGCGGCGTTGGCGGGCGGAGGTGCGGCCGAGCCGTTACTCGAGAATGTGAGTCTGGCTTACCTGCCGCAGAATGCAGCCCCGGTTATCCGCTCGATCATCGTGACCACGGGCGCGGCGAGCGCCTCGAATACCGCGCGAAGCAGCACCTCGACGGGTACCGCGGCAACGTCCTCGGCCTATAGCATCACGGTGACGGACACCGGGGATGCGGGCCCGGCAACCAGCACCGGGACGCCTACCCAGACGATTTCGCGGGCGGCCTCGCAACAGCTGGTGGTCAGCTGGCAGGCTGACGATTCCGATGGCGACCGCCTGGTGTATTCGGTCTGGTTCCGGGGAGACGGCGAGCGCGATTGGAAGCTGTACCGCATCGCTTTGCATGAGAACACGGTCAACCTGGATGGCGATGCGCTGGCGGACGGGCGCTATTACTTTAAAGTGATCGCGTCCGACCGGGAAGCCAATCCGCCGGATCAGGCGCGCGACGCGGAACTGGTGAGTTCGCCGGTGTTGATCGACAACACGCCTCCGCTGGTGCGTGTGACCGCATCGCGCCGGGACGGCAAAAATGCCGTGATCGATTTTGAAGCTGCGGATGCGGCGAGCGCTCTGCGACGCTGTGAGTATTCCGTTGACGCGGGCCCCTGGATGGCGCTGAATGCGGTGGACGGGGTGATCGATTCACCGGCGGAACAATTCCATTTGGTGGCGCCGATCCCTCCGGGCGAGCGCGTCGTGGTGGTCCGCGCGGTGGATAGCGCGGGCAACGCGGGGCTGGCGAAGGTGGTTATCCGGTAAGTCCGGACAGAAAGTCGCGCATGCCGGCTGCGGCAAAGGCGGGCTGCTCGAGGATGGAGAGGTGTCCTGCTCCGGGAACGGCCGTAAATTGCGCGCCCGGTATGGCGTCCGCGATGGCCTTAGTGTTCTCGTACGCGGCGTCGTCGATGCCGGCCATGGCAAGCACGGGTACGCCGATGTGTGCGAGCGTGTGGCGTGCGTCCGCACGATGGATCATGCCCAGCGCGGCGGCAGCTACGGCATCCGGCTTCTGCGACTCTATGATCGCATTGACGGTGGTGAGCAAAGCCGGGTTGTGCGCGAGCGTTTCGGGACCGAGCAAGCGCGTCTTCATGACGTCGACGGCGGCGGAGATGCCCTCGGAAGCGAGGCGCGGGACGAGATCGGAATAGGTCTGCGTCTCTTTGGGGTCGGCGGGGTTGGCGCGCGTGTCGAAGAGCATGAGGCCCGCGAGGCGTTCCGGATACTTGCGCGCAAAAGCCAGGGCGACGTAGCCGCCGCGGGAAATGCCTCCGAGCGCGGCCTTGCGGATCCCGCGCTGAGCGAGCAGGGCCGCGATATCATCGGCGACCAGATCGATCGGGATCTCGGTAAGGCCCGCGAGCTGCGAGTAGGCGTTTCCGAAGCCGCGCAGGTCCGGGACGATCACCTGGTTCCGGCTGGAAAGCGTTTGCGCATGATCGAGCCAGATACGGCCGTCCAAAGGAAAGGCATGCAGAAGGATCACCGGAGGACCTTCTCCGAATACCGGTGCGGGAGGAGTGACGGGGGTGGTCATGGTTGTTCAGACGGATTGTAGCCCAGTCTAAAGGCCTTGGGCCTGATCGGAACCCACATTCCGCTTGGCTCAACGGTTGTCACTGAGTCCAAGCCAGCTCCGCAGTCCCACTAAGACTTTGTCGAATTCGAGCGACGGCAGTTTGCCGAGGGAGACAGTTAGCAGAGCGCGGTCCTGATCGCCCGAAACCGATGCTAACAACCAGTACCGGCCGGACATTACGCGCCAGACCGAAATCGATGAGCCATACCTCACCCCGCTGAGGGATGGGTATCCTCTTCGTAGAAAGAGTGAAGATGAGCGCTGGAAGCAGCTCCGATTTCTTCGTCGTCGAGGGCGCCCGAATCGTATGGCAGAAAGTGACGGAGCAGTTCTTTGGTGAAGCGGCGCTTCTCGTCGGCCGGGAGATGTTCGAAGGCGTCGAGCAGGGCCGGCGTTTCGCGCATCATGCGTTCACGATAACAGAATCTGATCATTCGTGGTAGCTAGTGCGAGCAAAGCGCCTGGACGTGAGCGCGTACGGCGGATTCCAGGCCGGTGAGACTGTAGCCGCCTTCGAGGACCGAGACGATCCTGCCGTGCGCATGCCGATCGGCCACGGCGCAGAGGAGCTTCGTTAAGTCTGCGAAGTCGGCGTCGCTCAGCCGAAACTTGCCGAGGGGATCGCCGGCGCGCGCGTCGAATCCGGCGGAGATCAGCACGAGTTCCGGCCGGAATACTTCCATTGCGGGAAGCAGTTCCTTTTCGAAGGCGCCCAGCACTTCCGCCCGGCCGGAGCCGGCCAGGAGCGGGCAATTGAGGGTGGTTCCCCGCCCCGCGCCGGATCCGGTTTCGGAGCGCATGCCGGTGCCGGGATACCACGGGGACTGGTGGGTACTGAAGAAATAGACGGAGGCGTCTTCGTAGAAAATGTCCTGCGTGCCGTTGCCGTGATGGACGTCCCAGTCGGCAATCAGGACGCGTGCGAGGCCGTAGCGCTGCTGGGCGTAGCGGGCGGCGACGGCGACGGTATTGAACAGACAGAATCCCATGCCCCGTGCGGATGACGCGTGGTGGCCGGGCGGACGGACAGCGCAAAACGCGCGCTGGGCTTCGCCGCTCGCCACCAGATCCACCGCGGTGAGAGCCGTGCCGACCGCGCCGGCGGCTACGGCGAAAGACTCCGGGCAGATCTGGGTGTCTCCGGTACTCAACTGCGGAAGGCCAGCTGCAGTCTCGCGAAGGACCAGGTCGATGTAGGGCCGGGTGTGGCAGAGAGCGAGTTCGTCGATGGTTGCCTCACGCGGGGTAAATGGAGTCAGCGGCCAAGCCGCGAGTCCCCGCAGAGCGGCGTCGAAGCGGGCGGGTTGCTCCGGATGGCCCGGTCCGGGATCGTGGGCGCGCGCTCGTGGATTCGCAAGCAGCGCGGTCATCAGAGTGCGGCGGCCGACGGCTTGGCCAGTTTCGGGTCGAGGTAGCGGATGACCGTGCGTTCCTCGGACCGCTTCATCCACTCATCGAGCTGCGTGTCCACGCGCTCCCCGGTGAGCTTCTGTTCGATTTGGTCGTGCAGATCGTGAAGGCTCGGGGTGGTTCCGTCGGGGCCGGGCTGCGCGGAGGAGTGCTGTTTGTAGTAAGTCTCGACGTCCTCCTCAGTAACCTGAACCGCGGGGCGAAAGCGCAGATCGATAAATTTGAGCAAAGCCAACTGCCAGGTGAGGTAATCGCGGAGATCCTTTTCCGTCAAGCCGTATTTGGCGAGGAGCGCGGCGAACCCGGGCTGGCCGCCGTGCGATTTCCGGGTACTGGCGAGCGCTTCATCAACCTGGGCGGCAGGGACCGGAGGATAACTGCCGAACGACATCTCACGACGGACCAGAGCCTGTTCGATCAGGCGATCGGCAGCTTCGCGCCGGGCTTCCAACCCGGTATCGGGCGCGGCGCCATTCAGCAGCGATGACAGACGGATTTCGCGTTCGATTTCGCTCTCGGTGATGGCCTGGTTGCCGACCGTAATAGCGATCTCATCGATCAAAACGGCCTTCAATCCGGCGACGACAACGAAGAACGAGAGTAGAAGAGAACGCATATCAGAATGTCTGCCCGATGGAGAAGAAGAACTGAAAATGACTGATCTGCTGCAAGCTGCTGACGCAGTCCTGGGGCGAAGCCGGCAGTGCACGAGTTGCTGGAAGTGCTCCGGCAAAGCCGTTGTACTTGGGCGGATTGATGCTGTACGCCAGGTCCAGACGGACGGGACCGATGGGCGTTCGATAGCGGATGCCGAATCCGGCCGCATGAACCATGTAATCGAAATCCGTGGGATTGTGGGGTGCGGCTGGTGAAAGGAGAAGCTGATATCGGCGGGAGTGGAGAAGACGTTCCCGAAGTCCTCAAACAAAACGCCGCCGATATTGTCGCCGATCAGGGGAAAGCGCAATTCACTGTTGTTGAAAAAGAGAGCGGAGCCGCCGAGGGGGAAGCCGGTCACGGAATCGCGCGGGCCGGCCTGATTCTGCGGGACGGCGCGCAGCGAGTCGGTGCCGCCGCCGAAGAAGCGTTCGGCCAACGGGATGGGATCGGGGTCCTCGGGACTGGTCACGGCCGCTTTGCCGTAAGTGGGGAGCACGCCGAAGGAAGTCTGGCGCGCAAAGATATACTTCTCGCCGATCCGCGTGTAGGTGGCATTGCGCCCCAGGAAGCGGATGAAGCTGTTACGGCCGCCGAGAAGATGAGAGGCGATGCCCACGTCGACGGAAGTATAGATGCCGCGATGGGCATCGGTGGGGTCGTCGCGGCGGTCGTTGACCACGTTCACGGCGGCTAGCCCGGTGCGTGTCGCGGAAGAGAAGAGCGGAATCAGAAGCGGGTTGATCTTCAGGTTCGAAACGTTCACGTTGCGATAGCTGAGACGGTAGAAGACCGTGGTGGCTTTAGACCAGCGGTCGGTGAGTTGGACGGATGCTTCTTCGCGCTTGCTCGCGAAAGTCCGGACATCGTAGGAGTTGTCGTAGAGCGTGGTGATGGTGAGGTCACGCTGCGGATAATTGCGGAAGCGCGGAATGAGATACGTCAACTGACCGCGCTTATCGATATTCGAATAGCGGGTCCGCAAGGCGAGGGTCTGTCCGCGGCCGAGAAAATTGATGCGGGTGGCATCGAGCTCGACGTTGGGGCTGAATCCGGTGGCGCCGCCGGGGTTGGAAAGGTCGTTGGCGGCGCTGCTTCCGCCGATGCGCGCGATCTGAGCGCCCAGGCCCCCGGTGATGGTCCAGCGGCTGGCTTCCTCCATATCGTAGAGCACAAACCGGTGGGAGGCGTCGCCCTCCGGATTCTGAATCGCCATGTCCACCTTGGCAAAGATCCCGAGATCGTACAGGCGCCTCTGGGTTTCGCCCATCTCTACGGGAGACAGCGGATCGCCGGGCTCAGATGGATCTGCCGGTTCACCAGATCCGGGCGGGTGGTGTCAAGGCCGGAATAGATCACCTGCCGGACGAACTGCTGGTCGCCCTCCTGGATCGAATAGCTGAGATTGACGATTTGCGGGCGCGGTCCGGGCGCGAGGTCCAACTGAACTGCGCGTTGGGAAATCCATTCTCGAAGTAGTAGTTCAGGATCTGTTCGCGATCGGCGGCGATGTTGAACTCACTGAAAGGCTGGTCGGCGGACGAGTTCAGGGTGGAGATGATGGGGTGCAGGTCGAGCTTCTTATAGCCGGTGACCTGCAGGTCTGAGATGATCCACTGCTTGCCCTCGTTGACTTTGATGGCAACCGCGATGTCACCCGTCCTGCCTTTATAGTCGTCCGTGACCTCGCTGGTAATGCTCACGTCGCGGAAGCCGTTGGACCGGTACAGATTGCTGATGGACTCTTTATCGCGGCGCAGGAACGCGTTGCTGAAACGGCCGTGGCGAAACTGGATGGACTTGGTTTCCAGAAACATTCGCTCGCGCAGGGTTTTGAGACGAAAGTATTGGTTTCCGGTAATGGTGAGCGAGACGAGGCGGTGGCGTTCTCCGGGCGCGATGAGGAAGTCAATTTCCTCTGTATCTCCGACCACCCGCGCTTCGCGAAAATCGACCGCGGCTTCAAAGAATCCGGAGGCCTGGAACTCATCGCGAAGATTGTTGGCGCCTTCCTGGAGCAGGTCGCGGTCCACGGCGTGCTCCTCGTAAACGGGGACGTTGGCTTTCAACTTACCCTTGCTGATCTTGGCGCCGATGGTCTTGATCTGCAGTTTGGGTCCGGCGGCTACTGCAAGCGAGGGGCGGACGCGCCGCGTTTCGGCATCATAATCCAGTTTGGAAAGCTGGACGGTGGCGAGGAGACGATTGGACTTTTCATAGCGCAGCCGGACATTTTGAACCCCTTGCGAGGTGAGTTTCTGAGTGACCGACTTCCATCCGGGAACCAGGAAGCGGTGCCAGTTGGTTGCGCGGATGATCCTGCGGGTGGTCAAGACCAGATCGTTGCCGGTGATCTCGGGCTCGGTGTAACGCGCGCGCTTGCCGGCTTCGACCTCAAAGGTGATATTCACCTGTTGGGCGACATCCGAATACTCGATGCGGTGGCTGATGGTGGCTTCATAGAGGCCATTGGCGACGAGCAGCTTTTTCATGTTGTCCTCGGCCGGCCCGAGCATGGCGGGGTCGTAGGGCGTTCCGAGATCCAGCCGGGAGGCATTGACCAGTTGTCCCGCATTGGGGGGTTCCGGGAGCTTGCCTTCCACGGATACATCGCCCACGAACCAGGCGTTCTTGGTGAGGAACTGCAGCACAACTCCGTCGGCCGCAGGCTCAGCATTCACTTTGATATCGGAGAAACGGCCGGTCCGGAAAAGACGCTGCAGGGTAGAGCGTACGGCGTCCGCGCTGAGCGGGCGGTGGATGCGGATGCCTTCGGTTTCCAGGATGTCGTGCAGCTCTTTGGCATCGAGCGGCTGATCCTGGGGGAAATCGATGCGCGTGACAATTTTACCCTCTAATACGGCGGGAGCTTCCTGGGAAAAGCCGCTCGCTCCGTGTAAAAGCAGGATCACGGCAAGCGTATAGAAACGGAACGCGCCCTGGGGTGTCAACCCCTCATCGTAGCCCACGCTGAATTGCGGTAAGTGCTGAAAACGGGAGGTTTGTTACGATCCGGCTAGCATGCAGAACGAACGTTACTCCCGGCAGGTCCGATTCATTCCCGTGGGCGAGCGCGGGCAGGAGCGGCTGTCGGCCGGGCATGCGGTGATTGTCGGCTGTGGTGCGCTGGGAGGTGTTTCGGCGGAGCTTCTGGCTCGTGCCGGTGTGGGGAAGCTAACACTGATCGATCGGGACTACGTGGAGCTCTCTAACCTGCAGCGGCAGACGCTGTTCGACGAGCGCGATGCGGCTGAAAGCCTTCCCAAAGCGGTGGCTGCGGAGCGCCGTCTGCGAGCGGTGAACGGGGACGTGCAGATTTACGGGGTGGTCGAGGATGTGCGCCCGCGGAACGCGTCTGAGTTGCTTGAGGGCGCGAACGTGATCGTGGATGCCACGGACAACTTCGAATCGCGATACCTCATCAATGACTTCTCCGTATCGACGGGAACCCCGTGGATTTATGGAGCGGCGGTGGGCAGCTACGGGCTGTGTATGCCGATCCTGCCGGGTGAATCGGCGTGCTTCCGTTGCGTATACCCGAACCGGCCGGATGGCGTGCAGCCGACGTGCGAGACCGCGGGCGTCCTGAACACGGTGACCGCGCTGATTGGGAGTTTGCAGGCGACAATTGCTTTGCAAATTTTGAGCGGGAACTCGGGCGCAGTGCGAAAAAAACTGATGACGGTGGATGTATGGAACGGGCCGCTGCGGGAGGTTGCGGTTCCGGAGCGCGACGCGGCTTGTCCGTGCTGCGGCCGCCACGATTATGAATGGCTGGACGGCAAACACGACGCGCCGGTTAGTCTTTGCGGGCGCAACGCGGTGCAGATTCACGCGAATGCCGGGAAGGTCGATCTGGGGGCGCTGAGCAAGCGCCTGGCGCGCGCGGGCGAGGTGCGGGCCAATGATTTCGCGCTGCGATTCCTGACGGGCCTGCACGAGATCACGGTGTTCGCGGACGGCCGGGCGATTATTAAAGGAACGACGGACCCGGCGGTTGCACGCAGCCTGTACGCGCGCTGGATCAGTGCCTGAGCGGCCGTTAATACCCGGCGTGTTTATCGACGATGTTGCGTAGCGGTTCGCCGCTCACGAAACGTTCGAAGTTGGCAAGAAAGAACTGCATGGCTTCCTCGTTCCAGGTGGGCGTGTTGTCGGCGCAATGGGGCGAGACGAGGACGTTCTCGAGGGTGTAGAGGGGGGAATCCGGCGGCAGCGGCTCCTGGGTGACGACGTCGAGTGCGGCTCCGCGAATCGTCCCCGCCTGGAGCGCGCGGATGAGCGCGGGTTCGTCGACCACCGGGCCGCGGCCCACGTTGATGAGAACGGCGGTGGGTTTCATGGCGGCAAACTCGGCGTCACCGATCAGACTGCGCGTTTCGGGGGTCAGGGGCGCGGCGGCGACGACGTAATCGCATTGGCGTAGCATCTCGAGCAGGCGTTCGGGCCCAAACGTTTTAGTGATAAACGGATCGTCCAGAGAGCGCTCCGGACGTCTCCGCTGGGCGAGGACACGCATGCCGAGCGCGTGCGCACGCGAGGCACAGGCGCGGCCGATATCACCGTAGCCCACAATGCCCATCGTCGCGCCGCGAATTTCGAGCATGGTGAACGGCTCCCACCGGCGGGCCGCCTGACTGCGGAGCAAGCGGGGGATGTCCTTCGCGAAAAACAAAGCGGACGCGATCACGAATTCGCCCAGAGACTGGCTATAGACGCCGCGGGAGTTGGTTAGCGTGACGTCGCTGTCTACCAGGGCCGGAAACAAAAAGGAATCCAACCCGGCCCAGCGCAGGTGCATCCAGCGAAGCCGAGCCGCCAGCGGAAACACCGCTTCCACTTCGGCGCGATTGAGCACCCACGCGAGCAACGCGTCGGCACGCGGTGCTGTGTCAGCAAGGGACGCCGCCGAATCGCCGACGATCAAGTCCGCGCGGTCCCGAATGGCATCGAGCATCGGCAAATAGGGATCGCCCTTCGGGCTGAGAACGAGAACCGTCGGCTTCAACCTGGGCTTCCACTGACGCTAAGCCGCACCCAGCCGGGGAGCGTGGAAGGCTGATCCTGTTCGAACACGATGTGCCGTGTCTTGGGAAAGGGTAAGCCGCTCTTGATAGCGCGCTCGTAGACATTCTGGGCGCCGAGGATGTCGCGCGCCTCAGGCAACTGGGTATCGAGCAAGACGCTCTTTCCGAGATAGCCGCCGCCCCAGCCGATCGGGAGCAGACACGCGCCCTGGGAATGCGCCTCCGCGAGGGTCGTTTCCAGCTTCTGGATTTGCGCATTCAGGCGGTCAAGACCCGGCAGCAAGGCATAACGGGCATGGAGATCGAGAACTCTGCGCGCGTATTCATTGGCAGCGGTGAACAGGCGCCCACGGGTCATCGGCTCGCTCCAGCGAAGCGTCCGGCGGATCTCCGGGGAGTTAAAGAATTCGTGTTCGTTCCAGGCGCCTTCGAACGAAGTCCCGGGGGGCGCCATTTCGGCAAAGGTGGGTGTGGAGTCTTCGGCTCGGCGTCCGTCGACGGCACCCTTCGGAATTTGCTTCCAGGCGAGCGAGTATTGGCCCGGGGCTTTGGATACCAAGGTGGAGACGCGAACGAGGTATAGCTTGAACGCGTCATAGGTGATCGGCCTGGAATCGGAGAGGCCAGCCCAGCGCATGCGATTCGACCCGCTGGACCCGAGAAGATGATCTTCGGCGAACTCTGCCGGGCGGCGAGGAGGACGTTCGCCTCTCGCCCGCTGAGCGAGTTCGGTGGAGACGGCGTCGTTCCAGTGCGCGCTTAGCAAACCAGTCCGCAAAGCGCCCTTGATCGCCGTAGCGGGCAGATAAGGACCCGCGGTCCCGGCGGCGAACAGTGGGAGGTTAAGGGAGTCGCCCTGTGCGCGGTCGAAGTGTTTGGAGAGCGAAGAGGATTCGAACGGGATGCGGCGGTCGGCGTAGTTCTGCGCAAACCCGCCCCAGGAGGCAAAATCCAGCTTCGTGGCCTTTTTCAGTTGCTGGAGATAACCTTCGAGACGCGGACCGCGGCTCAGCAGCTTGAAGATGCGGGTCTGGTCGAGAACGTTGACCTGGTCTTTCCAGACCATGTAGTCGATGGGGGAAAGGCGCTGGCCGCCGCCGACCAGGGTCGGGGTTAAACAGGTGACGCGGTATTTCACTCGGCAGGGCCTTGCGGAGTTTCGGGTTCGTCCGGGTTGGGGCCGGGCGGGTGATCGAATCCGGGTTCCGGGTCGATGGGCGTCAGATCATCCGGCTCGGCGAAGGGCGGCTCCATGGGACCGGGGTCATTCATCGGGGGCATCAAGTCGTCTTCCGGACCACCGGGATCGTCGTTTTCGAGTTGCTCCAATTCTTCATCGGTGGTGGGGATCTCGATCGACGTTTCGTCGCGCATCTGCATAGTATCCTCCGCGGCCAGATCGTTGGCGAGTGGGGCGTCGTCTTCTAAATGTACGGTTTCGGGCGAAGGTTCGGGAGTGTCGTCGGTGGGCGTTTCGTCCGCCGCGGCTTGCTCCGCCATCAGGAGTTCCGCTTCGCCGCTTTCGAGCGGCGCTTCCTCAACAACATCCAACTGTTTGGGAATTTCCTCGGGAACGAGGATCGAGAAGGCCCAACCGGCGTGGAACACAGGGTGACTAAAGCCATCGGGAGCTACGTCGGGCGCGCTGCCCTGGAGCGTGGCGGCGTGCAAGACGGAGCCTTCTTCGATCATGGTGAGCAGTTTCTTCGGCGCGCCCGAGCCGGCGAGGCTGTCGACGCGTCCCCCGCGAACGGCGGTGGAGTAACTTCCCTGCTCCCAATCGACTACGTCGGATTCCGCGGGACTGACGAGCGACAAGAGCCATTGCGCCTGGGCCCCGAGCGCGGTTCCCTTGTAGATCAGATGCGGAAGCTTGCCTTCCCGAAACTCGGGATTGTGGGCGCGGCCCCAGCCACGCGAGCGTTCGCCGCCGAAACCGGAATCGGCCAGAAGGCGGATGGCCGCGCGAACCGGATCGATCCATTGGCTGCGCGTGATCTCGTCGGCAAACGAAACCGCGAACCATAAACCGGCTTTGGGGACGAATTCGAGGCACGCCGTGCGATGCGGCTCCGCAGCTCCGCTAATGCGATCCACTGCCGCCGAAGAGCGCAACGTCATCCGGAACGGGCCCGATTTGGCATTGGGGACCAGGCACTCGCTCATGCCGTCGACAGTCCAGCGATCATCCTGGAGCGGCTTGCCCGCGAAGATCGATTCAACGAGCGAAAGCGGAATAAAGCGGGCGCCGGCGTAATGCACGCGGACCGAGGGCGCGGGCGGCCAGATGTGGCGGGGTGGAGTCACGTAGAGGGTGTCTCCGAAAAACGGAAACATGGACGTGAACCGGACGAGCGGGCCCTCGCCCGGCTCGGCACGGCGGGCCGTCACTTCGAGCCAATATTCCAGGCGGCCCAGCATGCGCATGGCGTGCGTGACGGCGGAGAAGAGGGTGTCGCTATGGTAGATCAGGTCGACGCGATCGCGAGCGCCGGAAGCGGGCCCGATGCGCCAGGGACGCGATGGCCGTAACTTGACGAGCAGACCCGGGTGAGCGCCGCTCACCGCTATTGGAGACGCTGACATCCGCGTTTACGCCGAGAGGAAGGCGTGGCCTTTTTCGGTAACGGCGGTCTGCAGGGAATCGAGCGCGGGAGCCGACGCGATTTCCTCTTCGGCCTTTCCGGTCGCGTAGTAGTCTTTACTGCGCCAGGTGAGCTTCAGCGCGCTAAAGCGCACGCGTCCGCTGCCGCGCGAGCCGCCGCCGCCGAGAGCGTCATCTTCGAGCAGACGCAGGCCCTGAATCAGGACGCCGAGCAGTGGGGCGTCTTCCTCGCAAAGCATGTCGAGGACGAGGCGCGTCCGGAAACGGGCGCCTGCCGGAACGCGCTCGAAGGTGCGCGGATTGGCCTGCGAGGTGATGCGATCGATGGCGTTCTCGCTCTTGACTTCGGTCAGTTCGTCGTCGAGATTCTCGCGCATCTGCGGAGTGATGCTCTCGAGATCGAGCGGCGCATCGAAGACGGCGAGACGCGCGGGGCGTGGCGTGGTCGCCTTCGAGAGCGTCGCCGGCAGACGCGCTCCATGCGGCCGGGAGTGCGGCCGAAGAGGAGGCAGATTTCGTCATCGGGACGATCGCTCTGGTGGATGCGGACTTCCTGGCCCTTGCGCTTGGAGAGGTAGACGAGTTCCGCGGGGACGGCCATGCCGGTGGCCTGCTCGAGCAGCGCGCGGATGCGGCCGCGCAGGGAACTGCCGGGGATGTACGGACGGCCGAAGCGCATCTTTGACGACCGGGTTATCGGCGCCGCCGATTTCGAGCGAGCCTTTGCCGGCGCCGACGTGCAGGCCGGTTTCGCAGTGCATCTCGCCTTCCAGGATCAGCTTGCCGATCAGTTTCAGTTCGGTTTGTGCGGTATGCGCGCTCATTGTGATCGCCTAATTACCTTCGGAAATTTACTCGTTGTACGCGACGATGGCTTCGAACAGGTCCCGGAAGCGTTCGTAGCCGCGCACTTCATTTTTGCGGGTGACCTGGAGGAGCAGGCGCTCGATCTGATCCAGGCTGCGCAGCGAGTGGCGGGCGATGGTGTAGGCGAGGCGGGCGCGCAGCATGACGAATTCGTGCTGACGCTCGGTTTCCGGCGCGCGGATGGCGCGGCGAACCGCGTTGTAGAGGCGGCGAAGCTGGCTGCGGGTGCCGGAGTCCATGTCGCGCATGCGGCTGACGATCGCGTGGGCCTGGTTGTCCAGATAGAGGCTATCGGAAATCAGCTTTTCGAGATCGATCTCCTGAATTTCAAAGCGGCGATCACCGCCGGGGCCGCGATCGCCTGCCGCGCCACGCCCTTCCGGACGAGGGCCGCGGGCGCCAGGGCCGCGGTCGCCGCGACCTTCGGGCCGGGGCCCGCGATTGGGCGCCCCACCAGGGCCGCTGCTGCCGGTACCTGCGCCGGAACGGTTCTCGCCACCGGGACGCGGTTCGCGCGGCGGGCGATTCTGCTGAGGCGGCTTGGCGCCTTCAGGCGGTTTTGTAGCCTGTTCTTCTGCCATGTTAATTCAGACCTTTGCCTTCAAACCTCTTTGGAGAGACGCGCCCACTCGATGGCGACGACGCCCGCGGGACGCAACCGGAGTTGCTTGCCGGCCGCGGGCCGAATGTTCCTTCCTACAATCTCGCTGATCAAGTGTAAGCGTAACTTCTGGAATTCCTTTTCCCGTTTCGAATAAGCCGCGCGATTGTAACGCCGTTGAAACCGATAGGCGTGCCGCAGCAGCTTCTCGTGATCGGTTTGCGATTCGGTGGCGGACGAAGCCTTACCGTAGAGCCGGGTGAGTTCCGATAGGAACTGGCGCCCGGCGGCTTTGAACTCCTCGCTGACGCGCGTCACGGCTTCTTTCAGTTCGGACGCTTCGGCAAGCTGCTTCCACTCGACGACGCGATCGAAAAGATAAATGCAATCGCGGTCCGACGCGCGAGCAATAGCAAGGTTGCGGGCGGCCTGGCCGAACACGCGATGGAGACCTTCGTCTTCGCCGGCGAAAGCGACGGCCATGGTGATGGTTTTGGCTTCGGCGCCGGGGAATTCCACTAAATTCTCTTCGGTAAAGCGCTGGAACGTGCGATGCATTTCACCCGCAAAGAGAACAAGCGCGTCCCACGACCCGTAAACGGCAAAATCGTTCGCTCCGGAGTAGAGGATGCTGATGCGCCGCCAGAACTCACCCGCGGCGCAGAGCACCTCCAGCTCCCCGGCAAAGAAATGCTTGTAGAGCATGGAAAGCTGGACGTGCTCCTCCACCGAATGAAGGCGGCGCATGCGAAGGTTGAACAGATCGACCGAGCCGCGCAATACACCCCAGGAGTGATGACCGTGGGCGCGCCGGGCGAGTTCGGCAGTGGAGGCCGGGCCGGTCTCGGCATCGTCCGGGGCGGTGTGCCTGGCGAGCGTGATCCCTTCTAAGGAAAGGTTGCCCGACAGAGACCAACTATGTCTGGCGGACTCGGTGGTAATCACGGAGGGGAGATCCGGAGACCAGCCAACGGCAGAGGCCGCGCGCAGGTTACGGGCGAACTCGACCGTGAACACGTCTTCTTCATGGAGATCGGCGGAAAAAGGCGCAAAGGAGCGCGCGTGCGCAAGCGGCGAGGACTCACGGCGCAATAGGTCGTCCTGGAGGCGCTTCCGCACCGAGGTCCAGTCACCCAGGTTTTCGGTTGCGGCCCAAATCAGGCGGACCTGATCGCGGGTGGCGCGGCTGATCTGCTCGGCGGAATGGCGCAGAAACTCTTCCGCGGACGAGCGGGCGGCGTCGGGCAACACCAGAAGAAACTGTCCCCCGCCGCTCGAACCGAGCAGCAGGCGCGCCAGCTCCAATTCGGCTAAAAGCGCGCGCGGAATAACCTCACAGACCAGGGAAATCCAGAGCGATCGCGCGGCGATCACGTCATCAGACGCGTCGGGGGCGGCGGTAAGGAACTCGTCCAGGCCGAGCAGTTTCCCCTGTATGAGGATCTGTACGGACATGCCTCAGACAAGGTAACACGCGCGCCAGCGTCAATTTCCGGCCAGCAGCCGGGAATCGCGCTAAACTGCGTCCGATGCTCCGGCTTTCCGTAGTGCTTTTGGCAACGAGGGCCTTCGCGCAGGCTCCCGATCCTTATGAGATCGCGAAACACGTCGAGCAAGCTCTCGGTTGGACGGACAAGTTCGAAACCGTGCTCGCGATCCAGATTGAAGGAACCCTGGACGGCGCGCCGATCAAGGTTCTGGCAAAACAGCCGCGCCTATTCCGGATGGATCTGACAAGCGGGAAAGACACTATCATTCAGGCTTACGACGGCAGCTTCGGGTGGCAGAAGACGGAGGGAGAACACCCGCAGCCGGTTTCCGAACTGGTAAAAGGCCCTCTGGATCAATTGGTCGATCAGGCTTCGAACGCTATCGGGGGACCGCTGGTCCGGGCACGCGAGCGCGGGACGCACCTGGATTTCGAAGGGCGGGAGACCGTGGAAGGGAAGCCGTGTTACAAACTGAAGCTGACACTGGTTTCGGGTTCGGTGATCCATTCCTATATCGACCCGGCGACGTATCAGGAGACTCACGAAGAGTTGGAGGGCCAGGGTAGCGGACCGGTGATCGTGGAGTCGGTCGGAGATTACCGAGCATTCGGAGGCATCCTGTTCCCTTGCCGGTTCGTCAGCCACGCCAGGGGTGAAACCAAGGAATACGAGCTGCGGATCGCGAAGATTACCATCAACCCGCCGCTGAGCCCGCGCGTGTTCGCGATGCCCATCCCGTAAAGGGTTCGGAACTTCTTCATCGTGTTTTCATCGATTAGTCACGCGGGGCACGTAGGTTGTAAGTAAATGGAAACTGGTGGTCGTCCGCCGAAGTCGCAGTTTGAAGAGGCTCTGACTCAACTTCCGATTGCGACGGCTTTCAAGCGATTCATCATTCCTTCCAATTTAGGCAGGATCTATTCGGCGACCGCGGTACGGTCGACTCCGCGCGAAGTTCGTCGCGGGGTTCTTTTGCAGCGCGCGGGCCGTGAGTATCCAGATCGCGGATGCCGGATACCGGCGCGATTCCAAAGACCGTCCAGGTGTGTATCGCCAATCATCCTTATGGGATTTTGGACGGGCTTATGCTTCTTCGAGATTTTCTCGCGCATCCGGCCGGACGTGAAAATCATGGCGAACTCGCTACTCGCCCATTTCCCGGAAATGGAAACCCGCCGATCCTGGTGGACCCGTTGATACTCCGGGATCGAATGGGGCGAACCGGCGCGGAGTGCGGGATACATCTCGTTCCTGAACGAGGGTGGACTGCTGATTGTATTTCCGGCCGGCGAAGTGTCGCATGTGCAATGGCGCGAGCGGAAGATCGTGGACCCGGACTGGAACGCGAACATTGCGCGCTTCATACGGCGATCGCAAGCCGCGGCAGTGCCGGTCTACATCAACGGCGCGAACAGCTTGAGCTTTCAGGTCGCGGGGCTGATTCATTCCCAACTGCGCACGGCCCGCCTGCTTCATGAGCTGATGAACAAGCAACAGAAGACGATCGAACTGCGCGTGGCGCATCCGATCGCCGGCGAGACTCTGCGCCAGTTGGAAAACGCGGAGGAGTGCATTCGGTATCTGGCGGTTGCGGACTTATCTGTTGGAACATCGCGGGAAGAAGAGATTCGAGGGCATCCCGCAACTGCTCGCCAGGGCGAAATCCCGGTATTCGCAAAAAACTATCGTCGCGCCAGCCTCGCAAGATCTGGTGAGCGGGGAGGTTGCCAAGCTGCATAAGCTAACCGGGAGCGGAGATCTGGATGTGTACGTGGCGCGCGCGGAAGAAGCGCCGCATGTGCTGCACGAGATCGGGCGCCTGCGGAGACCACGTTCCGGATGGTTGGGGAAGGCACCGGAGGCACTCTGGATCTCGACCGGTTCGACCAGCACTACCTGCATGTTTTCCTGTGGGACCGGACGGCGCAGCAAGTCGCGGGCGCCTATCGCCTGGGACTTACAGCGGAGATTCTTCCGAAATTCGGAACGGGCGGGTTATATACGTCGACTCTGTTTCACTTCGATGCAAGCTTCTTCGATCAGATTGGTCCGGCAGTGGAGCTGGGCCGCTCCTTTGTGTGTGTCGAGTACCAGCGCCAATATGGACCCTTGATGCTGCTATGGCGAGGTATTGGAAAGTTCATCTCGCAAAACCCGCTGAACCCGATCCTGTTTGGAGCCGTGAGCATCAGCAATGCGTATCATCCCGTGTCGCGGAGGATGATCGTGCGGTACCTGCAGGCACAGGAATCAGCCGGCCGTTGTCGAGCCTGGTGCGGCCGCGACGCAAATTCCGTACGCAGCAGCGGGGCGCCGACAACGAAATGATCAGCCGGGTGCTGCGCGACACGGAAGAACTCTCGGCGGTTACTTCAGACATCGAAGCCGACGGGAAAGGCATTCCGGTTTTGCTGAAACAGTACCTGAAACTGGGCGGCAAGGTTCTGGGCTTCAACCTCGATCCGCAGTTCTCCCACGCTTTGGACGGACTGATCCTGGTGGACTTGCGGAATACCGAAGGAACGATTCTGCAGCGGTACCTTGGTCGTGAAGGGGCGAAGCAATTCATGAGTTACCATCGGGATGAAAACGCGGCAGGCGATCTGACCGAGATTGTGTGAGTTCCGAACCTCGAGTTGCGTTCCTCACCGATACCTTCCACGAGGTAAACGGCGTTGCTCTGACGAGCCGGCAGTTACAGGAATTCGCACGACGCCGCAATTATCCTTTCCTTTGCGTTTATGGCGGTGATGAGACGCGCCGCTATAACGAGGGTTCGGTCCGGCACCTGCAGCTCAAGCGCGGCCCGCTGGCTTTTCATCTCGATAAAGGCTTGCGGCACGATCCGGTGCTGTGGCGGTACATGCGCGAGTTGTCCGACGAGATCCTGCAGTTCCGCGCAGACCTGATTCACATCACGAGCCCGGGGGACGTCGGCGAGATGGGCGCGGTTTTAGCGTACCGGTTAAAGATTCCACTGGTGATTTCCTGGCATACCAACTTTCAGGAGTTCGGCGCCCGGCGTCTGGAGCGGATGCTCGGCTGGATGCCGCGGCCGGTCTGGCAGGCGGTGGGCCAGGTAAGCGAGCGCCACATTATGACCGCCATGATCAAGTTTTATGGTCTGGGACGGATTTTGTTCGCGCCGAATGCCGAGTTGGTCGAGATGCTCGAACGGAAGACCGGAAAGCCTACGTTTCTGATGAAGCGCGGAATCGATACCCAGTTGTTTCAACCAGCGCGGCGGACGGCTGGGGACGGCGTGTTTCGGCTGGGATATGTGGGCCGGATAACGCCCGAGAAAAACGTTGCGTTTCTAGTGGACCTGGAGCGTGGGCTACTTAGCCTGGGCATGCGAAACTTCCGGTTCCTGATTGTGGGAGACGGTAGCGAGCGGGACTGGTTGAAGCGCCATTTGATCGCGGCGGACTTCGTGGGCGTTCTGCGCGGCGAGGAGCTGGCCGAAGCGTACGCCAACATGGACGCGTTTGTCTTCCCATCTAAGTCCGATACGTTCGGAAACGTGGTGCTGGAGGCGATGGCGTCGGGCGCGCCCTGCGTGGTGACCGATCAGGGCGGGCCTAAGTTCATCATCGAAGAAGGCGTGAGCGGATACGCGCCAGCAAGCGATGCCGATTTTGTCCGCCGCGTGGCCGATCTGATGGTGACGCCGGAACTGCAGGCGGAGATGTCGCGAGCGGCGCGCAAGCAGGCCTGCCGGGCCTCCTGGGATCGGGTGTTCGACGAGGTTTACGAGGGCTATAGTTTCGCGATGCAGCCGGAACAGGAGTCACTCGCGCTGCCGAAGATCCAGTAACGATCGTGTGCCCCGGGCTTCGAGGCCGCTGTTGGACAATAGAGTCGAATGGCTCTCGTCAAAGTGGCAACTCTCTCCGATCTGGAATCGGATCCGCTGATTGAAGTAATGGTGGGCGCGGATGCGTACGCGCTGTGCAAGGTGGACGGCGCGATTTACGCCCTGAACGGGGTGTGCCCGCACCAGGGCGGTCCACTGGGACAGGGCATGTTAACGGGGACCAGCATCATGTGTCCCTGGCACGCGTGGGAATTCGACTGCCGCACCGGAAAGAGCAGCGAGGATCCGGATGAAACGGTTGCGACTTATCCGGTGAAGATCGAAGGCAACGACGTTCTGATCGACATTGCCTGAGCTTCCGGAAGTGGAAACGGTGGTGCGCAGCCTTCAGGGGCTCGCGGGCCGCACTATTCGGAACGTCGAAGTCACCCAAAGACGGATCCTGCGGAGCGAACTGGACGCCGTCGCGGGAAAGCGCATTGTTGCCATCACGCGCCGCGGCAAGTTCATTGTGTTCGAGCTGAACGACGGCTTCCTGCTGGTGCACCTTGGAATGACGGGCAAGCTCTTGGTCGACGGCGAGGTCAGCAAGCATACGCACGCGGTTTTCACCCTGGATAAGGGCGTGTTGCTGTACACCGACAGCCGGCAGTTCGGCCGTCTGGAGTACGCGGCAGCAATTCCCAGGCGCCTGCAGGCACTCGGTCCGGAGCCGTTGCGGGTTCCGTTCGACGAGTTCGCGGCAACGCTGCGCGCGCGCAAGGCCCAGATAAAGTCGGTACTGCTCAACCAGAGCTTCCTTGCGGGTATCGGCAACATTTATGCGGATGAGTCGCTGCACCGCGCCGGCATTCATCCGCGTACGAATGCAGCGAAGATCAGCAAACCGCGAGCCCGTCTGCTTTACCAGGCAATCCAGCACGTGTTGCAGGCGGCCATTGCAGCTAAGGGTTCTTCGATTTCGGACTACGTAGACTCGCAAGGGCGGAAAGGCAGCTTCCAACAGGAGCACCTGGTATACCGGCGCACGGGCGAGCCATGCACGAAGTGCGGGTCGCCGGTCAAAAGGACGCTGGTCTCGCAGCGAGGGACGCACTACTGCGCGAAATGCCAGCGGCGCTAGCGCGCTACTTGAAACGCTTCTTATAGAGGAAGTCCACGCCGAATTCTCCATTCTGGTCGCGCAGCGCAACGGCGGACCAGTGCGGCGAGAAGTCCCATTCGACGCGGATCACCTGTTCCTGCGCGTTGGCCACATCGGTGATGTAGGTGAAGGTGATGGCGGGGGTAATCTGCTGCTCAAGGGTGACCTTGGCCTGAGGATTTCCGGTGACGCCCGAGATGGTGGGATCGATCTTCAGCTTGCTCACTCCGAAGAAGCGCTGGAGTCTGCCCGCGACGGGGTTGGCGATGGCCTGACCAACGAGCGCGGAGGCGCCCATCTGCTGCCAGCTCTGCTGCGGAGCGGTGGGTTGGCGCGCGGCGATGGTGGCGTCGTTGGGCGTCCGTCCGGTCGCAAGCAGGCCAACGATGTCGGAAAATTGCAGGGGCGGATCGGACCGGTAGCTTACATTGAGCTTGCTGATGGGCCCGGAAACGGTGATGGTGACGTCGACGCCGCGCGCCACCGTTTCGAGGTCGAGGTTCAGAATCGGTTCCAGCCGCACCGGGTTGAAGAATGAAACCGAGCCCTGATTAATGGTGTAAGTGTTTCCGAAGAAAGTGATGTCGCCCTGCGTGATGTTGATGCGGCCCAGAAGAGCGGGGCTATTCGGAGACCCGCGCAAGCGCAGGTTCGCGTCCGCTTCAAAACTTTCGGTGTAGCTGCTTTCAAAACGTATATCGGGGGAAGTCTGGATCTGCACGTCCAGTTGCAGATTGCTCAGCGGGCCTGTGGACTGGCCGGACGGGGTCTCCGGCGGCGCGGAAGCGGAGGAGAGCAGCGAGCCGAGATCGGTCCTGGGATTGAACGCGAGGCGGTCGATGGTGACGGTGCCGGACAGGACGCTGCGCTGCGAGGAGCCGACGAGGTTCAGCTGGGCGTCGGCGACGGTACTGACGCCTTGTGGATAGCGGACGCGGACGGCCGTGGCGGCGGCCCGCAGGCGGAAGCTGAGATCGCCGCCGGCATAGGACGCGAACCCGCCGAAGCTGACTTTGCCGCCGCCGCTCTCGGCAGTGAGATCGCGAACGATCGCCTGTGTGCCGGTAAAGGTGATCGTGCCGTTGGCGTTGCTCAGTCCATTCGGAAGATCGGCGATCGCCAGGTTCGCGTTCTTGAGTTGCAGGGAGCCGCCGAGTTGCGGATTGGTCAGGTCACCACGGACAGTCGCATGCGTCGCAACGGTTCCCGAGGTGATCAGGGTTTCGTCGAACAGATGCAGAATGGCGAGGTTGACGTCGCCATTTACCTGAAGATCGCAGGTTCTGCCGCGGGGTGAGAGTAGCCTTGCCGGTGAACGCAAAGGATGATTCCTGCGCGGTAATTTTGGCGCTCTCCACCGTCACCACGCCATTAGCGAGCGATACGCGGATGGGGGCGGCATTGCGGATGGTGAGGTCCACGGGACCGCCCGCGCCCGGACTTCCCGGCAAAGGGTGGACCTCGACTTTCGGGATTTCGAGAGTGGCCTGGAGCAGTTCCGGCTTGGCTGCAGGTCCGGAGACGTGCAGCGTGCCTTCAATGCTGCCTCCTACGCGCACCGAGTCCATCTGCGAGGGGGTGAGGGCGAGCCGGCGAACCGTGTCCAGATTCACTTTGCTGAACTGGAGCGTTGCCGAACCGGGATAGTCGCCGGAAAGCGCCCAGCGGCCATCGGCAGTGATCGCGGCATCGGCCAGGTTTGATCGAAGCTTGACGTCGACGGCGGGCGGCTGGCCCCCGGTGATCACCGTGTTGGCGGTCAGGTTGAGGTCGCCGAGACGCCTGCCTGCGATCTCCAAGCCGGAAGCGGCCACGTCCCCGTCGATGCGGCTGATCGCGACAGCGGGTTTACCAGTGGCGTCGCGGGTGATGTCAATCGTGCCGTTGGCCGATATCTTTGCGCTTCCCAGCAGGTCCGGTTCGCGTTGGTGCAGCGTGACGACCTGGTTCATGGCGATGTTGTTGCTAGCGACGTTGAAGGTGAGCTTTCCGGGAAAGAACTCCGTAGCGCCGTGGGCATAGTTCGCCTTCAGGTTGACCTGTTTGGCACCGGCGGTCAGCTGGGCCGTGATGGCCTGGGTCGTATGGCCGGGCGCGTCGACGTGGGCGGTCAGGCGATCGAACGGTTCTCCTTGGAGATCGCCGCGTGTCAACGTGAGATCGGCGGTTGCCTGCGGATTTCCGACAGTGCCGGCTATGTTGCTGGTGGCGGCCAAGGTGCCGGAGGCGGGGATGGCTTTCTGCCCGGCGAGCGCTAATAATTCCTGGAGGTTGGCATTGCGGAGGCCCAGGGTCGCGCGTAAAGGCTCATCGTTTTCCGGGCTCCAGTTGCGCAAGCCGACGCTTCCACTGAAGCTGGCGGAGAGAGTCTTCTGCCGCAGGGTTCCATTCGTTATGGACGCGCCGGACTGGTTTGCCGAAAGATCCGCACTGACCGCGTCGATCGTTTGGGACTGAACGACGAAGCCAGAGCCGCCGAGGTGACCGGCCACCGTAGGATTCGCCAACTTCCCCGTGACAACGCCCGTGAAAAGCAATTGCCCCTGCGGCGCCACGGTTACCGGAATCTGGGGCGCTTGCTGGCCCGGCTTTGCAGCCATCTGCATAGCCGGGAGCAGATCATTCAAATTGCTCGACGCGAATCGCAGCTTGAGTTGTTGGCCGAGGATACCCGAAACATCCAATCGGGAATTCGGCAACGCCACGAAACTCTGGCCGAGGTCGACGGTATCGTGAATGCCATCGTACTTGGCGTCGAGAAGTCCGTGAACCGGAGTGCCGCGACCCGCGGGCGTGAGACCCAGGCGCGCGGTGGCGACCACGCGGCTCCGCGCGATATCCGAAATCTTTCCCTCGCTGAAGAGGGGACCCGAGAGCATCGCGTCGTACGGAATCTTCTGCCGGGTAGCCAGCGCGGCTAAGTCGCGTACATCGAAATGGTGCAACTCACCGTTGATCCTGAAGCGCTCAAAATCGCGGATCTCGGCCTTGGCGGTCAGCTCGCCGCCCAGAGCGAAGGCTTTCAGATCATTAATGGCGATGGACTGGGGGCCGCCATTGACTTTGGCTTCGGCACGGATATTCCGTAGCGCGATACCGGACGTACGATAGGCGACGTCGTATGCCTTGAGCGTGGCCCCGATCCCATAATCGGTGGCAGTCTTATAACTGGCGCTGCCCTCGGCGGTGAGCCAACCCGACTGGTGCGAGGTCAGCTTCATCAGCGTTCCCATCTCAGCGAGCGAGACCTTGGCCTTGTATTCGGCGGTGATCACGGGCGCGTTGAAATCCTGGATGCGTCCGTTGAACTGAATCTGGGAGTCGCCGCTCGTGATCGTCGATTTTTCAACGATCAGACGATTCCGTTCGATCGCCACGGTCGTGTTCACATTCAGGGGCAGCGGCTGATAGCTCCCGTAATGGAGAGCGAGGGGCGCCATCGAGAGGTCGCCGTGATAGCGCGGGACCGCTCCGTCGAATGTCAGCAGTGCTTTCAAGTTGTCGCCCTTCGCTGCGTACGCTTGCGTTTTGGGGGGCTGGCCGGCTCCGCGGACTTTGGCGCTGCCGTCATTGATCTCAAAGCGTTTTACGGCAAGATCGAGAATGGTGTCCACCGCAGACTTGTTGGACTTCGAAGGGGTTTTCGGATTGGGCACATTGGTAGTGCCATCCGCGTTCACCAGGAGAAAGGTCTGGGGCCTATCGATGCGAAGCAGTGCGAGATCGACGTCTCTCTTGAGAAGCGAGATGATCTTCAGTCCGATTACCAGGCGATCGGCATGAAGGAGGGGCGGATCGGCGGCGGGTTCGGTGCCATGGATGGTGACGCCGGCGAGGGTGGCCGTCAGGGTATGCCAGTCGAAATCGAAGCGCTGGATCTCAACCCGTCCGCCGGTAGCCGTCTCCGCCGTGGTCACGATACGATCACGCACCTTATCGTGGAACCAGCGGCTCTGAACCACCAGCAGTCCGGTGACTCCGAGGAGCAGAAGCAGGGCGAAGATGCTCCCGCCAACGATCAAAACAACGCGGACCCGCCGGCTCATTCAGGCCCGATTCTAGCAATTGCGAGGAAGTTACTGAGGGGCGCCCGCGGCCATCGCCGTGCGCAAACGCTCTTCCGCGGCCGCGCTCCAATACGCGCAATCGAGTTGGAGGAACACAGATGTATAGGGAATCGTCATATTGGATTTGATGATGAGCACACGGAAGGTCTTGGCCGCGTCGTCCAGCTTCGCGATGATCTGCTCGTGCGGCAGCGACTGTACAGGCTCGGAGCCGAGCAGGCTCATGAGACTGCGCCGGTATTGCGAGATGCCGGGCGCATCGGCTTCCGGGACGGAGTTCAATTCCTTATCGGTATACAGGATGGGCCGGACGTGGCGCGAACTGGATAGTTGCGTCAGGACGCGCCGCACGATTTCAAGCTGATCGGCATTGGCGACCACGGTTTCGATCCCTTCGCGGGATTGCGAGGGATAAGCCGAATCGGCAATGACGATCCAGTTGCGATGCCCGTAGAGCGGCAGGGCATCATGTAGAACCTGCTGCCAGGGACCGGCCGCGCGAGCGGGAGCGGGTAGAACCAGTCCCGCGAGGGAAAAGCTGAGCGGCAGAAAAATCCGTAAGACCCGGATAAACATGATGCCCGTGATCTTACTAGAGAGAGTGGCCGCTTCGCTACGGCAGCAGGCCGAGCACGCCAACGCCATTCTGCGTACCGACGTAGACTTTGCCGTTGGCGATCATCGGGGTGATGAACTTGTTTCCATTCCCGAACTGGTCGCGCGAGCCGGCCTGCGTGCTGTTGTAGAGTTCCGTAGCTAGATTGCCGGCGTCGTAAGCATGCAGTACGGCGGGTGAAGAGTTCTCCGTGACCCATACGATCCCATTGGCCGCTCCGTTCGCAGACACGCTGGGAGATGCGCCGGGGTAGCCGAACTGATGGCTGGTGCTGGATGTCAAGGCGAACCGGCCGTTGGTGAAGGAGAACGCGCGGATGGAATCTCCGACCGCTCCGAAGAAGACGGTCTGGTGAAAGTACGCCGGTGCGCTGAAGATCTGGCCGTGGAACGCGCCGGGAATCTCCTGATAGATGTTGTTGGCATTCGGGTTGAACTTACCCATGTTGTTGCGATCGACGACGTAGAGGTTCGCATCTTTCCCGGCGCCGACGGCGAGGTTGCGGATCTGACCGCCCGCGTCCTTAAGGTTCGGAAGAAGCATCGCGCCGCCGGAACCGAGGTCGAGATCGGTGTTGGATTCGGATACCGTGTTGAACATCGTGAAGTAGTCGGCCACAGCGAGGTGCGAGCTGGTGTCGGAGAGCTTCAGGAACGCATTACCGTAATCGCCCTTGACCGGAAAACCGTTCGCATCGAGCGTGGTGTCGAAGGTTCCGTTGGCAGCCAGGAAGTAGAGGTTACCGGCCGCGTCGGCCGCGGGACCCGCTCCGCTCTGCCAGACGCTTCCCTCCTGGCCGTTGGGAGTGAAGTCGAGAACGCTGACCTGTTTCAGCGTTTTCTTGGCATAAGTCATCACCCAGCCGGTGTAGGGGCGGATGTCGCAATGGGAGGCCCAACTGGTGACGACCACTCCGTTACTGATCAGCAGAGCGGCGCGGTCTTTGTATTGCGCGGGGTCGAACACGACGGTGCCGTTGGAACTGCCGTCCCCGGTACCGGGATAGGTCGCGCTGATCTCCACCGGCCCGTTCAGTTCTTCCGCTCCGGTCGTAATGTCGAGCGCATGCAGCCGGTGATGGTAGTGGCCGGACCCGTCTTTGCTCATCGCGACCGCGTAAATGGTTCCGTGGGCGCCCACGGTGAGATCGATGGCCGGTGTGGATGTGATGCCGATCTGCGGGGTGACCTGACCGCAGTTCCGCGAGTCGGAGGGCGTTTCACCCGGATTCAACAGGCGGACCTGCCACAGTGGTGACCCGCTAACGTCGGCATCGTAAGCGTAAAGCGTGTCGTTTTCGGAGGCGACAAACACCACGTTGTGGGTCCCTCCGCCGATGGCCAGGTTGGGGACATAAAGCGGTTCCGCGTCCACCAGACCGTCGGCCGGAAGGGTGAAGAGTTTTCCGAACTTGGCGGAGTTGACGGAAGACGGCGTGAGCACCGTCTCGTGATAATTTAATCCCGTCCGAAAAGAATCATTGTGGTAAGTCAGGACAGGCGTCTGGGCTGCGGCAGTCGCGATAATGCAGCGCCGGAAATGCAAACATTCGTAGCATGAATTCTCCTGGGAATAGATAGAAAAGCGGACGAATACGACTTAAACAAACCCGCGCAATTCAGTATAGTTTTCCTTGCTGGAGCGAACGCCGCGGGAGCGGCAACGGTCTCTTTAAAACACCAACGGAGTGGTTCCGTTGGCGCGATGACGAATTTCCATGCACCCTTTTCCGGTCGGCAGCCCTTTGCCGGAGTTGAGGCGGCATCGCGGGTCGAAAAGGTTTTTCAAATCGCGCATCGTGTCGAGGGTGTCTTCGCTGAACTGGCGGGCCATCAGCTCGTTCTTTTCCATCCCGACGCCGTGCTCGCCCGTGATGGAGCCCCCTGCGGCGATGCAGTACTCGAGAATGTCTTCCCCGGCGGCACGGGCGCGCTCCAACTCTCCCGCGTTGCGCATGTTGAAAAGAATGATCGGGTGCATGTTGCCGTCGCCGGCGTGGAAGATATTGCTGATTTGCAGACCGAAACGCTTTCCGGTCTCGTCGATATGCCGCAGCGTGTCGGCGATGCGGGAGCGCGGGACCACTCCATCCTGGACGTAATAGGTGGGGCTGACGCGGCCGATCGCGCCGAAGGCATTCTTGCGGCCTTTCCAGAGGAGATCGCGCTCTTCGGCGGACTGGGCGATCCGGAACTCGCGCGCGCGACAGACGGCACACACGCGCCGGATCTCCTCGACCTGCTCTTCGACGGACTCGCGCGGGCCCTCCAACTCGATGAGAAGAACCGCGGCGGCATCCATGGGATAACCGGCGTGCGTGGCTTCCTCCACCATCCGCAGCATCGGTCCATCGAGCATCTCGACCGCGACGGGGGTAATCAGGCGCGCGGTGATCTCGGCCACGGTATTGGCGCAATCATCCGTCGAGTTGTAGATCGCGAGAACCGTTTTGATCTGCTCCGGCGCGCGCAGCAAGCGCGTAGTGATGGAACTGATGAGCGCCAGCATACCTTCCGATCCGGTGAGGAACCCGGTCAGGTCATAGCCGGCCATATCGGGGAGCGCGCCGCCGGTTGCGAACGCCGTGCCGTCGGGCAGGACGCCTTCGAGGCCCAGGACGTGATTGGTGGTCACTCCGTAGGCAAGCGTGTGCGGGCCTCCGGCATTCTCCGCGACGTTTCCACCGAGGGTACACGCGCGCTGGCTGGAAGGATCGGGCGCATAAAAGTAACCATGCGCGCCCGCGGCGAGGTTGAGTTCGAGATTGACCACCCCGGGCTGGGCGACGGCGCGTTCATTCGCCGGTTCCATGCGCGTGATGCGGTTCAGGCGCGCGAAGGCGATCACAATCCCTCCGGTCCTGCGGTATCGCTCCGCCACTCAAGCCGGTACCGGCTCCTCGGCCCACAATCGGAATGTCATGCTCGGCGGTGATGCGCACGATCTCCACGAGCTGCTCGGCTGTGGCGGGAAAAACGACCATCTCCGGACGGACTTTGTCGACGCTTCCGTCGTATTCGTAAAGCGTCAGGTCCTGGGGTTGATCGAGGTAGCCGCGCGGCCCCAGAACGTCAATCAGCCTCTGTTTGACCGCGGGCGGGAGCAGGGGGGAAACAGCGGAAGGGGGAGCGTCCGGAACGGCGACCCTAAAGGAGCGATTGAACATAGTTGATGACACGCTCGTCGTTCCACGTTTCTTTTCCGATGATTTTCTTGATCACTTTGCCGGAGCGATCGATGATATACGTCTCGGGAACCTGCAGCGTCCCATAATCGACGTTGATCCGGTTGGCGGTTTCCATCGCCGTTTCGAAGGAGACCGGCGTCTTGGAAAGGAACTGGCGATATGCTTTTGCATCGGTGTCGATACTGACGCCGAGAATCGTGACGCCTTGACCCGCGAATCGTTTTTGCAGGCTGTCCAGGCTCGGCATCTCCTCGACGCAAGGCGCGCACCAGGAGGCCCAGAAATTGAGGATCAGCACCTTCCCCGGGAATGCTTCGGGCCCCATTGTCTTGCCGGTATCGGTTCGAATGGTAAACGAGGGAGCCGTGTCGCCCTCTTTGACGACATGTTCGTTCAAGGAATTCGCCAGTAATCCAACAAATGCTACGAGCAGGAGGGCGATGCCGCCGAGCAGGATGCGATCGGTCCGGTTCTTCATACGGGGATATATTAGAGTGTAGCCTTCGGGCTGCGTCGCGGCATCCTAGGTAGGAAGCGATGTTTATTACCCGCAAAGCCGAGTTCTCCGCCTCTCACGTGTGCCGCAGCCCGCAACTGAGTGAGGAGGAGAATCGCGCACTCTACGGAGCCGCCGCCAACCCGCACGGACACGGACACAATTACATTTTAGAGGTGACGATCGAAGGCGAACCCGATCCGGTCAGCGGCATGGTTCGCGACCTGAAAACGGTCAAAGACATCATGAACGCGGAGATCATCGAACCTTTCGATCACCGCTTTCTCAACAAAGAAGTCCAGCCGTTCGATCAGGTGATCCCGACCGCCGAGAATATTGCGATCGAGATTTGGCGCAGGCTCTGCGCAAAGCTTTCCGACTCATCGAGCCGCCTGCATTCCATCCGGCTTCAGGAGACCGCGGATCTCACCGTGGAATATCGAGGCGAGGCGTGATCACGGTACATCGGCTTTATCATTTCTGCGCTTCGCACCGGCTGCATGTGGCGGCTTTCGATGAGCATCAGAACGACGAACTTTTCGGCAAGTGCAACAACGCCTTCGGGCATGGTCACAACTATTCGGTGGAAGTGAGCGTGGATGGTGAGGTCGATCCGGTCACCGGGCGGGCCGTCGATTTAAATCAGCTCGACCGGCTGATCACGGAGCAGGTGGTCAGCCGCTACGACCATCGCTACGTGAATGAAGAATGCCCCGAGTTTGCGGAGCTGGTTCCGACGACGGAGAATCTGGGGGCGGTGATGCGGGAACGATTGAACGCGGCCTGGCCGGCGGCATTTCCGTCCGGGGCGCTGCGCCTCCGGCGAATTCGCATCTTCGAAACCAGCCGGAACATCATTGAGGTCGACACCCGATGAACAAAAACAAGATTCTCGTGAAGATGCCGCAGCGAGGTAAAACAGATTCCGCGATCGCCCCTCATATTGAGGAGATCCTGGCGAGTCTGGGTGAAGACCCGAAGCGGGAGGGCCTCCTGCAGACGCCGGAGCGCGTCGATAAGGCCCTGCGTTTTCTGACCAGCGGGTATACGCAAGATATTGAGCAGCTCGTCAATAATGCCCTGTATGCGGTCGATTATGACGAGATGGTCGTAGTCAAGGACATCGAGTTTTTCAGCATGTGCGAGCACCATATGCTCCCGTTTTTCGGAAAGCTGCACGTCGGTTACATTCCGGACAAGAAGGTCATCGGCCTGAGCAAGATCCCGCGTATCGTGGACGCTTTTGCGCGAAGGTTACAGATTCAGGAAAGGCTGACGCAGCAGATTGCTCAATGCCTGCAGTCGAGCCTGCGATCCGCAGGGCGTGGGGATCGTCTGTGAGGCGCAACACTTCTGCATGATGATGCGTGGTGTGGAAAAGCAGCATTCGGGAACGGTGACCAGCGCGATGCTTGGCGTGTTCCGCGATCAGAAACAAACGCGCGACGAATTTCTCTCTCTGATCAAAGCCCGTTAGCTCCCATTTGGGCCATTTACGTGCTGACTTCCGGAGTATGGCTCAATCACTCGATCAACTCAAAGCGAAGTACCAAGGCGTACTCGGTGTCATTCAGCAGGTGAATGGTCACCTCGAAAACGTAAACATGAGCGGCGACAAGCTTTACATCAAAGCTGAAGTCGCAAATGACGAACTGAAGAATAAGATCTGGAGCCAAATCAAGCAGATCGACAGCAACTATAGCGATCTCACGGCGGATATCTCTGTCAACTCGGCGCTGCAAGCTCCGGCCCAGGCGCAATCGGTGGGATCCACCTCCGGTGGGCAGAGTTATACCGTCCAGGCAGGCGACACACTCTCCAAGATCTCACAGCAGTTTTACGGGAAGGCTAGCGAATATAACAAGATCTACGAGGCTAACAAAGACAAGATGGACAGCCCCGATCATATTCGCACCGGCATGAACCTGGTGATTCCGGCGTAGCGATGAGTCTGTTCGATCAACTCGGCGGCATGCTCCAGCAATATGCTGGCGGCAATACTCCTGCGAATCCGCAGCAGGCTACGGAACATTTAGACCAGGTTGCGCGGCAGGCTTCACCCGGGGAACTTTCCAACGTACTCACCCAGGTATTCCAGTCTCCGCAGACCGGGACCTTCGGCCAGAACATCTCGAGCATTTTTCAGCAGTCGAACCCGCAACAGCAGGCGGGTATCCTCAACCAGCTTCTTCCCTCGCTGGGCGCGGGCGGGCTGGGTGCCTTGGGCGGCCTTCTCAGCTCAGGGTTGGGGGGATTGGTAGGAGGCGGACAGGTTTCACCCCAAGCAGCTCAGCAGATTTCCCCTGCAGACGTGGAACGGATCGCCAACCACGCGCAGCAGCAAAATCCGTCCGTTGTCCAGCAAGCCGGCGACTTTTATGCGCAGCATCCCACGCTCATCAAAGCGCTGGGCGCGGGAGCAGCTGTATTCGCACTCAAGAACATCGCCGATTCGCAACGGCGGTGAACGACCTGAGCACGGTGAACACGCGAGCGGCGATCCCGCGGCTCGCGTGCCCCGCCCAGCATCGTACCATCGGTAAGTGTCCGGGGATTTAAATCGCTCAGTGAGCCATTGGGCGCCTTTTTGGCTGATCCTAGCTGTTCTTTGCCCTTCCCTCTTAGCACAAAGTAATCAAGGCGAGTTGCGGCTTGGCGTAGCTGACCGGGAGGGTCTGGCGGTGCCGGCTACGGTCAATCTGGCTAGCAATGCGACCCACTATAGGACTCGCACGGTAGCGGATGCTAACGGAGAAGTCACCGCAAGGCGCCTCCCATTTGGACTTTACTCTCTGACGGTCACGCACCCCGGGTTCTCCCGCTACTCCACGCTTCTGAACATTCACTCCGCCTTACCGCAAAAAGTGAAAGTAGTGCTTGAGGTTGCCTCGTTGCAAACCTCTGTGACGGTGACAGGCGACCCGACACTGATCGATCCGTCTCAGGCCGGTTCGGTGAATCGTATCGGCTCGGAGATCCTGGATCGGGCGGCCTCCTCCCTGCCCGGACGTTCGGTGGTCGATCTGGTGAATTCTCAACCCGGATGGCTCTTCGAGGGAAACGCCGTTCTTCACCCGCGCGGTTCGGAGTATGGCACCCAATTTGTGCTCGACGGCGTGCCGCTGACGGATAATCGCTCGCCAAGCTTCGGCACAGCCATCCAAGACGAAGACATCCAGAGTCTGAGCATCTACACAGCGGGGTTTCCCGCCGAGTACGGCCGCAAGCTAGGCGGCGTCGTGGAAATCAATACGGCCAAAGATTCGCGCCCGGGCTTTCACGGGACGGTCGTCGGCTCCGGGGGAAGCTTTTCCACAGCGAGTGGTTACGTCCTCGCCCAGATGCACGACAGCAAAAATACGTTCACCGCGACTTTGGATGGCGCGCGTACTGATCGTTATCTGAATCCGCCGGTCGAGCAGAATCTTACTAATGCGGGGACCACGGAAGACTACTCATTGCGATACGAGCGCGACCTCTCCGTTAAAGACCGGATCAGCGTGCTGGCGCGCCATGGTAGCGCGCGTTTTGAGATTCCCGATGAACAGATACAGTATGCGGCTGGCCAGCGGCAGGACCGGGCGAACTCCGAGACGATCGGGATTGCCAGTTATCAGCATATTTTCTCTCCGGACGTGCTGGCCGATTTCCGGGCAATGGTGAGAGACAACTCCCAGGAGCTTTGGGCCAACAGCCTTTCGACACCGGTTGTCCCGTCGCAGAACCGCGGCTTCCGCGAGGGTTACGGGAAAGGTACTGTCTCCGCGCACCGCGGGCGCCAGGAATGGAAAGCCGGTTTCGAATCCGATGCCACCCATATCCACGAGACGTTCAGCGACGTGATCACCGATTTCAGTGCGTTCGATCCGGGCACGCCCGCGGCTTTTCATTTTCAGAGCCAGAAATGGGATCTGGAGCAATCGGCGTTCGCGCAAGACCAGTTGCAACTCGGCAAGTGGAACGTCAGCGCGGGGCTGCGATGGGATCGCTATCAATTACTGGTGCATCGGAGCGCGTGGAGCCCCCGGTTGGGAGTTGCGCGGTATTTCCGCAAACCGGAGTTGCTCCTGCACGCCTCATACGATCGCGTGTTTCAGACGCCATCCTCAGAGAACATCCTGCTTTCGAGTTCGGTCCAAGTGACGTCGCTGAACCCCAACTTCCTGCGGCTGCCGGTCGCGCCGTCGCTCGGGAACTTCTACGAAGCCGGGTTTACCAAGGGATTCCGGGGCCGCGTGCGGCTGGACGGCAACCTCTTCAGCCGGCGAATGAACAATTACCTGGACGACGATCAACTACTCAACACGGGCGTCAGCTTTCCCCTGGCGTTCAGCAAAGGGCGTCTTTACGGGGCGGAAGCCAAGCTGGAGGTTCCTCGCTGGGGACGCGCCAGCGGATTTCTGAGCTATTCGTATATTGTCGAGTCGGCCTACTTCCCGGTGAGCGGCGGACTTTTCCTGGGCCAGAACGTCGCAAATTCGTTGGACGGCGTCGGGCGGTTCTGGGCAACCCAGGATCAGCGCAACACCGTTCGGGGACGCGCCCAGTATGAGGTCACCAGCCGCGTTTGGCTGGCGGCGGGGACCGACTATGGAAGCGGGCTGCCGGTTCAATTCAGCGGCAGCTTTGCCGATGCTCTCGAGCAATATGGCGCGCGCGTGGTCGATCGCGTCAACTTTGCCCACGGTCGGGTACGTCCCTCTATGGCCATCAATGCCTCATTGGGCGCGGATCTAGTTAAGAACGAAAAGTGGAATGTGCAACTGCAGGCCGACGGAGAGAATCTCACGAACCGGCTCAATGTCATGGACTTCGCGGGTCTGTTCTCCGGGAATGCGATCTCGCCGCCCCGGAGTTTCAGCGTGCGGCTTAAGGTGCGCTTCTAGAGGTACGCTCTTAATGACGCGGCGAGCGCTGAGATAAAGTGGAGCCGCACCCAGGAGGTCTTCGTTGAATCCCCTTTCCCGCCGCAAGATCCTGAAACTGGCGGCGAGCCTGCCGGCAGCTACGGTGCTCGCCCAAAAGCCATCCCCGCCTCTCTTGGCGTTAGTCGACTACTCGCAAGTCGAACTGCTCGACAGTCCGTTCAAACGCCAATTCGATCAGAATCACCGCTTCTTTCTGGGCTTGAACGAAGATCGCATGCTGAAGATCTACCGCCAGCGGACCGGAATGCCGGCGCCCGGGCCGCAGATGGGCGGATGGTATGACGACTTCTGTCCAGGAGCTCATTTCGGACAATATGTATCCGCGCTCGCCCGGTTTGCGGCCGTGACCGGATCGCAAGCCACGAGCGACAAAGTGCAGCGTTTGGTCCGTGGCTATGCGGCGACGCTGGACCCGGCGGGAACCTTCTTCGTCGATCTGCGCTACCCCGCTTATACCTACGACAAGCTCGTCTGCGCGCTCATCGACGCCCACGCGCTGGCCCATGACGCTTCGGCCCTGAATGTCTTGGCTGCCACCACCCGCGCCGCGGTGCCGCACATGCCCGAGAAATCGCTCACGGCGGAGGAAAAGGAAAAGCGTCCGCACAAAGACGAGACCTATCTCTGGGACGAAACCTACACTCTGGCCGAGAACTTATTCCTGGCTTCCCGGATCACCGGCGAAGCGCGCTATCACGACATGGCGCGGAATTACCTTCCCAACGACGGCTTTCTCGATCCCCTCGCGGAAGGCCAGGACGTTCTTCCCGGCCTGCATGCTTACAGCCACATGAACGCCCTCAACTCCGGGATGCAGGGTTATCTGCAGCTGGGGGACCCGAAGTACCTGCGCGCGGTGACCAATGCGGTCGACATGATCTGGAAAGACCAGAGCTACGCCACCGGCGGATGGGGGCCTAATGAATCGTTCGTGACTCCAGGAAAAGGAGAACTGGGGGCCAGCCTCGAAAGCACGCATCGCAGCTTTGAAACACCGTGCGGAAGCTACGCGCATTTAAAGGTGATGCGCTACCTGCTGCGAGTCACGCGCGACGCGCGCTACGGGGACAGCATGGAACGGGTGATCTATAACGCGCTCTTAGGGGCAAAACCCATTCTTGAGGATGGCTCGAGCTTCTACTACTCCGACTACCACCGCGCGGGATTCAAGACGTACCAACGCGTCATTCCCGGCGCGCGCTACGCCTGGGATCTGGACGACAAATGGCCCTGCTGTTCGGGAACGCTTCCGCAGGCCGCGTCCGACTATGGCATCAACTCGTACCTGCGGAGTGGAGACGGCGTTTACGTCAATCTTTACCATCCCTCGCGCCTGACGTGGACGCAGGATTCCACCCGATGTAGCCTGCTGCAGGAAACGAGTTATCCGGATGCAAGTTCGGTGACGCTCAAGCTTGATACCGCCGCCCCCACAGCATTTACCGTGTACTTGCGCATTCCCGCGTGGGCCGGAAAAGGGACGCGCGCCGCGGTGAATGGCCGCGTGGCCGAGGGACAGTTGAAACCGGGCGGCTTCTTCGCGATCCATCGGACCTGGAAGCCGGGAGACCGGATCGAACTCGAAATCGATCAGACGGTGCGCTTCGAAGCGGTGGACGCGCAAAACCCCAACCAGGTGGCCATCCTGCGCGGTCCTCAGGTGTTGTTCGCGATCAGCGGCGAACAGCCGCGCCTTGCAAGGGCCGATGTCGAGTCTCCCCGGATCAAGAAAGGCAGTGGGAACGATTGGCTGATGCAAACGGTAGCTGGTCCGTTGACTCTGCGCCCCTTCGCCTCCATCCAGGGCGAAAGCTATCAAACGTACGTCGCGCTGCAGGGCTCCCAAATCCCGGGCTGACGCCCACGGATGCGGAAGACCCGCACGGTCGCGTCGCGCGCTGCAAGAGAATCGCGCTTGCAATTTATGTCGAAAGCGCTACACTGATAGCTGAAGTTGGCGGTCAAAGTCGGTGGGCGAAAGCCCACTTTTTTATTGGTTTCGAGGTTTTTTGGATGTCACGCCAAGCCACGGTCGCGCGCGTCGAAGAAGTTTGTGAGCGCGTGGGCCAGTCCGAGGGGATTGAAATCGTCGAGGTGGAGCTGAAAGGATCCGGACGCAACCAGCTCTTGCGGGTTTTTATCGACAAAGCCGACGGCGTGACCCATGCCGATTGCGAGATGGTCTCGCGAAAAGTGGGCGATCTTCTGGATTCGGAAAACACCCTGCCGGACGCCTACGTTCTGGAGGTGAGTTCGCCGGGCGTGGAGCGCAAGCTCAAAAAGCCGCGCGACTTCGAGCGGTTTCAGGGCCAGAAGGTTCGGGTGGTGGTACGCGAGCCGGAGGGGAACGATCGGAAGAACCGCCTGATCGAGGGCGTGCTGGCGGGAACGGCCGAGACCAGTGTGCTGGTCGAAACGGCCGCGGGCGAGCGCATCCAGATCCCGTTCGATACCATCGACCGCGCGAATTTGAAATTTGAGTGGTAACCGGCTTCTTCGGAGCCGGACAGGAAGAGGATTCTCTTGGAAAACATCTATTCGTCCATTGAATTGCTGAGCAAAGAAAAAGGCATCGATACCCAGATCGTGTTGGATGCGGTCAAGGATGCGCTGCTGATTGCCGCGCGCAAGCATTTCCGAAGCACGGAAGACCTCATCGCGGAGCTGGAAGAACGCACCGGAGCGATCCGCATTTTTGCGATCAAGAAAGTAGTCGAGCAGGTGGAAGATCCGGTTAAGGAGATGACGCTCGGTGAGGCGGAGCGGATCGATAAAGCGGCCGAGATCGGCTCCGAGATCCGGATTGCCAAGCCCACCGAAGGCCTGGGCCGGATTGCCGCACAAACGGCCAAACAGGTGATCTTTCAGAAAGTCCGGGAGGCCGAGCGCGACACGATTTATCAGGAATACTCGGGGCGGGCCGGTGAGCTCGTGAATTGTGTTATCAAACGCATCGAGGGGCCGGACCTGGTGGCCGATCTCGGAAAGACCGAAGCCCGGCTACCCAAGAAAGAGCAGTCGCGCCTGGAAAATCACAGCGTCGGGGATCGCGTCCGCTGCGTCATCAAGCTGGTCGACAAGTCGAGCAAGGGCCCTGGGGTCCTGGTATCGCGCGCGGATCCGGAACTGGTGAAACGTCTGTTCGAGCAGGAAGTGCCGGAGATTTACGACAACACCGTCTTGATCAAGGGGTGCGCGCGCGAGGCTGGAGAGCGCACCAAGATCGCGGTCTGGAGCCGGGATCGCGACGTGGATTGCGTGGGCGCCTGCGTGGGGATGAAAGGGATGCGCGTGCAGTCGATCATTCGCGAGCTGCGCGGCGAAAAGATCGACATCATCGAATGGTCGGAAGACCCGGTCAGTTTCGCCACACACGCCTTAAGCCCCGCGAAAATAAGCCGGGTCACGGTGATCGACGCGCTCGGCAAGCACATGGAAGTGATCGTGGACGATTCGCAGCTGTCGCTGGCCATCGGAAAGAAAGGACAGAATGTCCGTCTAGCGGCCAAACTCCTCGGCTGGAAAATCGACATCAAGAGCGAAGAGGAGAAGCGGCAGGAAGTGGAGTCGCAGATGGAAGCGCTGGCGCAAGGCGCCCCGCTCTCGATCCTGATCGAATACGGGTTGCCGGAACACATTGCCGATAAGCTGGCGGGCGGCGGCGTCGGTACGGTGGAAAAGCTGGGCGATATGACGCCGGAGCAGCTCGAAGAAATTCCGGGAATCGACGCGGAGACCATCGAACTGATCCAGACCGCGGTAAATGGCTACTACGGCCAGTATGGCGAGGACGACACGGGAGCGGCTGCGGCGGACGAAACCGCCGCGCCCGCGGACGGCCCCACCGACGAGGAACTGGCTGCAATCGAAGCGGGCGCGCCTTTGGACAGCCCGGAAGAGACGAGCCTCGACGGCGGCGAACCCGGCGATGTGTCGGGTTCGGAAGCGGAACCGGATGCGGCCGACGTCGGTTCCCATGCGGATCATGTGGTCGACGAGGCATTCTCGCCGGCCCCCGGGGACCCGGGTGAAGATCAAGACTTTGTTAAGATGGATGGTACCGGCGAAGTAGGGCTACAAGGAGCAGAGGGTGATGTAAGCGGACCAACCAGCCAGGCTACGAACCCTCGATCGTAATTACCGTCTTTCTATGAAGAAGATTCGTATCAATGAGCTGGCAAGGGATCTCGAAATCAAGGCCAATCTGATTCTCGACAAGCTGCCGGACCTAGGCGTAACCGAGAAGAAGACCCATTCCAGCTCAGTGGATGAGGATGTTGCGGAAAAGCTCCGGGACTTCTTTGTCGGCGGGGGTTCTACTGAAAGCAGTAACCAGCCTCACACGAACGGCACCACGCCACGCGCGACTCACGAGGAAGTAAACGAAGCACGCATGGTGGAACACACGTCCTCTGCAACCGCCGTTGAAGAACGGCCTGTTTCAACCGAGCCGGCTCCCTCCCACCGAGCGGCAAGCGAGCTGCCCGGAGCGGCGCCCGTGGAAGTTCCCGTTGAAGAAGAGCGTCCGGTCCCGCGCATGAGCTTACGGCCTCCGATTCGTCCCCCTGTAATCGGTCAGCCGCGGCCGCAAGCTCTCGGCCAGCAGCAGTCGCCGGTGACGCACGAGGCGCGTTTTTCTCCGCCGCCACCGCCTCCGGCACCGGCTGCGTCCGCCCCGCCGCCCAGCCCGGCGGTCACCGTAGCGGCATCGACTCCTGTACCTCCGCCCGCAACGCCCGCGATGCCCGTAGATGAACGGCCGACAGCTGCGACGCCGGCTCCCGCAAATGCTTCAGCGCCACCGTCTGTACAGAGTTCGCCGCAGCCGGTCGCGCACAAGGCCGCTCCGCCAGTAACACCCGGCCGACCCGCGCCCCCGCCAGCCCGACCGATTCCTACGGCACCCACGACACGGCCGGGTCAGGTGCTCTCAGGTCCGCGCGCACCGTTGCCTCCATCCCTTTCGACGCCGCCCCGTCCCATGGGTCCCGGTGCGCCGCGACCGATGCCGCCCTCCGGACCGCGCCCCCAATCCGGTCAGCCGCTGCGTCCGCAAAGCGCCGGCCCTCGCCCTGGTTCCTACGCCGCCGCCCATCCGGGAGTGACGCCGGGCGCTCCGATTGCGCCGCGGCCGCCATATCCCGCAGGCCAGCAAGCTCCCGGTCCCCAAGCTGCGGGCCAGCAGGGCGCGCGCCCGCTTGCCGGGCAGCCCGCGCCACGACCTACGGTTCCTCCCCGCCCCGATCTCGTCCGCAAGTTAACCGAACAACAGCGCGCGTTAACCCCGGGCGCCCCGGGACCCGCCCAGCCGCGTCCGGGCATTCCGCAGCGTCCTCCCCAGTCGGCGCAGCCTGGCCGTCCGATCTTCCCGAGCCAGAATCGTCCTGGCGCGCCGGCCCGCCCCGGTCAGAATGTTTACGCGCGCACTGGCGCTCCGGGAACCCGGCCCGGCGGTCCGCGTCCCATGCACCCGACTTCTCCGCGGGGTCCGTTGGGCGCCGTCGGTTTGGTGCCCGCACCCACGCCCGATCAGGCCCGTCGCCCGCAGAGCCGCGGCACCGGCCGCCCGCAAAATCACCGCGAGCGCGAGGAGCAGGAGAAGTCGCTGCGCCCCATGCGCCGCGAGCGCGAGCAGGGTCCGCCTCCCATCAATCGTGACATCACCATCTCCGAAGGTGTCACCGTCAAGGAGCTTTCCGAGAAGCTCGACGTGAAAGCCAACCTGGTGATCAAGAAGCTTCTCGACCGCGGCATCTTCGCCACCATCAACCAGACCCTCGACGGCCAGCTTGCCACCGACATCGCGCGCGAATTCGGCGCTTCCACTTCCACCATCACCTTCGAAGAAGAGGCGATGTTCGACATCGAGATCGCCGAAGAAGCCAAGGATCTCTTTCGCCGTCCGCCTGTGGTCACCATCATGGGGCATGTCGACCATGGCAAAACGAGCCTGCTCGACGCCATTCGGGCGACCCATGTGGCCGATCGCGAAGCCGGCGGCATCACGCAGCATATCGGCGCCTACTTTATCGAGAAGAACGGTCAAAAGATCGTCTTTATTGACACCCCCGGTCACGAAGCCTTCACGCGCATGCGGTCGCGCGGAGCCAAAGTCACCGACGTTGTGGTGCTGGTCGTAGCGGCCGATGACGGCGTCATGCCGCAGACGCTCGAAGCAATCGACCACGCGCGCGCCGCGAAAGTTCCCATCCTGGTCGCGATCAACAAGATCGACAAGCCGGACGCCCAGCCCGATCGCATCAAGCAACAACTTTCCGATCGCGGGCTTCTCGCTGAAGATTGGGGCGGCGATGTGGTCATGGTTCCGGTTTCCGCGCGGACGCGAGCCGGTCTCGACAGCCTGCTGGAAATGATCCTGCTGGTCTCGGAAATTCAGGATCTGAAGGCCAATCCGGCGCGCCCCGCTATGGGCTCGGTCATCGAGTCGCAGCTCGACCGCGGACGCGGCCCGGTCGCCACTGTCCTCGTTCGCAACGGCACGCTGCGGGTCGGAGACTTCTTTATCTGCGGCGAGGTTTTCGGCAAGGTGCGCGCTATGCTCAACGATCGCGGCGAGCAGATTCGGGAAGCGGGCCCATCCATGCCCGTGGAAGTGCTGGGACTGCAGTCGCTGCCCGATGCGGGCGATGAATTCCAGGTCGTCACCGATACCGCGAAGGCCAAGCAGATTGTGATGTACCGCGAAGAGAAAACGCGGGAAGAGGCGCGCGCCAAGAACAAGCGCATCACCCTCGAGCAGTTCCAGAAACAGATGGCGGCCGGCGAGAGCAAAGAACTGCCGATCATTCTGAAGGCCGACGTTGCCGGTTCGGCCGAAGTGCTGCGTGACACGCTGCAGGCGCTGTCTACGGAAAAGGTGCGGATCAATGTCCTGCGCTCCGGAGTCGGCGCGATCAACGAGGGCGACGTACTGCTCGCGAGCGCTTCGAACGGAATCGTGATCGGCTTCAACGTCAAGCCCGACCGCAAGGCCGAATCGACCGCGGAACACGAGAAGGTCGACATCCGGCTGCACACGATCATCTATAACCTGACCGATGAGATCAAGAAGGCCATGACCGGCCTTTTGGAACCGGTTTACCGCGAAATCCCGCGCGGCCGGGCCGAGGTGCGCGACACGTTCCGCGTCTCCAAAGTCGGTATGGTAGCGGGCTGCCTGATCGTCGAAGGCAATATTACCCGCGATTGCATGCTGCGTGTCGTCCGCGAGAAAGTCGCCGTGCATACCGGCAAGGTTGGCTCCCTGCGGCGCTTCAAAGATGACGTCAGCGAGGTTCGTATGGGGATGGAGTGCGGCATCACGATCGACAACTTCTCGGACGTGCAACAGGGCGACGTTTTGGAAGCCTTCGTGACCGAGAGGATCGCGGCCGTGCTGGGGAGCGCTATTCAGTAACGCATGACGGCGACGGTGGGTGTTCTGACGCTGGAGCTGCACGTGGAAGGCTCGCATTCGTTGAAGGACAAGCGGCAGGTGGTAAAGAGTCTGAAAGACCGGCTCCGCGGCAAATTTAACGTGTCGGTAGCGGAGATCGATGGAATGGACACCTGGCAGTGGTCGGTGATCGCGGCGGCCGCAGTTTCGGCCGATCGCAGCTTTTGTGAAAAGACGCTGCGCGCGGTGGAAGACGAGTGCGCGTCTATGCTGGGCGCGGATCTAGTCAGAACGGATTTAGAACTGTGGTGACGGCGTAAATGGACGAGAGGCGAACAGCGCGCGTTTCGGAAGCAATCCGCGAGGAATTGCTGCAGCTCACCGGCTTCGAGATGGATGATCCCCGCATTCGCAGCGCGGAAATCTCACATGTCGAGGTATCGCCGGACGGCCGGCATGCCTACGTTCGCCTCGTTTTGAAAGGGGATGCGCCGGAGCGGAAGCGCGCGCTCGCCGCGTTCGGGAACGCCGCCGGTTTCCTGCGTCACGAACTGGCCGCGCGTTTGGACCTGCGTCACGTCCCCGAACTGCACTTCGAGGCCGATAAGTTTCCCGATGCGGACGCGCGTATTGAGATCCTTCTGAAGCGCGCCGGAAAGAGTCGTGCCCGGCTTGAATAGCTGTCCTGCTTCCAAGTCCTGCTTCCTGCGCCTTGCCTCGCGAGCTATTGCTCCGCTCTGCTTCCTGGCCCTGGTCGCCTGGAGCGCGACGCCTGTGCGCGCCGGCGAACTGCTTCGCCTGGAGCAATCGGCGGAAGCGATGGGTTCGGTCTATTCGATTGCCCTCTATGGCGAAGATCAGGGCGTGATGGAGAAGGCCGCTGCCGAGGCGTTCGATGAGGTGCGGCGCCTGGACCAACTGCTTTCGAACTATAAGCCGGATAGCCCCTGGAGCGAAGTCAACCGCTCGGCCGCCGACCGCCCCGTACACGTTCCCCGGGATCTGTTCGTCCTGCTCAGCGACTGTCTGGGTTACAGCGCGGCCAGCGAAGGCGCTTTCGACATTACCGTCGGCCCGCTGATGCGCGTTTGGGGCTTCTACAAAGGCACGGGACATCTGCCGCGCGCGAGCGAAGTGGAAGCCGCTCGCAAGATTATTGGCTGGCAGAACATTCTGCTCGATCCCGCCTCCCAGACCGTGCGGTTCCGAAAAAAGGGGATTGAAATGGACCCAGGCGGGATCGGTAAAGGCTACGCTGTGGATCGGATGGTGGATGTTCTGAAAAAAGACGGCATTGAGACGGCGCTCGTTTCGGCATCGGGCAGTAGCATTTACGCGCTGGGAGCGCCGCCGCAACAGGACGGCTGGCATGTCGAGATCAAGAATCCGCGCGATCTTTCCCAGGCAGTGACGGAAGTGGTGCTGAAAGATCAATCTATGTCGACTTCGGGCAGCTACGAGAAGTTTTTCAAAGCCGATGGGCGTGTCTATAGCCACATCATGGATCCGCGAACGGGTTATCCCGCCAAGGGCATGCTCTCGGTTTCCGTCATTACGCCGCGCACCATAGACAGCGAGGCGTGGACCAAGCCGCTGTTCATCAACGGCCGGGAGTGGGCCGCGAAACATAAGCCCGCCTTTGTGCGCGCCTACTTTTGTGAGGACAAAACGAACCTACCTAGCAACGATTCCACCGCCAAGGACTGCGCGTGGCTGCAATAAATAACCGTTTTCTCGATGCCTGCCGGCGCCGGCCGACGGACGTTCGTCCGGTCTGGTTCATGCGGCAGGCCGGCCGCTACATGAAGCAGTACCGGGAAATTCGCGCGCATCACGGCATTCTCGAGATCTGTAAACGGCCCGATCTGGCGGCAGCGGTCACGTTGCAGCCCATCGAAGTGCTGGATGTGGACGCCGCCATCATTTTCGCCGATCTTCTGCTGCCGGTGGAGCCCATGGGATTGCGCTTGCGCTACGCCCAGGGTGAAGGGCCCATGATCGACAATCCGGTACGCACGTCCGACGACATCGACTCCCTTTCGACCGATAGCGTCGATGATCTGGGCTACGTCGGCGAGGCCATTCAGATGGTCACCCGCGCGCTGGGCGGCCGTATCCCCACCATCGGCTTCTGCGGGGCGCCCTTCACGATGGCGAGCTACATGATCGAAGGCGGCCCTTCGCGCAACTTCATCCGTACCAAGAAGCTGATGTATTCCGACGAGACCCTGTGGCGGCGGCTGCTCGGCAAGATTGTGGATGTCCTGGCTCCCTTTGCCATCAGCCAGGTGGCTGCCGGCGCCAAGGCCATTCAGGTCTTTGACAGCTGGGTGGGTGCTCTGGGCTCAGATGATTATGTGCGCTACGCGGCTCCCTACTCGCGCGCGCTCATTGAGCGCATCCGCTCGGGCGGCGTGCCCGTGATCCACTTCGGAACGGGCGCGTCCGGCTTTTTCCGGGAACTGCATGCGGCCGGCGGCGACGTGCTGGGCTGCGACTGGCGCATCAACATCGACCAGGCGTGGATGGACATCAGCTACCGCTCCGCCATCCAGGGCAATCTCGATCCCGTGGTTCTGTTCGCCCCGCTGCCGGAACTGCGCCAGCGGGTGCAGGACCTCTTGCGGCGAACCGGAAATCGACCGGGCCATATCTTCAACCTGGGACACGGGATTCTTCCCGAGACCCCGGTGGAGAACGTGAAAGCGGTGGTGCAGATGGTTCGCGACTTCCGGCCCTAGCTTGTCCACCGTTATCGTGGGCGGTGGCATCACCGGCCTCAGCGCAGCCTGGACACTCGCGCGCGCGGGCCGCGACGTGACCCTGATCGAACCGGGTCCGATAGGCGGCCTTTTGCGCACGGAAACAATCGATGGGTGTACGGTCGAATGCGGCGCCGATAGCTGGATTCGAGCCAAATCCACCTTGCGCGAGCTGGCCGGGGAAGTAGGCCTGGCGGACGAGGTTCTTCCGTGCAATGAGGCCCAGAAAGGAACGTTTATTCTGCGTCGCGGGCAACTAATCCCGTACCCGGCCGGCATGCGTCTGATCGCGCCCACGCTATGGCGGCCGATCCTCGGCACCCGGCTTCTTGGGATGGCCAACCAAGCTTCGCATGCTGCGGGAGCTTCGCCGGAAGCCGGCTTCCCTGCCCGACCGCAGTGTGGCGGAATTCGTTCGCGACCGCTTCGGCGACGATGCCCTGGAATACCTTGCCGAACCCCTGCTGGGCGGCATCTACGGCGGCAGCCCCGAATCGCTTAGTGTCCAGAGCGTCTTCCCCAAGCTGGTGGAATACGAGCGCACGGCCGGCAGCATTATCCGCGGTGCGCGGCGCGAACCGCCCGTTCGCGGGCCCATCTTCGAATCGATGAAAGAAGGGCTGGGGCAACTGCCCGCGGCCTTGATTCAAAAGCTCGATGGCCAGGTCCGTTGGGTACGCGCCAAGGCCGATGCGCTCGAGCCGGGCCGTGTGCGGGCAGGAGGCGAGTGGTTAAACGCCGCCCATGTCATCCTGGCCTGCGGCGCCGTGCCGTCGTCGGCGCTGCTCGCGGGAACCTCCGCCGGGCAGATCTTAGGCCGGATCCCCCATTCCTCCGCAACCATTTACGCCTTTGCGTTCCACCGGGATGCGTTGCGCATCACGCCCCGGGGTTTTGGATTCCTGGTGCCCCGGAAGGAACGCCAGACGATCCTTGCCGCCACTTGGGTTACGAACAAATTTGAATTTCGGGCGCCGCCGAATACCCTGGTGGTCCGTTGTTTCGTCGCCGGCGATCACGGGGAAGCTCGAATCCCGGAGCTGTTGGCCGACTTGAAACGGATCGCTTCGATCGATGCTTCGCCGTTGTTCTCGCGGGTGTACCGTTGGCCGGATTCGCTTCCGCAATTCGAAGTGGGGCATCCGAGGCTGCTCGAGGACTTAGCCGCGTCGCTGCCTGCTTCGATCGCGGTAGCGGGCGGGCTGCTGGGCGCAATCGGCATGCCGGATTGCGCGCGTAGCGGGGTGGCTGCCGCCCAGGCGGTCATCGGAAATCAGGGATAACGTTTTGTGTTATACTAAACCTATTCACTCGAGTGCATCTCAGGCGCACCAGCTTGTCAGCTGCGATTTTTCACAGCGGCTTGTATACGTGAGGTAAACCGACCATTTATGGCAAATTATTCGAAAGGCTCGCAGATTGAGCATGCAAAGTTTGGCTTCGGAACGGTAGAATCGCACACGGATGACCGTATCGAAATCAAATTTGACGATCACGGGACCAAGAAGTTTGTAACTTCCATGGCGATGGGATCTCTGAAAAAGAGCGACCGGACGCCGCCCGTAGAGAAGCGCGCGACGCGTGCCCGCAAGCCCAAAGTAGTTCCCGCAGCCGCCGCGCAGTAACGAGTTGAGGAACTCTTTTTGAACGCTTTACAGAGGCGCATGTTCGAAGAGGCCCGGAAGAAAAATCCGGACCTCAAAATTCCCACCGAACCGGTCCGGCCTTCCGCCGAACTTACCGAAGAAGACTTAGCACTCATCAAACAAGGCGTCGGCGATAAAACGTCCCGTCCGCAGCAGGCGTCCTCCGGCAATGGGGAAACCGCCGAGGTGACGGCCGAGCAGATCGGTGCGATTATCACGTATTTCGAGGAAAAGGGATTTGGATTTTTGCGTCCCGAGGGCGGCGGCCGCGATGTGTTCTTCCATATTTCCCGCGTCGTCGATGCGCAAGCTACCGACCTGACTCCAGGGACGCGCGTGGCCTTTGAGCTCGGTATGGATCGCACCGGCAAAATGGCCGCAAGCATGGTCAAACTGGCCCCGAAGCCCCCAGACCCGCCCGCGGCGGAGTGATCTCCCCACCCCGCCTTTTCGGAATGATTTCTCATTCCGGTACAGTGCTTCTCAAATCCGCATCGCGATTCATCGGAGGCTGACCCCTGTTTTCCAGGAATGCCGCAGAGAACCCGGCGTACGCTCTCGACAATAAGGGCGAGGTGACCACCGGCCGCCAAGGTCTCTGGCGCCGTCTGTTTGCTTTTTCAGGTCCCGCGTATCTGATCAGCGTCGGCTACATGGACCCGGGCAACTGGACCACGGACCTGGGCGCCGGGGCGACTCTCGGATACCGACTCCTCTGGGTCCTGGTAGTCTCGAACGCCTTTGCCATTCTTCTGCAAACGCTCAGCGCGAGATTAGGCATCGTCACCGGACAGGATCTGGCGCAGGCCTGCCGCGAGAGCTACCCCAAATTCGTTTCCACGGTGCTTTGGATTCTTTGCGAGATCGCCATCATCGCGTGCGATCTGGCGGAAGTGCTGGGCGCCGCCATTGCAATCCAACTCCTGTTCCACCTTCCGCTGATCTTCGGCGTCCTCATCACTGCGTTCGATACCCTGCTCCTGCTTTGGCTCCAGCGCTTCGGCATCCGGGTGATCGAGGCAATCGTGATTTCTCTTATTGCCGTGATCGCCGCCTGCTTCGTCATTGAGATGTTTTGGGCAAAACCTGAGTTTGTGCCCCTGTTCGCAGGCCTGCTCCCCCGGCTCGGCTCCAAAGATGTGTACCTGGCGGTGGGCATCCTGGGCGCCACGGTGATGCCGCACAACCTGTTTCTGCACTCTTCTCTGGTGCAAACCCGCCGCATTGGAAAATCCGAACGCGAGTTGCGCAAAGCCTGCCAGTTCAATCTGATCGATTCGACCATCGCCTTGAACGGCGCGATGTTCGTGAACGCGGCGATTCTCATTCTGGCCGCCGCCGTTTTCTTCCGCGCCGGTAAGCCCGTTGACGATCTGGACCAGGCTTACCAGTTGCTCTCTCCGCTCCTCGGCGCGACCGCCGCCAGTGTTCTGTTCGGAGTGGCGCTCCTCTGTTCGGGACAGTCTTCGACCATCACCGGCACGCTCGCCGGTCAGATCGTGATGGAAGGCTTCCTCAATATCCGCGTACGCCCCTGGCTGCGGCGCTTGGTCACACGGTCGCTCGCCGTGATTCCCGCGGCCTTAATCGTGTGGTCGGCGGGTGGGGCCGGGGCGACGAAACTAATCATGCTGACACAGATCGTGCTCAGTGCGCAGCTCCCTTTCGCCATCGTTCCGCTGATTCACTTCACCAACGATCGCGGGCGCATGGGACCGTTTGCGAACAGGCCCTGGCTGCGAATCCTGTCCTGGATGAGCGCGGCCATGATCGTGGCCTTGAACATCTGGCTGCTGCAGCAACTTCTCACCACCCTGGCGCAAGCCAGTGGCTCCCAGACGACGTTAGTGTGGGCGGCTGCAATGACTATTGCGACCGGTCTGATTGTGCTTCTCGGCTGGATGACTTTCGCGCCCGCCGTACAACAATGGCGGCGCAATCTGCGGAATCCGGTTAACATGCAACAGGCCCGCGTGGATGAACTGGTGATCCCGGAATACCGGCGCATTCTGGTCACGCTCGATCACTCACCGCTCGATCAGCAAGCGCTGGCGCACGCGTCGGCCTTGGCTCGCGCGCATCAGGCCGAACTTTTTCTGCTCCACGTCGAAGAAGGCGTGACCAGTCAGATTTACGGATCGCTGTCTTCGACTGCCGAGGTCGAAGCCGGCCGCGAATACCTGGACTCGCTAGTGGCTTCGCTCCGCCATGCGCATCTGCGGGTCGAAACTGCGGTTCGCCATGCGTCCGATCCCAAGCGGGAGATCGTGAACTACGCGCGGGAAATCCGCCCGGACCTGCTCATCATGGGTGCTCACGGGCACGGTGGCCTCAAAGATCTGATCTTCGGCAATACGATCGATCCGGTGCGCCATCAGCTCGAGATTCCCATCCTCGTGGTTCGCGATCATGCCCGAGGAAGTCTCCTGCGCTAGCGCTTGACAATGGGACACTGAATGTCTCAAATGTGTCGAGTCGTCCCAAATTTCCGTTCGCAGCCGCATCTAAGTCGAACCAAATCATCGACCGGCGTTGGAACCGGGTATGCTCTCCTAAAAGACATGGCGCGGAATCTGGCAGCCCTCTCTTTGGCGTTCCTGACGGTTGCGATGCCGCTGTTTCCGACGGCCCTGCTGCAGATGAACATGGACCAGATTACCGCCGTGAGCACGGAAGTGGTCGAGGGAACGGTGACGGGTTCATCTACTGGCCTGAGCGGCCAGACCATCTTCACGCACTACAGCGTGCAGGTAGCTAACCGATGGAAAGGCGCCCCGAATCCCACCACGGACGTTGCGCTTCCGGGTGGCACGTTCAAGAACTTGCGGCAGAGTTTTGCGGGAGTGCCGGTGCTGCGGACCGGTCAACAGTACGTATTATTTCTCTGGCAGGGGAAGACCGGGCCCAATCAGCCGGTCGGCCTTACGCAAGGCATTTTCGAGGTGGACGCAAACGCGACGGGTGGTCCTCAGGCATTCCGGCCGGCGACGGGCGAGATGATGCTGAACGCTTCTCATCAGCCGGTGATGGACCGGGAAGTGAGGATGCCGCTCACCGAAATGCATGCGCGCATCACTTCCCTGGTTGCGGGAGGCGCCGGAAAGTGAGGGGCACCCTTGCGCTGCTGGCCTGCCTGGCAGCGCCCCTATCCGGCTATACCCATTTCCTTCATTACAATTCCAGCGGCGCCCCGATCCCGGAGAAGTTCAACCTCGCTCAGGTTGCCGGCAAAACGGTGTTCTTCTTCGTGTCGGATGCCGGACCGGCCAGCTACGCCCCGAACGATAGTTTCCCTTCCGTTCTGAACCAGATCCGGCAGGCTACACAGATCTGGAATGGCGTGGCAACTTCGGATCTGCGCGTGGGCTTTGGCGGTCTCTACACCCCCGGGACTCCCGACAACAGCCCGGGCGGCTCGGTTGTTTTTGAAGATCTGCAGCCGGGCGTGCTCGCTTATAGCGGGCCCACGACCTGTGAAGACACGTCGCCCGGCGGCCCGGCCGGATGCGCGCAGCAAGCGCCCTCAGACGCCGATTCGCTGGTTCCCATTTTGCGCTCGACCATGCACATGAGCCGGGACCTCGCGCACATCCCTGGGCCCAGCTTCAGCGAAACTTTCCTGCTGGTTTCGGTGCACGAAATGGGACACGCGCTCGGTCTGCAGCACGCTTTCGCTTCGAGCACTATGTCGACCATCACCACGCGCGCCACATCGTTGGCGACCCCGTTGGCCGCCGACGATATTGCGTCCATTTCCGACCTGTACCCCACCGCTGCCTTCCAGTCGCAGTTTGGATCGATCAGCGGCAGCATCGTCTACGATGATGACCGCTCACCGGTTCACATGGCATCGGTGGTGGCCGTGAGCTCCGGCGCGGCTGTCAGCGCTCTCACCCTGCCGGACGGCACCTTCACCATCAACGGCCTCGCGCCCGGGCAGTACTACCTCTACGTTCATCCGCTTCCGCCTACCGCGGATATCCGCTCTCCGCTCGACACCAGAGATCATTGGGTCGACCCCTCGTCGCCATTCAATGCCGTCCTTTATCCAGGCGTTCTCCAGGCCGTGAATGCCACGCAGGTGGGCGTGACTGCGGGGAAGGTCAGCACCGGTGGAACTCTGGCAGTTACCCGGCGCGCGTCAGTCCCCATTTACGACGTATCCATCTACAGCTACTTCAGCCCGAATGCGACGACGACCAATGCGGCGCATCCCGCATACGTCAGTGTGAATGCCAACCCGGGCACGGTGGTGGCCTCCGGCGTGGGTCTTGCCGCAAATGGCGCCGCTACCAGCGGTCTGCAGGTGCAGGCGCTCGGGGGCGCGGCTTCGCTTTACGCGACATCCGCTTATAGCGACTCCAATCAGAACACGTTTCTCGCGCTTTACTTCACCTTCTCGACATTCGGCACGCCCGGACCGCAGCATCTGCTCTTCTCACTGCCCGATTATCTGTATCTGCTCCCTTCCGCCTTCAGCGTGACCCTGGCACCGCCGCCGTCGCTCGCTTCCGCAACACCGAACGCGGATGGCAGCGTAACCGTGGTTGGCTCGGGCTTCACGCCGGGGATGCGCGTTTACTTCGACGCACTGCCCGCCGCCGTGCAAAGCCTCGACACCGGCCAGGGTTTAGCGACGGTCACACCGCCCGTGGGTAGTTCCGGCCAGGCCGCCACCCTTGCCGCTTACAATCCGGATGGCCAGAATTCGACGTTCTTGCAGGCCGGCGCTCCCCCGGTCTTCGTTTATCCTTCCTCGGCGGTTCCGTCCCTGAGTATCCAGCCGGTGTGGCTGCCGGCAGGGGCCGAGTCGATGATCGACATCCTCGGTACCAACACCACTTTCATTCAGGACAGAACGGTTTTTGGCTTCGGAACGCATGACGCGCTCGTCCGGCGCACCTTCGTCCTGAGCCCGACACATGCCGTGGTCGATGTCGGCATTCCGGCGGAAGCGGCGCAACCCATCACCCAAGTCACCGCGCTTACCGATTTTCAGCTGGTGACCGCCCCCCAGGCATTCCAGATCCAGCCGCCGCAGTCCGGCCTACCCAGCGCATTCCCGCTGCTCTTCAACGGCGTCGAGGGACAGACCGGATCGTTCGCGGGCGCGATCGTCAGCGTCTACGGCGTTAACATGCAGGCGTCTCCGAATGCGGTTCCCACCGTCACGATCGGCAGTGAGCCGGCCCATCTGCTCTACGCGTCGGCGAATCTGATCAATCTGCAGATTCCGCCGGATCTGAAACCCGGGCCTGCGATCTTCCGGTTGAACAACGGAAGCGTCAACGCGTTTCCTCTGATGGTGAATGTTGACGATCCCGAGCCGGTCATCGTTGGCCTGCAGCTCAAGCCGGACCAGCCGCTCGACAGCGCGAACGGCGCCAAAGCCGGTAATCTCATCAGCGCCTTCCTGTTCGGCTTCCCTACTCTTGGTCCGGCGATCGACCCGGCGCGCGTTCAGGTGAGTGTCGGGGGAGTGATGCTGCCGGCGAGTGCCGTAACGTTGTCGAGAGCGACCAATTTGTATCAAGTGCAGTTTGTTTTGACCAGTGCGGTCCAGCCCGGGACGCAGGTTCCGGTGATCGTCTACCTCGACGGGCGGAGCAGCGTGCAGAGCTACATCATGGTTCTCGCGCCCTAAACCCTGGCGCTCCCGCGGTATATAATTCCGTCCATGTTCAAGGATGGGATTTCTCCAGGTACACCTCAACGGCGCGGTTTCCTGCGCCGCTTCGCTGGTCTCACAGGCTTCTCTGCACTCGCCGCCGCCGACGCGCTGGCACAACCGGCCATCACAGCCACATCCGCCTCGAGCGCGCCGCAATTGCCAGCCTACGCGCGCCTGATGACGCATCGTTCGCTGAAGCAATCGAGCTTCGACCGCACGGGAGGCAACCGCGATGCGTGGCCGGTGCCTCCGGGGGCAACCCAGGTTCTGCTGGAATCGGATGGGCCGGGAATCGTCAGCCACATCTGGTGCACGATCGACGCGGAGAGCTCAACTCACCTCAAAGATCTGGTTTTGCGAGCCTATTGGGACGGCCACCCAAAGCCGAGCATCGAGGCGCCGGTGGGAGACTTCTTCGGGCTCAACCTGGGCCAGTACTTCCTCTTTCAATCGGCGTATATGAATTGCTCACCGGTGAAGGCGTTGAACTGCTACTTCGCCATGCCTTTCCAAAAGTCGGCGCGCATCACGGTCACCAATGAAGGCGGCGGGCAGGTCCGCAACTTTTATTCAAACATCGACTATAAACTGGTGTCCGAGCTGCCCGCGGACGCCATGTATTTCCATGCGCAGTACCGGCAGGAGACGCCGGAAACAGCCGTGCGTGTCCCGCCGGGGCAGAAGGAGCTCAACCTGCTGGGCGAGAAAAACTATGTGTTCACCGAGGTGCGCGGCCGCGGTCACCTGATGGGCGTGACGTTCGGCGTGGTGCAAAACACCGAGGACTGGATGGGTGAAGGCGACGAGATGATTTTCATCGACGACGAATCCAAGCCGGCCATTACGGGCACCGGAACCGAGGATTACATCAATGGCGCGTGGGACTTTGGGGGCCGCGACTCACAGGTGCCCTTCGGCTATCTCTATAACGGCGCTCCCTACATCATGCTGGGCGAGCGCACCGGAGGCCGCACGGTGATGTATCGCTGGCATGCTGACAATCCCGTGACCTTTACGAAGTACCTGAAGCATACGATCGAGCACGGGCATGCCAACGATCGGGGCGACAACATCTACTCGGTTTGCTACTGGTACCAGACCACGCCGTACACAAACTTCCCCGCCCTGCCCGCGCTGCGCGATCGCATTGCTCGCTTGAATATGCCGGCGTCTTAACGCTCGATCATTTCTAACAGCCGCAGCACGGTGCGCCAGTTCCGCGCCGTGCTCACGGTCTTCAGCTTCGCATCGAAATAGGCGTTGGTGAGTTTCGAGCGGCCCATGCCGTTCGGAAGGAGCAGATACACCTCGCGATTGCGCACCACGAAGCGGTCCGGAGGCGAGCGGTCGGGATCGAGCTTCGCCGTGTCCGCCGGCGGCGGACCATGCGCCAGAAAATAGACGTGCAGCAGGTCTTCGGACTCGCCGGCAGCCAGGAAGGGATTGTTTTCGATCGCGGCATGTAGTTCGTCCGCCGAGCGGATCAGCACCGGAACCTGAAAGCCGAAACGCGCGCCGATCTGCTGCGCAATCAGGCCGGGAAGCCGGCTAGCCAGGGGCGCAGCCGCCGTGAAGACCACGTTCCCGCTCTGGATGTAGGTCTCGACCGCACTGCATCCGGCGCTGCGAAACAGACCGACTAGCTCGGACATGGGGAGCTTGTTCTTGCCGCCCACGTTCACGCCCCGCAGTAAGGCGGCATAGCGGCTCACAGGCGGTCCTTCCAGAGCAACTCGGCGTCGGCGCGCCGCACGTAGTTGGCATCCAGGGTGGAGGCATCTCCCGCATCTCCCGAGCTGTGATGTTCCAACGCGAGCGCCGCGACGGCTGCCGCAATCGCACGCGGCACGCGGGTTCGCCGCGCGCTGGCGAAGCGCGAGGCAGCCAGGGAAGTTTCGAACGGCCCGAAATCGAATGCCAGAAACTCTTCCACGTTCTCGGGAAGCGAGGCGATCCACGCCGGAAAAGGTGCCACGGTTTCCTCACTTGCGCCACTCGCGAACACCGCGCCGTAGACTTCGCCGCGCCGCGCATCGAGGATGGCCGCGCGGCAGGCGCCACTCCCGGCGCGCGCCATGGCTGCGAGGTTGGAGATTCCGAAGCACGGCTTGCAGTGCGCCTCCGCAAGCGCCTTCGCTGCCGTGAGTCCGATCCGCACTCCGGTAAATGATCCGGGTCCGCTTGCTGCCGCATAAAGATCGACCTGCCTGGAACGCAGGCCGTGTCTGGTCAGCAAGCCCTCAATCTGATCGAATAGAGTCCCGGAGAAACCTGCCGGCTCATGCAGCAGAACTTCCTCCAGCGTCTCGGTTCCGGAAGCGATGGCCAGGCTGCCGAACTCGTGCGACGTATCGATCGCCAGAACGATCATTGAGTCACGCCGTAATTGCGGTCCAGGGAGTAGAGTTTCCCGAGCGCGTTCAGCCCATAGACACGCACATGGAGAGTGGCGGGGAAGTGACGGACGATCCCCGGCGGGACCTGCAAGTTCCCCGTCGCGCCGGTGCCCAGAACCCGGTAGCCTTCCTCATCGGCGGTGACTTCGCCGATCCAGAGGTAAAGCATGCTCTTCGAGGCGCGGGTTTCCCGCTTGAGGTGTGCCGCGTACGCGACGGGCTTACCGGCGGTCAGCCCCTCGGCCGCCGGCTGCGCGATCTCAAAGGGGACCTTCGGCGGGTCCACTTCAATCTCCTGCAACTGCACGGTGCGCGCCTCAAACCGATAGCTCTTCAGCGATTCCTTGTGCCCTTCGCGATAAAGATGCAGCACCCAGTCATGGTCTGCGGACGGGGGAGCGCCGCTGAAGGAGTCCTGTTTAAAATCGTTCAGCTCGACCCGTTCGCCGGTCAGCGGATTGAGCCACTCGCCATTCCATTTATGCTTGCGCTCCAACTGCACCGTAACCGGCCCGGGCTTCTCGACATACAGAATGAATTCGGTATCGGGAAGCGACAGACCGCGGGCGCCCTCGGCTTCGAAGAAGGGCTCTTCGTCCCAATAGCGCGAGTCGGCGAAGAGCTGCCGCCAGATGCCCAGGTACTTCAGCCTGGTCTCATCGGTCGCTTCCGCTTCCGGGTAAGTGCCGCTCATGGATGCGTTCCACAGTTGATGCCGAAAGTCGTCTGGCGAGGCGGCTTCGATCCGGCTCACCGCGGGCTTCGGGAAGACCTGATCTTCAACGGCGCTGATGGACCAGTCCGCGGAACCGTAAGAGCGGATCTGCATCCAGCTCTCATCAGCGAAGGTTCCTGAGGTGACGGCCGCACCCACGGTTCGCGGATGGTGAAAGGGATCTTCATCGAGGTAGCCCGCCAGTTCTCGAAGCAGGTCGTGCGGATGCTCCTCTTTCTCGAAGGCGTCCAGCAACACCCAGGTCGCATTGCGAGCCGCGCAGCGCGCGATCACATAACGCATGTAAGCCTGACGCCCTTCGCGGTTCAGGCTTGAGGCGGGCGTTACCACGAGATCGGCAATGATGCCCGCCGCGTTAAGGACGTTGAGGCGTGTATCGAGAACATCGAACGCCGGGGCGTCCACGGTAGCGGGCAGGCGGACGCGGGCGTGATTCACCCCGGCTTTCGCACGCGCGGCCGCCCAGGTCTCCAAAACCGCGCCATCCAGACGATCCGGCAATGTATCTCCCACCCAGAGATGCGCGGCCCGATCCCCGCCGGTATAGCGGAAATGGTGTAAGTTCGCAACTTCGATCCAACCTGGCGTCGCGGAAGCGGTGGCCGTGAACTGCGCCTGCTTATCGTGATACGCGTCGAGCGAACTGGAGATCCGCACATCCCAGGCGCCCGGCTCGAAAGGGCTGAAGCGAACAGTCATGCGGTTGGGCGCGGATTTGAAAGCGCGCAGCAGGAACGTGCGATGGCTGGGGCCGCGAAATTCCGCGTTCAGGTCGGTGTTTTCGGGTGTGTTCGGCGGTACGTCGAATTGAATGTCGCAGATGCCGTATGCCGGGGTGGGCGGGCACATGGTCTGCGCGCGCAGCGCCACGCCGAAGAGAAAAAAGCAACCCGCGAACCGACCCATCCCTACAGTCTAGGGGGTGCGGTACCAGTCCAGCGTCAAACGCAGACCCTGCTCAAAGGTGACGCGGGGCGCATGGCCGAGAGCGCTCACAGCCAGGGTTGTATCGGCTTGCGAGTCGCGAACGTCCCCCGCGCGCGGCGGCTCGTAGTGCGGCGGAATCGTGACCCCTTCGATTTTCTGCAACAGGTTCCAGGCTTCGTTCAAGGTGATACGCCCGCCATTTCCGGCGTTGATCACTTTGCCGGAAACGCCTGCAGCATGGGCGGCCTGGATGTTGAGTTCCGCTACGTCGTCCACGTACGTAAAGTCGCGGCTGGTGAGCCCATCGCCGAAGATCGAGGGCGCCCGCCGCTCCAGAATGCATTTACAGAAGAGCGAAAGCACGCCGGAATACGGACTCGACGGATCCTGCCGCGGCCCGTACACGTTGAAGTAACGCAGGCTGACCGTTTCCACTCCAAAGCACCCGGCAAACACGGAACAGTAGTATTCACCGGTCAGCTTCTGCAGCGCGTAAGGCGATTTCGGCCGCGGCGTCATCGTTTCCACTTTCGGCAGCACATCCGTGTCTCCGTAGGCCGAAGACGAAGCCGCATACACCACCCTTCGCACGCCGTTCTCCGCCGCCGCGCGCAACACGTTGAAGGTGCCATCGATATTCACTTCATGGGAGGGCAAGGGGTCGTCGATCGATCGCGGGACGGAGGGAATAGCCGCTTCATGGAAAACCACGTCGGCATCGCGGATGGGAGGCACGATGGCCTCAAAGTTCCGGATATCGGCTTCGTGGAATTCGATTTGCCCGCGCACCTCTTCCAGATTCCGGGCGTGCCCGGTCAACAGGCTGTCGATCACCACCACGCGTCCGTCGCCGCGGCGCAGCAGAGCTCTAACAAGCGCAGAGCCGATAAATCCCGCACCGCCGGTCACTACGTACTTTTTCATAAGATTGATTGGAGATAGTGGAGCGCTTCCCGCGCAATTATCACGGGATTCGGCTTAAAATCGAAAACTTCGAGCGAGATCCATCCTGTGTAATCGAGCCGTTCCAGGGTTTTCAGAACGGAGCGAAAATCATAGTCGCCGGTGCCGGGGTAGCGTCCGTCCATCTCGTTGACGTGTACGTGCCGGATCAGGGGGAAGTAGCGTTCGATGAGGGCGGCGTGCGGCTCGGGCTCGTCCACGGCGTTGTGCGTGTCGAACATGGTCTGGATTGCCGGATGATTGATGTCACGGACCATCGCAGCCGCTTCCTCTAAGCTCTGGACCACATCGCATTGGTTCGCAGGAAGAGCTTCCACGAGGATCGTGACCCGGCGGCTCTCGGCATGCGCAGCGAGGGCGCGCAAGCCGTCTTCGAATCGCTGAACGGCTTCGGCGGGCGACGAGCCTCCGGTAGTTCCGCGCTGTTTGGGCGATCCGAAGACCATCACCGAAGGGCCGCTAGCCAAGTCTCCGCAAAGGTCGACCAGGGCGCGCAGGTGATCCCAACTTCGCTCGCGCAGCACACGGTCGCCGGCGGTCGCGTGAAGCCCCGCGGGACTCACCATCAGCCAGTGCAATCCCACGAAGGCCAGCCCCGCGTCCCGCATCATGGCTCGAAGCTCGTGGCGGCGCGCGCTGTTTACGTCCGCGGGCGAAGGCGCCAGCGTGAAGGGCGCGATCTCGATGCCCTGGTAGCCCGCGGCTGCCACCTCACGACACGCATCGGAGAAGCCCATGTCGGCAAAAGCTTCATTGCACATGGCGAAGCGCAGCATCGTTTACGCCTGGTTAACTGGTGTGGTCCTGAATGATCTTCCAGCCCTGCGGCGTGTTCTGGAACAGCAGGGTGAACACGCCCGAAGCATCGCCGCCGCCCTCTTTCGTCCGGTGTAGGTGAAAGCGACCCACCACGTTCGCGTATTGCGGATCGAGGAGCTGCACCTCCACCTCAGAGAACTGCAACTGGCCCATCTTTTCGCGGGTCGGATAGCCCTTCCGGTAATGCTCCAGCATCTGGGCATAGCCGCGGGTGAAGTCGCGGCCGACGAACAGGACTCTGGGGGAATTCAGATAGCTGCTGGCAAACACGTCGAGGTCGCCCCGATTCCATGCCGCAACCTGCCGGTCCATCACGCCGCGGATTGCCTGTTCGGGTGCTTCGGTCGCTCCCGCGAAGCAGACGCCTGCCAGCAGCAAAGCCCACAGTCTAATCATCGTTGTCCCCGAACAAATCCGTAACGGCGTGCCAGCCCTTGTGCTCATCGCTGCCGTGTTTGTAGAGAGACAACTCACGCCGCATCTTCTGCAGCGTCATGCTCTGCACCACCACGCGGCCGGGTCCGGTCATGTTGGCCAGAAACAACCCTTCGCCGCCAAACAGCGCCGTCTTGATGCCGCCCGCGAGTTGGATGTCGTAATCGACAGTCTCATCGAACGCCACGATGCACGCCGTGTCCACCTGAATGGTTTCGCCGACACCGAGATCGAACTCGACGAAGTCGCCGCCGGCGTGCAGAAAGACGAGTCCGGGGCCGGTAAACTTCTCGAGAATAAAGCCTTCGCCTCCGAAGAACCCAGCGCCGATTTTCTTTACCAGAGCGATTCCGAAATGGACACTCGGCTGCGCGACGAGGAAAGCATCGCGCTGTGCCAGAATCGACTTGCCCGCCGCCAGATCGAATGCCTGGATGCGGCCCGGATACGCACCGGCGAAACCGACCTCGCCTTTGCCGTTAGCGTGAAAGAACGTGAGGAATAACGATTCACCCGTGACCTTACGCCGGAACGCGCCCAGCAGCTTCTCACCGATGGTGGCCCCGCTCATGCGCGTATCCCAGAACACGTTGCCGGTCTTGTACACCATGCGCCCGGCCTCGGCATAGACTTCCTGGCCGGGCTTCAGGTGCAGGCGCGCCACCTGCAGGTTATCGCCCTGGATCGTGTACTCCAGTTGTTCGATCGTGGTGTTCGCTGGAGGAGGGACGACGCCGGGAACCTGTGCGGCTCCGCAACGGGTGCAGAAGCGGTCGGCTTCGGCGGTGGGTGCGCCGCAGTTGGTGCAAAAGGCCATTGTGAGATTTTCGCACGAGCCCGGCATCCCCTCCCGATACAATGAAGGCCATGCTTTCCTGGTTGTTCTCGAACCCGCTCGCGGTGGGAACCAAGGCGCCCGATTTCGCGACCACCGACGATTCCGGAAAGCCCGTGACCCTTTCCGCGCTTAAGGGAAAGAACGTCGTGCTGGTCTTTTATCCTGGCGACAACACAAGCGTCTGCACCGCCCAGCTTTGTGAATTTCGCGACCGGTGGGAGCAGGCCAAATCGCGCAACACCGTGGTCTTCGGCGTCAATCCGGCGGGAGAGAGAAGCCATGCGGGTTTCCGCGAAAAGAACAAGCTGCCGTTCCCGCTCCTGGTCGACAAAGGCCAGAAACTCGCGGACGCGTATCATGCCGGCGGTCTGATCGTGAAGCGCACCGTTTACCTGATCGGACCGGACGGTACGATCCGCTATGCGCAGCGTGGAAAACCGGCGGTGGCGCAGGTGCTCGCGGCTTCCCGCTAATGGCCAAGCTGGTAGCGTTTATCTCGACGGCGATCGTGTTGTTTCTGATCATCGGGATGGCCGCTTACTTCCGTTACTATGCGCCGGTGGGCAGCTTCATCCATCGCGATCTGGACGCGGCCACCGTGGTGCGCGAGGTACGGCAGTTGAACGATCTGGTGACGGTGCGCTATGTGATGCAGAAGGTGGTGGGCGTGAAGGAGCAACACCAGCCGCTGGGCGAGGAATCCATTCTGTTGATGGTGCAGGGCAAGGTGCTGGCCGGCGTCAGTCTGAAAGAGATCAGCCAGTATGACGTGGAGGCGATCCATGGCCACGAAGCGAGTCTGCGCCTCCCGGCGCCGCACGTGATGGAAACCTTCATCGACGAGAAGAACACCAAGGTATGGGATCGCAGCATGACATGGTGGACGCCCTGGGTGGCGCCCGATCCCGACCTGGAGCACAAGGCGCGTTTGCTCGCCATCGACGACATCCGCGGGGCAGCGCTCGAGAACGGGATTCTGAATGACGCACGCCGCAACGCGCAGGACTCGATCCGCAAGTTCCTGACGGCCTTCGGCATCACGACCGTCAACTTTCGCGAAATCAAAAGCGTCAGCTAACACCCTTGACCGATCCCGAGATTGATCGCGTCTGCTCCGCTCTGGCGGGTATTTTGGGATTGGGAACGATCCAGCCGCGCGTGATCGGCCGCTTCTCGAACATTGCTGTGGCCCTGGAGCCGCTGCCGCTAGTGGCCAGGATTGCGACGGGTACGGCTCTGATTCGGGATACGCTGGCCTTCGCGGAGCGGGAGGTCGCGATCACCGCGTTTCTGGCCAGCCGGGGCGCGCCCGTGATCGCGCCGTGCGCCGCTCCGCTTGCCGGGCCGCACAGCGTGGAGGGATGGACGGTGACGTTGTGGCGCCAGGCCGGGGTCCTGGCCGGCTTGCCCGACCCGCGCCTAGCTGGGCAACGCCTGGCGGAGTGCCATCGTCTGCTTCGCGACTACCCCGATCCGCCTCCTCGCTCCGGCGCGCTCGAGGAGCTGAACCGGCTGATCGCGCATCCGCAAGTGTGCCGCGTAATCGATTCCGAAGACCTGGACTGGATGGCGGATCGATGCGATCGCTTGCGGCTCGCCTTGGAGCCCTTTCAGCAGCGTTCCCAGGCTTTGCATGGCGATGCGCATCGCAAGAATGTGCTGCGCACCGCCGACGGCCCGCTTTGGACGGACTGGGAGGATACGATCACGGCGCCGGTGGAGTGGGATTTGGCGTGCCTGGTAACCGGCGCGCGGATTAACAGCCTGGAAGTGGAGTGGGCGGAGGCCGCGTTGGTGTCCTATGGTCAGCACGATGCGGCCGCCCTCGCTCTTTGTATCGAAGCGCGCGCGCTGTTCGGAATCGGATGGCTCGCGCTGTTGTCGCGCGAAAACCCCGACCGCCTGCAACGGCTTGCGCGGTGGAAGAAATGGCTGCGCGCCCGATAGACGCACCCGGAGCCGCCACGCTATGATGACGCTTCGATGAAAAATGGGCTGCCACGGCTCTACCCGATCCTCGATACTGCCACGTTGGCGCGACGCGGATGCGGCGATTGGACGATGGTGGCGCGCGGCATGCTCGCCGGCGGCGCGCAGATTCTGCAGATCCGGCGTAAAGACGAGTGGACGTGCGCGGCGTTTGCGCAAACCCAGGAGATCGCCGCCGCATGCCGGGATGCGAATTGCATGCTGATGTTGAACGACCGCGCCGACGTGGCGAAGATGCTCGAAGCGGGCGTCCATGTCGGGCAGGACGATCTTGCCCCTATCGATGTTCGCAAGGTGATCGGGGATGGAGCCCTGGTGGGATTCTCAACGCACAACGCAGCGCAGTTAGCGGCGGCTTCCCTAGAGCCTGTGGATTACCTCGCGTTTGGACCGGTGTTCCCGACAGCGAGTAAAGCGAACCCCGATCCGGTGGCCGGTCTGGAGCTTCTGCGCGAGGCGCGATCGCACACGCGCAAGCCGTTGGTGGCCATCGGAGGCATTACGAGAGCGACCGCCGATGGGGTGTTGGACAGCGGTGCCGACAGCGTCGCGCTGATTGGCGACCTGCTTCCGGTTACACTCAGCGAATCGGCAATCCGCGATCGGATGGAAGAATGGCAGCGCCTCCTACGGAAGTAACGACCGGTTCCGGCCTGGTGAAAGGGCTGGGGCTGGTGAGCTCGACGACGCTCGTGGTCGGATCGATGATCGGCTCCGGAATTTTCATCGTGGCGGCGGATATCTCGCGCCAGGTTCAGTCTCCCGGCCTGCTGATTATGACCTGGGTCATCACGGCGCTGATGAGTCTGAGCGCGGCATTAAGCTACGGCGAGCTGGCCGCGGCGATGCCCAAAGCCGGCGGCCAATACGTGTATCTGCGGGAAGCGCTGGGACCGTTGAGCGGCTTTCTGTTTGGCTGGACCATGTTCCTCGTGATTCAGACCGGCACCATCGCGGCGGTGGCGGTCGCGTTCGCCAAGTACACGGGCGTTTTCTTTCCGGGCATTTCAGCCGGCAACTATCTGGTGGGCGCGGGTAAGCTCGGGATCACGACCCAACAACTCACGGCGATCGCGGTGATTGTTCTATTGACATGGGTGAACACGCGCGGGCTGCGGCAGGGGGCGATTGTTCAAGTGGTCTTCACGACCGCCAAGACCGCGGCTCTGGTGGCGCTGATCGCGGCCGGCTTTCTGGCGGGACGGCATCCGGAAGCGGTGCAAGCCAACTTCACGGACTTCTGGCGGAATACTTCGTTCAGCTTCACGACGATGCAAGTGGTGGGCGTGGCCATGGTGGGGGCGCTGTTCTCATCGGATGCCTGGAACAACGTCACGTTCACGGCGGGCGAGGTGCGCAACCCCAGGCGGAACCTGCCGCTCTCGCTCGCGATGGGCGTAATCATCGTTTCGGTGCTGTACATCTCCTGCAACTTCGTCTACCTGAATGTGCTGACGCTTTCGCAGATCCAGCATGCTCCTGAAGACCGCGTGGCGACAGCTGCCGCTGGCGCTATCCTGGGACCGATCGCCGCGAAACTGATTGCCGGCGCGATCATGATTTCCACCTTCGGATGCATCAACGGGCTGATTTTATCGGGAGCCCGCGTCTACTACACGATGGCGCTTGACGGGCTGTTCTTCCAGCGCGCGGGCCGGCTGGACCCGCGCACGCATACGCCGTCGTTTGCGCTGATTATGCAAGGCGCCTGGACGATTTTACTGACGCTCAGCGGGCAATACAACGAGCTGTTGAACTATGTTATCTTCGCAGTGCTGTTGTTCTATATCCTGACCATCGTGGGCCTCTTCGTGCTGCGTCGCACTCGGCCGGGCATGGAACGTCCGTACCGTGCGATCGGTTATCCGGTGCTCCCTGCTTTATACATTCTGAGCGCAGGAATCATCGATGTTCTGTTGCTGTTTTACCAACCCCAGTTTGCGTTGCCCGGATTGGTGATCGTGTTGTTAGGGGTTCCCGTTTATTACCTTTGGCGAAAGAAGGAAGGCGTTCCGATATGAGTTTTTTCGCAAAGAAGCCGCTGGCTAAATTGCTGGCCGAAGCGAACGTGCATAGCGAGAGCGGCCTGAAGCGCTCTCTGGGCGTGTTCTCGTTAACCGCACTGGGTATCGGCGCGGTAATCGGGGCCGGAATTTTCGTCCTATCGGGATTGGGAGCGCATTATGCCGGCCCCGGTCTGATGTTGTCGTTCCTGCTTTCCGGCCTGGGATGCGCGTTCGCGGGTTTATGTTATGCCGAGTTCGCAGCCATGATTCCGCTGGCCGGCAGCGCCTACACTTACGCCTATGCCACGCTGGGTGAGTTGATCGCGTGGATCATCGGCTGGGACCTCACGCTCGAGTACGCCATGGGAGCAAGCGCGGTGTCTTCGGGTTGGTCGAACCACTTCATCGAACTGCTCCGCATGTTCCACCTGGAACTCCCGCTGTGGCTGGCTTATGACCATTGGACCGGACTGCGCGCCGCTATCGATCAAGTGGCGCGTCAGCAGACCCTGAGCAGCTTCCCTTCCCTTCTGCCGGGATCCCAGGAGTTCCTGCAGCATCTGGACACCATCAAGAGCGCGCCCTCGGCTGATCTCCTGACGCGCGCCCATGCTCTGCTGAACGCTCCGCACCTGTTCGGCATGGAGATCGGCATCAATGTGCCGGCATTTATCATCGCGCTCCTCATTACGACCATTCTGGTGATCGGGATTCAGGAAAGCGCGAGGTTCAACTCAACCATTGTCGTTCTGAAAGTAGCTGTGGTTCTCTTCGTACTGGGATTGGGATCGCAGTACATCAACCCGGGCAACTGGGGGCATGACTGGTCAACGTTCGCGCCGTATGGGCTCTCCGGAATTGGGGCCGGGGCCGCGTATATCTTCTTCGCCTATATCGGATTTGACGCGGTATCGACAACGGCGCAGGAAGCCAAGAATCCGCAGCGCGATCTGCCGATTGCGATCATCGTGTCGCTGGGAGTCTGCACGCTCCTTTATATCGGCGTGGCGGCCGTTCTGACGGGGATGGTGCCCTGGAAGGAAATTAACATCGAAGCTCCCATTGCACGGGCGTTCTTCGACCGGAACCTGGCGTGGGCGTCGAATATCATTACCATCGGCGCGCTGGCCGGTCTTACCAGTGTGATGCTCGTGATGTTGCTTGGCCAGACGCGTGTGCTCTATGCGATGGCCAATGACGGTCTGCTGCCGAACCGGTTCTTCGCCGCGATTCACCCGAAGTTTCACACGCCATATAAGAACACGATCTTAGTGGGGCTGCTGGCCGCGGTGGTGGGCAGCCTTACACCCATCGACGATATCGGCAAAATGGTGAACATCGGAACGCTGCTGGCCTTCGTAATCGTGTGCATCGCGATCATGGTGCTGCGGCGCACGAACCCGAATCAGGAGCGCCCGTTTCGCACGCCATGGATGCCCGTTGTACCCCTCCTGGGGATTCTCTTCAACGGGTACATGATGTACAAGCTCGGTTGGATCAACTGGGCGCGCCTGATCGTCTGGCTGGCGATCGGATTGGTGATTTATTTCCTATACGGACGGAAGCATAGCGTTGTGCAGCAGAGTTCGGTTGAGCCGAGTTCAATACCGCAGAGTTCGGCGCAGTGAACGCCGCACGTCCCAAAGCACTGCATAGCACCTCCCTGCCCGGTCTGGAGAAAGTCGCGTCGGGCAAGGTCCGCGAGATCTACCGGATAGACGCCGAAACGCTGCTCATTGTGGCGACGGACCGGCTGTCGGCCTTTGACGTGGTGTTTGCCGAACCAATCCCTCGCAAGGGTGAAGTGCTGACGCAGATGTCGGTCTTCTGGTTCGACTGGCTTCGAAGTCTGACCGCCAGTCACTTCCTGACGGCCGACTTTCGCGATTACCCGGCGCACTTGCAGCCTTACGAACAACAGATTGCCGGGCGCTCCATGCTGGTGCGGGAGGCTCGCATGGTGCAGGTGGAATGCGTGGCGCGCGGATACCTGGCGGGTTCCGGGTGGAAAGAGTATCGGGATACCGGAACGGTTTGCGGCATCGCGCTGCCCTCGGGTTTGCGGGACGGAGACCGCCTGCCCGAGCCGATTTTTACGCCGGCATCGAAGGCGCAATCGGGGCATGACGAGAACTTGTCTTTCGAGCGCATGGCGCGAAGCATCGGCGGGGAGCTCGCGAGTGATCTCCAGCGGCGCACACTTGCGATCTATAGCAAAGCCGCTGCGTATGCGCGCGGAAAAGGGATCATTCTTGCGGATACGAAGTTTGAGTTCGGCTTTATCGAGGGTGAAATTTGTTTATGTGACGAGGTGCTGACTCCGGACTCGTCGCGATTCTGGCCGGCGGAAAGCTGGCATCCCGGCGGCCCGCAGCAATCGTACGATAAGCAGTTTGTGCGCGATTATCTCGAAACTCTCGACTGGAACAAACAACCGCCGCCCCCGCATTTGCCACAGAACATCGTCGAGCAAACGAGCGTAAAGTACGTGGAGGCCTATCAGGCGCTCACGGAGAAAACGCTATGAACTTCAATTGGTTGGATGCCGCGATTGTTCTGATCCTGTTTGTGTCGATTCTGACGAGCGTGCAAAAGGGCTTTTCGCGCGAGGTCATTGGACTGGTTGCGGCCTTTGCCGGACTGATTCTGGGTCTGTGGTTTTATGGCACGGCCGGAGCGTGGGTGCAGCCCTATGTCAGTTCGATCGGGATCGCGAATTTCGCGGGGTTTCTGGCCGTGTTTATCGGCGTGATCATCCTGGGAGCGCTACTGAGCTGGATCGTGAGCCGGCTGCTGCGGACGGTGGGGCTCAGTTGGATCGACCGGCTGCTCGGGGCGGCTTTCGGAATCGCCCGCGGGCTGGTCATGTCGGTGGCCCTGGTGATGATTATGGTGGCGTTTGCGCCCGGTTCCACCGCGGCCACGCCGCCGTCCGCAGTGGTGCAGTCCCGTTTGGCTCCTTATGTCATCGGGGTGTCCAGAGTGATCACGCAGTTTGCACCTTACGAGTTGAAAGACGAATTTCGAAAGCGTTACGAGCAAGTCAAGCACGCCTGGGACGACCGGCACGCGGACTTAGTACGAAATAAATAGGGTAGTGAGGCGGAAAGCAGCGGGGAATGAAGGATAGGTTCAACGAATTAGTCGAGCATCTCATGGACAAGGGTTTTTTTCTGGAAGAGGCGGTGGAACTGCTCGAGAAGAGTCTTCTCGAGCGAGCCTTGTCCATTACCGGCGGCAATCAATCCGCCGCAAGTAAGATGCTGGGCATTCATCGGAATACCCTTCAACGAAAGATGGTGGATTACCAGTTGGACAGTAAGCATGTACGGCGGAAGCCGCCTGCGGCTGTCAAGAGAGCGGCGCCCGTCGCGAGGCGGAAGACGCCTTAATGGCCCTGTTGATCTTCGACCTGGATGGCACGCTGATCGACTCGCGTCTGGACCTGGCGCATTCTGTAAACGCGACACGCGCGTTCATGGGACTGCCGGCGCTGGAACACGAGACGGTTTATAAGTATGTGGGGAACGGCGCGGCGATGCTGATCCAACGCGCACTCGGCGATCTGGGATCAGCGGATAATGTCGAACGGGCGCTGCCTTTCTTTCTGGGCTACTACACGGAGCATAAGTTAGACTTCACGGTCTTGTATCCGGGTGTTCGCGAATCTTTGGATCGTCTGCTGGAGGCCAAAATGCCGATGGCGGTGTTAACGAACAAGCCCGTGCGTATCAGCAAAGCGATCGTCGAAGAACTTGGGTTATCGCAGCATTTCTTTCAGATCTATGGAGGCAATAGCTTCGAATTCAAGAAGCCAAATCCAATCGGGATCACGACGTTGATGGCCGAGGCGAATACGGCTCCGCTCGACACCATTATGGTGGGAGACAGCGGCGTCGATATACAGACTGCGACCAACGCGGGCGTGCGGAGCTGTGGCGTTACTTATGGGTTTCAACCTGAGACTCTTCTGCAGTTTCCGCCGGATATACTGGTGGATCGTTTAGAGCAACTCGTGGAGAAACTTCTATCAAAACCGTAAAAGCCGACTGCATTTTCTGCAAGATTGCCGCCGGGGAAATCAGCACGGAAATCATTGCGGAAGATGAAAACACGCTGGTGTTTCTGGATCATAGTCCGGTGTTCCCCGGGCACCTGCTGATCATTCCGCGGGAGCATGCGGATACTCTGATCGATCTGCCCGACCGGATGCTCGCGCCGTTTCTGGGACAAGTGCGCCGGGCTTCGAAGGCGCTGGAGACCGGATTGGGGGCAGAAGGTTCCTTTGTCGCGATAAACACCAGGATCAGCCAGAGCGTGCCGCACTTACATGCGCATGTGATGCCGCGAAAGAAGGGCGACGGGATGAAGGGCTTCTTCTGGCCGCGCCGCAATTATACCGGCGACAGCCACCGCCAGGAGACGGTAGAAAAGCTGCGGGCCGCTTTCCAGACGGCCTGAGCCGGGCAGTATGGTCTGGCAACATCAGTACGCGCCGACGGGGAGTGTCGCCAGTTCGGCATTGCTTGCGGCGTTTCCAATTGCGGTGTTGCTGGTGCTGCTCGGCATTTTTCGCAAGCCGGCCTGGCTGGCGGCGCTCTGCGGGCTAGCGGGAGCGGCGCTGGTGGCTCTCTCGTTGTACCGGATGCCGGCGCCCCTGGTAGTGAGCGCGATCGGATACGGAGCGGCCTTCGGACTCTTTCCGATCGGCTGGATTGTCTTTGCCGCGATCCTACTCTACAACCTTACGGTGGCCAGCGGGCAGTTCGAAGTACTCAAGAACTCTTTCACCGCGCTGACGTCCGACCGGCGCATGCAGGCTTTGATCATCGGCTTTGCGTTTGGCGCTTTTCTGGAAGGCGCGGCGGGCTTCGGGGCACCGGTGGCGATTGCGGCGTCGATGTTGACCGCCATCGGCTTCGAGTCTTTTTCCGCGGCGGCGATTTGTCTCTTGGCGAATACCGCGCCGGTGGCTTTCGGATCGATCGGCATTCCACTCACGACCCTGGCTACCGTTACGGGGTTACCTCTCTTGCGCCTAAGCGCCGACGTCGGCCGTATCTGCGCGCCGGTGTCCTGCATCCTTCCCGCGTATCTTGTAGTGGTGATGAGCGGCTGGAAAGGGTTGCGCGGAGTTTTGGGGGCGGTGATTAGTTGCGGACTTTCCTTTGGGATTACGCAGTTCTTAGTTTCCAACTTTGTAGGTCCGGAACTTACCGATATCCTCGCTTCGCTTGCGGCTTTAAGTGCGCTGCTGATTGCGGAGCGTTTTTCGGGTCGCGCGCGACAGACCAGCAGTGTCCCGCTAGCAGCCATCGCTAAGGCCTGGTCTCCTTACGCCATCCTCGTGATCTTTGTCTTACTCTGGGGCATCCGGCCCATCCAGCGTGAACTGCAACAGGCCACAGTAGCCTTCCCCTGGCCGGGGCTCCATAACCTGGTGCAACGGATACCACCCGCGGCGGTGAAAGCCTCGTTGTATCCGGCGATCTACACATTCAACTGGCTCGCCGCATCGGGGACGTCTTGTTTCCTGGCTGCAGTGGCGTCGGCACTCGTTTTAAGGGTTAGACCGACAGACTTTGCTCGGGTTTTCGCCGCTACGGTCAAGCAGCTTTGGGTCGCAGAGGCAACCATTGCGATGGTGCTGGCGCTGGCTTTTCTGATGAACTACTCCGGCTCTACCGCCACTCTCGGGTTGGCGTTTGCGGCGACGGGAGCCGTGTTTCCTTTCTTCAGTGCGTTGCTTGGCTGGGTGGGAGTCTTTCTGACGGGTAGCGATACGTCGGCCAATGCGCTGTTCGGAAACTTGCAGGTGGTGAGCGCCCAGCGGCTCGGAATGAGCCCGGTGTTGATGGCGGCCGCGAATTCGAGCGGGGGGGTTATGGGCAAGATGATCAGCTTAACGAGTATTGCGGTAGCGGCCGCTGCAACGGCGATGAAGCCGGGTGAAGACGCGCGCTTGTTTCGGATGACTCTGCGCCATAGCGTAACACTGGCAGTGGTGATTGGGCTGATTACTCTTCTCTATTCGACACTTGGAATAACTTAGGATCTCAGTAATGGAAGGGGTACCGGAGCTGGGCATCGAACTACCGCGGATCGGCATAGTGGGTTCCGCCGAAGGTAACGCTGTTATCCAGAAGGAAGCGCCGGTTCGTCAAATTCAAGGCGGTGGCGGACAAGGTGAAGCACGGAGCTAAGGACGACGGCCCAGCTAACAGGCGCGACAAAGACAAAGCACGCAAGAATGCCCAAGTGGTACTTACGCAAAATCACACTCTCCTCTACTTCCGGAAACTGCGGCGGGCAGTCAGGAAGTGCAGGGAGGCGCGCGGGATTGACTTGTTCTAAGAGACGCTTCGATGCTGCGTGCGGTGGCGGGTGGCGGACAGGACGGGCAGGCGAGCAGGTCGAAAGAGCGGGAAACTAAGACGGCCGCGAGAACGGGTTGGGTAACGCCGGGCGATGAAACTGGGCCGGGATGGGACCGGCAACGTGCGGAAATAAAGGCACCGGCAATTCGTGCAGCGGCACGGGTCGCCACGGTGCAGTGGTGCTTGCCACCCTTGCGGCAGCAAACCGGAAGCTGCGGCTTCTCCGGCACCGTAAGCGAAGCGGGTGCGACGAGCAACAACGCGAGCAGTGCGGCCAACGTGGATGCGAGGGTCGGCTTCAAATCCTCAATGTATTCTCCGGGGTACTACTATCGACTATGCATGTACACGCGACCGGCTGTTTCCTGCTTCTGTGCGGGCTGGGTCCATTGTTAGGCGCCGCCGCCAAGCCGAAAGAAGTGATCGCGTATGTGTTTGTCAAGGACCGCGCGATACAGGCCAGTGAGATCGATGCGAAGCGGTTGACGCGCATCAACTACGCTTTCGCCAACATTCGGGATGGAGAGGTCGTGGAGGGTTTTGCGCACGATGCGGAGAACTACGCCACGCTCCTGACCCTGAAAAGGGTCAACCCGGCTTTGCGCGTGCTGGCCTCGGTTGGCGGATGGACCTGGTCCGGCGGCTTTTCCGATATGGCCCTGACGGCCGCGAGCCGCAAGAAGTTCATCGAGAGCGCGGTACGGTTTGTGGCGAAATATGGGCTGGATGGAATCGATATCGATTGGGAATATCCGGGGCTAGTGGGCGCGGGGAATCCGTTCCGGGCCGTCAGACAAAGGGAATTATACGGCGCTGATGCGCGAGATGCGCATGCGCTTCGATGTGGAACAGGCGCGCATCGGACGCGGGCTGGTAACGTCGGTAGCAGCCGGGGCTTCCACAGAATTTCTGGAACATACGGAGATGGACAAGGTAGCGCCTTACCTGGACACCGTGAACCTGATGAGTTATGACTACTACGAGTCAAGTTCGAGTGCCATTACCGGTCATCATGCGCCGCTGCACGCGAGTCCGCTCGACCCTAAGGGAGTCTCCGCTGAAGCTTCGGTTAAGGCCTACTTAGCGGCGAAGGTACCGGCCGGCAAGCTGGTCCTGGGCGTGCCGTTTTACGGACATGCCTGGTCGGATGTAGGTAGTACAGCACATGGATTGTTTCAGCCGGGAAGACCTTCAACCCTGGACGCAAGTTATCAGAATATTGTGAACGTTTTGCTTCAGACGGGATATGTACGGTATTGGGATGCGACCGCTTGCGCACCTTACCTATACCATGCGGCTGACCGGACCTTTGTGTCTTATGAAGATGAAGAATCGGTGGGTCTGAAGGCGCGTTTTGTACGGGAGCACGGTTTGCGGGGAATCATGTTCTGGGAGTACCACGGCGATGATCACGAGAGGCTCTTAAAGTCGATTGACGCCAGCCTGCATGGCGGGCCTGCGTGATTGTTTTCGCGAGGCGGGTAGCCTCCATCGATGTGTTCCGCGGTTTGACCATGCTGGTCATGATTTTTGTGAACGACGTGGCCGGCGTGCGGAACCTGCCGTGGTGGACCTATCATATGCCGGGCAACGTCAGCGGGATGACCTATGTTGATGTTGTTTTCCCGGCGTTTCTGTTCGCGCTTGGTTTGTCCCTGCCGCCGGCCGTGAGCAATCGATTGGCGAAGGAGAACTCGATGGGGAAGCTGTGGGTGCATATCGTGCTGCGCTCGTTGAGTCTGGCCGTTCTGGGATTAGGGCTGGCCAATGTCGAAAAAGGAAACGCTTCTCTAATGGGGATGTCTTCCAATCGCTGGGGTTTGCTGTTTCTGTTGGCGGCGATCCTGGTCTGGTACGTCTATCCGTCACGCAGATCTTCCTGGCTCAGAGTGCTGGGAGTGATCGGATTAGTGACCTTGTTCGCCATCTTTCGCCGGAGTGCTTCGAACGGACAAGCGCGTTGGCTCGATGTCTCGTACTGGGAAATTCTGGGACTCATCGGTTGGACTTATCTGGCGGTCTGCCTCCTCTTACATCCCTACTCTGCGATGGAGGTGGGCGCCGGGACTCTGGTTTCTCGCTTTAGGCGTGCTGAATGTTTGCTCCACGGCACGATGGATCGGGTTTGCCGAACGTCTTCCGATCTATCTATGGCCATTCGGTAACGGCGCGCTGGCGATGATCGCGATGGCAGGCGTACTGACCACACAGATGCTTTTCGGCGGTGAGGGGCCGAGGCCGCTGAGGCGCGTCATGCGGGTGTGCGGTTTCGGCGGGGCGCTCTTGCTGATGGGTTGGCTTCTGCTCCCGCTGGGTGTTTCCAAGAACAACGCGACGCCAAGCTGGGCGCTATTCAGTTCGGGGATTTCGGTTCTGCTCCTCGCGGGCTTGCATGGAATCTGCGAGCTAAACATACGCGTTGCCTGGGCGGGATTCAGCAGGGCGGCCGGAACGAACACCCTGCTGACTTACCTGCTACCGGATCTCTTCTATTTCGGTATCGGCACGCGGTGGCTGCCCCTCAGCTATCAGAGCGGATGGCCGGGCGCGATGCGGTCCCTAATCTTTACGGCATGCATCCTGGCGGTGAGCACCGCGCTTACGCGGATGCAGGTACGGCTACACCTTTAGCTTTACGCGGAGGCTTCGCGAGCAGCCATTTGGGCGCGCATCCCTTTCATCCGCTCGCGGATGGCGGCGGTGCGTTGACGGCCCTCGGGCGTGGCATCGACGAGCTTCTCCAGATTCACGAGCATGAGGGGGGAGAATGTGCTGCGCATATCCGCGATCAGGGGTTCGAGCTTGGAGAAGACGGCAAAGTGCTCGCCGTTGGTGTCGTTAAAGAGCGTGATATCGACGGCGCCATGGTTGACGAGGGCGGCGGCCATGTCCCAGTAGGTCATGACCATGCGGAGATGTCCGCTGTGCTCACCGAACATGGCGACGTTCACATCGGCGATGGTTTCGGGGTTGAAGACGCGAAAGAACCAGTCGCGGGCTTTGCGCATGGTTTCCTCGCGGCGCAGTTCATAGAGTTTCAGGATTAAGGTGGCTTCTTCTTGGATCGGCATGGATGGATCCAGCTTATCGAACGGGCAAGAGGGTGACAACGGGGGCGACGCACGAACCGGCGCTGACGCTGCAGCGGCGAGGACTCAGGTTGGGGTCGAAACAGATGCGGATTTCGCGGAGCTCGCCGTCGGGGTAGCAGGAGACGCGGAAGGCTTGCGCGGGGAAGCGCGGGTTGGCGGCGGCAAAGTTCTGCTCGAGACTTTGCGGGTCGAGCTGCAGCGGCCGCAGGGGAGCGCGCAGGTTGGAAGGGATCGTGACGGAGTCGCGGGCCTGACGGACAAGGCCGAAATAGTCCGGCGCGGACAGGCCGGTGCAAGTGCCGTGATCGGACCACTCGTGCTGAATAAGAGAGACGGTAGGGAAGTAGTTGAGCATGACGCTAACCAGGCTGGCGGAAACCGGACTTGCCGGGCCGCAGTGTTGGGGACCGCGCGAGCCCTCGGCCTGTGGCCAGAGGCCATGCACGACGAAGCCGGTTTGGCGGCCGGCGCCGCACTCCGCGGAATTGCGATTGCCGTGGGATTCATCGCAGAAATCGGGCGCATAGGAGAGCGCGAGCAGGTAGTAATCGAACGACCCGGCGGTTTGTGATTCGGGGGCACGGCGCCGGCGGGTTTCCGATTCGCGGGGACGGCGATAGCGGGATTGCGGCTCCGGGGGAGGAGCGCAGGCGTTGAGGAGCAGCAGTAAGAGCGGAATGAGCGAGCGGCGCGGCATGTTTCGTGATGTTAGCGTGGGGGCTGTCCGGCTATTTGAGAGCGCCGCACGCGGGCCAATAGCGCGGCCTGAAGATCGGGCGTGAGTTCCGGTTTCATCGCGCGCTTCACCTTTTATGTTGTTCCCGGCTTCAGGATAGCTGGCTACCGGCGGGCGACGCGCAAGCGGGCGGGACCTTTGGGGCGGAGGGTCATGAGCGGATCGCCCTGGAGCGCGCGCGCGTTGGCCGGGGAAACGGTGCAGGTTTGCATGAGGGTGGCGAGGATGATCTGGCCCTCCATGAGCGCGAATTGATTGCCGATACAGATGCGGCGCCCGGCTCCGAACGGGAAGTACGCGTAGCGGGGAATCTTCGCTTCATTTTCGGGCGTGAAGCGGGTGGGGTCGAAGGACTCGGGGTCGGGGAAATATTTCGGATTGCGGTGAACGATGTATTCGCACATGGCGAGCAGGTCGCCTTTGCGAGCCAGGGCACCGTTGCCGAGGCGCAGATCGGCGAGTGGTTCGCGGACGATGATGTAGGCCGGGGGGAAGAGGCGCAGGGCTTCCTTAAAGACGGCGAGCGCGAGAGGGATTTGGGGGAGATCGGCATAGGTGACGGGCCGCGTGCCAAGCGCGTGGCGCACCTGATCCTGCAGGGCTTTCTGGATGTCCGGATGACGGGCGAGGAGATAGAGCGCCCACGTAGTGCCGTTGGCGGTAGTTTCGTGACCGGCGACAAACAGGGTCATGGCTTCGTCGCGAACCTGCTCATCGCCGAGGGTCGCGCCGTCTTCATCGCGGGCCATCAGGAGCATCGAGAGGACGTCGCCGTGATCAACGCCGGAGGCGCGGCGCTCTTCGATCATACGGAACATGGTGCGGTTCAGGCGGTCGACGGCCTGTTGAGCGCGTTCGCGGGCGGGGCCGCGATCCAGGGCCGCGGGCCGCAGGGAGCGGGTCTGGCGGGTGGCGAAGAGAATGAGGTCGGTGATGTCTTTGCCGATCTCGTCGGCATCATGCAAAAGGTCGACATCGAAGAGCGTGCGTCCGACGATATCGAGGGTCAGGCGGGTCATTTCGCGGTGGATATCGAGGATGCCGGCGGCGGGCCAGGAGTCGCGGGTGTTGCAGGCGGAGTCTGCCATGACGCCGGCGTAGCGGGGCACGCGCTGGTGGGCGAAGGCGGGCGCGACCAGGCGGCGGTGGACGCGATGGGCGTGGCCTTCGCTGGTGAGCAGACCGTTACCTAAGAGCGGGCGCGAGTAGATGCGCAGAGCGGGCGCTTTCTGGAATTCGTCGGTCCGGTGGACGAGCACCTCTTCAATGAGCTCGGGGGTGTTCAGCAGCAGCCCACGGCGAGTTCCGATGCGGATGGGACCGGTTTCGGGATTGCGGCGGCCGACGTAAGCCAGCGCTGCGAGGCGACCCTGAAACAGAAGCCGTATGAGGAACTGGAGGGTACCCAATCCGCATTGTATACTTCGGGCCATGAAGCCTCAGGAAATACTGCGGGGGATCCGCGAGATCGGCATTGTGCCAGTGGTACGAACGAGCAGCGCCGAGAGCGCCATGCTGGCGATCGATGCGATCTACCGCGGAGGCATCCGGGCGGCGGAGATCACGATGACGGTACCGGGCGCATTGCGGGCGTTGGAGAAAGTGGCGGATGCGTACGGGGACCGGCTGGTGCTGGGAGCAGGAACGGTGCTCGATCCGGAGACGGCGCGCGCGTGCATGCTGGCGGGGGCGGAGTTCTTCGTGACGCCGGCGCTGAACGTGAAGACGATCGAGATGGCGAAGCGCTATTCGAAGGTGATTTGCCCGGGCGCATTAACGCCGACGGAAGTGGTGACCGCGTGGGAAGCGGGGGCGGATGTGGTCAAGATTTTCCCGGCGGACAGCGTCGGCGGCGCGAAATACATCAAGGCGTTGAAGGGGCCGCTGCCGCATATCGAGATGATCCCGACGGGGGGCGTCAGCTTGCAGACTTGCGGCGATTTCCTGAGAGCGGGGGCGTGCGCGGTGGCGGTGGGCGGCGAGCTGGTGAACGCGAAACTGATCGAGAGCGGTGACTACGCGGAGATCGAGAAACGCGCCCGGGAGTTTGTGCAGGCGGTGCGGGAGGCGCGATAAAGTCTGTTTTCTGGGCGGCGGGGTTGTGCAAGATTGTGCAAGATTTGTAGAATTCGCGGCTGCACATTTTTGCAAGGTATCGGCAACGGCGCTTTAAGTCCCTTGCTTGCAGCACCGTTGTGCAGGATTGTGCAGGATTTCGAAAAAACCGGCGGCTGCACCCTTGTGCAGGATTGTGCATCGTTACCAGAGTTTCAAGGAGTCTGCTGCTTCTGGTAGGAAGCCAGAAGATCCTGCATCCGTTTCTGCATGCCGGGGAGTAGTGCGCGTAGACGCTCCTGCATCAGAGCCCCTGATTTGGCCACAACGACAGGCTGCTTCTCGATGAGCACCTGCCCCAGGGGGGAGCGATAGAAGCGGGTCAGCCCTTCAATTTCCTCTTCGCTGAAGGTCTCGGCGTAGACTTTGACGAAGTCCGGCTTGATTGTATCCCAGTTGGTAGCCGCATTGAGTTCACCGAGCGTGGTCTGCTCCAACTGTTCCAGAAAGGGGCTGCCCTCCAGAGTGGGGGCCGATTGCACGAGCGTCTGATGCAAGACGGTACGGATTTGGGCCTGCTGCTGCAGCAACATCTCTTGCACCTGGGAGGCTCGGAAGAGCTCGTCGATTTTGGCGAGTTTGGCGGTATCCTCGGCGCGAAGCAGCGGGAACGCGAGCAGGGCGCAGAGCGAAAGGCGGGCGAGCTTCATGCGATGAGTGTACAGGGTTGGACACAGTGAGATTCGCGCTTCTTATGACCGGTTTTCAGGGCCGGCGCTCTTCAGCGCCATGTGCAGGCGACGGTGGACGGACTTGAACATCTCCTTGTCCCTGCAGACAAACGTGAGGCTATCTCTTCCGTCGCCGATGTAGGCTAGGGGCCGGACCCGATCTAACTGCTGCCAGAACATCTCAGTGATGGGCTGCAGTACCGGATCGGGATCGTGAAGCACGAAGGAACCCCAATTCACAAACACGAGAAGGCGGCCTGCTTGGGGCGCGTTGCCTTGCTCGAATGGATTGCCGTTCAGGATTTCACGGAGGTGGGCAGGCGCGGCGTCGAACAAGTACCATTCGTCATAACCGGGGCAGCTATCACCGTCACGCTGGAAGAAGAGTTCCTCGATGCCGGAAACACGCTGGCTTTGGGCGAAACCTGCGCGAAGCGACCAGCCAGCAGCGCGCTGAGGATCGGTCAGCCATGGAGAGCCGCTATCTATGGAGGTCACGGTCAGATAGCGGCTGAGGAGCACGTCAGCGCAAAGCTGTACGAACTGGCCCATGTACTGCTCAGTGCTGGTGAGCCAGTGATATTGACCGTGCGCACCGGTGACTATGGTGCTGTCTGAGTCCTGGGTCTCGGCGGGAGTCACCATCTGAATTCAAAGGGGAACCTGGCACCGGTTACTCCTTCTACTCCTTGCTGAACATCTCGGCGAAGATTCCGATAGATTCCGTTTTTACAGTATCCCGAACATTAGCGCCCGAAGGCGGGTTCGCCGTCTGTCAAAGTCCGAGACTATGCGGCGACGGATGCGGGCAATTTCTCTATCTCGGCCAAACTCGCCTGCAGAGCGGCGGGTGCGTCGGGCGATGCGGGAGTTGGTTGCGCGGTTGCGAGAGAAGCGGTCACCCGAGGCCGCTGAGGCACGCGCGCGACGAGCGTAATAGCGTGCAGGTGATCTTACCGGTCATGGAAGGCAACTTCGGATTTTACCTTGCGGCGACGACCACGGCTACGTCCTCCACCCCTTCTTTCCGAATCCACCTAAGGGCCAGAAACGACATGAAGGGTCACGTCGGCTGAGTTGTAAACCACTTCGAAGTGTTCGCTGCTGTCGATCTTTATGCCATTGATGACCGAGAACGTGCCCGTCCGGGAAGCGCAATTCAGGATTTTGAATGTGCTCCCGATCGCCGGGACGAAGCCGCCAATCAGAGAGATGTTCAGAGTCCCGTTCAGGTTGGCGGCTCCGGAGATGTTGAGTACGTCGAACTCCGTACCCGAAATGGCGCCCCCGATGTCTATGTTAAGCACGCCACCCGCGGCCTGGGTGTAGCCTCCCGTGATCGAGAGTGACCCAGCCTTCTTAGCGAGGTCGCCCACGTTCAGGCTTCCATTGGAATTAATCGTAGTGGACAAGGCGCCCCCGTTGCCAAACACTGAACCGCCTTGGATGTTGACGGCGCCGGCCGCATCGAGCGTGCCATCCACCGTGGTCTTCCCGCGCGTCTGCGTGTAATTGCCGCTCCCCCGGCCGTGAAAATACTTCCTTTCGAAATCCTCAGCGCACCCGCGTTTCTGAAGCCGGAGGAAGTGGTGAGGTTCTGGCCCCCCGCCAGGGTGAAGGCGCCCGCGGCTGCATTGGCGGCGAAACTTGCAAGCGCATTGTGACTGGACTGATCGAGGATCTGTGAAGAGGTTCCGTTGAGGGTGATGTTGGCTGCATTGGTTACTATATTGGCGTTATCAAACTGCAGCGTCCCGGCGATCAGATAAGTGCCGCCCGTCAGGGTAGTTCCAGTAAAATTAACGAAAGTTCCTCCAGTAATGTCCAAAACACTTCCTTTGGATACTGAGAGCTTGCCCAGGTTATGAAAACTGTTGCTGCCGGTTTGAATGCTGAGCGGAGAAGCCAAGTCCGCGTTGATAACTCCCTCGTTTACCAGGCCCATCAGATTGTTTCCGATATTTCCCGCCCCATAAATCGTGTTTTGATTCGTCAAGGTTTCATTCCCCGATTGGCCGTAAACAAAGGTGTTCTTCAACATGGACAAGGACCCAGTGCCGGACAGGGTCACGTTCCCGATGATCCGTAGATTCGAACCCTGGCTTGTTGATAAGAGTTGAATCAAGCCAGTGTTGTTGATGGCTCCTTCCAAAAAGGTTTGCGTGTTGTCCTGAACCTGCACCGTTCCGGCATTGCCGATGCCATTGAACGTGCTGTTGGAGCTTATGATGATGCCGGAGTTTATGCTGCTACCGCTCGTTGTCAGGGTCCCGCCGGACACCGTGAGAGTTTTTAGCAGCACCGTCCCGCCGGCCGATTTGCCTGTGCCGGCCAACGCCGCGATGGCGCCACCCGTATTCGTCACACTGTTCGTGATCTCCAGCGTGCCTCCGCTGCTGGCTTCCATAATCCCGGTGTTGGTCACTGATTCTCCAATAATCAACGGATTGTTATTGGCCGAGGTGGCATTGATGACGCCGGCGTTAGTCAGGGTACCTACGCCGTTGCCAAAGGTGCCGGCCCCCGATATCGTGTTGTTCTGGTTTACCAGGGTGCCATTGACAAAGTTTCCTTTCTGGTCCGAAAGGGCGACCGTTCCGCCTCCGGTCAAGGTCACTGTCCCGGTCAAATTGAGCACTGCCTGGGCGGTGCTGGTCGCGTTCACCTGAATCGTCCCGCTGTTGGTGATCGTTCCCTCCAGCGTGGTGCTCGATGGCGCCTGCACTTGATAAATTCCGCTATTGGTTACGCCATTCAGGATCGGGCCGTTCGCGAAACCGTGGATGACTCCCGTCCCGGTTGTGGTTAGGGTCCCGCCGTCAATGGTGACGGCTCCCAGTTGCACCGTACTGCCATCCAGCGCCTGGATCTTTCCGCCGGAGTTATTTAGAATTCCTGCTTGATTGAACTGCAAGAGGCCGCCGCCGCTCGCTTCGAGAGTGCCGCTGTTGGTTGGGTTACTGGCCCCGATGTCGATATTGAGAGGACTCGCCCCGTTGGCGTCGATCACACCTTGGTTGTTGAAATTCACGCCGATCACTCCGGCACCCTGGATGGTCTCCTGGTTGGTCAGCACTTGCGTACCGCTCGTGGTTCCGATCTCGCAACCCAACAGAGTCACAGTACCCCCGCCGGCCAGAGTTGTGTTCGCTGCCCGAAGAAAGACGCCACTGCCGCCGGTAGACGAGGTCACGGTAATCTTCCCGGCGTTGCTGATGCTCGTGCCGAATATCAAAAGATTGACTTGGTCACTCACCGACAGGCTATCGTCGCTATCGATGGCCAGGTTGCCTATATTCGCGCTGACATCTTGCGTCACGGGAGAAACCGCGTTGTTGCCGCCGTCGATAGAAACGTCCACGGTCGGGCTGCTCGGGTAGCAGGGAGGATTAGGCGCGCAAGGGTTCGGGTTCCAATTGCTGACGTTACTCCATGCCCCCGCGCCCCCAGTCCAGGCCGTACTCTGCGGATAGGCGCTGGCCGTGAAAAAAGAAGCAAATAACGGCAATACCCCCCAAAATCGTATTCTCATGATTGTTAAGCTCCTTCAAGTTGCGCCGGGTGTTCACGTCATCCCCGGCGGCTGTACTTGTTCCCCACTTACTAAATCGTCAAAACCGGCCCAAATGGCTCACGTTGCTGAAAGTTTTTGGTTCTGATCCGAGGCCGTTCAGGAGCGCGGCCAGCGCGAACCGCCTGACGGGTGATGCCGCTGCGGATGAGGCAAACCGTTCCCGCCAACTTCTGTGGAGCCTCATTCGCGCCAATCATAAATCAAAAGCGGTTCGGAAAAGGTCGTACCGGAGAGACTAAACGCACAAACGCGGCGATCGGCGCTGCTACGCTACGGGCGTGCGGATCGGGGTAGATGCGGGCGGCACGTTTACGGATTTCGTGGTCGTTCATGACGACGGGCGGCTGGAAGTGTTCAAGCTGCGGTCCGATGCGGGTGATCCGGCGGCCGTCATTTTAAGTGGGATTGCGCGGGTGTACCGGCCGGGGGCGGGCGAGGTCGTGCATGGATCCACCGTGGCGACGAATGCGGTGCTGGAGCGCAAGGGCGCGCGGACGGCTCTGGTGGCGTCGCCGGGTTTTCGCGATGTGCTGGCGATCGGGCGGCAGCATCGGACGGAGCTCTACGCGCTGCTGCCGGGCGAGCGCGCCAACCTGGTGCCGCCGGAACTGTGCTTCCCATGGGACGGCGATGAAGAGGCGCTTGCAAGGGCGGTTCGGGAATCGGGCGCGCAGTCGGTAGGAGTCTGCCTGTTGCACGGGTATCGGGATGCGGCGGAAGAGGCACGGGTAGTGCAGGCGCTCGAAGGAACCGGCGTTTATGTGTGCCGCTCCTCGGAGATTGCGCCGGAGTTTCGGGAGTATGAACGCGCCTCGACCACGGTGCTGAACGCCTACGTGGGGCCGCTGATGGACAGCTACCTGGGGAGCCTGGAGCGGGAGTGCCCGTTTCCAATCCGCATCATGCAATCGAGCGGGGGGCTGTTGAGCGCGCGCGAGGCGCGGCGGCATGCGGTGCGGACCATCCTCTCGGGACCCGCGGGAGGGGTGATGGGCGCGCGGGCGATGGCGCGGCGGGCGGGATTCGGGCGGGCGATCGCGTTCGACATGGGCGGGACTTCGACGGATGTGAGCGTGGTGGAGGATCCGCTGCGATTTGCGACGGAGGCGTGGGTGGAAGGGCTGCCGGTGCGGGTGCCGATGCTTGAGATCCACACGGTGGGCGCGGGCGGCGGATCGCTGGCGAGCGTGGATGCGGGCGGGCGGCTGCGGGTGGGTCCGGAGAGCGCAGGGGCGCGGCCGGGTCCGGCATGTTATGGCGTCGGGGAACAGGCGACGGTGACGGACGCGCATGTGGTGCTGGGCCGAATTGTTCCGGAACATTTTCTGGATGGATCGTTTATTGATAAATCGATGGCGCTCGATGTGGGGAGGGCGGAGCGCGCGGTGGGTGCGATTGCGGGAGCGCTGGGGGTGGGGCTCGCGGAAGCGGCGGCGGCGATTCTGCGGATGGCAAACTCTAACATGGAGCGCGCGATTCAGGTGGTGAGCGTGGAGCAGGGGCGCGATGTGCGGGAGTTTCCGCTGGTGGCATTCGGGGGATGCGGCGGGCTGCACGCGTGCGAGATGGCGGGCGAGCTGGGGATCACGACGGTCGTTTTTCCGCCGTATGCGGGGGCACTGTCGGCGCTGGGGATGCTGCTGGCACCGGGCGTACGCGACTACGCGATGGGCGCGCTTGGGCGCACGGATTTCGAGGCGATGTTCGTTGGCCTGGTCTCGCGGGCGCGCGAGGAGATGCCTGCGGCGGCGATCGAGCGGTATGCGGACGTGCGGTACCGGGGTCAGAGCTTTGAGCTGACGGTCGATTGGGTGGGGAGCGATGCGAGGGGCGCCTTCGAGACGATGTACCGGAGCCTCTACGGATTTGTGAATGCGGACCGAGAGATCGAAGTGGTGACGGTGCGGGTGCGGGCGGTGGAGCCCGCGCAGACGGACTGGTTCGAGCGCGCTGCTCCGGTAGAGCGTTTGGCGGGCGTGACGCACGGGCCTGCGCTGCTGTTCGATTACGGTTCAACCATATATATTCCGGCAGGGTGGCGGGCGGAAGCGCATCCGAGCGGGTCCCTAATCGCGTGTCCGGAAGACTTCGACGCACTGGCCGGCCGCGCATAGGCGGAAGGCGCTGCGCATGCCGGTGAGGCGCGGAATATCCGACGCGGGGACCTGCGGGACGTACCCGTAGAAGTGCTCGATCAGATAAATCCACCAAGGACGCTGCAAGTAGGCCGAAAGGATCGAGCAGAACGGAGTAGTAGATGAGGCCGCCGGCGTGGCCGCGAACTCTTTCGGTGAGGTTCGATGCGCGAAAGTCGTTGATCTCGATGACGCGCAGCGGGCGGGAGACGTAGCCCAGCTCAGGCCTGCGCAAGCCGCCGGCAAAGGGGAACGTGGTGGCGATGGCAGCGTCGGGGAGTTCGGCTTCGGCATAGAGGGACGCTTGTTTCTGCAGTGTGACGAAGGTGGTCCAGGCGAGATTGTTTTCGAGGGGAAACGGATAGGGCGGGTTGATGGCGCACGCGAGCATGAGGCAGACGGTAAGGGCGATGAGAGTGAGATTGCGGGCGCGCGACGGGAAGGAAGCGAGGGCGGCGGCGAAGGTCGCGTAGAGGATCGGGAGAACGGGGAGCAGGTAGCGTTCGAGCACGGCGCCGCCAAGGACCGTGATCACCACAAAGTGGACTCCCGCGAACACGAACGCGAGCCGCCATCGCGGGGAAAGCGGGGGACGCGCCGGGGCGTTTGGCCAGCGCGCGCAGCCACACGAGGACGGCGATGGTTCCGATCAGGTGGCCGCTGCTGATGAACAGGTAGTAAGCGCGCCGCAGCAGAGCGAGGACGAGGCGCACAGGGTGCAGCGGGTACCAGAGGTTGTAGGCGGCGAATTCCGGGCTACCGAAGAGCTGGCCGGTGGTGCGGTAGAGCAGGAACAGCCATGCGAGCAGAGGAATGAGTGGCAGCAGGAAGAGGAGCGCGGAACCCACGAGGCGGCGGCGTAGCAGGACGAAGCCGAATAAGGCGGGGGCGACGATGGCCGTTTCTTTGGTCATGACGGCGATGGTGCAGAGCAGCGCGCTGAGGAGGAAGCGCTCTTCGAGAAACGCGGTGAGCGCGAGCGTGGTGACAAGCATCGCGGGCATGTCCAACTGAGCCATGGCGGCCTGCGCGAAGAAGAGAGGCGAGACGAAGAGAAAGAGCGTGGCCATCCAGGCGGCGGAGCCGGGGGAACTCACGTCGCGACTGAGAACGCGGGCCAGATTCCATTGCGCGAGCAGCGCGGCGGCGGCGAGCAGGAGCATGGCGATGCGGGTGTGGGCCACGGAGAACCCGGCGATCCGCCAGGCGAGCGCAAGGTAGCTCATCAGGCCGGGGGGATGCACGTTGGGCACGGCGGAATAGGGCACCCACGCCAGGCGGTGATAGATGTCGAGCGCCGCCGGGACGAACTGGCCGAGCTCGTCCCAGTAGAACGGCAGTGGCAGGATCGGGTAATGGGTGAGGAAAAGGGCTAAGAATGCGCCGGCAAAGGCTAGAAGAAAGCGGGGGCCACGCCCCATCTACTGGACGACACCGCCTGGAGCGCCGGGATGATTGGCTTCAAGGCGGATCTCACCGAAGGCGGTCTCGTACTGGGACACGTTCTGCTGGAGCACATTGAGCAGCGCTTTGGCCTGTGGGGGGCTGATATAGATTCCCTGAAAGTTCTGGATGGAGACGTTATCGGGAGCAGCCTGACTGATGGTGCCGAACATGAGGAAGAAGTCCCAGAGATTGACGCGCACCTGGACGCTGTTGGCGTAGTGTTCGCGGTAGTCCACGGACTTTTCGAGACGGATGACCGGCTGCTGGGGGGTCGTCATAGAGCCTCCATTTTCTCAGCGGGGCAGGCGGGAGTCAATTTTGCAAATCTATCGTCCGGTGAACGGGAGAAAGGCGGGGCCCGTGGAGAGTCCGTCGATGGTGAGGACGAGGGGCTGGTCGCCGGCCGGAACGCCCGCGGGGACTACGGCATTGACCTGGTAAAGGCCCGCGTAGGTCATGCCCGTGAAAAGGAGGGTGGTGGAAACGCCGGCGATGGTCAGAGTCGCGGGCGATTTCGTCAGGGGGTAGCTGGTGGTGAGGACCCGGCCGATGGGATAGAAGCCGTCGGTGGGGCCGAGTCCATTGAGAAAAAGCTCGAGGACGGAGCCGGAGCTGGCGGGGTGGGCCGCGGCGACCAGGGTCGGGGTATTCGCAAAAACGGCGGCGGCGTAGGAATGGCCGTTGGCGGGGTAGACGAAGAAGCCGGGGGCAACGGTCGCGAGGCTGAACGTGGTCGCGGTGATGCCGCTAGGGCCGGTTAGCTGAATGAAGTTGCCGGCGGGGGAGATATCGGGAGGGACGAGCAGGTTGACTTGAGTGGGGCTGACATAGCTGATAAAGCAATCGGCACCGTTGATCTGAACGCTGACGCCGGCAAGCTGAGTGGGCAGCACGCCACCCTGGATGGCGGAATCCCAGGGCATAGATTGAATGCTGAGATTCGTTCCATAAATCGTGACGAAGCTGCCAGGGGCGACTTGCGGAAGATTGCTGGCGGCGTCGACGACGGCTCCGATGGTGGGTACGCCGAGCGTGCCGGTTTGCTGGATGGAGACGGTCTGGCCGGAGATCGTGAGGGTTCCGGTACGGATGGCGGGGGCGGTGTTGGCATCGACCGAGAACTGCACGGGACTGTTTCCAGCTCCGGCGGCGGTGATGGCGTGTAGCCAGGGCGCGCTGGAGGAAGCGGTCCAGGAGCATCCGGCGGGCTCGGTGATGTTGAGCGTAGAGGTTGTCCCGGAGGCGGGCGATTGGAAGGTCTTGGTGGAAAGCGCGACCGAGCAGGCCGGAGCGGACGCCGTGCCGATCAGGGCGAGGCCGCCGGAGGACACCGTTCCGTCGCTTCCGTTCAGGACGGCGACGGTGACGAGGGAGGTGTTGGCATTGGGCAGGCTGTCAACGGTAAACACCAGGGGCGTGAGGCCTTGCTGGATACGGCCTGGAGCGGCGCTCAGGGTGCCGGGGTGCAGGGTGATTCCCTGCCCGAGCAGCAGGATTTGACTTTCGGTGGTGGTGGCCGGGAGACCGGAGCCCCAAAGATCGAGCTCGAAGGCCTGCCCGGAATTGCGCGCGCGGGGGCCGTTTTCGAGATAGCTATAGTCGCCAGCCCCGGAACCGGCACCCAGGAAATCTATGTGCATGGCGGAGGGAGCGGGATCCACGGCGATGTTGGCGCGCGCGGTCTGTCCGGCGGTGATGGCGAAGGTCGCGGGCGTTGGGTTGCCGCCGGCGAAGGTGGTGCGAAAGGTGGTGTTGGCGTTAGCGATGCCGGGCAGCAGGATGTTGGCCGGAGCTACGGGACCGTTGGCGGGATGGGCGTAGACGAAGTAGTTGCCCGGAGGCAGTTGATCGAAGCGGAAGGTGCCGTCCACGAGAGACGCGATTGCGCCATAGACGAGACCGGCGGATGGATTGGCCGCGCCCACCAGCGCGCCCACGACCGCGGAACCGTCGAGAAAGGCGACGCGGCCCTCCAGCGTTCCGTTCGCACCGGCGATGGTTCCGGAAGGATAGGCGGCTGAGACGAACGCAACGTCATCGGCGGAAAGAGTACGGTGCAGGGTGGTCTCGCTGAAGGTATCGTAGTTGGCAAACGGACCCTGAGCCTGGAACATGGTCGCGCCGATCAGGGGACTGTGTCCGGCTCCGAGCGAGTGGCCCAGTTCATGGGCCGTAAGCGATTGCAGGTCATAGCTGCCCGCGGATCCGTCGGTGGAGAAGCTTTGCGCGGGATTGTAAATGATGTCGGTATCGAGCAGGGAGCCGTCTTCGGCGTAGGTCCAGAGCGTGATGGCGAGGTAAGACCCGACGACGCTGCGATTCTCCGGAGTGTCCTCGATCGTGAGGACAAAGATGTTGTCGTTGGGATTATTGCTCAGCGTAGTGGGCGCGGGCGGAGCGAAGGTGACGGCGGCGGTGGGGACGGCGCTCCACTGGGCCTCGGCGGCGGCGATGGCGCTCATGGGATCGCTCGATGCCGTGATGGCGACCTGTCCGGTGGAGTTGGTGAATCCGGCTTTCAGGCTGGAGTTGACGAAAGTCGCGATGGAAGCGGCATCGGTGCGGACCAGGGGAACGCCGGATCCCGTTTGGGTCCGAATATATGCCTGGCAGGGGAAGGCGGCGAAGAAGCCGAGAGCGGAGGCGATCGAGAGTTTCGCAGTCATTGCGCGGCTCCCGTTTTTGGGGTGCGAAGGAGGCGGCGCACGGTGGCCTTGAGCGCCTGCATCGTCCCGGCACTTTCGGGATTGCGGTTATCGAAGAGATATTTGCCCTGGGGTCCGCCGACGGTGCGCAGGTAACCGATCGGGGTGCGGTAGAGAAAGAGGACGTCGTGCTCGGCGAGCGGGTAAGGGAGGGCGCCGCTGAACTGCTGGTGAATGCCGTTGAGAGAACCGCCGGGCTCGCTGACGGTGATGGTGGATTCAGGTGGGCCTTTCAGCACATCGTCAACCGTGAAGTCATAGTGGGTCCAGATGTATTTGTGCTTCGAGTCCCAGGCACAGTGGGAGCGGGTCACATGACCCTCGAAAACAATTCGGACTGCTGCGTGATGGCGGTGAGGGACAGGGAAGGGGCAACGGCGGCGACAAAGATCCCCGAAACGCACTAGAGCAGGCGAGCGGAGCACAAAAGATTGCAATTTGGCAGAACCATTGCATGAGTTGTCGCGTCATTGCTGGTGAAGCCAAGTATTTCAGGAGGTCCTTATGAACGCAAGCAAGAAGCCCATTGAGATCCGCACAGCATCGGGTAAGGTTTACTGCCCGATCTGCACCCATACTGTAGATGTAACGGTGCGGACGAACGGGAAGCGCGCGGCGGTGGTGGCGGGACAGAAGTGTCCGCGCTGCGCCGGCTCGATCGACGCCGGCATCGTGATGCATATTCCGCAAGCAGCTTAATTACGGCTGCAGATTGTTTCGCAACGGTACTGTTTGAAGTTGTAGAGAGTGCTGCGATCTGTGATAGTGAGGGAGACCGTTCCGCAATGAAAAAGACGCCAGCATCTCGAAAGAACGCAGAACCGCAGATGCCGCTCGTTGACGGCGCGACCGAAGCGGAAGCTGTGCATCCCATGATCCACTGCGCGATATGCGGGTCCGACACGCAGGCCGGGTCCGCCGAACAGATGTGCTGGGTCTGCCGGCGGCTTAAGATCAGCGCCTGGCGCGATATCGAGCAGCAAATTCCCGCGCAGGAATAGGGCCTTCGGCAGAGTAGACTGGCTCAGCCGAATGTCATGAGCGTAACAATAACTGACCGCGTTAATCTCCCGTCAAAGATTCAATCAAAAGGCGAGGGCGCCGATGCGCCAGTGACTTTTCTGAACCTCGCCGACGGTGTGGTTCTGGATAGCACGGTAGTGGAAACAATCGAGCCGGACAACCTGCATGGTGAAGAAGGGATGGAGGAAGACGACGATTTTCTCTCCTGGGGACTGAGGTGATGGGTTCGACGTGGCCGAAGAGGCACAGCAGGATTTCAGAAGACGCGCTGGTCAAAGAGGCGTGGTGATGGAGTTTGAAGAGCTCACGAAGGAGAATCGACGATCTGATCGCGAAGTCCTAAAGCAACCAAAACCGGGCTCGCGCGTCCTAAGTGGTGAGCCCCACCAGTTGTTACATTTTTAGTTAAGCCGGAGCGCCTTCTACTTCATGAATCAACCGCGCAAAGTACGTGGTGGTGCTGTTCTCTCCACCCTCTGGTTCTTCTTCTCCCATTTTGGGAAACGTCGTTGGAAAGGGTGCCACTCCCCCCACCGACAATACGGCGTCCGGGGTTTATCGGCACCTGGGAGTTTACACGGAGGTGCTGGCTCACATCAAGAGCGACTACGTGGAAGAGCCGGATATGAAGACGGTGACGTTGGGCGCGGTGAACGGGCTGCTGGAATCGATCGATCCGTTTGCGAGTTACCTCAACTCCGACCAGTACAAGGAGTACCTGAAGAACTTCGACGCGTACCGTGGCGATGTGGGGATGGTGTTGTCGAAAAAGTACGGGTACATTGCAATCGTCGATGTCGTGCCGGGATCTCCGGCCGCGAAGGCGGGCCTGACTACCGGCGACATGATCGAGACCATTAAAGGCGTGGCGACGCGGGACATGCCGCTGGCGTATGCGTCCTTGCTGCTGCGCGGGCAGGTGGGAACCGCGATCGATCTGACGGTGCTCAAGCGCAAACCGGAGCCGGTGAAGATCAGTTTGACGCGAGCCGCGCCGGCCAACGTTCCGCTGGAGGCGAAGCTGCTGCCCGATCAGATCGGCTATGTGCGTCCGGAGATGCTGACCGGGAACCGGGTTTCCGAAGTGGCCACGGCTATTAAGAGCTTGCAGAAGCAGGGTGCGAAGAAGATGATTCTGGATCTACGGAGCTGCGGCGTGGGCGATGCGGACCCGGGGATCGATCTGGCGAATCTCTTCCTGGACGGCGGGATGATTGCCTACACGCAGGGGCAGAAGTCCGCGCGTCACGATTACATTGCGCAGCCGCAGAAACAGGTTTGGAATTTGCCGCTGGTGGTCATCACGAACCGCGGAACGGCGGCTGGCGCGGAAGTAGCAGCGGCGGCGCTGGCGGAAGAGAAGCGGGCCGATGTGGTGGGGGAGCGCACGTACGGGGATGCCTCGGTACGGCACACGATCACCATGGACGACGGCTCCGCGGTGATTCTGTCTGTCGCTAAGTACTACGGCCCGGATGGGAAGGCGATCCAGGATAACGGCGTGATTCCGAACGAACTGGTAGCGGAGCCGGACGCCATGGGCGAAGTCGACGAGGATGGCGATCCGGTGGCTAGCCAGAACGAGAACAAGCCGGTGGAAGATCTGCTGCTGAAGAAAGCGGTGGAGATCGTCAGTAAGAAGAGCTAGCTCGGAGACGCGAGATAGCGGTGGATGCCGCGGGCGGCTTTGCGGCCTTCGGCGATGGCCCAGACCACCAGCGACTGGCCGCGGCGCATGTCGCCGGCGGCGAAGACGCCGGGCTACGGAGGACATGTAGTTCGCGTCGGCGGCTTGACGTTGCCGCGGGGGTCGAGGTCGACGCCGAGCTGCTCGATCAGGCCGTTGCGTGACCGGGCCGGTGAAGCCCATGGCGAGCAGGACCAGATCGACGTCCAGGGTGAATTCGGTGCCGGGGATCGGTTCGAACTTGGGCGGCGGCGCCGACGCGGACGGCGTGCAGCTTTTTCACGTTGCCGTGCTCGTCGCCGGTGAAGCCGAGTGGTGGCGACGCTCCAGTCGCGCATGCCGCCTTCTTCGTGCGAGCTTTCGACGCGCAGCTGCATGGGCCAGAGCGGCCAGGGCGTGGTGGGCGCGCGGTCGTCGGGCGGCTTGGGCAGCAGTTCGAACTGGTGAACGGAGAGCGGCCTTGTGGCGGTGGCGAGGTGCCCAGGCAATCGGCGCCGGTGTCGCCGCCGCCGATGATGACGACGCGCTTGCCGGTGGCGAGGATCTGGTCGGGGACTGCATCGCCTTCGCAGACCTTGTTCTGGCTGCGGCAGGAAGTCCATGGCGAAGTGGATGCCCTTCAGCTCGCGGCCGGGGACGTTCAGGTCGCGCGGCTGTTCGGCGCCGCCGGCGAGCAGGATGGCATCGAAGTCGCGCTGCAGATCGTCGACGGCGACGTTCTCGCCGACGTGCGCGTTGACGCACGAACTCCACGCCTTCGGCCTCCATCTGCTCGAGGCGGCGGTCGATGAGGTGCTTCTCCATCTTGAAGTTGGGGATGCCGTAGCGCAGCAGGCCGCCGATGCGGTCGGCCTTTTCGAAGACGGTGACCCAGTGGCCGGCGCGGCACAGTTGCTGGGCGGCGGCCAGACCGGCGGGACCGGAGCCGACGACCGCGACGCGCTTGCCGGTGCGTGACGGCGGGCGGTTCGGGAACGATCCAGCCTTCGTCCAAGGCGCGATCGACGATGGTCTTCTCGATGTTCTTGATGGTGACCGGCGGCTCGTTGATGCCGAGCACGCAGGCGGCTTCGCACGGGCGCGGGGCAGATGCGGCCGGTGAACTCGGGGAAGTTGTTGGTGGCGTGGAGCACGCGGATGGCTTCCTGCCAGCGGCCGCTGATAGACCAGATCGTTCCAGTCGGGAATGATGTTGGTGACGCGGGCAGCCGGTGTGGCAGAAGGGCACGCCGCAATCCATGCAGCGGGCGCCCTGCGTCGCGGATCTTCTCTTCGGGGAACGGCTGTAGATCTCGAACCAGTCGTTGACGCGCTCGGCGACGGGACGGCGGCGCGGGCATCTCGCGCTGTGTATTCCAGAAAGCCGGTGACCTTACCCATGCGTGCACCTGCCAGCTGCTGCGTGCACGGCTGCGAGCGGCGGATGCGCAGCGACGGCTGACGTCGCGGTGTGCGCGGCGCTTCTTCAGCACGCGCTTGTATTCGTGCGGGAAGACCTTGACGAACTTGGGCAGCATGGTCGTCCCAGTTTTCGAGAATCCACTTGCGCGCGCGGACTGCCGGTGCACTTCGCAGTGCCGGTAGATCCAGTCGTGGAGCAGTCTGCTGATCCTCGGGATCGACGACCGGCTTCGAGATCGACGCGAGGTCTTGTTGCAGCGGTACGTCTGCGAAGCTCGCCGGTCTCGTCGAGCACGTAGGCGATGCCGCCGCGCATGCCGGCGGCGAAGTTGCGGCCGGTTTTGCCGAGCACGATGACCAGGCCGTTGGTCATGTACTCGCAGCCGTGATCGCCCAGGCCTTCGACGACCGCGGTGGCGCCGGAGTTGCGCACGGCGAAGCGCTCGCCGGCCATGCCGTTGAAGAAGGCTTCGCCGCTGGTGGCGCCGTAGAGGACCACGTTGCCGATCAGGATGTTCTCTTCGGGCACGAAGGTGGAGGTCTTCGGGCGGATAGACGATGATGCGTGCCGCCGGAGAGTCCTTTGCCGACGTAATCGTTGGCGTCGCCTTCGAGTTCGAGCGTGACGCCGTTGGCGAGGAACGCGCCGAAGCTCTGGCCGGCGGAGCCGGTGAACTTGAAGCGGATGGTGTCGTCGGGCAGGCCGGCGGAGCCGTAGCTTGCGGGCGATCTCGCCGCGACAGCATGGCGCCCACGGTGCGGTGGATGTTGCGGATGGGCAGCTTGATCTCGACCGGGGTGCCGGTTCTCGATGCGCTTCGCGGGCGTGGTCGATCAGCTTGTAATCGAGCGCCTCGTCGAGGCCGTGATCCTGCGCGTGATGCAGCGGCGGCCGACGCGCGACGGGCATCGGCGGGTTGTAGAGAACGGCGGAGAAATCGAGGCCGCTTGGCCTTCCAGTGGTCGATGGCGTGGCGCGTATCGAGCAGGTCGACGCGGCCGATCATTTCGTCCATGCTGCGGAAGCCGAGCTGCGCCATGATCTCGCGCACCTGTTCGGCGATGAAGAAGAAGAAGTTGATGACGTGCTTCGGGCTGGCCGGTGAACTTCGCGCGCAGCACGGGGTCCTGCGTGGCGATGCCGACCGGGCAGGTGTTGAGGTGGCACTTGCGCATCATGATGCAGCCCAGCGCGACCAGCGGCGCGGTGGAGAAGCCGAACTCCTCGGCGCCCAGCAGCGCGGCGATGGCGACGTCGCGGCCGGTCTGCAGTTTGCCGTCGGTCTGCACGCGGATGCGGCTGCGCAGGTCGTTCATGACCAGCACCTGCTGCGTTTCGGCGAGGCCGAGCTCCCAGGGAGTGCCGGCATGTTTGAGCGAGGTGAGCGGCGAGGCGCCGGTGCCGCCATCGTGGCCGCTGATGAGCACGACGTCGGCATGGGCTTTGGCGACGCCGGCGGCGACGGTGCCGACGCCGACTTCGGCGACCAGCTTGACCGAGATGCGCGCCTTCGGGATTGACGTTCTTCAGATCGTAGATCAGCTGCGCGAGATCTTCGATGGAGTAGATGTCGTGGTGCGGCGGCGGGGAGATGAGGCCGACGCCGGGGATGGAGTGGCGCACTCTGCGCGATGACCTCGTCCACCTTGTGGCCGGGCAGCTGGCCGCCTTCGCCGGGCTTCGCGCCCTGCGCCATTTTGATCTGCAGCTCGTCGGCGTTGACCAGGTAATTGGTGGTGACGCCGAAGCGGCCGGAGGCCACCTGCTTGATGGCGCTGCGGCGCAGATCGCCGTTGGCGTCGGGCTTGAAGCGCTCTTCGTCTTCCCCGCCCTCGCCGGTGTTGGACTTGCCGCCGATGCGGTTCATGGCGATGGCGAGCGTCTCGTGCGCTTCCTTGCTGATGGAGCCGAAGGACATGGCGCCGGTGGCGAAGCGCTTGACGATTTCGCTGGCGGGCTCGACTTCTTCGAGCGGGACCGGACTGCTGCGTCGTCTTGAACTCGCAACAGGCCGCGCAGGGTGCAGAGCTGCTCGTTCTGCTGGTCGATGAGGTCGGCGTATTCCTGGAACGTCGCGAAGCTGTTCTGCCTGCACGGCATGCTGCAGCTTGCTGACGGTCTGCGGATTGCAGCAGGTGATACTCGCCGCGCACACGGTACTGATAATTGCCGCCGACGGGCAGTTCGGTATCGGTCTCGGTGATGGGCTGGAAGGCGAGCTCGATGCTTCATCACGGCTTCGCGCGCGAGCACGTCGAGGCCGACGCCTTCGATGCGCGAAGGCGTGCCGGTGAAGTATCGGTCGACCAGGTCGCTTGTTCAGGCCGATGGCTTCGAACACCTGCGCGCCGCGATAGCTTTGCAGCGTGGAGATGCCCATCTTCGAGAAGACTTTGAGCAGGCCCTTGTTGATGGCCTTGATGTAGTTGTAGAGCGGCTTTCTCGAAGGTGACGCCTTCGGGCAGAAGGCCGCGCATGCACGAGTCTTCGAGGGTTTCGATGGCCAGATACGGATTGACGGCGCTGGCGCCGTAGCCGATGAGCAGCGCGTAGTGCATCACCTCGCGCGGCTCGCCGGATTCGATGATGAGCGCGACCTGGGTGCGGGTCCCCTCGCGGACCAGGTGATTGTGGACGGCGGTGAGGGCGAGCAGGCTGGGGATGGGCGCGTAGTCTTCGATCGACGCCGCGATCGGAGAGGATGAGCAGCGTGTAGCCCGACTCGATGGCGAGCGAAGCGCGGCGGCAGAGGCCGTCGAGCGCGCGCTCCAGGCCGCTTGGCGCCGTCTTCCACGCGGAAGAGCGCGGGCAGCGTGGTGGCGAGAAAGTCGCCGGTGGAGACGCGGCGCAGTTTTTCCAGATCGCGATTGGTGAGGATCGGATGCGGCAGCTTGAGCGTGTGGCAGTGCTCGGGCGTCTCGTCGAGGATGTTGCGCTCGCGTGCCGATGTAGCTGATCGAGCGACATCACCATCTCTTCGCGGATGGGATCGATGGGCGGATTGGTGACCTGCGCGAAGAGCTGCTTGAAGTAATTGAACAGCGGCTGCGGCTTGTCGGAGAGGCAGGCGAGCGGCGTGTCGGTGCCCATGGAGCCGATGGGCTCTTCGCCGTTGGCGGCCATGGGCGCCATCAGCAGCGCGGAGGTCTTCATCGGTGTAGCCGAAGGCGCGCTGGCGGCGGATGATGGTGGCGTGGTCGGAGCCATGCACGCGCGGCGGCTCGGGCAGCTTGTCGAGCGTGATCTGGTTCTGGCGCGAGCCATTCGCCGTAGGGCTGGCGCGAGGCGAGCTCGTGCTTGATCTCTTCGTCGGAGACGATGCGGCCCTGCTACGGTATCGACCAGCAACATCTTGCCGGGCTGCAGGCGGCCCTTCATGCTGACGTCCTCGGGCTTGACGGGCAGCACGCCGGTTTCGGAAGCCAGGACGATCAGATCGTCGTGGGTGACCAGGTAGCGCGCGGGGCGCAGGCCGTTGCGGTCGAGCGTGGCGCCGATCACGCGGCCGTCGGTGAAGGCGACGGCGGCGGGGCCGTCCCAGGGCTCCATCAGCGAGCAGTGGTATTCGTAGAACGCCCGCTTCTCGGCGGTCATGTGCGGGATTGCCGTCCCAGGCTTCGGGAATCAGCATGGCCATGGCGTGGGGCAGGGACCGGCCGCCGAGTACGAGCAGTTCGAGCGCATTGTCGAAGCGAGCGGAGTCGCTGCCGTTGGGCTGGATGATCGGGAAGAGCTTCTTGATATCGTCGCCGAAGAGCGGAGAGGCCAGGATGGTCTGGCGGGCGTACATCCAGTTGACGTTGCCGCGAACGGTGTTGATTTCGCCGTTGTGGGCGATGTAGCGGAAGGGGTGGGCGAGCTGCCAGGTGGGAAACGTGTTGGTGGAGAAGCGCTGGTGCACCAGGCAGAGCGCGCTGACACGTCCGGGTCGGACAGCTCGGGGTAGAAGTTGGCGATCTGCGGGGCGAGCAGCAGGCCCTTTATAGATGATGGTGCGGCTGGAGAGCGAGGGGATGTAGAAGTCGCCGCGATCGGCGATGGTCGGCTTGCGGCGACTTCGGTTTCGGCGCGCTTGCGGACGATGTAGAGCTTGCGTTCGAGCTCGTCCGTCGTCCATGCGCGAGGTCGGTGCGGCCGATGAAGACCTGCTGGATGTAGGGCTGCGAGGCGCGGGCCACGCGGCCGATGGCGTCTGCCGTCGATCGGGCGTGTCGCGCCAGCCGAGGACTTTGAGGCCTTCTTCGCGAGCGATGCGTTCGATGATGCCTTCGCAGCTGCAGGCGCTGCTGGCGTTCGACGGGGAGGAAGACCATGCCGACGCCGTATTCGCCCGGCGCCGGGGAGGGTGAAGCCGAGTGCGCGGCATTCGCGGGCGAAGAATTCGTGGGGGATCTGGATGAGGATGCCTGCGCCGTCGCCGGTTTCGGGATCGCAGCCGCAGGCGCCGCGATGGGTCAGGTTGATCAGGATCTGGATGCCCTTCAGGATGATGTCGTGGGACTGGCGCCCTTTGATGTTGGCGACGAAACCGATACCGCAGGCGTCGTGCTCGTGGCGCGGATCGTAGAGGCCTTGCTCGGGAGGCAGACCGTTACACGTCATGGTGATTTCCACAAGAGTAGCAGGCGGCGCTACTATCATGCAATCAAATTTATCCGTACCGCCGAATCAGTTTTTCTTATGCTAGGATCGAAGGTTGATGTTGCCGGAATGCAAGCTCTTCCGCGATGTGGCTCTGCAGCGCAATGTGAGCCGGGCGGCGGCGGCGAATGGGATCAGCCAGTCGGCGGCAACCCAGCATATCCAGGAGCTGGAACGCCGTTTCGGGACGGAGCTGCTGGACCGGAGGACGCGTCCCGTAGGTCTGACGGAAGCCGGCAAACTCTATCTGGAATTCTGCCGCGATGTGGGGCGGCGCGCGGAGGAGTTTGAGGCGGCGCTGGAGCAGATTCGCGAGACGGCCAGCGGCGAACTACGAGTAGCTTCCATCTATTCCGGGCTTTGACGGAGATGACGCGGATGCGCTCGGAATTCACTTCCTTGTTCCCGGGGTGGAGCTGAATGTGGCGTATTTCCGGCCGGACAAGGTTTACGAGGCGGTCATCAACGAGGCTGCCGATCTGGGGTTGGTGAGCTACCCGGAGGCGGCGCGCGGCCTCTCGGTGATTCCCTGGCGCGACGAGACCATGGCAGTGGCGCTGCCGCCTGCGCACCGCTTATGCGGCCGGGCCAAGCTGCGGCCGCGCGATTTGGATGCGGAGAACTTCGTCGCCTTCGATGCGGATCTGACCATTCGCAAAGATGTCGACCGGTTCCTCCGTGAGCAGGGCGTGGCGGTTCGGGTGGCGATGAGCTTCGACAACATCCAGATGGTGAAGGAAGCGGTTGCGCTGGGGCACGGGCTGAGCATTCTTCCGGATCGCACGATGCAGAACGAGGTGGAACAGGGCCGATTGAAGGTGGTGCGGCTGGAAGCGCCGGGGCTGGTGCGTCCGGTGGGAGTGGTGCATCGCAAGCGGAAGAAATTCAACCGGGCGACCAGAGCGTTCCTTAGAGCTTTGCCAGTACGAATTTACTGAATTTAATCCTGTACAGAGCAAACCGCGAAATTTCAGGTTATGATCGACAAACGACCTGAAATTTTGCGGTAAGAAGCCATCAGGGCCACTTATCGCCCTTTCATCAGGTCCTTCTGTAACTCTGAACCTGATTGATCTATGAGGATGTGTTAATGAAAACATCTGTACTCGCCGTAGTACCTATTATGAGCGCACGCCTGTTTTGTCACGACTCCTAACATTGTCGTAGTGATGCCGGACGATTTGAACCGGCCGCTTATGACGGCTGCTCTCGCCCAGGGCGTGATGCCGAACGTGAAGAAGTACATCATCGATCCCGGGACCACGTTCGACCGCTATTACGTCAGCAATGCGCACGGGTGTCCCAGCCGGGAAGCCTACTTTACCGGCGAATACTTCAAAGAGCTGAAGCTGGCGCGGTATGGCAACCAGTGCTCGGTCTTACAGGCCGGCTCGGTAACCCCATTGTCGCATGGATGAGCGGGTATTCGCGGGCGCTGATCGGAAAATACGGGGACGGTTATGGGTACCTGGACGTCAACCATGATGGCGTGGTGGACTTTAAGGACGCGCAGTTCTGCCCGCCCGATTGGGAGTACTGTGCCATCATACCGTACTATCAGTTGGTGGAGCTGGGACAAATCCCGCCGAACAACGGGCTGAGCGCGGCGGATAATCCAAACGACTATAACTACTACTACAATTTGAACGGTAAGGTTTCATATCATGGTTCGACGCCGCAGGACTATCAGGCAACCGTACTGGCGAGTTCGTCGTGAGTACATCCAAAATGCGGCGGCCAAGACACCAAGTTTGCCGCTGTTGATGTTTTTGACTTACGGGGCGCCCCACGTGGAAACGAATCGCAATCCCTTTCCGTTGCCGGGTTACGAAAACCTCTACTCGTTCACGGTGCGTCCGCCCCGCAAAGCGCGCCGATCAACGATGTTCTTTGCATTAACAACCCGGATTTCAACCCCACGAGCGTGGCCGGAAAGCCCAACTACATCACAAGCAAGCCGTTGATGAATAGCAACGACCTTCTTGGAATCCAGCAGCAGTGGCAAAACCGAATGGAAGCGCTCGCCGGCGTGGACGTGGCGTTTGGGCAGACTGTACAAGCGTTAGCCGCGGCCGGAAAGCTCAGCAACACGATTTTCATTTTCCTTTCGGACAACGGTTGGATCGACGGGGACTTTCGACTGGGAGGCAAACTGGCGCCCTACGATCCTTCTATTCAAACTCCTCTGTATGTGAGTTCGGAGGTGGGGTAACGTCGCACGCGATGATCGGAGACAACGACCTGGCCCCGACGATTCTGGAACTTGCGGGCAAGCCGATTCCGTCGACGGTGGAGGGCACTTCCTTCGTGCCACTGCTGACCAACCCGACGCAGCCGTGGCGGAAGAGATACTTTCTGCAGTACCTGACAGACAACCTGGGTATTTACGACATCACCTCTTATAACGGGGTGCGGACCTCTCCCGACGACACGATCGCCCCGGACAGCCTATTCCGCAATACACAAGCGGCGAAGCCGAACTTACCACTACAACGGACGCGAACGCAACGCAGAACCTGTTTAAGACTCCGGCTTGGGCATCGCAGGTGACGCAGCTTTACAACCTGATCCAGCAGTGGACCACGTGCACGGGTCACCAGTGCCATAACCTCGAATTTCAGTAGAGGCTCAGCTTAGAACATTATCGGCGGGCTCGACCTCCGGGTGAGCCTCGCCGCTCTGGAGTACGCTCCAGCGCACCGCGAGCGGTCCGATGATCTCGAAGATGATGACTGCGGAGAGCACGATGGTGGTGATGGCGGGGGCGAGGGCTGGTAAACGGCGGCTGAGGGTGGGAGCCAGCCCGACCGCGAGGCCGGCTTGGGAAGCATGCTGCGGGGCAGCCACTTGCGCTGCGTCGCGGAAGTCCAAACTTCCCCCGAGGGATGTTCCCAGGCTTGCCGACGAGCGGCCGCCCACGTAACGGCTCCGGCAACGCCGATGGTGCGTAAGCGGGACGCATCGAGGTTGGCGCCGGAAGCACGAAGAAGATCGCGTATAAGGGCGGATCGGTTTTCGAGAGGCTTTCGAACAACCGGCGGCTACGCTCTGACAAGTTGACCACGGTGGCGCCGATGGTGAGGTTGGCGACCAGCGCGGAGACCGAAAGCCACTTCGAAGCGCCCACGCACAAGAGCACGCAGCCGGCCGCAGGATGAGCTGTTCCCCATGCTCGACCACACGCGTCGACCAGGCCGCGAGCAGGAATCCGATGAGGTATCCCAGGGCCATGGCGCCCGCAAACTGCCAGCCGACGTGAAGCACCGAGGTACCGATGGACTCTACAGCCGCGCTGCCGCCGGAGGTGAACTGGGCCACGGTGACCACGATGTTGAAAAGGAACAGGCAAACCAGGTTATCGAGCGCGAAGAGGCCGGTCAGCATTTCCGTCACGGGCCCCTGGGCGTTGCATTCGCGGAGGACCATTAAGGTGGAAGCCGCGGCAGTTTCGATGGCCAGCGCCGAGTACAGCGGCCACCGGCAGCGGGACACCGGCGAGAATCAGGCCGCCAGTGACGAGGGCGCAAGTCAGGGAGCGATTCCAGGCGGTGACACCCGCAGTTTGCGGCCGATGCGCCGGAACTGACCGATCTCAAAAATAGTGCCATTGAGAACAGGATCAGCCCAAGGGCGACCTCGCTGAGAACTTCGAGGGCGGCGAGTTCGCTCGCTCACCCAGCCCAGCACGGATGGACCCAGCACGATCCCCATCAGCAGGTAGCCGGTGACTTCGGGGACGCGCAGAAACTTGACGAGACCTGATGCGTTATGCCCTGTACCTGGTTCCATCGTATTGCTCTCGTCAGTTTCTGCGCGTCCCCGAAGTCACCGGCTACCTGCTGATGGGGATCGTGCTGGGTCCATCCGTGCTGGGCTGGGTGAGCGACCGCAACCTCGCCGCCCTCGAAGTTCTTAGCGAGGTCGCCCTTGGACTGATCCTGTCTCGATCGGCACTATCTTCGAGATCGGTCAGTTCCGGCACATCGGCCGCAAACTCGCGGTCGTCACCGCCTCGGAATGGCTCCTGACTTGCGCCCTCGTCACTGGCGGCCTGATTCTCGCCGGTGTCCCGCTGCCGGTGGCCGCTGTACTCGGCGTCATGGCCATCGAAACTGCCGCGGCTTCCACCTTAATGGTCCTCCGCGAATGCAACGCCCAGGGGCCCGTGACGGAAATGCTGACCGGCCTCTTCGCGCTCGATAACCTGGTTTGCCTGTTCCTTTTCAACATCGTGGTCACCGTGGTCCAGTTCACCTCCGGCGGCAGCGCGGCTGTGAGAGTCCATCGGATCCTCGGTGCTTCACCGTCGGCTGGCAGTTTGCGGGCGCCATGGCCCTGGGATACCTCATCGGATTCCTGCTCGCGGCCTGGTCGACGCGTGTGGTCGAGCATGGGAACAGCTCATCCTGCTGGCCGGCTGCGTGCTCTTGTGCGTGGGCGCTTCCAAGTGGCTTTCGGTCTCCGCGCTGGTCGCCAACCTCACCATCGGCGCCACCGTGGTCAACCTGTCGAGAGCGTAGCCGCCGGTTGTTCGAAAGCCTCTCGAAAACCGATCCGCCCTTATACGCGATCTTCTTCGTGCTTGCCGGCGCCAACCTCGATGCGTCCCGCTTACGCACCATCGGCGTTGCCGGAGCCGCTTACGTGGGCGGCCGGCTCGTTGGCAAGTTCCTGGGAACGTCCCTCGGGGGAAAGTTTGCGGACCTCTCCGCGACGCAGCGCAAGTGGCTGCCCCGCAGCATGCTTGCCCAAGCCGGCCTCGCGGTCGGGCTGACTCTCACCCTCAGCCGCCGTTTACCAGCCCTCGCCCCCGCCATCACCACCATCGTGCTCCTCCGCAGTCATCATATCTTCGAGATCATCGGACCGCTCGCGGTGCGCTGGAGCGTACTCCAGAGCGGCGAGGCTCACCCGGAGGTCGAGCCCGCCGATAATGTTCTTAAGCTGAGCCTCTACTGAAATTCGAGGTTATGGCACTGGTGACCCGTGCACGTGGTCCACTGCTGGATCAGGTTGTAAAGCTGCGTCACCTGCGATGCCCAAGCCGGAGTCTTAAACAGGTTCTGCGTTGCGTTCGCGTCCGTTGTGTAGTGGTAAAGTTCGGCTTCGCCGCTTGTGTATTGCGTGAATAGGCTGTCCGGGGCGATCGTGTCGTCGGGAAGGTCCGCACCCCGTTATAAGAGGTGATGTCGTAAATACCCAGGTTGTCTGTCAGGTACTGCAGAAAGTATCTCTTCCGCCACGGCTGCGTCGGGTTGGTCAGCAGTGGCACGAAGGAAGTGCCCTCCACCGTCGACGGAATCGGCTTGCCCGCAAGTTCCAGAATCGTCGGGGCCAGGTCGTTGTCTCCGATCATCGCGTGCGACGTTACCCCACCTCCGACGCTCACATACAGAGGAGTTCGAATAGAAGGATCGTAGGGCGCCGAGTTTGCCTCCCAGTCCGAAAGTCCCCGTCCATCCAACCGTTGTCCGAAAGGAAAATGAAAATCGTGTTGCTGAGCTTTCCGGCCGCGGCTAACGCTTGTACAGTCTGCCCAAACGCCACGTCCACGCCGGCGAGCGCTTCCATTCGGTTTTGCCACTGCTGCTGGATTCCAAGAAGGTCGTTGCTATTCATCAACGGCTTGCTTGTGATGTAGTTGGGCTTTCCGGCCACGCTCGTGGGGTTGAAATCCGGGTCGTTCATGCGAGAAACATCGTTGATCGGCGCGCTTTCCGGGGGCGGACGCACCGTGAACGAGTAGAGGTTTTCGTAACCGGCAACGGAAAGGGATTGTGATTCGTTTCCACGTGGGGCGCCCCGTAAGTCAAAAACATCAACAGCGGCAAACTTGGGTGCTTGGCCGCCACATTTTGGATGTACTGCACCGACGAACTTGCCAGTACGGTTGCCTGATAGTCCTGCGGCGTCGAACCATGATATGAAACCTTACCGTTCAAATTGTAGTAGTAGTTATAGTCGTTTGGATTATCCGCCGCGCTCAGCCCGTTGTTCGGCGGGATCTGTCCAGCTCCACCAACTGATAGTACGGTATGATGGCACAGTACTCCCAATCGGGCGGGCAGAACTGCGCGTCCTTAAAGTCCACCACGCCATCATGGTTGACGTCCAGGTACCCATAACCGTCCCCGTATTTTCCGATCAGCGCCCGCGAATACCCGCTCATCCATGTCGACAACGGGGTTACCGAGCCGGCCTGTAAGACCGAGCACTGGTTGCCATACCGCGCCAGCTTCAGCTCTTTGAAGTATTCGCCGGTAAAGTAGGCTTCCCGGCTGGGACACCCGTGCGCATTGCTGACGTAATAGCGGTCGAACGTGGTCCCGGGATCGATGATGTACTTCTTCACGTTCGGCATCACGCCCTGGGCGAGAGCAGCCGTCATAAGCGGCCGGTTCAAATCGTCCGGCATCACTACGACAATGTTAGGAGTCTGTGAGCACAACAGGCGTGCGCTCATAATAAGTACTACGGCGAGTACAGATGTTTTCATTAACACATCCTCATAGATCAATCAGGTTTAGAGTTACAGAAGGACCTGATGAAAGGCGCGGTAAGTGGTCGTGAGGACTTCTTACCGCAAAATTTCAGGTCGTTTGTCGATCATAACCTGAAATTTCGCGGTTTGCTCTGTACAGGATTAAATTCAGATTAGAATTCGTACTGGCAAAGCTCTAAGGAAAGCTCTGGCCGCGCGGTTGAATTTCTTCCGCTTGCGATGCACCACTCCCACCGGACGCACCAGCCCCGGCGCTTCCAGCCGCACCACCTTCAATCGGCCCTGTTCCACCTCGTTCTGCATCGTGCGATCCGGAAGAATGCTCAGCCCGTGCCCCAGCGCAACCGCTTCCTTCACCATCTGGATGTTGTCGAAGCTCATCGCCACCCGAACCGCCACGCCCTGCTCACGGAGGAACCGGTCGACATCTTTGCGAATGGTCAGATCCGCATCGAAGGCGACGAAGTTCTCCGCATCCAAATCGCGCGGCCGCAGCTTGGCCCGGCCGCATAAGCGGTGCGCAGGCGGCAGCGCCACTGCCATGGTCTCGTCGCGCCAGGGAATTACCGAGAGGCCGCGCGTCGCCTCCGGGTAGCTCACCAACCCCAGATCGGCAGCCTCGTTGATGACCGCCTCGTAAACCTTGTCCGGCCGGAAATACGCCACCTTCAGCTCCACCCCGGGACACAAGGAAGTGAATTCCGAGCGCATCCGCGTCATCTCCGTCAAAGCCACGGAATAGATGGAAGCTACTCGTAGTTCGCCGCTGGCCGTCTCGCGAACCTGCTCCAGCGCCGCCTCAAACTCCTCCGCGCGCCGCCCCACATCGCGGCAGAATTCCAGATAGAGTTTGCCGGCTTCCGTCAGACCTACGGGACGCGTCCTCCGGTCCAGCAGCTCCGTCCCGAAACGGCGTTCCAGCTCCTGGATATGCTGGGTTGCCGCCGACTGGCTGATCCCATTCGCCGCCGCCGCCCGGCTCACATTACGCTGCAGAGCCACATCGCGGAAGAGCTTGCATTCCGGCAACATCAACCTTCGATCCTAGCATAAGAAAAACTGATTCGGCGGTACGGCTAAATCTGATTGGATGATAGTAGCGCCGCCTGCTACTCTTGTGGAAATCACCATGACGTGTAACGGTCTGCCTCCAGAGCAAGGCCTCTACGATCCGCGCCACGAGCACGACGCCTGCGGTATCGGCTTCGTCGCGGACATCAAAGGGCGCCGAGTCCCACGACATCATCACCCGCGGGCATCCAGATCCTCCTGAACCTGACCCACCGCGGCGCCTGCGGCTGCGATCCGGAAACCGGCGACGGCGCCGGTCTCCTCGATTCAGATTCCCCACGCCTTCTTCGCGCGCGAATGCCGCGCTCTCGGCTTCACTCTCCCCGGCGTCGGTCGACTATGGCGTCGGCATGGTCTTCCTCCCCGTCGATCCCCAACAACGTCTGGTCTGCGAAGGTATCTTCGAATGCATCGCTCGCGAAGAGGGCCTCGAAGTCCTGGGCTGGCGCGACACGCCCGTCGACGGAGATGCCATCGGCCGCGTGGCCCGCAACTCGCAACCCTATATCCAGCAGATCTTCCTCGGCCGCACCGACCTCGCGATGGAAGAGGACGCGCTCGAACGCAAGCTCTACGTTGTCCGCAAGCGCGTCGAAAGCGAAATTTCCAAAGCCCCCATCGCCAATCGCGCCGACTTCTATATCCCTTCGCTTTCCAGCCGCACCATCATCTATAAAGGGTTGCTCCTCGCCCCGCAGATCGCCCGCTTCTATCCCGAGTTGAACGACCCGGAAGTTGTCAGCGCGCTCTGTCTCGTGCACCAGCGCTTCTCGACCAACACCTTTCCCACTTGGCAGCTCGCCCACCCGTTCCGCTACATCGCCCACAACGGCGAAATCAACACCCTTCGCGGCAACGCCAACTGGATGCACGCGCGGCAGTCCATCCTGGCCTCTCCGCTCTTCGGTGACGATCTAAAGAAACTGTTCCCGATCAATCCCCCCGGCGCCAGCGATTCCTCTTCGCTCGATAACGTCCTCGAATTGCTCACCCAGTGCGGCCGCGTCGCTGCCCCATGCCATGTCCATGCTGATTCCCGAAGCGTGGGCCGGCAACCGCACATGATGCCCGCCGAGAAGCAGGCGTTCTACGAATATCACTGCTCGCTCATGGAACCGTGGGACGGCCCCGCCGCCATTGCCTTTACCGACGGCCGCGTCATCGGAGCCACCCTCGACCGCAACGGCTTGCGCCCCGCGCGTTACCTGGTCACCCACGACGATCTCATCTCATGGCTTCGGAAGCCGGCGTACTGCCGGTCAAACCGGAAGATGTGCGGCTCAAGGGCCGCCTGCAGCCCGGAAAATGCTGCTGGTCGATCTCGTCGCAGGGCCGTATCGTCTCCGACACCGAACTGAAGCACGAGCTCTCCTCGCCGCCAGCCCTACGCGCGATTGGCTCCGCCAGTACCAGGTCACGCTCGACGACCTGCCCGAGCCGCCGCGCGTCCAGGGCTCCGATCACTCCACCATCATCCGCCGCCAGCGCGCCTTCGGCTACACCGATGAAGACCTCCGCCTGCTCATGGCGCCCATGGCCACCTCCGGCGAAGAGCCCCTCGGCTCCATGGGCACCGATACGCCGCTTGCCTGTCTCTCCGACAAGCCGCAGCCGCTCTTCAATTACTTCAAGCAGCTTTTCGCGCAGGTCACCAATCCGCCCATCGATCCCATCCGCGAAGAGACTCGTGATGTCGCTCGTCAGCTATATCGGCACCGAGCGCAACATCCTCGACGAGACGCCCGAGCACTGCCACACCCTCAAGCTCCCGCATCCTATCCTGACCAATTGCGATCTGGAAAAACTGCGCCGGCGTCTCGCGCGGCGATTTTCTGGCCATGACGCTGCCCACCCTCTTCCGTGTGGAAGACGGCGCGCGAGGGCTGGAGCGCGCGCTCGATGACCTCGGCCGCAGCGCTTCCCGCGCCATACACTCGGGCTACACGCTGCTCATCCTCTCCGACCGCGGCGTGGACCGCGATTACGCGCCCATCCCCAGCCTGCTCGCGCTCGCCGCCGTTCACAACCACCTGGTACGCGAGGATACCCGTACCCAGGTCGCCCTGATCATTGAGTCCGGCGAGCCGCGCGAGGTTATGCACTTCGCCTTGCTCATCGGCTATGGCGCGAGCGCCGTCAACCCCTACCTCGCCTTCGAGACTCTCGAAGATCTCGTGATGGATAGCCTGTCTTCCCGACAGGCTCACCTTCGAGAAAGCCGCCGCCAATTACATCAAGTCCATCAATAAAGGACTCCTGAAAGTCTTCTCCAAAATGGGGATCTCCACCCTGCAAAGCTATCGCGGCGCGCAGGTGTTCGAAGCCATCGGTCTGAACAAGCAACTCATCCAGAAATACTTCACCGGCACGCCGTCGCGCATCGAGGGTGTGGGACTCGACGTCCTCGCCCGCGAAGCCGTGATGAAACATCAGTTCGCCTATCAACCCATCGGCGAGACCGATCCCGAACTTTCCATCGGCGGCAATTACCAGTTCCGTATCAAGGGCGAATATCACCTCTACAATCCGGAAAGCGTCAGCAAGCTCCAGCATTCCGTCCGGCAGAACAACTTCGCGACGTTCGAGGAATACGCTGTACAGCAACTTCTAGCGCTTCCTGCCATGGCCAAGCCAAAGCCCTCTCGTTCCCCCGGTCGACGAGCAGATCGAGCTGCTCCGGCGCGGCGCCGTCGATCTGGTCGACGAGGCGCAGCTCCGGGCCAAGCTCGAACGCTCGGCGAAGACCGGCACGCCGCTCACGGTCAAGACCGGCTTCGACCCCTCCTCGCCCGACCTCCACCTGGGGCACACGGTGCTGCTCCGCAAGATGAAGCACTTCCAGGACCTCGGGCATCGGGTGGT
>CAWFCA010000008.1:0-34611 GCA_963814235.1 Bryobacterales bacterium | reverse complement strand
CGGGTAGCGCGCGCTCAGGTAATGGGCGGCGCTCACGATATCGCCGAACGTCTCTTTGGCTTCCTCCATTTTTTCCTCAACCCAGTCGAGGGTTAGTCCCTCCCCGCGCCGTCTTTGATCCGGTACGCAAGCCCGAGCTGGCAGATCAGGTCCTCCACCGGCGTCAGCATACTGCCGCGATTGTTGTTGACCACGTGAGCGAGGTTCCAGAGGTGCTCCAAGTCGTTGGCGTCCCACGTATCGAGCCACTCCTGTAAATCGGCGCGGCGCTGCATTGTTTCGGGGTTCTCTCTTGCCTCTTCTCGGTCGAGGGCACCGGATACCGTCCGGGCCTTGTCGAGCAACTCCTGCAGGGTGTCCAGCGTGCAGGTGTGGCCGTGGGTCGAAAGCCAGTAGCTTCCGCCCATTTCCACGATCGCGCCCGCGACCGGCGTCACTGTCGAGGAAACGTTACGGTCCACTGCGTGGCCAAGCTGCCACCAGCCTGAGAGCCTGATGTCATCCCAATTCCCAAGCCAGCGCATGATGTCCTTCCGCACGCGGTAGGCGGAGTCCTCATCCGCCGTAGTTCGCTTCCTGGCCTTCAGGGTGTCATCGGCTTCCTTAAGGGACGAGGCGAACGTGGCGACGGACTGGACGTGCTCCATACGCACCCAGACAGCATCGGAGCGATCCCGGTTTAGGGCGGCACCTATCCCGGTCAGTACCGGCCGCCGTTCGTGTGCGCGAGGCAGAGAACTCCCGCAAATCATGAGTTCTGCGATTTCGGTGTCGGGCTCGATGAGGAACTTGATGTAGCCCTCAATGTCGCTGATTACCCCTGCGCGATGTTCCTGTTGCAGTGCTTCGGGTGAGTTTTTTTCCGCAACCCGAGAGTGGGCTGGGGCGATGTCGTTGTCGTTGCCATGTTTTCTCCTTGAAGTTAATCAACGTTCAATAACGTTTACTAGCGATAACGGTACAACACTGAACAGCACACGTCAAGATGAAATAACGCACCCCCAGTTGAAAATTCGGTACGCGGGATGTAATCATCAAATTATGGACGGAGAACTACTTACGGTTGATGAGGCTGCCGCTCGGTTAAAGCTCACGCCGGAATCCGTCCGACGGCTGCTGCGGCTGAAACACTTGCCGGGCGTCAAAATCGGCGCACGACAGTGGCGCGTTCCTGCTGCCGCGCTGAAAGCCTTTATCGAGAGGGGCACTGCGGGCGGGGAGAAATAAAAGCGCGGAACTATCAGAAGTGGATCGGGAGATGAGCAAAACTTTCGCGGATGACCCCAAGTACAACGGTCCCCACCGGTGCCCAAAGTGCCAGGGTCCATCAGAGTGGGAGGGCGTGAATACGGACAAGCGGACCATCAAGGTTTTGTGCCCCGTATGCGGAGAGTTCCAAACCAACTACGGGAACCCGGCCTTTCGGTGGCCAGAGCGTGACTGAATCGTACTTTGGCGGGCTCAATGACGTCCGCGAAGTGCTGGTCTCTCTAGCGGCTCTACACGATCAAGGAAGCCATGAGGCCGTTGCAGTCCAGTTGGGTGTCGTCCGCGTCGTAGAGACCCTAAAGCGGGAAATCACGTATGGTTCTAACCCGACCTGCGCCGGTGAAGTTTTCCAACTTTTCCGACTGTTTGCGCACAAGCACAAGAGCAACCCTGAGTCCGCAAGCGAAGCGATCCGGGAGGCTATTAGCCTGATCCCCACGGTGGAAAATGCCTGAGGTCCAAGCTGGATTCGCGTCGTTCGGTCTGAACGAATTGATGGCTGAAAGATTCCGCCAAGTGCATCGATACTTCTTAGAAAAACATTCCCTTAGCGAATGGGGTTTCGAGGTAAGCCGCACGCGACCCGTTGAATCGCTTTCTTTTAAGAGCAGCGATCCGGACGGCAAACAACGGTCTCTTACGGTAAGGCTCTCAAACGACGCGCCAAATCAAGCGTCCGAGCTGCTGGAGTTGCATTTTGAAGACTGGAACTCCACCCGTGTGGGCGGGGCGAAATGACCAAAGGGCAAAAGACATGAACCGTGACGAACTTAAGAAGCTCGACCCCACATGGAGCGCGCGTGAAGCGCTCGATAGACTGAGGCGTGAAACTGCTGATCCGGTGCGGAGTCTCCGTGGATGAGATGCTCGGCGACACGAGCGTGAAACTCGAAGACTTCCGCGTGAAACCCAAGGGAACAAATGGCCGACCCGCGAGTGCGGGTGAGCGCTAGCCCGGCGGCGATTAGGGCACGCGACATACACCTGATGGAAAGACCCACGACGGCTCATGAAAATGGACTCGCAAGCATCTACCACTACACGGTCTTTAATGAAACCCGTCTGGCAGACATTCTAACGAACCACCGAGTTTTCTGCTCCGACCCCGCTACTTTCAATGACCCGTGGGACTGCAAGCCCTACTTTGATCCTGATGTAGTGGACGATCCAGAGGAACACGCAAAACTCGCGGAGAGGATCATCGAGGGTCAACCCGGCGGCGCTAAGGGCGATCTTCAGGAACAGATAATTCGCGGGAACCCTAACGTCGTCAAGGCTTTGATCCATAGGTTTTCCGCAGGGTTTGAAAAGGTTGTCTCAGACCGATGGCGTATATTTTGCGTTTCGGCGAGCCCGACGTCAGCATTGATGTGGTCTCACTACTCCGACAAGCACAGGGGTATATGCCTGGAATTTGGTACGGACAACGCTGTCTTTGGAAGTGCGGCGCGGGTTGAGTATCTCGATGAATATCCCAAGCTCAAGATATTTGGGAAACAAGAAGCGACAATCGGCTTACTGCTCGCCAAATCCTGCGACTGGAACTACGAGCAGGAATATCGTCTTATCTGTCCACGGTCAACGAACGAGCCAGATCACCCGCTTCGCATGGAAGGTGACTACGTACCGATCCCCGCTGGAGCGCTCAAGTCTATTATCGTGGGGTGCCAAGGCGACTGGGCTACGGTAGAGGAGTTTGTCAAACGATTTGCACCTGGCCCACCTGCTAGGAAAGCAATACGTTCTTTAAACAGGTATCTACTAAACATCATGGGCTAGGCGCAGATTGAAAGCGCGAAAAGTTCCCGAAGCAAATGGCCGCTTACAAACCCGGTGCCTGGTGGTTCAAAGCCAGAGACGGTCTGGTCTGTTCCCGTCCCGCCACAACGCACGCGCATACTGTTCTGGAGTGAGTGCCTGTTTATTGCTGTTCCTTTGCACTTCGCCCCGCCGCTCGGCCTCGGCGTAAGCCTTGCACACCGCATCCCGATCACGCCCTAAACGTGCCACCAATTTAATCATAAGGGCCCGCTGTTCAGACTTTCGCCTGTTCCCAGCCTCACCCGAGCTTACGATCCTCGGCATAGTCTTGATTGTGCCAGACCACAAGTTTCTGGTAGCAACGCTGGTAGCAACGCCGATGGACGCGGGCGTATTTCTGTGGACAAAACGACACACGCAACGTGCTAAGTTATTGAATAATAGACACCGGCGAACAGAGTGGACGGCACCAGTCCTTATTCGTAATCAGCAGGTCGCCAGTTCGATCCTGGCGGGTGGCTCCATAGAATCAACCACGGATTTCTGCACACTTCCAGCGGAACCTTCACCACATTCGACTATCCGGCCGCGACGAGCACTGGTGTGTCTGACGTGAACGATGCCGGCAGTGTCGCCGACACTTGGAGCAAGATTATTACTTCCGGTGCCTATGATCGCTTGGCCGACGGGACGTTTGTCGACATTACTGTACCTGGATCCGCTTCCGTATCAGCCAACTCGACCAATAACAAAGGCATATTGACGGGAAGTTACGCGCTAACTCCGTTTGGTTTCACGCAAGCCTATGTCGTGCAAGCACAGTTGAACACGGGAAACGGCGGGCGTTCCGAACGCCCGCCGCGGCAATCTTAGGCAGGCGTACTGGACATATTGATAATGCCGTTCACGCCGTTGGGGAAAAATCCTCCCATGGTCGCATTCGCAGCTGCGTAAACGATCGCAAGCACTTGACCGGTAGTTCGGGTATAAACCAGCGCATTGCTGTCCGTGGGGAAGAATTGCTTACCCGAAGGCGGCGGCAGGACATCGATGCTGTCGAGCGGGCTGGTCGGTATATTCATGTTCGCAATCTGCAGCCGGATGTTGCCCGAATGGAGCGCCTCGACCGCGAGGATCTGGGCGGCATATCCGATCACGGAATGATCCTGAAGCAACGAAGCCGCGCCCGCGTAGGCCGTTACCCCAACGTCCTCAAAGGCGCGGGCAAGCGTGAAAAATTCGGCCTGGCTGCCAAACCCGATCCCAAGCGCATCGAGATTAATCGCCGGCTTTGCAATCGGAGTAACACCACTTGAGTTCAACAGCGACCGGAGCAGGTGCACGTGGGCGCGTTCGTCCTTCGCGATTTCCAGGGCAACTCGCGCCGGGAAGGTAAGTCCGCTGGTGAAAGAAACCTTCTTGCCGCCGGTCGTTGGGCCTGGCGTTCCCGATCCTCCGGTTCCCACGCCAAGCTGCGAGATGGTCATTCCGGTTGTTGCCACCGAATAAAACTCCGCTTCCAGATATTCAAGATTGAGCGCAAATTGAAGGATGTCGAAATCAGTAACGGCCTGTTGTGCCTTTGCGGTGCCTGTGACCGAAGCGAGTGCGACTCCGGCGGCTCCTGCACTCAATGCTTTCACGAAATTGCGGCGATTGGCGTTCTTGTTTGCTTCTGTTATCAAGGTGCTCTCCTTTGACATTTCGGCTGTCGGTATTCGCCTTCCTGGGCATCCGCCAGGCGATGTCGTCTCGGGTTACGAGGCCGCTAGTCTATTGGATGCACGAAAAAATATCGACACGAGCGAAATATGACGCCGGAACTAAACCCGCAGCGTTTCGCTCAGATTCGCCGACGCCGAAGGGTGCAACCGAGCCCGGTGCTTCGGACTTCCCCATGGCGGAGTTCGGGAGAAAAACCCGAGGTGGACGAGCCCGAAGAGCAGCTAACGGTAGGTCATGCTTACCCTCTTGCCCGTTCTTTGGCCACCGGTTCGACAACCTTAACGATCTGATTGGCCTTCACGTCCGATAGTCTCTGAATCCTGCCGGACGGCCAACGGACTTCGAGATTCGCAGACGTCGCCGAGCCCAATCCGAAATGCAGACGCGGATCGTTGCAGGAATAGAAGCTCGATTGGCTCAACACCTCCTGAACCTGCTTCTTTCCACCGTAGAAGCAGGTCACGCGCGCGCCGATGGCGCTGCGGTTCGAGATCGTCCCCGTCAGCTTCACTTTCAGCCACCCGTTGCCGCTTTTCAGATCGTTGCGCAGCAGCGACGGCGGTTCATTGAGATTGACGATGAGGACATCGATATCGCCGTCGTTATCGAAATCCCCGAAGGCGCAACCCCGGCTCGCGTGGACGGCTGCGATCGCGGGGCCGCCTCCGCCGATGAGTTCCTCCAGTCTGCCGCCACCCAGATTCCGGAAGATGATCCGCGGCGTTTTGAAAGGATAGGCGGGTAACTTGGCTTCCACCTCCGGGTAGACATTTCCCGTCACCATGAAAATGTCGGGATTGCCGTCGTTATCGAGATCGACGATTCCCACGCCCCAGCCCACAAAGCGGGTCTCGACGGCTAAGCCCGATGTCAGCGTGCGGTCCTCGAAGTTGCCGTGTCCGTCGTTCACGTAAAGGACATTCGTGTCGTCCGCGAAGTGGGTCTTTACGAGGTCCAGGCTGCCCGTTCCGCTCAGATCCCCGACCGCAACTCCCATGCCTGCCTGCTCCAGACCGTCGTCGCTCAAGGCCACGCCGCGAACCAGGCCAGACTCTTCGAAAGTACCGTCGTGGTTGTTCCGGAACAACAAGCTCGGCGTCGAATCGCAAGCGACATAGATATCGGGCCAGCCGTCGTTATCCAGATCGGCGGTGATCACAGTCATCCCATATCCCGGCGAAACCTTGCGAATACCCGCAGCCTTGCTGACGTCGGTGAACGTGCCGTCCCCGTTGTTGTGATAGAGCGAGTGCCTGCCGAAGGGGAGACCGCGAGGGCCGCAGTTGACCGGCAGGCCCTTCCAGGTGCAGTTGCTGTCTGCGCCCGGCTTGCGCGCGGAAGCGGGGTCGAATTGCAGATAGTTCGAAACGAACAGGTCCAGGCGGCCGTCGCGGTCGTAGTCGAGAAAAGAACAGCCCGCGCCCCAACGCACCTCGCGATCGATCAGGCCCGCGGCTTCGGTGACATCGGTGAAAGTGCCGTTGCCATTATTCCGGTAGAGGATGTTCTGACCCCACCCCGTGATGAAAAGATCCGCGTAGCCGTCGTTGTTGTAATCCGCCACGGCCACTGATGAAGCCCAGCCCGTACGTAAAAGGCCTGCCTTTTCGGTCACGTCGCGGAACGTGCCGTCCCGATTGTTGTGGTACAGCCGGTTGCTTGTCCCCGGCGGCGCTCCAGCGACACGCGAACCGCTGAGAACCAGCAGGTCCATCCAACCGTCGTTGTCGTAATCGACGAAAGCGCAGCCGCAGCCGACGGTTTCGATGATGTAATCCTTGTGATCGGGAGCGCCGTAGACCGTTGGATGCACCAGCCCCGCTGCTGCCGCGACGTCGACGAAGGACGCGTGGAAGGGTAAGCCGGACGGCTTGGTTCTCGGCTGTGCGGTCACCGTTCGGGAAGCAACGCCCTGCGCCTTCGCACGTTCGCTGGCGGCCAGCATCGATGCCAGGAACATCCGGCGGTTCACGGCACGCGCCTCATCTATAAATCGTGGTTAACGAGTGGTAGTTCTTCCAATCGAACCAGTAATCCTTAATCATGCGCACGGGTTGCAGACACTGACCCTTCGCCGGCCCGGCAACGGCGCAACCCTGAAAGTTCCACTGGCTGCCGCTCTGCGCGTCGGTGAACAGAAAACCAGCGGCGTTTTCCGCCCGATAAAAATCGCGCGCCGGCGATAAATTTTGGAAAGCCCGCACGGAGAGATGGTCGCCGGCCGTAACCAGCACCACTGCCTGCGGGCCTACGTGATCCAGCACCAGCTTCGCGTCCAACACTTTCTTCACCGGAAACGCCCGGCTGCCGCTTCCCATTTCGATTCCGAACACCTGCTCGCGCATCGGCAAACCGCTGTTGGGAAACTGGAGGACCACACGCTGCCTGGCCATGGCGCGATCCCAGTTCTTGTCTTCGTATTCCTTGGCGAACGGTGCTACGGGCGCCAGCACCTGACCGCCTGGCTGTTCCTGCCGCCAGACCTTGAAGGAAATCTCATCGCTGTGAACCAAAGGCAACACGCGCCCGCGCAGCGGTCCGGAGATCGCGACCCCGCTGATCTGCTGCCAGTAGCTGCCGGTCTGCTCATCCCGCATCAGGAAATTCTGATTGTTGATTCCCGCCAGGTGAAAGACCAGCGACATCCCATCCACACTTCGCCCCCACACCAGACCGGTGTGACAGAGCGTTCAATAAGTCGCCACAATGGGGACTCCGCCGGCAATGTCATTGACCACGTGGTGATAGCCCATCTCCCGGATTGGATACGCGTGCGCGTCCCCGTTGAGAGCGACCGCGATCAGCATGTCATCCGGTTCGATCTTGGCGTCCCTGGCGGTAAGAAAGCGCGGCGCGCCCGCCGGATGAAACATCAGTTCAAAAACGTTCACCCGCACCAACACCGCTACCGCGCAGGTTAACAGCACCAGCGCGCCGGCCGCGATCCGCGAACCTCGCCGCAAGCTCCGCCAGGCGAACGCGGTCGATGCAATCGCGGCCAGTCCGGTGAGCAGACTCGCCATCGGCGCCATCCGAAGGACGAACAGAGCGCGCTGTAACGCATCCGCCTCCTGATGCTTGAATGGCTGGATGATCGTCAACGGATAGATCCGCAGAAACAGGGCGAACAAGAAGCACACGGCCAAAATCGGCCAGAGCAGTCGATGGCGCATGATGAATAGTAAGAATCATCCCAGACGCTTGGCAAGGCCCCTAAAAGCATTACCGGTCCAATGAAAATCGCTACGTATAACGTCAACTCCATTCGCCGCCGATTACCGCTGGTTCTCGCCTGGCTCCGGGAACACCAGCCCGATGTCTTCTGCCTGCAAGAGACCAAGGTTCAGGATTCCGATTTTCCGAAAGCGGAAATGGAGCAAGCCGGTTATCACGCGACCTTCCGGGGAATGAAAGGGTATAACGGAGTGGCGACGCTCACCCGGGAGCCGCCCGAACGCGTCATTTACGGCCTGCACGAAGGCGCGGATAACGACGACGTCCGCATTCTCCAGACCGTTGTGCGCGGTATCCCCATCATTAATACGTACGTCCCGCAAGGCTATCTGATCACGTCGGACAAGTATGCCGGAAAACTCGAATGGTTCGGGCGGCTGCGCCGTTACTTCACGACCCATCTGGATCCCGCAAGCCCAGCCATCTGGCTCGGAGATTTAAACGTGGCCCCGGAGCCGATCGACGTCTATCACCCCGATCGCCGCGTCAACGATGTCGATTTTCACATCGATGCCCGCAACGCTTACCGGGCCGCCGTGGCGTGGGGCTTCGTCGATGTCTTCCGCAAACTGCATCCGGACCGCGTGCAATATACGTATTGGGACTACTACCGGAAAGCGTTCGAACACAACTGGGGATGGCGCATCGACCATATTCTGGCGACCGAACCGCTGGCTGCGCGGTGCCGCGCGGCCGAGGTGGATCTGACGCCGCGCCGGTCAGCCGACACGTCCGATCACACTGTGGTTTGGGCCGAGTTCAGCGCGGAAGCGGCAGGCTGATCTGCCCGCCGGCACACTCTCCATTTACCCAAAATGGAGGCCTCGTTGACGCATGATTCCCAGGGGAGTAGGCTAAAGTTGTCCAGGCTGTCCATGACTCGCTACCTTCCGGCTCGCCATTATCTCTATTTCGGTATTTGCGCGTCGGCGCTGGGAGTTTTTTCGGGTTGGGTTGGACTCGGGTGGGCACCGGCGTTCGTCGCCGCCGCTCTGTTTGGCTTTATCGCGGCTTTGATGCTGCTGCTGGCCTTCCGTCCGGCGATCGAGGTTCAGGATCCCTATTTGCGCGTCGGCAAGCGCATGATTCCATGGATCGATATCCGCCGCGTCGATGGCACCGGCTGGCTTTCTCCACTGGCCGTACGGCTGACTTTATACGACGATACCCGCGTTTTTTTGATCTACCCCGGTGATCTGGATGGCTGCAAGAGCCTGCTGCGTACCATTCGTAGAATGTCGCGCGATGCCCTGATCGATGGCATTCCTTATCGGCAGTACTGGGGGGAAATGCTGTTTTCCCAGGGAGAGCGCCGCCAGCTTCCCGCCCCGCGATTCCGGGTTTTACTGCCGGAAGACGAACTGGAGATCGAGCGGCTCTATCAACGCCTGAAGACGGTGGGACACCTCGATCCCAAGAGCACCCCGGACGAGAAGTAGGCGGGTGCGGGTTTCGCGCCGCGCGTGGACCGTTTCCTTATTCACAGGTCTGATTATTATCGCCGCGATTCTTTTGCATTCCTTCTGGCTAACCTGGATGGGTTCCTACCTGGTGGACCAGCAGCCGCCGATTTCCGCGGAAATGATTGCCGTTCTCGGTGGAGATCTGCGCGGCAATCGGATTGTGACCGCTGCTTCACTTGCCCGCCGGGGCTATGCGCCGCGGGTGCTGGTCAGCGGCGCCGGTTCTCTTTACGGCCAGCATGAAAGCGATCTCGCCGTCGCTTACGCCGTCCGCCAGGGCTTTGACGAGAAACTTTTTGTGAAACTGAAGTATCCGGCCCAGTCCACCCGCGATGAAGCGCGCGCGGTGGTGCGTGAATTGCGTAGGCTCCATGTCAAAACCTTTCTTCTGGTGACCAGCAATTTCCACACGCGCCGCGCTGAATCTGTCTTTCACGAGGAGGGACCCGAACTGAAGTTTCATGTCATCGCAGCCCCCGATCTTTATTTCACGCCGCAGGGGTGGTGGAAGAATCGCGAGGGCGAAAAAACCTTTGTGAATGAGTGGACCAAGACCGTGGCCAACTGGTTCGGAGTCTAGGCGTGCGCGCGCACTTCCAACGGCTGTTTCCTTATCTGTGGCGGTACCGCCGCGGCTGGGCTTTGGGTCTCGGATCCCTGGTGATGAAGGACGTTACGGCGGCCATGCTGCCGCTGGTGATCCGGGCCGCTATCGACAGCCTTACGGCGGGGCGCCCGCTCTCGGCCATCGTCGCGCTTGCCGGACTTCTGATCGGGATTTGTCTGGTGAAAGGCTTCTTCCAGTACTGGATGCGCTGGATCCTCGTGGGCATCTCGCGCGACGTGGAATTTGACGTCCGCAACGATCTTTTCGCCCACCTGACCACGCTCTCGCCCGGTTATTACGGGCGTAACCGCACGGGCGACCTGATGGCGCGCGCCACCAATGACTTGAACGCCGTGCGCATGATGCTGGGTCCCGGGGTAATGTATTGGACCGAAACTGTTCTGACGTTCGCGCTGGCCATCGGAATCATGTCCTGGATTGACTGGCGGCTGACCTTCCTCGCCATCCTCCCCGCTCCGCTCGTCAGCCTTACCGTGATTTTGTTCGGCCGCCGCATCCATTCCCGCTTCCAGGCCATCCAGGCGATGTTTTCCGACATTAGTAGCCGCATCCAGGAAAATCTCGCGGGCATTCGCATGGTCCGCGCCTTTGCCCAGGAGGATGCCGAAATCCGCAAATTCGAAAGCCTCAACCGGGATTACATCGCGCAGAACCTGAAGCTGGCCCGTCTGCAGGGGTCGTTTGAGCCGTTGCTCGAAGGCCTGATCGGGCTGACGTTCCTGGCCGTGCTTTGGGCCGGAGGCCGTCAGGTGCTGCTCCATCGGATTTCGCTTGGGAGCTTCGTCATGTTCAACACCTACATGAGCATGCTCGTGTGGCCCATGATCGCTCTCGGATGGGTAGTGAATCTCATGCAGCGGGGGACCGCTTCGTTGACCCGCATCGGCGAGATCCTCGATGAGAAGCCGGCCATCGCGGCGCCGCCCGTTGCGATCCGCCTGGATCAGCCTAAGGGCCGTATTTCCTTCCAGAATGTGACGGTAACTTATCCGACAGGGTGCGCGCTCGGCCCCATCGATCTCACCATCCGGGCGGGAATCTCAGTCGCCATCGTCGGGAGAACCGGGAGCGGCAAGAGCACTCTGGTCAGTCTGATTCCGCGCTTGCTCGATCCGTCCACCGGCGCCGTTTTCCTGGACGGCGTCGACCTGCGCGACCTCGACCCCGCCGAGATCCGGCGCCTGATCGGCGTGGTTCCCCAGGAAACTTTTCTGTTCAGCGCCAGCATCGCGGAAAACATCGCCTTTGGAGTGGAGCATGCCACCCGCGCCCAAATCGAGCGCGCGGCGGAAATGGCCGGCCTTGCCGACGACATCGCAAACTTCCCGCACGGGTACGAGACGCTGGTGGGTGAGCGCGGACTCACGCTCTCCGGCGGTCAAAAGCAGCGGACAGCCATCGCCCGCGCGCTGGTGCGTGAGCCGAAGATCCTGATCCTGGATGATGCGCTCGCCAGCGTGGACACGTTAACCGAGGACCGCATCCTCGCCAGCCTGGCGAAAGCCGTGCAGGGGCGCACGTCCATTCTGATCTCGCATCGCGTTTCCACTGTGCGCAGCGCCGAGGAAATTATCGTGCTCGATCGCGGCCTTATTGTTGAGCGCGGCACCCATGAGCAGCTGGCGGCGCGCAACGGCTACTACGCCGATCTCGCGCGCAAGCAGATGCTCGAAGAGGAATTAGCCGCCATTTGACCGGCAAGCGCCGTAAATCGCCTCTACGATTTCCATCGCGTTCACGCCATCCTGCGCGGAAACCAGCGGTTGCCGCCGCTCCTCGATCGCGCGCAGCAGGTCCGAGAATTGCCGCTCGAACGGCACCAGCGAAATCGCCATCGGATCGGACGCCCCGGACGCGCCCTCGACCTGCAAGGGCGGCGGTTCGGCAGCTTCTCCTCTCACCTCCCAACCCGTGAGGCGATCGCCGGTGATCACTGCGGACCCTGCGGTTCCGTGAATCTCCATCCGCTCCGCGTACCCCGGCCAGAATGCGGTGGATGCCTGAAGCACTCCGGATGCACCATTCTCGAATGTGAGTAGAGCGTTCACGACATCTTCGGACTCAATCGCATGCACCGCGCCAAGCTGCCACGTGGCCTGTACCGACCGGACCGGTCCCACCAGCCAGCGGAGGAGATCCACCTGGTGGATCGCCTGGTTGATCAGTGCCCCGCCGCCCTCTACAGCCCAACTGCCTTTGATCGGGCGGCTGTAATAAGAAGGCGGGCGATACCACTTCACATAAGCGTCGGCTTGCAGAATCCGTCCCAGGCGTCCGGCTCTGATCTCACGCTCCACGAATTGAGTCGCATCGTCAAAACGATGCTGCGAGACCACTCCCAGCGTGATACCGGCTCGCTCGGCAATATCCTGAATTTGCCGGGCTTCGGCCAGGGTCCTCGCAATCGGCTTCTGCAACTGCACGGGCTTGCCCAATGCGGCGCAAAGTTCCACCGGCTGCAGACGAAAATCCGGAAACGTGCAAACATCCACCAGCTCCACCTCCGCATCACGGCAAAGCTCTTCCGGATCGGCCGCCAGCCTCGCTCCAAACTGCGCGGCGAATTCCCTGCCCTTCTTCAGCGTCCGGTTCGCGCAAGCCACGACGTCGCATCCGATGTTGCGCCAGGCCTGCGCGTGCTTTACCGCAATCGCCCCCGTGCCAATAATCCCGATTTTCATGCGCGTCATTATAATAGGGCTTTCCATGAAAACATCATTAACCGCGCTCCTGGGCCTCTGTGTGCTGCTTGCCGGGTGCGGCAAACAGCCGGGACCCGACGTCGCGGCCATGGTCAACAACCGGCCGATCACCTATAGCGAACTCGACCGCTTCTACAAACGCCAGTTCGTTGTGAATGGCGAGGGCTCCAGCGAAGACCAGCGCCAAACCCAAAAACTCGAAGTGCTGCGCACCATGATCGACAACGAAATCATGCTGCAGCGCTCCGAAAAAGAGGGATTGATGGCCACCGATTCGGAGGTCGATACCAAGTTCACCGAGTTGCGCAGCCCCTACACCCATGAAGAGTTTGACCGCTCCCTGAAGCAGCAGGGCATCACCGTCAATGATCTCCGGACGCAGATCCGCCGGGAGCTCAGTTTGCAAAAACTGATCAATAAAGAAATCGTTTCCCGCATCACGATCAGCGATGCCGACGTTACCGCCTACTACAACGCCAACAAAGCCAGTTTCAACTTTCCCGAGCCACATCTGCATATGGCGCAAATCATCGTGACCCCGCAGCCTGACTCGAACGCGCGTAATCTGAAGAACGATAAAGCGCAGAATGACGAGCAGGCACGCCGCAAGATCGAAGCCATTGCGCAACGTCTGAAGCAGGGGGAAGATTTCGGGCAGTTGGCGCAGAACTTCTCGGAAGATCCCAACTCCGCGCCGAACGGCGGGGATCTCGGACTGATTAGCGAGTCCGCTTTGGACAAAGTCAACCCCGAGTTGAAAAAGATGATTCTCTCGATGAACCCCGGGCAGCTATCCGGGATTGTGCCCACGCCGGAGGGCTATCGCATCTTCAAGATGATTTCCAAGGAACCCGCCGGACAGCGGGAACTGACCGATCCACGTGTCCAGCAAACCGTCCGCAACCTGCTGATGAACCGCAAAGATCAGCTGCTGCGCGGGGCCTACCTCGAGATCGCGAGAAGCGAGGCGAAAGTAGCGAATCAGTTCGCTAAGCAGGTGATGGCATTGGCGGGCAAGACCAAGAGTTAACGGACCGGAGCGTTTCCACTCCGGTCCCTGCGCCTCACAATCCAGACTTCTATTGCTTGGCTGTGGCCGACTCGCGCTCCTTGATATACGCGCCGACGTTCGTTTTGTCGATGAGCGTGACGCCCGTGTCGACGAATGTGGGCAACGTGGAAAAGGAATCCTGTTTCCAGTCGTGATCCATGGAGGCGGGCTTATTGTGGTGCAGAGCATCCAGCATCTGTATGCCGTAATAGGCCATCGTAAAGGGCTTCTGGGCGATGGTCGCCGTGATCACGCCTTTCTGGATCCAGGTCAGCGTCCGATCGTCGGCATCCATGGCGACAATCGTTTTGCCGGTTATTTTCTCCCGATCCAGCACCTCCGCGATCTCGGGGCATGCGATGGCTTCCAGGCAAACAAACGCATCGACCCCCTTGATGTTCTTGCGGACGATGTCCATGGTCGTGTCGAACGCGATGGTGTGATCGCCCTTAATGTCGACCGTTTGCGCGACCTTGATCCCCGGATGCGACGCCAGAACATCCGAGTAGCCGTGCATGCGCTGGCTCAGATTACCTTGCTCCGGCATGCTGTAGAAGATGACGTTTCCGCGCCCATTCAACTGCTTCACCAGCGTCTGCGCGCCGATGGTTCCCGCTTTATAGTTGTCCGTCCCGATGAAGAGCAGCCGCTTGCTGTCTTCGCTGTCGGAATCCATGGTGATCACGGGGATGCCCTGGGCGATCGCGGCGTCGATATCGGGTTGAATCAGTTTCGGGTCGCTGACGGATACCAGAATGCCGGCCGGCTTCTTTCCCAGGGTCGCCTTGAATTCGTCGTGCTGCGCACTCGGCAGGTAAGTGTCGGGGCCGACCATCTCGGTGCGGATTCCCTTCATCTGGTAAGCAGCCTTGGTGAGGCCTCCCAGCGCGGTCTGCCAATACGGAACCTTGGTATTGGTGGTAATCAGGTAATATTTCTCGTCCGGATTGTGAGCCGGACTGGCACACCCCGTAAGCGCGGCTATCGCAGCGATTGTGGCGAGAATCAAAGTGAGTTGGCGCGTTGACATCAGATCATTCCTCCACACCTGCGGAAGTATATCGCGACCGCCGTACGACATTGCAATGAGAGTGGCGCCGCCGCGTTATTTCGGGTGCAGAAGGCCGATATCGCTGAGACCGTTCAGCATAAACTGGACCGCGATCGCCATCAGCAGCAGGCCCATCAGGCGCATCAGAATCCGGATCCCGGTTGCTCCCAGATAGTCGCGAACGCGATCCGCGCCCGCGAGAATCAGGTAGGCGGCGGCGGCCGTAAACGCAATCGCGACGAAGATCGGAATCGTGTGCAGCCACGACGGGGACTGGCTCACGAGCACCATCACCGCCGAGATGGAGCCGGGTCCCGCGAGCATCGGTATACCCAGCGGAATGATCCCGATATCTTCCTTCTCGCTGCCCTCCGCCGTCTCGCCGGGCGTCTCCTTGGTGTTCGACCGGCGCGCCTGCAGCATCTCCAGGCCAATCAACAACAGGATGATCCCGCCCGCGATTTTAAAAGCCGGCAGCGTGATTCCGAACACCCGGAAGATGAGCGTGCCGCCCAGGCCGAAGGCCGTCAGCACCACGAAGCAGGTAAACGCCGCGCGCTTCGCCATGTGCCTGCGCTGCTCCGCGTCGGCATGCGAAGTCATAGCCAGAAATGCCGGAATGGCCGCAATCGGGTCAACGAGAAAGAAGACCGAGCTCAGCGAGATGAAGAAAAGTTGCGCTATCGATAAGACAACCGGCAAAGGGACTCCGCGATTTAGATGTACCAACAAGACTCGGCGGCTCTGTTTGCCGCATCGATATACTCGGAAGCGAAAAATAATGGCAACCGAGGGCCCCCGCACGCGAACGTTTCAGGTCTACGCCTGGGGCGTTCTTTTGTACCACATGGCGGTTATTCTGTGGGGCGCGTTCGTCCGCGCGACCGGATCCGGGGCCGGTTGCGGCGCCCACTGGCCGCTCTGCAACGGCACGGTGATCCCGCACTCCCCCACCGTCGCCGCGGTCATCGAATTCAGCCATCGCATTACCAGCGGATTGGCGCTGACCCTCGCGCTTGGTCTACTGGTCTTCGCCTTGGTGCGCTTTCCCGCGCGCCACCTGGTGCGGCGCGCGGCCGTTGCGGCGATCGTGTTCGAGTTCATGGAAGCACTGATCGGGGCGGCCCTGGTGCTGTTGGGCCAGGTCGCGCGCGACACCTCCATCGGGCGCGGCTACACACTCAGCGTTCACCTGATCAACACTCTCTTACTGATCGGCGCCCTCACGCTCGCAGCCTGGGGCGCTGGCCGCGGGGCCACGCGCGCGCGTTCTGGAGTTCCCGGCTTCGCACTCGCGTTCGGAATCGCTGCCGTAGCCATGCTCCTGGTGGGCGTCAGCGGAGCGATTGCGGCGCTCGGGGACACTCTGTTCAAGGTCAATTCCCTGTCCGCCGGGTTTGCGCAGGACGTGGCTTCCGGAGCTCATCCGTTCCTGCGCCTGCGCATCTTGCATCCCGTGCTTGCGCCCATGGTGGCCTTCGGGCTTGCCGCGTTGAGCTACTTCGTGATCGTGCGGCACATCAGCCCGCTCGCGTCACGTTCCGCCTATATTCTTAGCGGGTTGCTGGCCACGCAGTTGATGGTGGGGCTGCTGAATCTGGCGCTCCTTGCCCCCATTCCGCTGCAACTCGCGCATCTGCTGTTGGCCGATGTCACCTGGACTGTCCTCGTCGTGCTGGGTGCGGAGGTGCTGCTTGTGGCTGCTCCAGCTCCGGCTGGCCGGGCGGCCATGAAAGACATAGCGAATGACTCAGCCTTCACGACACGCGCTCGATAACGCGGGACATTCGCTTTACCTAAACTTACTGCCAAAGCTTTCTGTTTAACAAAAAATCCTACTCACTTGACGCTGTAATCGAGGCTCTGTATCCTTGATATTCGCAATGTTTTCGCTAGCTAAATAGGAAATTAGGCTCCTAATTTGTGTTCTTTCTTAGTTTTGCTCTGAAGGATCCGGACGTAAATGTCAGGCGCGGGAGTGGAACACTGCCCGGCGAGATGCCTGACTCAAGATCGCGGGATTTTTGCAAATCGCCAGCGGGAGGCCGGGCTGCTCAGTGATAAGCAACTATAACGCAGGCGAAGATCAAAGAGTTCAGCAGGACCTTCGCTTGTTTCAAGGCGCCGTTTTAGGCGCTAGCGAACCGATTCTGGTAGTCGCCGGAGACTGGGAAGAACCAGGACCCATTATTATCTTCGCCAATCCCGCGTTCTGTGGGATGACCGGCTATGACAACGATGAGCTCGTCGGGAAAACCCTCGCGGTTTTGCGTGGGCCGAAGACGGAACCGATCGCTGCGGAGCGCATTGAGAAAGATCTCCAGACTCTCGTTTGCGTTCGCTACCACACCATCAGCTACCGGAAAAACCACCGGCAATTCATGATGGAATGGCAGATCAAACGGCTTCCTGAACTGTCGGAATCCGTTCCTCATTACCTCATCTGCATGCGCGATATTACGGAACAAAACTGCCTTCGCGAGCAGATGCAGCAAGCGCAGAAAATGGAAGCCGTCGGACGTCTGGCGGGCGGACTGGCGCATGACTTTAATAATCTGCTCACCGTGATTCTCGGCTACGCAGGGTTGCTTTCGCTTGAATTAGCGAAAGATGCGCCTCCCGATTGTAAACAGCTTCGCAGCCTGAACGAAATTCAACTCGCATCCGAAAAGGCCGCCGCCCTCACCGGGCAGCTTCTCACCTTCAGCCGCAAACAGGTGCTCCGCGCCCGCGCGGTCGAGGTGAACCGCGTGATCTCAGGCATCGCCGGAATGCTGCGACGCCTTTTGGGTGAGGACGTCGATCTGGAACTCGCACTTAGTCCGGCGCTCGGCACGGTTCAGGCCGATCCCGGTCAACTCGAACAGGTGCTGATGAACATGGCGGTAAACGCGCGCGACGCCATGCCTAAGGGCGGAATGCTGACTATCCAGACGCGGAACACCGAGATCACATCCTGTTACTCTCCCGCGACCTCTCTGGAACCCGGACAATACGTCATGTTGTCGATCAGCGATACCGGCATCGGCATGGACGACGAGACCCGGGCTCATGTTTTTGAGCCCTTTTTCACCACGAAAGAGCCGGGGCGCGGCACCGGCCTGGGTCTTTCCATGGTTTATAGCTTTGTGAAGCAGAACGACGGGGCTATCGAACTCACCAGTCAACCCGGCATGGGAGCGTGCTTCAACATTTACCTGCCCCGCGTTGATCTGGTCCCCGACCCACTTGAGATCGCCGAGATCGTCAGCTATTCGCGCGGGTCGGGAGTCGTCCTGGTCGTCGAGGACGATGCTGGCATTCGCGAACTCGTCCGGGAAATGCTGGATGAGGCGGGATACGAAGTGTATACCGCCTCCCATGCGTCACAGGCGCTCAACTTCGTAACTACGCATAGCTTGACGGTTGACCTGCTGCTTACCGACGTCGTTCTGCCGGGAGTGAGCGGCATCGATCTGGCGGAAACGCTGAAATCCATGCAACCGCGCATGCGCATCCTGTTCGCATCCGGGTACTCGGATCACGCCCTGTTGCGCCACGGAAGTCTGGATCGCGCCGCGACCTTCATCTCGAAGCCGTTCTCCGCGCGAGCGCTGCTTTCGGTAGTCGGCGAAATGATGACGGCCAGGGCCGCAACGCAAGCTCCCTGACCCGCTCGCATAAGATGAACGTGTGATGTCGATTGGGGACGGTCCCCTTACGCTGGACGCCATTGCTCGCGTGAGCCTCGGCATCGAGCAGGCCGCGCTATCCCCAGACGCGGTAGAGCGCATGCGTGTTTCCCGCGCCGCGGTGCAGACCGTGCTCGCTCGCGAGGCCCCCATCTACGGCGTCAATACCGGATTCGGCCGCCTGAGCGACTACCTGATTCCACCCGCCCAATTGCAATCCTTACAGCGCAACCTGGTCAGAAGCCATGCCTGCGGAATCGGTGAGCCGCTGAGCCCCGGTGAGACGCGTGCATTGCTCCTGCTGCGAGCGAATACTTTGGGCCTCGGCTTCAGCGGCGCGCGGCCGGAAATAGCCGCGTTGATTCTGCAAATGCTGGCCGCCGATCTGCTCCCCATTATTCCGCAAAAGGGATCGGTGGGCGCCAGCGGCGACCTCGCTCCACTGGCACATCTCGCGCTTGTCGTTATGGGGGAAGGGGAAGCCGCTCTGGCCGGCCGTCGGATGCCCGGAGCCGAAGCCCTGCACCACGCCCACCTCGCGCCTCTGACTCTGGAAGCCAAGGAGGGCCTTGCTCTACTCAACGGCACCCAAGCCATCAACGCGGTAGGCGGACTGGCCCTCTGGCGCGCACTTCAGGTGCAGCATGCCGCGACCATCGGGGGCGCGATGAGCCTCGAAGCCCTTCTGGGCACGCCCGTCGCCTTCGATGCGCGCATCCATGCCAGCCGGCCCCATCCCGCCCAGATTCGCGTCGCCGCCCTGCTGACCTCCCTGCTTCGCGACAGCCGCATTCGCGAAAGTCACCTGACCGGCGATCCGCGCGTACAGGACGCCTACAGCCTGCGCTGCATGCCGCAAGTACATGGCGCCGTGCAGCATGCGCTCGAACACGCGCGCGGCGTTCTGGAAATCGAGTCCGGGTCGGCCACCGACAACCCTCTTATTTTTGCCGGCAGCGAAGCCGATATTTTATCCGGGGGCAACTTCCACGGCGCTCCTCTCGGCTTGGCGCTCGATTACGCGGCCCTCGCGCTCACTGACCTCGGAAGCATCTGCGAACGGCGTATTGACCGCCTGATCAACCCCGACCTCAACGAGAGCCTGCCGGCTTTCCTGACACCGCATCCGGGCGCCTCGTCCGGCTTCATGATTGCTCACGTCGCGGCGGTCAGCCTCCTCGCCGAGTGCCGGATCCTTTCCCATCCCGCGAGTGTCGATAACCTGCCCACATCGGGCGGCAAGGAAGATCACGTCTCAATGGGCATGACGGCGGCGCTGAAGTTTCGCGAGATCGTGGACAATCTGGAGCACGTCGTTGCCGTGGAGCTGCTCTGTGCCGCGCAGGCCCTCGAGTTCCGCCGTCCCTTGCGCGCCGGTGCGGGCGTGGAGCAGGCTTACGGCCTGGTCCGCGCCCGCGTCCCGAAGCTGGAAGAAGATCGCCCGCTTGCCTCCGACATCGCCGCGATTGCGGCCGCGATCCGCGAAGGAACGTTCGCGAATGTTAGCTGAACGAAGAGCTTGCTACAACTAAGAGCATGCAAACCAAAGTTCTCGGAAACAGCGGCATGCCTCTTACCGCGATCGGCGTCGGTGCCTGGGCCATCGGCGGCGGCGGTTGGGCTTTCGGCTGGGGACCGCAGGACGACAACGACTCGATGTCCGCCATCCGCGCCGCCATCGACCGCGGCATCAACTGGATCGATACCGCCGCCGTCTACGGTCTCGGCCACTCCGAGGAGGTCGTCGGCCAAGCCATTAAGCCGCTTTCGCAAAAGCCTTTCATCTTCACCAAGTGCGAGCGCGTCTGGAACGAGAAGCGCGAGATCCAGAAAAGCCTGAAAAGAGACTCGATCCAGCAAGGAATGCGAGGCCAGCCTGCGCCGTCTGCAGGTCGATGTGATCGATCTCTACCAGATCCATTGGCCGGAGCCCGATGAGGACATCGAAGAGGGCTGGACCGCCATGGCCGAGCTTAAAGCAGGCAGGGCAAAGTCCGCTGGATCGGCGTCTCCAACTTCAACGTCGCGCAGCTGGAGCGCGCGGCAAGATCGCGCCCATCACCTCGCTGCAGCCGCCCTATTCCATGCTCGCGCGCGGGGTCGAGAACGCAGATCCTGCCTTACTGCCTGAAGAACAACATCGGCGTCATTGTCTACTCCCCCATGCGGACCGGCCTGCTGACCGGCGCGATGACCAAAGAACGCGCCCAGAATTTCGCCCCCGATGATTTCCGGCGCAACGTGAAAGACTTCCAGGAGCCACGGCTTTCGAGAAATCTCGAACTGGTCGAGAACCTCACCCGCATCGGTGGAAAGCATGGCCGCACGCCGGGCGAAGTCGCGATTGCCTGGACGCTGCACAACCCCGCCGTGACTGCGGCCATCGTGGGCATGCGGTCGGCCCGTCAGGTGGAGGGAGTCGCCGGTGCGTTGGATTTCCGCCTGTCCGATGCCGAGTATCACGAGATCCAAACCTTGCTTCCGGTGGACTGATTGATGCATACCCGGCGCGGCTTCCTGCAGATCGCGGCAATCGCTCCAGCTTCCGTATCGCTGGCGCAGGCCGATCACACGCTGGCCAATCGTTCCTCCGAGGCCATGCCGATATCCGCGGTGGAGCGCAGAGAGCGCATCGCGCGCGCGCAGCAACTGATGGCCGAACACAAGATCGACGCCATCTGCCTCGCCGGCGGCACCTCGCTCGACTACTTCACCGGCATTCACTGGGGCAACAGCGAACGGCTGTTCGTCATGGTGCTGCCCAGCAAGGGCGAGCCGTTTTTCGTCTCGCCCGGCGTTTGAAGAGGACCGCGCGCGCGAGCAGATCGCGCACGGCCACGGCGGCGCAAACGCCCATGTGCTTCACCTGGCAGGAAGACGAGAGCCCGTATCACGCGCCGTGGCGTTCGGCCTGAAAGAACGCGGCTCGGCGACCGGGCAAGCTCGGCATCGAAGAGACCGTGCAGTTCGTCTTCGCCGACGGCATCGGCAAAGCCGCTGCCCGCGGCCGACGTCACCAGCGCGACGCCGGTCACGGCCGGCTGCCGCATGATCAAGAGCGCGCATGAACTCGCACTGATGCGGCTGGCCAACGACGTGACGCTGCAGGCCTACGAAGCGGCCTGGAAGCCGCTGCGAGAAGGCATGACGCAGCAGCGATTTCGCGCGGCTTGATCGGCGTCCGCCTACCACAGCTCGGCTTCCCCGGCGAGGCCAGCGTGCAGGTGGGCGAATACTCCGCGCTTGCCACACGGCTCCGCGCAGCCGCAGGTCATCCGCGAAGGCACGATCCTGCTGATCGACGGCGGCTGCCACGTGGAAGGCTACCAGTCCGATATCAGCCGCACGTTCGTGCTCGGCAAGCCGACCGACAAGATGAAAAAGGTTTTCGACATCGTGCACCGCGCGCAGGCCGCCGCGCTGGCCAGCCGCGCGCCCGGGAGTGCCTTGCCAGGCGGTGGATGCCGCGGCGCGCAAGGTGATCGTCGACGCCGGCTACGGGCCCGGATTACAAGTACTTCACGCATCGCGTCGGCCATGGCATGGGCATGGACGGCCACGAGTGGCCGTACCTGGTGCGCGGCAATACGCTGCCGCTGCGCCCCCAGCATGACGTTCAGCGATGAACCGGGCATTTACATCCGCGGCGAGTTCGGCATCCGGCTCGAAGACGACATGCACATCACCGAAGACGGCGCGGAGCTGTTTCACCCCGCAGAGCTCTTCTTTAGAGCATCCATTTGCGACCTGAAGCGATGTTTGTCGATGCCGAGTGCCCGGATTTTGGATTCGAGCGTCGACGCCGGGATCCGCAAACGCCGGGCGGCTCCGTTCGGCCCTGACACGCGGCCCCGCGTCTGCTGCAGTATGGCTTCGATACTTTCGCGCGTCTGGTCGCGAAGGGGGTTGAATTCCCCGCTTCCCGGCGGCCTGATTTCCGCAACAACGCCATGCTGCCCGAGCACTTCCGGCTCTACGCACAGCACGCCGTTGTCGGATAGAATCACACCGCGCTCCACCACGTTCTGCAATTCGCGAATGTTTCCGGGCCAGCCGTAGCGCAGAAACAAGTCCATCGTATTGCGATCCACACCCCGGATCCGCTTGCCCATCCGCGACGAAAATTTCTGGATGAAGGCGTCCACCAGCAGGGGGATGTCTTCCACGCGTTCCCGCAGCGGCGGTACATCGATCGGAAACACGTTTAAGCGATAGAACAGATCGCTGCGGAACGAGCCCTCCGCAATCGCTTCATGCAGATCCCGATTGGTCGCCGCAATCAAGCGCACGTCGGTCTGAATGGTCTGGGTTCCGCCCAGGCGCTCGAACTCCCGTTCCTGCATCACGCGCAGCAGGGAGACCTGAACTTCCAGCGGGATTTCCCCCACCTCATCCAGAAACAGCGTGCTTCCCGTCGCCATCTCGAAACGGCCGATCCGCCGCTGTGTCGCCCCGGTAAAAGCTCCGCGCTCGTGCCCGAAAAGCTCAGACGCGATCAGCGATTCCGGCAGCGCCGCGCAGTTCACCTTGATCAGATTTTTGCGCCGCCGCGCCGACTTGCGATGCAAGGCCCGGGCTACCAGCTCTTTACCCGTGCCTGTCTCGCCGCAGATCAGTACCGTTGAATCGGTGTTGGCTACGCGATCGACAGCTTCCTGCAAACGGCGCAGTGCGGGCGATGTGCCCACCATATCGTCCGGCTCGACCGTTTCCGCGATCTCCTGGCGCAGCAGGATATTTTCCTCCTGGAGTTGGTCTTTTAACGTCCGGATCTGCTCGTACGCGAGCGAGTTGGCGAGCGCCGTCGCCATGATGCTCGAGACATCGTTGAGCAGGCTTACCTCATCGTCGGAGAACTCGTCCAACTCACGGCGGTTGAAGACCAGCGCCCCGATCAGACTGTCCCGGACGGTCACCGGGCAAAGCACATAGGCCCGCACCCCGAACTCCAGCAGTTTCTGGTCGAACTCAAAGCGCGCCCCTACTTTTTGAAAGTGATTGACCACGAGCGGCCGTCCCAGGCGAGCGGCGTGCTCCACGTTCGACCCGGCCAGCGGCTTCTCCAGAGGAACCTCGCGCCGCATGCGTTCCGGCGGAATGTTCAGAGCTCGCGCTGCTACATCGCAGAACGAATCGCCGTCGCGCCGCGGGAATCCCGATATGTGTATAGACCGCGATACGATGCGCTCGTTCTGCACCGTGAGGAGCACCAACGTGTCGATGGCGGCCAGGGGCCGTAGCGCTTCCGCGATCGCGTCCGCCACATCGGGCAGTTCCAATCTCGCATTGACAATCCGCGATATTTCGAGCAGCAGCCGGTAGCGGTCCTCGTGCGTAACGATTCCCAGTTCGGCCATGAGTGACATTTTAGCGGAACCTGGCCATGTTCCCACCTATCTCTTTGGGTAGAAGGCTAAGTTGCCGCCGCGAAACGGTCGCGCGGACCCAGAATCGACGTCAGCAGCGAACGCAATTCCGCGCGCGCCCGAAACAGCCGGCTTTTGGCTGCGGAGACGGAAATTCCCATCGCGTGCGAGAGGTCCCGCATGCTGAGCCCTTCGAGTTCATGCAGCATCCAGGTACGCCGCAAGGGCTCCGGCAGTTTATGCAGCGCCCGCTCGATGGCCGCCGCCGCTTCCCGCTGTTCCAGAACTTCATGCGGACCCGGCAGCTTCGAACCGGAGAACATCAACTCGCGCGGCTCCACCGTCAGCAGCTCCATGCTAACGGTTGGCGCGCGCCGCATTTGCCGCAAACGCATCAAACACTGATTCACCACGATGCGGCTGATCCAGGTGCTGAAGCTTGCCTCTTCCCGAAATCCCCCTAAATGCCGCAACGCGTTGCCGTAGGCCGTCTGCACCGCATCCGCAGCTTCGCTCTCCTCTTTCAGAATGGACCGCGCCAGGCGCACCGAACCTGCATAGTGCTGCTTCAGCAAATCTTCCAGCTCTTGCTCATCTAAGGCTTTCATCTCGCGGTGGATTAATGCATTGCGGAAGCCACTCGCGTGGTCTTGCAACCTGTTGATTACAGAGCGAAGATAAAATGTATCAAAAGATTATTAGTGCGAATTCGCGAATTCGCGAATAAGGAAGCGCTAATCCACTCGCGAAAACTTAGAGCTTACCTGCGAAACGAAGCTTGACCAGGCGCCAGAGCTGCTTGAACGCGTCGTTCACCGCGGTATTCCCCAGACGCGGGCTCGCCGAGCGGTAGGTGATGGGCACTTCCGCAATGTTGAGCTTCCGGCAATACGTCTTGATCTCGGTTTGAAAAAAGTGCGCACGGGATTGGATACCGCGATCCAGGACCATCTGAAGAGCATCCCGCGAGAAGAGCTCGAAGCCACTGGTCATATCGGCCAGATGTGTGCCGAGCGCGAGGTTAGTCAGCCAGGATCCACCCTTGCTGACCCAGTACCTTTTCGCGGAACTATCCACCACTTTGCCGCCCAACGCGAACCGCGTGCCGAACACACAGTCATAACCCTGCTGCATTTTGGCCCAGAACTTTGGAATATCCTCCGGGTCATGGCTGAAACCCGCGTCGATTTCCAAGATCCAGTCCGCTCCCGACTGCACGGCCTCGCGATAGCCACGAATATAGGCGTCCACCAGCCCGCGATTCTCCGGAGCCCACACCACGCATAAGCGCTTCTCTTTAACGGCGTGCTCCCGTAAGAGCTCCACGGTGTTGTCTTTGGTAGCGCGGTCTAAAATGACGAAAAAAGTAACCTTTCCAAACTCCTCGGTCTTCGCCAGAACGGCATCCACGAAGCGGACGGCTTCCGAACCCTCATTCGCCATGGGGCAAACAACGGCGAGAGAGATCTGCCCGAATTCAATCTTGGATTTGTCTGAAAGAACTGCGCTGGGAGTAGCCATTAGCTGGAGAGTGTAACGAAGATTATAACATCGCGCGCGCTGCAGTCATGTGTTTCAGGGCGGTCTCGCTGCACCGCCCTGCTCGCGTCCACAAGTACTACTTAGAAGGAAAAGCGAAGCGCCAATTGCAATTGCCTCGCGAAGTTAGCCTGTGACGTGATTTTGCCGAAAGAACCGCTCCCGAATGAAGTATTCGGACCATAAAACAACGGCGTGTTGAAGGCGTTCAACGCCTCGGTGCGGAATTGCGCTTTTACCCGCTCCTTGATCGTGAACGTTTTAAACATCGATAGATCCCAATTCGCCTGCCCCGGGCCGCGCATGTCGATCGTTCTGCTCACATTGCCGAAGGTGAATTCGGGCGCTTGCGAGAACGCCGCCGCGTTGATGTAATTGCCCAGCCGGTCTTCCAGGCTCCCGCTAGTCACTGGCGAAACACCGGTAGCGTTGGGCCGTTGGCTGGCATACCCGAAGGACGAATTGAAATTCTTGGCTTGCGAGATCTGCAGAGGGAAACCGGTCTGGTACACCGACACTCCGTTTACCGACCACCCGCCGATGATGTAATCCACGATCGTGCTGCCCGCTGAGAAACTCTTGCCGCGGCCGAAAGGCAGTTCGTAGGAAATCGCCGTGGTCCACCGGAACGGCGAATCGATGTTCGAAAAGCTGTATTCCGCTGCCATGTTGTAAGGATTCTGAGGGCCTACATTGCCGCCATTCAAGGTGTTGCCGGGTCCCGCGCTGCTCGCGTCATAATTCCTCGACCACGTGAAGGCGGTTAGAAACGTGAGCCCGTTGCTCAGACGCTTCTGCCCTTTCACGATCAACGAGTCATAACGCGCATGGTTGCGGTCGCTGAACAGCAGGTTCACGTTGTTGAACGTGGAGTAAGGACGCAGCAATTGCGACGCCTGCACCTGTGAAGACCCTATCACGCCCGTGCCCCCGACGCCAAAATAAGGGTTGGCGACCGACTGCGTGAGCGCACCGCCCTCGGCGAGCAGACTTGGATTTAGCGCGTTGATATTGATCGCCGCCGTCCCGAGCGTCAGGTGCGTGCTGTGCGATCCCACATACCCGACCTCAAGCGCGACCCCGCCCGGCAGCTGCCGCTGCACATCCACCGAATACTGTTGAATGAGCGGGGACTTGGCATGCGGATCGATCAGGCTGATACTCTGCCCATTGCCCGTCGACGCGCCCAGACTGTTTCCGATCGGTTGATTTAAACCAGTTGGAAACGGATTCGATAGCGAGCCCGCCGGAGTTGCAAATCCATCGGTGGTCGCGATGTAACTGGTTTGCGCGTTGTAGCCCGGCGTGCTGATCGGGGAGCCGATCCCGAATTGCGGAGCCCAGAAGATCCCGTAGCCTCCCCGCACCACCGTTTTATCGTTCAACTGCCATGCCACACCGCCGCGAGGTCCGAACTTATTTAGCGTGGGGTCCCCGACCGTCGTTCTTCCGTTCGAACTGGCAAACTGGACCTGGCCCACTGGCGAAATGCCGCTCACGTTCGCAGCCAGCGGATTGGCCGCGGTCGTGTTGAAATTGACCACCATTCCGTTGTTCACTTCCGCAAGTCCCAGCTCCCGCTCCCAACGTAAGCCGACGTTCACGGTCAATCTGCTGCTCAATCGAAAGTCGTCCTGGATATATGCGCCGTAGTAGCTGGTGAAATCGGTGAGCTTCGTCGACGTATAACCGGTCGCATCGTGCGGATAACCCAGAAGCAAGTCGGCCAAATCCGCGCCGCCCGTCCCGCTGCTGTTGGGATTCGATTGTGTGAAGATACCGGTGAAGCCGAAGTTCCCCGAAGCGTCGTTCGCGTCATTACCGGCCGCTTTGATCCGCCGGAAATCGAAGCCCCCTTTCAGGCTGTGGCGCCCGGAACTTCTCGAAATCTCGGTCGAGAAATTGCGCGACGCATGGACATAGAACGCGTTGTTATCGTCCGTTCCCAGTGAATACTGCGTGGTCGTATTGATGTATGGAAAAGTAGACAGAGCCGATGGGACTTCACTGACAAACGTCGGACTGAAGCCCAACCCCGCCAGGTTGTAACCTTGGCTCGCCTGGTACACATAATTGGGGAAACGATTCACCCCATACCGCACGGCCAGCACCGTCGTTGGCGAAATCGTGAATAGATTATTTAACTGCGTGGTGTCCACACGGCGCAGCAGACGCCACTGATCCTGCGCGGAAATCGAGTTGAACCAGGTGTTGCCGGGCTCCAGCGAGAAGTAGCGCAGATAACTCAGACTGGCGCGCCACCAGCTCGTGAAGTCCTCGTCCAACTTCCCCACCATCTGCGACGCGCGGTCGGGCAAGCTTGCCGACGCGCTCACGTTCGGGTCTCCATAAAACGCGGAGGTCCTGGTCGGCTGCGCATAGGAGTTCGCGATGGCTACCCCCACCGGATTCAAACGGTTGGCCGGGATAATGTTGCCGGGAAACGGTGTGCGGCTTCCGTTCACGATCGGCGACAGCGGGTCATAGATCGTGACGGAGCTTTGGGAAAAATTTCCCTGGCGCTCCAGCGCGGTGGGCGTTACGAACTGCGAGGAATCCGATTGCGTGTCGTCGTACTTTTCAAACGCCAGGAAGAAGAAAGTCTTGTTCTTGCCGTCATAGACTTTCGGGATCCACACACGGCCCCCAAAACTCGCGCCCCATGTATCGTTCGGCTGGTTCGTGATGGGGATACCGGCGGCGTTATTGAAGAAGTTGTTCGCATCCCACGAAGTCCGGCGCAAATGCCCGTAGAGGCTCCCGTGATAATCGTTGGCTCCCGACTTGATCAGGGTGTTAAACATCCCGCCGCCCGTACGCGCCATCTCCGCGTCATACGTGTTCGCCTGGATCTTTACTTCCTGCACCGCTTCGAGTGAGGGGATGATAATGGCCCGGTTATTTGCATCCGTGATCGGCACCCCGTCCAGCAGGTAGTTATTCCCGCGCACTGGGCCGCCCGCAATCGAGATTGCCGACGAGCCGCTCTGGTCTTCCATCCGGTTGTAAGCCGGATTTCCCACCGGAATGACATTCGGCGCCAGCTTGGAAAGCAGGAATGGATTGCGCCCCAGGTTGGGCAGATCGGTGACCTTCTGGTTGTCAATCACGGTGCCCTGCGAGGCCGTCGCGCTCTCGACCAACGGCGTCTCTTCCGTCACCTGCACGCTGTCAGTCACCTGACCGATCTCCAAGCGCACATCCAACGTCAACTGCTGCTGCGTGTCGATGATCACGCCCTTGTTTTCCGATTTCTTAAAGCCTGGTGACTCGCTGATCAACGTGTAGGTATGCGGGATTACCTCACTGAAGACATATTCGCCCGAGGAGGACGAAAGGGTGGATCGCGCCGTTCCCGTCGCGTCGTCGGCAAGCGTCACGCGCGCGCTCGCAATCGCTCCCCCATTCTGGTCTAAAATCAGGCCACGCACACTGCCGTAATAGGACTGGGCATAAAGCCCGGCGTTCGTAATAACTACGAATAGGAACGAGGTTCTCAATAACGACATATTGATTTCTCCTTAACGTTTTGGCTGGCCGCTACTGAATACGACGGCATGCGAGTCATGTGGAATGACCGTAATTGCTCGCTACGGAGAGCACTGGCGCCGGACGGGGGAAATGGAACCGCTACCGATGGCCGGGACTGCAATCGTTTATCCGGCAAATGGAAAGACTAGAGACCCTTGATTACCGCAGATTGTGTAAAGTCTAACATCCAAAAAGGACTACGTCATCAGAAAAGCGTGAAAATGATCGTTAATTCTGATTGGCCTTGCCGATATTTCGGAGGTTTTACTTCGGCGCTAAAAGAGTGCCGGCCCGCCCCTCCGCTCTCCACTCCGCACGGGCGCGCTCGTAGCGCTTAAGGATCCAGCCCGCCGCGTAGTAAGAACATCCCAAAGCCACGGCAAATACCGCGTTCACAAAAACCGCCGCAATCGCGGTGGATAGAAAGGCGAGCGCATCCGTGCGCCTCAGTTTATGCAGGCGCCGCCACATACTCCACTCCATGAGCCGCACACCCATCCAGGCAGTCACCGCGGCCAGCGCCGCCAGGGGAATGTGCGCCACCAGGTGCGACGCTTCCATCACATACAAGACGAGGAACCCGGCGTGGATCAGGTTGGAGAGGCGCGTGGTCGCCCCACACTGGACATTCGCCAGGCTGCGCGCCGGGATACCGACGCTCATCGGGGCCGCAAACATGCCCGCCGCCAGATTGGCAATGCCGTACGCGCTTAGTTCGCGGTCCGCATCCATTGGCTTCATCGCCTTGTGCCGCCCCCGGAAATGCTCCACCACACGCGACGTCACCAGCAGATTCACAGACGCCACAAAGGCCAACCCGAAGCCCGCTGGCAGCACAGTGCGCACGTCATCCGCGTGCCAGGCAAAAGCCGCTAACGGAGGCATCGTCGCCGGCATCCACCCCACCTCTTTGGGCGACCACCGGAATAAGCCCGCGATGATCACGGCTCCCACGATGCCGATCAACGGAGCGGGGAGCCGCGGAGAAATCCTGGCGGCGAGAGTCGCCAGCGTGATCACGATTAGAGCCGTCAGCAGAGTCGTCCACTGCACCTGCGGAACGCCGCGAAGCGCATCCATGATCTGTCCGCCCGCGGAACCGTTCGAAGCGGCGCCGCGCAGCCCCATGATGGTGCGCATCTGCGAGAGAACCATCATTCCGCCGATGCCGCAGGAGAATCCCGCCATTACCGCATGTGGCACCCGCGCGACGTAACGCCCCATGTGCAACGTGCTGAACACCAGCATAAGCACCGCCGCGACGAGGGAAACTTTCGCTGCCCCGCCAATTCCCTGCGCGTGCACCGCGACCGCGATGAACGGGACGGTTACCGAAGACACGCCCCCTATCATCACCGGGTTGCGCCCTAGTAGTACCGCAACGGGAGCCGTCAATATGGAAGTGAAAACACCGAGGATCGGAGGCAGTCCCATCAGCGACGCCATTGCCAGACCGTATGGGAAGGCAATCAGCGAAGCAATAAATCCGCCCGAGAGATCGCCCAGCAGCGCGGGCCAGCGGTAACTCGTCCGTGCATTCCGGAGGCCCCGGAATAGTGTGGTCATGGGGATGACATCGCCCGGGGCGGGACGCACGGAGTCCCGGCCCGGCTTGCGTATTGGGGGTTCGTCTACGCGAGTACTTTCAACGTAGCGGCTTTGAACGTGGCCATCTCCGCCGCGGTTCCGATCGTGATGCGGCTATACGTCGGCCAGGCCGGCCACACACGGCCGACATAAACCTTTTCGGCCTGCATCGCCTTGACGTACTGTCCCGCCGGGCGCTTGGTATCCAGCATGAAACAGTTGCTGTCCGACGGCACGAACGAGATGTTGTTCTTCGACAGGAACGCGAACACATCCTCGCGCACCGCCCGCATATTCTTCTTGCGCTCTTGCACCAGCGTCTTTACTTGCAGGCTGGTGGTCGCGCCCACCATCCCGGTCACCGGAAGCGCGCCTGCGCCATAGCCCTGGATCTTGGCGAGAAGGTCCGGGCGTCCGAATGCGGCGCCGGCGCGCAAGCCCGCCATGCCGTACAGCTTTGAGAAAGTCCTCAGAATTATGATGTCTTTGTCGGCCGCAACTAAGTCCGACGCCGGCTGTGAGTCCGAAAAGTGCATGTAGGCTTCGTCGAGCAGCACGATCGAGCCTTTGGGTTTGTTCTCCACGAGCCAATCGAGATCCGCCCGCGAAGTCAAAGTGCCCGTCGGGTTGTTCGGGTTGCAGATATAGAGAACGCCCGCGTTGGGGTCGGCCGCCGCCATGGCCCGCACATCATGCGCGTAGCTTTTCGCTAACGGCACTTTGTAAGACTTGGCGCCCACAAAATCCGCCGCGCGAAATCCCGCTTCGTATCCGGGGTCAGCCCCCACAAAACTCTTGGTGGGCGAGGTGTAGGCCAGTACGACGCGGTGCAGCGGGTCGCTTGAACCCGCGTACGGTAAAACGTACTTCGGCTTCAGACCTTCCTGCGCGCTGATTACATTGACGAACTTGGACGTGTTCTCGTACAGGTAGCGGCCGCCCTTTTGTACCACGCTGTGAATCGCATCGGCCGCCTCGGGACAAGGGCCCAGCGGGTTCTCATTGGCGTTGATCTTCACCGCGTCGGGCGGAATAGCGCCGACATCCGATAACTGCGCCAGAGCCGATTCGTTATAGAAGGGCAGCGCCGCTCCCGCCGCCATCAGGCTCGCAAATCTGCCAAAGGATCTGCGCGAAAAGCCGCGCTGGAGAATTTCGGATTGCTGCTCGGTGTTCAATATGTCGTTCATCGGTGTGTGACCCCTTCAATTGGATTCACGCGCCAGGGCGGCGTGGATGAATAGTTTGGGCCGGCGCGCAGCCGGTCCGCCGAACTGATGTTTGTCGCGGGAAACGGACGGGGTTTGTGCCAAACGCCCGGGCTCAGGAACGGCTGGCGAAGGCAAGGGATCCGCGCTCTATGCGGATCATACCCTTTTCGGAGTATCGTAATCCATCTTAAACTTTATTTTCATCAACGCGCTGCTTGGCAGCGCCGGCAGGCAAATTACCGTGTCCCGTCGAGACAGATACGCAGCTTTTCGATTTCGCGTCCATGAAAACGAAAGGTGCGCGCCACTAATTCGTCGCGCCGGTGATACGAGCGGGCCACCCCATCCCGTCCATGGCCGCGCTCCTCCAGAAGCATGTGATACATCTCGTGCGCCATCACCCGTGCCAGCGCGCGGCCTAAGACTCCGTCGCGATCCTTAGCGCCGCGCGTTACCGGCTCTAGATACCGGCGGACCTCGTCACACCCCACTTCGCTGAAAGGGAGAACTCGGCCGTCGGACACCGCGGTACTTGCCAGGGCTGCCGCTTGCGCTTCCGGCGCGTAGGTCCCGTAAAGGATTGGCGCGTCACCGCAAACGCCGCGGAACCGGATCACCACCAGATGCGCAAAGCTTTCGTGCGCCTCTGTTTCGGCACTATCGCGCCATAATAACTGCAGACCTGCCGGCTTCATGATTAAAGCCGCTTCCTGCTTCATGCGCTCCAACGAAACCGGCGAGGGCGCATGATCAAATTCCAGATAAACCGCCACGACCGGCTGCGTGGACGCGCGCAAATCAACCATCGCGCACGCACACAGACACCACATGCTCACTATGAAACGACTGGGTTTCATTGCTGGCGCCCTCCGTCGAGCGGCCTAAATGAAGCCTATCAGAAATTTCTATTTGCCGGAATCCGGTTTGGTACCTACTTGGATATAGCCATTTCCCCATACGGTATGCCGGCCCACGCCCGTCCATTCCGCCCCGCGCAGCCAGGGCAGGAACTCCGCAAGGTGACCGGAATATTCCGCATGGCCGACGAATCCGCCGATCTCGTGGACCTGGCCGGTGCGCGAACTACGCCTCCTGACTGACACCTCCTTGATCGAACAAGCTTCCATGCGGACGCGCGCCGCACGCTCACCCATACCGCGGAAATCGATCTCTGGAGCGCCGTCGCCATAAACGGCCCGGAGTGTAGCAATCCGATCGCGAACGCGGTTGAACAACACGCCGAACTCAGGCCTCTCCACGAGAGCCCCGCCGCTCTTCAACTCGGTAGGGGTTCGAAATTCGACGCGGGCTTGGACGCACGCGTCGGCGCTTTCCGCGAGATCCAGGCGCATCGGCTCCGCTTGCAAAGATGGCGCGCCATCGATGCGCGTGACGCCCGAAACACGGAACCGGCTCCGCCGCGCGCCGATTCCAGTCTCGCCGAGAAGTTCGAACGCTCTGACGAAATCGGTAAGGGTCGAAGCCGATGAGGCCGTCGTGTCGAAAATGTGGACGTCGATCGCGAACGCCGCTCCACTGGAGATGGAAACTCCGCTTAAATGCGACGGACGCAATACAAACCCGCGCGGCTTCTCTCGTAGGCCGCTTGGATCTCCCGGCAAACTGGCGGGTTCGAACATCCGGGCGTATACAGAATCGTGCACAATCCTGCACAAGTGAATGGAACACGTGCTAAAAGCAGAGCAGTTAGCGACACACGAAATCCGGCGCAGTGCACCGCCAAGAGCGCCCCGAAACAGATTTCCCGCCGAATTCGGCGGAAACCGAATCGCATCCTCCGCAACCAACTCGAAGCGGATCGGGTACAGGCGGAAATCGAGAGTCGCCCCGCTGTCCATAACCTCATTATCTTGACTGATTGGTAAAAATCGGAAGACTGTCAATCTTCTTCCTTACGGGCTGAGAAAGCTCGAATCGGTTCGTATGGCTCGGCTTATCATCGGATCTTGACGAAGGAACCGGTTCCATGAAGGTCCGGGATATTCTCAAGCTGATACGCGATGAGGGTGGGAGTTGAAGCGAACTCGCGGTCCTCACCGCCAGTTCTGCCATCCGGCAAAGCCCGGAAAGTAACGGTGGCCGGATATCCGTCGGATGAGGCGGACCCTGGAACCAAAGCTCCTATACTCAAGCAGATGGGGCTGAAATGACAAAATTTGCCGTTCTTATCGGCAGGACCTCGACTGACTTTGGAGGCAACCAAGCGGCTCATCCACGATGGAATCGAGTTTTATTTGGAAGCAATGCGCGCGGATGGAGACGAGATCCCCGAACCATCGCTGGTTGAACTGGTGGAAGTCGGTAGAGGTGTGCCGGAGTCGCCGGGCTGCATCACGAGTTGGACGCAACAAACGATCGATCCGCGATGGATCCGGGACGTAGGCGAGCGGAGATTGACGAGATCCCCCAAGTGCTGCGGCTTTAATTCCCCGACCTGAGACTCCAACCCAAACCTCCCGCCTCTATGCTATGCTCAGACACTGGATAGTTTGCGAGCCCAGTCTTTGACATAATGCAATCAGGTCTTCTCCGCTTTCGTCCGGCGCGAGAAGGCGGGTTGGAAAACTCAAACGGACAGGTGGGTGAGTGGTTAAAACCGACAGACTGTAAATCTGTTGTCTTATGGGCTACGAAGGTTCGAATCCTTCCCTGTCCACCAAGTTCGCAGTCACGGGCCGTTGTAGCTCAGATGGTAGAGCGCGTCCTTGGTAAGGACGAGGTCACCGGTTCAATCCCGGTCAACGGCTCCAAAACTTTCCTGATTTTTTGATTTTCACACCGCAACAGGTAGGACACGATGG
>CAWFCA010000007.1:0-125647 GCA_963814235.1 Bryobacterales bacterium | reverse complement strand
GAAGTGGCCGTCCGCGACAATGCCCGCAACCAGCGCATTAACGCCGGTGACGCGGAAGGCTTCTGGGATCTCGTCCAGCAGAACCGCGACGACCTCCGCTGGTGCGGATCCGCGCCCCTCTACACCTTCCTCCGCACCAACCCGGGCCTGCGCGGCACCGTCGAGCGCTACGGCCAATGGAACATCGCCTACGAGGCTAGCGTCGTCACCTTCGCCGGAATGTCCTTCCAGCCGATTTGACCGCGCCCCGCAGTGCTAAATTCTGACCATGCATCGCCGCTCCTTCCTCCAGGCCGCGCTCGCCCTCCCCGCCGGAATCGCGCTCGCCGGGCCCACAACTCTTAAACTAGGCTTCGATACCTACTCTTTCGCGCCTTCAAGTGGAAAGACATCCAGCTTCTCGATTACGCGGCCGGCCTAAACTCGACACCATCCAGTTTTCCAGCCTCGACGACTTCGACTCGCTCGAACCCGCGCACCTCGCCGTGCGTCGAAAGAGCACGCGCGCAAATCTCGGCATCACGATCGACGGGGCACCGGCTGCATCTGCCCGCTTCGAAAAGCTGGAAGGCCAGCGAGCGGCACCGGCAGAGGAGGCGATCTTGGCGGGCTGCGAGCCGCCCAGGCCGTCGGCGCCACCTCCATGCGCTGCTTCATGGGCGGCATGCTCGACCGGCGCGCCGATACCCGCACACGTACCGCGTGCATGGACGCGACCATCAAGCGTCTTCCGCGCCGTCAAGTACGCAGGCGCAGGATCTTGACGTCAAGATCGCTCTCGAAAATCACGCCGGCGATATGCAGGCGCGCGAAACGCTCACCATCATCGAAGAATCCGGGAAAGATTTCGTCGGCCGCTGCCTCGATACCGGCAATCCGATGTGGGTCATGGAGAACCCCGGTCACCCATTGAGGTGCTTGGGACCCTATGTGGTCACCACTCATGTGCGCGATTCCGCCGTTTTCGAGCACCCTCGGGCGCGGCCGCACAATGGGTTGCTCTAGGCGACGGCGTCGTCGACTTGCCAACGATCGTCGCGCTTCACCGTAAGCTTTGTCCGCAAGCCGTCGATGCAGCTCGAAATTATCACCGGCCGCCCGCCCCGCAGTGCTGCCCTACTTCGAACCGGATTTCTGGCGCAGATTTCCCCACATGCCCGCGCGGACTTCGCCCGCTTCGTGATCTCGCCAAGAAAGGCCATCCCTTCATGGGAGCCATGGTGATTGAGGATGCGCCGCGCACCAAGCTGCCCGCCTTTCACCGCCGCGCTTGCGCGAACAGCAGCGCGTCGATCTGGAGCGCAGCTTCGCCTACGCGAAGCACGCGCTCGGCGTGGGCACGCTTTAGCCGGTTAGCCGCGTCCTCGAAACCGGTCTAGTTCGCGCCGGTCCCGCTTCGATGGTTTGCCTTCCCGCAACGCTTCGTAATTCGGCAGGGCGCGCTTCTGCTCAGCGAGAGCCAGCCGCGCTTCCCGGCTCGCCTCCGTCTCCCGGTAGAGAGCTTGCGCCACCGCGGCCGGCCCGCGCATCTCGCTCAGGCCCAACACCGCGACATGAAACTCGCCGCCGTCATTGCGCACGCGGACCAGATCGCCCACGCGCACTTCCCGCGCAGCTTTGGCCGCTTGCCCGTTGGCTTCGATGCGCCCCAGTTCGCACGCCTTTCCAGCCAGCGAACGCGTCTTGAAGAACCGCGCCGCCCAAAGCCACTTATCGATCCGCATCCCCACTCCGCATTCCGAGCGTCATTCCGATCTGAGCCGGGCGAGAAATCGCAGATAGCGCAATGCCCGATGAGCTTCGGTGACCTTCTCCGTATCTGCCCGGGCGAAGTACTTTTCTGCCTCTCGTCGATCCTGCGCAACGCCAAGCCCTCGCCAATACAGCTTGCCAATCCAGAAATTCGAACGATGATGGCCCTTGTTCGCCGCCCTTGAGAACCAAACCAGTGATTCAGAGTAATTGCCGGAATCGTAGGCAATCTGCCCCAGGCTGAACATCGCTCGAGCGTCACCTTGGCGAGCAGATTTTCTGTACCAGCGAACGGCGGCCTTCTTATCAACCTCAACTCCGACGCCGTTCAAATAGAACCAGCCCATTGCAAGCACAGCGTCGTGCATCCCCTGTTCCGCAGCCATTTGATTCAACCGGAATGCTTCGGCTTGGTTGTCGCTCAACAATCGTAGTGAGCAGTAGTACGCGCCCAAAGCTTCTCGAAAGTGAGCACGATCCGCATGCCTGGTTCGTCCTCTACGTTGGTCTGGCCGGGTCATCACTCCTCCCTGGCTTACACCCGTTGCTCCCCATCCAATCCCCGCACGGCCTCCTCCACGCCCCTCGCCGCACCCGCATAGTCCGCCCCATCCACATCCATCGCCTTGCCAAAAGTCACCGTCACCCGCCCCGGTCTCGGCCACTTCCACGATTGGTGCAGCACGCGCTCCAGCCCTTCAATGCGTACCGGCACCACGCGGAGCCGCAGCCGCGCTGCCATCATCCCCACCCCCGGACGGAACGGCGCGATCTCGCCTGCCTGCGTCCGCACGCCCTCCGGAAACAGCAGCACGCTTATTCCATCGCTCACCAAATCTCCGGCATACCGCAGTGCCTCTCGCGCGCCTGCCTCATGCTGCGGAATCGGAAACGCATTGAAGAACAACGTCACCAGGTAGTACTGCAGATGGTTCCCGAACCGTGTCCCCCATCCATAATTCTCCGGATGGAAGTGCGGACCGAACCAGTCCATTCCCATTGCCGTCGCCACCCGGTACCGCCACCTCCCGGGCAGCGCCGCCAGCACCGTGGGCACATCGAACACGCTCTGATGGTTTACCGCGAACAGCACCGGCACGCGCGCGTCCGGCGGCAGATTCTCGCGCCCGCGCACCCGCAGCCACACGAAAATCCGCAGCAGCGGAAGCAGCACCGCCGACAGCGCCACCCGGCGCGTCGCACGCACCCACCGGCTCTGGTTCCAGGATGGAAACGCAATCTCCGGCGTCGCCCGCACAGCGCCCGTCCGGGCCAGCCGCCGCAGCTCCCCTACCGTCCTGGCTTCAGTAAATGCCTCCTCGCTGATGCTTCCCGCCCCTGCGCGCTCACTCCGCACCATCAGCTCCACACGATCGAGCGAGCTCAATCCCACCTGCTCCAAAGGCGTTTCATCCGCGTAGGATCCGAGCAATTCCTCGGCGTCCCCATGCGTGTTCGAAGGAGCCGCCGCGCCGCCTTCGACCATCGCCCGTATCGCCGTCCGCTTCAGCTTCTGCGTGCCTTCCGTTCGCGGCAGCTGCTCATGCGGCCATACCGTCGCCTCGCGAATCCGCTGATAGGGCTCCAGCTTCTCATTGGCAAGCGCCACCACGCTCTCCGCGTTCGCGCCGGGTTCGAGCACCAGCACGGCATGCACCCGGTCCGTTCCCACCACCGCCGATTCCTTCACGCCCGCCATCCCGTTCAGGACCCGCTCCACATCCTCCGGAAACACATTCAGACCGTCCGGCGTGACGATCATCTCTTTCTTGCGGCCGCGGATGAAAACGCCGCCCTCCGCGTCCCGGCTGCCCACGTCGCCCGTATGGAACCAGCCGTCCGCGAACGCGTCATCCTCCCCCGCAGCCGCGCCGAAATAGCCCGCCGTCACATTCGCCCCGCGCACCAGGATTTCCCCGTCCTCAGCGATCTTCACCTCCACCCCGCCAATCGGTTTCCCCACCGACCCTTTGCTCGTGTGGAACGGATGGTTCAACGTCACGATCGGCGCCGTTTCCGTGAGCCCGTATCCCTGCACCACCACGAAACCCAGCTTCGACCAGAACTCTTCCAGTGCCGGTTCCAGCGGCGCCGCACCCACGATAAAGCTCCAGAATTTCCAACCGAACAGGTTGTGTACGCGCCGGTATTGCCACCAGCGCCGGACCCAGTTCGCGCCCGGCCGCGCCGGTTCCCCCGCCTCAGGAATCAGCCGTATGACAAACTCCCGCAGCACTTCCAGAATCTGCGGCACCGCCACCAGCACGGAGATGCGGCGCGTACGAATTTGCAAAGCAATCTCGCGTGGCGCCAGGCTGCTCATGAACACCACCTCGCCCCGCAGAATCGGCGGAATGAAGGTCGCCATCGACTGCCCGAACAGATGGCTGAGCGGCAGCAGATTCAGGAAGCGGATCGGCGCAAAAGGCACGCTCCATTTCCGGTATTTCAGGATTTCCGTCTCCACCGGGACAATGTTGGCCAGCAGATTCGCGTGGGTGATGGTGACGCCCTTGGGGTCCGCGGTAGCGCCCGAAGTGAACAGAATCTCGCACAGTTGTGCAAACGGCGTTTTTGAAAATGTTGCACAATCTTGCACAACCGCCCACTGTAAGTCGTTCATTCTCCAGTGGCCGGGATTTGCCGCTACTTGTGCACCGGCCACCACCGCACGCGCCTGCACAAGCTCCGCAATGCGGTCTAACAGGGCGGTCGAGGTCCGGTAATCCACCGGAACCACCACCACGCCGTTGAGCAGGCAGCCCCAAAAAGCCGCAATCCACTCCGGCCGATTTTCCCCCCACAGGACCACCCGCTCGCCCGGCGCAATCCCCGCCTCCCGCAGCCGTTCGGCAAACCGGAACGCCGCCCCCGCAACCTCGCGATAGCTGTAGCGATGCGTCCGGAAACCGTCGTCAAAAACCAGAAAGGTGGTGGGAACGTCCGCCCAATCGCGGAACAGATCGAGCAGGGTTTCGCGAGCCAGCGTGTCCTACCGGAACCGCAGTTTAAGCGGCCCTTGCGCGGTCGTGTAGATCAATTCGAGATCCTTCAGCTTCTGCTTCTCCAGGTTGAAAATCAGCAGTCCCGTCGCCGGGTGTTCAATGTCGCCGTCGGGCAGGATCTTCTGCTTCAGCATGTCGTACATCGGATCCGCTTTTCCCGGCGCAGTCTGGTTCATCTTTGAAGACGCCGTACTTCCGCCCGCGCCATTTCCGCCGAAGCCGCCGTCGGACGGCATGCCCATCCCCATCCCCGGAGCGCTCCAGACCGGCGCATTTTTCTGCGTCCCCACGGACCCGCTCTGCACCGCGGTCAGCGTCATATCCGTCCGGCCCGCGATCTCGCTCGCGGCCATCGGGTGGCTCCGCTCTCCATCCTTATCGGTGCGCAGCAGGAAGTCATCGCGTTGAATCGCCAGCTTGCCCGCTTTCGGCGTCACCGTCACGCGCAGCACCGTGTAGTACCCGTGCAGATCGGAACCGATCAGACTCTTGATCCCCGCCGCATCGGTGAACGCTTCCGCAGTCACCAGCACCGCTTCGTTCTCCGCCCGCCCCGGCGACGGATTCTTCTCTTTGGCCCACCCGGAGAAGGTCAGCAACCCCAAACAGCCAAGCGCCGCCAGACAAGCACGCATGAGCCGATTATAGGCGAGGGAACCGCTCGTCCACGAACCCCAGCGCTTCTTCGCGCGATCCCAGGGAACCCTCCAGCTGCGCGTCCTCCACCGCGGTCAGCATGCGCGCAAACTCCGGCCCCGGCGCATACCCGCGCGCAATCAGATCCCGCCCCGTAATCAGCGGCGCCGGTTTCAGCTGCTCTTCGGAAAATTCCCCCAGCTTCCGCTTCACGAAATCGTAGGTCTCGGTCGACCCGTTGCTTGAAAGGCAGTCGATCCGGTGCAGTTCCAGATGTTCCTCGAAACGCGGCTGGCGCACGAAGCGCTTCAGCGTGCTTTCGCGCATCGCCATCGCATCTTTGAATTTCATGTGGCTGCCGATGAGTTGTTCGATCTGCTCGGCCTCGGCGTTTCCAAACCGCAGCCGCCCCAGGATCGCGCGCGCCATCGTCATGCCCACTTCCGCGTGTCCGTCGAAGCGGATCCGGTCCGCCATGCGAAACGTCGGCGGCTTTCCCACATCGTGCAGCAGCGCCGCCCATGCCAGCGTCGCCGAAGGCTGTCGCAGCTTCTGGAGCAGCAGCAGCGTGTGAACCCAGACGTCTCCTTCGGGATGGTACTGCGGAGGCTGCTCCACCCCGCGCATCGCGGCCACCTCCGGTAGTAGGATCGCCAAGAGCCCGCTCGCCTCCAGCAACTCGAACCCGCGCCTGGCTCCGCCTTCGGTGAGGATGCGCGTCAGCTCTTCCCGCACGCGCTCCGGAGCTACACCTGTCACTTCCCTCGCCATCTCACAGATCGCCCGCCACGTCGCCGCGTCAATATGGAAACCCAGCCGCGCCGCAAACCGGATCGCGCGCAGCAGCCTTAAATGATCTTCGCGGAAACGGCGCTCCGCCTCTCCGATCGCGCGCACCACGCCCGCGCGCAGATCGTCCTGCCCGCTCACATAATCAATGACCGCTTCGGTCTCCGTGTCGAGGAACAGAGCGTTGATGGTGAAGTCCCGCCGCAGGGCATCCTGCCGCGGCTCGGTCTCATAGCGCACCGTGACTGGACGCCGCCCGTCCGCATACTCGCCATCGCTGCGGAAGGTCGCCACTTCCACCATGGCCGCGCCCGCCCGCACCAGCACCACGCCGAATTGCGCGCCGATCCGGTTCGCGTCCGGGAAAAGCTGCAGGATCTGCGCGGGCGTCGCGTCCGTCGCAACGTCCCAATCCTGCGGCTCGGTGCCCAGTAGCCAGTCCCGCACGCAGCCGCCTACCAGAAAAGCCTGATAACCCGAGCTTTTCAGCGCTTCTATCACTCGCCTCGCGAGCGCTTCGGCGCCATCGGACCGCACGTTTCTCATGCTACTCTAAATCCGCTTGGAACCACGTCTGAACACACCCGCCATCCCCGGTAGCCCCGGCCTCTCCGGGAGGGCCAAAGTGGTTGTCGCGACGACGGTGATGCTGTCGTTCATCTCGTTCTGGCGCGCCGCGGCGATCGTGCTCAGCGATCTCGCTTCCTCGGCTTATTACGTGGGCGGCATCGCCGAAACTGCAGTCGGCAAATCCGCGCCGTGGTTCATTCTGGCCATCATGCTGTTCTCGTACGCGGTCCGCGCCATCTATATCGAGAGCTGCAGCATGTTCGTGCGCGGCGGCGTCTACAAAGTCGTTCACGAAGCCATGGGCGGCACGCTCGCGAAGTTCTCGGTCTCCGCCCTGATGTTCGACTATGTGCTGACCGGCCCCATCAGCGGCGTCAGCGCCGGCCTCTATCTGGCAGGCTTGCTGAACGATCTTGGCGAAGATTATAAAATCGCGTGGCTGCACTTCAACGCCCCCTACTTCGCCGCCGCCTTTGCCGCTGTGGCCACCATTTACTTCTGGCGCAAGAACATCATCGGCATCCACGAATCGAGCGAAAAGGCCCTCCGCATCATGCAGATCACCACCGTCATGGTGGTCATCCTGATCGGCTGGTGCCTGCTGACCATTGCGCAGAAAGGCTACCATCCCGTCCCCTTGCCCAGCAGCGCTTCCATTCACTACGGCCCGGATGCCCTCGGCTGGCTCAAGGGAACCGTCGCGCCTTACATCACCTTCTTCGCGATCCTGATCGGCCTCGGTCACTCGCTGCTGGCCATGAGCGGCTTCGAAACCCTGGCGCAGGTCTATCGCGAGATCGCCTCGCCGAAACTCAAGAACCTGGAACGCGCCGGCACCGTTATCTTTCTCTACAGCGCCATCTTCACGGCCACCGTCTCCTTCTTCGCGGTGATGATTATTCCGGATGCCGCGCGCGGCCGCTATCTCGATAATCTGATCGGCGGCCTTTCCATGTTCCTGGTCGGCCCGACGTTTCTCAAGCTGCTGTTCCACGGTTTCGTCGTGCTGGTCGGCACGCTGATCCTCGCTGGCGCCGTCAACACGGCCATCATCGGCTCCAACGGCGTTTTGAACCGCGTCGCCGAAGACGGCGTGCTGCCCAGCTTTTTCCGCGCGCCGCATCGGAAGTACGGAACCACCAGCCGCATCATCAACACCGTCGTCGGCATGCAGCTGCTCACCATCCTGATCAGCCGCGGCGACGTCAACCTGCTCGGCGAAGCCTACGCGTTCGGCGTCGTCTGGAGCTTCGCCATGAAAGCCCTCTCCGTGCTGGTGCTGCGCTTTAAAAAGCCCGAAGAGCGCGCCTGGAAGGTTCCCATCAATATCAAGGTCGGCAACACGGAATGGCCGGTGGGGCTGGCCCTGATCACCGCCACGCTCTTCCTCCTGGCCATCATCAACGTGCTCACCAAGGAACTCGCCACCATCGCGGGCGTTTCCTTTACGGTCGTGTTTTTCCTGGTCTTTTATTTCTCCGAGCGATACCACCGGCACACCGAGGCCGCCGATAACGCGCATCTGGAAAAGTTCCGGCTGGACCAGAACGAAGAAGTTTCCAAGCAGCGTCTTTCCGTGCGTCCCGGCAACATCCTGGTCGCGGTGCGCAATCCGATCCACCTGGAACACCTCGAGAAGGTGCTCTCCAAAACGGACACGCGAAAGATCGACATCGTTGCGCTGTCCGTGCATGTCGTTACGCAGGCGGCGTCTGGCGAGCACGACCTGGAAGCCGATCAGATCTTCTCCAATCCCGAAACCGAAGTGTTCAGCAAGGCCGTCGAGCTCGCCGAGAAAGCCGGGAAGCACATTGAGCTGCTGGCCGTGGCCGGCACCAGCCCATGGGTCGCCATGGTGCAGACTGCTCAGAAACTGGAATCGGCCCGCATCGTGACCGGGCTCTCTCCCAAACTCACGCCCGCCGAGCAGGGCAAAATCGTGGGCGAAGCCTGGGAGCAGCTCGAGCCGCCCCGCCCGTCGCTCTCGCTCGAAGTCGTCATGCCGGACCCGAGCAAGAGCAGCTACTTCAACTTAGGTCCCCATCCGCCCCGCCTCTGGCCCGAAGACGTGGATCTGGTGCATCGCCTCTGGCTGGATCTGAGCGGCAAGGGCCAGGGCGCCAAGCTGCGTCACCGCGATATCGTGGGCGTCGCGCTCCGCCGTCTGGAAGAACAGATTCGCGCCGGTCAGGAAGGCGCCATTCTCTCGGAACTGGAACGCGAAGTGGTCGAGCATCCGCCCGAACACATCGCAGCTCCCGCCGAGGTCGATGAGCCTAGCCCGAACTGATATTCTGATCGCGTAAACCAAGGAGAAATGTGTGCGAGTTGGCGTATTTACGGCATTACTAGGACAGCTCTCTCTCGACGATGTCCTCAAGAAGCTTAAGGCGAATGGCGTCTCTACGGTGGAGCTCGGGACCGGCAATTACCCCGGCGATCCGCACTGTAGCTCTCCATGCTCGACAATGCGGAGGCCTTAAAAACCTTTCAGGGAAAGCTGCAGGATAACGGATTCACCATCAGCGCGCTGAGCTGCCATGGCAATCCCCTGCATCCCGATCCCGAGGTGCGCAAGGGCTATCAGGCAGACGAATCGCAAGACCATTCTGCTTGCGGAGAAACTTAGGCGTCCCCGTTGTCATCGATTTCTCCGGCTGCCCGGGAGATCACGACAACGCCAAGTATCCCGAACTGGGTGACCTGCCCTTGGCCGCCTGAATATCTCGATATTCTCGAGTGGCAGTGGGATACGAAAGTGACGCCCTACTGGACCGAACGGGCAAGTTTCGCCAAAGATCACGGAGTCAAAATCGCCATCGAGATGCATCCCGGCTTCGTGGTCTACAGCCCCGAGACCATGCTCCGCCTGCGCTCGATCGCCGGCGACGCGGTCGGCTGCAACTACGATCCGAGCCATATGTTCTGGCAAGGCATCGATCCCATCGCGGCCGTGCGCCTGCTCGGCGACGCCATCTTCACGTCCACGCCAAGGATACGCAGATCTACGATCGCAATCTCCCGCATCACCGGCGTGCTCGATACCAAGAAGTACACCGATGAACGGAATCGCTCCTGGATTTTCCGCACGTGCGGCTACGGGCATGGCGCCGAATGGTGGAAAGAGTTCGTCTCCACCCTCCGCATGTTCGGCTACGATTACGTTCTGTCCGTCGAGCATGAGGACAGCCTCATGTCGCCCGAAGAAGGGCTGACAAAGGCGGTTCAGTTCCTGGATGGTTTGATCATCAAGGACAAAGCCGCGGCCGCCTGGTGGGTATAGCGGGCCCGGTGTAACCTAGGCCAGCCACTCGCGAATCAACTCGGCCGGATCGCCCTGCAGCTGCATCAGGCGCGATCCGGTCTCCTCCGCATTCAGCAGAAACACCGCCCTCACGCCTTGCGTTGCCGGACGCAATTCCAGCCGACGCTCGCGCGCTTCCAACCGCAGCGTCGACCCCAGCCACGTGATGTATACCTTGGTCTTTGACTTGAACCCTTCGCGCGTCGCCGCGCTCATCAGCTCCTCGGTATAGCGGCTCTTCCTGAGTTGTTCGGCCCACGGCGCAACGGCATTCTGAGCGGCAACGTCCAGCTTGCGGCGATCCGTCTCGCGCCCTGCATTCTCCTGATCGGCCCCGTTCTCCAGGCTTTTCAAGCTATTTTCTAAATTGTCGAGAAAACCCATACATCTCCACTCTGCTCGGCTCCAAAGACTCCGGCATCTTTCTGGTTGGATGCGCGCGCCCGAAGACTGAACGAGATTTGTTTTTGCTAACAGCACTTTCATTACCGCTGTAATGCGTCTGGTAGAACACGTGCTCTGAAGAATGTGTGAACCGATCTGTATGTTTCAGCCTTGCGTCCGCCCTTCTTTTCACCCTTCCGTTTCTACGGGCTGCCGATTCCATCCCGCTAGCGGTCTCCTCAGACATCCTTGCCGGCCCCGGCGGTAGCGCTCAGGAGCCCACCGCGGCTCCGTTACCCTCCGCCGATCTCGAGCACGCGTCGCGAACCATACCTCCACCCGTTTATCGGCCCTACACGGTCGCTCAGAAGTTCAAAGCCGCGACGCAGGATGTTTTCTGGCCTTACGCGCTGGCCGGCGTGGGTTTTTCGGCCGGGTTTTCACAGCTCACCAACACTCCCAGCGAATGGGGCCAGGGCGCCGAAGGATATGCCCGCCGTTACGCCAACGCGTTCGGAGTGAACCTGTCCTACCAGTACTTCAGCGCGACGCTGGAATCCGCGCTTCACGAAGACCCGCGCTACTTTCCGTCCGGCGATCGCTCCACCAGGGCGCGCTTCCATCACGCGGTAGCCGGCGTGTTTCTCACTCGCAAGGACGATGGCGGCTCAGGCTTCGCTTACGCCCGCTGGGCGAGCGCCTATGGAGCCGGCTTTTTGTCCAACACCTGGAATCCCCGTTCAAATAACCACGCGTCCGATGCGCTGATTACCGGCACCACCATCCTGGGGATCGATCTTGCCGTGAAGCTGGGTCAGGAGTTTGTGCCATTTCTCCGCCACCTGAAGCCGTAAGCCCGCCGGGCTTCTCAATGTCCTAAAATGAAGTGAATTCAAACCAGGAGAAGACATGGCTTCAAAAAGGATCGGGATTCTCACCGGCGGCGGTGATGTTCCCGGCCTCAACTCGGTTATTAAAACAGTGGTGTACCGCGGCAGTGAAATCGATTGCGAAGTCATCGGTTTGCGGCGCGGTTGGGAGTCCTTGACGCATCTCAACTTCGAAGACCCCGCTACTGTCGCGCGCTATGTACAGCCGTTGAACCGCGACAACACGCGCACCATCGATCGCACGGGCGGCACCTACCTCCACAGCTCGCGCACCAATCCGAAAAAGATGAAGAAGCTCCCGCCGTTTCTCGCGGGCGCCAGCTTCCCCGCGTCCGAATCGACCAAGGACGGCGTCACCTCGACGGTCTATGACATGACATCGCAAGTTCTCGCCAACGTCGAGAAGCTCAATCTGGACTACCTTGTCGCAATTGGCGGCGACGACACCCTGAGCTACGCCGCGCATCTCGATGCGGCGGGCTTCAAGGTGATCGCTATCCCGAAGACCATGGATAACGATGTCCGCAACACCGAATACTGCATCGGGTTTTCCACCGCCATCACCCGCGCCAACGAGGCGATCGAACGCCAGCGCACCACGGTCGGTTCGCACGAGCGCATCGGCATTTTCCGCATCTTCGGACGCGACGCCGGCTACACGGCCCTCTACACCGCTTACGTCTCGTCCATGCGCTGCTGTATTCCGGAATACGAGTTCGATCTCGAGAAGCTGATCGATCTCATCATGACCGACAAACGCCAGTCGCCCAGCAGTTACGCTCTGTTCGTGCTGTCGGAAGGCGCCAAGTGGAAGGGCTACAACCTTCTCGAAATCGGCGAGGCGGACGCGTTCGGCCATCGCAAGAAGGCCAACATCGGCGAAGCTCTCAGCGATGAAATCAAGAAGCGCACGGGTGAGGAAACCATCGTCAGCGATCTGACCTACGACCTCCGCAGCGGCAGTCCGGACTTCGTCGATAAGATGGTTGCCTCCACCTTTGCAGGCATGGCCATCGACTGTATCCACGAGGGCAAACACGGGCTTATGATGGGTATCAGCCACGGCTGCTATGCCACGGTCCCCATCCCCGATCCGAAACTCGGGCCGCGTAAAGTCGACATTGAATCCATGTACAACACCAATCGCTACCGGCCGATCTATACCCACAAGATCGGTCTGCCGATCTTTCTGACTCGAGCCTGAATTGACGCAGACCTTCACATCGCAGGTACCCCACTCCAACCTGAACGACTGGGTGAACCACAATATCGTTCGCTCCGAGGTGGAGGGTGGGGTCTACCTGCGGGATCTTCCCTGCGGCAGCGAACTTGAGGTGCACACCCGCAATCGCTGCTACCGCATCGTCAAGCAGAGCGCGGAAGAAGCGCTCATCTCCGGCCACCCCGATTTCTGTCCGCTTCCGGTGCTCGTCAAGGTTGACGGGTCCAACTGGGGCGGCTCGATGCTGAAACTCGGTTTCATCGGCCGCGGCATGCGTCTGGAATTCCGGCATCCCACTTTTCAGACCGTCACGACCTCGCAGATTTCCGAGATCCGCCAGGTCGCTTAACTTAATCCTGCCAATCGATCACCGCCGCCGCGCGGAACGTATTGGCATGCGCTTCGATGGTCGGCTCGATAGGATCGGAATAGCCGCCGCCAATGGTGATTACCACCGGAATGCGCTGCGCCCGGCACGCTTCCAGCACCATCGTGTCGCGCCGCCGCAGTCCCGCATGCGTAAGCCGCAGCCTGCCTAAGCGATCCGTCGCCAAACCGTCCACTCCCGCCTGAAAGAAAATCACTTCTGGCTCGAAAGCGAAGACGGCCGGCAGCTCCCGCTCGACCACGCGCAGGTATTCGTCATCGCCGGTCCGGTCCGCCAACCCCACATCGCGGCGCGAGTTCTGCTTCCGAAGGGGGAAGTTCTTCTCGCCGTGAACCGACAGCGTCAGCACGTCCGGGTCGTCCACGAAAATGGCCGCGGTGCCGTCGCCCTGGTGCACGTCCAGATCCACCACGGCCGCGCGCTGGATGAGTCCCGCTTCCCGCAGCCACAAAATCCCGATTGCGATGTCGTTGAAGACGCAAAATCCCGAACCTTCCGCATAGAACGCGTGATGCGTTCCTCCGGCGAGCGCCCCGCTGCATCCGTCCGTCCACGCGCGCCGCGTAGCCGCGAGAGTGCCGCCGGCGGAAGCCAGTGTGCGCTTCACCAGTCCTTCCGACCACGGAAACCCGATGCGCCGGATCTCGGCGGCGCTCAGCTTCCCGCTCAGGAACCGCGCAACATAAGCCGGATCGTGAGCCAGTTCGATGGTCGCGGGATCGGCCAGCGGAGAGGGCTCGAACGTGAAGCGCGCGTCACCTGCCAGGGCCTCGCGTAGCGCCCGGTATTTGTGCATCGGGAACTTATGCCCGGCGGGAAGCGGAATGGTGTACAGATCGGAGTAAAAAAGCCGCAGCGCCATCCGTCAGCGTTCGGATAGATCGCGAATGACGATGTCTTTGAACAGAATGTCCCCGCCGCCGCCCATGTGCATCTGCAGCGCGATGGTGCCGTCGGTCGACTTCGGCTTCGGGTCGGTGAAATCGACGACCGTCACGCCGTTTAGCCGCGCGATGTAATGGTTGCGATCCACGATCATCAGATAGTCGTTCCAATCATGCGGGTGTACCACGGCCTCGTTTTCGGGAGAGGGCCATACGATCCACTCACGGCCGTCGCCATACATGCCGCCCGTATGTTTATTGATCCCGGGGTCGATCTCGAATTGCAGGCCCTGGCTGACATCCACCGTGCCCGGAGTGAACGCGGTGTGGAAGAAGACGCCGCTGTTGCCGTCGCTGATGCATTTGAAACGCAGCGCCAGCTCGAAGCTCTTGAACTTCTTCACCGTCTGCAGGTAGCCGTAGTTCTTGGTGACGGTCTGGCCGTGGATGGCGCCGTCCACGACTTCCCACTTCTCCTGCCCCACCGGCTCCCAACCCGTCAGGTCCTGCCCGTTGAACAGGGAGACCCAGCCGGGCCCGCGCTTTTCCTGCGCGCCCGCCACGGCTGCCATCACCATTAAAACCGCCACCACTCGAATCCTCATGCCATCTCCAGTTCCAGGGCTCTGGCGATGCTTGCCGAGTATCGGTCGACCAGCAGCGCATCGCGCCCTTCCACCATCACCCGCACCAGCGGCTCGGTACCCGAGAATCGCACCAGCACGCGCCCCGCTCCGTTCATCGCTTGCTCCGCGGCCAGGATCTCCGTCTGCACGCCATTTAACTCTTCCAGTTTGCGGCGTTGCCGGATCCGCACATTGACCAGCTTCTGCGGATAGATTTCCAGGTCGGCGATGAGAGCCGCCACTGTCTTGCCCTGCTTGCGAGCCGCGCCCAGAACCTGCAGCGCCGTTAACATCCCATCGCCCGTGGTCGCGTATTTCCGGAAGATCACGTGGCCGGACTGCTCGCCGCCGAGGCACGCGCCCGTGCGCAGCATCTCTTCCAGTACGTACTTGTCTCCCACCGGGGTTCGCAGCATGCGAATGCCATCGCGTTCCAGCGCGATTTCGAGACCCAGGTTCGACATCACCGTCGCTACGATCGTATCGCCGTCCAGACCGCCCTGCTGTTTTATCGCGCGGCCCAGAATCAGCAGCTCCGCGTCGCCGTTCACGATCCCGCCGTCACTCGAAACCATGATGGCGCGATCCGCGTCGCCGTCGAACGCCACCCCGGCATCGGCCTTTTCCGCGCGCACGGTCTCGCTCAACGATTCGACGTGAAGCGCCCCGCAGTGCAGATTGATGTTGCGCCCGTTCGGATGATGGTGAATGGCCGTCACGCGCGCGCCAGCTTTGCGAAAAAGATCGGGGGCCAGCAGAGACGCCGCTCCATTACCGCAATCCACCACCAAATGCAGACCGTCAAGTTTCATCGGCAAGGTCGACACAAGATAGTCGCAGTAGCGCGGCGCAAAGGACCCGTCCCGCTCTAAGGCCAGCGGCTCGCGCGGATGATCGGGAAGCACCCGGAAGATCTCCTGCTCAATCTCCAGCTCTTCCTCATCGGGCAGCTTATAGCCCGTTTCCGCGAATACCTTGATGCCGTTGTCTTCATAAGGATTGTGCGAGGCCGAGATCATCACCCCCGCCGCGAAGTGCCCGGTCCTGGTCAGCCACGCGACCCCCGGTGTCGTGATCACGCCCGCGAAACGCACGTCCACCCCGTGTTCACGCAGCCCGCCCGCTACGTTCTCCGCGATCCATTGCCCGGATTCGCGCGTATCCATCCCGATCAGGACTGCCGGGTTTGCGTCGCCCGAAGCATGATGCGCACGCAAGTCGTTGCCTAAAGCGCTGCCGAACGCCGACACCGTCGCGCGATCGAGCGGCGCCATTCCCGCGACGCCGCGAATGCCGTCGGTGCCAAACAGCTGTCTCACCTTCATCTAGTCTTCAGTATGACCGTAACGCGCACCGGCTGAAAGTTCGAGAAGCGCACCTGCGGCTCCGCGATGAACGGCGAGGTCATTGCCGGTTGGCCGCTGTGAATGGTTCTGAGGTTGACCGGATCGGTGGAAACCGATTGCACGCGTTCGACACGGCTGCGCGGTCCAATCACATCCAGGTGGGAGGGGTCGGTCCGTACGCGCAGGATCTGGGCCGCCTCCGCGGTCGTGCCCGACCATTGCACTTCCACGGGAACCGACCGGCGCTCCCGTTCCTCGAACACATACCGGAGTTGCGCCGGCACCGCCCGCAGAAACTGTACGCCCTTGGGCAGGCGCAGCGTCCGGCCGTCGATGTTGAAGGTCCGCTCGCCCGGCGCCCGCACCGTCGAGAAGTCGATGATGACCGGCGCGGGTACGGCGCTGAACTCCTTTAAGCGCCCGCTCACGCCCTGCAGTTCGATCTGTACGTTGCCGGCCACATCGGAGCTGATCTCCAAATCGCGCGGCGCGTACTTATATTGCACGGGGACGCGCAGCACCGTCGCCATCTCGGGCTCACTCGCCACCGCCAGCCAGATCAACGTGGCCACGAACAGGCAGGCCAGCTTCCAGGGCCAGTCCTGCCACAGCCCGACGAGAAAGAAGCGCCCGATCATAGCCGGGCGGCTTTCTCGGCGGGAACCACGGGCTCATCGGGCGGCGGCACGGTAATCGAGGCGCCGGCAATCGCGCCGTATTTGCCGGACCCGAAATGGCGATGAATCTTCTCGTCCACCGCTTCCGGCGTCAGCCGCGACTCTAATTTGCCAAACGTCGCCACCGAGATTGTTCCCGTCTCTTCGCTCACCACCAGCGCCAGACAGTCCGTCTCTTCCGTAATCCCGATCGCCGCGCGATGCCGCGTACCCAGCTTGCGCGAGATCGCCGGATTCGTGCTGAGGGGCAGGAAGCAGGCCGCCGCGCTGATCTTCTCCTTCTGCACGATCACGGCGCCATCGTGCAGGGCGGCACCGGGCTGAAAAATGGCCAGCAGCAAATCGCGAGAGATCTCCGCGTCCAGCCGTACGCCGCTTTCGACGAACGTGCGCAGACCGATATCGCGCTCCATCACGATCAGCGCTCCGGTCCGGCTTTCGGCCAGGCTCGACAACGCCAACAGGATTTCATCGGTGGCCTCCGGCCGTTTGAAACCGCGTCCAGTCCAGTTCTTGCGGCCGATGCGGGCCAGCGTCCGGCGTATTTCGCTCTGGAACAGAATCACCGTCGCGATCGCCGAATACGGAACCACGTACGAAAGCAGCGACCGGAGCGCTTCCAGCCCCAGGCGGCTCGAAAGCACATACACGCCGATCACCGTGATGATGCCGCCCAGGATGTGCGCCGCGCGCGTCCCCCGCACGATGACGACGACCTGGTAAATGACGAATCCCACCGCCAGAATATCGAATACCGACCACAGGGTCAGCCTCGTAAATGGCTCGAAAATCGACATCGGCTGCACTATTTTGTCACACCCGATTGCCTGGTGGAGTCGCCGGGATAGCCCTTCGGCGCTAAACTGGGAATTCGCTCCACCGTATGGCTTTCGTCCCGGTTCCCGAGGCAATTGCGAAAATCCGAGACGGCCATATGGTCGTCGTGGTCGACGATGAAGATCGCGAGAATGAAGGCGACCTCACCATTGCGGCCGAGTTCATCACCCCCGAAGCCATCACCTTTATGGCGGTGGAAGGCCGCGGCCTGATCTGCCTGGCACTGACGCCGCCGCGCTGCGATTACCTGCGTTTGCCGCTGCAGTCGGAGCACAATACGTCCACCTTCGGAACCGCCTTCACGCAGTCGATCGACGCGCGCGAAGGGGTAACCACCGGAATCTCCTCGGCTGATCGCGCCCGCACCATTCTCACCGCCATCGATCCCGGCACCCGCCCGGCCGACCTGGCTCGTCCCGGCCACGTTTTCCCGCTGCGCGCGCGCGAAGGCGGCGTCCTTGTGCGCGCCGGTCAGACCGAAGCTGCGGTCGATCTCGCCCGCCTCGCGGGGTTGACGCCGGCCGGGGTGATCTGCGAAATCATGAACGACGACGGGACCATGGCGCGCGTCCCGCAGTTACTCGAGTTCTGCGCGAAACACGGGTTGGTGATGACGTCGGTAGCCGATCTGATCCGCTATCGCATGAAGCACGAGCGCTACATCCATCGCCGGTCCGAGTCGCTGATCCAGACCGAGTTCGGCCCCTTTCGCGCCATCTGGTATTCGAGCGAGATCCTGCCGGAAAGGCACGTGGCCCTGGTCCGCGGCGATGTCAGCGGGCCGGAGCCCGTACTGGCCCGCATGCACTCGCATTGTCTTTACGGTGACGTTTTCGGATCCACCAACTGCGAGTGCCAGGCCCTCATTCGCGGATCGCTCCAGCAGATCGCCGAGGCCGGACGCGGCGTGCTCGTTTACCTTCATCAGAACGGTCCCGGGCTTCGCCATGAGCAGACCGCGATCGCGACCGAGCCCGGTCATGTGCAGTTTCAACATGAAAACGGCATCGGCGCGCAAATCCTCTCCGATCTGGGCCTCCACTCCGTCCGCCTGCTGACCAACCACCCGCGTAAAGTGGTCGCGCTCGAGGGCTTTGGCATTCAGATTGTGGACCAGATTCCCGTGGCCGGGTTCGTGCGTACAGGCAGGTCATAAAATTGTGGAACTCTTGCGGGTTCCCGTCCGTTACTATGGGCGATAGGAGTTACTTGATGAGACAAACTACTTTACTCGCTTCGGCGTTCTTGCTGGCCGGAAGCGTCGGGTACGGCGCCGATCCGCAGCTTCTGAATATGGCGCCAGCGGGTGCGCAGATGTTCGCGGGCATTAATGTCGACCAGGCCAAGACCTCGCAGTTCGGCCAATTCCTGCTGGCCAGCCTGCCCGTGGATGCCGGGTTCCAGGATTTTATTCACTCCACCGGTTTCGATCCCCGTACCGACCTGCGTGAGGTGCTCGTCGTCACTTCCGCGCCGGGCTCCGAAGCGACTCTGAAGAACGTTCATTCGGGCCTGATGCTTGCAAAAGGAACCTTTCACGTTTCGCAGATTTTAGCTGCGGCGGCAAAGGACAGCAACGCCACTGTTATTGCGTATGCGGGGGCGCAGGTAATCAGCTTTGCGAATGGCGATCATAGCCAGGCCCTTGGACTGATCGACGGTTCGACCGCCGTTGCGGGCGATCTGGCCTCCGTTAAGGCCGCTCTCGACCAGCGCGCGCATCCGAACGCCATCGACGCCGCGGTGATGGCGCGCATCAATCAGCTCAGCACCACGGAAGATGCCTGGAGCATCTCCACTGCCAACTTCGGGAATCTTCCTCTGCCCGGTGCGGGCAAGGACTCCGGCTCCGCCGTGCTGCAAAGTATCCAGCAGGCGAGCGGCGGCGTGAAGTTCGGCGCACAGATTCAGGTTGACGCCCAGGCCATCACCGGCAGCGCGCAGGACGCGAGCTCGTTGGGCGACGTCGTCAAGCTGCTGGCTCAGATGGTGCAGATGCACAGCTCCGCGAACGCCGTTCCCGGTCAGATCACGGACTTGTTGAAGACGCTGGTGGTGACGACCGATCAGAACATCGTCAAAGTCACCCTGACTCTGCCGGAAGACCAGATCGAAAGCCTGTTCAAGATGGCGGAGGCCCACAAGGGCGCGGCCGAGAAGATCTAACGGAGAAGGCGTCTAAGCCCGTGCGGGTTCCGCGGGCGTCACGCTTTCGGCGTGGCTCATCACCTGCTCCATAAACTCCGGGATCTCGAACACGGCCCGGTTCTGCTGCGCTTTGGCGCGCCTGCGGAACCGGGCATAGTTTTGCGGCTTCATCATATACTCCACCGCCCGGTTAAGGCGGCGAAAGCTCGTCAGCACGATACCCACGCCTTTTTCCTGAATCCAGTCCGCGTTATACCGCTCCTGCGGCAGCGTCCATGCATTGCGCTCCACAATCACCGGCAGCTGCATGAATAGCGCTTCGCTGATACTGCCCGGGCCCGGTTTTCCGATGAAGAAATCGGAAAGGTGCATGAAGTACGGGACGTCGCCGGTGAAGCCTTCCACGTGCATCCGTACGGGCGATTTCATCTCCCGCAAACTGTTGGCGAGTTTTTCGTTGTGCCCGCAAAGCAGGATCAATTGGACGCGTTGCCGGCAGCGCCGCAGGCGTTTCGCGATGCTCTCCATATCGGACGAGCCGTGGCCGCCGAAGAGCACGAGCCCGGTCGGTGTAGCCGGGTCCAGGCCCAGCTTCTGCCGCTCCTCACCGCGGTTCCTCTTCAACGGGAGGTAAAACTTGGGATTCAGAATCATTCCCGATGCGCGAAAAAGCTGGTCGCTGGTGTACTCCATTTCGCGCGCCTGCTGCAAAGCGTGATCGGTGCCGCAGACCAGGAACTGGCTCTGCTTCTCAATCCAGAAGTGCGGCGGAAAATCGGCGAAATCCGTCATCACCGTAATCAGCGGCACGCCGGGATGCACGGTCGCCAGGCTTTGAAAAAGCGCGCGGTTGAAATTGGGTATCAGAGATACGACCAAATCGGTGGACGTGCGCCTCCAATACTGTTCCAGCAACTCCACCTGTTGGTCGTGGTAAAGCCGGATGATCCCGTGCATCGCGCGGGTGAGCTGTGGCGAACCGAGGGTCCAGCCGCGCTTCAGTGTGCCGTTGTAAACATCCTGCATACGGACGCCGGTCAATTTCCGGAAGACGTCCATCGAGTCGAATAGCTCTTGCAGATTGAGCGTTTCGAGACTCCAGGGGCGTCTTTGTTCCTGGATCACCTGGCTCAGAGCGTTCGCCGCGCTGCGGTGGCCGCCCCCGGCATCGAAGAAAATCAAATGGACCGTCTTCATGCGCAACTCCGATTCTTACACGCGGCCACAGCGGTTGCGGGGCGTCCCACGCGACCTGAAAACACGTGCCTTCACAATTGTTTGATCTCTCCGTCACGCCACCGTGACACGCTGAGGATTATAACGAAGGCATGCGGTGCGACTTGCATGTACACACGGTGCACTCCGGGCTTTGCAACATTCCGGTACTCAGCGCTTTCTGCAACGAAAGCTATTCAGAGCCGCACGCTGTCTACGAGAAGCTGAAGCGGCAGGGCATGGACCTCGTGACCATCACGGATCATGACTGCGTGGACGTCTCCGAGTCTCTCAAACAACACCCCGACTTTTTCGTCAGCGAAGAAGTGACCTGTACCACCCCCAGCGGCTCCAAGATGCACGTGGGCGTCTACGACGTCAGCGAGTCGCAACACGTTAAGATTCAGCGGCGTAGCAATGACTTTGAAGCTCTTATCGCCTACCTTCGCGAAGAGGGCCTGTTCTTCAGCGCGAATCACATTTTTTCGAGCCTGACCGGAAAGCGGACGGCCGAAGACTTTGCTTGTTTCGAGGCGGAGTTCGACGCCTTCGAAGTCCTGAATGGCTGCATGCTGGAAGTCACCAACCGGAATGCGTCCGAGTTCGCGGCGCGATCCGGCAAGATCGGCCTGGGAGGCAGTGATGCCCATACCCTGGCAACGGCTGGATCCTGCTGGACCGAAGTGCCGGGCGCGCGGAATAAGGCTGAGTTCCTGGCCGGCTTGCGGCAGGGCCGCGGCACCGTGCACGGCTCTCACGGGAGCTACTATAGACTTACGCGGGACATTCTGCAGATCGGGCTTGCCATGTTCCAAACTACCCCCTGGACGATCCCTATCGCCCTGATCGGTGGTTTGGCGCCTGTCATCACGCTCGCTAACTACTTGATGGAGAAGCGTTTCTCCTCGCATTGGACGCGCCGGCTGAAGGTGTCCGAAATCAGCTCGCCTCTGGTGACGGAGGCGGCCGCATGAGCACCCACGCCGTTCTCGCTTACATCGCCTCGCGGGACCACCGCGTCATGCACAAGGTGAATGGCTGGCGCGCGCCGCGTTGGATTCGCCTTTGGATGGTGTGTGCTACGAGGGGTGGCGACGGCTGGCTCTGGACAGCAATGGGTGCCATTCTGCTGCTATTCGGCGGTCCCGAACGTTTTGCCGCCGTGGGTGCCGCCGCGCTGGCCGTTTCCGTCGGCATTCTTTTCTTCATCCGATTGAAGCGTATCTGTAACCGGAGCCGGCCATGTACGATGGCCGTCCACTGCTGGGCCAGTCTGCTGCCGCCCGATCAATTCTCATTTCCGTCCGGGCATTCGATTACCGCGTTTGCCGTGGCAACGCCCATTTTCCTGCACTATCCGACGCTGGCTGCCGGGCTGCTCTTCTGTGCCATCAGCATTGCGGTCTCCCGCATCATGCTGGGTCTGCACTTCCTGAGCGACGTCGTGGCCGGATGCGCGATTGGTTTCGTGCTCGGTTACGGCGCTTACCTGCTCTTTTAGAAACTTCTTTCGATCACCAGCTCCGCCACTGAAACCAGGCTGCGCAGATACACCGATTCCGGCAGATCGCCCAGCGCCTGAATCGCGCGATCGCTGAATTGTTGCGCCTTCTCGAGCGCGCGCTGGATTCCTCCGCGTCTCTCCACAATCGCTCTCACCTGCGCAAAAGGCACTTGTGCGTAGGACCGGTCGCACAGCACGGATTCGATGTGTTTGCGCTCTTCGGCGCTCGCTTCCTGCAGCGCATAAACCACCGGCAGCGTGACTTTGCCCTCCCGCAGATCTCCGCCCACCGGCTTACCGAGCACGCTCTCTTCCGCCTCGAAATCCAGCACGTCGTCGATTAACTGGAAGGCCATGCCGAGATTCCAGGCATACTCGCCCAGCTTTTCTTCGAGCATCGTATCGGCGCCGGCTACGATCGCGCCCAGTTTCGCGCACACGCTGAACAGCCCGGAAGTCTTGCGGTCCACCAGTTCCATGCAGTCCGCTTCGGTAACTTCCACTTTGCCGATGCGCTCCATCTGGATCAACTCGCCTTCCACCATCAACTGCGTCAGCCCGATCAGCAGGTCGAGGATATGGAAGTTCCGCATGCGGAGCGCAATTTGAAAAGCCTGCATGTAGAGCCAGTCCCCGGCCAGGACGCAGGTATGATTGCCCCACTGTGCATTCGTTGAAGGCCGCCCGCGGCGCGTGTCGGCCATATCGATCACATCATCGTGCACCAGCGTGGCGGCATGCAGCATTTCGACGATCGCCGCAAGCCGGATCGCCGACTGATCGAGAGGCTCGCCGTCTCCAGCCATGCGTGCGCACAACAGCAGGAGCGAAGGGCGCAGCCGCTTGCCTCCGCTATTTTGCAGGTAGCGGGCGATGCGGGTCACGGCTTCCACGCTGGCCACGGAATCGAGCGCCAGCTCGTGTTCCACTGCGCGCAGATCGTCTTCGACGAGCGCAAGAAAACCCGGCGCCGCTGCGATTTGACCTGCTTTACCTTTGTTCATGGAACTCCCCAGTGTATCCACCCGGATCGGCGTGCTGCAAACCGCGCGGCTCCAGACAGAGCCGTTCGAAATTACGCGTCGTAAGGGCGGCGATCGCTTCGGGAGAAACACCGCGGACCGCAGCCAACACGCGCACCGTCTCGACGAGAAACGACGGCTCATTGCGCTTCCCGCGGCGCGGCACGGGGGCCAGGAACGGGGCGTCTGTCTCTACCAGCAGAAGCTCATCGGGAACCGTAGCGGCGGCCTCGCGCACGCCCTGCGCCCTGGGGAATGTAAGCACCCCTCCAAAGCTCACATGGAAACCCAGCGAGACCGCTTCGCGCGCCTGCTCCACGTCACCGCTGAAGCAATGGATGATGCCGGGGCCGCGTGGACAATGCTCCCGCAGGATGGCGACGGTGTCGCTCCAAGCCTCACGGGTGTGGATCACAACCGGCAGCTGCGTGCGCTGCGCGATCGCCACTTGCGTTCGAAACGCGTCAAGCTGCACGCCGCGCGGCGCGAAATCGTAATGGTAGTCCAAGCCGATCTCGCCAAGCGCCACAACTTTAGGATGCGAACAAAGATCCTTCAGCCGCTCAAATGTTTCAGGCCCCGCTTTGGCGGCGTCATGAGGGTGCACGCCGATGGTAGCGTAGGCGCCTGCGTACTGGCCTGCCAGACGGATACCGGCCTCCAGATCGGGCGGGCCTTCGCCGGTTCCAATTGCGAGAAAGCGCTCTACGCCGGCCTCGCGGGCGCGTGCAATCACCGCGTCCCGGTCTTCAGCGAACTGCGGACTATCCAGGTGACAATGCGAATCGACCAGGGTCACTTCAGGCGCGCACCCACCGGCACGTCTTCCAAAAATCCCGCCAAATAGGGCCGGCCCGCATCGAGCGACGCGGCGACGATCATCCCCTGCGAGACGATGCCCCGCAATTTACGCGGCTCCAGGTTGGCGACGATGACCACGCGACGCCCCACGAGCTGATCCGCTTTATAGGCCTGCGCAATGCCCGCAACGATGGTGCGCGGTTCCGGCTCGCCGATGTCGACCTTCAGGTGCAGCAGCTTGTCGGCGCCCTTTACCGGCTCCGCCGAAATCACCTGCCCCACCCGCAGATCCACCTTAGTGAAGTCCTCGATGTTGATCGGTTCCGAAATGGGCGTGATCCCCACGGGAGGTTCCGGCGCTGCGGGCTGACCCATGAGCGCGGCCTGCTGTAACCCGGCTTCATGCTCCAGCACGCGCATCTGCTCGATTGCAACGGGCGCTTCGATCCGTGGAAACACCGCGGCGATGTCGCCGATCTTCTGATCGGGCGGGAACTCGCCCCAGTGCAGCGCTTCGAAACGCAAGTCATCGAGGCTGCCGGTCATCCCGAGTTGACTCCAGATTTTGGCGGTTGATTCCGGAAGAATCGGAGACAGCAGAGCCGTTGCCACGCGCACCGTTTCCGCCGCCGTGCCGAGCGCGATATCGAGTTGACGCGCCGACGCCTCGTCCGCCGCGCGCGCCAATTTCCACGGTGCCTGTTCGACGATAAACTTGTCGGCCATCGCCACCAGCTGCCAGATGGCCTCCAGTCCGCGTGAAAATTCGAAGCGGTCGAAACATGCCAGCGTGGTCGCAATCACCTCCGTCGCCGTCTTCCCGATTTCCGGATCGAACTGTGCGGGCGCCACTCCGCCGCGATATTGCTTCACCATGGTCAGCGTGCGGTTCACGAGATTTCCCAGGCCATTGGCTAAATCCGAGTTGTAACGGGCAATCAGCGCGTCATAGCTGAACGTGCCGTCCTGTCCGAACACGATCTCGCGGAACAGAAAATAGCGGAGCGCCTCGATCCCGAGGACCTGCCGGATGGGGTCCGTGCGCACGATGTTGCCGCGCGACTTGCTCATCTTGTCGTTTTCAAACAGGAGCCAGCCATGCGCGAACACCGCCCGCGGCAAAGGCAGATCCGCCGCCATCAGAAACGCCGGCCAGAACACCGCGTGGAAGCGGATGATTTCCTTGCCGACCAGATGCAGATCGGCCGGCCACTCCCCGGTGTTGCGAACCGCGCTCAAATAGCCGATCAGCGCGTCGAACCAGACGTAGAAAACGTGCTTGCCTTCCACCGGCAGCGGAATGCCCCATTTCAAAGTGGTGCGGCTGATAGATAAATCCTGAAGACCCTGCTTTACGAACGCGAGGACTTCGTTACGGCGCGAGTCGGGCTGGACAAAGCCTGGGTCGGACTCGTAAAGTGCCAGCAGGCGGTCCTGCAGAGCGGACAGCTTGAAGAAGTAATTCTCTTCGGTGACGGTTTCGGTCAACCGGCCGCAGAACGGGCACGGGTCTCCCGGGCTCGCGTCGTTGACGTAAAGCTCGTCGGAAACGCAATACTGCCCGGTGTAGCTCCCCCGATAAATGTAACCATTGGCTTCGCAGCGCCGGAACAGCCACTGCACGGTCTCGGCATGCTTGGGATCGGTGGTGCGGATGAACTGGTCGTAGTCCACGTGCAGCGTGTCCCATTGGCGCCGGAATTCCGCCGAGACCATATCGGCAAACTCTTTGGGAGTGCGCCCTGAGGCCTCCGCGGACCGCTCCACCTTCTGCCCGTGCTCGTCGGTTCCGGTGGTCAAGGTGACTTGAAAGCCCTGCAGGCGTTTCAGGCGCTTGATGGTATCGGCGGCCAGCGTGGTGTACGTATGACCGATATGCGGCGCGGCATTCACATAGTAAAGCGGCGTCGTTAAGTAATATTTCATCGAATCGATTTCTGGTATTCGTAAGCGGCTTCGGATAAGACCTGCTTCAGGGGGACGGCGGCCGCCAAGGCGACGGCGCGGCAATCCTCATACTCGGGCGCGGCGCCACCTGTGCGCGTAACCTTCATCCGCACGTTTCCGTAGCGCGTTTTCACTTCCACCACGTGCCGCTCTTCCACCATGCGATCCGCCGTGCAAAAGCGCAGGCCGATGGTGGACGTCTCCGCAAACACGATCGCCCCGAGGGTCTCGCGATCTTCCGGTTTGCACACGACGCGGAGCAGGGAACCCGGCCGGTTCTTCTTCATGGCGATCGGTTGCAGCGTGACGTCCAGCGCGCCCGCGTCCAGCAGGCGCTCCATCGCGTAGCCCAGAACCTGAGGGCTTGAATCGTCGATGTTGGCCTCAATGACGCAGACCGAGGTCGCCTCGAGCGCGCCCGATGCGCTTCCAGTCAGGATGCGGAGCACGTTTGCCTGCTGCCGGAAATCCTTATCTCCGGCCCCGTAGCCGATGCGGTCGATCGTCATGGCCGGCATCGGCCCGAAATCCCGGGCGAGCACCGTAGCCACCGCGGCGCCGGTGGGGGTTGTTAACTCGACGGCCGGACCATGCGCATAGACCGGCTTCCCGCGCAGCAGAGCGGCAGTGGCGGGCGCCGGCACCGGGAGCGTGCCATGCTCGGTCTCCACCGTTCCCGAACCTGCGTTGACGGGAGAGCAGTAGATCGCCTCCGCGCCCAGCAGATGAAAGCCCATGCACGCGCCCACGATGTCAGTGATGGAATCGACCGCGCCGACTTCGTGAAAATGCACCTTCTCGATCGGCACGCCATGAACCGCCGCTTCGCATTCACCGAGGCGTTGAAAGATGAGCGAGGCGTTTTGCTGGACAGGAGATGGAAGAGCAGCGGCGCCGATCATTTTCAGAATGCCACTCAGGTGGCGATGCGCCGTCTGCTCGGGCCCAATCACGTGGAACTTGGTAGCGGAGATCCCGCGGCGCAGCACGCGTTCGAAGCGCACCGCGACTCCCGTCCCCAGGGTGGAGACCGCTGCCGCGATCGCTTCCGCGTCCGCCCCCGCATCCGCGAGCGCACCCACCAGCATGTCGCCGCTCAACCCCGAGAAGGCGTCCAGATAACAGATCGTCACGGAACTTCCAGTATCTCATCGGCCCCGAAAGGGACGCGGAAAGTCCCGGAAGTCCCTGTTTACTGAACGGTCAGCGCACTCGGAAGCACGGCCTGTTCGGCGCTCGTGATCACGAGGATGGGAGAGGGCTCCGGAGGTGCCGTGGAAGCCGCCGTTAACGTAACGGTCAGCTGCGTGGGGCTGTTCACCGTGATGGCTCCCACCGTGACACCCGGAATGGGACTGATGGTACTGACACCCTGCTCGAAGTTGGTATTGGTACCCGTGATAGTCACCGTCTGCGTCTGCCCCTGACCGATTACGTTGGGGCTGACCTGCGTGATGACCGGAGTGCCCGGCGCCAGCAGAAGGTTGAAGAGCGCGCGTACCAGCAGAACCGACATCTGTCCGCGCGTTACCGGTCCCGTGGGACAGTACAGGGCAACGCCGCACCCGTGCGTGATCTGATCCTGCGCGATGCGCTGGATCCATGGGAAGGCGAAATAGCCAGCCGGTACATCGGTGAAATACGGCGCGCCCGGGTATTCAAACACGGTGGCCGAACCCAGGCGGCCGCGCACCAGGAACACCGCCAGGCTATCGCGCGTCAGGGTGGAACTCGGACAGAAGTTTCCGTTCCCGCAGCCCACGGTGATCCCCATCTCATACAGCTTCTGTATCCACTGGAACCCAAACGAGCCGACCGGAACATCGTGGAAATACGGGATGGTGGAGAAGCTGAAATTGTCGTTCCCGAAGATACCCCGAATCATGAACACGGCCATCTCGGCGCGCGTCAGACTCGATTCCGGGCAGAAGTTGCCGCCTCCGCAGCCCGATGTGATGTGCTTTTCGGACATGATATTGACTGCGTCGAAATAGAATGACGAGGCGGGGACATCGGCGAAGGTCTGAGGCGTGAAGTCCTGCAGCAGCGTTACCACCGCACCCGCGATCGATAAGGACCCGGTCAGGTCGGCTCCCGTGCCGTTGGCCGAAAACGAAACCGCTACGGAACCCGGACCGATACCGCTCGCCGGATTGACCGTAATCCAGGGCACGTTCGCGTAGCTCGACCAGGCGCAGGAGGACGGCCCGGAGATGTTAAGGATCTGGGTGCCGCCATTGACGTCGGCCGCCAGCGAACTCTGCGAAACCGTTAACGCGCAGGTTCCCTGCTCATAAACCTGGATCGTCTGGCCGGCCAGAACGACGGTGGCGTTCACAAGGGCGCCACCCGCATTGCTGGCTAAAGTCACGATCACCGGCGTAGTTCCGGTTCCGGATGCCGGCGATACCGTGATGAGCGGAGAGTTCGACGTGGCGGTCCACGCACACGTGGGCGCGCTGGCCGCGATGGTCCGCGTGATGCTGCCGCCTCCGTCCGGGAAGATCAGAGCGTCGGGGGAAACACTAAACGCGCACGCGCTGCCGATCGCTTCGGAAACCGTGATCGTCTGCCCGCCGACCGTTGCCGTGCCGGACAAGGGCGCCGTGGTGGTGTTGTAAGCCGCAATGGCCTGCACGGTTCCGTTACCCACGCCGCTGGTCGGGCTGAATGTCAGCCAGGGAACATTCGATACGGCCGTCCAGGAGCACTGCGGATAAGTGGCCGTGATGCTCAGCGTCGTGTTGCCGCCCGTGCTCGGGAACGAGATCGACGAAGGAGTCACGAAAAAGCCGCAGCCCATGATGCCGCCCTCGCTGATCGGAATGACCTGGCCCGCGACATTGATGCTGCCGTACAGGAATGTGATGGTCGGGTTGGGGATGACGCTGACCGTGACGGTCGCTGTGCCGGTACCGCTGGTGGGGGAAACCGTGATCCATGGGCTATTCGAGGATGCCGTGAAGGTACAGGTCGCGCTGGGGGCGGTTAACGTCAGTGTTCCGCTGCCTCCCGAATTTCCGAACGTCAGCGTGTTCGGGGTAATCGTATACGCACAGGAACCGGCCGAAGCCTGGGTCGCGGTCACGTTAATGCCGGCGATGATCACCGACCCGGTACGATCCGTCGTTCCTCCATAGATCGGAGCGGTAAGGGTCACGACGCCGTTCCCGGATCCCGACGTCGCGTTCGGCGTCAGCCACGCGGGATATCCCGAGATGTTCCAGGTGCAAGTGGGTCCCGTCGCCGCTACGGCCAGCATCATACTGCCGCCGCCCGAGGGGTAATTCAAGTTGAGGGGAGACACGGCAAAAGCGCATGCCGACGAGGGGCCCGCTTCAATCAACGGAATGGATTGGCCGGCCACGGTCAAAGTAGAGGTGAGCGCCCCGCCGGTCGTGTTTGGCGCTGCGGTAACCGTGACCGTGCCATTACCGGTACCGGCGGCGGGGGTCAGGGTGACGAAAGGCTGATCCGCCGTAGCTGTCCAGGCGCAATTCGGGCTGCTCGCGATGATGTTCAAAGTGGTGGAACCGCCGCTGCTCGGAAACGAGACGAACGGCGTAACATTGAAGGCGCAGAGAACCTGTCCCGACTCGTAAACCGGGATCACGTAGCCCGCAATAGTGACGCTGCCGGTGAGTGGGGTAGTGCTTGAGTTGGCAGCCGCCGTAACCAGTACCGACCCGCTCCCGCTTCCGGACGTAGTTCCCACTGTCAAAAAAGTAGACGCGGTACTGGCCGTCCACGAACAGGTTGGCGGCGTTGCCGTTACCGTCACGAGCTGCGCGCCGCCGCCCGTGGGGAAAGAGAGACTGGCGGGCGAAACCGTGTACGCGCAAGCCGTCGGCCCGGCCTGCGTCACCGGGATGACCTGTCCGGCAACCGTGATATTCCCCGAAAGGGGGCCGGTGCCCGCATTCTGGGCGGTGGTAACGGAAAGAGTGCCGCTGCCGGAGCCGCCCGTCGCGCCCAGTTGGATAAAGCTCTGGTCCGCGGAAGCCGTCCAGGTACAGCCCGATGGATTGGAAGGGCTCGCGGTAATCGTCAGGGTCTCGGTACTTCCGCCATTGGGGAAGGCGAGAGAGTTCGGAGACACCGTGTAACTGCAGGTGGCGCTGCTCGGGCTGCTCGAAATGGTCCCGGAGGAGAATCCGTAGATGGTTTTGTTGGCCCCGCTCGACAGCTCGATCGTATCTCCGGAGGTAAGCGGCGTCGGTGCGATCGGTGCCGGGGAAGTTCCGGAAATGCTCGGCACGAGGATCGTGGAGAGCACGTTAACGTTGATCAGCACGTTCAGCGTGGCCGTCAGCCCGATGCTGTTGGCGGAATTATTCGGGCCAACATAATTTAGTGTGATCGTCGCCGGAGCACTCGTGTTGACGCCGTTCGAATCCGTTGCCGTAATGGTCGTCGCGTACTGGTTTTGAGTTCCCGAGAGCGGGGTCTGCCCCTCCATCAGGCTGTTGGTGACGGTGAAGGTGGTACCGCCCAGCTTCAGATTATCGGACCCTGAAATCACCGTCAGGACTCCGGTAGTCGTGTAAGTGATGGTGGTTTGGGCCGACGCTCCCGGGATCAAGGCGCTGGCAGCGAGAGCAAAAGGTAGGAGTAATTTAAGAGTCTTCAATGAAAATCCCGGCAACAGGCGGCGTTGAGTTTCCTGACAATTCTACTCTGCCCGCTGGGTCAGTTTTGCAAAGAATACGCAGAATCGTCAAGCCAGGGACCCACATCCGGGGGCGTTTGGCAGGGAAAAGCGCGGCTGCTAGGGAGCGGCAGATGGGGTAGCGGGTGCCGCCGGAGCTACCGGCGGAAGCGCATCGATGGGAGTCCCGCTCCCGGAATCCTGGCCTGGAAGCTTGGGAACCGCGTTATCCTGATGCACCATGCAGAGCTGCTGGGGCTGGCTGCCGTCAATAAAGAAGTCGGTCTCCACCCAGGGGCAAAACGACGTCGGGCGCAACCCTGTTGTCGGATCCACGCTGGCCTTCACGATGCCCTCTGGCTGAGCGAACGCATGCACATCCCGGTACGGCTCATAGTGCGCGGCTGCGATCATGAACTGCGTCCAGATGGGAAGCGCCGAACGCGCGCCTTCCAGATTGAGCTCCGTGTAGTCGTCAAATCCGACCCACACGACGCAGAGGAGCTGGGAGGTAAAGCCTGCAAACCAGCCGTCGTGGGAGGTGCCCGTCTTGCCGGCGGCGGGCAGCGTGAACCCGCGCGACCGTACGCCGGCCGCAGTCCCGTACTTGAGCACGTCCTGCATCATGCTGACCATCAGGAAGTTGACGCGCGGGTCGAGAACCCGCTGCATGTTGGAACTGCGCTGGACGAGCGACTGTCCATTACCGCCAAAAATCGACCGAATGGAAGTCGGCTGCACCATTAACCCGTCATTGGCGAAAACGGTGTAAGCGCGCGCGATTTCAAAGGGCGTTACCTGATAAGCCCCTAAGGCCACCGCGGGCGTCGGGCGGATATCTTCATTCATCCCGGCTTGCTTGGCCAGCGCAACAACCGAATCGTACCCCACCATTTGCGCGACTTTGACGGCTGCCACGTTCATGGACTTAGCCAGGGCCTTACGGAAAGTAACGGTCCCGTGGAACTCGTTCTTGAAATTGTTCGGGCGGTACGTCTGGCCGTCGAAATTGAATGTTGTGGGCGTATCGCTGACCGTCGACGCCGGCGTAAACACATGCTCGCTCCCATTCAGAGCCGAGTTCATCGCCGCCGCATAGACGAACGGTTTAAACACCGACCCCGGCGGGCGTTTGGCGAACACGCGGTCGAGTTGCGAGACCGAGTAGTCGCGGCCGCCCACGATGGCTTTGATCTCGCCCGTGTGCGGGTCGATGGCGATCATGGCCGCTTGCGCGCGGATCGGCTCGCCCTGGGCGTTCCGCCGCTTGGCCAACAGCCGGTCCACCTGGGCCATTCCATCCGCGATGGCTTTTTCGGCAGCTTGTTGCAGACGCATATCGATGGTGGTGTAAACGTTGGTGACGCCGCTCGATTCCTGTCCTTCGAACTGCTTCTGAAACTCCGAATTCGCCATGTCCATCGAGTACTGCGTCTCGCTCACTTCGGATTTCCCCGGCGTCAGCTCCAGCGGCGCGGCCGAGGCGTTTTCGAACTCCTCATCGGTGATATAGCGATTGGCGTGCATCAGCTTCAGCACCACATTGCGGCGATCGCGGGCGCGCTCCGGCGAACGGAGTGGATTGAAATAGCTGGGCCGCTGGATCAACCCGGCCAGGAGCGCGGCTTCCGGGATGCTTAGCCGGCTCACATCTTTATTGAAATAGGCATGGGCCGCCTCGCCGAAACCGTTGATGCTAAACGTTCCGTAGCCGCCCAGATAAACTTCGTTGCAGTAATACTCAAAAATCTGCTTCTTCGAGAGCGCATGCTCCAGGTGGATGGTGATCAACAACTCGGTCAGTTTGCGCCGCCACCGCTTAGCCGGGCTCAGGTATAGATTGCGAGCTAACTGCATGCTGATGGTAGACGCGCCCTGCTCCTTTTTGCCATCGCGGGCGTCCACGTAAACCGCCTTGGCGATGCGCATCGGGTCATAGCCCCCATGTGTGAAAAAGTGCTTGTCCTCCGCCGACGTGATCGCATTCACCAGCACGGGAGGCAAATCCGAGAAATGGACAAAGACGCGCCGCTCCCGCCCGGCATTCGAGACATTACTGACCAGCGGCGGCTGCAGCGTATAGTCGGGAAGCGGTTTCCCGGACTTGGCACCGCGGATTGCGGCAATGCCTTTCCCGGCAAATTGGATGGAAACCGGCTCACTTGTGGTGCCCTTGGGATGGAGGACGATGGAGCTCCCGCGGCTTTCGAACCAGGCCTCGCCCTCCGCACCTGAGTCCCGATAACCGGATTTCCGCACAATGGCGATCAAATCTGCCAGGCTCCCCTCGTCTCCGACCGAAACTCTCTCCGGAAGCGCGTAAAAATTGACGGTGCGCGCGTACTGGCCCTGTTCCAGCTGGCGGTCGACTACCCGCGCCAACCGCGAGTATTCGCTAATGCCGATAAACGCAACCGCGAGAACGATTGCCCCGAATGACCCCACGATCCACAGGAGTTTGCGCGGAAGGCGGCGCGCCGGCTCGACCCGGGCAGGCGGCTGCTCGAGCGTCTCGGTTTCCTCGGGTGCTGGATACATCTCGTCAGACAACTGCATCCTGAATGCCATCCTTCATTGCCGTTGCATTGGGATTACACTAGCGAGGGAGGTTCCTGAGTAGCAGCCCCGAAAAGGAAGCAAATCGATGGCAACCGGTGAACTTAAGGTGGTAAGTCCCTCTGGAAACTCCGAATCGCCTCTCAAACCTGGAGGCTGTGCCGGATCGCGAAGCCGGCGAAAAACTCTCCTCGGAGATGCTGGTCGGCGCCTTCCGGACCATGCATCTTTCCCGCAAGATTGACGATCGGGAAGTGTTGCTCAAGCGGCAAAATAAAATCTTCTTCCAGATTAGCTGCGCGGGGCACGAAGCGGCTCAGGTGGCGGCGGGGATGCAGCTCCGGCCCGGCTATGACTGGATCTATCCTTATTACCGTGACCGTGCGCTCTGCCTCGCGTTGGGAATGAGCGCCTACGACATGTTCCTGCAGGCCTTCGGTGCTGCGGCCGACCCCTCGTCCGCCGGTCGGCAGATGCCCTCCCATTGGAGCAGTCCGGCCTTGAACATCGTCACCGGATCGTCTCCCACCGGGACGCAATTCGTGCAGGCCGTGGGGTGCGCCGAAGGATTACGTTTCCAGGACCCGGCTTCGGATCGCGTTGTGATGGTTTGCTCCGGCGAAGGAGCGACCAGCGAGGGCGAGTTCTGGGAGGCGCTGAACGCGGCTTGTCTCGGCCGACTTCCGGTGGTTTTTCTGATCGAAGATAACGGCTACGCGATCTCCGTTCCAGCGGAGCGCCAGACCCCTGGGGGAAATATTTCCCAGCTTCTGTCAGGCTTCCCCGACCTGTTCCGCCTGGAAGTGGACGGTACCGATCTGATCGCCTCTTACCGCGCGATCGGCCAGGCGCTGGCTTACGCGCGCGAAGGGCACGGACCGGCTCTGGTGCACGCGCATCTCGTCCGGCTTTACTCGCACTCCCTGTCCGACGATGAGCGCTCCTACAAGACGGCGGCGGAGCGTTCCCATGAGGCCGAGCGCGATCCCTTGCGCACGTTTTCGAAGTGGCTGCTGGAACATGGCCATATCGAGCGGCACGGCTTCGATAACCTCGTTTCCGAAAACGATTACGCTGTGCAGGATGCTGCTCTGCGCGCGTCCAAAGCGCCGCCGCCTGCCGCGGGATCCGAGTTCGAGCACCTTTACTCAGAAGCCCTGGATCCGACGTCGGCTATCTGGGAGGTGGAACCCGCATTCTCGGGCGACGCGAAGACCATGGTTGATCTGCTCAACGCCACCTTAATGGAAGAGCTGAACCATAACGACGGGGTGCTTGTCTTCGGTGAAGATGTCGCTGACTGCAGCCGCGAAGGTAATCTTTCGGAAGTCAAAGGAAAAGGTGGAGTGTTCAAGGTAACTGCAGGATTGCAGACCGTTTACGGATCGCGGCGGGTCTTTAACACTCCCATCGCGGAAGCCGCCATCACGGGCCGCGCAATCGGCATGGCGACGGTCGGGTTAAAACCCGTTGCGGAAATTCAATTTTTCGATTACGTGTGGCCGGCTATGATGCAGATTCGCGACGAGATGGCAAGCTTGCGCTGGCGCTCCGGCGGCGGGTTCTCGTGCCCTCTGGTTCTGCGGATCCCGATCGGCGGTTATCTGAACGGCGGTGCTATTTACCATAGCCAGTGCGGCGAAGTTCTGTTCACCCACATCCCCGGTCTGCGGGTGATTTTCCCGTCGAATGCGCTGGATGCCTGCGGGCTTCTCCGAACCGCCATTCGGTGTGATGACCCGGTGCTGTTTCTGGAACACAAGCGGCTCTATCGCGAGCCGTATAACCGTTCCGCGCACCCCGGGAAGGACTTCACGATTCCGTTCGGCAAGGCGAAGATCATCAAGCCCGGCAGTTCGCTGACCATCGTCACCTATGGAGCTCTGGTGCAGAAGAGCTTACTGGCCGCTTTACAGGTCGAGCGGCGCAACCCGGAGGCGAGCGTCGAGGTGATCGACCTGCGATCCCTGGCCCCTTACGACTGGAGCGCCATCGCGCGAATCCGTCAGGAAAACCGCGCGCGTTCTCATCGCGCATGAGGACACCCTCAGCTTCGGATTCGGGGCGGAGATCGCCGCGCGCCTGGCGAGCGAACTGTTTTCGGACCTGGACGCTCCGGTGCGCCGCGTGGGGGCCAAAGACACCTGGGTGGCCTATCACCCGAATCTGGAAGACCGCATCCTGCCGCAGACCGAAGACCTGGTTGCGGAGATGGAAAAACTGCTGGCTTGGTAGAGCGCCCGGGTCTAGTCCTTTTCCCGCAGCTTCTTGTTTTGCGGCATTCCGGCCACCGATTGCGCATGGTTCACCGCCGAGACCATGGACACGCCGCCGAGGATATTACCGACCAGAGTCGGCGCCATATAGCCGCCCAGGTAGGCGAACCACGACAACCGTCCGGTCATCACCAGAAAGAGAACTTCCACCGAACCGGCAATGATGTGCGTGAGTCCCGCCAACCCGACCAGGTACGTGAGGGTGACAATCACGGCAATGCGGCCGTTATCGATCGCGGCCAGAATCCAGACCACCATGGCGATCAGCCATCCGGCGAAGATGCCGCGGAGTATGGCCGTTCCGAAGGCGACATTGGCCGCTTCCTCGGCGAGCGAGCGCAGTGAGTCCTGAACTTCGGGGCGAAAGGCGGCCGTGTTTCCGAGCACCCAGGCAAACAGGTGCGCACCCAGTAAGTTGGCCCCCAGGACGACCGCCCATAGCCGCAGGACGGACACCAGCGTCAGAAGATTCCGCCGGGCCAGCAGCGGGATGATCGCCGTCAATGTGTTCTCGGTGAATAACTGCTGCCGGCCGAGGATCACGATCAGGAATCCGACGGGATAACCGAGATTGACCACCAGAGGCCGCCATGGCGCATCGGGAAGATAACGGCGCAGCAGCGCTTCGGCAACGAACGAGAACCCCATCGACAACCCGGCCGCGAAGCCCGACCACGCGAGCGCCGCGCCCGGGCGCTGCAGCTCTTCCTCACCGTCATGCCGGATGGTTTCGTGAACCACCACGGCGCTGACGGAAGTGCGGCCTTGCGCTTCCTGCTCCTGCTGCGGACTAAGTTCGGGAACCACAAGGCCATCGGCGATCGGATTTCCCTGTTCGTTGACCAACATGCAGCGCGGCTCCTGCAGTTCAAGCGCCAGCACCGAAAAACGGATAGAATTCAGAGCACAAAGGAATGCGATGACCCAAAACGGCCGCACCCAGGCGGTGTTCGCAGGGCTACGAGCGAGGGACGAGAAGATCTCGGCGCTGGACGCGCTGCTCGTTTCGGCTCTGCCCAATATTCAATACCTTTCCGGCTTCTCCGGCAGTAACGGATTGCTGCTGGCGTCTGAAGACAGTTCGACCTTATTGACGGATCCCCGCTACACGCTGCAAGCGTCTCAGGAGGTTTCCTGCGAGGTGAAGATCACACCCGGTCCGCTGACGCGCGCATTGGTCCAAGTGGTGAGCAGGCGCAAGTGGAAGCGCCTGGGCTTCGAAAGGAATCGGATCGGCTTCGATCTTTATGACTCGCTCCGGGCGGCGCTTCCGTCCGCAGTTCAACTGATTCCGGTCATGCATGCGGTGGAGGATGCCCGCATGACCAAAAGCGCCGAGGAGATTGAAAAGATCCGCCGTTCGGTCGAAAACAACTCGCGCGCGTACCGCCGGGCGCTGAAGGGATTCCGGCCGGGGATGCGCGAATCGGAGTTGGCGGCGGAGATCGATTATCAGCAGAGGCGGGGCGGAGCGGAGGCCCCAGCATTCTCGACGATTGTGGCGAGCGGCCCGCGCACCGCGCTGCCGCACGCCCGGCCCACGCGCGAGAAAATTCCTGGAAAGGGCATCCTGCTGATCGACATGGGCTGCTTCGAGGACGCCTACGCGAGCGATATGACCCGGACCCTGCACATCGGAAAATCGCCCAAGCGCTTCCGCCTGCTGTACCGTGCGGTGCTCGAGGCGCAGTTGGCCGCTATCGACGCAGTGCGGCCGGGGGTGACTGCGGCAAAGGTGGACGCGGCCGCGCGCGGCGTGCTCACGGAAGCCGGGTTCGGCAAGCAATTTATCCATTCCACCGGGCATGGACTGGGCCTTGAAATTCACGAAGAGCCCCGTATAGGCAGGAAATCGAATACAGTGCTTCAAGAGGGATTCGCCATTACGATTGAGCCGGGCGCTTACATCGAAGGCTTTGGCGGAGTACGGATCGAAGATACGGTGGTGGTCACGGCATCGGGGTGCGAAATTCTGACGCCGACATCGAAGGACCTCATGGAATGTTGACGAGCGCCGCACTGAGCCGGCGTTCACATCGGTTTTCGCGGCGTTCTGGTAAGCTAAACCCTTGCCATGACAGTGGACGAAATCCGGGAGCTCATCCAGTTGGTAGCTGATACCGGCGTTGCCGAACTCGAGGTGCAGCGCGGGGAGAATCGCGTGCGCATCCGGCGCTCGGCCGGCGCTGAAGTTCCGACTTATTCGCCTCTTTACTATCACACCGGGACCCCGGCGCCAATGGGTTTTCCGCCTCCTCCCCAGCAGACGGGAGCGGCCGCGCCCCAGCCACCGCCGTCCCATGCCGCAGAGCCTCCTGCGAAGCCATCCGCACCGGCCGCGGATCCAGCCGTTAAGCTGGTCAAGTCGCCCATTGTGGGCACCTTCTACGAATCCGCTTCGCCCGGCAGCCCGTCCTTCGTCCGGGTCGGTGAAACCGTACAGGCCGGCCGCGTCCTTTGCATTATCGAATCCATGAAGCTGATGAATGAGATCGAAGCGGAGTTCGCCGGCGTCATTGAAAGCAAACTGGTGCCGAACGGTCAGCCGGTGGAGTACGGTGAGGCGCTGTTCGCGATACGGGCCATCTAAACCACCTTGAGATGGATACTCAACCCCGCGCCAGCCTGCTGAAGAATCCTCCGCCGGAAGGACTCAAAGCCGAAACGAAGCTCCCGTTTCGCAAAATCCTGATCGCCAACCGCGGCGAGATCGCGGTCCGGATCATCTCCGCGTGTCGCGACCTCGGCATTCCCACGGTCGCGGTCTACTCCGAAGCTGATCGTCACAGCCTGGCGGTGCGTTTCGCCGACGAGGCGGTCTGTATCGGTCCGGCGAAAAGCGCGCGCAGCTATCTCGACATCCCCTCGATTATCAGCGCGGCTGAGATCACGAATGTGGACGCCATTCATCCGGGCTACGGCTTCTTAAGTGAGAACGCGCGGTTCGCGGAGGTCTGCAAGGATTCCGGAATTAAGTTCATCGGGCCGCAGCCGCACGTCATCCAGTCCATGGGCGTGAAAGAGCGGGCTCGCGCCATCATGAAGGAACATGGCGTGCCGACGCTGCCCGGGTCCGAGGGCGTTCTTTCGAGCGCGGAAGAGGCCATCGGCCTGGCGGAAAGAATCGGCTTCCCGATCATTCTGAAGGCGTCAGCGGGCGGCGGCGGACGCGGAATGCGCGTCGTCCACAAGCCCGAAGAGTTGAGCGCCATGCTCACCCAGGCCCAGCAGGAAGCGGGGGCATCGTTCAGCTCGGCGGACGTGTATCTGGAAAAGTTCGTGACCCGGCCCCGCCACATCGAGTTTCAGGTGCTGGCGGACGAGCACGGGCATGTCGAGATCCTCGGGGAGCGCGAGTGCAGCATCCAGCGCCGCCATCAGAAACTTCTCGAAGAGTCTCCCTCTCCGGCATTGCGTCCGGAGATGCGTGAACGGGTCACCGCCAAGCTGCGCGAAGCTCTGAAGGCTATCGGGTACAGCAACGCGGGTACCGTCGAATTCCTCATGGATGAAAAGGGCGACCTTTACTTCATCGAGGTGAACGCCCGCATTCAGGTGGAACACCCCGTGACCGAGATGGTGACGGGAATCGATCTGGTGCGTTCCCAGATCCGTATCGCCGCCGGAGAGCATCTGAGCGACATCATTCCGCTACCTATTCCTTTTCGGGGACACGCGATCGAATGCCGCATCAATGCCGAAAACCCGGATACGTTCGCGCCTTCGCCGGGACGGATCACGGGCTGGAATCTTCCGGGCGGTAATGGAGTTCGCGTCGATACCCACGCTTTCACCGACTACGTGATTCCGCCTTACTACGATTCGCTGGTCGCCAAGCTGATCGTGCATGGGCCCACGCGCGAAGAGGCGATTCAGAGAATGCGCCGCGCATTGAGTATGTTTGTCGTCGAGGGCGTTTATACTTCCATCCCGCTGCATTTGCGCATTCTGTCGGAGCCGGACTTCATATCGGGCGACTTCGACACGCATTTCATCACCCGCTGGGCCAAGTAAATTTCTTCAGGCATGCTAAAAGATTTCCGGGCATTCATCATGCGGGGTAACGTCGTCGACCTCGCGGTTGGCGTCATCATTGGCGCGGCCTTCGGCCGGATCGTCACTTCGCTGGTCAACGACGTGTTAATGCCGCCGATTGGGCTCCTGCTGGGCGGCGTTGATTTCTCGAACAAATTCGTGGTCTTGAAGAGCGCCATCATCGACGCCGGCGGGAGAACGGTGCGCCCCGCTGTGCTTCTCCGCTATGGCGTTTTCATCAACACCGTCGTAGAGTTCCTCATCGTTGCGGCGTGCGTTTTCCTGCTGATTAATGCAATCGGCCATTTTCTGCCCAAAGTGGCGCCGGTGCTGGTGGCGACGAAGCTTTGTCCGCTCTGCGCGATGAAGATTCCCGTTGCCGCGAGCCGCTGCCCGCATTGCACCTCAGCCATTACGTAGAGTCCTCGGGAGCCAGCCGCGCGACTGGGGCGCACTCGGATCCAAAGCGGCCTAGTACCAACCGGGGGGGTAGTTTCGCTGAAGGACCTGCCGGACCCTAGTGGAGAGATCGTGCCCCGCCGATCACAGCCCCGCATGGATGCACAAACCGCTCGATGGCGGGCGTGCCCAGAAAGGGAGAAATGAAACAATCTAAGAAACCGGCGTTTGCCCTCGCGGTATGCACCTTGGTATTCTCCACGGTCATCGCGCGGAGTGCGCCGCTAAAACTGAGCAAAGACTTGGTGACGACCGGTCCACGGCAGAACGGGAGATTGACAGAGGCAGTCAACCCTTCCGCAATGGTGGACGTGGTGGTGCAGTACCGGTCGGAACCGAACGAGATGCATCACCAGAGGGTGAGTGATCGGGGCGGTGTTCTCCGGCATCAACTCGGGCTGATTAATGCCGCGCATTATCGGGTGCCTGTCAGCGCACTCGTTGAGCTTGCCGAAAATCCGGATGTCCTTTACGTGACTCCCGATCGCGTGGTGAAGGCCAGTCTGGATGCCGCGGATGTCACTGTCGGAGCGGACCTCGCGGCGTCGTTCAGCGTGGACGGAAAAGGCGTGGGGGTCGCGCTCATCGACAGCGGAGTGGGGCCCAACTTCGATCTTGCAGGTAAGGTTGCCTTTGAGCAGAGCTATCTCGTCCACGGCAACCGGAACGACCAGTTCGGGCACGGAACGCACGTCGCCGGCCTCGTTGCCGGGTCGGGAATGATGTCAACCGGAATGCCCTTTATTCACACGATCCAGGGGATTGCAAAAGGCGCCAGTCTGATCGACTTTCAGGTGCTTGATGAGACCGGGAACGGTAACGACAGCACGGTGATCGCCGCTATCCAGCAAGCGATTGCGCTGAAAAGCAAATACAACATCCGAGTCATCAATTTATCTTTGGGAAGGCCGGTGTTCGAGAGCTACTCGCTCGATCCACTCTGCCAAGCGGTTGAGAAAGCGTGGAAGGCGGGAATCGTGGTGGTTGCCGCGGCCGGTAACTACGGACGCACCAATCCTACGACGACGTTCGGATATGGAACCATCACTGCTCCCGGGAACGATCCTTTTGTCATCACCGTAGGGGCCATGAAGGACATGGGAACGCCGTCCCTGGGGGACGATCAGATCGCCAGCTATAGTTCCAAGGGCCCGACGCTTTATGATCAGATTGCAAAGCCCGATCTGGTGGCTCCCGGCAACCTGCTCGCGTCAACTCTGTCGCCGGTAAGCCATTTGACGAAGCTTTATCCGTCGACGGGTATTCCTATGAGCGCTTACATCTCCGGGTTCGATTCGACGCCGTCTCCCGTTTATCTGCAACTCAGCGGCACCAGTATGGCAACTCCGCTGGTAAGCGCGGCGGCGGCGCTACTGATCCAACAAAATCCGCAGATGACGCCCGACCAGGTGAAGGCTCGCCTGATGAAGACGGCATTGAAAACATTTCCCAAAACCAGCGTCTACACTGACCCTGTTACCGGAATCGCGTACAAGGCGCAATATGACATCTTTACGATCGGCGCCGGTTACCTGAATGTGGGTGCCGCTCTCGCCAGTTCGGATTTAGCGCCGGCTGCGTTGAGTTCGGCCTCCCCGGCTTTAGTCTTCGACACGGCGGGCAACCTGTCTTTTGTCGGTGGACAGAATGTCGTCTGGGGGTCGAACGTCGTCTGGGGGTCAAATGTGGTTTGGGGATCAAATGTCGTTTGGGGATCGAATGTGGTTTGGGGTTCGAACGTAGTCTGGGGCAGCGGCAACTTGTTCCTGAATGCGGCTAATGTTGTGTGGGGATCGAACGTCGTCTGGGGCTCCAACGTAGTCTGGGGATCGAACGTGGTATGGGGATCGAACGTCGTGTGGGGTTCCACGACGGCTGGCGATACACTAGCCAACTCGATCCTGACTGGAGGCGATTTGAATTAGTGTAGACGACTGCCGCGCCGTTGCCGCCCCGATCTACATTGATCGGGGCGCAGTTTTGTCTGCCGCAACCGGAACGCAGCTTTCTTCCAGGGCCCGCGCCCGTCAAGTTTTCGTCCTTTCCGCCGATGGGTTGTTCAGTGCCCGGTCTCCCAACCACATTAGAAATGCCGATAAGAGCCAGGGCCTACTGGTTGGCAACGAATCTCATCGGGATGGTCCTCTCAGCGATGGTGCTCTTTCACTGGAAGAGCGGTCCCGAAAACCCGATCAAATTTACCGTTTACCTGCTTGCAGCGGTAGGCACCAGCCGTTTAAAAGTTCGTCTTCCGGGCGTGCTCGGAACCCTTTCCATGAACTATCTGTTCATGTTCCTGGCGCTCCTCGAATTAGACCTTGCCTCAGCCTTAGTGATAGCGCTCCTCGGGATTCTTGCCCAAACCCTCATTGCACCGAAACAACGGCCGCAGTGGGAGCAAGTCCTGTTTAATGTCCTTGCAATCGCTATCCCGATCGTGGTGGCCGGATCCATCTTGCGGCTCCCCGATTTGAGATCCGTGGATTCTACTGGATTCGTTGGGCTGCTCTGCGCTTCCACGACGTATTTCCTCCTAAACACGGGCTTGGTTTCGATCATGATCGGCCTGATCGGTGCGGAACCGCCGTTCGTAGTGTGGCGAGAGTCGTTCCTTTGGACCGCTCCTCAATACATCTTTGGCGGGGCGCTGGCCGGCGCGGTCCATCTTTTTGGAAATTCGCTGCCTTGGCAGGCCTTTCTTCTCAGCGCGCCCGCCATCTTTCTCATTTACACCGCCTACGCCCAGTATTTAGGGCGGGTCGGCCGCCAGCAGAAAGACTTGGCAGACCTGGCGCAACTTCACTGGCGTACCATCGAGGCTCTCGCGTTGGCGATCCAGGCCAAGGACGACACGACCGCGACCCATCTGCGGCGCATTCAGGTGTTGGCTACCGACGTCGCACGAGAGCTGCAGCTTTCACCCAACGACATGAAGGCGGTGGAGGCCGCCGCGCTGTTGCACGATATCGGAAAGCTAGCCGTACCAGAGTACATCCTTTCCAAGCCAGGTCGATTGACTGCGGAGGAATTCGAGAAGGTTAAAATCCACACCCTGGTTGGTGCGGAGATTCTCGAGCGTGTGGACTTTCCCTATCCGGTGGTTCCGATTGTCCGTTCTCACCACGAGAAGTTCGACGGCACCGGATATCCGGATGGCTTGAAGGGAGAAGCCATCCCGATCGGCGCACGTGTGATCGCGGCAGTAGATTGCCTGGATGCCCTGGCGTCCGACCGCCAGTACCGGTCGGCGCTCCCCGAAGAGGAAGCGATGGAATACGTCAGCCGCGAATCAGGCAAGAGTTTCGATCCGCGCATCGTTGCAATTGTGCTTCGAAAGTACCGCGAACTGAATTTGTCCGGGCTATCTGCCGGTAACCGCGCCACTTCGGAGACCCAAGCGGTGAAGATCCGAAACCACAGTGCCCGTCTTTCGGGTCTGGCTCAGCCCCGCGCCAAGATGGAGCCCTCGGGTCAGAACTTCGCCCATGCCATTGCGAGCGCCAGACGCGAAGTTCAGCTTCTCGTCGAGACGACCAATGACATGGAAACCTCGTCGAGTCTGGAGGACACGCTAGAGATCTTGGCCATGCGCCTCGGAGAGTGCATACCGCACGACACCATTGTGTTCTACGTAAGCGAGGGCGGTTGCCTGAGCCCCCGCTTCGTGAAGGGCGAGAGCCGATCGCTGTTCTGCTCGCTTCGCATTCCTCTCGGAGAAGGGCTGTCGGGGTGGGTAGCTGGCAACAACCGCCCGATCGTCAACGGGAATCCGGCAGTGGAGCCCGGCTACATGAACGATCTACAGAGAATAGCCGCCCTGCAATCGGCAATCTCTATTCCGCTTTGGGGTGACCATGAAGTGATTGGCGTGCTCAGCCTTTACAGCCTGCGCCCGATGGCATTCAACCAGGACCACCTGCGTGTTCTGCTGGCCGTCCGGACCAAAGCGGGGGCAATCATCCACAACTTGCTCCGTCTTACGCAACTCCAAAGCGCGGCCGAGACTGACGAACTTACCGGATTGTTGAATGCCGGCGCCCTCTTCAAAGCTTTAACGGCGGAAACGGCGAAAGCGAAAGCGGCGGGATCGAGCTTTGTGATTATCGTCTTAGATCTGGACGGATTCAAGATGGCCAACGATCGTTTTGGTCATCTTGCGGGAAATCGCATTTTACAGAAAGTTGCCACGGAGCTTACCGCGTTGTCGCTTTCGACGGACCACGTGGCCCGCTTGGGCGGCGATGAGTTCGTACTGATCTTGCAAGGCCGAACCGAGGGAAGCTTGTCGTCGTTTCTGGATCAAGTTCATGAAATTGGACCGCGTGTCTCTTTACAGGTCCTCCAGGAGCCTGTTGTAAAGATTAGCTTGGGCGTCGCCCGCTACCCGGACGACGGACTCGACCCTGAAAGCATCCTGGAAGTCGCGGACCAGGAGATGTACAAGGCGAAACGGGCGCGCAAGGCCCTTGCCTCCGCGCTGGTCGCTCCACGCCTATAAAGCCCGGCGCGGCGCGCCTATTTTGACTTGCTCGCCTCGCCCGATTCGAAAGTGATTACCGAATCGGCCGCAAACTTCTGGTAGTTCGTAAAAGCGATCTCATTACGAATCTGTTTGGTATCGAGAAGCAGCGATACCGTAGCCTGCACAGGCAGAAGATAGACCCGATCTCCGATGCTGACTTCGGCATAATCCACGGTTGTTCCGATCTCACGCGTCTGCAGTGCGGCCGGTATCTCGGAAGCTACATCGGAGATCCGCCACACCGCCCCGGTCTCGGGATCTCCGTAGAGCGATCCACGGTAAGGAACCACCGCGCGGGCCAGGTCGCTCAATCCCAGGCTGAGTGTGGAATGGTCTTTGTCGACGGTGAAGTCGAAAACGGCCAGGCGCTTTCCGGCCAGCACCTCCCAGCGGTTCCACGAGAAATACGCTTCGCTTTGCTTGCCTAGAACCTGGCTTAACAGGATCCCAAACTCCCCTTCCGTGGTGAGGGGCGTTCGCCAGCGTTTGCGGGCGGCTTCCAGAGGCTTGCCATTCACCAGCTCGAGGGCCCGCCGCTCTTCACCATCATGAAAACTCAATCTGGCCACCAGCGTGTCTCCGTTGTGCCAGTGCCTGGCTTTCCGGTCGGCTTCCAACTGCCGGGTCGTCTGCAGGCAGAGGAAATTCGGAAGACTCGCGACGTACTGGTCGGCATAGCGGTGCATCGCAGCCAGAATCCGGTCCTGCTCCGCGGAGGCCGGCGCCGGTTGCGAAGGCGCGGCGGCCACCTGAAAGAAGAGCGGAACTGCCAACAGCCAGAGCATACGAGACTCTACTGCACGGAGAGGAACAATGTTTGAGGGATGGAAAGGCCGCCCTGGCTGATCTGCAGGGATACGTCTCCGCTTGGTGTGTTCGGCGGAACGACTACGTTGAACTGATAGAGCCCGACTTCCCCGGGCGCGAGTCCCTGATAGGTAATCTGGGCGACCGCCGTCCCGAAAGTGAATTGAACGGGACTTGAGAGCGCTGTCTGGCCCACGGCGATCTGGCCCGCAACCGGAACGGTAGTGGGAGTCACCGCGCCGAAGCCGACTCCGTAAAAGACCAGCGTCTCACCGGGGATTGCCGGAGCCGCAGCTTGTCCCGGAATATTACCGCTCGAGACGAAAGCCCCGGTTGACGCATGAACCGCTGCGACATACTGCTTTCCGTTTACCAGAAATCCTGACGGGGCCAGCAATCCGCCTTCCGTCGCTTTGACCGCCAGCATGGCGGGAGCGCTCGTCTGGCTGCCGTAGGTGACCACAACCGGCGCCGAACCTGCGGGCACGCTGGCGGGAATCTGAACGTTAATTTGAGTGGGGCTCACGTAATTGACGTATGCGGGTTGGCCATTAACGGTGACGGATACGCCGTCGAGCGACGTGGGCGCGGCGCCATTGTTGAAGTCCGCAGTGGTCCAGCCGCGAGTCGTTCCCGCCAGATTCGTGCCGTAGATTTCGATGAATGAGCCCGGAGCCGCGGCCGCGAATCCGCCGAATCCGCTGGCGGAAACGATACCGGTAGCCGGCACGAACGGAGCCGGCAGAAGGGGAGCGATGGATGAGATTAAAACAAGATTAGAGCCCGTAATGGTCGCCCCGGCTGTATAGTTGACAAGGGGGATAGCCGGAAAGTAGGCGCCCGCGTTGACCGGCGCCAGACCCGCAATTTGATCCATCACCGCCAGGCTGGCGGAGTCGGCGACCTGCCCGAAAACGGTGAACTTCTGCGGGTCTAAACTGGCGGAGTTGTCTTTGTTGTTGAAGAACCACTCGCTGGTGCCGCTGTTGGCGTTGGTAGTTCCATCCGGGTTGCTGGAAAGGGCCATCGCGAGGGTGCCGCGCGTGTTGGAGACGCTGAACTCGCTCAGGACCGGGGCAGACTGCTGGATAGTCACCACGGCGTTGTTGATGAACTGATAACCGCCACCCTGGATGATGAAGATGCCGCTCTGGACCGAGCGGTGAAAAAATGAGTTGTTGTACGCGCCGCTGTTTACGTAACTGAGAAAATTAGCGACAGTCTTGGGAGCCGTACCGGTGAGAAGGGTCACGTTAATAGCGCCTAAGCTGGTATTGAAGCGGACTGCGGTGGGTGCCGCCGATTGGCTCCAAACCGGGATGCGAACAAGAAGAAATAGGGCAAACGCAAGCGAGAAACGCAGGTTCATGAAAGTACCCAGATTTTAACGCAATGCACTTTCTTCGCATCGTCGCGCATGCTGCGCGAGGAAGGATGATCGAATGACGCTGCGGGCCGCGAAACTCGGGATCACGCGTCTTGCGGGGCAGGTGGGGCTCTCTAAATACGTCCTGGAGAGCTCCTGGCGGCGAGCGCGCCTTTTAATCCTTTGCTATCACGGCGTCTCGCTCGATGACGAGCACGAATGGCTGCCGGGAATGTATGTTTCGCCGCAACTATTCCGGCAGCGGCTGGAGACGCTGCAGGCGTACCGCTGCGCCGTTCTTCCTCTGGGTGACGCGGTGCGGAGGCTTCGCGACGGGACGCTGCCGCCGCGATCCGTGGCGATCACGTTTGATGACGGGTTCTACGACTTTCTTGCGGTTGCGTGGCCGCTGCTGAAGCGCTTCGGGTTGCCGGCGACGGTGTACCTGACCACCTATTACTCGGAGCATAACTGGCCGGTGTTCGACCTGATGCTCGAATATCTTCTCTGGAAGGCGCGCGATCGGAAACTCGACTGGCCGGAAGCCTTGGGACAGCCGATCGAGCTTGGCGGGAGCGGGCGCGGCGGGGCGGCCGCCCATCTTCGGGAATATGCGGCAAGGAACAGCTTCTCCGGAGCGGAGAAAGATGCGCTCCTTTCCGAACTGGCCCGCCGTCTAGGTATTTCCATGGAGGAACTGGCGAGCCGGCGTGTTTTGCATCTGATGAACCCCGCGGAAGTTCGCCAGGTGTCTGCGGAGGGTGCCGACATCCAACTACACACCCATCGGCATCGGGTGTTCAAAAGGCGCGAGCGCTTCTGGCAGGAGATTGACGACAACCGGCGTTACATCGAAGCGGATACCGGCCAGGTGGCGACCCACTTCTGCTATCCCGGCGGATTCACGCAGCCGGAGTTTCCGGGATGGCTGAGGGAACGAGGGGTGGAGAGTGGCACTACCTGTTTCACAGGAATCGCTTCGAGAAAAGACGATGCCCTTCTGCTGCCGCGCCTGCTGGACACCAATCTCACGAGCGAAGAGTTCGAGTCCTGGATTTCCGGTTGGGCCGCTCTCTTCCCCCGGCGCGCGGTGGCCCCGAGTGCGACGCAATTGGGGGTTGAGACACCGGGTGCCGCTTGTTAATCCTCCAGTTCGGGATGCCGTTTAGCCCAATCCAGTATTGCGGGGCGGGGCCAGATGGCGACCGTCACCCGCGGTCGAAAAGCCCCGCTCTCATACAACGCCCGGCGATTTGGATCGCCCGTTAGAAAGCCGGAGTCGACCGGGGCGGGGCCCAGATCCGCGACGGTTCCGCCATTTTCTTCAAAGTGTTGCCGCAGCCACGCCAAGTGCGGGCTCACTTGCGCAACTTCCCGGGAGTATAGCCAGGACCCGACCGTAATGCCCTTAACGGCGGGTTGCATTTCCATGGACAAGGCCATCCGGTAGTAGGATTTGCGCGAAGCCTTTTCGGAGATCAGGAAGGAGTTGGGGCGGCGATCGTTCAGGTGCGCCTCCCAAAGCGGCCCGAGGGAACCCATTGCCAGCAGGCATCGGGTCAGGCGTATGCCGCCGCGCCACCCGGCGCTGAGTATGAAGCTGCGGGGAAATCGGATCGGCTCCCATTGCAATTGGCCGGCGGGAAAACGCTGGAAGGTGACCAGTTTCACCATTTCCGCAAAGCGCACCGTGTCCGGGGCGAACATGTATTTCCAACGTTCCGGCGAATCGCTGTATCTCTGGAAGTCTTCCAGCAGGAGCCGCTTGACCCGATCGCAGACACGCTGTTCGCCGACGCGAGGCAAGGAGGCCAGAACTGCTTGTATCAGCACCGCACGTCCAGCGGCCGCGGCTTCGATGCCGTCACCGCTCAAGCGCGTGGCCCATTCCCGGGCAAACGCCGGCCCCGCTCCCCGCAGCCCTTCAAAGCAGGCTTGCGGGGGCGGGATCCGGCGCGTGTATGACTCTCTATCCAGCCAGGCGGCGGATGACTCTTGCACCGTTTGCACCAGGAGGGCAAGAGCGGCCGGTGTAGTCTGCAACACACATACTATCCGGTGCTGGCTATCTGGTGCGCGGCGAAGGCGTCGGCCATTTGGGGTCTAATCGGGCCGCTAACCACGATGGACCGCCGCCAAAGCCGAAAAAGAATCCGAAGTCTTTGGCGTATTTGGTTTGCATGGCCCAGCCTCCATCTCCGATGTCCGAAACGTAGGTGCTGTCGGCATTGGGGCCGCCGGCGGGACCGCCGAACATCGCTCCATAGATGTTGTCGCCGAAAGTCTTGACGGCCGGATCCACGCTCGAAAGATAGGCAGCCGAAACCGCGCCTACGATCTCCCCGGCGAGGAAGCGGCTCTGCTCCACGCTGCCGCCCGAACAGGCCGGGTTGCTGCTGGAAATGGGTTCGCAATTGGCGAAACCCCGTCCGTACCAGAGCCCGCGAGAATCGGGGCGGTAGCCGTCGGCCGCGAGCCACTGCTGCACCTGCGCCAGATACCCCGGAAGCCGCGCGTCGCTGCTGGCTTCGAACGCGAAGCGCAGCGCCTGACCGACCACTCCGAGCATAAAAGGCTGCGTTCCGATGCCGACCAGCCCGCAAGCCTCCCAGCCGCGGCCGGTTGCGTTCGGACCCATGTACGGGATATTGAGGGTGAGCTGCGTGGGCGAGTTTACCGTTGCCGTATAAGATACGGCATCGCCCGCGGTGACCCCATCCGTTCCCGCTGTCCAGAAAGCATTGCCGGTAAACCAGTCCTGCACCCAGTTGGTTCCGACCCCGGTCACAGTCGTGGATCCGAACGTGACGTTGGCGGTTCCACCCGAGCCGTTCCAGGTCGAGTACCCATTGGTGTTGTTGACCCAGTTACCGGCGGATTGCAGAGCCGGCGCCCAAACATTCGAGATGACCGTGGCCAGTTCCGTCCGGTACATGGTTTGATTGGCGGGCGTCGGATCCAACATCGCGGCTAAAGCCAGAAAAGCTGTGGCGTATCCCTGTTCCCGGATGTCGCCCAGCACGTATCCATCGATCGGGGGATGGTTTACGAACGAATAGTCCCAGGCGAGGTACTGCTCGATGCCGGCCCAATACTCCGGGTGTCCATCGAGCGCGCGGAGCATCAGCCCGGTGAGCGATTGCATTCTCGGCAGGATTGTCGTGAAGCCGAACTGCGATGCCCGGCCCTGGTCGAACCAGGGCATGGTGTACCAGCGGTCGGCCAGCGTGCGCGCGTAATTGAGGTAATCGTCGAGGCCCGAACGATAGTAGAGATTGTAGAAAGCCATCACGTTGTCGTAGTAGTTGGCATTGCTGCTGCCGTTAATCCACGTGCCGATGGAGGCGTTGTTCATCATGGCGAACGGGATTTGGCTGGCGCTGGACCCGGATATGTACGCCATGCCCAGCGTTAACGATGTGTCGCTCTCGCAGGAGGCGACGCCGTACGGACTGCGCCCGGATTGACCGGAACCGTTCGTCACCGGGTTCCAGACGATGATGCTTGCGCCGTTCACGCCCGTGTTCCCGCCGCCGCAGAAAGTGGATACAAACGACGTTCCTGTTCCGGTGACCACGGCGCTTCCATTGGTGACCGTGATCGTGCCGGCTTGGGGAGTGTTCCACACATCCAGGTAGTCGGTATTTTGCAATCCGCCGAAAAAGTCGGCCATATGCTGGTGAGACTGGTCGAAGTAAGGCCACGGGCTGGCGCCCAAACGAAGCAGCGGCCCGAAGATGGCGCTTACGTAGCGGCGGTCGGGGATCACGACGTCTTGCGAGTTGGTGTTTACGGCCCCATATTTGATCGTGCTCGAAGAAGAAACGCCCGAAGAATCGGTGACGGTTAGCTGGATCACGTAAGAACCGAACTGCAGGCCGGTGATCGTCGGGGTCGCCGAGGTCTGCGAATTCCAACTGAGTGTGGTGGGACCGGAGATCTGGGTCCACTGGTAGGCGAGTGCGGAAGACCCATTCAACGCGTAACTGCCGGTTGCGCGCAGAACCTCCGGCACATTGGCCCGGAGCACACGCTGCGGACCTTGGGAGCTGACCGGCGCGTAATTGGGCGCGGACGCGAAAACCGGCGGCAAACTCGCAGTTAACTGTAGGTGTTGTAGGGAGGAATCGCTCAAGGTGCCGCTAAATTCGAAGTCCGCCAAATCGCCGCCGGCTTTCTGGACCGGACCGTTCGCGAGTGGCACGGTGCTCGAAAACCACCGGATGTAGTCCAGTACGCAGTTAGTCTGCGGTTCGCCGAAAATCGCCTGAGCGGGGAGGGAAGCAACGCCAAGAGCATCGATCGGGATGGAAGCGGATTGCACCGGGCCCGAGCCATTGGCATTCCAGGCTTGCGCGCTGAGAGTCATCGCCACGGTATCGCGCTGCACGCGAACAATCACATCCGTCATTCCCGAGATGTTGAGGTACACGCCGTTGCCCTGGCCGTGCGAAAACGTATCTACCCAGTCGGTTACGATGAGGGGCGCGTTAAACCCGGCGCCGGCAAGGCGTATCTGGAACTCGGGGAGACTGACCACGTTCGCGAGGCTGGGGGGTTGTGTCCACGCATCCATCCGCATTTCTACCCGCGTGGAAAGAACGGCGGAGTACGGCAGCGCATTCGATAACGGAGCGTTTAAGATCTGGCCCGGACCCAGCACAATACCCTGGCCGGCAAAAGCGGATGACACCGCTAAACATGGAAGTATTACAAACGATTTCAACGACACCTGAAACTGGTATCGTCCAAAAAGTACTGCTAATTACAAAAATGTATTGCAATGGACTTACAGAAGTGCCGGGGTAGCCGTTTCCCGCTCTTTATACCGGAAGAACAGATACGCTCCCGCTGTCACCCACAACTCCACCAGGAAGCTGGTGATAGAGATGGCGATGGACGGCGTCGTCCAGACCAGCAAGGGAACCAACGCCAGAAAATTGAATGCCCCCGCTGACATTACGAGCCGCGACCACTGCTTCTTATAGCCCATCCCGAGCATGTAGAAGGTGGCATAGATGCCCGAAACCGCAAACGCAAGGGGCGTGAATGACATGATCCGCAGCAGAGGAATGCTGGGCGCGAACTTAGGACCAAGAAGAAGCAGGCTCACCGGCGGAGCCACCCACAAGAGCCCGCAGGAGATCAGGAGGAAGGGAAGGATAAACCGGAAGGTATTGCGGCGGATGAATGCCATCCCCTCGCGAGGAGAACTGTGCGAGAGCCGGCTGATGTGCGGATAGATCGCCGTCGTGAGCGGCGAAACCAGCGCTTTCCCGGCTTCGATCAGCCGTTGCGCGGCGCTGAAATAGCCAACCTCGGCGGGCGTTCCCAGCAGGCCCAGGATGAAGGTGTTGCTCCGGGTGTAAAGCGTAATGGCCGCGGTGGAGAGAAACACGTTCCACCCTTCCGCGAAGGTCCGCCGGATTTCGGCCCAGCTGACCCGGATCAGACGGGCTTGCGTGGTCTTCTTAAATCCGATATATGCGACGCCGCCGGCCAGCAGCAAGCTCCCGGAGTTGATGGCCGCCACCATCAGGTAATCGGAGGGTTTTCTGACCAGAAGAAAGGTCGGCGCGAGCCCGAGCAGCCGTGCGCCCACTTCCCGGTAGGTGAGGCTTTCCATTTTTTCCAGGCCCTGGAACAGCCACACGGGAAACGCTAAGTTCGCAACGATCACGAGGAAGCTCACGAAATACAGGGGCGCTTCCGCGCGAAAGCGTGGCACCGCGAAAACGATCGCGGTCAGCACCACGAAACTGCCCGTCATCAGGATCGCTTTGGCGTACATCGTGGCGGAGAAGATCTGTGAAAGCTTGGCCGGGTCGTTACGGTGAATGGAGACTTCCCGCGTCGCAGTCAGGTTGAAACCATACTCGGTGACAGCCTGGAAATAGGAGATCAAGGCGCTCGCGAACGCAATGGCGCCATACTTTTCTGGGCCGATCACGCGGAAGACATACGGAAACGTGAACCAGGGAAGGATATACGTAGCGGCCTGGATGCTATAGAGCGACAACGCATTGCGAACGATCGCGTTGCGAAAAAAGTGCCTCCTGCGTTCGAGGCCCATCATCCGCAGCGCACCCGGACGCTAGCGCGTGCCACGCGCCACCGGCCGTGCACTGAAGAAGGCATTCCGGCAGCCCACCGCGAGATTTACCAGAGCAGGCGTCCATTTCAAGGCCACCCAGGCCGCCGCAAGTTTTGAGCGCTGGAAGTAGAGGTTTGCTCTGCGGACCTGTTCCGCAGCCTCCGCATAGCGTCCCTGTTGGAAGGAGCGTTTCCCGCGCTCCAGATCGCTCTCTGCGGTCCACCGCAACCGCGCGCCCGCAAGAGCCTGAGCTTCCTCGGGGGTCAACGGCCACTCGCGTTCAAACTTCTCGCCGACCCGCATCAGGTAGCTCCACATCTCGATTGGATCGGCGGATGCGCTGTCCCCGCGCACACGGTACCGGGCGATCGGCCGGGAGTGATGAAGGATGCGCCCGCCCAGCTTTGTCATTCGCAGCCAGAGGTCGAAATCCTCACATTTGCGGATCTGCTCGTCGAAGAGTCCGGCGCGGAGCAGGATTTCACGCCGAATCACCGACATCAGAAACACCGTGACCTTTTCTTCCAAAAGGCTGACGGTCGTCACCGGCCCGTCGGATGGACGGAACGCCTCAATCGGCATTCCCACGCAGGGGTCGTCGCCGAAAATCAGGGAGCTACCGTAGACCATGTCGGCCTCGAGATGCTCCCGGAAGAATTCCAGCTGCACGGCCAGATACTCCGGCTCATAAACGTCGTCGCCATCCAGAAAGGCGACGAATTTTCCCCGTGCCGCTCGAATTCCGGTATTTCTCGCCGCTGATGGTCCGGCGTTTTTCTCGTGTTTCAGATACGTGATGGTGGACAGGTAGGGCGCGAGAACCCGCTCGAGCGCGATCGTGTCGGGACAGAGGTCGTTGATAACGATGATTTCGAAATCGCGGAACGTTTGCGCCAAAACCGAGTCGATCGCTTCGGCAATGTAGGCCGTAACGCGATAAGCCGGGATCACCACGCTTACTTCGCACGGGTCGGGCGATGCTGGGCTACTCATCAAAAGAACTTCGACCTCAAGTTTACAGGAAATTGAGGGATCTCCCGCCGGACGCGATTGCACCTTCGGGCTAGTCCGCGAGTCCGGTTACAAATCACGGCCATGTCCGTGCGCTCGGGCGTTATAACTTAAGTACAGCATGCGGATTTCGGTACTGGTTTTCCTGGTGGCGGGTTTAGCATTTTTCGCGCGCCCCGCAAAGAACCAGCAAACGGCGTCTACACGCTTAGTTGCCACCGCGGTCCCTTACGCGTCGGGCAATATCGCGCTCCCGATCCAACCCCCGGTCGCTTCGTGGCTGACCGGGCATTTCGGCTACATCATCGATGGCGGGCTGGATCTCTCTTCCTCTCTCCAAAACAATGTCTGGGCGAAGTACATCGACAGTGCTTACATCTACGCGCCGGGCGTCTATCCCTTCAATCACGACTTCGCGACTGCAAACGGGTTTCCTAACCCCGAAGACCTCTTTTTGCATATCAATCAGGACTACACGGTGAGCCCCGCGCTGGCCTGGCAGCATCTCGATCAGTTCGATTACTTCGAGCAGACCAACTACTTGACGGGCGGAAGCGGGTCGCCGTCCCAGGCGGTCAACGGCGCGTTTACGGTAACGGCCAATGGGTCTTTCGATGTCACAGGCACGCTTTATGACGGAGCCCACCAAACGACGGTTGCGGATCGGCTCCTGCTGGGTTACGCGGAGCCCTTCGATCTGATCAACGTGGCGCTGCAAAGCCCGCGCTCCGGAGGTTCGGTTAGCTGGCAATATTGGAATGGCGGGTGGTCGCCGCTTGCGCTCCGTTCCGACTCGACCAGCCAGCTCACGGACTCGGGAGCGATTCAATTCGATCCGCCTGCCGACTGGGCGCCGGGCATCGTGAATAAATCCCGGCCCAAGTATTGGGTGCGCGCGGTCGTGGCGGGTGCCATGACCCCGCCAGTTCTGGCGAGAGTCTATGGGGACGACTGGGCCTCGCACGCGGGGACCAATAATATCCGGGGTTGGAGCGCCTCCGCCCCCGAGCGCCTTAACGTTGGGCTCGGAAATCTCGAGTACAATCCGAACCCTCCGGCCAAGGCTACCGCGCGCTTCCGTTATCAGGCCAGAGGGACGGGCATGTGGGCGCCCAACGCCATGTTCGGCAACCCGTCCGACGTCCAGAACGGAAAGCCGACGTGGGCCACCTACTTGCTTTGGCAATGGCAGCAAACCGCCGCCGCGACAGGATTCAAATATAGCGGCGCGCTATTTGACGACGGGGGAACGCAGCCGCAGATCACCAGTCCCGCGGTTCCCATCGAGAGCCTCGCAGACCTCAAGTCGGGTTCGTGGATCGGCAATATTCTTTCTCAATTCCAGTTCATGCGAACGCAGATGCACACGTCGCAGGGAAGCGGATTCAGAGTGGGGGCGAACGTCAGCGATATGAAACTCGCGCTGCAGGTCGATTTCTCCGTCAACGAGCTCAGCGGAAGCTACCCGCGCATCGGAAACATGCCGCTGGCCGAAGCCGATCTGTTCCTCCCCGGAAATAACCCGCTGAGTTCGGTCCGCTCGCTCGCACTCTGGGACAATCAGCACTTTGGCTTCACCGAAGGGGGCGTTTTCGCGACCGTCGACCAGGGCAGCCGGACTCCGATCGCGCTTTTAGCTTCGTATCAAATCGAAGCCAATCCCAACACGGCAATGCAGTACAACACGTTTAGCTGGACGTATCTGGATACGGACGAATATTACTATTGGGCTCCTAGGACCACGACTCTGGCGGAACCGCTCGCGGCGGATCAGTCCAATGGATCGAAAGCGCTGTTCCTCGATGACGATGCGGCGATCACGGTTCCGGGCGGACCGATTTGGACCAACACGACGGTCGCCACGTCGGCCGCTCAGGCGGGCAACATCTATGGCTATGCGTTTAAGATCGGGAACGATGTGATTCAGCCCTTCAAGGACAGCACCAATCATTGGCACACTTATACGCCCATCCTCGGGAACTATCCCGCGGGCACAGTTGTGCAGTGGGCGGAGATGGGTCACCAGGCGACCGATCCGGTACCGAGCGCGAGCAATATCTTCTACTGGGCGAATCACTTTCCAGCCATGGATGTCGACCTGGGAGCGCCCGACCCGAACGGATGGAATAAAGGCCAACGGGATACGGCCTACCTTGTAAACAAGGCCGCATCCGGGAACCCGAGCGGGTGCGTGGCGCCTTACGATTGCCCGGAATTCTGGCGGCGCGATTTCACGAACGCGATCGTGATCTCGCATGTGTTTCACGATGGCAACAAGCCGTCCGAACTCACGACCTACGGGCCGGTCGTGCCGATTCCGTTACAAGGGACCTACTACCCGCTCCGAGCGGATGGGACCACCGATCCCGGAATCACGCAGTTGCAGCTGCGCGCCGGCGAAGCGGCGATTTTGATGAAGACCTCGGTGAAGACTGCGCTCCCGCGTCCTCGCTCCCGCGCCGCCGGCGGCGGCAAATAGCGGCCCCGGCGTGTTGCTTGTGATGTTCGGCCGTACCCTGTTGACCTGGGGAGTGCTCGCGACGTTGGCGCCCAGCCTGTCCGCGCAGTTCGTCATCAAGCTCAAGCCCGCGACGTTGAACGCCTTTACCGCTTACTCTAAGACCGCGGAGGCCGGTCTCCGCGAACGCTGGTCGGGCAGAAAGCCGTTCCTCCAACTCGAGGAGTCCCCAGTCGATCTGCAGCGTGTTCTCGCCGGAGGTTTGGTCATTCATCAGAACTCCGGCACGGAGCCCGTCGCCGTCCCGGACGGGCTCATCCACGACTGGACGGGGTCGGTCTTCTTTCCGCATACGAGCATGGGTCGTGTGCTTGCTTTGCTTCAGGATTTCGACGCTCACCGGAAGATTTACCCGCAGGTTGCCGACTCGCGGGTGATTCGCCGCAGCGGCGGCGATGTGACGGGCTTCTGGCGCCTGGAGCAAAAAGGCGTCATCCCGGTCAGTTTCAACATGGAGCAGAGCGCCCACTACGAACAGGCGGCTCCCGGTAAATGGACGTGCGTGGCACATGCCATCCATCTTGCTGAAATCAACCTCAGTCCTTTCGCACGCGGCCGGGAATTCTCGCCCGACGAAGGACATGGTTATCTCTGGCGCTTTTACGCCTACTGGAGCCTGGAGGAGCGGGCAGGAGGAGTATTGGCCGAGTCGCGCACGCTGTCTCTCTCCCGGGATGTGCCGGCGAGCTTGGCGTGGGCCGTAAATCCTATGATCCAGAAAATGCCGCGGGGGTCGCTCGAATCCACCCTTCTGGCGACCCGCGAGGCTCTCAACGGCAGCCGCTAAAACTGCAGGCGAACCTGCATCTCCAACCTGCGATTGCTCGCGTTTTCAGAGAAGCCCTCGCCGTTCGGTCCACCCGCGATCTGGTTGGCTCGACCGAACAGCGGAGAAGTGATGTCTCCGATGATCGGCCCCGGATTGAGGTGGTTGAGCAGGTTTCGGGCGGAGAGGCTCAAAATCAGGTTATATCGCCGGGGGGTGGATGACGACCCCATGAGCCGGCCCAACCCCTGCCCGCTGGTGGCCACGCTTACTCGCTGTCCCGCCGAAAGCGAAGGCGCCGGGGCTGGACCCGCGCCGTCGCGTTCACGGCCGAATCCGATCGTCTTCGAGAGCCTCAGGTTTACCGTGAACTGCGCCGGACCGCGCCCGTAGTTCCGGGGCACGATCTGCTCGCCGGGCGCGGGATTAGGATCCAGGAGACCATAGCGCGTGGCCACCAGTCCAGGTTGCGTGGCCCCGGACGCAAACCCCGGGCGCGCATTGAACAGAGAGGTTCCGAATAGATCGTTTCCCGACGTGATGTTGAAGGGAGCGCCGCTTTGCAGGATTACGAATGGGCTAAGCCGTATATGCCAGCGCGCCTGAATGGAGCCGCCGAGGGTGAAGCGGTTGCGAATGTCGGTGGCTGCCGGGCCATACTCGCCCCGGAAGTTGTACGGGTTGGCGGGCGCGGTGCTGACGCCGTCGGTATTGCTTCGCGCGCGGTTTAAGACGTAGAAGCCGAACAGCGACAAACTGGATCCGAGCTTTGTGTTCACGTTGGCGATTAGCTGGTTCTGGTTGTAAATGCCGGAGGATTCAATCAGGAACACCGGACCGGTTCCCGCGCCATCGGGAAGCAACCTGCTCGCGGGAAGCGGCGCATTGACGTCGCGCGAGCGAAGCAGGTGGGTCCCTCGCGAGTTCGTATACGTGACCGCCAGCGTGGTCCCTTTGCGGAGTTGACGTTCCAGGGTTAGGGCGGCTTGCAGGATCGAGGGCGCCCGCAAGTCGGCGGCAAGCTGGTCGGTGATCTGGGGCGTCCGGCTGGCGGCAAGTTCCGCCGGGGACGGCAAGTTAGGAAAGGTGTCCGGATTTGAGATCACATATTGCTGTTGCACGATACCGTTGAAGCGCTCCGCGGTGAGCGTGTTGGCGAGCGCAAACCGGTCGTAGAACACCCCGAGGCCGGCCCGAATCACGGTCATGCGGTTTTCGACCGCGCTGCGCGGCGACCAGGCGACGGAAATGCGGGGCGCCAGGTCCTTCCAGTCGTGCATATTGGTCTGCGTTTCGTAGCGCAGGCCGTAGGCGAGGGTCAGGTTGGGGCGCAAGCGCCAGGTGTCGCCTGCAAAGAAGGCAAGATCGATCTGCGAGACTGCCAGGTCCGGCCGGCCCTGGCTGATGCTGAACTGCGACGCGCCTCCGCCCGCAGCGCGAATCTGCGCCGGGGAATCGCCCAGTCGCTCCAGGAGAAGCGTCCGCCGGTAGCGCTCGATTGAAGTGATCGGCTGCATGGCCACTCCGGCGGGCTGATAGGACGCGTCCAGAACGGGTGCCGCACCTCCACTAAATGTATAGGTGCCGTTGAAATCGACCGGCGAGACGCTGGCATCCTGCTGAGCGCGTATGCGCGTCCCGAACCGCCAGTTGTGGGCTCCGTGAATCGCGGAAGCATAATCCTGCAATTCAAAGCTGTCCTGGGCGTCCGCCGAGTGGCCGAGTTGCGAGCCGCCGCCCGTGAACGAACCGAGCACCTGGATCACGGGGCTCAGCGAGGAGGCAATCATACGATTTGCATTCCGGTAGTACTGGAACCGGATATCGTTTACCGCGGATCCCAGCACCGCAGTCTCGGTGACCTGGACCGTCTGGTTGGTAAACGTGGTGCGATAGCCGCGCGACAAAAGATCGAAGCTGCCGATCCCGGCCCCGTCAATGTCGCCATGCGTGAATCCATACCGCAGCGACAGTGTTTGCTTGTCGCTCAATTGGTAGTCAATGCGAGGCGTCGCGCGGGTATAACGCTGGAGCGTCTTGAATACATCGCTAAAGGGCTGAACGGCAAGGGTTCCCGGATCGAGCGTCACCGCGTTCACGATGGAACCGTTGTCTACCGTGTTCCTTTGAGCATCGAGGGTGAACGAGGCACGCCGATTGAGCGGGCCACCCGCGCCCCCTTCGAATTCGTTCAGTAACAGCGGCGCTTTCCGGCCTGAGTACGGGTTGCGCGCATTCCAGACGTCTGTGCCCAGGTTATAGTCCACCGTTCCGTGATACGCGCCTGAGCCGGGCTTTGTAAAGATCTCGATGCGGCCGTAGCCGAGCTTGTCGTATTCCGCGGAAAACGGATCCTGGTTGACGCGTACTTCCCGGATCGACTGCTTCGGCGGGATCTCTCCGCCGGTGAATCCATCGATAAAGAGTGAGCCGCCGCTCGGTCCCGCAGAGGGGCCGGCCAGAGCCTGCAAGTCGGCCTGCAGATCGTCGGGGTTATCGGAGAGCGCGTCCAACTCTTCTCCCCGCAGCACCAGAGCGCCCGCGTTGTTGGAGGACTCGAGGCTGACCGCGGGATCAGCGCCTTCGCTCACGGTGAGCTGTTGCGAGGTGCCGGTAACGTCCATCCGCAAGTCCAGATTCTGGGATCCCGGCCGCAGCACTACCCGGGCCGCATGCGGTGTGGAAAGATCGGTGGAAAACGCCCGTAGCGCGTATGGTCCTGGTTTTAAGCCGCGGATCGTATAGTGCCCTCCGGAATCCGTCCGGGTGGATTGGGCTGTCCCGGAGGCGTCGGTTGCCGCCACCGTTGCGTTCGGCACGACCGCGCCGGAACTGTCCGTAACCTGGCCTTGCACGCCGGCTGTCTGCGCGAGTGAATCCCCGCTCGCGATTGTGCAGATGCTTAGTGCAAGCAGTGCGGGAAGACTTCTCACGGGAAAAGGGTACCGCGGCAAACTGACGGCGTGTTGAAGGCATGAGCCTTGTGAAGTTCCTAAAACGCCCTTACTGAAATTTACCTGATCTTTCAGGTTTAAAATCGGCGGCCGGGAGTAGAACAAATTTCACCGTCGTTCAGGGAACCGGGCGGACTGGGCTGTCGTACCCGCGGCGGCAATTGCGCCACCGATGTGAATTATCAATGAAAGTATTCTATGAGAATTAACGGGGTTTTCAGGATATTTTCATGAGCAACTTATAAACTCACTTATCAACTGTTTTGCTGGACTCCGTCCGCGGTTTACTCATCGGCATCACTGCTCGTCGGGTGTGGGCTGCTCTCGCCGTTGAGGGGTTTTTCCGGCGAGAATCTAAAGTTAAGACGAATCTTTACGCTCCTGACTTGTATTAGAAAGGCCCGTAGTGTTAACCTTCGGGCTCTCGGGTAAATACCTTAGTTTAAGGTAAAGACTTCGGTCAGGAATGAAACGTTTGCTGTTTGGCCGCAAGCAATCTTTTCTTCCGGCTTTCGGCATAGAGTATGGCTCTGTGTGACGGAAGAGTCCAAAGTTGGGAAACAGCGGCTGGGAGTCGAACAAATTGTCACCGAAAGTATCCAAAGTTATCCGAAACACTCAGACCTATGCAGTTCTTAGCAGTTTCTTCCTGTCTACCCTGATCGCCGCTCCAGCAACACAGAATGTTGCCCCGCGATCAAACGGGAACTCTTCTTCTTCGGCGGGTTTTGCAAATTTCGAATCATTCGTAACCAACCCGATCCGGCTGTCACCCGACGGAACACGAATGTTCGTCGCCAACACACCGAACTCGAGCGTCTCAGTCTTCGACGTAACCAACGCGGCCAGCCCGAAGCTTCTAAAGGAAATTCCGGTTGGGATCGAGCCGACCTCCGTAAACGCTCTGACGAATGATCAGGTCTGGGTCGTCAACCAGGTCTCCGACAGCGTGAGTATCGTGTCTGTTTCGAAGGGTTTTGTCATGGAGACGCTCCACCTCAAGGATGAACCGGTGGACGTGGTGTTTGCCGGAGGGAACGCGTTTATCAGCCTGGCTCGCAACAACGCGATCGCCGTGGTGAGCGTCTCAACGCTGCAGACCGTCGCAACGATTCCGGTGTTTGGCGGCAGTCCGCGCGCCTTGGCGGTCAGCCCGGATGGCAAAGAGGTGTACGCTCTCTTCACCATTGCCGGGAATAAGACGACGTTGATCCCGGTCAAGCAGGCGCCTCCACCGCCGCCTCCGACCAATCCGCTTCTACCGCCCGCTCCCCGGGTCAGCCTGATCGTGTCCTCCACCGACCCGGCGTGGGCGCCCCACCTGCCATACACAATGCCGGCGAACGGAATTGTCGCCCTAAGCACCGGATCGACGCCAGCGGTTCGTAACTATTACTCGTCATTGGGCACCATCAACCAGGCATTGGCAGTCAACCCCGCCACTGGGGATCTGTTCGTCGGCAACATGGACGCCTTGAACATTATCGCGTTTGAGCCGAAGGTGCGCGGCCATTTCGTGAATAACCGCATTACCAAAGTTCAGGTAGCGACCGGAACGGTGACGGCTTACGATCTGAATCCGAACCTGAACTACTCGCTGCTTCCCAATCAGGCCGCTTTGGGAATGGCGCTGGCCGAGCCAACCGGCATCGCCTTCGATCCCAGCGGCGCGTTCATGTACGTGGCGGCGTTCGGTACCGATCGGGTAGCTTGGGTGGATACCAACGGAAACGTGATGTCCTTCGTCGAAGTGTCCCAGCCCTCGGGTTCGGGCCCGAACGCCGATCCGGCCAACAAGCGTGGTCCGCGCGCACTGGCCTTGAATGCGGCGGCGCAGAAGCTGTATGTTTTGAACCGGATCTCGAATACGATCTCGATCATCGACACGACCCAGAAAGCCGTTGCCGGTGAAATCGCGGTCGGCACGGATCCCACGCCGGCGGCGATCAAAAACGGCCGCGGCTTCCTGTACGACGCGAAACTTTCAGGTAACGGAACGGGCTCCTGCGCGAGTTGCCACGTCGATGGGGACATCGACCATCTCGCCTGGAACCTGGGCGATCCCGGGGGCAACATGCAGACGGTCGTGCAGAACGGCCAGACCATCACCTTCCATCCGATGAAGGGTCCGATGACGACCCAGACCTTCCGCGGTCTGGCTAATCTGGCCCCCTATCACTGGAGAGGAGATCACGCCGACTTCGCGGCCTTCAATCCGGCTTTCAGCAGCCTGCTGGGAGGTTCGGAGCTGTCGACCAACGACATGACGGCGTACACCAACTTCGTCAATACCATCCTGTTCCAGCCGAATCCGAACGAGAACCTCGATCGCACCATGCCCGCCACCTTCCAGGGCGGCAATCCGAACCAGGGCAGCACGGATTTCGACACGCTGGTTCTCACAAATGTGAAAAGCGGACTGCATACCTGCAATAGCTGTCATCTGGCCAGCCCCGGCTTCGGCCCGGGAACGAACCTTGTCATCGATGTCCCTGACTTCTTTCCGCAGCCTTTGAAAAACCCGCACCTTCGGAGCGTCTATCAGAGGCTTCTCTTTAACCAGGCGGGGCCCACCTCCATCGATGGCTTCGGATTGAACCACGATGGCTTTCTGACCAGTCTCGCGGACTTCTTCAAAGGGAAGGCGTTCCAGGGTTATAGCGCAACGCAGGCTCTCGATATTGCCGCGTACCTGATGTGCTTCGACACGGGGACGGCGCCCGCGGTTGGTTACACCCGCACGCTGACTCCTCAGAATATTAAGTCACCGTCCGTCCAGTCCGATTGGAATACGCTCGAAGCGCAAGCCGCCGCGGGCAATGTCGACCTGATCGGCCGCGGCACCCTCAAGGGCCAACTTCATGGCTTGCTTTATCAGGCTGCGTCCAAAACTTATACCAGTGACACCGTCGGCCTTGGTCCTTACACCCAGGCTCAGTTACAGGCTCTGATCGCTGCCGGCGACACCATGAATGTCATGGGAGTTTACCCGGGCACCGGTACGAACTAACCTTAGTCTGCTTCGTCAGGGAGCTGAGTTACTCCAGCGTTGCGCCAATCGCGCACTCCGGAGTCGTCTCAGCTCCTTTTTTTTGTTCGTCCCTCTGGGGTATATTTCCGACCTTTGCTCTAAGTCCTGGATTGTTTGACAGGTGAATTCATGATAGCCTCTTAGGCCTCAACTAAGGGGCGAAGCATTGTCACAAAACCTTCAACAAGCCCGTCGAAACTCTCACATTCCTCGAACTCTCCTCCATTTCGTTTTATTCAACCTGCTCGCAGCTTCGACAATAAGCTCCGCAGTCCAAGGTGCGCCGGGGAACCTCTCGCAAGCCGCCGGCTTTGCCAACTTCGAATCCTTTGTCACAAACCCGATCCGTTTGTCTCCTGATGGAACACGCCTGTTCGTTGCGAATACCCCGAACGGAACGCTTTCGGTTTTCGACGTGACCAGTGCGGCCAGCCCCAAGCTTCTGAAGGAGATTCCGGTGGGTATCGAGCCTACCTCCGTGAATGCGTTGACGAACGATCAGGTTTGGGTGGTGAGTCAGGTCTCCGATAACGTCAGTATCGTCTCGGTTTCGAAGGGTTTTGTTACCCAGACCATCCCCGTCAAAGATGAGCCCGTCGACGTGGTTTTTGCCGGAGGGAACGCGTATATCAGCCTGGCTCGCAACAACGCCATCGCCGTTGTCGGCACGAGCACCTTCAAAATCACGCAGACGATCCCGGTTTTCGGCGGTAGTCCGCGTGCGCTGGCGGTCAGTCCTGACGGCAAGCTCCTGTATGCGCTCTTCGCGATTGCGGGTAATAAGACGACACTCATTTCTTCAAAAACCGCTCCACCGCCACCGCCTCCGACGAATCCGGTTCTACCGCCCGCTCCCCAGGTCGGCCTGATCGTTTCGTCCACCGACCCGGCCTGGGCGCCAAAACTCAAGTACACGATTTCGGCTAACGGCATCGTCAGTCTGAACACCGGCGCAACAACGACTGTCGCCGGTTATTACTCGTCATTGGGCACCATCAACCAGGCGTTGGCAGTGAATCCCGTTAATGGGGATCTGTTCGTCGGCAACATGGACGCCTTGAACATCATCGCGTTTGAGCCGAAGGTGCGCGGCCATTTCGTGAATAACCGCATTACCAAAGTTCAGGTAGCGACCGGAACGGTGACGGCTTACGATCTGAATCCGAACCTGAACTACTCGCTGCTTCCCAATCAGGCTGCTTTGGGGATGGCACTGGCCGAGCCGACCGGGATCGTCTTTGATCCGAGTGGCGCCTTCATGTACGTGGCGGCCTTCGGTACCGACCGGATCGCTTGGGTCGACACCAACGGAAGCGTGATGTCCTTTGTCGAAGTGTCGCAGCCTTCGGGTTCGGGCCCGAACGCTGACCCGGCCCATAAGCGGGGGCCGCGCGCGCTGGCTTTGAATGCGGCGGCGCAGAAGCTCTATGTCTTAAACCGGATTTCCAATACGATCTCGATCATCGACACGACCCAGAAAGCCGTTACCGGTGAAATCCCTGTCGGCACGGATCCCACGCCGGCGGCGATCAAAAACGGCCGCGGCTTCCTGTACGACGCGAAACTTTCAGGTAACGGAACGGGCTCCTGCGCGAGTTGCCACGTCGATGGGGACATCGACCATCTCGCCTGGAACCTGGGCGATCCCGGGGGCAACATGCAGACGGTCGTGCAGAACGGCCAGACCATCACCTTCCATCCGATGAAGGGTCCGATGACGACCCAGACCTTCCGCGGTCTGGCCAATCTGGCCCCCTATCACTGGAGAGGAGATCACGCCGACTTCGCGGCCTTCAATCCGGCTTTCAGCAGCCTGCTGGGAGGTTCGGAGCTGTCGACCAACGACATGACGGCGTACACCAACTTCGTCAATACCATCCTGTTCCAGCCGAATCCGAACGAGAACCTCGATCGCACCATGCCCGCCACCTTCCAGGGCGGCAATCCGAACCAGGGCATTCTCGATTTCGACAACCTGGTCCTGACAAACCTTGCGGCTGGGAAAAAGACTTGCACCGGCTGCCATTCTACAAGTCCGGGCAATGGTCCGGGATCCAACCTCTTGATCGATCCGGTGGATTTTCGGCCTCAGCCCCTGAAAACACCGCATCTGCGGAATATTTATCAGAAGCTCTTATTCAATGAGGCTGGTCCGACCTCCGTTGACGGCTTTGGAATGCTTCACGATGGACACCTGGCCACCATCCCTCTCTTTTTCACGAGTCCCGCCTTTACGCTTTACAGTGCCACTCAAAAGCGCGACATGACTGCGTACCTGATGTGTTTCGACACGGGAACGGCGCCCGCGGTCGGATACGCCCACACGCTCAATGCCCAAAACGTAACCTCCTCATCCGCTCAAACCGCGTGGAATTTGTTACAGTCCCAGGCATCGGCCGGAAATATCGACCTGGTTGGACGTGGGACGATCAACGGCCAAATTCATGGACTGCTCTATCAGCCCGCCACAACGAACTATCTGAGCGACACCCTTGGACTCGGTCCTTTTACGCAGGCCCAGGTTCAAGCTCTCATCGTCGCGGGCGACACCCTCACCATGATGGGCGTCTTCCCAGGCACCGGGACCAACTAGCCTACTCCTCGTCGTCCGCGTAATCCTCCGCCTGTGTGAGTCACCGACCTCGCACAGGCGGAGTTTTCGGTTTGGCTCACCCTTGCGCCGCTGCGGCGGTCCGTTGTACTCTCGCTCAACAGCCAAACATGCTCCTTCCTTCGACATATCTCGCCGCCCTCCTTCTGATGTTGCTCTCGATGATCTGTTGGGGATCGTGGGCCAATACTCAAAAACTCACCGGGAAGTGGCGTTTTGAGCTTTTCTATTACGATTATTCGGCGGGGCTCCTCTTAATCGCCGTGGTCCTCGCATTCACCTTCGGAACCCTGGGCTACGACGGCTTTGCCACCCTCGACGACATCCTGAAATCCGGTAAGCGGCAGGACTTGTACGCGTTCGCCGGTGGCGTGGTCTTTAACCTCGCCAATATGCTTTTGGTAGCCGCGATCTCAGTAGCCGGACTGGCTGTGGCATTCCCGATCGCGATCGGGTTGGCCTTGATTATCGGCGTCGTGCTCAACTATGCCATCGACCCGAGTGGTAATCCTGTCCTTCTGTTTGCGGGAGCGGCCCTGATCACCGCCGCCGTGATTGTAACGGCACTGGCGCACCGCGCCTTTGCGGAGCAAAAGCTGGATCAGGCCATCCGCGCCGGAACGACGCGCACCACCGTGAAGCAAGTCGGGCTCAAGGGCCTTCTGATCAGTCTTGCCAGCGGTGTGTTGATGGGCCTCTTCTTCCCCATTGTGCAACTCGGAGCTTACCGGGATCGCACCAACGAGGCGGGACTCGGGCCCTACGCCATCGGGCTCATTTTTGCCCTCGGCGTGTTCCTTTCCACCTTCGTGTTCAACCTGTTCTTTATGAACCTGCCGGTGGAAGGCCCGCCCATCGACATCTTCGCCTACTTTAAGGGCAACCGGAAGCAGCACCTGCTCGGAATCTTGGGCGGAGTGATCTGGGGAATCGGCGCGATCGCCAATTTCGTAGCCGCCAGCGCCCAAGGCGAGGCGCGGGTGGGGCCTGCCGTGAGTTATGTCATCGGGCAGGGCGCCACTATGGTCGGGATTCTTTGGGGATTGCTGTACTGGAAGGAATTCGCGGGGGCCAATTCGCGCGTTCGGGGCCTGATCGCCATTATGCTCGCGGCCTTCGCCGTGGGGCTAGGCTTGGTAGCCATAGCCCCTATCTTCAGCCGCCCCTAAACGATTTACTGCATCGAGAACTGCACGGGCGCGGAGTTCACTCCGTTGATGTTCAGCGAAAGTGTTACCAGGTTACCGGCTGGAACTGGGAAGGTGGCCGGAATGGTGAGATTGATCTGGTAAAGCCCCGCAAACCCCGGCGTCAAGCCCACAAACAAAGGCGTCACGACGGCGCTTGGCGAGAACGGTGTGGAGCCGGTTAGAGTGGCGGATATGGGAGGACCGATCGCTTCCAACGGGCTCGAAGTCGCCGCTGCTCCATCCGTCGCCGCCGGACTGGTTTGCCCCAGCCCGATGGCGTAAACCACGAGCGTATCGCCCGCGTGCGCGAACACGCCTTGCTGGAGCAGTGCTCCCGTCGTATAGTCCACGACGATGGGCGCGGATCCGACGCCGCCGGTCAGCAGAATTTCGGGGGCGCGCGCGACAATCGTCGCCGATACCTTGTTACCAGCCGTCCCGTTATTCACCACCTGAATGATGGCCGTGCCAGGTGCGGTTTCGTAGGGGACCTGGAAATCGATCTGGCCACCGGCCGCGTAGTAGAGCGGTGCCGCGACACCGTTGACTAACACTTGGACGTTGCCAAGAGTCGTGGCCAGGGGCAACGCCACCGCGGGCGCGGCGCTCCCGGTCAGCAGCTGCGTCCCGTAAATCACCCCGATGTCGCCGGGAGCGAGACGCGGCTGGCCGGTGTTGTCGACGATTCCACCGAATCCAATTACCGGGCCCGATTGCGCGGTGACGAACAGACTCACGGGAATGGTTAAAGAGGCATTGTTGGCGGCGTTGGTAGCCAGAGCGACGGAACCCTGGTAACCGCCGGGTTGCAGTCCCGCCGTGTTCGCGGTGACGGTGACGGTGCTCGCCGTGACGGTTGCGGTCAGCCATCCGGTGCCGGTGGTGACCGTGGGCGTTGCGCCGGAGAGCGTCAGTGCGCCTTGACCCGCGTTGGCGACGCTGAGTGTCTGGCTCGCCTGGCCGCCCGTTCCCGCGATCAACGAGATGGCGGCTGGCGTGACCTGCGCAATCGGTGAGGTCGTGACGTTCAAGGTCACGGGTATGGTGGCGTTATCGCTCGCTGTGTTGGAGCCGCTGATTTGCACGCTTCCGGAGTACGCGCCCGGCCCTTGCCCGGGTTGCGCGGTTGCCTTCACCTGATAGGGGTAATAGAACGAATAGCTGCCGCTGCCGCTTAACGACACCGTGAGCCAATTGCCGCCCGTTGCCGTACTGGCCTGCGCAGTCACCATGGCATGCGTGTTGACCGTCGCGGTCGCGGTGCCGCCGGGAGCCGTAAACAAAGTGAGACCGGCCGGCGCGCCATATCCCAGGATGGTCACCGTTACGGAAACCGTCTGCGGCGAATCCACCGCATTGGGATCCGACACCGAGAGGAACCCGGTGTAGGTGCCCGCCGCCAACGCCGCCGTATTGTAGGTAACGGTGAGTGGAAGACAGGTTCCCGCAAACGGAGACGTGCACGCCACCGCCGCCCCGACGGAACCTTGCAGCCACGTGGCACTGCTCGATACCGCCGGGCTCAAGGTCCCGCCGCCCGCGTTGAAGATCTGGATGGTTTGCGGCGTCGGATTGGTGCCCGCCGTCACATTCATCGCGGAGACCGCCGCCGTACTGAGCCGCATCATCGGCAATGCGGTCTGAGCCAGTCCTGCCGGCACCAGGGAAAAACCAGAAACTAAGAAGACAACGAACTTATGGATGGATTTCATATCGAGTCGAACACACCTTTTTTGTAAGCCCACAGATAACCAACTAAGAGGATGGCGAGAAAAACTCCGGCTTCGCTGATTCCGAACCAGCCGAGCGCTTTGTAGCGCACCGCCCACGGAACCAGAAAAATCGTTTCCACATCGAAGATCACAAACAGTATCGCGACCACGTAATAATGAACGCCGAAGCGCCCGCGCGCACTCGACACCGCCGGAATCCCACACTCATAAGCCTCCAGTTTGGTCTTCGACGGTGCCGAGGGGCGCAGCATACTTGCAAGCAAGAGCGTTGCCAGCGGGAAAGCGGTTGCAACTACAAGAAAAGCGAGGAGCGGAAGGTAGGCAGTGGGCATGCGAGCGATGGACCGTTGTTTCCGAGCGATACAGCCGAGGGCAGAGATGACACGCCCATGCGGCGCGAGATTTACTTTGCGAAGCCCAACTTCCGCAGGGTCGGCACGGGCTCCGGGGCGGCAAATTGCGTCAACGCGGCGACCTGGCGGCCGTTCTCGATGGCCACTCCCGCCGGCTTGCGCTTAAACGCAAAGATCTTTCCGAGCGTGTCGAAGTTGCTGGCGGTCACACCCTTCAGCCCGGTCCGTTCCATAAAGGCGGGAGCGAATTGCGGATTTACGATGGGTTGGCCCACAAACCTGGTATCGCCCCAGTTCAGCTTGGACATGCGTTCACCGGCTTCCACGCAATACATGCACTCCGGATCGTAGAAGTAGATAAACACCTTCCCGGTGGCGATGGAGTATGCTTTTCCGTCCACGGTAACGGTGTCCGGAGCCTTAGTACCCGATTGCCGCGCAGTCGCCACTCCGAACGACACCAGCGCAAAAACGGCGACGATCCCCAGTAACAGCGCGGGCAAGCGCAGCCGTGTCGTGGTGACGGTCCACATTCCCGCCATGATCGCGAGTGCCAGCATCACCGCATCTTCCACAAAAAACGCCGGGCTCACCGCGCGTTTTACCCACGGAAAGCAACTGCAATCGGCGCCGCGCAGATCGTTATAGAAGTAGCCGATATAAGCCATGAACGCGAGCAGCAGGGCAACACCGAGGTACGACGCCCACTTACGGTAGCGAGGAATCAGAAACAAGAGTCCCGTAAACGTTTCCACCGTTCCCAGCCCAATCGCAAAAGGGATGCTGATGGCCTGCGGCAGTTTAAGATTCGTCATCAAGACCGCTGCGCCAAATGGATCCAGAATGTGAAAAAGACCCGCGGCCAAGAAGACAATCGCAATCAGGATGGCGGCGGTCCAGTTAAGCAGGTTTTTCCACGCGGGCTGCTCAAAGGTGCGGTCCATCGTAAGTGCGTGACCCATATCCATACTCATTGTACGCTGATCAAATGCTTCGCCTTTCACTCTGTATGACGGTCTGGAGTTACGTTTCCTTCGGCCAAACCGCGGACTTTGTGATCACGAACGCGCACGTTTATACAGTAGATCCCAAGCGGCCGTCGGCGACTGCGATCGCGGTTCGCGGAAATCGAATACTCGGAGTCGGCGATCGCGTCGAGGAGTTTGCCGGAGCGTCAACGCGCCGGATCGACGCGCAGGGCAAGGCCATCGTGCCCGGCTTCATCGATTCGCATGGGCACCTCTCCGCACTTGGCGCGAGCCTCGCCACGTTGGACCTGCGCGGTTTGACATCCGAAGCACAGATCGCCGCCAGAGTCGCCGAAGCGGCCCACTCGAAGAAACCGGGCGAATGGATCATCGGGAACGGCTGGGATCAGAATCTTTGGGAACCACGAGTGTTTCCGGCCAGGGATTCTCTGGACCGGGCCGCTCCGGCCAACCCCGTCCTGCTTTCGCGCGTCGACGGCCACGCCATCTGGGTAAACACGCGAGCGCTCGCCGAGGCCGGCCTGAACGCGCAAACCAGTGACCCTCCCGGCGGGAAACTGGAACGCAATGAGCGCGGACTGACCGGAGTCCTGATCGACCGTGCCCGGCCATTAGTCGAAAATCACGTTCCGGTCCACAATCCTGCGCAACGAGAGGAGGATCTGGAACGCGCGGCCAAACTCTGTTCGCGCCTGGGACTGACCACGATCCATGACGCGGGAATCGACCGGGAAACGTTAGAGGCCTACCGGAACCTGATCGCGCGCGGCGCCCTGCCGTTGCGTATTTACGCGATGATCGCCGTCCCTGGAGCCGCTCGCCTTTGGAACGAGTATCGGGCGAAAGGCCCGGAAATCGGCGATTTCCTCACCGTTCGCAGCCTCAAGCTCATTGCCGACGGCGCGCTGGGTTCCCGGGGCGCGGCCATGCTGGACCCTTACACCGACGACCCGTCGAATCGCGGGCTGCTGATTCTCGACCGGCCATTTATCGAGAGGACCGCGCGCGAAGCCATCGCCGCCGGCTTCCAGGTGAACACTCACGCCATCGGCGACCGTGCCAACCGCACCGTTCTCGAAGCGTATGCGGCCGCTTTTCAGGAGGCCAAAGTGGATGGTAAGAATAACCTGCGATTTCGCGTTGAGCACGCCCAGATCGTCGCGCCTGAAGATTTCGCACGCTTCGCCGATCTCTCGATTTTGGCCTCGATGCAGCCCACGCACGCCACCAGCGACATGCCGTGGGCGGCCACGCGGGTAGGCGCTTCGCGCATTCAGGGCGCCTATGCCTGGCAGACGTTTCACAAACTCGGCGTGCATCTTCCCTTCGGATCGGACTTCCCGGTGGAGAATCCTAACCCGATCTGGGGCTTTTACTCCGCCATCACCCGCCAGGACCACAACGGGAATCCCCCGGGCGGCTGGTTTCCGGAGCAGCGGCTTACCCGCGCCGAAGCTCTCCGCAGCTGGACCATCGATGGCGCCTACGCGGCTTTCGAAGAAGATCGTAAGGGGTCCATCACGCCCGGCAAGCTGGCCGACTTCGTCATGCTTTCGGACGACATCATGCAGGTTGCGCCTGAGCGCGTCTGGAAGGCGCAAGTCGTAATGACGGTGCTGGACGGTAAAATCGTGTATCAGGAGAGATGATTGTTCGCCGTTCTGCTTGCGCTGGCTGCGGTTTCCCTCCCGGTTACACACTCCCTGGCTACAGAAAACTTCCGTGTTCCGCCGCATGATTACCGCTACGTTCCCGCTCGCATCGCGAACTGGCCCGCAACCCTGATCTGTGACGCTGAAGTGGCCGGCGGCGCACCCGTAACCATCGAGCTCCTCACTCAGACGGCGCTTGCCGAGTTCGTGCGCGGGCGATCCCCTCAGCCGCTTCTGAAGCTGGAGCACCGTCAGAAGCTCGATTTTCGGGCCGCGCTCCCGGAGAAAGGCGATTACAACATTCTCGTCATCAACGACAACGACCAGCCAAGTGAAATCGCTTTTGACGCTTCGGTCGAATTTGCCCGAGAGCCTGACGTTGCCCGTTACCTCTCTCCCCCGCGGCGGCTCGCTGTGATCAGCGTCAGCCTTCTGGTTTTCATCCTGAGTCTGTCCTGGTCCGGCTTTAGGTTGATGTCCGTGATGCGCCGATGACGCGTTTCCCCTTCACCGGCATCTAAACTGGTAGTCAGCCCCATGATCACGCGCGAGCAAGCCCGGGAGATGTTCGAATCGGACGACCTGATCGGGATCGGCATGGAAGCCGATGCGATCCGCCGCAAGCTGCACCCTGGCGGCGTCGTCAGCTACATCATCGATCGCAATATCAACTACACCAATTTCTGCACCGAGTACTGCAGCTTTTGCGCGTTCTACCGCCCGCCCGGTCATGAGGAAGGTACATCGCTTCCGCACGAGGTGATCTTCGACAAGATCCAGGAGACCATCGATCTGGGCGGAACCGGCATTCTGATGCAGGGCGGCTTGCACCCCGATCTGAAAATTGAATGGTACGAAGACCTGCTGCGCGCGATTAAGCAGCGCTTCAACATCTGGACTCATTGCTTTTCAGCGCCGGAGATCATGGAATATCGCGGAAGTCAGCGGCATCTCTTTGCGAGACACCATCGCCCGCCTGCGCGATGCCGGTCTCGATTCCATTCCCGGCGGCGGCGCGGAGATCCTCGACGATGCCGTGCGGTACCGCATCAGCCGCCTCAAATGCGGCGTCCAGGAGTGGGTGGATGTGCATCGAACCGCCCATGCATCTCGGCATGCGAACGACGGCGACCATGATGTTCGGGTGCGGCGAAACGATCGAGCAGCGCATGAATCACTTCGAACTGGTGCGCCAGATCCAGGAAGACACCGGCGGCTTCACCGCCTTTATCCCGTGGAGCTTTCAGCGCGAAAACACCTCTCTCGGCCGCTTCGTCAAAGAGGAAGCCACGGCGGTCGAATACCTGAAAACGCTGGCGATCTCGCGCATTTACCTCGACAACATCCTGAATGTGCAATCTTCCTGGGTGACGCCGGGACTGAAAACCTGCCAGGTCGGCCTGCGCTTCGGCGGCAACGACGTGGGCAGCATCATGATCGAGGAAAACGTCGTGTCCGCGGCCGGCGCCCACCATCGCGCAAGCGAAGAAGAGCTGCGCCGCCTGATCCGCGATGCCGGCTTCATCCCCAAGCAGCGGGACACGCTCTACCGGACTTACTTCCTGAACTGAAAATCCCAGACCCGCGGCTCTACCTTGCCCGGCGTGTATTCGATAACGGCGTACTCGCCCTCCTCGAACGGTTTCTGAGGCCAGATTTTGTAGAGCGCGCTATCGGTTAACTGTTTCCGGAAAGTGGCAACTTCCTGCACCTCTTCACCCGTCTCGTTCGCGACGGGCACGAGCGTCAAGTGTTCTACTACCCGTACGCCATGGTGAGGTGTGAGGCGCACGATTGCGAATCGCTCCTCCTTTTCCAGTTGCAGAAAGAACTCCTGGCGCTCGCCATGCACCACGTTGGGCGAGTGCTCCCCATCCATCTCCACCGTTGCCTTGCCGGCGATGATCGGCATGGGGACCGCGAGCTTCAACAGACTCCGCCCTTTATCGTTGTGCACCTTGATTTCGGCCAGCTTGAAGATGGTCAGGTTTTTGGCGTCGTCCAGCGTGTAGACCCCCGGGTCCTGCGGGATCTTCAGAATCTCGTCATGCTGTTCTTTTAGGGCGCGGTCTTCGTCGGCGGTCATCCTGGCGTTATTTACCAGCGCCGCCTTAGTCTCAACGGTCTCCGCTTCCGTTTTCCGTAAGTCGATGAGGCTGGCCGGAATCTCTTCCCAATCGCTGCGTTCGGTGCTGTAGAACTTGACCCGATCGCCGTCGCGTTTCCATTCCCGGACCAGTTGATACGTTCCGTCTTTCAAATAGAGCTTTCCAACCGCCGCAAAGGCGCCCAGGGCCACCAGGAGCAGCGCGAGAACAGTGCGCATATTCTCCATTCTAAAGTTTCCTCACAAGCCGGTGACCGCGCATGCTGGAATAATGGGACGACATGCGCTATCGACGTCTTGGCAGAACAAACTTGGAAGTCAGTGAGATCGGACATGGGGCCTGGGGCATTGGCGGCAACATGTGGTTCGGGCATACCGATCGCGAATCGCTCGCCGCCCTGCAGGCTTCCATCGATGCCGGCATCAACTTCATCGACACGGCGCTCGCATATGGCGAGGAAGGTCATAGCGAAAGGCTCGTGGGCGAGATCGTCAACCGCTCAGAGAGAACGATATACATCGCCACCAAAGTGCCGCCTAAGAATCAGATCTGGCCCGCGCGGCCGGGTGTTGGCATCGATGACGTTTTTCCTTACGACTACATCGTCGAATGCACCAACCGCAGTCTGAAAAATTTGGGGCAGGACGTGATTGATCTGCAGCAGCTGCACGTCTGGAACCCGGAGTGGCTCGAGCGCGATGAGTGGCGCCGCGCGATTGAGGATCTCAAGAAGGCAGGCAAAGTCCGCTTCTTCGGAGTGTCGATCAACGATCATCAGCCCGATTCAGCTGTCGGCATTATCAACACCGGGCTGATCGACACGGTGCAGGTGATCTACAATGTCTTCGACCGCACACCAGAGACGACGCTGCTCCCGTTGTGCCAGGAGAAGAATATCGGCGTGATCGCGCGCGTTCCCTTTGACGAAGGTGCGCTCACGGGGCGCATCACCGAGGACTCCACGTTCGACGACAAAGATTTCCGCGCCATGTATTTCCGCGGAGACCGGAAGCGGGAAGTTGCCCAGCACGTAACCGCGCTGGTTGAGGATCTGGAAATCCAGCCGCACGATCTGCCGCTGATCGCTTTGCGGTTCATCCTGAGCCACCCGGCGGTGTCTACCGTAATTCCTGGAATGCGCTCGCTCAGCAGTGTTGAGATGAATGTGCGCGCCCCCATGCTGGGACCGCTGCCCGGACCCTTTCTCGATCTGGTCCGGAAGCACGCCTGGGATAAGAACTACTACTCTTAAGCGCCTGGGCGCGCTACTTCATCGGTGAAAAATCGGCGGCATCGAGGAAAACCGAATCGACCTTCTCCACGATCTTGCCGTTCGCTTCCGAATCTTTCTGGACCTTCTGCCACTCCGGGTCGGCGCTGAACTCGGCCCAGTTTTTCTTGGCCTGCTCGCGGCTGGCATGCGAGATGACGTAAATCAGGGTGTTGCTCTTGTCGGGCTCATCCTGGAAGGTCCAGTAGGCGACGTTGGTCATTCCGTGCTTTTCAAAAATCTTGGTGGTGTGTTCCCGAAAACGCGTCTTTAGGGTCTCGAGCTTTCCGGGGTAGCAGTGATAAGTGCGCAATTCGAACACGCGCGTTTCCTGCGCGTACGCAGATCCGGACAGCATTGCAAGTCCCAGCAGTCCAATCAAAATCTTCCAGCTCTTCATGCCTCGTCAGTGTATCTCACTGACCTCGCCGAGCCGGTGCACTTTCATCAGGTTCATGGTTCCGGGACGCCCGACCGGTTGGCCCGCGACAAAAACGACGAGATCGTCCGCTTTGAGGAACCCGCGCTCCAGCAGCACGTGATCCATTTGCAGCAGCATTTCGTCCGTCGATGCCACATGCGGCGCCACAATCGGCACCACCCCGTAGGTGATCGAAAGCCGCCTTGCCACTTCCGGCTCGGGCGTGATGGCATAGAGGCAGACGGGCGGACGAAAGCGCGCGATCAGCCGCGCACTGGATCCGCTGGTAGTGAACACAATCAAAGCCGTGACCCCGGCGGCGCGCGCCGCATTGTAAGCCGCATCCGCCAGGACCTCCGCCGTATTCTGTGTCTGGATGGGCCTGCGGCGCTCCTCGAAGCCCTTCATGCGGATTGATTTTTCGGCTTCGATCGCGATCTTTTTCATGTAGCTCACCGACTCCAGCGGATATTTCCCGGTGGAGGTTTCCGCCGACAGCATCACTGCATCGGTGCCATCGTAAATGGCATTGGCCACGTCGCTCACTTCGGCGCGGGTGGGGACCGGACTTGCCGTCATCGATTCCAGCATCTGCGTTGCGGTAATCACAAACTTCCCGCCGCGCCGCGCTTTCCGGATGATGGACTTCTGAATGGGCGGCACGCGCTCCAGGTCCATCTCCACGCCGAGGTCACCTCGGGCGACCATCAGCCCGTCCGCGGCGGCGACGATCTCGACGATGTTCTCAACCCCGTCCGGCTTTTCAATCTTCGCGATGATCGGAATCCGATGACCGCGATTGCCGATCTGCTTGCGCAACGCGTCGACGTCCCTGGCCGATCGCACGAAAGAAAGCGCGATCATGTCCACCTGCTCGCTGAGCGCGAATTCGAGATCGAGCAGATCCTTTTGGGTCAGAGAAGGCGCACTCACCTTCACGCCCGGCAAATTGATGCCTTTGTTATCCCCGATGGTCCCGCCCGCGACGACTTCGAACTCCACCTCGCTCTCGCGCACCGCAACGGCACGCAACTCGACGGCGCCGTCGTTCAGGAGCACCCGGTTTCCCTGCTTCACGTCTCCCGCAAAATCCGCATAGCCGTCGATGCCCGCTCGCACGTGCCCAGGATCGTCTGCGTGGTGATGGTGAACCGCGCCCCTTTCTGCAAGGTGCAGGAGCCGCCTTCGAATTTGCCGAGGCGGATTTTGGGACCTTGAAGATCCAACAGGATGCCGATATGGCGGTTCGCGGCAGTAGCCTGCTCGCGGATCATGCGGATGCGGAGAGCGTGTTCGGACTGGGTGCTATGGGAGGCGTTGAGCCGGAAAACGTCGACGCCCGCCGCGATCATGTCGCGGATCATTTCAGGCGTGTTGGTCGCGGGGCCCAGCGTGGCTACGATCTTGGTATTCGACATCGTGGAGGGTGTCTGACCATTCTAAAGGCCCGCTACCACTCCGCGTAGGAAGTACCGTCCAACCCATTCTTGTCGGAGCCGCTCCGCACATCCCAGATCCCGGGCTCCTGCTGATTCACGCTCTGTTCCGGATCTTCCATGATCAGCTTCCAACTGCTGTTGTTTCCGGTCATCGGATCTTTCGGAATCTCATTGATGTAGTGATCCGAGACCAGGTCCTGCAGAGTCTGAGGAGCTTTCTGCTTGTCGAAGCTATACTCATCGATCATTTGCCGCATCGTGAAGAGATCGCTCTTAAGAACCGTCTCCTTGGCGCGGATCAGAGACTTTTGATAATACGGGACGGCAATGGCGATGAGCGTGACGATGATCGCCATCACGATCATCAGCTCGACGAGCGTAAAGCCGAATGAACGGCGGCGTTCACCACTCCGCATAAGGGGTGCCATCGGCCGCCTTCTGATCGCTCTTGGTGTGTACATCGAAAACATTCTGCCCGCCTCCGCCGCTGCTCTTGGGATCATCCTGCATGCTCCGGACCCCCCACTCCGTTGAGTTGGTCATCGGGTCGCGCGGCAACCGGCGCAAAAACTTAATCTTGGTATCGGAGGCCTTGCCCGAGCCTTTCACTCCCTCCACCAGGGCCTGCAGGCTCTCCGGATAGCCGAACCCGTCCACTTTCTGGGGGCCTAGTTTATTGCTGTCCGCGTAATCCTTGTACTTGTCGATCGCGGCCCGCATTTCGCGCAAGGCCGATTGCAGCTCGCGCTCTTTGATCTTGCGGATCCGCGAACGGGCCATGGGGACCGCCATCCCGCTCAGCAGCATCAGAATGGTGCAGGCCACAATCAACTCCACCAGCGTCATGCCGGCGCGCCGATCGCGCGTCGAAAGCGTGCGTACGAAAAACATAAGCTATTTCACGGTGACCGTCAGAGGACCGCTGCCCGCGTTAACGGCCGCGCCCGCCGAGTCATGCAGGACGGTCTTCGGGATAATGACGATCGTCTGGCCTTTGCCCACCGCCTGAAACGTTACGGTAAGCAGGGAGCCGGAGCCGTTGACTCCGCCCTTGGCCGGATCGCGCGCCAGTGTCGCGCTGGCATCGCCGCTGTCGTTCAAAATGTTCCGCTGCGGAACCAGAGACACGCCGTTTTGCTGCAGCAGGTCACCGGCGGTGATCGAATTGATCTTCAGCACCTTGGGGTCGAATTTGATCTGCGATTCGAACGACTGCAGATTGGTGACTCCATCGGCGCGGACCGAGACCGTAAACGAGGAGCCCGCTTGCGCGTCCAATTGCGCCGGAGCGAAAGAGATGCGGGCCGCCGGCCCGACGGGGATCGGGGCAGCGGTTGGCGCCACTGGCGAAGCCGGCGCAGCCATCACGTTGTTATCCAGCGGCACGGTGACCGTGGTGGTTACGGGCGCGAGACGCGGCGTGCGGCGAACCGAGTAATTCGTCTGGTTCCCGGCATACACTTCCCTCAGATTCTCCGCCGTCACGTCCGGACCACGCACGATGTGCGGAACGATGGAAATCAAAAGCTCGGTCTTATTCTGGGTGGTCTGCAGCGAAGTGAACAGCCGGTTCAGAATCGGAATGTTAGCCAGTCCGGGAACGCCCGTCACGTTTTTAGAATCGGACAACTGGATCAGCCCGCCGATCATATTGATCTGCCCGTCGCGCATGCGCACGTCGAGGGTCGCCTTGCGCTGGCTGATGACCGGCTGCGAAATCCCGCCCAGGTTCACGTAATCGGACACCTGCGAGATGTCGATATCGAGGTGCATGGAAACCTCCCCGTTATCGTGGACGCGCGGAGTCATCTCAAGGTTGACGCCCGTATCGATATAGGTGAACTGCGTGTTGACCAGCGGGTTTACGCCCACACCGCCAACGCCCGGCTGGAAGCTGCCGCTCGCGGTGGGCACCTTGTCTCCGATCTTGAGAACCGCTTTGAAGTTGTCGACCGCCCGGATCTGCGGCCGTTGCATCACGCGCGTGCCCGTGTCGCTCATAATGGCTTCCAGCAATCCGCCGGGAACGTTGGTCAGGGAATAATCTTGGGTGCTGATATGCCGGATGTTCACCAGCGGGATGGGCGAGCTGGTCGTCGTGCTGCTCGATGTGGAAGTGTTGCCGGTGTTGGTGCTTGTCGTGTTTCCCGTTGAGTTGCTGGTTCCCGTCGTGTTCGTCGTCCCGTTGTTCGTGAACGTGCTCGTGGAGCCACTGGTGGTCCCCAACTGGCCAGCCAGCGTCTGGAGGCTGGTTCGCGGTGTAAACAGGATCTGCGAGTTGATGCCGTTGGGAGCGAATGCCGCCGCTAACTGCCGCGAGCGCGTGCTATCCACTTCCATCACCGTCACATCCACCAGCACTTCCGCTTTCGGCTTATCCAGGTCCGCGATAATCTTCTCCACCAGAGCCATGCGGGCCGGATCCGCGCGAACGATGATCGCGTTCTGCGAACTGTAGTTGAACAGCTTGTTGACCTCGATCACCTGCCGCAGCGTCGTGATCACTTCCTGCAGCTCCTGCGGCGAGGTGACGTTCGAAAGGTAGAAAATCTTGACCACCTGGTCTTCGTAATCGCGGCGTTTGGTCGGATTTTCCTGGGTGATGAAGATCGTATTATTCCCGAGCGGTTTCCAGAATGAGTGCGTGACCACCGCCAGGTATTCGAGCGCCTCTTCGAGGGTCGACCCGTTCAGATCGATCGACTGCGGCTTGGTCTGCGCGCCGTCATAATCCGGATCGAACAGAACGTTGACGCCGGCCAGTTTGCCCAGCGTGTCGAACAAGACCTTGGGCTTCTGATTGGTCATGCGCAGCGTGATCGGCTGGGCGTTCAGCGGGCGCAACTCCGGGATCGCCATCAGGCTTTCCACGCGGTCCTGCGCGTCCTGCTTGGCCGCCTGCGCCGGCGTCATGCCCTTTTCTTCGGGAGACACCTGGGCATTAGGATCCCCCGCCTTACGCTTTTCCTCACGCTCGATCATCAGGCGCGTGCGGCGTATTTCCTGATCGGCGATGTCGGACGAAGGATCGATTTTGTACGCGCGCTGAAACTCCGCAAGCGCGCCTGCCAGGTCCCCTTTCGGACGCAGCTGCTGACCGCGCAGCAGGTGAAAGTTAGCAGCCTCAAAGCGCACGCGGCGAAATTCCAGCTGATAGGCCGGGTCGGCCGGATCCGATGTAACCGCCTGTTCGCTCAGGTTGAGCGCGTCGTCCCAGATCTGCTTACTTTCCGCGATCTGCGCTTCCCGCAGAAACCGGTCGCCCTTGCGGTTCCGGGCTTCGAGAGGCAGCGTTGGCGCCAGAAGGGAAATCAGGGAGGAAACGGCGCCAAGCGCGCGCCATCGCGGCACCCAAGCCGGACGTATTATCATCAAAAGGTCTGACGTGAACAGAATGCTTACCGTTTAGGCGAAACTTCGAGCTGCGTCTCCGGCCGGCTGCGAAGGGCAGGGTCGCCGAGAGCGTATGAAGAAGTCTGACCCGAACTCTAAAATTCTAAGCGAAAATCGACAGGCCAGCCACAACTACCACCTCTCGGATCGTTATGAAGCGGGCATTGTGCTGAGCGGGACCGAAGTGAAATCGATTCGCGCCGGGAAAATGCAATTGCGCGACAGCTATGCCCGCATCGAGAACGACGAGGCCTGGCTGATCAACGCTCATATCAGCGAATATTCACACGGCAACCGTGAAAATCACCTTCCGGTCCGCGGCCGTAAGCTGTTGCTGCACCGGCGCGAAATTGACAAGCTGCTGGGCATCACGCGCGAAAAAGGGCTGTCTCTCATACCCACGAAGGTCTATTTAAAAGATGGGCGAGTGAAAGCCGAAATCGCCGTCGCCAAGGGAAAGCAGTTGCATGACAAGCGTGAGGCCGATCGTGCCAAAACCGCCGAAACCGAAGCTCGCCAAGCCATTCGAGACCGCAAAGCCCGCGAATAATTATGGAAATCACCCTGGAACGTAAGTCACCTTCCGACGTCGAAGCCGACGCCCTGATTCTTTTGGAGTTTGAGGAGAACTCTTCGCTGCCGCCCGGCTACGCGCCCATGCGGGAGGCCGGCGAACTGACCGGAAAAGCCAAGGAGTTTGCCCTCATCCACCACGTTGCCGGTTACCACGCGCATCGCATCCTGATGGCGGGCGCCGGCTCCCAGCAAAAATTTACGGCCTCCGAACTGAGAATGATCGCGGGCTCGGCTGTCCGCTTCCTCAAGGCGCGTTCGCTTACGAAAGCGGCGTTCCTGCTGCCCGAAGATTTCTCGACCCCGGAGCACGTTTCGGCTGTCGTCGAAGGCGCGCTGCTGGGTGATTTCGAGTGCGACCAGCACAAGTCCGATCGCAGTGGAACGAAATACGTGGCTTCGCTTGCCATCGTCGTACAAGGCGGCGGCGATGAACTGGAGCATGGCCTGGAACGCGGACGCATTCTGGGCGATAGTCAAAATTTCGCGCGGGCGCTCGGCACCGAACCGGCCAACATCCTGAACCCGACGGTTTTGGCCCAGCGCGCCGAAGCCATGGCCCGGGAATGCGGGCTCGCCTACGAAATGCTGGACGAGACGCGTATGCGCGAACTCGGGATGGGCGCCATTCTCGGCGTCGCGCAGGGCAGCGCCGAGCCGCCCGCCCTAATCGTTCTCTCGTATCGACCCGAGCAGAAGTTCGCTGGAAAAACCAATCTGGGACTCGTCGGAAAGGCCGTCACGTTTGATACCGGCGGCATTTCCATCAAGCCATCCGAAAAGATGGACCAGATGAAGTACGATATGTGCGGAGGCGCGGCGGTAATCGGCGCCATGCGCGCGATCGCTCTCCTCAAACCGCATATCCCGGTGACCGGCCTGATCCCAAGCGTTGAAAACATGGTCGGCCCGAAAGCGCAGCGGCCCGGCGACATCGTAACCACAATGTCCGGTAAGACCATCGAGGTGCTGAATACCGACGCCGAAGGCCGGTTGATCCTGGCCGATGCCTTGACCTACGCCCAGAAGCTGGGCTGCTCGCATCTTGTGGACGCCGCCACGCTCACCGGAGCGGTCGTCGTTGCTTTGGGGCATCACTATACCGGCGTTTTCGCCGGCGACGATTCCCTCTTCGACCGCTGGATGCATGCCTCCGGGAGCGAGGGCGAGAAAATGTGGCGTCTCCCGCTCGGCCCCGAGTATCGCGAGCAGATCAAGAGCGCGTTTGCCGACATGGCCAACATCGGGGGCCGCGACGGCGGATCCATCACTGCGGCGATGCTGCTCAAAGAGTTCTCTGGCGAAACGCCGTGGCTGCACCTCGACATCGCCGGAACCGCCTGGCTGGAAGACAACAAGCCGTTCATGGCTAAAGGCCCTACCGGCGTGCTGGTCCGCAGCTTTGTCAGCCTGGCGATGAATTGGCGGGACTGACGATCACGCGTTATGAGCCCGTTCGAATCTCTCAAACACACGCGTCGCGAGCTACTTCGCCTGACGGGAGGCGCTCTGACCGGCCAGGCTCTCTTCCGCGAAGCGTTCGCGCAGACCTCCAGCGTTCAAAACGCCGATCGTTTCTTCTATTTCGCAATCATCGCGGACACCCACATCATCGACTCGTTTTATAAAGGTCCCGAAGGAAGTCCGGAAGATACCGACAGCATCTTCAAAACATCCCAACGGCTGGTAGCCGCGCGCGACTTTATCAACACCCTGCAACCCGCTATGGAGCGCGTGTTCTTAGTTGGCGATTACTTCCATAACTACCCGTCAGCGGACTGGGACTTCTACTTCAAGAACAAGACGCGCGTCGATCTCGCCAAAGAAATCACCGATGGCTTCCACGCGCCCGTTTACCCTGGCTTTGGAAACCACGACTACGACGTCCCCAATGTTTCGCGCGAGTTCAGCCACCGCCTCTTCAAAGAAAAATATAAATTGGAACCTTACTACTCGGTAGAGTACAAGGGCTTCCGCTTTATTCATCTCAACAACTTCCTCGGCGAGACCTGGAACCCGTCCAGTAAAGCCTACGACCTCGATACCGGCTCGCTCGGCGAGCAGCAGCTGAACTGGTTTGAGGCTCAATTGGCGGACGGCAAACCGGCCTTCGTGTTTATCCACTTTCCCCTGCGGATTGTCGCTCCGGCCGAAATCGCGGATTACGGCATCGCCCGCATTCTCAAGAAAAACCAGGGCACCATCCAACGCGTCGTCTCCGGCCATTGGCATCGCTGGTCGGATTTCACCAATACCTTCGGACCGCAACACCTGGTCATCGCCGCGACGCGGTATGACCCCAATGCCTACATGCTCATCGAGGTCGATCGACAGGCCGGAACGCACCGCTGGATGAATGCGTCGTCGGTCGAGTGGCACACCCACTACGCCAAGCCTTACCGGGCTTAGATCCAAACGCTAAACTCACTGTAGATGGCAATTCAGACTCTGTTCGGCACCGTTCCTCAGGAGCCGACCCTCCTTGACAAGCTCAAGCAAGGCGTCCAGAAGACGCGCGCCGGGCTTGTCTCGGCAATCGAAGACGTCATCTCCGGCCGCCAGATCGATGCCGATCTGCTGGATGAGCTCGAATATAACCTGATCGCCGCCGATATCGGCGTCACCACCACCACTGAGATCCTGGACCGTATCCGCGACCGCGTGGAGCGCCACCAGCTTAACGACGCCGGCGAGCTGCGGGGGATGATCAAGCAGCACCTGCTGGAGATTCTGGAAGCTTCCGAACGCCCGCTGCCCCTCGTGACTGAAGCGCCCGCGGTCGTAATGATGGTCGGCGTCAACGGGGCAGGGAAGACCACCACCATCGGCAAACTCGCGCATCAGTACAAGTCGGAAGGCCGCACCGTGCTGCTGGCTGCCGCGGATACGTTCCGCGCTGCCGCCATCGAGCAGTTGGAGGTATGGGGTCAACGTACCGGCACCGATGTCATTCGACAGAACACCGGGGCCGACCCCAGCGCCGTGATCTTCGACGCGCTGCAATCGGCGAAAGCGCGCAAGATCGATTACGTCATCGTCGACACCGCCGGCCGCCTGCAGACCAAGGCCAACCTGATGACGGAACTGGAGAAGATGAGCCGTACCGCGGCCCGCGTAATCCCCGGAGCGCCGCACGAAGTGCTGCTGGTCCTCGACGCCGTCACCGGCCAGAATGGCCTGGAACAAGCCCGCAAGTTCACCGCGTCCTCCGGCGTGACCGGCATTGTTTTAACCAAACTCGACGGCACTGCTAAAGGCGGCGTTGTCATCGCGATCGCGCGTGAACTCAACCTCCCGATCCGCTACATCGGCGTCGGCGAAAAGGTCGACGATCTGCTGCCCTTCGAGCCGGAACACTTTATCGAGTCGTTGTTCGAATGACCGATTCCGAGTACCTGCACGAAGCCCTGGCACTGGCTGCCCAGGGCCGCGCCCGCACCAGCCCAAATCCCATGGTGGGCGCACTCCTGGTCAATAACGGCGACGTCGTCGGCCGCGGGTTCCACGTGTATCGGGACAAAGATCACGCTGAGATTGTCGCCCTGAAGGAAGCCGGGGAAAGGTCCCGCGGCGCCACTCTATACATCAACCTGGAGCCGTGTTCGCACCAGGGACGCACCGCGCCCTGTGCCGATGCGCTCATCGCGGCGGGCGTGCAGCGCGTGGTGGCCGCCATGCAGGATCCCAATCCGCTGGTGAGTGGCGATGGCTTTCGCAAGCTGCGCGAAGCGGGCGTCGCAGTCACTATCGACGATACGGCTCGGCCCGCGGCGGAATCGCTCAACCAGGCTTTCCTGCACTTCATGCGCACCCGGAAGCCTCTGGTCACATTGAAAACGGCGTTGACACTCGACGGCAAAATCGCCGCGCCCGACGACAACCGCGGATGGCTGACCAGTGGCATCGCCCGCAAACACGTGCAGCAGCTTCGGCACGAATCGGATGCGATACTCACCGGCATCGGAACCGTTCTCGCGGACGACTGCCTGCTTACCGACCGCACCGATCAGCCCCGCTCGCGCCCGCTTCTGCGGATGGTGCTCGATTCGCAGTTGCGCCTGCCGCTCACGTCCCGCATGGTTAAGAGCGCGCTCGATGATGTGGTGGTCGTCACCACATCAGCCGCGTCGGAGGAGCGCCGGAAGGCGCTGATCGCGCGCGGAGCTCGCATACTGGTTCTCGATGGCCCCAAAGGACGCGTCGACATCCCGGGCGCGATTGCATGGCTCGGCGAACAGAATATCCTTTCGGTCATTGTCGAAGCCGGCGCGAAAGTCAACTGGGCCGTGCTCGAGGCGCAAGCCGCCGATAAAGTGTTCTTCTATTACGCCCCCAAGATCCTCGGCGGAACGCAGTCGCTTTCCATGGCGGGAGGCGTGGGCCGCCGCCGCCGGTCGGATGCGATCCGCGTTCGCGACGTGCGGCTGCACAACATCTCAACCGATGAGTTCGCGGTCGAGGGCTGGCGTGGAGAAGGATTGGTAAGTGTTTACCGGCATCATTGAGGAAGTCGGCGTCATCCAAGCCATCGAGCCGCGTCAGGCGGGAGCCCGCTTGACGATCGCCTGCCGCTCGGTCCTGGCCGACGCCGTCGAAGGCTCCAGCATCGCGGTGAACGGAGTGTGCCTCACTGCGCTCCAGATTCATACCGATCGCTTTCACGCCGACCTCGCGCCCGAAACCCTGCGGCGCAGCAACCTGGGCGATCTGCGGGAGGGCTCACCCGTGAATCTGGAACGTCCTCTGCTTCCCACGTCCCGCCTGAGCGGCCACATTGTGCAGGGTCACGTCGATGGCGCCGGTGAAATCCTAGCGTTGGATCCTCTGGGCGACCAAAACTGGTGGCTGCGCATCCGGCTGCCGGATCACCTCGAACGCTACTTCGTCGAGAAAGGGTCTATTTCCGTGGACGGAATCAGCTTAACGATTGCCGCTCTCGATGGTCCCGACCTCGCCATTACCATCATTCCCCACACCTACGAAAACACCGCCCTGCGCTACCGGCGCGCCGGCGATCGCGTCAACATCGAAGTCGACATTATCGCGAAGCATGTTGAGAAACTTCTTCGAGTTCGCGCGTAGCGGCACCATCCCGGATCGGAACCAGATTCCCCGCGTCATCGAACTCCAGATCGTAACCTTCGGACACAATCTCCAACCCCGGGTTCGCCTCAACCTCCGCGCGCAGATTCTCGCTCAGCGCCATCGGCGTCAGCTCCATCGTGTTGCGAATCCGGCCGATCCGCAGCTGGCTCGGGTCGAGCTTGCCGCAAGTCTTTCCGATCTTTTCGATGCATTCCCGATCGGTCGCGAAATGCATCGGAATCCGCGCGCATGCCGGTGACGACGACGTCAGCGTGTTGATGTAAGTCGCGTTCCAGTTCACCTTGCTCACCAGGCGGTCGGTCACCACGTCCGCCATTCCGATTCCCGATGCGTTTCCATACGTGTGGCTGCTCAGATCGCGCACGAAGATACGGTGGATGACCGGCGCCACTTTCCACGGATTGTATTGTCCCTGCACTCCGCGATTGACGATCTTCGTGTCCATCCCCGACCCGCTGATCTCTTTGCCGATCTCATCCAGGATCAGGAGGTCGAGCGTCATCGGGATCTTGCCCATCCAGCCTTTCACCTGCTCCAGCAGCGCTTGTTCGCGCGCTTCCATTCCATCCGCCGGAACCGCCGTGACCTGCGCCGTATTATGGTACGCGTCTTCCAGGATCGCTAAGCCGCCCACGATCTTTCCCGTCCCGAGCATCTGCCGCCCGATCGAGCGAATCGTTTTCTCCAGGCCGAGGGAATAGGCATGCGCATGATAATGCTGCGCACCGGCCCACTTGCCCAGGCCGATCGCCATCATTTTGAATAAGCCGCTCTCGATCTGTCCCTCGAAGTCGGTGTGCCATTTCACGCGGCCGATCATCATGATGCCGTCGGCGGTAGACGCATTCTGATCGAGAAAAGCGTCAATCCCTTCCGGAGTGGTTCCAATCGGGATCACGTCGAGTGAACTGCGGATGGGGCATCCCACGGTCTCCTCAACGATTCCGTAATGCGCCAGCACATCCGCCTGTCCCTGCGCCGTCGCCGCGCCGTGACTTCCCATGGCTGGAAAGATGAACGGCTTCGCGCCCGCTGCTTTCCAGTACTGAACTACCGCGCGCGCGATGGTAGCGATATTCGCGATCCCGCGGCTGCCGACCCCGATGGCCACGCTGGCGCCGGGCTTGAGACGGCCGGCAAAATCCTCCCTGCGCAGTTCGCGCATCACCGCGTCCGGTATATCGGCCAACTGCCGGTTCACAAACTTCTGGTGAACCGTCATTATCTTCGGGAGAGGCATGAGGGAATTATAGAATCAAACGGTATGGATCCGCGCCGCGCTACTGCCCTTCGCTCGCTCGAATACCACGCCTGGGCGACGCAGAAAACGTTCGATTCCGTCGAGCCGCTCTCCTCTGAAGAATTGCATCGCGACTTGCGGACTTCGCACTCCAGCATCTTCGGAACGCTTCTCCATGTGCATCAGGCGGACGCGATCTGGCTGAAGCGGATGGAAGGCATGCGCGATGCCAAGCTCGACGGCGTCTCCGCTCCGGACCTCCCGGTATTACGGCAACAGGCGGCCGAGGTGCAGGGCCGTCTCATCGCATTCGCCGGTGCTCTGAACGATAGCGATTGGACGACGGTCGTCGATTACCGTTTCATGAGCGGTCTTCCGGGTCGTTCGCCCATTTACGAAAACCTCTTGCACGTCGTCAATCACGGCACCTATCACCGCGGTCAGATCGTCACCATGCTGAGGCAGTTGGGTGCGGCGCCCATCGCGACCGATTACATCCACTACGTTCGCATGATGACCGACTCCTAAACGAATCAATGAGCGCTGGCGTTAGAACGCGTAGCCGACCGACATCTGAAACGTCCGCGGCGGAACGAAGTGGGTACCGCTGAACGTAGACAGAAAGTTATAAAGCGCAACCTTGTTGGCAAGGTTGGTGACGGTGAGACGCGCGGTCACCTTACGCCGGGTTTCGCTGTGGAAGAGATTGTCGGTGCCGAGAGCGATGTCGAACAGATTGCGAGGCGCGACGCGGGGGGGATTACTATCGCGGTTTTCCGTTCCTAAGCGGGGAATGACGACCCGGGTAGCCCCGGCGTTTGCCGCGCATTGCGTGATGGGCGCGCCGAACGGCTGCGCGAAGGTGCTTCCGCAATAGAAGCCGATGTCAGATTGTTGAGCTGCCGTGAGGGTGAAGACTGTGGCAATATCGGGAACCGAGCCGGCAACGAGTCCGCTATCGAAGCGCCAGATGAAATCGATCCAGGGGCCATCGCTTCCGCGCTGATAGCGAAGGTTGCTTGTCTGCTGGAAAGCCTGATCGTGATCAATGCGAAAGACGCTGTTGCCGGACGAAGTCCCCTGGAAGATCAAACCGCCGACTTCGGGTGGAAAGTAGCGCGCGCGGGTGTGGCCGAAGGTCATGTAGGCCTGGAAGCCGTGGATGTTCGTAGTGGTTAGCCGCCCGGTAACGCCGTCGATTTTGGAGTTATGCCAGGCGATGGGGAAGGTGAGCGGGGTGTTGAACAGGACGTCGAAGTCGTACGCGTTGTGGGTATATTTCCAAAAATAATCGCCATCGAAGAGCAGGTAGCGCCCGAGCTTCTGCTGGAAACCGGCGTTGAACTGATTTCGTGAGCCGGGCTGCAGCGGCGTGACGCCATTCGCGCCGAAGGCGTTCTGCGCGAGCCCGCCCGCCCCGGTGGAACTGGAGAGGAGCAAGTTTTCATTAAAAGGCGTCTCAAAGGTGCGGGAATAAGCGGCGCGCAGGACGGTTCCAGTGGACTTCACGAGGTAAGCCAGACCCAGGCGCGGCTCGATGCCGTTCTTGGTGACGAGACCGCGATATTCGTCATCGCGCAATCCGGCGTTGATGGTGAAATTGCCGAGCTTGATTTCATCAGTGACATAGAAGGCGATCTGGGTGATGTTGTTTAAGGCATGGAAATTGAAGGCCGATCCGCCGCGCGTGAGGTCGTAAAGAATGAGACCGGTAAGCAAATTACCGTTGGCTTGATACGAAGCATCCGCGGCGCCGCACCGACTCGGATCGATAACGCCGGGCAGGGCGAGCGCGTCTCCAGCGGCGTCCAGGCAGACCGGGTTGAAGGCCGGATCCGTGATGGCGAAGGCGAAGTTCTCGAGCAAGCGGGTTTGCTGGATCTGGGTTCCGAACTTGAGGTTGTGCCGGCCGTAAGTAGTGGAGACATCGGCCTTCGCTCCGTAGTTCGTGAGGAATCGGTTCTGCGAAAGCGTGACCGGCGTGTCGTCGAAAGGGTTGCGGCTGCCGTAATAGTTCACCTGATCGCGACGAACATAAGGATTGATGGTCAGGAGGGTTTTTGCTCCGAAGGTGTGCTGGTAGCCCGGCGCGACATTCCAGGTGAGGACGCGCTGTTTCTGATCCTGGGAAAGCTGATCGTAGCTATTGGGGATCTGAAACCAGTTGCGGGCGACGAAAAGGTTCAGGTGCAACGAGTCGCGGCCGGTGGGCTGGTAGTCGAGTCGATCAAAGATGGTTTCATTGTTCCCGACGTCATGGATGGGCAAGTATTCGGGAGTGTCCAGAAAATGCCCGGTGCGAATGCCGTTGATGGCGGTGAAATTTCCGAACTTGGAGCTTCCGAAGCCGACGGTCGCATTTTCGCCCCAGCTGCCGAAGGAACCCCAGTTGGCGTCGACGCTTCCGAAAGTGTGCGGTACGCCTAAGCCAGATTTCGTGGTGGCGTTAACGATCAGACTGGATTTATCTCCATACTCTGCGTCGGGGGAGCCGGTGATGATTTCCATGCTTTGGATAGCATTGGCCGGGAACTGGGTGGAGAAGATTTTGCTTTGCTGGTCGCTGATAACCTGGCCATCGAAGACGTAGCTGACTTGAGCGTGGTCGCCGAGCGGGTGGATGAAACCATTCGCGTCGGATGCGGTTCCGCCGGTGCTGTTATTGATGACGCTGCTGAGGCCGGCGGCGGGGTCGAAGGTGGGCAGCTTGGAAAACGTGGTGGAGTCCGTGTCGGTGTGCGCTGAGGGTTCGGACTCGATGAGGGCGCCTCCTGCCTCGACATTGACGGTGGTGTTGCTGGAGGGAAGCGCCAGGGAGAAGTTCGCGGTGACGGGAACGGCATTGGGAACGTCAACCTGCTGCCGGGTGGAGGCAAAACCGCTGGCCGATGCCGAGAGTTGGTAGGAATTGGGTGGAATATTCGTTAGACGAAACGCGCCGGCAGCGTTGCTAGCGGCAGACTGGACATAGCCGGTAACAGGGTTGCGCAGCTCGATTTTGGCATTCGTGATGACGGCGCCGGACGGATCAGAAACCACTCCACTCACGGTTCCGCTGTTGATGGACTGACAAAACACGGGGGCGCAAAGAACCGCTCCGAGATAGAACAGCTTACGGGAAATCAAAATTTTAGCTCCTTTTGGTACCTGGCTACGACGCGGGAATCCCGTGGGCGGAAGCGGGCAGCTTCGCGAACGAGTTTGCATTTCAACTGGGGCGGTGGGGGAACTAGAGCCAGAAAGGAGGCGCGCGGGAGGAATCGACGGGGACGCAGGGCTCGCCGGCAAGTTGGGGCTTTAGCGCGGGACGGAATCGATTGCGGATAGCTGGGCCGGCAATCGTAAACGCAGCCAAAGCCAGGAGCGACGTGGAGTGGCCGGCGTGACAAACGGGGCAGCAGTGGTGATCGCCGGGCTGAAATTGGTGCTGGTCAGCGGCGGCGGCGCTCTGAACGCCAAGAACGGCGACGAGGAGGATAAAACTCAGAAACACACGGAAGAGTGTCGCCCGGCGTTGGGAGGTGCTCCGAATTTGAGACGGTTCTCGCATCCGAGTGTATTGAGACGTGCTCCGGGGCGGGACGGTTTCGAGAAAACGCGGGCTGCCATGAAAAGGCGCAGCCGGTCGACAGCTGGAACGTACGCGGCGGACGAGTGGACACTAAATGTGATCGTGCCGCCCTTTACCAAGGACAGCGCTACGAGAAAAGTGCAACTTGCCGAGGACGCGTGGAACTCGCGCGATCCGGAACGCGTGGCGCTCTCCTATTCGCCGGACTCCGAGTGGCGCAACCGAACCGAGTTCATTCGCGGACGCAACGAGATTGTGGCGTTCCTGAAGCGCAAATGGACCAGCGAGCTTGACTATCGCCTGAAGAAAACGCTTTGGGGATTTCGCGAAAACCGCATGGCCGTGAGCTTCGAATACGAATGGCACGATGCGGACGGCCAGTGGTACCGATCCTACGGTAATGAGCTATGGGAATTCGATGACGCCGGCTTATTGCGACGCCGGCTCGCCAGCATCAACGACGCCGAGATCGCCGAGGCGGAGCGCCGCATCTTCTGAAGGAGGCAACCCGTGAAGGAGGTAACCCGTGTACGTGAAAGAGATCTGGCGTTATCCGGTGAAGTCGATGGCAGGGGAACGGCTCGAGCGCGCCACCGTCACCGAGCTTGGCATCACCAATGACCGCGTGGTGCTGGCCGTGGATGCACGGCGGCGCGTCGTGACCGCCCGCACCCACCCTGCGCTGCTTGGGCATCAGGGCTCGATCGGCGCGGACGGCGTGCCGCTCGTGGACGGGCGGCCATGGACCGACCCGAGCGTGTTGGCCGACGTCCGCACGATAGCCGGGGAGCAAGTTGAACTTGTCTACAACGACACGGCGGGCCGGTTCGACGTCTTGCCGCTTCTGGTGGCCACCGATGGAGCAATCGCCGCCTTTGGGTGGGATCTCCGCCGCCTTCGGCCGAACCTGGTGATAGGAGGAGTCGAAGGACTCGCCGAACGCAACTGGCCCGGCCGGCAGCTACGGATTGGAGGCGTCACCATAAACCTCGATGACTTGCGCGCGCGCTGCGTCATGACGACATATGATCCCGATACTCTTCAACGTGACCCGGCTGTGCTTAAAGATATCGTAAAGCGATTTGGCGGAAAACTCGCCCTCAACGCCGCTGTGGAGGCAGGCGGTCCGATTGAACTGAACCAGAAGGTCGAGTTGCTCTAAGGATGTTCGACAGTTGCGAGCGTGAGCGTTTGCTGTTCGTCGGCGAATCCCAGCTGGCTAAGCTCAGTCGAGCTCGACCCTCCGCAGAGGTCACCATTCACGCGTTGCCGCTGCTCCGGAGCAACTTCGAAAGAACCAATCTTTTCAATAACCGACGGAAAACCGGCTGCGCTCATGCCGGCGCTGTTCGAGTTCGTCTACCATGGCGATCGCATAGTCTTCCATCGAGATTCGGCTTTCTCCTTTGTCGTCCGCAATGAGGTTGTCCTTGCCCAAGCGGAAGCGCCCGGTTCGCTCCCCGGGGCCGAAATAGGCCGCCGGAGACAGGCTTGTCCAGTTCACCGTCGATGACTGGAACACTGCAAGCGCCTTGGAGTGCGATTGCGCGATGGGCATCCATTCGGAAGGCAGATGGCCGGAGTCGATCAGGGAGACTCCGGGTGCAACTTCAAGACTGCCTGCCCCACCCACCATGAGAAGACGGGGAACTCCACTGCGCCTGACCGCCTCCACTAACAGCCTTGTGACTGTCACCAGGCGGTCGGTGTCGTCCTGGGGTGGAGCGTAGGCGCTGATTACAGCATCGGCGCCGCGTAAAACTTCGGTCGTCCGGCTCACATCCGATAGGTCGTCTACGGAGATCTCCAGGTCTTTTTGCGGTTCCAGAGCGCCCGGCTCGCGCGTTACAGCCCGCACATGATGACCGCGGCTCAACAATTCGCGAAGGATGCGGGTTCCCGCTTTTCCCGTGGCTCCATACAGAACGATTCTCATGCGAAGTGTTTTCCTTTCACGCCGTTCGTATCCATGGTTCGCCTTCCCCGGGCGGCGTCACTGTGGCCCAACGCTCGGCAATCTTATCCCCTTCAAAGCGCCATTGAACAAAACCATGGAACTGCATTCGCTTCCCGGACGCCGGATCTGTCCAATGCCAGATGTTCCGGCATATTACCGTGTCTCCGTCAGCGAGGATGTCTTGGATCCGGACTTGAAGATCGGCCATCGACTGGTACATGCGCAGCATCATCTGTTCATCGCCATCAACGCCGGTTGGTCTCCCGCCGGGTCCATCGTGGTCGTAGAAATCGGGCGTCATGTTGTGGCGAATGACTTCCGGCTTTCGGTTGTTCACGAAGTCTTCAAAATGCTGGATGACAAACTGCTTCATTTCGGCGGGTGTCAGGTGCGTGGGCATGCGTTATGGCGGGCTCGATTTGAGCGTAGCATCGTGTTGAGAGCCTTCGGAAGTATGCACACTTCGGTAAGCCGGTTTAGCCTGGGGGAGCGAATAAGCAACGAATAAGCAATGAAGCCCGGTGCAAGCTACCGCGAGCACCGCGACGAGGCGACGAAGTTCCGCCGCGAGTCGATAAAAGCCTGACCCGCGCTGGTAAAGCAGATGATGGGAGGTGGCGAGAATTCACCCGCTACTCGAGAAGCGCGCATGAAGACGCCTGAGAGTGAATCCGAAAAGGCGCTAGCCCAGGGCGCTTCGCGGCCGGATCGTCGCCCCGCTGCATCTGGTTCAAAGCCGGCCCGCCATTACGCGAGGAGCAGGATGGCGCAGCTAGTGCTTCATTGCCGGCCCATCCGGAATCTTGCTCAAATCCGTCACTTCCGTCGCGCCCTTCGAAGGCACGCAATGGAACACCGGCGCATCCACCCCATACCTGGCTTTGTACTGCGTCGTGATCTCGCTCTTAAAACGATCCGCAGCATCGGGTCGCACCAGGTTTACCGTACATCCGCCGAAGCCGCCGCCCGTCATGCGCGCCCCGTAGATGCCCTCGATCCGCAGCGCGCTATCGACCAGGAAGTCGATCTCGTCGCACGTGATTTCGTAGTCATGCTTCATGCTCTCGTGAGATGCGACGAACAGTTTTCCCATCTCCGCAAGATTGCTGGCAGCCGCCGCCGATCGAAACGCCTCCACGCGCGCGTCTTCCGTAATCACGTGCCGGGCGCGACGCGTCACGACTTCGCTTAGACCCGCATCGTTCAGATATTCCAGCTTGGCGTCGCGCAGGCTCTTCACGTCACCGTGTTTGCGCTGGATTCCGGCCACCGCCTCTGCGCATTCCCGTGTGCGCTGCGCGTAGGCCGACGCTGCCAACTCGTGCTTCACCATCGAATTTACGGCCACAATTTCCACATCGCCGGGAAGCTCCACCAGGCGGTGCTCCAGGCTGCGGCAATCGATTTCGATCGCACGCTGCTCCTGGCCGAACACCGAAATGTATTGATCCATGATTCCGCAGGGCATCCCGACAAACTCAATCTCCGCCGCCTGGCATAGCTTGGCGATCCCGATCTTGTCGAACGACCGTCCGTTCAGGAAGGCGAGCGCCGCCGAGACTTCGAGCGCCGCCGATGAACTTAGCCCCGAACCTTCCGGCACTTCGCTATGCAGCATTAAACGCATCGGGCTGATCCGAACACCCAGAAGGGCCAGCTTCTGCGCGACCCCGATCACATAATCGGTCCAATTTTTCTTAGGCCGGGCATGCGCCACGTCCGCGTCGAAGGTAAAACCCTCCTGCCGGTCGAGCGAGTAGACCTGGACGCCGCCATCGTTGGCTGGCGCGCATGCCATGTAACAGTTCATGTCCAGCGCAATCGGCAACACAAAACCCAGGTTGTAATCGGTGTGTTCGCCGATCAGATTCACCCGGCCGGGCGCGCGAAAGACGCGAGGCTGCGTCCCTGCGCCATACCGTTCTTGAAATTGAGCAATCATCGGGACCTTCGCGCCAACACCAGCATCACCGCGCCGAAAAGCAGCATCACGATCCCCGTGTACAGGTTAACGTTGGCCGTGGTCATGGGCGCCCGTGAAGCGGGAGCAAACACCCCTAAGCCCACCAGGATCAGACCGGTGGCGGTGAAAAAAAGGCCGGTAGGAATTCTTAAATCGAGCATTCGTCCAAACTCCTCAACCCGCGTTACCGGAAAGCCACATTCAAAATCACCAGCGCGACGATCACGATGAAAGCTAGCGTGACCGGCGTTTTGTACCAGGGGATGCCGATCTCGCGCTTCAGCGGGGTCAGACCATAGACGAGGCCTTCCAGTTCGCTGGCGGGTTTCGGTTGGGTCGCCAGACTGACCACCACCGTAACCACGAAGCAGGTGGTGAACGCCACGATTGCGATCCAGAAGCTTTGCGCCATCGCGGAAGGGAAGTGGTACACCTGACCAAACCAGCCGCCTTTGCCCTCGGCCACGGTCAGCCCCAGCGCCACACCCGCCATCCCCGTGCCGGAAGCGAGGCCGGCGAAAGCCCCGTGCCCCGTGGTCCGTTTCCAAAACATCCCTAAAAGGAACGTCGCAAACAGCGGCGCGTTCACGAATCCAAACACCAGTTGCAGGAAGTCCATGATGTTGTTGAATGCGGTCGCGAGATAGGCCGTCGCCACCGAAAGCGCCGTGCCCACCAGCGTCGTCATCTTGCCGACACGCAGGTAGTGCGCATCCGGCGCGTCCTTCCGGATGTAGCTCTGGTAGATGTCGTAGGTGAACACGGTGTTGAACGCAGTCACGTTCCCCGCCATTCCGCTCATAAAGGAGGCCATCAGCGCCGTTAACCCCACGCCTAACATTCCCGAGGGATAAAACTGCGCCATTAATGTCATCAGCGCCTGGTCGTAGTCATAAGTGTGCCCGTCCGCTTTGAACGGCAGCGAATAGCCCGTGTGCATCTGGGTCAGCGCAAATGCCGCCAGACCGGGCACGATGACGATGAACGGCATGATCATCTTCGGGAAAGCCGCCATGACCGGAGTGCGCCGCGCCGCGTTCATGGAATCGGCGGCCATCGCGCGCTGGATCACCAGAAAATCCGTGCACCAGTAGCCAAAAGAAAGCACAAACCCTAATCCCGCGAACAGGCCGAAGGCCTCGATTCCCATGGGATTGTCAGCCGAATGCGCCAGGTGCGACCAGGAATGTGTATATACGTGAGGCAGTCTCTGCTGCAGTCCGCTCCACCCGCCCGCCTGGGCAATCGCCAGAATCGAAAGCGGCGCAAAGCCGAGCACGATCAGGAAGAACTGCAGCACTTCGTTGTAGATCGCGCTCGTCAACCCGCCCAGATAGGTGTAAGTCAGAACGATCGCCGCCGAAAGGAGAACCGAAGCCGTAAAACTCCAGCCGAGCACCAACTGCAGCAACAGGCCCAGCGCGTACATGGAAATTCCCGACGAGAAAATCGTCATCACCGCAAATGTGATTGCGTTGAGCCCGCGCGTTTTCTCATCGAAGCGCAGCTTCAGATATTCCGGGACCGATCGCGCCTTGCTGCCGTAGTAGAACGGCATCATGAAAACGCCCACGAACAGCATCGCGGGAACGGCGCCGATCCAGTAAAAGTGGGCGGTCATGATGCCGTACTTAGCGCCGGACGCGGCCATGCCGACCACCTCTTGCGCGCCTAAGTTTGCCGCCAGAAAGGCGAGGCTGGTAATCCAGACCGGGATCGATCGGCCGGCCGTCAGGAACTCGCCGGCGGATTTCGATTTCCGCCGCAGAGTCCAGCCGATTCCGATCACAAATGCAAAATACAGGGAGAGAATGAGGTAGTCGACGGGGGCTAGTTTCAACTGAGAGCGCTACTCCGATTCCAAGGTGTGCAGAGCGCCTCTAAGAACGAGCCAGGCCGTTCTGCCTCCATATACGCTATTACTTGCAACCGCTTTCGGCAAGTTTTGTTTGCCGGTTTTGGTCGTCGGGGACACCCGCCCTCCGGCTAGGGCACCAAGGCGAACGTGATGTTGACGCTGGCATGGACGTCGATGTTCCCCGCCGAAATCGGAGTCTCGCTGTTGGATTCTGATTTCGTAAACTCCACCTGCCGCGCCGGCGAAACGATGACGGGCTGGCCTTCTTCCACCAGCAGTACCCGGCCTAAACGCAGGTGCAAGCTCTTCGCCAGCGCCTCGGCGCTCGCCCGCCCTTGCCCAGCCGCCCTTTCGAGCGCCTGCGCGCGATACGGATTCTCGTCTCGCAGGGTGAAGTTCAAGCGATTGATGTTGTTAGCGCCGGATTTGGTGGCCGCATCAATCACCTTGCGGAGCACGGCAATATCGTTCAACTCCATGCGCACCGTATTGTTGGCCGAATACCCCAGAATCGTGGGCGCGCCCCCTTCTTTCGCATAGCGGTAGTTGGGGTTCACCGAGAAATTAACCGTTTTTATAGTCGCCCCCGGCGCGGCTGCCTTCAGCTGATCGATAACGGTATTTGCCTGTTTCGAATTGTTGTCCGAGGCCGCCTGCGAGGTAGCGCCTTGCGTGACCACGCCGATGTCGATCTCTGCCCGATCCGGTTCTACCGAAAGCGTCGCCTCCCCATGAACGCGGACACTGGGAGTCAAATTGGGTTCGTTCTGCGCCGGAGCGGCCTGGGCCACCGCCAAAAACGCGCTTGCGAGAGTGGAAATTATAAATCTCATCGACCTTTCCAACTTAGAACATTGCGCGGTACGGGTAGCCTGAATGCATGTCGATCTGCTCGCGGCGCGAGTTCCTACTCAGCGCCGCCGCACTTCCGTTAGCTGCCCGTCCCCGGAACAGGCTTGTATCGCAATCGGATGACAGCTTCCTTGAAGATCTCTCCCGACGTGCGTTCCTCTACTTCTGGGAGCAAGCTGACCCGCGTACCGGGCTGGTTCTCGACCGCGTGCGCGCCGATGCCATCCATTCCAAAAGCCAGAGTCTGGACGTGGCGAGCGCGGCTAACACCGGCTTTGGTCTCACGGCGCTCTGTATCGCAGCCGAACGCCGGTGGCAGGATCCCAATCTCATCCACACCCGCGTTCTTTCCAGCCTGCGCCATCTGGCTTATGAACAGCCGCACGTTCGCGGCTGGTTCTATCATTTTGTAAACCGCAAAACCGGCGACCGCGTCTGGAAATCGGAGCTTTCGACCATCGACACCGCGCTGCTGCTCGGCGGCGTTCTTACCGCGGGCGAGTACTACGCGAGCGATCCGGAAATCCCGCGCCTGGCTCGCGAGATCTATGACCGCGTCGAATTCTCCTGGATGTACGACCCCCGCACCGGGTTTCTTCGCATGGGGTGGTACCCCGAAAAAGGGTTCCTTCGCGCGCAATGGGTGGACTACCGCGAAGCCACCATCCTGCAGCTGCTGGCGATCGGTTCCGCCACGAACCCCATTCCCGTTGGTGCCTGGTACCGCTTTGAGCGGGATCCGGCCGTGTTCGATCCATACAGCTGGGTCGGCCGCGGCCCGATCTTCACGCATCAGTATTCGCACGCGTGGGTCGATTACCGCAGTGTACGGGACGGTCCGCCCTTTGAGCTCAACTATTTCGATAACTCTGTTGTTGCCACCCAGGCCCATCGTGCCTTCTGCCTCAGTCTGCGCGGCGAATTTCCCAGCTTTTCCGAAAACCTGTGGGGTCTCACGCCATCGGATAGCGAAATCGGTTACATCATCTGGGGCGATGTCGGCACCCAGCGCGATATCGACGGCTCGGTCGTCCCCAGTGCCGTGGCGGGGTCGCTGATGTTCACTCCGGATCTGTGCCTTCCCGCTTTGCGGGAGATGCGCGAGGATTTTGGCCCACTCTCGTACGGGCGCTACGGGTTCATCGATTCGTTCAATCCTCAAAGTTCGTGGGCCAATCCGGACTATATCGGCATCGATCAGGGCATCACTCTTCTTAGCGCGGAGAATCTGCGCTCCGCCCGCGTCTGGAATTGGTTTGCAAAAAACGAACGCGTTCGCTGGGCGATGCACCAGATCTTTTCCCCGGACTTCCGTTGACCGCCGACGCTTTCCGCACTGCCAAGTGCATTCCCCAAGCCCGGCGTGGTATCTTAAGGTGCGGTCCATTATCCACCGTTGTCGGAAATTGTTTGAATGTACCTCAAGGTAATCCCTGTGATCTCCGCTGGGCCATTCTCAAAAAGTACGTCAGGGGATGAGTTCCAGAAAGAGAGAATAAATGAGAGAAACAGGTACAGTGAAGTGGTTTAACGCCGCAAAAGGCTTTGGTTTCATCCAGCGCGACAATGGCGAAGATGTTTTCGTGCATTTTTCCGCTATCGCATCGAGCGGCTATCGTTCGCTTGATGAAGGCGCGCGCGTGTCCTTCATTGTGAAAAAGGGTCCCAAGGGCCTGCAAGCGGAAGACGTCAACCTCGCTTAAACAGAACAGAAAAGTTTCCAAACTACCACGGCGCTTCCCGGCAGAGTTTCTGCGGGAAGCGCCTTTTTTATGCTTGCGGAGCCGTTTCCGGCGCTGCCGAAACCGGTGCTTGCAACTTCCGCATATACCGCAACCCCACTCCAGCGACCCCGAACAGGATCGCCGAGCTCACCAGATACGCTTTTCGGATCCCTATCATCTGCGCGACCGAGCCGGAAAGCGCCATGCCTCCCACCTGCGCGAACGCCATCACGGCTATGGTGCTGCTGGCCACCCGGCCCAGCATCGGAATCGGAGTCTGCCCCTGGCTGACGGTCTGGGACGAAACAATAATCAACGCGACACAAACACCGATGCCGATGGTCGCCGCCAGCGCAGCCAGCAGATTCGCTGTCACCGCCAATATGAGAATGGCGCATGCCACGCCGGCCAGACCGCTCAGGATCAGGTATCCCGGCTCGAAACGGTTGGCAAGGTGCCGGATCAGTTGTGTTCCGGCAATCATCCCGAGTCCCACCATGGCGCTGATCATCCCGAAGATACCCGTTCCGGCTTTGAGGATGTCCCGGACGTAAACCGAGATCAGGGCTGAGAAACACCGCACGGCGAACAGACCCGCGCCCAGCGCCAGGATGGTGAAAGCCAGTGTTCCGTGGGAGAAGATGAACCTCATCCCGGCCCGCAGATCGGTTACCGTCGATCGCAAATTACGCTTCTGCCCAACTCCCGCCCAAGCCAGCGGAATTCGTGCCACGAGCCAGGCGGAACCGAGAAAGCTGATGCTGTCCAGGGCGAAGCAGACCCGTTCACCCAGTAGTTTGCACAAGATCGCCGCCAGCGCCGGCGATCTGGACTACCTGGAAGGCTTGCATCATCAGCGCGTTGGCCGACATCAGCCCCTCGGGAGGCACCAGCGACCGCAGCATGACGGTCTGAGCTGGGGCGAAAAAACTGCTCACCGTGCTCATAAAAATAAACACGATATAGATCTGCAGCGGTGAATGCGCCCAGATGAGAGCCAGGATGAGAACTGCGCGAACCAGATCGCTGATGATCATCGTCCGCCGTGGGTTCCACCGATCCACAAACACCCCGGCGATGGGCGACACCAGCCCCGCGGGAAGCAGGTACGAGATGGTAATCAGACTGACTTCGGCGGGAGACCCGTGCAGTTGAAACGATACAAGGCTGAATACCGCAAAAATCGCAAGAAAATCTCCGAGGACGCTGACGATTTGCGCGATCCAAAGAGCCCGCACCGGCGCCATGCGCAAGAGCTCGCGGCTGCCCAGTGAATGCAGGTCGGAAGATGATGCCATGCCCGGTTACCCCTTCGGAAGCCACCTTCGGATTCCGATATCGTAAGCCGCCCCGCCAATCAGACCGCCAACCAGGGGACCTACGATCGGCACCCAGAAGACGCGTGTTCCGTCCGTAAGTCCGTTATTCCTGAACCCCGCAACCACGGTTAGCAGCCGCGGTCCGAAGTCGCGGGCCGGGTTAATGGCATACCCATGCAGCCCGCCGAAAGACATCCCGATTCCCACCACCACGAGCCCGATGAGGATCGGAGCGAGATTTCCAACGGGAAGATTGCGTTCGTCTGTGATCGCGAAGATCAGGAACAGCAGAATCGCAGTACCGATCACTTGATCGAGCAAGCCCGCCGACGGTAATTGCGGGAAAGCCGGAAACGTCGTGAAAATCCCCGCCGTTCGTTCCAGATTCGGATCGGACTTGTGAAACGCCGGCAAGTAATTCCAGAAAACCAGTCCAGCGGCACAAAAAGCGCCAAACGTCTGAGCGAACATATACGGGATCACCTTGCGCCAGGAGAATCCCCGCAAAGCAGCAAGCGTGAGGGTGACCGCGGGGTTCAGATGCGCTCCGGAAATCTTTCCCGCGGTATAGATGCCCATGGTGACTCCGAGACCCCATGCGATCGTAATGTTGGTATAGCCGCCATGCACCGTTTCGCCCGGCACGCCGGTCGCAAACAGCTCGACCATGGCCACAACGCCCCCGCCGAAGAGGATCAGGACAAACGTGCCGAGAAATTCCGCAATCAGTTCACCGAACATGCGTGAACAATCATATGCGAGTGAGATCCTCGAATTTGTCTTTTAGTTTGCGCCAGGTCACCGGCAATTCTTCGGGAAGCATGCGGGTTTCTCCGATGGTGCTGAGGAAATTCGCGTCTCCCATCCATCGGGGCAGCACATGCATGTGGATGTGCCCGGCGATGCCCGCGCCCGCCGCCGACCCTAAGTTCATCCCCAGGTTGATTCCGTTCGGGTGATAGACCTCCTGTAAGGCCCGCTCCGCCTGCCTCGTAAGGTTCATCATTTCAGTCGTTGTCTCCGCTCCCACCGCGTTCAGTTCCGAAACGTGCGCGAACGGCACGATCAACATGTGCCCCGCCGTGTAGGGGAAGAGATTCAAGACGACGTAGTTGTGCTTCGCGCGATGCACCACCAGGTTCTTCTCGGCATCCGAAGGTGGTCCCGGGAGCTCACAGAACACGCAAGCGTCTCTAGGGGGCCCCTCGCTGATGAACTTGTAACGCCACGGACTCCACAGATGGTCCATTGGACCTAAGCGTCGTGGATCTCGGTTGCGGTGACCGAGTTGTTCACCACGTCCTTGAGTTCCTTGCTCGGCTTGAAGTACGGGATCTTTTTAGCCGGAACCTCCACCCGAGTCCCGGTTTTGGGATTGCGCCCCACGCGCGGTTGACGCTGCCGCGTCCGGAAGCTGCCGAAGCCGCGGATCTCGATTTTGTCACCCGTGCGGAGCGACTTCACGATGCTGTCGAAAATCGCTTCCACGATGACTTCGGAGTCTTTCCGAGTCATCTCCACCACGCGCGAGACTTCTTCAATCAGATCGGCTTTAGTCACCGTGCGCTCCTTTGGCCGAGTGTAAGCTTTGCCATGTCAGTCGATTAGCGATTCCACAGTATCTCGTGAATAGCCGTCCTTTGGCAATCTCCGGTCGGGCGCAAAGCGCGCGGAACGAGACCCCGCTTGCGCTAATTCTTGGGTGTCCCGGCTGCTTTTGGAGCCTGAATGGCGTCTTCCAGACTGGAAGTGGCGGCCGCCGCGCGCCGGTGGTAATCCTCGAACCTCGATTTTTCCTCGCCCTCGGCGACTGCCTTCATGCTCAGTCCGATCTTCCGTTCGGCCTCGTTCATCCGGATGATCTTAACTTCCACTTCATCTCCGACCGCAACCGGCGGATGCTCACCTTTCCGGCCGCTGTAGCCGGGGATCTCGGAGAAGTGACAAAGGCCTTCCACACCTTCGGCCAGAGTCACGAAAGCCCCGAATCCAGCCAGACGGCAAACCGCTCCGCGCAACTGATCGTTAACGTTATGTTGCTGGAAAAAAGTCTCCCAAGCGTCGGGCTGCAACTGTTTGACCCCCAGCGAGAGCCGCTTCCCTTTGGCATCAATGCCGAGAATCACCGCCTGCACGACGGCCCCGCGCCGCAAGATTTCCGAGGGATGTTTCACGCGCTTGGTCCAGGACAAGTCGGAGACGTGCACCAGCCCGTCAATGCCCTCTTCGATCTCCACAAAAGCGCCGAAGTCGGTCATATTCCGGACGCGCCCTTCGACCACCGACCCTACGCTGTAACGCTGCTCCACCGTGCTCCACGGATTCGCCTCCAATTGCTTGAATCCGAGGGAGATGCGGCGATCTTTGGGATGCACTTCCAGCACCACCGCTTCGACGTGATCGTTCACTTTCACCACTTTCGAGGGGTGCTTCATGCGGCGGGACCAACTCATTTCGCTTACATGAATCAAGCCCTCGACGCCCGATTCCAGCTCGATAAAGGCGCCGTAATCCGCAACGTTGACGACCCGTCCCACCACGCGGCTGCCCGATGTATACCGCTCTTCGATGCCTTCCCAGGGGTCGGGCGTGAGTTGTTTCATCCCCAGCGAAATGCGCTCTTTCGCGGGGTCGTATTTCAGCACCGTTAAGGTGACTGCGTCGCCCGGATGCAGGACCTCCGAGGGATGCGTGATTCGCCCGTGAGTAATATCCGTCACGTGCAGCAGACCGTCGATGCCGCCGAGATCGACGAACGCGCCATATTCGGCGAGGTTCTTGACGATTCCGGTGACGATCGCGCCTTCCTGCAGATGCTGCAGCGTCTGCGCTTTCAGCGACTGCGCCTGCTCCTCCACCGCCAGTTTTCGTGACACCACCACGTTGCCGCGCCGGCGATTTAGCTTCACAAGCTTTACCGGTATGTCCTGACCCACAAAGATGTCAAGGTTGCGAACCGGGCGCGGATCGGCCTGGGATCCGGGCATAAAAGCCGGTACGCCAACGTCCACCGAAAGACCTCCTTTAACGCGTTCGAGAACGTGCCCGGAAATCACCAGTTGTTCGGCCGCGGCTTTCTCCAACTCCGTCCAGATGCGCAGACGCGAAGCCTTTTCGTGCGAGAGCAGCACGTAACCCTCGACCCGTTCACCCGTATGATCGACCATCACGTCGATGAGGTCGCCTTCCTTCACGCGCAGTTCCCCTTTTGAGGACGTGAATTGGGCGATAGGCACGAGGCCTTCGGACTTGTAATTGAAATCGACGATGACTTCTTTGGGCGTAACTTTCAACACCCGGCCCTGAAGAACTTCATTCTCGGCAGGCGGTGAAAAGTGACTGAAATCGTCTAAAAGGTGCTCGTAATCCTCAGCGGATTCCGTTCGCACAGTTGAAGTCGGGTTCTCTAAGCTATTGTTCCCGGCCATTGCCAAAACCCCCGGGGTCACTGGTTACCAAAAAGCTCAACTTAGAGAGGAGGCAAACAGGGGACAGCAACCCTCTGAAAAAAAGTACGTCATGCGAATATAGCGTGCTGCTAAATGCTTGTCAAACGGCACTCGGTCATCGCTCTCGCGCCCCGATCCGCAAGCACTAGGAACGATACACTTATCTTCGTGACCGAAGGACAGCGGGTGGCGTTAATCGGGGTTGGCACCAGCGCCTCGCTGGCCGCTGTGAAACTCACGGTAGGCGCGATTTCGGGTTCCACGGCATTGCTGGCCGACGGCTTCGAATCGACCGGTGACATCCTTGCCTCGGGCCTGGTGTGGCTGGGGCTCACCTGGGCCGCGAAGCCCGCCGACAGCAATCATCCTTACGGTCACGGCCGTGCTGAGATGGTTAGCGGCTTAACCGTGGGCCTCCTGTTATTTTGCGGCGGCCTCGCGGTCTCCGTTAACGCCCTGGTTCATGTCGGTGAGGTTACACGGATTCCCGCGACGTATGCGGTCTGGCCGCTGATCGGTTCCATCATCGTGAAAGCCTGGCTGGTTCGTTTGAAACGAACTACCGGAAAGCGCATTCGCAGTACCGCGCTCGCCGCGGATGCCATGAACGATTCGGTGGACATGCTCTCCGGTGTCGTCGCGTTAGCCGCGCTCGCCCTCACCCTTTATGACCCCGATCATTTCTTAAACGCCGATCGATATGGGGCCAGCATCGTCGGACTCATCATGATGCTCACCGGCCTTCGCGTGGCGCGGCGGACAGGTAGCGAGTTGATGGACACCATGCCCGACGACCCCTTTGTGGCGAACATCCGCACCGTCGCGGAGAGCGTTCCCAATGTGCGCGGCGTCGAAAAAATTTTCGCGCGCAAAACGGGTTTGCAACACCATGTCGACATTCACGTGGAAGTCGACCCGGACATGATGGTGCGCGCGTCCCACGAACTCGGACACATCGTTGAAAGTACCCTGCTCAGTAAGGTGGACGGCATCGCCGACGTGCTGGTCCATGTGGAACCTGCGCGCAGCTCCTATGACCGGGGCAGCCATCATTTCGGAACGCTATCGACCCTCGCCCAATTGCCGGATACTACCCGGGTTTTCGCTGAAACGCGCACGACTGTTCAGCCCTTCGGTGAGGAGCGCCTCTATTTTGAAGGCGCGACCGGCCTGCTCGCCTCACTGACCGTGGGCAGCATTTTGCTTAGCCCGAAGACCAGCCCGCATCCGCCGCACCGGCACCCCGAAGAGGAGCTTTTGCTCGTTACGGAAGGCGCGGGCGAGATCCGCGTGGGCAACGAGGTCAAGCAGGTCGGCGCCGGCGCCATGATGTACTGCGGGAGTAATCAACTGCACGGGATCGAAAATACCGGAAGCACGCCGATGCTGTTCTATTTTTACAAATGGCTGACTTAATCGGAAGCCGCCGCTGCCGCCATGGTCATGAAAGCGTCGCGCATGGCATCGTGGCCGCCGTTCGATCGCTGAATCATAAGGATGCGAATAAGATCGTGCTTCGGATCGATCCAACCTTGCGTTCCAAAGGCTCCGCCATGTCCGTAAGTACCGACCCAGTGTCCGGCTAGTTCTCCGAAGGGATCTTTGACCACTTCCCAGGCCAACCCGTAGCCGGAGCCGCCGAGCCAGCCCGACGGATTGAGGTCGCCCGTCTGAATTTGGGGCATGAGTTCGGTCGAGAATCGAGATAGGATGCGCCGGCTTTTGTAAGTGCCGCCATTCAGCATCATTTGGTAGAAATGCGAGAGGTCTTCCGCCGTGGAGTAAAGACCCCAGCCGGGCGCCGGATATTTTGCCCCTTCGCGATGTTTCGCCGGATCGCCAGCCAGAATCGACCCCGGCGACGGCCGCAGAGTGCCTTCCATCCCTTCGTACACCATCGCAATTCGCGGGATCCGATCCGGCGTCGGGTAGTAGAAGCTGTCCTTCATCCCCAGCGGCTTCAGGATGCGCTGGTCGATAAAGTCTTCGTATTTCTGGCCGGAGCAGACCTCGATAATGCGCCCCAGGATATCGATCCCCGGGCTTGAATATTTCCAGCGCGTGCCCGGCTGGAAGAGAAGCGGCTGACGCGCGAAGACCTTCACCAGATCGGCCAGCGGGATATTCATCTGCTGGTTATAATCCTTGATCACCTCGGGAGCGGCGTCGAACACGCCCGATGTGTGCGTCATCAGATCGCGGATGGTGATCGGGCGCGCCGGCTTCTCGCCGGTGACGATGCTCTGGTTTTGAAATTCGGGAAGATGCCGCTCGACGGGGTCTTTGAGCGTGAGTTTCCCCTCTTCGGCGAGCATCATAATGCCGACGGCGGTGACCGGCTTGGTCATCGACATGATCTGGAAAATAGTGTCCTTGCGCATCGGCTTGCCCGCTTCGATGTCGGCCATTCCCTGGGCATCGAACTCCACTTCTTTGCCGTGTTGAATGACCATCGTGACCACGCCCGCCACGGTATGATTGTCAACGAAGCGTTTCATACGGGCAGGGATCTGATCGAAGCCGGCCTGTTCCGCGCTCCACGCGAGCGCGCTCAGAGTCAGTAAAGGAAGGAGAATGGTTCGCCGCAAGGCCCGATTATATAAGGGTCACTGCGCCGGGGCCAACTTGATGTTCTGCGCTTCCAGGGTGTGCGCGGTGGCGCGGTCCAGATCGGCTGCCGCCTCTCCCAGGTCGGCTTGCGCGCGGATCTCACGGGAACGCGCCGCGATCAGATCCGTCTGGCGTTGCAGGACGAGAAAGACGGATGAGGTGCCGGCCTGGAACTGGCGCTGTTCGCTGGCATATTGTTCGTCTGCGGAACGCCGCGCCAGGATTGCGGCATCCAACCGGTCGCGGGCCGACGAGAGCGTCTGCAGCGCGTTCCGCACATCGGCTTCGATCGCCATGGCGACCTGGGAGCGTACCACCTGCAGCCGCTTTCCTTCGAGCGCGGCAACCGCGGCATTGGCCGATGCGGTGCGGTTGCGGATGGGCAGGCTCATCTGTACTCCAACCGAGGCGGTGGCGAACTGCGTACTGGTCAGCGCAGATAGGGACTGGCCGTACCCGCCCACCAAGATCGGGGTGACCTGGTTGCTGCCAAAGGAAATGGGCGCGAGCGGCGGCAAACCTGCGAGCGCCGATAGCTGATCGATCCTTTGCGCGAACGGAACGATTCCCGCCGTAAAAGGCGATGGGCCCGGCGGCACGGGACGGCCTGCCAGCCCCTGTAGCGTGAATGTGCCCACAGCGTCAATCTGCGGCCTTGCCAACTCCCGGCTGAGGCGTGTATCGAGCTCATTGATCCCGATGTTCAAAGTGCTCTCCGCGAGTTCCGGGCGTGCGTTCATCGCCGCCCGCGTTGCCTCCTGCAGTGTCGGCAAGGCGCTGCCGGTATCCGCGGGAGCCTCCGGGATCAGCGCCACTCCCCACATCAGATCGTCTCGGCTCGGTAAGACCAGCGCCTTGAGATTGTTCTCCGCGCGTGTCAAGGTCTCTTGCGCGGCGAACAGCGTCTGCTGGAAGTTGGCGATCTGCGTTTGCGTCTGAATTACATCGGCTGGGGCGAGCAGGCCCTGTTGCACCTGTCTCCGATTGCTGGCGTCCTGCTGTTCGGCCAGCCGTACCGCTTCGAGTTGCACGGTGAAATTCCGGTGCGCGAACACCAGTTCCCAATACGCCTGAATCGCCTGCGTCGACACTTCGATCACGCGCTGCCGGAACTGCTCTTCGGAGAGCTGCCGATTCTTGCGCGAAACCTGCAGGCGGTGGCGGTTGTCATCGTAGCGAAGCCCGCGCCACAGCGGTTGCGTGAGGTTCAGACTGACCGAGGTCGGGAACTGCGGATTCAGCGTGACGAACTGGCTGTCGGTCAGTTGCCGCGCGGAAGCGAAATCCAGGCGGTAAGCCGTACCGAGCCAGGGGGAGACGCCGCTCAGTTGCGGGTCGGCGTAGAGTTCCTTCTGCGTGAGCTTTCCGTTCGCCGCTCCGCCAATGATGGAACTCACCGGCGTCACGGATCTCAGCCGATGCGCGTTTAACCCGAGACGCGGGTCGAAGTAGCCCTGCGCGGCCTTTATGTTGAGGATCGCTTCCTGACGGGCGATCTGAGAAACGGCGATATCTCGATCATTGACCAGTGCGCGTTGAAGAACTTCGGCCAGCCCGATCCGTGTCTCCCCAAATACGCCGATCCGCTGCGGAACCGCAAGCGGCTTAGGCGGTGGGAGCGGTGGGCTTTGAGGTTCGTTCGGTGCGGTCTGGGCGGTAAGTATGGCGCTCGTGAGCACCAGCGGAAAGAAGAAACGCAAAAGCACTAATCGCCCTCTTTCATGCGGGGAGTCAATGCGGGTGCTTCTCCGGCTGAACCCCGCCGCGGGAAACGATCGCGCAGCGACGACGAAAACCTGCCTACCCGCTGAAAGGCCGGCCACTCGGCGAGATCTTCGAAAAGGGAGTAAAAGACCGGTACCGCCAGCAGCGTCAGCAGGAGGCAGAGGCTCTGGCCGCCGACCACGAGGACGCCGATCGACCGATTCGTCGCAGCTCCGGTGCCCCCTGAAATCACCAGCGGCAACATGCCGGCTACCAGGGCGATCGTCGTCATCAGAATCGGCCGCAGCCGGTCCCGATTGGCCTGGATGATAGCGTCATAGCGCGGCATTCCCGCCAGCCGCAGCCCGTTCGTATGATCGATCTGCAGAATGGCGTTTTTCTTTACGATCCCGAACAGCAGCAGGAGCCCCAGACCCGAGAAGATGTTGACCGTCTGGTGCGCGATCAGCAAGGACACAATTCCGAACGGAACCGCGAGGGGCAGTGTCAGCAGAATCGTAATGGGGTGAATGAATGACTCGAACTGCGCCGCTAAAACGATATACATGAAGATGAAGGTCAGCGAGAAAGCCAGGATGAAGTAGTAGCCCGTCCGGCTCAGTTCCTTGGAAGGACCCGTCAAACCCGTCCGGTAGTCCGGGTCCATGTGCAGCGCCAGCGCGGCCGCATTCAGATCCGCCAGGATCTTGGCCTGAGAAGCGCCCGGGAGCACGTTGCAAGTCACCGTGACCTGCCGCTGCCGATTGATGCGGTTCACGGCCGAAGGACCCGTGCCCGCCACAATACGCACCACTTCGTCCAATCCCACCGAACCGCGCTTACTCGAAGGAACCGTCATCTTGGCTAGACCTTCCACCCCGCCGCGAAATTGCTCCTGAGCCCGCACGCGCACGTCGTACTGGTCTTCGCCCGCGTTGAAAGTGGAGGCGACCTGCCCAGCCACCAGCGTGTTCAACGCCTGTTCGATGTCCATGACCGAAACGCCCAGATCGGCAGCCATCGGGCGGTCGATCACCAGACGCACTTCCGGCTTGCCGCTCCGCAAGGTTGAGTCCGGATCCGCAATGCCGGGAATCTTTTTCATCCGCTCCAGCAGTTGGTCCGAGTACTTGGAAAGCTTGTCCAGATCGGGACCCTGGATGAAGTACTGCACGTCGGCATTGCTGGCGTTCCCGCCGATCGTGCTCACCAGCTCCACGCCCGTGTGGATTTCGGGCGGATATTGCCGCAATAGGGCGCGCGCGCGTTGCATGAGTTCCTGCTGCGACACCGTGCGCTGGTCGATGTCGGTCAGCTTCACGTAAATCTGGGCGCTGTTGACGCTCTTATCCGCACTGCCTCCTGCCGTGGTAAGCGTGTCCGCGACACCGGGAAGCAAGCGGATATCCTGCGCGATGCGCTCCGCCACCGAAGTCGTTGCGGCCAGCGATGTTCCCTCCGGCGTCCGGAGCAGCACATTGAACTGCGAAGCATCGTCCGACGGCAGAAAGTTCTTACCGACGAACATAAACAACGGCACGATGCTCAACATCGTGAGCGCGCTCAACCCCAGGATGATGCGGCGATGTCCCATCGACCATTCGAGCATCCGCGTGTAGCGCGTGTCGAGGAAGTGAAAGAAACGCGAATCCTTGGAATCGTGACCCCCGTGTTCCTGCTTCGGAGCTTTCACAAATCGGGAGCACAGCATCGGCGTGAGCGTGAACGAAACCAGCAGCGACACGGCGATGGCGAAGGCCGAGGTGAATCCGAACGAGCTCATGAAACGGCCCACTATGCCGCCCATGAAACCCACCGGCAGAAACACTGCCAGCAAAGAAAGTGTCGTGGCCATCACCGCTAAGCCGATCTCCCGCGTGCCCTCCATGGCTGCCTGAAAGGGCGGCATCTTCTTCTCTTCGATAAATCGGTAGATGTTCTCGAGGACGATGATGGCGTCGTCGATCACGATGCCCACCATCAGCGTGAGTGCCAGCATGGTGATCTGATTCAGCGTGAATCCCATGGCCGACATCAGAGCGAAGGTCGAAATGATGGACGTCGGAATGGCGATGGCGGCGATCAGCGTGGTCCTGATGTTGGCGAGAAAGAGAAAAATGATGATCGAAGCGAAGATGCTGCCTTCCACCAGATGGTGCTTGATGTTCGAAACGGCGGCTTTGATGAAGATCGATTGGTCGCCGATGATTTCGGTGTGAAAATCTTTCGGAATGCCGCCCTGGATCTCTTTCAGCCGCTCGGCGACGCCTTCCGCGGTGGTCACCGTGTTCTCACCGGACTGCTTGGACACCACGAGCGTCAGCGCCGCGACGCCGTTCAACCGCGAGGATGTGCGGGGTTCTTCGTAACTATCTTCGGCATAGCCGATATCGGCCACCTTGATGGTGTAGCCGTTGCGGTTGACGATGGCAATCTGGTTGAACTGCGCGGGGTCCGAAAGTTTGCCCGTGGTCCGCACCGTAAACTCCTGCGAGCCGGCGTTCAGATTGCCGCCCGGCAGCTCTAAATTCTGGGCGCGCAGCGCGTTGAACACGTCCGTCACCGTCAGGTTGTAGGAACGCAGCTTGTCGGGATCAACCAGCACGTGGATCTCGCGCCGCGCTCCGCCCACGATCGCGATCTGCCCGACACCCCTTACGTTCTCGAGCTTCTGCTTGATCTGCTTGTCGGCGATCATGGTCACATCGCGGAGCGAGCGCGGCGCGGATACGGCCACACGCAGAATCGGCACCGCGTCCGGATCGAACTTCTGCACCACCGGGACTTTGGCGGTCTGCGGCAGATCGTTCGTGATCAGGTTGACCTTGTTCTGTACTTCCTGCGCCGCGATGTCGCCGTTCTTGGACAACTCGAAGGTAATCACGACCAGCGACTGCCCCTCCGAGGAAACGGAACGGACTTCGTCGACCTGGCTGATGACGTTGACCGCGTCTTCGACCTTCTTGGTGATTTCGGTTTCGACTTCCTCGGGCGACGCCCCCGGGTCGGAAACGATCACGGCCGCGCTCGGAATGTCTACTTTCGGGAAGAGATCGACGCCCAGGCTGAAGTACGAAAAGATGCCGACCACCACCAGCGACAAAATCAACATGGTCGCGAAGACCGGTCTGCGAATACAGAGTTGCGCCAGCGCGTGCATTAGGCCCTGCCCTCATTACGCGTCTTTACCGCGATGCCGTCGAAGAGCCCCGCGGTATTGCTGATCGCAACCGTGTCATTGGGCGCGAGGCCCGAGACGATCCGCGTGTCATCGCCGCTGCTTTCGCCGGGCAGCACGACGCGCAGGCGGGCTTTTCCGCCCTGGATCACGTACACCTGGAAGGAGTCGGTGGTTTTATCGCGGATGATGGCACGGGTGGGAACGAAAACGGCGTTTTCGCCGCCTGGGAGTAGAACGCGCGCGGTCGCAAACATTCCAGGCCGCAGGGCGCCGTCGCCGTTCGGGAACCGCGCTTCCAGGATAAAGACGCGTGAGCTTGGATCCACACTCTGGTTGATGGCGGACACCCTTCCGGTAAAATCCCGCCCCGCGTAAGCCGCCACGTTGGCGATCACGGTCATGCCGATCTTCGCGCGGGCAGCCTGCTGCTCCGGCGTCTGCAGTTGCAGTTTCAGGGTGCCGATCTTGACGATGGTGGCAATCTTGGCGGTCAGCGCCACGAACTCACCCGCGGCAACCGGGCGCGCCGTGATGTATCCATCGAAGGGCGCCCGGATGGTGGTGTCGGCCACCGCCTTCTCGGCCTGCGCCAATTGCGCTTTGACGTTCTCGAGCGAAGCCTGGGAACTGGCGATGACCTGATAGCTCTGGCGCGCCGCGTTGAGCGACGCCTCAAATTGCTGCCTGGCGGCGTTGGACTGCGCCTCCGCGGTTTCCTGCTGCGTCCGGGCTTTCTCAAAAGCGCTATGGGAGACATCGCCCGTCGCTACCAGATTTCCATAGCGTTGCGCATCCGCGCCCGCCATCTTCGCCTGCGCCTGCGCCGATTCGAAATTGGCGCGCGCCGCGGCGACCTCCGGCACTTTGGCGGGGTCGAACGCACCGTCGGTCAGCCCGATGCGCGATTGCGCCTGCCGTACGGCGGCAGTGGCCTCCGCCAGCTGCGCCTGGGCCTGCTGCAATTTGAACTGCGCGTCGCGATGATCCAGCTCGCACACCACCTGCCCCTGATGGACGTACGCCCCTACGTCAACCGGCGTGGCAATCACGCGGCCAGCTACCGGCGGGGCAATGTCAGACGATTCCTCAGCGACGAAAGAGCCCGTCTCGAGAAAAGCCGCGGGTACGTTGCGGACTTGCGCCTGCGCCGTTTCGACCGCTACGCGCACGGGCGCAGCCGCACTCGCCGGCACGGCGTCGACCCGCTTCGATCCGCAGCCGAGACCCATGAAAAAAATTCCCGGCACAGCGAAAAACAACCCCAATACCCAACGTTTCATACGATCTGCCGTCTCTTTTCTGCCCCACAGATGCCGCTCATCACGATCTGTACAAAATTCTCGACCGCTTCTTCGTCGCGAAAGCCGGCGTTATCGTACCCGCACAGGTAGGTGTGGGCGGCGTATTGTTTAGCCATTCCCGCCGCCGCAAAAAGGATGGCTTTCGGATGGCATGCCCGAAACGCTCCTTCGGCTTGGCGGCGCACCACGTATTCGTGCAGCAGCGAGCCGATCGGAATGGCAAACTGCTGGTTGTACATCCCTGCCAGCTCGTGCCCTTCGAGCGCCGCATACAACATGACGCGTTCGAATTGCGCATTCTCGCGAGCGATCCCGATGATCGAGGCGATCAGGGTTCGGAACACCCCTTCATCGTCATTCCTGGCCATGCGCTCCTGCATCGCGGCCATCCACTCCTGACTCTCCCCGACTCGGTAACGATGGTTCAGGAGAGCCGTGTATAGCTGTTCTTTGTTCGCAAAATGGCGGAAGATGATGGCCTCGGTCACGCCCGCCGCGGCCGCGATTTCTTTGGTGGTCGTGCCGTTGAAGCCCCGGCGCGAGAAGAGATCGATCGCGACTTCGATCAGTTGGCGGCGACGCTCCTCGGCAGGAAGGCGCACGGGCAGATTGTGAGACTGCGAAAGCGAGAGGGGTTGCGGCAAGACCCAGTGTAAGTAATTGCTTACTTACCGTCAAGTGCAGAGTCGGGAAAAGCTCGAGGATTTGGAGACCCAACACGTGCCGTAGGGTGGTGGAGGCCATCTAGCCGTGCCCAAGCGAAGCGGCGGCAGTTCCGCTGTCAGCCGACGGCCGTAGTGGATTTCAGCCTTGGGCACCCTAGGCCAGCGCTCCGATGAACCCAAGCCGTTTTAGGTCTTATCCGCGACGGTTAAATTAAGCTAGGGCCGTTGCTCGGTTTGCAGCCCTACTTCGCGGTGCAAGTCGTCGGAGTTTGCGGAACGGCCGCCTCACAACTATTTGGCCGGCTTAACGGAGTGGCGATAGCTGGGAGTAAGTCAGCCGTCAGATAATCCACGGTGGGAACGTAGTTACCCATGTATCCGAATTCCGGGTTATATTCCGTGTACAACTGAGGCACATTAAAGTTAGAGCAATGAAACGCGATATTGGGAAGAATATCCCGCATTTCCACCAGCTGCAGGTTCAAATAATTGGGAACCTTGCTGATATCGAAGTAGGTGTAGTAGTTAGCGGCGGTCACGTAAGCGGGAGGTTGAGCACCAAAGCCGACAATGAGAGTCACGTTCCCGTTCGGATCCTGGACAAAATCGGAATCCGCGATCGAGGCCAAAGTGGTCTTGCCATCCTCGAAAGAGATGGATCGATATCGCAACTCCTCGAGACCGGTTAGCGCGCAGGCTCCCGTCGTGCACGGCGTATTAGGCATTTTTGGTAGCTGGAATCGGAATCTCATGAACTGGTTCCCGGATGCGATCGACTGCACCCTGGTCGCCGAGACAAAAAACTTCAGATAGGCCGTTTGAACATTATCACCAGGGACGTAATCGGCCGACCGGTTCCATTGCACCGAGTTCAGAGGATCTGGCCGAAAACACTGGTACTGCTCCACCCCGAAAGCGAAATTGTCGTGCGCCTGTATCTGGGCCTGATCGCTCCACAAGCCGCCGGCGGGGTATACCGTGACAATATTCTTCGCGATGTTTAGCGGTACGCCGCATCCTGTTGCCAAGTCCCGGACAATCACGATTGGTGCTGGTTCGTCAGAAATATCATCGTAACTTCGAATGATGATTTGACCTCCTGAACTCAGCCCGGTCAAGTGCACCGGGAATCCCGAGGGCAGTCCAGGATAGCCGTTCCAAGTCAGGCCCTGATGGATCTGGGACGCGTCCAAAAAGTTTTGATCAATGGTCGATCCGCTCGTACTGCAGCCCGGGGAAACCGAAGCCGGAACCGGCCCTCCGAACCCGACCGTAATCCCATACAACTGATTCGGTATAAAGCCCACGTTCGGAAGTAGCGGATTCACCATCGAACGGTCCAGCGGCAGAATCTGGTTATCGATAAACCCGCTGGTCTCCGCCGCGTGTGAGTCGTAAACGGTCACCGAGAAAAAACGGGAATTGGGAAAGGTGCCGGCGACCACCAACTCATAACCCGGAGCCACTTTGTAGAACAATAGCGCATATCTCGCATTGAGGTCTCCTGCGTGCGGACTATATCCGGTGCGCGATTCGCCAAGCGAAAGGGCATAGCAGGGATTGGTGAAGTTTCCGACAAAATTCTTATTTGGATCAATGGGGGGGATCGTCGTGCAGGTATTCGGCGGCGGCGGCACCGACGAGGCTACCTGCGGCGTCCCGGAATGAGATGCTACCCGACCCGTCTCAGCTTGTCGAGCTTGGACGTCTTGTACCAGTAAGTGCGAGTAAGTCAACCCGACCAGTAGAACTGGCGGATATCGAAGAATAGGAGACCGGAGTTTGTTACTCGAAAAAAGTACCACGCCAATTCAGATGCAACCGGTATTCCCGCGAATTACAGTCCCAAAGCTATTTAGTACGATTACTCCCCCTGGTTCCGGATACGCCTGTTTCTTAGGCGCTAGCACGATTAATTTGCGTTAACGTGGCCGAGCCTCCTTCGCAGCATTAGCCCCGCGCAAGCGCTATGCTTTTAGCGCGGTTACCAGGCCTAGCGCCGTACGTCGTAATTCAACGCACGGTTCACCCGGAGGCGGTAAGTCCTCTCTGGCCGCCCGAACCCAAGATGGGGCGGCCGAAATGACAATGCGCCCTACGCTGTTGTCCGCAAGTCGGATGAACCTAAGATCCCGCTGGCGTAACGCAAATGTGTATCGGTGGCTTCATTGAGGGCCCTTGCTCCTTCGCGCGCTGGGCTGCGTGATAGCCACTCCTTCGGTTCAGAACCCTTCGGCCGCTCCAGCGCTGCTCATCTCTGAGAAAACAATGATCTTGGGCTCGACCACTACCCCTCCCCCAAGAAGTTGACAGCAAATTCACGCTGCAGTAGTATTAAAGGGTTTGGCGAGTTAGCTCTTCTGTCTCTGGCTACCATCTTCATTGTGGAGATCCGGCTAGGGGCCGGCCCCGAGGCTGAAAAATGGTCTTTCGCACCGTTTGAACGCATGGGCTAGTCCGAAGTCCTCGCAGTTTTCCGGTAACCGACTCCTAGCTGCAATGCCTGGATCGTAGTTGCCGGTATGCTGTTCCCCGATTCCCGGTTACGCTCCGGTATTGCTTGCAATTCGAAAGTGTCCGATTCGGATTGTGGTGGTTTTTGGTTGCCCGTTGTTTTGCCCGATCTAAGGAATTTTCGTGCCGACTTTTAATCAACTCGTGCGAAATGGGCGAAAACCGCCACGTGGAAGACTGCGAGTCCCGCCCTGCAGGCCTGCCCGCAGAAGCGCGGCGTTTGCACGCGCGTGTACACTTCCACTCCCAAAAAGCCGAATTCGGCGCTGCGGAAAGTGGCGCGTGTCCGCCTGACCAACGGGATCGAAGTGACCACCTACATTCCAGGCGTCGGCCACAACCTGCAGGAGCACTCGATTGTGCTGATCCGCGGCGGCCGCGTGAAGGATCTTCCCGGGGTCCGCTATCACGTGGTTCGCGGAACGCTCGATACCGCCGGCGTCGCCAACCGCAAGCAGAGCCGTTCGAAGTACGGAGCCAAGCGGCCGAAATCCGGCGCCGCGCCGGCTCCAGCAAGGAAGAAGTAAGGTCCAGGTCTCTCCATGCCACGCAGACGAAGAATTGAAAATCGCGAAATGCTGCCCGATCCGGTCTTTCAACTCGACGCTGGTCGAGAAGTTCGTCAACTCGATGATGTGGGACGGCAAGAAGACCACCGCGCAGACGATCTTCTATGACTCGATGGACAGCGCCGGGGAGCGAGGCCGGCGACGATCCGCTGAAGCTGTTCAAGAAGGCTGTCGAGAACTGCAAGCCGATGCTGGAAGTGAAGACCCGGCGCGTGGGCGGCGCCAACTACCAGGTGCCGGTCGAAGTTCCGCAGAACCGCCGGACCAGCTGGCGATCCGCTGGATTTTGTCCAACGCGCGCGGCCGGCCCGAAAAGGGCATGCCCGAAAAGCTGGCCAACGAATTGAACGACGCGGCCAACATGCGCGGCGGAGCGATTAAGAAGAAGGACGATGTCCACCGGATGGCGGAAGCCAACAAGGCCTTCGCGCACTACCGCTGGTAACTGACAGTCAACAAGGGTTAAGGATCAAAAAGGACTCATTTTTATGGCACGCACGTACCGCTCGAAAAGATGAGAAATATCGGCATCATGGCCCACATCGATGCCGGTAAAACCACCACCACCGAGCGCATTCTCTACTACACGGGCCGCACGCACAAGATCGGCGAAGTGCATGAAGGCACCGCCACCATGGACTGGATGGAGCAGGAGCAGGAACGCGGCATCACCATCACCTCGGCCGCCACCACCTGCCAGTGGCGCGACATGCAGATCAACATCATCGACACGCCCGGCCACGTGGATTTCACGGCCGAAGTGGAGCGCAGCCTGCGCGTGCTCGACGGCGCGGTGCGCGGTGTTCGATGCCGTGGCCGGCGTGCAGCCGCAGTCGGAAACCGTGTGGCGCCAGGCCGACAAGTACGGCGTTCCGCGCATTTGCTTCATCAATAAGATGGACCGCGTGGGCGCGGACTTCTACCACTCCGTCGATACCATCGTCGATCGCCTGAAGGCCCGTCCGGTGCCGATTCAGATCCCGGTCGGCGCCGAAGATCAGTTCAAGGGCATCGTCGATCTGGTCAAGATGAAGGCGCGTGATCTGGCGCGACGAAACGCTGGGCGCGGAGTACGACGACGTCGAGATCCCGGAAGATCTGCTCGAAAAGGCCGAAGACATACCGCGAGCAGATGATCGAAGCGGTTTCCGAGTCCGACGATCAGCTGTTTGAGAAGTTCGTCGAAGGCAAGCCGCTCACCGAAGCCGAGATCAAGGCCGGGTATCCGCAAGGCGACCATCGCGCAGAAGATTTTCCCGGTGATCTGCGGTTCGGCGTTCAAGAACAAGGGCGTGCAGAACATGCTGGACGCGGTGGTCGATTATCTGCCCTCGCCGCTCGATATTCCTCCGGTGAAGGGACTTCCATCGACGATCAGGACGTCGATGAAGGCCGGCACGCCGCCGATGCCGAGCCGTTCGCCGCGCTGGTCTTCAAGATCATGACCGACCCGTTTGTCGGGCAGCTGGCGTTCATCCGCGTGTACTCGGGCAAGCTGAACGCGGGCGAGTCGGTCTTCAACGTCGCCAAGGGCCGCAAAGAGCGCGTCGGCCGTCTGGTGAAGATGCACGCCAACAAGCGCGAAGACATTCAGGAGATCATGGCGGGCGATATCTGCGCGGCGGTGGGTCTGAAGACCGTTTCGACGGGCGACACGATCTGCGACGAAAAAGACCCCGATCTCCTCGAGTCGATCGACTTCCCGACGCCGGTGATTCAGCTCGCCATCGAGCCGAAGACCAAGGCCGATCAGGAAAAGCTGGGCATGGCGATCCAGAAGCTGGCGCAGGAAGATCCGACGTTCAGGGTCGCGACCGATCCCGACACCGGCCAGACGATTCTGGCCGGCATGGGCGAGTTGCACCTGGAAATCATCGTCGACCGCATGCAGCGCGAGTTCAGCGTCGGCGCCAATGTCGGCAAGCCGCAGGTGGCGTATCGCGAAACGATCCGTGACATGGCGGAGTACGACTACACGCACAAGAAGCAGACCGGCGGTTCAGCGGTCAGTATGCCCGCACCAAGCTGCGCGTCGAGCCGAATCCCGGCGAAAGGGTTTCGAGTTCGAGAACGAAATCGAGGGCGGCAACATTCCGAAGGAATTCATCCCGGCCGTCGAAAAGGGCGTGGTGGAAGCGCTCGAGGGCGGCATTCTGGCCGGCTATCCGATGGTGGATGTGAAGGTGGCGGTGTTCGACGGCGCCTATCACGACGTCGATTCGTCGGAAATGGCGTTCAAGATCTGCAGCTCGATCTGCTTCAAGGAAGCCTGCCGGAAAGCCAAGCCGGTGCTGCTCGAGCCGGTGATGGCGGTCGAAGTGGTGGTTCCGGAAGAATACATGGGCCCGGTGAACGGCGATCTGATTTCCCGGCGCGGCCAGCTGGAAGGCACGGAAATTCGCGGGCACCACGCAGATCATCAAGGCGATGGTGCCGCTGTGCGAAATGTTCGGCTATGCGACCGATATGCGTTCGCGCACGCAGGGCCGCGGCAGCTTCACGATGCACTTCGGGCAGTACGAAGAAGTGCCGAAGAATATCGGCGAAGAGATCGTGAGCCGATGCAGGGCAAAGTGGCCAGTAGGCCGCGATAGAAGTGGCCCGGTAGCGAAGTCAGCACCGGGCACAGTTGCACAAGAGAGTTCAGGGGAGTTTGAACCGAAATGGCAAAAGAAAAATTTGATCGCAGCAAGCCGCACGTCAACATCGGCACGATCGGGCACATCGATCACGGCAAGACCACGCTGACGGCGGCCATCACCAAGACGCTCGCGAAGCACAACCCGAAGAACAAGTTCCGGAGCTTCGATTCGATCGATAACGCGCCGGAAGAAAAGGCTCGCGGGATCACGATCGCGGTGGCGCACGTGGAGTACGAGACGGCGAACCGGCACTACGCGCACGTCGATTGCCCCGGCCACGCCGACTACATCAAGAACATGATCACCGGCGCCGCGCAGATGGATGGCGCGATCCTGGTGGTGGCCGCCACCGACGGCCCCATGCCGCAGACCCGCGAGCACATCCTGCTGGCCCGCCAGGTGGGCGTGCCCTACATCGTGGTGGCGCTGAACAAAGTGGACATGGTGGACGATCCCGAGCTGCTCGATCTGGTCGAACTCGAAGTGCGCGAGCTGCTTGAGCAAGCTACCAGTTCCCGGGCGACGATCTGCCGGTGGTGCGGGTCATCGCGCTGGGCGCGTTGAACGGCGAAGCCGCAGTGGGAAAAGACGGTCGACGAGCTGATGGCGAAGCGTCGACAAGTACATCCCGATGCCGGAGCGCGTGATCGACAAGCCGTTCCTGATGCCGATCGAAGATATCTTCTCGATCCAGGGCCGCGGCACGGTGGTCACCGGCCGTATCGAGCGGGGCATCTGCAAGGTGGGCGAGGAAATGGAGATCGTCGGCTTCCGCGACACGCGCAAGACGGTGGTGACGGGCGTCGAAATGTTCAAGAAGCTGCTCGACGAAGGCCGGGCGGGCGACAACGTGGGCCTGCTGCTGCGCGGCATTGAAAAGGAACGACGTGGAGCGCGGGCAGGTGATCGCCAAGCCGGGCTCGATCAAGCCGCACAAGAAGTTCAAGGGCGAAGTGTACGTGCTGAGCAAGGAAGAAGGCGGGCGGCACACGCCGTTCTTCAAGGGCTACCGGCCGCAGTTCTACTTCCGGACGACGGACGTGACGGGAGTGGCGCAGTTGCCGGAAGGCACGGAGATGGTGATGCCGGGCGATAACGTGCAGCTGGAAGTGGAGCTGATCACGCCGGTCGCCATGGACAAGGGCCTGCGGTTCGCGATCCGCGAAGGCGGACGCACCGTCGGCGCCGGCACCGTGTCGGAGATTCTGGACTAGTAGAGTCGGGACATTCGATGGCATTGAGAGAACGCATTCGCATCCGGCTGAAGGCGTACGATCACCGGATCCTGGATCAGTCGACGACCGAAATCGTCGATACGGCGAAGCGGACCGGCGCGCACGGTGGCGGGTCCCATCCCGCTGCCGACGTCGATCATCGCGGACGACGGTTCTGCGCTCGCCGCACGTGGATAAGAAGTCGCGCGAGCAGTTTGAAATCCGGACGCACAAGCGGCTGCTGGACATTCTGGAGCCGACGCAGGATACGGTGGACGCGCTGATGAAGCTGGATCTGCCGGCGGGCGTGGATGTCGAGATCAAGGCGTTTGGGAAAGGTCAGCAGAGTAAATCGTCAGTGTTTGAGAGACAGATTTGGCAGTGGAGTGAATATGAGCCCAGGAATTCTTAGGCAAAAAAATCGGGATGACGCAGGTGTTCCGCGCCGACGGGCAGGTTGTTCCGGTGACGCTGCTGAAGGCGGGTCCGTGCGTGGTGGTGCAGCGCAAGACGCCGACCACGGATGGCTATGACGCCGTGCAGCTGGGCCTGCATGGAGTTCGTCAAGGCCGCGCGCATCAACAAGCCGCCGACCGGGCCATTTGAAGAAGGCCGGCGCCGAAGGCGCCAAGTTCCTGCGGGAATTCAGGCTGCGGCCCGGCGACGACGACCTGAAGCCGGGCGACCGCGTGCTGGTCGACCAGTTCAAGCCGCAACGATAAAGTGGACGTGATCGGACGTCAGCAAGGGCCGCGGATTCGCCGGCGTGGTGCAAGCGCCACCATTTCCGCGGCGGCGAAGCTCGCACGGCTCGCATGTTCCACCGCGCGCCCGGCTCGATCGGCGCGTCCAGCTTCCCGTCGCGCGTGTTCCCCGGGCATGCGCATGGCCGGCCACATGGGCAACGAGCAGGTGACGGTGCGCAACCTGGAAATCGTTCGAGGTCGACACCGAAGACAACGTGCTCGTGGTCAAGGGCGCCGTGCCCGGACCCGAACGGCGGTTACGTGGTGGTGCGGAGGGCCAAGAGATAAACTCATGCCCAGCGTGGATGTCTTCGATTTGAATAACACCAAAGTCGGCGACGCTCGACCTGGCCGACGCCGTGTTCGGCGCGCCGGTGAACGAAGCATCTGCTCTATGAAGCGGTCCGGCATTCCCTGGCGGGCCTGCGCGCCGGGCACGGACACGACCAAGACGCGGCACGAAGTGCGCGGGTTCCGGCAAGAAGCTGTGGAAGCAGAAAGGCACCGGCCGCGCCCGCATGGGTTCGATCCGGTCGCCGCTGTGGCGTCATGGCGGCACGGTTCACGGACCGCAACCGCGCGACTATAGCTATAACCTGCCGCGCAAGATGCTGCTGGGCGCGCTGCGCTCGGCGCTTTCGGCCAAGCTGCGCGACGGCGAACTGAAGGTTGTCAACGCGTTCTGCTGGCCGATCACAAGACCAAGAGCATGGTCGCCGCGCTCGGGCAAGCTTGAAGGCGACCAAGACAGTGCTGCTGGTCGACAACGGCGAGAACCAGAACCTGCGAGCTCGGGCGCGCGCAACCTCCAGGGCGTGACAGTCTGGTGCCAGCGCGCGAAGTGAACGTCTACGATCTGCTGGAGCATGCAGCGCGTGCTTTCTGAGCGAGCGGCCGCGCGAACTGTCCAAGGGCCTCGATCCGCGCAGGCTAAGGAGGCGCTCCGCAATGATGACGATTTACGACGTAATCAAGCGGCCGATCGTGACCGAAAAGGGCGTGACCAAGAAGGAAGACGAGCGCACGCTGTGCTTCGAAGTGGCCCCCGACGCCAATAAGACCCAGGTGCAAGCAGGCCGTCGAGAAGCTGTTCAAGGTGAAGGTGGAAGAAGTCCGGACCGCCAATTTCGAAGGCAAGCTGCGGCGCCGCGGCACGTTTCTCGGGCTATCGGTCGGATTGGAAGAAGGCCTACGTGAGGCTGAAGGCCGGGCAGAAAGTGCCCGAGTACGCGGAGATCTAGGCGCGGAGTACTCATATGCCGATTAAGACTTATCAGTCCGATCACCCCCACCCGCCGCTTCCAAGACGGTGGTGTCGCGCGAAGACATCACCAAGGACGAGCCGGAAAAGTCGCTGGTCGAAGGCAAGCAGCGACCGGCGGCCGCAACAGCACGGGCCGCGTCACCGTCGCGTTTCATCGGCGGCGGCACAAGCAGACGCTACCGCGTCATCGATTTCAAGCGCGACAAGTCACGGCGTGCCGGCCAAGGTCGCGGCGATCGAATACGATCCCAACCGCTCGGCGCGCATCGCGCTGCTGCACTATGCCGACGGCGAGAAGCGCTACATCATGCAGCCCGGTGGGCTTGAAGGTCGGGCACGACGGTCTCGTCCGGACCCGAAGCCGACATCCTGGTCGGCAATGCGCTGCCGCTGAAGAACATCCCGGCCGGCACGGTGGTGCACAACATCGAGCTGCGGCCGGGCAAGGGCGCGCAGATGGCGCGTTCGGCGGGCACGCAGGCGCAGTTGGTTTCGCGCGAAGGCGGCGATCGCGCTGCTGAAGCTGCCCTCGGGCGAAATCCGCGCGCGTGTCGACTCGACTGCATGGCCACCATCGGCCAGGTCGGCAATGTCGAGCACGAGAACGTATCGCTCGGCAAAGCCGGCACGTACGCGCTGGCTGGGCAAGATGCCGCACAACCGCGGCGTTTCGATGAACCCGGTCGATCACCCGCACGGCGGCGGCGAAGGCAAGACCTCCGGCGGCCGGCATCCGGTCACCCCGTGGGGCCAGCCCACGCGCGGCTTCAAGACCCGCAACAACAAGCGGACGGACAAGTTGATCGTGAGCCGCAAGGCGAAGAAGCGGTAGAGGGACCTAGGACAATGGGACGTTCACTTAAAAAAGGGCCGTTCACCGACGACCATCTGGAAAAGAAGGTGGCTGCGCGATGAACGCGAGGAACGAGAAGAAGGTTGTGCGGACCTGGTCGCGGCGCTCGACCATCTGCCGGAGTTTGTCGGCCACACGCTGGCGGTGCATAACGGCAAGAAGTTCATTCCGGTTTACGTGACCGAGAACATGGTGGGCCACAAGCTGGGCGAGTTCTCCCCGACCCGGACCTTTAAGGGCCACGCGGCGAAGGCGCGACGGAGAAGAGCGGCAAGCCGCCTAAGGGGGGACATGCTGACGAACCAAATGGAAGCCAAAGCAGAAGCCAGATACATCCGGATCTCGCCGCAGAAAGCGCGGCTGGTGATCGACCTGATCCGCGGGCAGCAGGCCGGTGAAGCGCGATCACCATCCTGCGCGCCACCAACAAGCGGCATCGCGCCGACCGTCGAAAAAGTGCTCGATTCGGCCATCGCCAATGCCGCAGAACAAGATCGAACGACGTGGATGTCGACGAGCTGATCGTCACCGAAGCGTACGTGAACGAAGGGCCGCGCATGAAGCGCATCCGGCCGGCTCCGATGGGCCGCGCCTACCGCTACCAGCGCCGCATGGCGCACATCGTGGTGAAGGTCGGCGGACAAAGAAGGCTACGGGCGTGAAGGGAAGGTAATAGCGAATGGGACAGAAAGTTCATCCGTACGGATTCCGGCTCGGGGTCACCAAGACCGTGGCGGTCGCGCTGGTTCGCCAAGCAGGATTACGCCAAGCTGCTGCACGAAGATCTGGAACTGAAGGAGTCGCCTGCGCGGACCGCCTGAAGTCGGCCGGCGTCAGCTCGATCGAAGTCGACCGCCCGGGCAACAAGCTCCGCGTCACCATCCGCACCTCGCGGCCCGGGATCATCATCGGCCGCAAAGGCGCCGAGATCGAGAAGCTCAAGCAGGACCTCGCGAAGAAGACCAAGCGCGAAGTCTTCATCGACATTCAGGAAGTCCACAAGCCGGAGCTCGATGCGCAGCTGGTGGCGGAGTCGATCGCGCTGCAGCTCGAAAAGCGCGTGGCGTTCCGCCGCGCCATGCGAAAAGCTGTCGATTCGGCGCTGCGTTTTGGCTGCAAAGGCATCAAGGTCCGCGTGTCCGGCCGCTTGAACGGCGCGGAAATCGCCCGCAGCGAATGGTATCTGCAGGGCCAGCTTGCCGCTGCACACGCTGCGTGCGGATATCGACTACGGCTTTACCGAAGCGTACACCACCTACGGCGTCATCGGCATCAAGTGCTGGATCTACAAGGGCGAAATTCTCGAAGGCAGGCCGGCGCACGGTTCGCCGCAACGAACCGGAACCGCGTCGTCGCGACGCGATCGCGACCGGGATCGCCGGGGACCGCGGGATCGGCGACGGCGGTGGATCGTCGGGCGGCGGATCGTGGGCGGAGACCGTCGGGTGGCGACGCGGTGGCGGATCGGCTCGCCGCTCGGCAGCCAGGGTAGACCGCGCAGCAGGCTCCGTCCGGCTGGCGACCGGGTCCTCCGTGCAGGCCGCTCGTGCGAATGCTCCAGCCAGCCCGCGCCGCAGGCCGTACCGCCTGCGGAGCCGCCGTCGCAGATGCTGCACCGGCTGAGCGGCGGCCGCAGCCCGGCTGGCAAACAGGAAGTCACGCGAGCCGAATCCGGGCGGCGACGAAACGAAGAGCTGGAGAGAATCGAGGAAATCTACGCCATGTTGATGCCCAAGAAAGTCAAGTACCGCAAGCAGCAGCGCGGGCGCATGACCGGGAAAGCCTGGCGCGGCTCGTCGCTCTCCTTCGGCGACTACGGCTGAAGGCGATGGAGTGCGGTTGGATCACCGACCGGCAGATCGAAGCGGCCCGTATCGCGATGACGCGCTCTATCAAGCGCGGCGGCAAAGTCTGGATCCGGATGTTCCCGGATAAGCCGATCACCAAGAAGCCGGCTGAAACCCGTATGGGTAAGGGTAAAGGCGCGCCGGAGGAATGGGTCGCGGTGGTCCGTCCGGGCAAGATCCTGTTCGAGATGGAAGGCGTGCCGCTCGACATCGCGACCGAGGCGATGCGGCTGGCCGCGCACAAGCTCCCGATGCCGACCAAGTTTGTGTCACGCGGCGAAATAGCGGACGGAGTAAGCAATGGCGATGAAGAAAGCAGAAAGCTGCGGGATCTCGACGATAACGAAATGCGAAACCAGCTGCGGGAGATGCGAGGAGCAGCTTTCCGGCTGAAGTTCCAGATGCGGATGGGCCAGACCGATGGCCTGAAGAAGACTGCGCGAGCATGCAAGAAAGATCGCGCCCGCATGCTGACGATCCTGCGACGCGGGAACAAGAGCTGGCCGGAGCGGCGAAAGAAGCATGGAAAGCGGAGCAAGGCGAACACTGGAGACCCCGGGTCACAAGAACGAGAAAGTCGGCGAAGTCGTTTCGACCAAGATGGCCAAGACCATCGTGGTCGAAGTCAGCCGCCGCGTTCCGCATCCCATGTATAAGCGAATCATCAGCAAGCGGAAGAAGTTCTACGCGCACGACGAGGAGGGGACGGCCAAGATGGGCGATGTCGTTCGGATCATCGAATGCCGCCCGTTGAGCAAGCTGAAGCACTGGCGGCT
>CAWFCA010000006.1:0-122287 GCA_963814235.1 Bryobacterales bacterium | reverse complement strand
GATCCCCGACGCTCTGCAAAACGGAATTTCTCCTTGGTTTGGGAAACAAGCCGCGGGAACCTGCCGCGGTTAGCTCTTCTTGTCCCTATCGAGCTTTAAGTTCATGACTGCCTGCTTGCGGCTGTCGTAAGAACTCAAGGTGCGAACCGCGCTGGCCTTCCCGCCTTGCTCCGCAACAATCTCGAAATCGATATCCGGGCTTAGCCCGTGAAAATAATAGTCGCCTTGCTCTCTCGTGATGAACGAGATGATCTCGAGGTTTTTTGTATTCTTCAACTAACGACCGCCCCGGCCACCGGTTTGCCGGCCTGGTCGGTGACCGTGCCTTGCACGTCGCGCAAGGCGTTCTTCTTATCTTTATGCTGGGCCGGGGCCAGGAAGGCGAATAGCGCCAGCAGCAGGAGAACGCGCGGGAATCGCGGAAAGAAGGAAGACACTTTCGAGTACCTGCTAGGTTCGATGCCCGTCTCCGGCCCGCCGTTGCGGGTCCGCACGGAACTTAATCCGCGGCTCAAGACCACTCGTCGTCCTTCTCCTCTTCCTCGTCGTCCTCCAGATCTTCCTCGTCTTCGTCTTCGCTCTCGTCTTCCTCGTCGAAATCCTCGTCTTCGTCGTCCTCATCCTCGTCGTCGTCTTCGAGCGCGGGCTCGAGTTCCACCGGATGCACACTCGCGACCTTCAAATCGGCCCCGCACTCTTCACACGTAACCGGATCGCCCTCGTCCAGTTCTTCTATCCAGATCGATTACACCGGAACATGTTGGACAGGTCATTGAATCTCCTCTTGCGGAAAACTTTGCATTTCTCCCTTTATACAGGACCGCGTTCGCCCATTCGTTAGCAGTCCGCCCTCCGAGGTATAGCAATTTACTTTTCGTAAGTGGTAAGGCGTCTGTTGGCGAGCGCTTTCACGGATTGTACGATGCCGGGGACCGCGCGCGGGCGAGCTGGTCAAATGTCGTCTCTACAATAGTCAGCATGATCCGCGTCGTTTTTTTGCCTGTCCTGCTGGCGCTGGCCGGCGGCGCTCTTTCCGCCGACACCTATAAGCTCACCGTGAAGGAGGCCGTCCAGCGCGCCCTGGAACAGAATCCGGACGTGGTGCTCGCCCGCTTGGATGAGTACAAGGCGGCCCAGGGGATCCGGCTCGCGCGAGACCCGTTCCTCCCCCGCCTGGACGTGGGCAGCGGGCTTGCCTACACCAACGGGTATCCGCAGAGCGTCGAAGGTTCCGCGCCCTCCATCATCACGGCCAAGGCCAGCGCTTTCGTTTATAACCGCCAGCAGACTTACATCCTTGCGCAGGCCCACGAAAACGCCCGAGGCGCCGCTCTGGCGACCGCCTCCAAACGGGACGAAGTGGCCTTCCGCACCGCGTCCCTTTATCTCGATCTCGATCGCGCCGCCAAGCTCGGCGAAATGGCGGGAAAGCAGGTCGAAAGCTTGACGAAAGTCGCCGCCACCGCGCGCAGTCGCGTGAAGAAGGCTATGAGCTCCCGGTCGAGGAAAAGCGGGCCACGGTCGAGCTCAAACGCTCCCAACAGCGCCTCGAATCCATCCAGGCCGATGAGGATGAAGCCGAGCGCTCGCTTGCCGTGGCGCTCGGCTACTCCGCCGAGGACCACGTCCTCACCTCCGGCGGAGAGTTGTCGGAGGGCCCGCTGCCGGAATCCGAGCAGGCCGCGGTTGCGAGCGCACTCGATTCCAACAAAGACCTCCGCCGGCTCGAATCGGCCCTGGTTTCCAAAGGGCTTGAAATCAAAGGCGACAAAGCGCAGGCTTCCGCGCGTCGACCTGGTAGCGCAGTACGCGCTCTTCTCCCGCTTCAACCACCTCGACGAATACTTCCTGCGCTTCCAGAAAAATAATGAGGAACTGGGTCTCGCCTTCTCCGTTCCGCTGCTTCCGGGCCCCGGCATCAGCGCGCAGGTGAATCAGGCCGAGGCCGATGCCACCAAGATCCGCGTACAGTATGCTTCCGCCCGGAATCGGATCATGCTCGACATTCACCAGGCTTATCAGGATCTCCGCAAATCGCAGACCGCCCGCGACGTCACGCAGGCCGATCTCGATTGGGCGCGAGAATCGCTGAGCGTTCTCTTGGCCCAGATGGCGGAGGGGCGCGCCTCATTGCGGCAGGTAGAAGAGGCGCGCATCGTGGAAAACGAGAAGTGGCTGGCGTTCTACGACGCGCAATATGCGGCCGAACGCGCCCGGCTCACCGTGCTGCGCGAAACGGGCGGGCTGGTTGCTTCGCTCAGGTAGCCATGCGGCGCAGTCCCGGCAAGCCCTCCCCGGCGAAAACTCTGGATCGTGTTCTATCCAAAGCCGGCGTCGGCTCGCGCACTGAAGCCCGCTCCTGGATTCATCAACGCCGCGTCCAGGTGAATGGCCGCCTCATCGAGAATCCCGATCATTGGGTCGATCTTGACCGCGACCGGGTCATCTTCGACGGCCAGCCTTTGGTTTCCGCGAGCAAGCGATACATCCTTCTCAACAAACCGAAAGGTTATCTGACCACTTACAAGGATCCGGAAAACCGGCCTACGGTTTACGACCTACTGCGGGACGTTGGCGCATGGGTGGCCCCGGTCGGCCGCTTAGATCTCGATACCAGCGGGCTTCTTATCCTCACCAACGACCATGATTTTGCCGAACGAATGACCAACCCCGAATTTCATGTGAGAAAGACGTACCTGGTGAAAGCTTCCACGCGTCTCAGCGATGAGGATTTATTGCGGCTGGCTTCGGGAGTTACTCTCAGTGACGGTCCGACACGGCCGGCGGTTGTGAAACGAATCAGGGATTCAGGTAACTATACTGATGTCGAACTGACAATTATTGAAGGTCGGAATCGGCAAATCCGTCGTATGATCGAGGCGGTTAATAGCAAAGTGTTGAAGTTGGTGCGCGTCGGAATCGGAAGGGTCGGCATCAACGGGTTGGAGGTAGGAAAATGGCGAGAGTTCTCGCCGAGGGAACTGTGATCGCTCGTGAGTTCTCGAAGTTGGAGCAAAGTTAAGTCGCTTTTTTTCGCGGCGTCCGGAATCGATCCGGCTGATCGCTCCGCGTTCTCGCCCACACAGCGACGATAATACCGAGGTCCGCGACCAAGTCAGGAAGCTCCTGAAAAATAGGGACGAGGCCGGAAGTTTTCTCAGCCGGCCGGCTACCCCGTCCGGCGGCGACGCGGCCGTGACGGAATCCCTCGAAACCGCCCCTGCTCAGTTCGTACCCGGAGAGATCGTCGGAAGCCGGTACCTGGTACGGCGCTTCCTCGCCCGCGGCGGCATGGGCGAGGTCTACGAGGCTGATGACCTCGAGATGGATTTGACCGTCGCAATCAAGACTCTACGTCCGTCGGCTTTCGGCGGGGACGCTCTCCTGTCGCGTTTCAAGCGCGAGGTTGATCTGGCCGGCGTGTCACCCATCCGAACATCGGCCGGATCTTCGACATCGGTCATCACAATCGAGCCGACGGGGAAAACATTCCGTTCCTTACCATGGAGTTTCTGGAAGGCGAGACCCTCGCCCAGCACATCCGGCGCGGCGGACCCATTCCGGAAGCCGAAGCGCTGCCTCTGGTGCGCGAAATCGTGCAGGCTCTCGACGCCATCCATCAGACCGGCATCGTGCACCGCGATTTCAAAAGCGCCAACGTGATGCTCGTCCCTGCGGGGAACGGCCAACTCCACGCGCGCGTGATGGATTTCGGCCTCGCGCGGCCGGCGGCCCTCGACGGCAGCACACTCACCCGGACCGGCCTGGTGAGTGGAACCCCGGCCTACATGGCTCCAGAGCAATTCGAGAACGTCTCCACAGCGGCGAGCGACATCTATGCCCTGGGCGTCGTGCTTCATGAAACGCTCCTGGGTGTCCGGCCCAATGTCCAGCCGTCCCCAATCACGTCCACCGCATTGGGCGCGTTTTCGCCATGGCCGTCGATTCTGCGCCGTTGCCTCGCCAGGGATCCTGCTGAGCGCTTCCAGAACGCGGGTGAACTCCTGCGCGCGCTGCCTGTAGCTGGCCCCGAGTACGTCCAAACGCGGCCGGCTCGCAGTTTACGCGTGCGGCCGTGGCTTTCGATCGCGGCGGTCCTGCTGATCCTGGCCGGGATCAGCGGCCTTGCCTGGGTGCGCGGGAACCAGCCCAGCCTTTCCGCGGGTCCGCCCAAACATCTTGCGCTGCTTCCGATTCATAGCGATAGCCCCGACCCCTCCGATACCGCGTTCTGCGCGGGCTTCTCCGACACCCTGCGCGGCGACCTGGCCGAGATGGAAACAGCAGAAAGGGCTCTCTGTGGGTGATCCCTTCGGCCGAGGTGCGTACCCTTAAATCCGCGAGCGAGGCCTATCACGAACTAGTGGCGTGTCGCATAGAGGGCGTTACCAATGTGTCGAGTGGGATCTCAGTATTTCCACTTGATCGGCTTAGCATGCGCGGAGTAGGCCTGTATGTATCGCCTTAGCTTTCGAGCGAGATCGGAGACGGATGTGAACACTCCGCGGGCGATCACTTCCCGCTCCACGCGTGCAAACCAGATCTCGACCTGGTTCAGCCAAGAGGAGTACGTTGGGGTGAAATGCAGCTGCACGTTGGGATTGGTCTTCAAGAAAGGTCTTCACGAGCTTGGTTTTGTGTGCAGACAAATTGTCCAGGATGATGTGAATTTCCTGGGTGGCGGGGCATTGCGCCAGGACTTGCTCCAGAAAATCCACGAACTCCTCGCTGGTATGTCGAGCGGCGGTTTTGCCGTGGACGCGGCCAGTCTTTGTGTCGAGCGCCGCGTAGAGGGATAGGGTTCCGTGCCGGTAGTATTCGAAACCATGCCGCTCGGCGCGTCCGGGACTGAGCGGCAGCACCGGATCCAGGCGGTCGAGAGCCTGAATCGCGGTCTTCTCATCGACGCAGAAGACAGCGGCATGTTGGGGCGGATTTAAGTACAACCCGATGATGTCGGCCGCCTTGGTTTCGAATTCCGGATCGTTGCTGGCCATGTAGCGCTCCAATCGGTGCGGTTTCACGCCCGCTTCTTGCCAGACGCGATGGACCAGGTCCTTGCTCACGCCCAGTTCGGATGCCAACTTGCGGCAACTCCAATGTGTTGATCCGTCGGCGGGCTTCCGGCGTGTTGTATTCAGAATCTTGGCTCGTAAGGACGGCGTGAGCTTATAGGGCTGCTGTCCCGGATGGCTGGTGTTGAGTCCATCCACCCCGGCGTTCACAAACCGCTGTTTCCAGCGAACAATGGTCGGAGTCGTCGTCTTGAGGCGCTCTCGAATCGTGGAGAACGAAAGGCCCTGAGCGAACGACAAGATCAATCTTGCTCGAAATACGTAGCCGGCTGGCAACGACCGCGATTGTGCGACGGAGGTCAGTTCCGTTTTCTGTTGATGCGTCAATGTGAGAGCGGTCGCGATAGGCACTACTATAAAACGCTTGCGGAGGAGTAATGGTTACTCTGCGACAAGCCACTAGGCGCGGATCTGGTGATTGACGTGACCTTCCGGCGGGCAGGGAATGGCGCGACAGTTACCGCGGAACTGGTGGACGCCAGGAATCAGCACCTCCTTAAGTCCACCACCATCGAAGCTAATACGCTTCTGGAACTGCGGCCGGCCGCCCTGAACGCCTTTGCCGCTCTCCTCGATATTCGCGTCGCGCCTGGCGCCACTCGTGAAGTCGCCCAAAGCGGCACCGCCGAACCGGGCGCGTTCGACTTTTACGAACAGGGTCTCGGATATCTCCGCGGCGACGGACTTCACAACATCGAACAGGCGATCGAGCTCTTCCGGAGAGCTCTGGCCAAAGACCAAAATTACCCACTCGCCTACGCTGGTTTGGGCGAGGCGTACGCCGCCCGATACGAACTCATGCGGGATCCGCAGTGGGTGCAACCCGCCCTCGAAAACGGTCAAAAGGCCACCCGCCTGAATGGCCGCCTGCCTCAGGCGTATGCCACGATGGGGCTCATCTATCGAATGACCGGCCATTCCGATCAAGCTCTGAAGGCGTTCCAGCAGGCGATTCAGGTCCAGCCGGGGTGTACGGCCTGTTACTACCAGCTCGGCGTGACTTACGGCCAGCGCGGCGAGTGGGCCGATGCGGAGCGCAGCTTCCGGGCGGTGGTTCGCCAGGAGCACGGTAACCTTCTGGGCTATAGCGGACTAGGGTGGACGGCGCATGCCCAGGGAAATCTTGCGATGGCTGCCCAGATGTATGAGAAGGCCCTGGCTCTCGCCCCCGACCGCGCTCGTTCCGCCGCTAACCTGGGCGGGGTCTATACCGAGATGGAGCGTTTCGAGGAGGCCGTTCCTCTCCTCCAGAAGTCGGTCGCTGCGGAGCCTTTCGCCCAGGCTTACTCGAATCTTTCTGCCGCCCTGATGTACACGGGCCGTTACGAGGAGGCTCGCGACGCTAGCGAACGCGCCGTGCAGTTGACTCCGAATAATCACGACTATTGGCGCAACCTGGGTGACTGTTACCGCATGATACCGGCTCTTCGAGGCGATGCGGTCGGCGCATACCGACATGCTCTCCAGCACGCGGAAGCATCCCTCGTGGTGAAACCGGACGACTCCGACCTGCTTAGCAGTATCGGTCTTTACTACGCGCATCTCGGAGCCCAGGCGAAGGCCGAAAGTTATATGAACCGGGCGCTCAAAGCCGCACCGAACGACTCCTCTGTTCTCTTTACCGCGGGGCTAATCAAGGAACTGACAGGACGACCTAAGGACGCAATAAAATCCCTTGCCGCATCCGCCAAAGCAGGGTATTCTGTTTCCCTAATCGATAAGGAACCCGAGCTTTCGAAACTCCGCCGCGACCCCGCTTACCAGATGTGGATTAAGCAGGTACGAAGCTCAGGGACTTCTTCGCATTGAAGGAAGGCAAAGATGAAGAGCCTCGCGCAAGTCGTTCTCCTCGCGTTCCCGACGATCTTGGGCGCGGTATTCAAACTCCACCCTCCCCCGTAATTTGCGGGGGGCCGACCCCGGCCCACCACTGCGTCGTGCATGCTCATGTTCAGGGCAATCAACTAGTCCTCGTAGATCAGACCCAGATGTATATATCTGTGCAGAAGGGGATTCCGATTGAGTGGATCGTCGACGATGCTGGAGAGTATTTCGTAGTCGCACTGGATTACGACGCCAGGACGTTCATTTTCAGCAGTAAGGACGATATCTTTTTCAAAGGAAATCTGGGTAACTCTGCAGGCTCGACGGTGGTAACCGCCCTCCCGAATGTGACTAAGAACTATCTCATCTATTTCAAGAAAGATGATCAACACAAGTACGTTCTGGATCCCAAAGTTATCGTCAACCCCGGCCCGGGCCCAGATCCAAAAGGAGTAAAAAGGCATCGGATCTCGACGCAAGGTCCTGATCCCGACGACTATTACCGTTGCGCAAGCCCATGTAGCATTGAGGCAAGTATTCAGAGGAGACGTTTAGTTTTTAACGAGGAAAGACGCCGGTACGTAGCAGTTGATAATGGGGACGAACTTCAGTGGTCAATTCCTGGTGTTCGAGAGTTCACGGTCGAATTCGATTACGATCCGAACAATTACATTTTCAGAGATAAAGACGACCGATTTTTTAGAGGCGGCAATGGCGTGCCTGCCAAAGCGACTGTAATCTCTGCAAAGCACAAGCAAAAAGTACATTACTGCATTTACGTCACTCAGTACAAGAAAAAACAAAAGCTCATCATGGATCCGAAGGTTATCGTAAATCCGGGCGCCGTACAGGACCAGTAAACCGTAAACTCAGCTACTGGGCACTCCCGAACGTATTGCACCCACTCAACTGTCCGGACTGCAATCCGGCCTCGAACCAATGCTGCCGCTGCGCCGAACTGCCGTGCGTAAACGTCTCCGGATTCACCGTTCCCCGAGACATTCTCTGTAGCCGGTCGTCGCCTACCGAAGCCGCGGCCTGCAACCCGGCTGCGATATCGCTCTGGTTGATCATGTTCGGCTGCTGCGAATTCTTGGCCCAGATTCCCGCATAACAATCCGCCTGCAGCTCCAGCTTTACGGACAACGGGTTCACCGCCCGTGGATTGCTTTCCTGCAGTTGACGCACTTTCGGCTCGATACCGAGGATTTTCTGCACGTGATGCCCGTACTCATGCGCAACCACGTACGCCTGCGCAAACTCACCGGGTGCTCCGAACCGCGTCTTCAGCTCATTGAAGAAGCCAAGGTCCAGATAGACCTTTTCATCCTCTGGACAATAGAAGGGACCCGTTGAAGACCGCGCTTCCCCGCAGCCGGACGCCGTCTCATCACGGTAGAGCACAAGGTGAGCGTGCCGGTAGGGACGGTTGGCCTGTTCGGGCAAAATTCGCGTCCACGTTTTCTGCACGTCGTTCACGACGAAAGTCATAAAATCCTTTTCCCGCGCCTCGCCCGGGCTTTGAGAAGCCGGTGGATCGGAGATGCGTGACGGGCCCTGGGTGGTCGGCGAGTCCGATGGCGAGCCGCTGAACACGGAGAACAGATTCTGATGGAAGACCAGGCTCAAGAGCCCGACCACAATGGTCCCCCCAATGCCGAGGTGCACGGGCCCCAGGCCCATACCGCCGCCACCTCCGCCGCTTTCTCCGCGTCGATCCTCGATATCCGAACTATCACCGCCCGGTGTCCATTGCATGCCGATCCTTAAGCAACTGCACTTCCGATCTTGTTGGCCCCGAGGCCGTATACTGAAAACAGACAGGTTTCACCATGAAAAAGAACGCAAAGTTCGGGGTTCTCATCGTTCTGATCCTCGGCACGCTCGCCTGGATTGGAACGTCTGCCGTGAAGGGCAACCAAAGTTACTACAAAACCGTCTCGGAGCTGCAGCAGATGCCCGAAAGCGCGCGCAGCAAACGTCTGCGTGTCGCCGGCGATATTGTAAAGGGATCGATCGAACGGAAAGCCGGTGAAGTCGATTTCACCCTCACCCAGGAGAAACGCACCCTGCGGGTCGCCTATACGGGTGAGGATCCGTTGCCCGATACCTTCCGCGACGGCGCTCAAGCCCTAGCTGAAGGCCGACTCGGTCCCGACGGTGTTTTCCGCGCCAGTCTCATCCAGGCCAAGTGTTCATCCAAGTATCAATCGAAACCCGGGCAGGCGCCCAGCGGTCTCAAACCAGCCCCGGTCAACAGCGCTGCACTTTAATCGATTATGGAAAATGTAGGCGCCCTCGCCATCCTGCTCGCGCTCTGCGTCGCGATCTACGCCGCCGTTGCGTCAGTGGCCGGCAAGCTTAAACGGAAACCATTTCTTGTGCTCAGCGCGGAGCGTGCCGTGCTCGCCGTCTGGGTCCTGCTCACCGCGGCTTCCGGCATCCTCGTCTGGGCGCTGATGACCGGCGATTTCCACTTCGCCTACGCCGCGGGGCACAGCAACACCTCCATGCCGATGATGTATAAGTTCACGGCGTGGTGGGGCGGCCAGGAAGGGTCCATTCTCTTCTGGAGTTGGCTGCTGGCCACCTACGCGGCCGTGGTGGTGCTGCAAAGCAAGAAACGCCATCGCGAGTTTATGCCGTACGTGGTCGCGATCCTCAGCGGCATTCAGGCTTTTTTCCTCTTCCTCAGCGCGTTCCTGGTGAGTCCTTTTCAGGTTCTCGCGGTCGATCGCGTAATCACCAGCGTTGCCGATGGGCAAGGCCTGAACCCGCAACTCCAGTACCCGGCCATGGCGATTCATCCGCCCATGCTTTACCTCGGGTATGTGGGTTTCGCGGTGCCCTTCGCCTTTGCTATGGCTTCCCTGATCACCCGGCAACCGGGCGACGCCTGGATTCACACGACGCGCCGTTGGTCGATTGTCTCCTGGCTCTTCCTTAGCATCGGTATCGTGCTCGGTTCCGCCTGGGCTTACCATGCGCTCGGATGGGGCGGCTACTGGGTCTGGGATCCGGTGGAGAACGCGTCGTTGCTACCGTGGCTCGCCGGCACCGCTTTCCTTCATTCCGTGATGATGCAGGAAAAGAAGGGCATGATGAAGGTCTGGAACATGGTTCTCGTTTCGACCACGTTCTTCCTGTGCATCTTCGGCACGTTCCTCACGCGTTCGGGCGTCGTCAGTTCCGTGCATGCCTTCGCGGAGGGAAACATCGGCAAGTATTTCGTCGGATTTCTCTCGGTCATCGTCGCCGGCACCGTCTACCTGATCCTGATCCGCCGCAAATTCCTGCGCAGCGAGAGCCAGCTCGAAAGCGTGGTCAGCCGCGAATCGAGTTTCATGTTCAACAACCTGGTGCTGCTCGCCAGTTGTTTTGCGGTTCTGTGGGGGACCCTGTTCCCGATCATCTCGGAAGCGTTGACGGACGAAAAAATCGGGTTGAGCCCGGAATGGTTCAACCGCCTGATGATTCCGATCGGATTGTTTCTGCTGCTCCTCACCGGTGTTGGCCCGCTCTTCGCATGGCGGCGCACCTCAGCCGAAAGTCTGCGGCGGAACTTCCTGGTCCCGTGCGCGGCAGCCCTGCTGTTGGCCATTGGCCTCTTTGCTGCCGGGATGCGGAGCGGTTGGGCCATCGTCTCCTTTGCCTTCTGCCTCTTCGTCATGCTGACCATCCTCTCGGAGTTTTATCGTGGCGCTCGCGCGATCCGTCAGAAGGACGGTGTGAACTGGGGTAAGGCCGCGTTCGAATTGACTCATCGCAACACGCGCCGTTACGGCGGCTACCTGGTGCACATGGGAATCGTGTTGATGTTCGTGGGATGGACCGGCGCCGCGTTCAATCAGAACCGTAACGCCGAAATCGGGATCGGCCAGACCACGCGCATCGGACCGTATGAACTGAAAGCCGTTGATTTCACTTCGGGCGACAACGGGAATTACGCCTGGGCGAAAGCTCTGCTCGACGTCAAGAAGGACGGCCGGCAACTGGAGGCCATGGAGCCGGAGAAGCGCCTCTATACCGCGAGCCGGCAAGGTCTTACGCATGTGGCTTTGCGCAGCCGGTTGAACGAGGACCTCTATATCAGCCTCGCCGCCGTGGAACAGGATCCAGCGACGAAAAAGGTCTCCGCGACTCTCCAGTTATGGATCTTCCCGTTAGTGAGTTGGCTCTGGATCGGCACCGTGGTGCTGGTTTTCGGGACACTGGTGGCGCTCGTGCCCAGCAAGGTCGCCCGGCACTATGCCCGGACCGAGGTGGTCGGGATCACCCGTAAGAATGTGGCCGTCGAAAGCTAGCGGGATCGCGATTCTCCTGGCCGCGGCGCTCATGCCCGGCCGGATCTCCGCGGACACGGCCCAGATCGATAGCGCGGCCGTGCGCCGCGTTGCGTCTCATATCGCCTGTCAATGTAAAGCCTGCACCGAGACCGCCGCCTGCCCGATGTCGATGGAAGGTTGCAGCTTCTGTGTCCCGGCCAAAACCAAGATCGTGAAGATGCAGCAGGCTGGATTTTCCGACCAGGCCATCATCGACTCTTTCAAGAAGGAGTACGGTCCGGACATCTATCGCGCGGGTCCGAACCAGTTTTTCTGGATGATCCCGTATGGCGCGCTTCTGCTGGGCGCGAGCGCTATCTTCTGGTTCGTCAATCGGCAGTACCGGGGAGCGCAGGCGCTTGCGGGAGGCGCGCCGCCGCCGGATGATCCGGTCCTTGCCCGGTACCAGGACGCGATCGAGAAAGAATCCGGGAGATACGACTAGTGGTCCTGGCCGCCGCGTCGCTCCTGTGCGCGTTGGTGCTCGTCGCCCTGCTATTCATCCGGCCGGGCGATCTCCCGCAGCCCGAGCCCGTCTCCCCCTTCCGCCATCTTGATGAGCGTAAGGCCGCGATCTACGAGAACCTCCGCGATCTGCAATTCGAATATCGGGTCGGCAAGCTCAGCGATGCGGATTATCAGCAGACCAAGCTGGATCTGCAGAAGGAACTAGCGAAGGTGCTGGCGGAAGTGGATCGGGTTAAAGGGGAACTGCAGCTCGCCCCTCCACCCGCGCGCACGAACGCGACGGCGGCCAAACCACGGCCATCCTTCACGACGGTGTGCCCGCGTTGCGGAGCCCAGTTCGCGGAAGCGCTCAAGTTCTGCGGAGAATGCGGCGCGCCGATTGCGGCCGCGCGAGGCAAAGCATGAAAGGCTTAATCCTCGCGCTGGTCAGCGCATCCGCTCTGCTGGCCGCCGATGGCACCGTCCATAACGCGACCAAGGACGCGCCCCAGGGAAACTCGACCGTCTCGCTGTTTCAGATCACGCAAAGCGGGCCGCAGATGCTGGCGAGCGTAAAGTCGGCCGCGGACGGATCGTTCCACATCACCCCGCCCGCCGGAAGCGACGCTCCCGGACCGAAGCTGCTGCAGGCCGTCTATGCGGGCGTTACTTACAACAGGATGATTCCGCCCGGTACGCCTGATCAGAATCTGCAGATCGACGTTTACGATTCCACCAGCAAGCCCGGCGCAGCCAAAGTGACCACCCACATGATGCTGCTCGAGCCGGCCAGTGGGCAGATGACCGTGAGCGAGAGCTTCGTTTACGAGAACGCGAGCAAGGTTACTTACAACGATCCTAAAAATGGAACGTTGCTCTTCTATCTTCCGGCCGCCGCGGGCGGAAAGATGGAGTTGAATGTGCTCGCCCCCAACAGCGTGCCGGTGCGCCGCGCAGCCGAAAAAACCAACCTCCCGGATATCTATAAAGTGGACTTCCCGGTTAAACCGGGCAATTCCCGCATCGACCTGTCGTATCAGATGCCCTTCACTTCGCCGGGAACATTCGTCACCAAAGCGCTCTTTCGAAACCCCAACACCAAGGTGCTCGCGCCGCAGGGTGTGACGCTTGCCGCGAACGGACTGGCGAGCGTCGGCCAGGAGCCGCGAACCAAATCGACGATCTATAACTATGACGGCGCCGATCTTCGCATTGAGGTGCAAGGCTCCGGTTCGCTCCCGCGGGGGTCGGGCAACGGGGGCCAGGATGCTGGGTCGGATCAGGGCTCCGATGCGGGCAACGGCGGCGGCGCGCAGATCTCGGAACTGCTGCCACAGCTCTATAACAAAACCAGTCCGGCCGACGGGCCGCTGGCCTCCATCGTCTCCGTGAAATGGATCCTGCTTCTGGTGTTCGCCATGCTCGGCCTGACGTTCGGGTACCTCTATCGCCGGACGCCGGCGCCGATGGAAACGGAAGTCAAAACAAGCGCGCATGAGTCCGGACGCTAATGCCGTCAGCGCGATTGGCGTGTGGAAATATCACGGCGATTATCCCGCTCTGCGCGACGTTTCGATCTCCGCGGCTCCCGGCGCCTGTCTGGCTCTGTTGGGCCGCAATGGAGCCGGGAAGACCACCATGCTGCGGATTCTGGCGGGGCTTTCGCAGGCTTCGCGGGGGGAAGTCCGCATCCTGGGAACGGCTCCGCGTGAATCGCCTACCCGTTTGCGCGCGGGCTACCTCGGACACGGTATTGGCGTTTATGACGAGCTGACGGCTCGCGAGAATCTGCTGCATTTCGCCCGGCTCTACGGAGTGGTTGACGCGCCCGGCGCCGTTTCGCAGTGGCTGGAACGCGTGGGCCTGAAGCGCGTGGAGGATGGCCGCGCGCGAGAGTTTTCGCGAGGCATGCGGCAGCGCCTCGCCATCGCGCGCGCCTTTGTCCACGACCCCGCCGTGCTGTTGCTCGATGAACCTTTCACCTCGCTGGACGATCGCGCCATCGCTCTCCTGCAGGAGCTCTTAACCGACGCGCTCGGGCGCGGACGCACCGTCATCCTCTCCACCCATCAGCTCCGCGAAGCGCTCGAGCTGGCTACCGAAGTCGCGCTTCTCGATCGCGGCACCCTGCGCTTCCACGGGCCGCGCACGCAGGCGATGATCGACCGGCCTTCGTCCATCTACGAGGATCGGGAGACGCTGACTTGAATCCCGTCTTCGCCATCGCCCGCAAAGACCTTCTCTCCGAGCTGCGCAGTAAGGACGCCATCAACGCCTCGGTCTCGTTTGCGCTCGTCATCCTGCTCATCTTCAGCTTCGCCTTTGAGCCCACGGCCGAGGAGACACAGGTCATCGCCGGCGGACTGCTATGGATCGCGTTCGCGTTCGCCGGCGCGCTCATCCTGAACCGCAGCTTCGCGCGCGAGATCCCCAACGACTGTCTGGATGTGCTGATCGCTTCTCCCGCTCCCGGTTGGGCGTTGTTTCTGGGCAAAGCGCTCGCGAGTTTCGTGCTCTTGCTGATGGTGGAGCTGATCTGCCTGCCTGTGTTCGGCATCTTCTATAACGTGCGGTGGACGAGGAGCTTCTGGCCTCTGATGCTGGTGCTCGGCCTGGGAACGTGGGCACTCACCGTGCTCGGAGTCAGTTTCGGAGCTATGACGGTGAACGTCCGGCTTCGTGAACTGATGCTTCCGTTGCTGCTTTACCCTGTGCTTTCCCCGGCGCTGATGGCATCCATGACTCTGACTTCGGCGCTCCTGGCGGGCGAGTCCTTCTCCGGAAATAATGTGGCCTGGCTCCGCCTCCTGATCGGTTTCGACATCATTTTTACCGCGTTGGCTGTGGCGCTGATTGAGTTCGTATTGATCCTCTGAGAGAACATAATTATGAGTACGCGACAAAAATTCATCTACGGCCTGGGTGGCATCGGCGGCCTGATCCTGATTCTGAATCTCTACCGCATCCTGCTCGTCTTGCCGGACGAGATGAATCAGGGCGCCATTTACCGCATCATCTACTACCACGTGCCGGCCGCGTTTGTCGGCTGGACCCTGTTTCTGGTCGCTCTGTTTTCGAGCATCGGCTATCTCTGGAAAAAGACTCCAGCCTTCGACGGCGTGGCCGCGTCCGCGGTGGAAGTTGGTTGGATTTTCTGCAGCATTAACCTGATCACCGGCAGCCTGTGGGGCCGGATCATCTGGGGAATCTGGTGGACCTGGGATGCGCGCCTGACCTCGATGTTCGTCTGTTGGCTGATCTACGGCGGCTACCTGGTACTGCGCGGCGCGATCGAAGACACGGGACAGCGCGCGACGATCTCGGCCGTGCTCGCGATCTTTGCCTTCGCCGATGTGCCGATTGTATTCATGTCGATCCGGTGGTGGCGCACCCAGCATCCTTCGCCGGTGCTCGAGACCGGCGGACTCGCTAAGGAGATGTGGCCGCCCCTGCTGCTCAACCTGCTGGCGCTGCTGATGATCGCTACCGCGATGACGCTCGTTCGCCTGGACCAGGAAGATTCGCAGCGCGAACTCGACGGCCTGCGCCGCTACGCCCACGCGCTATAATCGCGAGGTCTAAGCCGAGTCCCGCATGGATCGTAATTTTCAGTTCCTCTTCTTCGGCCTTACCGCCGCGTGGGCGATCGTCATCCTTTACCTGCTGGTTCTCGGTCAACGCAATCGCAAGATCCGCCAGGAGTTGGAACGCGTGAAGCGCATGGTGAACGGCCCCGAGGTCTGACGCTCCATGTTATTCTGAGACTTCACAATCTGGAGAGATGGCCGAGTGGTTGAAGGCGCACGCTTGGAAAGCGTGTATAGGGGAAACTCTATCCAGGGTTCGAATCCCTGTCTCTCCGCCAAAAAACCATTTTTTGGCGAACCCGCGCCTGCCTAAATGACGACTCCGGCTCTATACTGAGGGGCCTGTAATGAAATACGTCATTATTTTCAGTACCCTGATACTTCTTCCGCTCCCTTCGGTTCTGCGCGCGCAAGACGTGTCAAAGTTAGTTGCCTCTGCCGGGAACACGGCACTGCCATATGATTCTGGCCAAGCGAATCCATCGTTCGGTAGCAGTTTGATGAACGAACGGATTCCGGGCAGTTACAACTCTGTCCAAGATGTCAAATTTGGCGAAATTGTGGTGAATGGGGTCAAGTTGCATCGCGGTAGCTACGATTCCAGAGACGATCCATCCTACTCCGCGTCAGTCACTGGTCTCGCTATTCAAGTCGCAAGCTTGTTCGCAGTTTACTATCCAGCCCAAAATCGAGAGCGCGACCAGTTTGCCATCGCGATCTATGAAACCTACGAATCTTCGGGCATCGGCGGGAATCCCTCTGGCGTGGCGCTCATCTTCAGACTCAGAAAACATCGTTTGACCCAGACTCAGAGCATTCAATGGGACGACCGAGTCGAAGGGGACGGACTCGTTGCGGACTGGAATGCGAAAGCAAACTCACTGGCGATCAGCGTAGCCCACCCGCTTGCTGGCGATAGTCATGCTATTGGCCCGTCTGCGATTGATCTCGTCAATTTCAGATGGGATGGCAATCAACTGATTGCGGAGAAAATGAGGACGGAAAGAACCAGACCAGCTACGCTCGAAAAAGGCGATCCCTAGCCTGGGCGGCACGTGGGAGCTACGACCTTGCCTTTCCCAACTGGGCTTGGTGGTTGTGTCAATATGACAACGAGATGTGCAATATCCTGGTTGTGGATGACGAACCCATCGTTCTCGATGTTGTTGCCGCCACTCTTCGGAAAAGTGGCTACGAAGTGGTGACTGCCGGAAGTGTGAGTGAGGCCCTGAATCAAGCAAGAGTTCTTGATCGGCACCTTCATCTCTTAATTACAAACCATTCGATTAGCCGTCGATCTGGTAGCGATCTCGTCGAAGACTTGCTTTGCGTTCAGCCGCAAATGAGAGTTCTTCGTTTTTCGGGCCATTCGGAGAGCGAGCTGCGGGAAAGCGGTGAAATACGACCTGAGAGCTTCTTTATACAGAAGCCTTTCCAGGCGAGGCAGTTATTAGCGAAAGTCTACGAGATTGTGGGTCCGCCTCTACACCGTTAAGCCTGAAGCGGAATTTGCCGACCTCCTTTCGCGGCAAAAGCAGTGAATTCCCTGGGCTCGGCCACTGCGTGTTCAACACACCCCAGGCCGGCTACCAGGATACGAAAATCCGGGTGGCACAATTCGCAATTCACGGGATGGAACGGACACCTCGTGACATTCGCACGTGAATGGTGAGCGGGCCGAGGCTTTGGGCGTCGCTCACTGTCCGGAATCGGTCTGCTTGATCCTCCTCCGGGGCGTCGGCTTGATCTTGCCTTGAAGATTGAGCTTTACCGCAGCGCGGATGAGAGCCTTCAAGGCGTTCTCATCGACTTTCTCGCCTTCGTGGATGTCTATGGCGCGCCTCACATTCCCGTCGAGGCTGGAGTTGAATAGACCCGAAGGGTCCGCTAACGCAGCTCCCTTTGCGAATGTCATCTTGACGATATTCTTGTAGGTCTCTCCCGTGCAGACAATGCCGCCTTGAGACCAGACGGGAGTTCCCCTCCACTTCCACTCTTCGACGATGTCAGGGGCTGCCTCGCGGATGAGCGCCCGAACTTTCGCTAGCGTCTTGCCGCGCCAATCTCCCAGTTCCTTGATCTTCTGGTCGATCAGCGGGGAGGCGGATTCCATCGGGGCAGACATTTCATGTAGATCCAACCGCACTCATTCTATCCGCACCCGATGCGGCCCTGGTACGGCTTCACCGATCCTTAGAAATTCTTTATGTCCCGGTGAGGCCTTCCTTACACTGCGTTTATTACCCTCACCATAGTGACTGTTCGCGGCCACTCCGAGGTAGCAACGTGCTCGATCTGATTTATATCGCCATCGGTGTTGTTTTCTTTCTGATTGCCTGGTACATGGTCAAGGCGTGCGATCGCCTCTAAAGGAGCTCGAATTATGGACCTCATTCTCGGCGGCATCGTCTCGCTCGGACTTTTCCTGTACCTGCTCTACGCGTTGCTGCGGCCGGAGCGTTTTTAGGACTCTCAAATGACTTTGAACGGTTGGCTGCAGATCACGATCTTCTTCCTTTTGATCCTCGCGTGCGCGAAACCCCTGGGACTCTACCTGACCGCCGTTTACGAAGGCCGGCGCACGTGGCTGCGTCCCATCCTGCTACCGGTCGAGCGCTTGTTCTACCGGCTTTGCGGAGTGCGGGAGACCGAGGAACAGCACTGGACCGCTTACGCCGGCGGATTGCTCATCTTCAGCCTGGTGAGCATGCTCATTCTCTACGCCCTGCAGCGGCTCCAACTCTGGTTTCCTTTCAATCCGCAGCACTACGGGGCCGGATCGGTTTCGCCGGATCTCGATTTCAACACCGCGGCGAGCTTCACCACCAACACCAATTGGCAGTCGTATGTCCCGGAGACGACGCTCAGCTACTTCGTGCAGATGGCCGGGCTCACCGTCCACAACTTCACATCGGCCGCCGCCGGAATGGCGGTCGCTCTGGCGTTAACGCGGGGGTTCGCCCGCCAATCCGCGCACACGATTGGCAACTTTTGGGTGGACTTGACCCGCGGCATCCTTTACATCCTCCTGCCGCTGTCCGTGATCGTGGCTCTGATCCTCTGCTCGCAAGGCGTCATCCAGAACCTCAAGCCGTACACCGAAGTCATCACCCTCGAGGGAGTTAAACAGACGATCGCGCAAGGCCCGGTAGCGTCTCAGGAAGCCATCAAAATGTTAGGGACCAATGGGGGCGGCTTCTTCAACGCCAACTCCGCGCATCCTTTCGAGAACCCCACGCCCTTCAGCAATTTGTTCCAGATGTTCCTGATATTCCTGATCCCCGGCGCCCTGACTTATACCTTCGGCCGCATGGTGCGCGATACGCGGCAAGGCTGGGCGTTGTTTGCAGCCATGTCGGTCCTGTGGTTCGCCGGACTGGTTACCGCGTATCACTATGAGCAGGCCGGCACTCCGATGCTCGCTAACAGCGGGATTGAACTGCGCGACACCGGCAGCCAGACCGGCGGAAACATGGAAGGCAAGGAAACGCGTTTCGGAATCGCCAACTCCGCCCTGTTTACGACGATCACGACGGACGCCAGTTGCGGCGCGGTCAACTCCACGCCGGACTCCATGACGCCTCTTGGAGGCCTGGTCCCGCTGTTCAACATCGAATTGGGCGAAGTGGTCTTCGGTGGAACCGGAGCCGGTCTGTACGGCATGCTCATGTACGCCATTCTCGCGGTGTTTATCGCGGGACTGATGGTCGGACGAACGCCGGAATACCTCGGCAAGAAAATCGAGCAGAAGGAAGTGAAAATGGCTATGCTCGCGTTACTTGTGCTTGCCGCCAGCATTCTCTGCTTCTCCGGCGCCAGTGCGGTAGTGGAGTTTGCCAAGAATAGTTACATGAATCCGCCCGGCGCTCCGGTCGCAAACCTGGCCAACCCCGGCGCGCATGGGTTCTCCGAGATCCTGTACGCCTATTCGAGCGCAACCGGCAATAACGGCAGCGCCTTCGCGGGAACCAACTACAACACGCCCTGGTTCAATCTCACCATGGCGCTCGCGATGCTGATTGGCCGCTTCCTGATGATCATTCCGCTGCTCGCAATTGCGGGTTCGCTCGCCAGGAAAGGCCAGGTTCCCGCATCCGCCGGAACGTTTCCCACTCACGGACCGCTCTTTGTTGGGCTGCTGGTCGGCGTGGTCATTATCGTGGGCGCGCTCACCTTTTTCCCGGCGCTCTCGCTCGGGCCCGTCGTCGAACACCTGTTGATGTAAAAGGACCATCATGGCAACCGCTAATCTCACTCCTCCGCAAGTGGCTCCTCAGACCAATGAGCTCGCTGACGCTATGGGGCGCGGCAAGCGTGCGCGTCCGCTGTTTGATCCGCCGATCGTGAAGCGCGCCGTCACCGATTCTTTCGTGAAGCTGAATCCGGTCACGCTCGCCCGCAACCCGGTCATGTTCGTAGTGGAAGTGGGCGCGGTGGTAACCACCATTCTTCTGCTGCAAACCGTTTTCACCGGCGGCAAGGGCCTTGGCTTCCAGTTCCAGATCGATCTCTGGTTGTGGTTCACGGTGCTGTTTGCGAACTTCGCGGAAGCCATGGCGGAAGGGCGCGGCAAAGCCCAAGCCGATGCTCTGCGCAAAACCAAGACGGACTCACTTGCCAAGCGCATCGGCCCGAACGGGAAGGTGGAAGAGGTCGGCGCGTCGTCCCTTCGCAAGGGCGACATCGTATTGTGCGAGCCCAACGATATAATCCCCGGCGACGGGGACGTGATAGAGGGAATTGCGAGCGTTGATGAATCGGTGATCACCGGAGAGAGCGCCCCGGTCATTCGGGAGTCGGGGGGCGACCGTAGTGCCGTCACAGGCGGCACCAAAGTGCTCTCCGATTACATCAAAATTCGAATCAGCTCCAATCCTGGCGAAACCTTTCTGGACCGCATGATCGCGCTGGTGGAGGGCGCGGAGCGGCAGAAAACTCCCAATGAGATTGCGTTGAACATCATGATCGCCGGGCTCACCCTCATCTTCCTGCTGGCGGTAGTGACGCTCTCTCCCTTTGCGCACTACAGCGTCAAGGCCGCGGGTAGCGGGATCGCGCCCGGCGTCATTGTCCTGAATTCTCTGCTTGTCTGCCTGATCCCGACCACCATCGGTGGACTGCTCTCCGCCATCGGTATCGCCGGCATGGACCGCGTTATGCAACATAACGTTCTGGCCATGAGCGGAAAGGCGGTGGAAGCTTCTGGGGACGTGAACACGCTTCTTCTGGACAAGACCGGAACGATCACTCTGGGCAACCGGCAGGCGGTCGAATTCATTCCGGCGGACGGTGTTACCGGGCAGGAGCTTGCCGATGCCGCACAACTCTCAAGCTTGGCGGACGAGACTCCCGAGGGACGCTCAATCGTGGTGCTTTCGAAAGGCAAATACGGCTTGGGAGGGCGCGAGTTGTCCGAGCGCGAAGCGGAGTTTGTGCCCTTCTCAGCGCAGACGCGCATGAGCGGCGTTGACTTCGGAGGACGCCGCGTGCGCAAGGGCGCTACCGAATCTATCCGGACTTACGTGCAGGAACAGGGCGGCAAATACCCGCAGCAGGTCGCCGACGCGGCCGATCAGATTTCACGCAGCGGAGGAACCCCGCTCGCGGTCGCCGACGGATCGCGCGTGCTCGGCGTGATCCATCTGAAGGACATCGTGAAAGGCGGCATGCGGGAGCGCTTCGATCAGATGCGCGCCATGGGGATCCGCACCGTCATGATTACCGGAGATAATCCGCTCACCGCCGCGGCCATTGCCGCCGAGGCCGGAGTGGACGATTTCCTTGCCCAGGCCACTCCCAAAGACAAACTGGATCTGATCCGCAAAGAGCAGGCGAGCGGCCGGCTCGTCGCCATGACCGGAGACGGAACCAACGATGCTCCCGCGCTCGCCCAGGCCGATGTGGGTGTCGCCATGAACACCGGAACCATGGCCGCCAAGGAAGCCGGCAACATGGTGGACCTGGATAGCAACCCCACCAAACTGATCGAGATCGTGGCCATCGGCAAGCAGCTGCTGATTACGCGCGGCGCGCTGACCACCTTCTCGATCGCGAATGACGTGGCCAAATATTTCGCCATCATTCCGGCCATGTTCATGGTCACCTATCCAGCTCTGGGAAAAATGAATATTATGGGGCTGCACTCGCCGGAGAGCGCGATCCTCGCCGCTGTGATCTTCAACGCCTTGATCATCATTGCTCTGGTCCCGCTTGCGCTGCGAGGCGTCAAATACCGGCCGATGTCGGCGGCGGCCCTGTTACGGCGCAATCTTCTGGTCTATGGAGTGGGTGGAATCATCGCGCCATTCCCAGGTATCTGGATCATCGACCGGCTGCTGGGCGTTCTGCACCTCGCGTAAAGGAGAAGCTATGTATTCCCAACTCAGACCCGCTTTCGTCATCACCGTTTTGTTGACCGTGCTCACGGGGATTCTGTACCCACTCGCGATTACCGGGATGTCTAAGGTCTTCTTCCCGCATCAGGCCGGCGGCAGTCTGATTTACAAAAATGGGAAAATAGCCGGATCGGAGTTGATCGCGCAAGGCTTCACCAGGGCGGCCTATTTCCACCCCCGGCCCTCGGCTGCAGGAACCAACGGGTGGGACGCTACGGCGTCGGGTGGTTCCAATCTAGGACCCACGAATCCGGCGCTCGGCGACCGGCTCAAAAAGGACGCGGCGGCCTTTCGCAAAGAGAACCCAACCTTCCACGGCACGATCCCCGCGGACGCCATCACCACTTCGGGCAGTGGTCTCGATCCGGACATCAGCCCGGCCAACGCCGCGGCTCAGATGGAACGCGTGATGCACGCGCGCGGAATGACTGCCGATCAGATTCATCGTGTCGTCGCTTCCGCTACCCGGGACCGTCAGTTCGGCATCCTCGGCGAGCCACGTGTCAACGTGCTGCAGGTGAACCTCGCGCTTGACCGGGATTACCCCGAGCGGCACTAAACCAGGATCGCAATGGGCGCGCGTGAGCCATTCACAAGACCCGATCCCGAGACCCTGCTCAGCCGGGTGGAATCGGAGGAGCGCCGCAGTGCGCGTGGGCGTCTGAAAATCTTCCTGGGGTATGCGCCCCGTGTCGGCAAATCCGCCAAGATGTTCGCTGAGGGCTTCCGCCGCAAGAGCCGGGGTCAGGATGTGATTGTCGGCAGCGTGCAGCAGAAAGGCTCGGAGGAACTCGCCACCAAGCTTGCGGGATTCGAAGTGATCCCTCCGTCGCCAGCTGGTAGCGGCGCTATGCTGGATGTCGCCGCCATCCTGCAACGAGCGCCCACTGCGTCGCTCGTGGATGAACTCGCTTTCGACAACCCGCCCGGCGCGCCCTGTTCGCAGCGCTGGGAGGAGGTTGAGCGCCTTCTCGCGGCCGGCATCAACGTGATTACCTGCATCAACCTCCAGCACGTCCGCGAACAGCAGGATGAGGTGGAACGCATCACCGGCCAGCGCGCTTCCTGTTCCGTGCCCGAGTCTTTTATCCGGTCCGCCGACGAAATCGAAGTGGTCGATCTGGCGCCGGAAGACCTCGCCAGGAACGCGCTTCAGAACAGCGGTCCTTCCCGGTATGACGCGCGGCAGCTTTCGCAATTGCGCGAACTCGCTCTGCTATTGGCCGCCGAAGTCGTCGAGAACCAGCTCGAACGTTACATGGAGTCGCACGGGCTGCATCAATCCTGGGGCACTAAGGAACGCATTCTGGTTTGTGTCACTCCACGGAGTAATGTGCGGGCCATGATCGAAACCGGCCGTCGCAACACGGACCGCTTTCACGGCCAGATGCTGGCCGCTTACGTGGCACAGCCGAATCTGAATCGCGAGGACGAAGAGCTGCTGGAGCGCAACCTGGATTACGCGCGCAAGCTCGGCGCCGAAGTTCATGTGTTGGGGGAAAGTAAAGATCCGGTTGCCTCCCTGATCCAATTTGCGCGGGCACAGCGCGTCACGCAGCTGTTCGTTGGCCACACGCAGCGCAAGAGCTGGGCCTTCTGGTCTCAAAGTCCCTTACGAAAACTCATTGAAGCCGCTGAAGGAATGGATGTCCGAATCTTCCCGTCCCGGCGAACGGCCTAAGAGCCGCGGAACCCTTAAAGTTTTTCTCGGCTTCGCCGCGGGGACCGGGAAGACCTACCAGATGCTTCGGGAAGCCCAGAAATTGAAAGCTTTCGGTGTCGATATCGTCATCGGTTACTTCGAACCGCATGGACGCAAAGAGACCATCGCGCAGACGGAGGGGCTTGAAACTGTCCCGCGCCGCAAGGTGGAGTACCGGGGCAGCTGGTTCGAAGAGATGGACACGGATGCAGTCATCCGGCGCAATCCGCAGGTCTGTGTAGTCGATGAGTTCGCGCACTCCAATGTTCCGGGGTCGGCCCGCGCCAAACGATGGGAAGACGTACGCGTCATTCAGGAAGCAGGCATTGACGTCTTCACCACCGTGAATATCCAGCATCTGGAAAGCCTGAACGATCAGGTCTGGTACGTCACCGGCATCCGGGTTCGCGAGACGGTGCCGGATTGGGTGGTGCAGGAGGCCGATGAAGTCATCATGGTGGACACCACCCCGCGCGCTCTACTCAATCGTCTCGAGCGCGGCGTAATTTACGGGCCCGAGAAGACCCAGCAGGCGCTCGAAAACTTCTTCACCGAATCGAACCTAACCGCCCTGCGCGAACTGGCGCTCCGCCAAACCGCGCAGCAGGTGGAAGACCGCCGGGAAGAGCCCGAACGCCTCGTGTCCGCCACCGGGCACGCGCAGGCCGAACGGATCCTGATCTGGCTGATTCCGCACCCCTCCACGGCCATGCTGATTCGCCGAGGCAAGCGTGTCGCCGATTTTCTGAACGCCGGCTGTCTCGCCGTCTACATTCAAACATCCAACGATGATTCGGGGCTGAACGCCGAACAGCAGGCCTCTATCCGCAAGCTGCTGAAGTTTGCGCGCGACCTCCATATCCCCGTCACCACCCTGAGTGGCTCAGACCCCGGAAAAACCATCGGCGCCTTTGCCCGCGAAAATGGGATCACCCAAATTTTCGTGAGCCGCATGGCGCCGGACATCGAGGGACTGATCAATCAATCCCACACGATGGAAGTCACCATTGTGGCCGAACGCAGCCGCTGACGCGCCCGGTGAAGATCACCTCCGCGTCAGCAGTTCCAGAGCCTCAAGCATCCATTGCCGCGCGAGGGCCAGATCGTGATTGTGGGACGCATGAAAGCGGGCGGCATCGACGAAAAGCTGATAGCGCCTCTCTTTAGTCATGTAGGGAGAGAGCTCTAAACGGCGCTCGAGTGTAGCGGCGACCGGAGCGGTGGGCCCACAGCTAACGCTATACATGTACCGGAGCGCCAGCAAGAAATCCTCCCAAGTCGTGTCGGCAACATCCAAGTGTAAGTGCCGGACTATTTCGGGCGGCCATTCTCCAGGATTGACGGGATCGTTGCAGGTCATCACATAAAGCATCGCGCTGAGACGCTGGGCGGCGGGACCTCCCCGAAGGATGGTGAGCGCGACCTTTGCATCCGAGCAATGCAAGCCGCGCGAAAACGGGAAGCAGCTACCCAAGCTCAGAAATATCCCCGTCATGAGCCCCGACGCGCCGATCATCGTCGTCCGGTAATGATAGGCCACCGTGACCAAGAGGAGTGTGGCGATTGGACCAGCGATCACAGAGAAGAATGCCCGGAGTAGCAGATGCCTCTGGTTGCGCGGTTGCGAGACGACGAAACCGATTGGCTCGTGCCGGTCCCACATGAAATAACAGGCGCGTCCCTCTTTCGTTTTTGAGTAGTGAACTCCGGCCACGCAGATTTGAACGAAGCGATGCCCGACCGCTTTACTTGCCAGCAGGTGACCCAGTTCGTGAACCACTACGCCGATCAGGAAGTTCCCGGCGATACTAAGAGTCCACGCGACAGCGACTTTCCAAGGCGGATGGACCGTGAAAACGATCAACTCGCCCCAGACAAGGAGCATACTCACGTAAATCCCGCTAACCCAGTCCACCCAGGCCGGCTCAACCACATAGGCCGGACAGCGCTCGCGATTCAGGAGCGGCGTGGCCGTTCTCGACAGAGCAAGGGATTGCAACAAGCGCAAACCTAGGGCAGGACTTGGTAGGCCTTGAGAGTCAGAAACTCATCAAAGTGCTGGTTAAAGACAAGCTCCGCAAAAAGCCGGGCCGCCTCAGGCATGGCTTGCTGGCGAAACCGAATGGCTTCGGCCAGCATATCCCTCGTGATGGTCGCGCCGTCATCGCGCTTCGCGGAGTGATGCAGCCACTGCCATAGCTGGGCGCGGCAGATTTCAGCGGTTGCCGCATCCTCCATGAGGTGGTAGATAGGCACCGCGCCGGATCCGTGAAGCCAGGCGTTCAGATATTCCAGACCGACGTCGATGTTGAGTTGTATGCCTTGCTCGGTGATCGTGCCGCTCGGCGTTTCCAGCAGGTCCCGGGCTGTCACGCGCACATCCGCCCGCTTCACGGACAACTGGTTGGGTCCCGGCATGTGCTCGTCGAAGACCGCTTTCGCAATGGGAACGAGTCCGGGATGCGCCACCCACGTTCCATCGTGTCCCGCTCGCACCTCGCGCAGCTTGTCCTGCCGCACCCGTTCCATCGCGCGATCGTTTTCAGCCGGATCGCTTTTGATCGGGATCTGGGCGGCCATCCCTCCCATGGCGTGAATCCCGCGCTTGTGACAAGTCTGGATCAGTAAGTCCACGTAGCTTGCCAGGAAATGCCGCTCCATCGTGACCTGCGAACGGTCCGGCATCAATCGATCGCGATAGTTCCGGAATTTCTTTATGTAGCTGAAGATGTAATCCCAGCGTCCGCAGTTCAGGCCGGCGGAATGCTCGCGCAGCTCATACAGGATCTCGTCCATCTCGAAAGCGGCGGTGATCGTTTCGATGAGAACGGTCGCGCGAATAGACCCGCGGGGCACTCCGCAGTACTCCTGCGCAAACAGGAACACATCGTTCCAGAGGCGCGCTTCCAGATGATTCTCCAGCTTCGGCAAATAGAAGTACGGAGCGGTACCGCGCGAGAGGAGCTCGGCATTGTTGTGGAAAAAGTAAAGCCCGAAATCGAAGAGCGACGCGGAGATCGGCTGGCCTTCCGCCTGAAAGTGGCGCTCCTCAAGGTGCCACCCGCGGGGCCGAACCATGAGAACCGCCGGGTTCTCGCCCAGTTCGTAGGCTTTTCCCCCCGGAGCGGTGTAAGCGATGGTCTGCCGCACCGCGTCGCGCAGGTTGATCTGGCCCTCGATCATGTTGGACCACGTGGGCGAGTTGGCGTCCTCCAGATCCGCCATGAACACGTTCGCGCCGGAGTTCAACGCGTTGATGATCATCTTGCGATCGGTTGGCCCAGTGATCTCGACGCGCCGGTCCTCCAGCTCCGGAGGGATTGGCGCCACCACCCAGGACTCGTTCCTCACCGTCGATTCGGTGGCGGTGAGAAAGTCCGGATAATCGCCCGCGTCGATCTCCTGTTGGCGGAGCGTTCGCCGGTGCAGCATCGCCCGGCGGGAAGATTCAAAGCGGTGCGCGAGCGCGTTCAGAAACGCCGTTGCGTCCGGGGTGAGCAGTTCTCGCTCGCCTGCCGTCACTAGTTACGTCCGCAAAACGCGGGGTTGCCGCACATCCCGCTCGGGCACGACGGCATCTCCGGCGACGCTTCGGCGGTGCTTCCATTGGCGCGGGCTGCGAACGTGGAATACTGCTGACTCACGTGCGCTTGTCCGCAGTCCGGACATTGCAGCCCGGCGCGTTCTTCGGAACGACGCAGCAGCTTCTCGAACTTGGTTCCACAGCTCTCGCACTTGTATTCGAAGATCGGCATCGTTCTAGTTCACCAGTACTGCACAGATTTTATCAATGAGCTCGCGCTGGACGGAAGCATCGGCGGTCGCGTTATTCACGAAAATGGAGAAGGTCAGCCGCGGGCCTCTGCGCGGGTCCGCATATCCGGAAAGCGCGCTGACGTGATTCAGAGATCCGGTCTTCGCATGAATACGGCCCTTCACCTTTGGACCGGTGAGGCGCGTGGCCAGCGAGCCGTCCACTCCCGAAACGGGCAGCAGCGTCAGCCAGTCTTCCCGATGCGGCGACTGCGCCATGAAACTGAGGAGTTTCACAACCGCCGCGGGTGTCACCAAATTCATGCGCGAAAGTCCGGAGCCGTCATAGAAGCGGTACTGCGCCGGCGCAACGCCGATCTCGTCCAGGAACCGCGCGACCTCCTGCAATCCTTGCTCGCGCGAGCCGCCCACATCGAAGAGCAGCAGATCGGCGTGCTGGTTCTGGCTGATCTTATTGATCAGACGAAGGTCTTCCAAAAGCGGGACCGATGTCCGGCGCGCCACCACGGTCCCGGCTGTCGCCGGAACAAACGGAACCCCCGGCAGCCGATGCACCGCTTGTGCCGTTCCGGAGACATGCACCCCATGCTGTTCGAGCGAGTACTTCAAAGCCGCGGCCGCGAACAGCGCCGGGTCGGGAGCGGCCCATTCTTCGCTATAAGGTTTGGCTGCGGCCGAAAGCGTTCCCCAGATCCTCCAGAGCGAAGTACCCGGGATCCGATCTGTATGGACGTCATCGGCCGGGCCGGTAGTAGCATGATTTTCGATGTCAAACAGAGGCAGCGGCGGATTGAGCGTCACTTGTACCGGCGCGCCATCCTGTGCGGCGGGAACTACCTTCAAGATGAGACTGTCATCGTTTACCGAGAGCGCACCCACGGCGGCGCCGTCCTCGTAAAGCACGTCTTCGGCGGCCCATCCGGGCGCCCAGGGTTCGAAGGGAAACACGGTGTCATCGCCCACGACGTTAGCGACTTCGTGGATGCCGTTCGCGGCGATTTGCTCTGCCAGATCATCGATGGCCGCTAGAGGCGCGCCCGGCGGAGAGTTGTATTGGTAGGGAAGCGTCCGTCCCGACAAGTTCGCATCACCGGTACCGATCAGAACCAGATCGTTCCCGCGCTGTTCCACGCGAGTCTCGAAGCGCTTGTCCGGACCCAGGCGCTCGAGCGCAAGCGCGGTCGAAAACAGCTTCGTATTCGACGCGGGAACGAAACTTCGATCGGCATTGATAGACACCAGCGTCCGGCCTTTCTCATCCGTAACAAGCACCCCCGCGAAACCCTGTTTCCCCGCGGCTGAATGCGCGATCAAGCGTTTGATGCGGCTTTCGATGCGGGACGCGCCCGCGTCCCCCGCCAGTCCCACGACTGCAATCAAAACGGCCACACCCTGTTTCATTCCCCCGTCACCTTTCTTTCCATCCAGATCAATAAGAGCAGCAGCACCACCATGCACGTGCCGGCCGCCGGCAACGTGAGAATGGCCCAGATTCCGGAGTTCGCGGCAATCTCTCCAATCATCCAGGGCGTTAACATGCCCCCCGCAAGCGCGATCGAGAAAATGCCGTTGAAAAATCCCGGATGGTAATACGGAAACCGCCGGCCAATCCACGCGGCCAACAGCGGATAGATCGGTGCGAAGCCTAAACCCAGGAGCGCGATCGAAACGGCCGCTCCCAGACGGTTATTGGTAGCGGCCAGGATGACGCACCCGAAGAGAGAAGCAGGCGCGCTAATAGTAAGGATGCGCCCGGGCGGCACGTGCGGAAGCAGATACGACGTTCCGATACGCCCTAACGTCAGCGCCGCGAAATAGAATGCCAGCAATTGCAGCGCGCTCACCGGGCTCATCCCGAGCCGATGGATGAGAAAAAGCGGCAGCCACGCGGCGATGGACCACTCGTTTCCAAACTGAAAGAAAAGCAGGGAAGCGAAGAGCACCGCAGCTCCCCCGCGGAACTGTTCCAGCACCCGCGGGTGGGAGACGATGCGCGGCTCCGGGTAACTGAGTAGTGAAAAGAGAATCGCGAATACCGCCGGGACAATCGCGAGCACCAGCAGAATCGCCTGGACCGAGATGGCCCAAAATACGCCAGAGACCACCAGAGTGCAGAGGATAGCGCCTGTGCCGAAAAAGATTCCACCCCGATTCAGCGTCCTGGCAGGCGCCTCATCGTAGATAGGAAGAATCGCCACGAAAAGCCCCGCGTGGAGAAGTCCGGCGGCAAGACCGAGCCAGAAGAGGATCGGAATGCGCCAGGCTGACTCGGCCGGCGCTACGGCCAGAGCGATCAGGCTAAGGCACGCCAGCGAGCAGCCGCCGGTCAGTAACTGTCTGGTCGATAACCGGCCAATGCGGCGGGCGAGAATGCCGGAAACCAGGATTCCGGATACCAAAGCCAGAAAGTGACGCCCGGCCAACGCATAATCGCTGGAAACGTCATAACCCCAGGCGGGCAGGAGCGCCCCGTTGACGGAGAGCAGAAAGCCGGAGACCAGGAAGCCGGAAAGCGGGTTTGCGCCGCTGGCTGCGCGCACCGTAGGGGAAACCACAGGAAAAAGGATAGCTTTTCTCGATTACGGAACGCTTCTCCTCCAGGCACCTACATGTTGTACCCCGTTCAGCATACCTCCCAGTTAATTGGGGTAGCTGCTCCGATTTCTGAGATCTGGGTCTTGACAAACCAGTAAAAGGCGTTTTAATTTAGAGTCATCACTGAAGAAGGAGGTGGTCCGAACAACATATGATAGACCGTTGTAAACCGCGCGAGGTGGCCGACTGCTAATCTGCTGTTTGAAGGACGTGCTTCCAGGTCAGTGCCGGACACGTTTCTAAGAGCGGCCGCTTCGCGCGGTTGCAGGTAAACAGGCCTGGATTCTTCTTCCGGGCTGCTGATCCCCGGTGACTCGTGAGAGCCCACCGGGGATTTGTTCTTGTGTGCTATTCTTGGATTTCCTCCCGAAAGGTTTTGTAATCACCCCATGAAAGCTGCTATTCACCCCGCCTACAACGAAGTCAACGTCGTCTGCGCCTGCGGCCATAGATTCGTTACCCGGTCCACCCACAAGGGCGATATCCGCGTGGAAATCTGTTCGAGTTGCCATCCGTTCTTCACCGGAAAACAGAAGTTGATTGACACGGCTGGACGCGTCGACAAGTTCGAAAAGAAGTACGCAAAACAGCGCGCCGAAAAGAAAGCTAAGGCTTAACAGGCCTGGAAGCTTCCGCTCCCGATCTTTACGCCGCAGCCGGTGCGCTGTTCGAGGCGCGCCGGATTCACGAATCCCTGGACTTGGTCAACCAAGCGGAGCGTCTGGGCTTCAACCCGGACGATTGCTCGGCCCGCCGCTGGGATTGCTGGATGCTCCTCGGAGAATTCGAGCGCGCCTGGGCCGAGAGCGACGCGATTGAAAAGCGGGGCGGGGTAGATCCACATCGTTTCTGGGACGGCACGCCATTCAACGGTAAACGTGTGATCCTCCGCTGCCTGCATGGGCTGGGGGACACCATCCAGTTCATCCGCTACGCGCCGATAATTCGCGCTCAGGCCCACAATCTCATCGTGGAAACCCATCCCGCCCTGGTCTCTCTTCTGCGCTACGCGCCCGGAGTTGACCAGGTAATCACCTGGGGCCAGGAGGCGCCCGCGAATCCTCCTGAGTGGGACTGCCAGGTCGAAATCAACGAATTGCCGCGTATTTTCCGCTCGACCCCGGCAACCATCCCGTCCTCCGTCCCTTATTTCCGGCTCCCCGCCCCGCCGAAGCCAAAACGAACCGGCCGGAAGCGGATCGGTCTGATCTGGTCATCCAGCCAGTGGAATCCCGCGCGGTCGGTGCCTTTCGAATTGCTCACGGACGCTTTGGAGGGCTGTTCCGCCGACCTGTTCAGCCTGCAACACGGGCCGGATCGAAACCGGCTGCCCACAGTGAGGTCCTACGAAAGTGACGTGCTCGATACGGCCGACGATATGTTGTCGATGGATCTCATTATCTCGGTGGACACGATGACCGCTCACCTGGCCGGCGCGCTCGGCCTGCCGGTTTGGGTGCTGCTCCCATTTGCGGCGGATTGGCGTTGGATGCTCGATCGCTGCGACAGCCCCTGGTATCCCACCATGCGTCTGTTTCGTCAGCGCAGCCCCGGCGAGTGGGAAAGCGCTCTCGAAGCTCTCCGGCTTAGCTTATCCCGGGAAAATCCGGAAATCATCAAATGATTGATCCGTCTCCAGATCCTCCGCGGATACGCCCCGTACTTCCGACCAGCGGGGGCCCTGATACAGCGCAGCCTCGAAAGCTTGGATCGCCTCTGGGGAACCCGACGCGCACACGAGAACGGAACCATCCGGAAGGTTCCTCACGTACCCGTTGAGTCCAAGCTGGCGCGCCTCTCGCTGGACGAAGTCGCGAAATCCGACTCCCTGCACTCGTCCCGTGACTGAGAAACGTCGCCCGGCCAATCGTTCGGGAGCCGCCTAGGAGGGGAGAGGCGCGGATTCGCCGGAGTCCGCGAGAACGTCGTTCACCTTTGCCGCCAACTCCTCGATCGAAAAAGGCTTCGGAATCAGGTCGAAGCCCGGATCTTTCACGTAGCGCCGGACCACCTGCCGGTCTTCAAAGGCCGACATAAACAACACTTTCAGGGATGGATACTGCGTGTGTAACTGCTCCGCGATCATGGGACCGCTAAGACCCGGCATCACCACGTCCGTCAAAAGCAGGTCGGGAGGGCCGCCGTGTTTACGAACTTTTTCGATGGCGCGGTCACCGTTGGACGCAGTAATCACCTTATGTCCATTGCGGATCAGAACGGTTTCGACCAGCCGAAGAACTTCCGGTTCGTCGTCAACTACCAGAACGGTTCTCACTGGTTGGTAGGTTAACACGCATTAATCGCGCGTCTTTTCTTCATCTGTGATTAGTGGCACTATCCAGCATCTTCATCAGGGTGTTCTCGTCGATCACGCGGACGTTTAATTCCCTCGCTTTATCGAGTTTGCTGCTGGATTCCCCCGCGGACACCAGGAAATCCGTTTTGCGGCTTACCGCGTTGCTGACTTTCCCGCCAACGCTCTCAATACGGCTCGCCACTTCGGTCCGATCGCTCGAGAGTTTTCCGGTGATAACGAACGTTATGCCCTCGAGAGGCGCTTTGCTGGCGCGTTCGGGCTTGTACTCCAGGTTCAGTTTCGCGGCGCGCAGTTTCTCAATCAGTTCCCGATTGCGAGGCTCGCTAAAGAATTGCACGATGCTTTCGGCGACTTTAGGCCCTATTTCGCCCGCTTTCTGCAATTCCTCCGCGGACGCGTTTGCAATATTATCCAGACTTCCGAAGCGGTGCGCAAGAATTTTGGCGGTGCGATCGCCCACGAAGCGAATACCAAGCGCGGCGAGAATCCGGGGGAGGGTCGCGGACCTGGAATTCGCGATATTACGAATCACCGTGGCTGCGGACTTCTTGCCCATGCGCTCCAGCGACAGCAAAGCGTCCTCGGTGAGGTCGAACAAGTCGGGTAAGGAGCGTACCAGGCCGGCGTCTACCAGCTGATCGACCAGTGCCTCGCCCAGGCCGTCGATATTCATGACCGACCGGGAGGCGAAGTGCAGCACGGTTTCTTTGAGCCGGGCCGGACAACTGGCATTGACGCACTTGGTGACCGACTCGCCCGGCTCGCGGACGACGTTTCCGCCGCAGACCGGACAAGAGGTGGGCATCTTGAACTCCCGGCGGTAGGACCCCTGACTCTGCACGCGAACGATCTTCGGGATCACGTCCCCGCTCCGCTCGACGACCACAAAATCCCCGATGCGCAGGCCGAGCCGCTCGATTTCATCCTCGTTGTGGAGGGTCGCGCGCGCCACCGTGACGCCGCCAATCAGGACCGGGGTGAGCTGAGCAACCGGTGTAAGGGCCCCGGTGCGCCCCACTTGAACCGTGATCTGTTCCACCTGCGTGACGGCCTGACGAGCCGCGTATTTATAGGCAATCGCCCATCGGGGCGCCTTTGCCGTAGCGCTGAGACGGCTTTGCTGCGCCACCGAATCCACCTTAACCACCACGCCATCGATCTCGTAGGCCAGGTCTTCGCGGGCGCTGTTCCACTGATTGCAGAACGCCACGACGTCGTCGATGATCGGACAAAGCGCGCGATTCCGGTTCACTTTGAATCGATGCTCCTCGAGCCAGTTCAAAGCGTCCCAGTGACTGGGGAATGCGGGTTGGCCGTCCACAAGCACGTAGTAGGGATAAAAATCTAAGCGGCGGGAAGCCGTAATCGAGGGTTCCAGAAGACGCAGCGAGCCGGCCGCGGCGTTGCGGGGATTGGCGAAACGGCTGTGTCCCTGTTCTTCACGGGAAAGGTTCAGGCTTTCGAACGCCGCTCGATTCATCACCGTTTCGCCTCGCACTTCAAAGTTGCAGAATGCGGCTTGAGAGACTTCGATCGGCAGGGAGCGAATGGTGCGCGCATTTTCGGTAACGTCTTCCCCTATCGATCCATCCCCGCGCGTAATCGCTCGCGCGAAATGACAGTTCTCGTAATGCGCAGCCATGGAAAGGCCATCCATCTTCAACTCCGCCACATAGCGGTAGGGTTCGCCATTCAATAGGTCGTGCACGCGGCGGTCGAAATCCCGGAGCTCCTGCTCATTCAGGGCGTTGTCCAGACTAAGCATGGGCCCGCTGTGCGCAACCTTGACGAATCCCTCGCGAGGCTTGCCCCCGACGCGTTGCGTGGGAGAATCGGGAGTCTGCAGCGCCGGGTTATTCTGTTCCAGTTCCTGGAGTGCGCGCATCATGCGATCGTATTCCGCATCGGTGATGGCTGGCTGATCCAGAACATAATAGAGATACTCGTGCCGCTTGAGTTCAGCACGAAGACGTTCGGCTTCGCGGAAATCCGCGCTGTCGCTCATACCCCTAATATAATGTCGCGCAGAAAAGGACACCCTTATCTCCCTCTACTCTAGTGCCGCCCTCATCTACAATCCGCGCGCCGGCCAATTGAAGAATGGCCGGGCAGACCGCCTGGTGCGCGCGGCGGATAGTCTGAGAGCTTTCGCGACAGAGGTCCTGATGATACCGACCGCGGGCCCTCGAACGGCGGGTCTCCTGGCGTCCGAAGCCATCGCGAATGGAGCGGAACTGATCATAGCGGCCGGCGGGGACGGAACTATCAGCGAGGTGGTGAACGGGATGCGGAACTCTCAGGTGCCTCTCGGAATCCTCCCTGCCGGGACAGCCAACGTTCTCGCGCACGAGATAGGGCTCAAGAGGAACGTGGTGGGCGCCGCGCGCCAGATGGCGAAATGCTCCCCGCATCGGGTGTCGCTGGGCGAAATCGAGACCGCCAGCGGCGAACTCCGGTACTTCCTCATGATGGCCGGGGCCGGGTTCGATGCTCAAGTGATTTACCACCTCAGCGCCGATTTCAAAGATAAGCTCGGCAAGGCTTCTTACTTCCTGGGAGGCCTCAGTAAATTGGGTGGCAGCCTGCAGGAGCTGGACGCGGTCATCGACGGACAAACCACGCGCTGCACGTTCGCGCTGATCAGTAAAGTCCGTAATTACGGAGGAGACTTCGAGATTGCGGCGGAGGTGCTGCTGGGCGATCAGAATTTTGAAGTGGTCCTGTTCGAAGGCCGGAACTCCTGGCGCTACCTGCGATACCTGCTCGGGGTGGCCACGCGCCACCTGAAGCACACCCCGGGGGTTCGCTTCTTCCGGACGGACAGCGTGGAATTGCGTCCCGTTGCTGAAAACGTGCACCTGCAAGCAGACGGGGAGTATATCGGAAGCCTTCCCATCCGGATCCGCATGATCCCGGACGCGCTCACCATCCTCTTGCCCGATACCTATTCCGGCTGGCGGGAGGGTGACGCGCTACCTGCCTCCCAGAGCGGAATGAGCTGCCGATAGAGCGCCGCCAGCTCCGCAAGCGAGCACTGTTCGGCCCGCTGCGAGGATTGCGGCAGCGAGTCCAGGATCTCCCGCCCGTACGTTCCGGACAAGTTGTTGCGCAGGGTCTTGCGCTTCAGATGAAAGCACGCCGCCAGAAAAGCAAGAAACGGCTGAGCTTCCACCTGCAACTCGGCTAAACGCTGGTGAGGGTCCAGACGAACGACGGCGGAATCCACTTTGGGCGGCGGCTGGAACGACCCTGGCTTGACGCCGAACAAACATTTCACGTCCGCGTAGAGCGCGATCGAGCACGTGAGGTAGCCGTACTCGCGCGTGCCCGGCTGCGCCGTCAGACGGTCGGCCACTTCGCGCTGGATTAAGCCAACGGTCCGGACGCCTAAGCGTGCGGCGCGTTCCAGAATCGGTGTGGCGGCGTAATATGGCAGATTCCCGCAAACGACGTCGGGTGCCCACTCCCGGAAATCCTGCTTCAGCGCATCGCTCTCAATCAACGTCAGGCGAGGTTCGCCGGCAAAACGTGCGCGGAGGGCTGCCGTCAGCTCGGGGTCAATCTCAATAGCAATCAAGCGGTCGACGCGGCGGAGCAGGTGTTCCGTCAAAGCGCCCCGCCCAGGTCCGATTTCGACGGCCGTGCCTGCGTGCTCTCCACAAGCCGCTGCCGCGATGCGTTCCAGAATATGGGAACTGGTGAGGAAGTGCTGGCCGAAGCGCTGACGGGACAAAAGCCGGGTCAGCCCCGGATATTGATGTGATGCAACGCCACCAGTATCTTGCCGGAGACCGGTTGCCCATACGCGGTGGCCGGACGGAAAGTACTGAACAGAATCAAGTTTCCAATTTGCCGCAACTGGTCCTGACTCACCTTGCCATTGGGAATGGCGTAGTTCGACACCCGCCCATGAGGATCGATAGTGACCTCGACGATCATATCGCCCCCGCTACCGGCGAAGGGCGACAGCTCATCCACCGAAACCTGGGTGTAGATTCCCAGCGGAATGTCTTTGCTGAGATATTGCTGGACGTTCAACGTATCCATGAGACACGAAAAGAGCAGAACGGAGCAGAGAAGCCCACCGGCGGCGGGCACGGCCAACGGTCTCAGCAGGTCGTTGATCTGGAGCCGGATACGATCGAGCCAGAGATGCCGATGCAAACGCCTCCTCCGCTCATGCGAGGCGATCACGCGCAAACGCGCGGTGAGCCCCGGCGGCACCGGCGCGACGGGCAAATCGACTAAAGCCTGACGGGTAGTTTCCTCAGTCATGTTCGAACGCCTAACGGAACAGAATGCAAACGTTGATTCCCCGGGGGATGCAGAAGCAGCGAGAGCTCCTGCCGCAGCGCGTCACGTCCGCGGGTGATGCGACTCTTCACCGTGCCAATGGAGATATTCAAAATCTCCGCAATTTCGTCATAGCTCAAATCTTCGATGTCACGCAACACCACCGCGTCGCGGAAGCAGGGATTAATTCGTGTTAAAGCCTGCACGATGAGCGCATGGTTCTCGTGCGTGAGAGCGTAATCGAATGGGGAAGGATCACCGCCGGGAAGGTTGCATTCCCGGGGCGTTTCCGAATCCGAAGTGTCATCCAGGCAGACTTCGTTATGTTTATGACGGAAAATCCAGCGCCGGCGGTTGTGCGCTTCATTGACCGCAATCCGGTAAATCCACGTCCGCAGGCTGCTCTGCCCTCGAAACAGGTGAACGTTGCGGAAAATCTTCAGAAACACTTCCTGAACGATGTCGCCGGCGTCGGAAGGATCGAAGATCAACCGCAGCGCAAGGTTGTAAACCGGCTGCTGGAAGCGTTCGATCAGGAGCTCGTAATCGCGTTCGGCACCGGCCTGCAGACCCGCAATCAGGCGGTTGTCCTCGGCTGCCGACGCCGCGGAGGCCGTTTCGGGATACGATTGCCCGAGTAGATCGACTATCACAGAGGAGGCCATATCGGCTGAATACAAGCTAACAGGATCAAAACGCGTCTGCAATGAGGTAGACACTCGGAAGCGGACGGAAGTTCCTGGGAAACTGGCCGGGTGAAAGATTTAGGCGATGGCGCGGCTAAGGGTGGCCCCGGCGCCGGGCTCCGCGGCCGCAAGAAACTTGCGGTACCAGCGAACGTACGGGAAGGCGTCAATCTCCTCCTGTTCCGCCCCGCCCGTGACGGCATCCGTGTTGGCCGTACTAAACACGCGGTAACCGGAAAGGTAAGGCTTGTAGAACGAGATCTTTCCCGCCATCATCCGATTCATCCGATCGACCGCCGGGTGGCTGGCGATGCGGGGACGGGGCAGGCCGAATTCCTCACACATGAGCCGGATACTTTCGAGCGCCGAGCGGGTGTTGCGGCGGCTCAGGTGAAACACGCGGTCCGGGGTGGCCGAGAGTGCGATAGAAACGGCATCGGCGGCAAAGGCATCCACTGGGATCAACGACAGGACGCTTGTCTCGTCTCCCACTAGTTGGATGGCGGGCATCGCGATTTGCTGGCGGTCGAATAGCCACCGCCAGCGGAAGATTTCGCGCATGAATCCGTAAGGGCCGGTGGAACTGGGACCGCAGGCAAACGTCCGGCTGTGACCGACGACGATGCTGGGGCGAAGGACGTAGATTTCAAGATCCTTTTGCAGCGCGAGCATCTGTTCCGTTGCTGCCTTACTGCGCTCGTACGCGTTATGAAACCCAAACTCCGGCAAGGGCGGAGCTTCCGGAATCCACCCGTAGCGCCGGCCGGCCACATACGCGGTGCTGACATGAAAGAACCGGCCAGCGTTCCGCTCGCGCGCGAGCTGCACGATGTTGCTGGTGCCGTCAAGATTGCTTTCGAAAATCTCCGCGGAGCGATCGTCCTCGAATTCGAGACTTGCCGCGCAATGCCACACGTCGCGAAGGCGTCCACACGGACGGAGATGGGCGGCAAACCCGGGATCCAGCAGATTGCCGGGAATTGCAATGCAGCGTGAGAAGATTTCGGGAATCAGATGCTCACTCCCATACAGGACGGCAGCTTCCTGAAGAGCCGACTGCAACCGTTCATACGCACCGAAAGAATCTCGCGCGCGGACCAGACACACGAGGGTTGCATCGGTGCGTTCTAAAAGCTCCAGGGCCAGGGCGCTGCCCACGAAACCGGTTGCACCTGTGAGGAAATCGAAAGATTTCGTCATCGTCCGGGAATGACAAAATAGAGACACATGCCGGAACCCGTCAGAATGCCGGAGAAAGACGCGTACGCGCAACAGAAAGATCCGCGATTCTTCCTGGCTGCAGAGCGCACGTTTCTGGCTTGGATTCGCACCGGGCTGTCGTTAATGGGCTTCGGCTTTGTTGTGGCTCGGTTCGGCATCTTTCTCAAAGAAGTTCAGTTAACCACCCATGAAACAATCACCAAGCCCACCGGTTTTTCCGTCGGCTTCGGAACTACTCTCGTGCTGATCGGTGTCTGGATGAATGTGGTCGCCGCTTTTCAGCATGTGCGTACTGTTAGAAAAATCCGCAACGGCGAACTGCTTAACCGTCCGTCAAAAGTGGCTATAGCCATTGCGGTGATCCTGGCCGCGACCGGAGTTGCAATGGCCGTCTACCTGGTAGCTGTTCACTAGCTTAGCCACTTCGGCGCACAGAGTCCGTAAAGGAATGTACCGAGGTTGTTTTACCTGGATTGGGAGGATGGTGGTTTACTGGGCGCTTTAAGATGCTGAGCCGCCTTGCGGGGTGAACCGGGATGCGCTTTCTGCCAGGCATCGAGCTGTTCCTTGCGCGCGGCTACGAACTTCTTCTCATCCGATTTGGTCTTTGACGCCGCCTTTTTGCGGCAACTGCCCTCGCTATGCTCCGGTTTCCCGGGTACCGGCTCGTACCCCGGCCAGCAACGGTCTTCCTTCTTTTTAGCAGCCATGCGAATCTCCCGCTGACTTCAGAGCACGCCAGCCGCCTCTTCGCCGTCGCTAAAAACCGGGTCAGGGCTTTGCAGAAGCGCTGAAACCGCTCAGAAGTATCCGGACCGGTTCCGCCGCCGCAAGACGGACTTCGGAGACCTGCTTAGACGCCGCGGTGAGCAGTGCCTGCTGGCTTTCGATCCAACCAGGCGGAGGGGTTTCCTGCTTTTCGAGATATCCCAACGCCCCTTCCCCGGCAGCGCCCAGTTGCGCGAGGAGATCGGCCACGGGCACCACCTCCGCCAGGAAAAAAGACCGCGGCACGAGCGGCGCTAATGCCCGTGGTAGTCGCTGCCAGCCCTGGAACGCGTCGCGCAAACGTGCTGCTTCCGCTGCGCTGGCGCGATTGGCCACTAGGGCGCGAGCGTCCGCGCTAAGCCCGCGCACCGTCTCGCTTTCGGCGGTCGCGGCGTCCACCAGGCGGTTCATCGGTTCCAGGCTGTTATAGGTGTGGGCGGGATAGCGTTCATGAATGCCCGCAGCCTCCACCGCGTTCGCGAGCATCAGGAGAGCCGGTTCGCCCCGATCGCCCGCCATGCGATCGAGCATCCGGGCCTGCGCCGCGCGGTGCTGGAGCCCGGTCCATTCGAGCTTGCGGCTCACACGCGCGAGCCGCCCGTACATAGAATCCGGATCGGTGACCTCCGCTGGCGACCAGAGGCGTTCCGCGATTGCGGCCAGCCGCGGCCAGGTGCGTGAATCGACGGTTTCGGCATCCGCGTACTCGGTCCACATGCAGGCCTCGCCGCCCAGGATTAGCGCCGCCTGCTCCGCAGGTAGATCTTTCGCGCCCGCGCCCAATGGATCATTCGCGTAATGATAGGCGGCGCTCCGCATATGATCGAGGTAATAGCCGGAAGACAGCAGACTCTGGTGTCCGTCCTCGCGCCGCGGCCGCCAGGGATTCCTGCCCGCGCCAGGATTGCACAATGGTCGTTTTCGGAAGGCCCGGCGTCAGGATTTCGTCCCACCCGATCATCTTCCGGCCATGGCGGATCAGAATCGCTTCTACCCGCCGGTTGAAGTACTCCTGCAGCCGCGCCGGGCTGTCCATCCCGTGAGCCGCCATGAACTTTTGAATCGCGGGGTTCGCGTTCCATTGCGCGGGTGCACCTCATCCCCGCCGATGTGAAAGTAAGCATCGGGAAACAGCGGGATCATTTCCGCCAGGAACCGTTCTAGAAATCGATAGGTGGTCTCGCGCGTGGGGTCGAGCGTTGCTTCCTGCACGCCCCACATGCGCTCGATCCGGTAAGGGCCGGGAGCGCTCGCAAGATCAGGGTAACCGATCATCCACGTAGTTGTGTGGCCTGGGATATCGAACTCGGGCAACACCCGAATGCCCCGTTCCGCGGCATAGCGCACGACGTGGCGGATCTGTTCCTGGGTGTAGAAGTTCCCGTCCGAGCCGAGGCCCTGCAGCTTAGGGAAGACGCGGCTCTCGACGCGGAATCCCTGATCGTCGGAGAGGTGCCAGTGAAAAACATTCAGCTTCACGGCGGCCATCCCGTCCAGATTCCTTTCGACCACGTCGAGCGGCATCCAGTGGCGGGAGGCGTCGAGCATAAATCCACGCCAGGGAAAGCGCGGGCGATCCTCGATCGATACCGCGGGAACGGTGAAGCCCTCTGCGCCCGGTTCGACCAGCTGCTGAAACGTCGCCAGGCCGCGCAGGATCCCGAGCGTGGTGGCAGCTTTCAATCGCGCCGAGTCCCGCGTGACTTGCAGCGTGTAGGCTTCGTCGTCCCCCAGGTGCGGCAGTGTGATCGCGCGGGCGGGCTCCAGAACCAGCGTGGCCTTGGCGCAATCCGGCGGGGTTGTCGCGGTCGGCAGGATCAGACCCGTTTCCGCTGCAAGCTGACGAACCAGGCGGGCTGCGGCTGCGTCCAGCGATGGATCGTGATTGCCGCACACGCCCACCTGGAACGCCCCGTTGATCGGGAGCGCGCCCTCGCCGCGTTCGACATGCGCGGGCAGCGGCATCACGGGTAAATCAGGCATCGCGGCGCGGGCCTGGAGGGAGGCAAGCATCGATAGAAAAATCCAAAATGGGCCGGGCAGGCGACCGGCGCACGCGGTTAGCGTCATGGAGCGGAGTTCATGGATTCTATCATCGCTACGGAAACCCGAACTTTGGAGCGCCTCTTCACGTACTCCTTTGACGAGAGGGTATATGGGCATTCATGAGCTTGTCGAGTCGATCCAGGTCGCCAGCGGGAACCTGGTCGAAAAGGTAAAAGGGCTGATTCACGAAGGAAACGTGGAGCGCATCATCATCAAGGATGAGCACGGGCACACGTTTATCGAAATCCCCGTAACTCTGGCGCTGGTGGGCGCCCTGGCTGCGCCCGTGCTGGCGGCAGTCGGCGCGATCGCGGCGCTCGTCTCGCGATTTACCATCGTCGTCGAGCGCAGGAAAGAACCCGGGAGCGCGCCCGCACACCTCTAAAATAGAGGTCATGAAGTTCAGGAAAAGCACGGCGGTGCTGTTCGTCGAAGAAGCGGAGCCGTGTATCGCGTTCTGGGTCGAGCGGTTCGGTTTCACCAAAACCATGGACGTCCCGGAGGGCGACAAGATCGGATTCGCCATTCTGGCGAAAGACGAGGTCGAATTGATGTATTAGACCTACGCCAGCGGCGAGAAGGATGTGCCTGCGATTGCAGCGGGGGCGCGCCGGAGCCGTTCCTTCCTCTTTCTCGAGGTGGAAGGCCTGGATGCAATCCGGACCGCCGCCGCAGGAACCGCTGCGGCGTTTCCGGAACGAACCACGTTTTACGGTTCCCGCGAAATTGGCGTCAAGGATCCGGCCGGCCATTACTTTACCTTCGCCGAGTTTTGATTCACTCCTGACGATGCCCTTTGAGCGCCACTGTACACTGGAAGCTCACCGATCATCTAAGGAGATTTGAACCACTTTGGCGTCCATTTTGGCTGTTCAGGGGACTGAGATCCTCGACTCGCGCGGCAACCCCACCGTAGAAGCGGATGTGTACCTGTCGGACGGTTCGATGGGCCGTGCGGCGGTTCCCTCCGGCGCGTCCACCGGCGAGCATGAAGCGGTCGAACTGCGCGACAACGACAAGGGCCGTTACCTCGGAAAAGGCACGCTCAAGGCGGCGGCCTTCATCAACGGGGAAATCGCCGAGAAGTTGAAAGGTCACGAGGCCTCCCAGCAATCCAAGCTCGACCACACTGATGATCGAACTGGATGGAACACCCAACAAGGGCCGGCTGGGCGCAAATGCGATCCTGGCGGTCTCGTTAGCGCTGCCGCGCGCGGCCGCGGCGTCCGAACGCACCCCGCTTTACCGCTATCTGGGCGGCGTCGGCGCGTGTGTCCTGCCGGTTCCGATGATGAACATCATCAACGGCGGCGCGCATGCCGATTCATCGGTGGACCTGCAGGAATTCATGATTGCGCCCTATGGCGCGCCACGGTTTTCCGAAGCGCTGCGCTGGGGCGTGGAAGTGTTTCACACCTTGAAGGGCGTACTCAAGAAGCGCGGCTATTCGACCTCGGTTGGCGATGAAGGTGGCTTCGCGCCCAATTTGAAATCGAACGAGGAAGCACTGGTGCTGGTGCATGAGGCCATCGAGCAGGCGGGCTACAAGGCCGGCGAGCAGATCGGCATCACGCTCGACCCGGCATCGAGTGAGTTCTACGACCAACGGGAATGTATGTCTTCAAGAAGTCTGATAAAAGCGAACGCACCAGCGAACCAGATGGTGGCGTATTGGGTGGACTTGAAACGTCAATATCCGGCCATTATTTCCATTGAGGACGGTATGGCGGAGGACGATTGGGAAGGCTGGAAGATGCTGACCGATGCGCTCGGCAAAACCGTGCAACTGGTCGGCGACGATCTGTTTGTCACCAACACCAGGCGTTTGCAGATGGGAATCGACCGCGGTATCGGCAACTCGATTCTGGTGAAAGTGAACCAGATCGGCACGTTGACAGAGACGCTGGAAGCCATGCAGATGGCGGCCAACGCCGGTTACACGTCGATTGCGTTTCGCACCGCTCGGGCGAAACCGAAGATCCGTTCATCGCGGATCTGGCGGTCGCCACCAACTGCGGGCAGATCAAGACCGGGTCCGCCAGCCGTACCGATCGCATCGCCAAATATAACCAGCTGCTTCGCATTGAAGAAAAGCTCGGAACGGCGGCCAAGTTCGCCGGGCGCAAAGCTTTCAAACAGTAAGAGCGTTCCTTACTCGTAGCGAAGCGCTTCGATAGGATCGAGGCGCGACGCGCGAATTGCCGGAAGCAGGCCGGAAACCAGGCCAACCAGTTCGAGCATAATCGTCGACGTCAGAACGGCGAAGCGCGAGACGGACAGATGAATGTCCCCCGCGCCGCTCGTGTCCTTGAATAGAGGCCCGAGCAACGGGAGCGTTCCTACTCCGATCGAGATCGCAAACCCAAGTGCTACGCCCAGAATTCCCCCAGCCGTTACGATCGCCATCGCCTCCAGCAGAAATTGCAACAGGATGGAGCGCCGCGTGGCTCCCAGGCTCTTGATGACACCGATTTCGCGCGTGCGCTGCGTGACCGACACCAACATGATGTTCGCCAGGCCGATGCCGCCGATGGCCAGCGTCAATGTCCCGATCAAACCCAGCAGAACCCGCAGCGCCAGTGACATCTGATCGATCTGCTTCATGAATTCGTTGAACGCGATCATCTCGATCGCGCGGTCGTCATTCGGCGAGAAATTGTGGATACGGCCGAGCGTCGCGCGCACCTGCTTCATGGCCTGCGCGCGAAACAGCGGGTTGGCCGGCGACCATACGATGTCTTCCGGATATTTCACGTCATGCAGCAGCGACATGGTGTCGTACGGGATGAAGATGCATTCGTTGTCGGGCGTATTGTAATTCGAGATCTGGATCTTGGTTTTCAAAACGCCGGTAACGGTGAACTGCATGCCGTTGATCGTGATCTTTTCGTTCTCCGGCGGTATTTCGCCGAAGAGCTTTTCGGCGGCTTTGGCGCCCATGACGGCGACGCGATCCTTCTGCAGATCGTCTTCCGTGCTCAGCCAGCGGCCGCTGCTCATAGTCATGTTGCGGACCTTTTGATAGTCGACGGGTGCCACGCCGCGGATGGTCATGTTCTGGGTGCGGTAATCGCGTGTCACGGTGGTGCGGCGCATCAGCACTTCGGGCGAAATCGCGGCAACCATCGGAACAGCGTCGCGAATGGCATACACGTCTTCGCGGTCAAGACGAATGATGCGGCCCGATCGTTCGCCTCCGGCCTGCGCCGATGTCTGGCCGCCAAACATCAAAATCAGATCCTGACCAACGGCCTTGAACGAAGAGCTGAGCGCCAGGTTGAATCCTTCGCCGTAGGAGTACAGCACTACGAAGCAGACCACGCCCCAGGCGAGACTGATCATGGTAAGGATCGATCGCTGCCGATTGAAGAGCAGCGCGTTCCAGGCTTCGCCGAGAATGGACCGGACTCTCAACTCCGCGTCCTCACCGCTCGTACCGGAGCGCTTCCACTGGCGTGAGAGAAGCGGCGCGCCACGCCGGAAATAGCGCCGACATCACGGCGATAGCCGTGAGCGCCACGAAGGTCAGAATCGTTGTCGACATGCGCACCGGCAAGCCCGGAAACGCATCGGGCATCTTCACCAGTTTCAGCAGCGACGAGAGGCCGAAAGCCATGCCCCACCCGACGGCCCCGCTGACAAAGGCCAGCACGCAGCCCTCCACCAGAAAGTCAACCATGATGCGGTTGCGGGTAGCCCCGAGCGCCTTGCGCAACCCGATTTCGCGCGTCCGCTCACTCACCGTGACCAGCATGATGTTCATCACGCCCACCCCGCCCAGGCTTAAGGTAACCAGGCCGATGATGGCCAGAAACACCGTCATGGATTCGAAAATGGAATCCACTTCCTTAGCGTTTTCGACCGTGTCCCAGACGCCCAGAGCAGCTTTGTCATCCCGCGCGAAATGGTGATTCCGCGCCAGCACCCGGACTACCTGCTTACGCGCTTCTTCGAACTGCGCCAGCGAGTGCGGCTTGTAAATAATGTCATCCAGCAGACCCTTGAAGTAAAAAGCTTCCTTCGGCGGAATGTCGCGCACGGCCGTCTGGTACGGGATAAAGATCTTGCTTTCATCGAGACTTCCGTAGCTCGAATTTTGATTCTTGTCGGCCATGGTGCCGATCACCTCGAACGGCAGGCTGTTGATCGCGATATGCTCCCCGAGCACTGTGGTTCGGCTGCCGAACAGTTGCTTCTGCACTTTCTTGCCGATTACAGCCACACGCCGCGCATTATCGTCGTCTTCTTTCGAAAACCATCGGCCGAGCGCGATGGGAACGGTGCGCAGACGGTTGAAATCGGGCTCAACGCCGTCGGTGTCGAAGGCGCCGCTGTTGAATGCGCTGGTCCCGCGATTGGTGCTCTCGATCTCCCCGACCACGTCATCCACCATCCAGCAATCGCGCCGGATGGAGATCACATCGTTGTAGGTGAGCCGCACCCGCTGTCCCGCGCGCTGCCCTCCCGCCTGCTTCTCCGTGCGTCCGCCGAAGAGGATCACGATGTTCTCCCCCAGGCTCTTCATGTCGTTCCGCTGGCCTTCTTTGAAACCGTCTCCCATGGCCACGATAATCACGATGGAAGCGATTCCCCAGGCAATACCCGCCATCGTCAGGAAGCTGCGAAGCTTGTTGCGCAGCAGGCTGCCGAAGACCTGACCGAACAGCTCCTTGATGTAGGTCATTACTGCAGGATCACTGCTTGGCCGTCGGATAGCCCTTTGAGCACTTCGGTGCGCGCGCCGTTGCTGATGCCGGCCACGAACTTGACCTTGCGTCGGCCTTTCTCGTTCTTGGGATCCGGGATTTCGACTTCCGTTGTCTTGTCTTTCGCGAACATCACGGCGCCTTCCGGAATCGTCAGGACTTTCTTATGCTCTTCGAGAATGATCTCCGCATTTGCCGTCATCAGCGCCCGCAGCTTGTGACTTTCATTCGAGATGGACACCCGCACTTCGAATGTGGTCACGTTGTCTTTTTCCGTGCCCATCGGTGAAATCTTGGTGACCTTCCCGGCGAATTTCTGATCCTTGAAGGACTCGACGGTAATGCGCGCGGGCTGCCCCAGATACACTTTGCCGATGTCGCTCTCGTCCACTTTGCCCTTCACGTAGACCTCATCGAGATCGCCCAGAATCATAATGGGCAAAGCGCTCGACCCGACCACCAGAATGGAACTGACCGCGCTGCCCACTTCGCTGTCGCGAGACAGAACCACACCGTTGATCGGCGATACAATCGTGGCGTTGCGAACGTCTTCCTCCGTCCGCGAAACGACCGCCGCCTGCTCGTTATACTGCGCCTGAGCTTTGGCAATCGCTGCCCGCGCGCTGCCCAGGTTCACCTTGGCGGAGCTCATCTTGTTCAGCCCCATCTGGTAATTCTTCTCGGCTTCGTCGCGCGTGTTCTGCGCAATCAACTTGCTGTCGAGCAGCTTCTGCGCGCGATCGAAATCTTTCTTCAGGAAAGGAACGTCGGGTCCTTCGGCGTCGATCTTGTACCGCTCGTAATCGGCGCGCGCCGTTTGCAGTTGCGCGTCCATCACGGCCAGTGCCGCTTTAGCCTCGGTCAGACGCGGAAGCAGATCGTTCTTGTCGAGTTCGCAGATCACCTGGCCCTTGTGTACGAAGTCGCCGAAATTTACCGGCAGGCTCTGGATAATCCCACTGGCTTTCGACTTGATTTCCACCTGCCGAACCGGCTGGATCTTACCGGTAGCCACCACGGAGCGCGCCAGATCGGAGCGTTCGACCTTACCCATCTTCTCGGGATCGATCTTTTCCGGCGTGTGCCCGAGAGCTTGTTTCGTAAAGAATGCGCCCAGCGCAATGACCGGAATTACAAGCAGCCAAAGAAGCCGCCGTCGCGTACGTTTCGCCATAAGGAACCTAACTGCCTTATACGGACGAGATCGGAATACGGTTCGTGAAAATGTGAAGCGGGCTTAGTAACCTGATAGCGATAAGCACATGCCAACGGGGACGATCCTGGACGGGGTCCGCATACGTGACGAGATCAAGGAGGAGTGCCGTCCGCGCGTTGCGCGGGTAAGAGAAAAGCTGGGGCGCGCTCCGGGTCTTTCGGTGATCCTGGCGGGAACCAACGCCGCCTCGCAGGTCTATGTCGCGAGCAAGACGCGCACCGCGGCCGAGTTGGGCATCTTTAGCGAAACCCTTACGCCGCCCGAATCGATCACCACGGAGGAACTGTTGGCAATGGTCGCGGAACTCAACACGCGGCCGGAAATTGACGGGGTCCTGATCCAGTTGCCTTTACCGCCGCACGTGGAAGCGGCCCGCGTGTTGAACGCCGTGTCCGCGGCGAAGGACGTGGATGGGTTTCATCCCTGTAACGTGGGGGCGCTTTCGACCGGACGCCCGGGGCCGCGCCCGTGTACGCCGGCGGGAATCATTCAGATGCTGCGCCGCTACAGCATCGAGTTAGCGGGACGCCGCGCGGTGATCGTGGGCCGCAGCGATATCGTAGGCAAGCCGATGGCGATGCTGCTGCTGGCCGAAAATGCAACCGTGACCATCGCCCATTCGCGGACCCGCAATCTGCCAGCGCTTTGCCGCGAAGCGGAGATTCTGGTGGCCGCCATCGGCCGCCCCGCCATGCTGACTCACGACTATATCCAGCCCGGCGCGACGGTGATCGACGTCGGCATGAACCGCATTACGGATCGCGCCGAGGCGCAACGGATCTTCGCCGGCGATCCTCAGCGATTGGCGCAGTTCGATCGCAAAGGCAGCGCGCTCGTGGGCGATGTCGATCCAGCCGCCATGGCTGAACTGGCCGGAGCCTATACCCCGGTTCCCGGCGGCGTGGGGCCGCTCACGATCGCCATGCTGATGGTGAATACCATCGAAGCCGCGGAGCGGAATATCCGGTGCTGAAAGTCGGGTTGACCGGCGGACTGGCTTGCGGGAAGACGTTCATCTCGACGGAGCTCGAAAGACTCGGCTGTCGCGTCATCCACGCCGATGAGTTAGGACATCAGGTCCTTGCTCGGGGCGGCGAGGCTTATGCGCCGGTCATCGCGCTCTTCGGGGCATCGATTCTGGATGCGGACGGAAATATTCTCCGTCCACTGCTGGCCGAACTGGTCTTTCGCGATCCCGGACGCCTTGCTGCCCTAAATACCATCGTGCATCCCGCCGTGCGCCGCAAAGAAGAGGAGCTTATGGCCGCGTGGCTGGAGAAGGATCCCGTCGCCATCGTGATCGTCGAGGCCGCAATCCTCATCGAAGCCGGCGCGCATGAACGCTTCGACCAGTTGATTGTAGCGGCGTGTTCGGAACAGCAGCAGAGGGAGCGCGCCCGTGAACGCAACCCCGCCCTGTCGGACGCCGACATCGCCGCGCGCCTGAGCCGGCAAATGCCGATCGAGCAAAAGCGCGCCTTTGCCGACTACGTGATCGACACTTCCGGCACCAAAGAAGACACGCTCCGTCAGACTCAAGAGGTGTATCGCGCCTTGCGTGAACATCTGCGTCAAAATAGGTTGAGGGCATGAGAGGAAGAACCGTTTTACTGACTGCGCTGCTGCTTGGTGGCTTCTGGTACATCACCGAGCGAAGCGACGCCCGCCTCGGGTCGATCTTCCATCCGCTTGCGGAAAGAGGCCGGCTCTGGTCGGCTCCCGGCACCGCCCATGGCGCCGGTTACGGCCCGGACGAACAGAACAATATCGATATCTATAAGAACGCCCGCATGGCCACCGTGAACATCACGAGCATCGTGTACCAGCGCGGCTGGTTTATGCAGCTGCTTCCCGCCAAGGGAATCGGCTCCGGCTTCATCATTAATGAGGAAGGCCAGATCCTCACCAATAACCACGTAGTGAAGGGCGGGGCGGAACTCACGGTGACGCTCTACAATCACAAGCAATACCGCGCGCGCGTGTTGGGCACCGAGGCAAGTAACGATCTCGCGCTGATTCAAATCAAGGCGCCAGGCCATTTGCCCACTCTGCATCTGGGCAGTTCGGACAGTCTGCAGGTCGGCCAAAAGGTGCTCGCGATCGGGAACCCGTTCGGCCTGGAAGGAACCCTGACCACGGGGATTGTCAGTTCGTTAGGCCGGTCGCTCGGCGACTCCGAAGAAGAAGGCGGCCATCTCGAAGACCTGATTCAAACCGATGCCGCTATCAACCCGGGCAATAGCGGCGGGCCGCTGCTCGATTCGCATGGCGACGTCATCGGGATCAACACGGCGATCTTAGGGCGCGGCGGATCGGCGGAAGGCGGCAACATCGGGATCGGTTTCGCCACCCCGATCAACAAGGCAAAAGCCATTCTGGATGAGTACCATTCCAAAGGCCGCATCGCGCGCCCCGTAAGCGGATTCACCTCCATTCGGATTGAAGGAGACCTGGCGGAGCAATTGGGGCTGCCGGCTTCCGGCGGACTTCTGGTGCAGAGCGTGGAAGCGGGATCGAGCGCGGGCGAAGCCGGGCTGCGCGGGCCGCGGCAGACGGTCATCGTCGGCAATTACCAGTTAGGTGTCGGCGGGGACCTCATTACAGCCATCGACGGCAAGCCGGTAACGGAAAACGATGCTCTGGCGCGCGTCATGGCCAAGAAGCGCGCGGGCGACAAACTGCAATTAACCGTGGTGCGCAATGGACGTGCGCAGAACCTGACGTTTACGCTCACCGAAGGCCCGGAGATGCTGTAAGCGCTTTATCACTCCGCGTGCCCTGTAAATTGCTCGTTAACCCGAACTGCACTATACTATTAAGTTGAAACGAAATGCCTAAACGTACTTTTCAGCCGAACAACCGTAAGCGCGCGAAAAAACACGGTTTTCGGACCCGCATGAAGACGGCCGATGGACGCGCCGTGATTTCCCGCCGCCGCGCTCGTGGCCGCAAGAAGCTGACCGTCAGTTCGGAGAGGTAGTTCCGAATCGTTGCCAGCGATTTATCAGGTTTCCCCAAGAGTGCCAGGATTCTCCGTTCCAAGGACTTCCGCAAAGTCTACGACAATGGAACACGCTTCTCGAGCTCACTCTTCACGGCCTTTTGTCTGCTTGATCGGTCGGAGCCGCGAGCTGAATCCGCAACCCCGCATGTCGGATTCACGACGCCCCGCGCTCTCGGCAAAGCGGTCTCGCGGAACCGCATCCGCCGGCGCTTGCGCGAAGCCCTTCGCGTCCGTCTGGGGCGGTTGAATCCGCAGTGGTCGATTGTCATCAATCCCCGGCGCAAAGCTCTGGACTGCCCGTTTGCGCAGATCGAGAAGGAGATCGAGCGGCTGGTTCAGCGCTGCAGCGGTGCTTAGCGGGCGCGCTCGGCTTTTATAAACAGTGGATTTCACCGCTGCTCCCTTCCGCCTGCCGCTTCCACCCGACTTGTTCCGCATATATGCGCGAAGCCATCCTCACGCATGGAACGGCGCCGGGCTTCTGGCTCGGCGTGCGGCGTATATCGAAGTGCCACCCGCTGCACGCGGGCGGCTTGGACCCGGTTCCCCATACGAATGAGCGAACGTAACCCTTACAATCCCGGCGGGAACGACGGAGAGATGCAGAAGCGCACGCTTCTGGCCTTTGTCCTGATGGGCGTGGTGCTGTTCGGCATGCCCTACTTCTTCAAGTCGGGACTGCCGCAGCAGCCGGTGCGCGGCAACAAGACTGACACGGCGGCGAAGACCCCCGTCAATCCCCATGCGCCGCCGGTGCAGAAAGAAGAGGCGCTCCCGCCGGCCAACCCGTCGGCGCCCGCTTCCAGTCTGGTAGCGGCGCACGGCGAGGAGCAGATTGCGATCGATACCGATCTCTACCACGTCGTGTTCCTGAATCGCGGCGCGGTGGTGAAAAGCTGGACGCTCAAAAAGTATCCGAACGCCAAAGGTCAGCCCCTGGAACTGGTGAATGAAGCCGCTGCTTCGAAGATCTGGTATCCGTTCTCGCTGGAATATCGCGGCGCCGTCCCCCCGGTGAATCTCAACCAGGCGCTCTTCATGCCGGTGCGCACGGCGGGTGGTCTGGGCGTTACCTTCGAGTTCTCCCAAAACGGGGTGAGTGCAAGAAAGGTCTTCGAGTTTCAGCAGAATAGCTATCTCACGCAGGTCACCAGCACGGTTAACCTGAACGGGGTTCCGGTACCGCACCAGTTGGCTTGGCGCGGCGGATTTGGCGACTTCGCCGTCCAGAATGCGAGCGGCATGCAGCACTCCATTCGCTACAATGTCGCGGATTCGAAGCTGGTTACGGACGCCGCCAAAGAGGCCAAGGATCACCCCGTGGAGCGCGACGGCCAGTTCTCCTTCGCCGGGTTGGAAGATCAGTATTTCGCGGCCGTGTTTCTCCCCGAAGGCAACGGGACCACCAAGACCACGGTCTTTGACGACTACGTGCCTACGGAGTTCGACCAGAGTACGCAGCAGTTCATAGGCAGCGCGGTCGGCGGAGAAGGAACCAATCGGCTCTCGCTCTTTGTCGGTCCCAAGGACATCGGGCTGCTCAAACAGATCAATCCCAAGCTGGAGCAGATCGTCGACTTTGGTTGGTTCTGGTTCCTTGCGAAGCCTCTGTTTTTAGCGCTGCGTTGGCTCAACATGCAGTGGGTCCATAACTACGGCTGGTCCATCGTGCTGGTCACCGTGTTCATCAACTTCCTGTTATTTCCGCTGCGGCTGACCAACATGAAGTCGATGAAAAAGATGCAGGCGCTGCAGCCCAAAATCGCGGAGATCAACGCGCGCTACAAGGACATCAGCCTGCGCGATCCGCGCATGGCGCAGAAAAACACCGAGACCATGGAGCTGTACAAGCAGCATGGGGCAAATCCGATGGGCGGGTGTCTGCCCATGCTGGTGCAGATGCCGTTCCTGTTCGCGTTCTATAAGGTGCTGGCGGTCTCGATCTCCATGCGCGATGCGAGCTGGCTCTGGGTGGGCGATCTGTCGCAGCCGGAACACCTGGCTATTCGCATTTTGCCGATCGTGATGATTATTTCGAGCTTCCTCATGCAGCGCATGACGCCGACTACGGGCATGGATCCGGCGCAGGCCCGCATGATGATGTTCATGCCCCTCATCATGGGCTTTTTCTTCTACAACCAATCGAGCGGGCTGGTGTTATACTGGCTCACTGGAAATTTGATGGGCATCGCTCAGCAGGTTTTCTTCAATAAAACGATAGCCGGTCCGCCGCCCCCACCCCTGGTGAGCGCGTCGGGTAACCGGGCGCCGGTTAGAAAGCCGGCCCGTAAATAATTCCCGTCAGTAAGCGACGAAGCCCGGCGGTTGCCCTTTGAGTGAAGCCAAATACACGGTCGCCTCGACCGGTCCAAAGATCGAACAGTTTCTCAAACAGCTTCTTAGTGACGCGGGCCTTGATCTGACCTTCGAGATCGGTCCTGGTCATTCTCCGAACCCGGAGATCGAGAATCCCGAGATCATGGTGAAGTTCGGCGGGCGCGATGTGGACGCGCTGCTGGCCAATCGCGCGGAACTGCTGCTGGCGTTCGAGCAGGTCACCATGGAGGTGCTGCGGATGCCCAATGAGGACCATTCGCGGATCTCGTTCGACGCCAACGACTACCGGCTGCTGCGAATCGAAGAGCTGCGATTGAGCGCGAGCGCGGCGGCGGAGAAAGTGAAGCACTCGGGGGTCCCGTTCCGGTTCAGTCCGATGAATAGCCGGGAGCGTCGCGTGGTGCATCTGGCTTTGCGTGGCGAGACCACGCTGCGGAGCGAGAGCGGCGGCGTGGGCGGCTACCGGCACGTGGTTGTTTATCCGGCGGGCATGGCGAGTTTGCCCGATCCTCCGGCACCGCCTCCCATGCGCAGGCCGCCTTCGGGTGGACCTCCGCGCGATGGTCGCGGCCGGGATCGCGACCGGGACAAGCGCGGCGGCCGCGGCGAACGCCGGCCTTCCTTCGATCGCAATCGCTAACTTTGCGTTCCCTTTAAGCTTTGAATCTGAGCGACACCATTGTCGCGATCGCCACACCGCCGGGACGGGGCGGAATTGGCATCGTGCGCCTTTCCGGAACGCGGGCGCTCGAAATCGCCCGTACGCTGGTGCGAACGCCCACCGCGCCCAAGCCCTGGGCGCCCGTGCGCGGCGAACTGCTGGATGACGCGGGTCTGGTCGTAGACGATGTGCTGCTCACCTGGTTTGCCGCGCCGCGCTCTTATACTTCCGAAGACGTGATCGAGATCTCGTGCCACGGCGCCCCGGTGGTGCTGCGGCATTGCGTCGAACGGGCCATGCGGCACGGAGCGCGGCTGGCCGAACCGGGCGAGTTCACGTTGCGCGCCTTTGTCCTTGGGCGGATCGATTTGCCGCAGGCCGAGGCGGTGCGCGATCTGATCGACGCCACCACCGTGCATCAGGCGCGCGTTGCGGCCCAACAAGCCGGCGGGGCGGTGGCCCGCCGCATCGGTCCGGTGAAGGCCCAGCTGATCGATCTGATTGCGCTCATGGAAGCCGGCATCGATTTCGCCGAGGACGATATCAGCGTCGCGACCGCCGGCCAGTTGCGCGCGCGCCTCGATCCGATTGAGACGGAAGTACAGCGGCTGGGCGCCAGTTTCGCCTACGGACAGGTGTTGCGGGAAGGCTTCTCGCTCGCGATCGTCGGGCGTCCGAACGTCGGTAAAAGCAGCCTCTTCAACCGGCTGCTGGAAGCGGATCGGGCCATCGTGACCGACGTGCCCGGAACTACGCGCGACGCGGTGTCCGAGGTGACCTCCATGGGGGGTATTCCAGTGCGGCTGATCGATACGGCGGGCATTCGCGACGGCGAGAGCCTGGCGGAAAAGCTGGGCATTGAACGCAGTTTCCATGCCATGGCGGATGCGGACCTTGTGCTCGTCGTGGTGGACGCGGCCGCCCCGCCGCACGAGAGCGACTTGTCTTTGGCGGCGCGCGCGCGGGCCCAAGGGCGAATGCTTCTGGTTGCCAATAAGTGCGATCTCGACGGCGCGGTTCCTGATGGCGCCATGCCGGTATCCGCGTTAACAGGGCAGGGCATTGAGGCGCTGCGGCAGGCCATTCTGCAAGCGGTCGCGCCGGGCGGGATGGCGGAACATAGTGGGGCCATACTCTCGAATCTGCGGCAGCACCAGGCGGCGAACGAAGCCGCCGAGGCCCTGGCTCAAGCGCGGGCGGCAATCGACGGCAATGTGCCTCACGAAATGATCCTGCTCGATCTTTACAGCGCGCTCGCGGGCCTTGACGCGCTCACCGGAAAGACCACAGCCGACGACATACTCAATCGCATCTTCGCGACGTTCTGCATCGGCAAGTAAAAATCGCCAATCCTAAAACATCGTCTTCAGCGAAAACTGAATTTGCCGTGAGCTTCCCGCTGTCCGGCTGATAATCCCGAATCCGGATCCGCTCAACGTATTCGAAGGCGCTCCGAAATTCACGATATTAAAAAAATTGAAAAACTCCGCCCGGAATTGCAGGTTGATCGATCGCTGCCCGCCGCCATATTCCCAGGCCGTGTCCTTGATCAGCGCGAAATCGAAGTTGCGCAGACCCGGAGCCCGGAAGGTGTTGCGCCCCAGTGTCCCGAACCGGCCGGAGTTCGGCCCCGTCCCGCCCCCCAGATTCACCGGAATGAAGAAGTACGAGGAATTCGCGGCACCTCTTCCGAAATAGTCTTCGCGTACGGTTCGGCTGGTCGACAGGTCGGGCACGCCGATTAGATCCGGCCGGTCGGCGCCCAGCGAGCCCGCGCCGGTCTGCTGCACGCCCGAGTAGACCGTGAACGGCGTCCCGCTCGCCACCGTGGAAATGCTGAGGAGCTCCCAGTTCCGCGCCATTCTCCCTGCCAGCCGAACTAACCCCGGCGCCCGGTCCACGTGGAGATCCTGCACCACCGTTGCCGTAAAAACCCGGCCGACATCGAAGGTAGAAGGTCCTTTTTCCGCGCGCGTATCGAACGGGTTTTGCGGCCATGCCAGGGCCGCCGCGCCGGATGTGCTTCCGACGCCCGGACCGATTACCGTGCTTACGTCGTCAATCGATCTGGACCACGTGAAACTCACTTGAATCTGCGGGCCGCCTCCACCCACCGCCCCCTGTACGGATGATTGCAGCGCGTGGTACGTCGAGTGTGACCGGTTGGTCACCAGCATGTCCGTCCCGAACCCGCCCGTAATCGCGCCCGCGCGGTTAAACTGCGTATACGGCGCGAAAGCTGGGCTCGCCCCGGGAAACGCATTCGGGAAATCGATCGCCGGCAAACTAACGCCCGCCGTCCCGATATAACCCGCGCTCACATTCAAACCATGTACCGGCCGCTCTAGGTTCAGCGACCAGGTGCCAAGATAGGCATTTCGAAAATTGGCGGAAATCGCGTTCGCGTTCAGCGGACTGATCTGATGCCCCGGCGTGCGCGCCGCCAGTTCCTGCTCGAAACGGTTCACATCCCAGATCGTGTTGGGCGGAACCGCCTTCGAGTTTCCCGCCGCTAACAGGTTCGCGCCCGACAATGCGTAAACACCCGGTAACTCCACCGGCGTAATGGTCGTGCCAATCACAACCGGCGAATCCGGTGCCGCGGTGATGCGCGGGTAATCGACATACGGGGCCGCGCCGGTGAGCGAATTATCTTGCCAGATGTTCGGCGGAATTGTCGTAATCGCTCCCCCCGCACGAATCCAGAATCCGTGTGTGGCCTGCCAGTTCACGCGCACACGCGGTCCCCAATTGTTCCCGCGCCAGCGGTACACCGGTTCCGGATTGATGAGATACCGCTGTTCCGGACCTGCGGGCCCGTTAAGGAATTGCATCCCCGCGGTCCTTCGCGCGCGCTCGCTCAGAGGCGAGTAAAGTTCATAGCGCAGCCCGTAATCGAGCACCAGACGGTCCCCGATTTTCCACGTATCTTGCACGTAAAGGTTCACCCCGTAGCGCGATACCGCGGCCACGCCGATCTGACTCCCCTGCGGAAACTCCGGCGGAGCCACTGCCACGCTATACGAGAAGGCGCTGCCCATGAGCACCGCGGAAAGCGTATCCGGCAACTGCTGACCCGCTTGTATGTCGTGCAACCCGCTGGTCGAGCCGATCGCCGCCGTCGCGAACGCCGCGCCGCCCCCGAACACATACTGCCCGTTCGGCTCCGTTCCAAAATACGTCGTATCGCGATTGGCGCGAAATTCGCCGCCCGCTTTGATCGTGTGGTTCGAGCGCTCCCATGTCAAATTCTGCCGCCCTTCGAATAAGTTCCCCAGCGACGCCGTCACCGAGCCGCCCACCGCGTCAAACGCCTCGTAAAGCCCGTCCGCAAAAATCAGCGACGGGTCCGTGTGGTCGGGCGTCGGGAAGTTCGGCGTGGTCCGCGTGAAACTCAAGGACGACTCGGCCGCCAGATGGGCCGTCGGTGTTCGCGAAAACGTCAGGACCGCGTTGCGCTGGTGATCGATGTACGTCGTCCCGAACGCGGGATCGATCGCCGTCTGATCGGGGTTCGTAGTCGGTCCGTTCAGGTTGTCCCACGTGAATCGCGCGAACAGCCGATTCTTCGCGGAGAGTTCGTGATCCAACCGCGCCGAGAACTGGTCCGCGTCCGTGACCACCTTTGACGACGAGGCATACGTGCGCGCCCCGAATGAGCCCGTAAAATCATTCGGAAGCGGATAGCGCCGCAGGAGCGCGGCCATTGCCGGATTCACCGGAATCGTCAGCGTGTCACCCGGGAAGGCCGTCGTGTCTTTCCCCGAGCGCTCCGCCGCGGTCGGCACGGGCAAAACCTGCGTGGTCCCCAAAACCTGCCGAAATCCTTGATACTCCGCGAAGAATCGAGTTTTCACTTCTCCCCGATGCGCCGGCAGCACCAGCGGTCCTCCCACCGTAAACCCGAACTCATTCCGGCGAAAGTCGGGTAATCGCCCCGGGCTCGCTGGCGTCACGCGATCGAAAAAGTTCCGGGCGTCCAGCGCGGAGTTGCGCAGAAACTCGAACACCGAGCCGTGCAGCGCATCCGTGCCGGCACGGGTGATGATGTTGGTGAACCCCGCCGCTCCCCGCCCGATTTCGGCCGGCATCCAGCCCGAGAACGATTGAATCTCCTGGACTGCGTCCACGTTGAAATTGGAAAGCGTCGCGCCCCCGAGCTCGGGATCGCTCGTGTCGGCACCGTCCATCGCGAATACCGCCTCGACTCCGCGCTGCCCATTCACCGCAAACTGCTGCGTGAAGTTGGTCGTTCCGTTGCTGTCAGTCATGGTCCCGGCCGCGAGCAGCAGAAGCTGGCTGAAATCTCGTTTGTTTAGAGGAATGGCCGTTACCGCCGTGCTGGAAAGCGACTTTCCCTCGCTCGCCGACCCGGACCCGGCGGATGGCGCCTCCAGCCGGATACTGCCGTCAGCCCGCAAGTCCGAGCGTAAAAACTCCGTCTGCCGGCACCGTGACCGTCTCGGCCAACCGGAACAGATGATCGTTGAATCGGATCGCAAGACGATACGGCCCGGTAGCGGCCGCCCCGAACCGAAATGCCCCGCCTGCGGTCGTCACCACAGCGTAGCTATTGCGGTCCGATTGCAGGCTGACCGCCGCCCCCGCCGCCGGATGATCGGAAGCGTCGCGCACCACCCCCGACCAGACCGCTCCCGCCGGCGTTTCCGCTCCCCAGGCCGCGCCGAAACCTAGAACCGGGAGGAACCCAAAAATCCCGCGCAGCAGTACGGTTCGCATCGCATCAGCTTAAACGTTGTGCCCCGCGCACCCGCCAAATCCGGGTCCGCGCCTAGTTCTCTTTGGCTTTCAGCCGATCCTTATTCTCTGCAATGAAGGTCTTAATCTGGTCCGACATCCCCAGCAGCTTCTGCCACTGCTCCTGATACAGCGTGACGGGAAACCGCCCCAGGCCATAGACCGAGATCGCCCCCTTCTCACTCACCTTGATCGATGTCGGGCTTCCCTTTCGCTCCGCCTTGAGCGCTTCGTTCTCGGCTCGCAGCTTCTCGAGCTCTGTCTTCAAATCTTCGTCAGCCATGCCAATCATTCTCGCTCAGAAGCTTTGTGTCCGCTCTCCGGTTTACGAGGGCGCTATGCGATTCTTGTGAGGAGGTCCCGTTTACCTCACGCGCTTTCCAGCTCCCTGCCGAGTCGGTCGTAGCCCTTACTTCATCCGGACACGCGGCACGGGACATCTATGGATTCGCAACGTAGTCTAAAGTCGGAGATCCTGTCTCCCATTGAAACGCTCGGTCAGTCGATCGCCAATGTGGCGCCCACCGCGACCCCGGCGATGATTATCGGTCAGGTCTTCGCCCTCAGCGGAAACGGCACTTGGCTCGCCTATGCGATTGCCACCATCGGCATGTGCCTGGTAGCCGCGAACATCAATCAGTTCGCGCGCAGTCTGGCCTCGCCCGGCTCTTTATACAGCTATACCGCCCGCGTGCTGCCCCGCTTTTGGGGTATTGCCGGCGCCTGGTCGCTCGTCATCGCGTATATCTGCACGGCTACCGCGCTCACCGGCGGTCTCACCTCATATGCCAACGTCCTGCTGCTGAGTCTGCACTGGCCCGCCATCTCTCCCGTGTTGCTTACGGCGGTGGCTATCGGCGCCGCGGGGGCGCTTGCTTACCGCGACATCGTCATCTCCGCCCGCCTCATGCTCACCCTCGAAGCCATTGCCGCCGCGATTATCTTCATCATCATGGGCCAGACGCTTTACGCGCACGGTCTCCATCCCGATGCCGATCAACTCCGTCTCTCCGGCGTCACCGGGGGGAGCCTGCGCTTGGGTTTAGTGCTGGCCATCTTCAGCTTCGTCGGCTTTGAAAGCGCCACCGCTCTGGGCGCGGAAGCCCGCCATCCGTTTCGCAGCATTCCGCGCGCTGTCATGTTGAGCGCCGCGGCCGCGGGCATTTTCTTCACCCTCTGCTCGTATACCGAGGTGCTGGGTTTCCGCGGCGAGCCGACATCGCTCGATCATAGCCTCGCTCCTCTGAATGCGCTCGCGATCAAAGCCGGAATGCCGGTCATCGGCCTCCTCATCGACGTTAGCGCCATCATCTGCTTCTTCTCGTGCGCCCTGGCCTGTATCACCGCCGCCGCGCGCATCATCTTCGATATGGCCCGGCAAGGCGATGTGCCCGAGGCTTTCGGCGATGCGCATCACGCCAATCGCACCCCCCACCGCGCGGTGGTGTTTGCCACTGCCGCCGCCCTGATCCCCGGTATTTTTCTCGCGCTGCGGAACGTTCCCGGCTTCGACATCAACGGCTGGCTCGGCACGCTCGCCACGTTCGGATTTCTGGTCGCCTACATCCTCGTTTGCGCCGCCGCGCCGCTTTACCTTCGCTCGCAACAAAAGCTCGCCGCCAACGCCCTGATCATCTCCTTCGTGGCTATCGCAGTGATGCTGGTCGCGTTCGCAGGCAGTCTCTATCCCGTGCCCGCCGCGCCTTACTCCTCGCTGCCCTACATCTTCGCCGGACTGCTTGCAATGGGCGTGGCTTGCTCCTTTGCCTTTCGCATCCGACGCTCACGCGGATCCACGGAGTTGCCCTACAACGCCGCCGAATCTGATTTCGCCTGAAGGCCCCAGAGAGCTCAGAGTTGACACCATCCAAGCCGCTTGACTAGACTCAACGTAACCATTCAGCGGGTGTCTCAGCCGTTCAGGCCCATCTTGCCGAACCCACGTAGCGGCTCGACGGCTCATAACTGAATACCGGGGGAAACATGTCCAAAGCCGCGCTTTCCGTTCCAGCATTTCTCATTGCCTGCAGTCTCGCGCTGCTGAACGCGCCGCTCGCCTTCAGCCAGGCCGTATCCGGCAACATCGAAGGGACCGTGCATGATGCCAGCGGCGCCACCGTGCCCAGCGCGCATGTCACCGTCGCGGATCTGGATCGCGGCGCCGTCTATGAAACCGCTGCCAACGCCGAAGGCAATTTTTCGCAAACCCATTTGCTCGCCGGCCGTTACCAGGTCACGGTCTCCGGCGCCGGCTTCGCCAACTTCGTCGCCAACGCGGAAGTTCAGGTGGATGCCACCACCCGCATTGAGGCCACGTTGATCATCGGCAATTCGCAGCAGACCGTCAACGTCGTTGCCGAAACCCCGTTGCTCACCGCGGACCGCGCCGAGGTCGCGACCACCCTCACCGGTTCGGAGGTCCGTCAGCTCCCCGTGCTCGATCGCAACCTGACCAACCTGCTTCTGGTCGTCCCCGGAACCCAGTTGAACTCGTGGCAGCACGCCACCAGTGAAAATCCGCAAGGCGGCATACAGGCCAACGTGAACGGTCAGTTCTTCACCGCCAACGGTTTCCTGCTGGATGGAACCGAGAACCAGAGCGCCATTCTCGGCATCGCGGTGATCAACCCCAACCTAGACTCCCTGCAGGACTTTAAAGTCTCCACCAGCAACTACGCCGCGGAATTCGGTTCCGCCTCGGGAGCGCTCGTTCAGGCCACTACCCAGTCGGGAACCAACCAATGGCACGGCAGTCTCTTTGAATTTCTGCGCAACGATGTCTTCAACGCTTCCGATCGCTTTACCGGCTTCAACCCGCCCATTCGCTGGAACCAGTTCGGCGGTTCCGTCGGGGGCAAGATCATCAAAGACAAACTGTTCGGCTTCTTCGATTACCAAGGCGCGCGCCGCCGGACCGGCGGTTCTCTCATCACCACCGTCCCCACGGCCGCTGAGCGCGCCGGGGATCTCAGCGGTTTTCTGGGCAGCTACATTTGTGCGGATGGTTCGGTGTCGAGCAGCCCCTGCGCGAACCCTGTGAACGTCCAGACCACCGAAGGAACCACTGTCGGCGCCCGCGCGGGCATGGTCTTCGATCCCACTTCCGGCGACGCGTCCGGAGCGGGCCGCAGGGCATTCTCGCAAAACGGCGTGCTCAATATCATCCCGGTTGCCGCGCCCATGTCGAAGCTGCTCGCGCTGTTGCCGCTGCCCAACACCGGCTCCGGCTTCTATAACAACTACGCATCCGCGGGAAGCGAGAAGTTCGATAGCGACCAGGAAGACGCCCGCGTCGATTACAACCTTTCCCCCTCCACCCACCTCTTCACCCGCTACACGCTGGCCGATTTCGATAAGAATTCCCCCGCTGCGTTCGGCGCGGTCGCGGGCGGCCCATCCCCCTTCGGTTTTGCCGGAAGTTCCATCACCCGCAACCAGAGCCTGGCTATCGGTATGGATCACGCGTTCAGCCCCACCCTCATCACCGATTTCCGCTTCGGCTTCTATCGCTACCGCGTGCGCGTCGAACCCAACGGCGGCAACATCACGCCCGCCCGCGATGCCGGTCTCCCGGGGCTCAACACCGGAGCGCCCGACACCGCCGGCCTGCCGGCTTTCTACATCAATGGAAACGGCGGTTTCAACTTCGGCTACTCGCTCGGCGTGAATCAGTGCAACTGCCCCCTGAAAGAAACCGAGAACCATTTTCAATGGGTGAATAACTGGACCAAACAGTTCGGCAATCACTCCATCAAGTTCGGCGTAGATGCGCGCCGCGCCCAGCAGCAGCGCATCCCCAGCGACTCCCACCGCTCCGGCGAAATCTCGTTTAACGATTCCACCACCGGCAATTCCGCCGTCGATACCATTGCCGGCGGTCAGGTGGCCACCGGCGCCGCCCTTGCTTCCTATTTGTTAGGCGAGCCCTCCTACTTCGCCCGCTACTTCACCGGCATCGGTTACTACCCCGGCCTCCGCCAGACCCGGATCTTCCTCTACGCCCGCGACTCTTGGCGCATCACACCCAAGCTCACCATCGACTATGGCCTGCGCTGGGAAGACTACCTTCCGCAAACCGCCGCCAAACCGGGTGGCGCGGGCGCGTTCGATCCTTCCACCGGCGAAGTGGTCGCTGCCGGAATCGGTTCCGTCCCGCTCAACATGGGAGTCCAGGCCTACAACACCGGCTTCGTTCCGCGCCTCGGCATCGCCTATCAGGTCAATGCCAAAACCGTCGTCCGCACCGGCTACGGATGGAGCTATAACCCGAGCGGCCTCGGCGCTGTCTTCGGGCAGGGCGCCGACTACGATCCGCCCATCGTCAATCCCCAGAGCGTTCCGCAGAGCAACCCCTATACGCCCGCCTTCCAACTCTTGAACGGTCCCCCAAGCGTGCCCAATCCGCCCGTCGGCGCTAACGGCCGCTATCCTCTTCCGAATGGCATCAGCGTCTACTACTTCACCGACCCGCTGAGCTCCTACCGGATCCCCCGCGCGGACTTCTGGAACTTCACCATCCAGCGCGAGCTCACGGCGGACTTTGCACTCGAAGTCGCTTACGTCGGCAACGTCGGGCGCCATCTGTTCCTGTCCCTCAATCGCAACCAGGCCGTGCCCGGCCCCGGCAACTACGATCCGCGCCGTCCCCTTTACCAGAAGTTCGGCCTCGAACAGGGCATTTACCAGACGTGCAATTGCGACAACTCCAGCTATAACGCCCTGCAGGCCAAGCTGCAGAAACGCATGTCCCATGGGATCGATTTTCTTCTCACCTACACCTATGGCAAAGCCATGGGCAACTCCGAAGGCGCGGGCGGTTTCTCCGACAACTACAACGTGCGCGCCAGCCACGGGCCCATGTCCTGGGATCGTACCCACGCCGTCACTCTGACCAACAACCTGGAGCTGCCTTTCGGCGTCAATCGGCGCTACGCGATGGGTGGAAGCCATGTGGCCGATCTCATCTTCGGCGGATGGCGCATCGGCGGCGTTTCCACCTTCGCATCGGGCCTGCCCTTCACGCCCACCGTGGCAAACGCCCCGCTGGTGAACACCGATTTCAACTACGTACGCGCCGATATCGTCGGCAATCCCAACGTCTCCAATCCGAATGCGAGTCTGTGGTTTAACCCCGCGGCCTACACTGCGCCGCAACAGCCCTACCGCAACGGCACCGCCTCACGCAACTCGCTGCGCGGGCCCGCGCTCTACGATTCCAACCTTTCCCTTGCCAAGAACTTCATTCCCATGGAAGGCAAGACTCTCGAATTCCGCTGGGAGGTCTTCAACGCTTTTAACCACGTGAATCTCGGCCTGCCGAATTCCACCGTGGACGTGAGCGGCGCCGGGCAGATTACGTACACCCAGACCGCCATGCGGCAGATGCAACTCGGCCTGCGGTTCCAGTTCTAAACTCGGGCTATGCGCTCCCTCGTCTGGTTTGCCGCCGCGGCATGTGTGGTCGCGGCCCGCCTCTCCGCGCTCGATATTGTCGCCGTGACGGACGGCACCAATTACAACGCCGGCTCCGAAGTGAGCATTCGCGTCACCAACGGCTTTTCCGGAAAGCTCGCGGCCAGCATCCGCTATGCCGGTGAAGCGCAGCCCGTGGTTCGCGATCTCTCCCTCCCCGCGTCGCCCGGCTTCACCAAACTCTGGACCATTCCCCCGGACGCCCGCACCGGCCGCTATGAAGTCGATGTGAATGGCAACCGCAACGTCACCTCTTTCGCCGTACATCGCAAAAGCGCTCGCATCGCCCGCGTGGAACTGGAGCGAACGTTTTACTCGAACGGCGATCCCATCAATTGCAAAGTCACCATCCGCAATCTCTTGAACCACCCGCTTGAAGGCGTTCGCGTCGAGTTCGCTCCCTTCTACTACCCCTGGATCGCGCCGGCCCCGGACGATCCCAAAATGACCCCCGCCGTTCTGACTGACTCCCTGACCCTCCCCGCCGGCGGCGAGAAAGAATTGATCGGCGAGCGTGTCGCCGTCGCCCGGGTGGGCGATCATCCGCGCGTGACCGGTTACGCCATCGTCGTTTGGGACCGCCAGCGCGAGCATGTTCTCGATCTCGCTTTCACGCCGCCCGTCTTCCTGCGGCCGCCCAACACCGAATACCCCAAAGCGTACCCGTTCCTCTATCTCTACCCCACGCTCGCCGATGTCGCGCAAAAGGCCACGGCTTATCGCGACTTCTATCCTCCCGATTTCGTCTCGCCCATCATCCAGTTCGATACCTCCCACACCATCTTCCCGAGCGGAACCAAACCGGATCTCGCGTTCCACATCCACCCGGCAGCAGACGAAAACGTCACAGGAGCTAAGCTGCGCGGGCGAGTCCTGAACACCGATGACTCCGCGGTGTCCAGCGAGGAAACGATGCCCCTGCCCGGCAGCACCGGGGGCCATGCCACGCTTCCCGCTCTCCCCGACGGCCGCTACATCTATCAGCTCTCGCTCGTTGCCGCTAACGGTACCGTGATGGCGCGCAACAAAATCGAGTTCGCTCTCGACGCCCTTCCGAAATCGATCCTCATCTTCTGCGCCCACCAGGATGACGATACCGCCCACCCGGCATTGATCCGCGCCGCGATCGAAAACCATATCCCCATCCACATCGTGTACTTCACCAGCGGCGACGCCGGCGGCTGCGATCGCTACTATCAAAACTCCTGCGACGCCGCGCGCGCCATGGACTTCGGCGAGACCCGCATGGCCGAATCCCGCGCTTCCCTCGCGCATCTCGGCGTCCCGCCCGAAGATGTTTCATTCCTCGGCCTGCCGGACGGCGGCATGGAAGAGATCTGGCTCAATCACCACACCGCCGCCGATCCGTACCTTTCCGTTCTCCTCGCCAGCGACCACGCCCCCTACACAAACCTGGTGCAGCCGAATCTGCCCTTCTCCCGTGATCCCGTCGTCGATATCGCCAAGGACTTCATACGGAAATACCAGCCGGAGCTCATCGTCACCGGCCATCCCGAGGAACGGCACGTCGACCATCGCACCAATAACTGGATCGTGGTCCGCGCCATGCAAGCCTTGCTCCGCGAAGGCGCCATCTCCCCACAAACCCGCATGCTGGTCGATCTCTCCTACGGCGGGACCTCGTGGATTCATTCGCCTTACCGCTATGAGCACCAGACCTTCTACGTTCCCGGCGAGGTCGCCAAACTGGGCCAGGAAGCGCTCTGGTTCTACCAGACGCAGGATGGCAACCACCAGCAGGGCGACTTGATGAAATACGCGAAGCTCCCGCGCGGCGAAGCCTACCCGCATCTCTGGCTGCTCGACTGGCAGAAATACGAGGGCTGGAACGAACACAACCTCGCAGCCGCCGCCAGCACCCGGACCAGGTAAGCCGCCGCGCGCCCCAAAACCCGATGCGCCTCTTAGCGGCACTCCTCGTCATCCCGAGCGCTTTCGCCCAGACCCCCTACGACTCCGCGATTCGCGCATCGCCCGAGGTCATCGAGAATGCCGCGAATCGGGGTGCGCCCGCTGTCTGGCAAAGTCTCCAGAAGCTGCATACGCGAGCCAGCCTCATCATGATCACCGCCCATCCCGACGATGAAGATGGAGGCATGCTCGCGTGGGCTTCGCGCGGCCTCGGCGCACGCGTCGCGCTCCTCACGCTCAATCGCGGCGAAGGCGGCGCCAACGTCATGTCGTCTGATTACTTCGACGCGCTCGGCCTGATCCGCACGCAGGAGCTCCTAGCTGCAGGCCGCTACTACGGCGTCGACCAATATTGGACCCGCATGGTCGATTACGGCTTCTCGAAAACCCTCGATGAGTCTCTGAAAATGTGGGGTCACGACAACGTTCTTCGCGACGTCGTACGCGTGATTCGCTTGACGCGGCCCCTCGTCGTCACCTCCGTATTTGTCGGCGCTCCTTCTGATGGTCACGGCAACCACCAAACCGCCGGACTGATGGCCAAAGAAGCCATGGATGCAGCGGGCGATCCCACTCGCTTTCCCGATCTGATCCAGCAAGGCCTCCGCCCCTGGTTGCCGTTGAAACAATACGCGCATGTTCCGTTCTTCGGTCCGGAGAAAGGCTCTTTGCGCGCCGATGTCGAAGTTCCCGAAGGCGATTACAACCCTCTTCTCGGCCTCAACTACACGCAGCTCGCCCACCAGGGGCTCAACAACCAGAAATCACAAAACGGCGGCAGCGCCATTCCCGCCGCCCGCGAACAAAACAGCGCGTACCATCGCTTCGCATCCAAGGTCCCCGTCCCCGCCAAAGAGAATTCATTCTTCGACGGCATCGACACTTCGCTAGCAGGTATCGCGTCCCTAGTCAAAACCGGAGACGCTGCATTCCTGCGCGCTGCCCTGCGCGACATCAACGCCGATGTCGAGAAAGCCATCGACCAGTTCTCCGCCGCGCACCCCGAGACGATCAGCCCGATGCTGGCCTCTGGCCTGAAGCGCACCGTTGCCGTCATCGATCACGTCTACGCCGCCAACTTCCCCGATACCGAAAAGTCTGATGTCCTCCATGAGCTCGAAATCAAGCGCGCCCAGTTCAACAACGCGCTTGCCGAATCGCTCGGCGTCTCTATGCGCGCCACTGTCGTTCCCGATCAGCCGGTCGATCCCCTCTACCTTCAGTTCGCCGGCGATCCCGAGACTTTCACCATGGGCGTGCCTGGTCAACGTTTCAAAGTCAACATCCATGTCGCTGGCCAAAGCACCGAGCCGGTCACTCTGCTCGCGCTCAACTGCGTGAATACCGACGGCAATTCCTGGCAGATCGAAAAGCCCGCCGTGGCCGCGAAGCCTCTCCAAAACGCCGCATTCGTCGACTCGGTCGTCACTGTAACCGCGGCGCCCGCCGCTAAGCTCACCAAGCCCTACTTCTCGCGCGAAGGAATCGGCCAAACCTTCTACCGTCTCGATGACGCGGGCTACGTAAGCCTGCCCTCATCGCCCTATCCGCTGGAAGCGTGGGCCCGCTTCGAATACCAGGGTGCTCAGTTTCAAGTCGGCCGCGTCGTGCAATCCGTGAAGCGCGTCACCGGCTATGGAACCGTCTTCGAACCCCTCACGATCGGACCCGCACTTTCGGTTTCGTTAACGCCGCGAGCCAGCGTCGTCGATCTGAACGCCCGATCGTTTCCCGTGAGCGTCTCCGTGCGTAGCAACGGCAAGCCCTCCGCAGGTTCCGCGCGTCTCAGCCTCCCCGCCGGATGGCGCAGCGAGCCAGCCGAAGCGGCGTTCACCATGGCCCAGGATAGTGAGGAACGGACTCTCGCGTTTCGAGTCACCCCGGACCACCTCGAGCCGCGCCCGTACACCATCACCGCCGTGGCCCGCTATGCAGGGCGCGAGTATTCGGAAGGCTATCAGGTCGCCGGATACCCGGGTCTTCGCCCCTCGCTGCTCTATACGCCCGCCACCTCCCGCGTCTCGGGGGCCGATGTGAAGGTCGCGCCCGGGCTCGAGATCGGCTACATCATGGGCAGCGGAGACGATGTGCCGGATGCCATCAAACGGCTGGGTGCGCATGTCACCGAGCTCGATGCCTCCACCCTCGCCTCCGGCAACCTCGGCCGGTTCCAGGCCATCCTGCTGGGCGTGCGCACCTACGCGGTGCGTGAAGATCTGAAGCGCTACAACGCTCGCTTGCTCGACTATGTGAAGAACGGCGGCGTTGTCATCGTGCAGTACAACACGCCGGAGTTCGATCACAACTACGGCCCTTACCCCTACGTCATGTCGGACGATCCGGAAGAGGTGACCGACGAAGCCTCGAAAGTGGAAATACTCAACGGTAACAACCCGATCTTCCAGTGGCCCAACCGGATCACGCCCCAGGATTTCGAAGGCTGGGTCGAAGAACGCGGCTCGAAGTTTCTCAAGTCATGGGACCCCCGATACGAAGCTCTGCTCTCCACGCAGGACGCCGGGCAGGAGCCCCAGAAAGGCGGCCTGCTCTTCGCCCGCTTCGGGAAAGGAATCTGGATCTACAACGCCTATGCGTTTTATCGCGAACTGCCGGAAGGCGTTCCCGGTGCGTACCGCCTGTTCGCGAACCTGATCAGCCTCGCCCGGAACCCGCACACCCGATGATGCGGCGCCTGCTGCTCGCCGCCGCTCTCGCCCTCACCTTTTCCTTCCATCTGAGTGCAACCTGCCGCGCGTTTTCCGGCGATTCCGGCGGCAACTATCTCACGCCCGGTGTCATCGCCGATATCCTCTACCGCCCTGGTCTTACGCTCGACGCTTATTCCCCGGCCGGCGCCCGCCGCCCTGCCGCCCTTCTGATCCACGGCAGTTCCGGCGACAAAGCCACGCACATCACCCAGCTGTTCCCCGAACTCGCAAAAGCCGGGTACGCCTGGTTTTCCGTGGACTATCGAAACGCGCAAGACCTGCGCGAAGCCGAGCATTTCATCACCTGCCCAGGACGTTTCGCCATCCAGGACCCGCTCACCTTGATCGCCGAAGATACCGGCGTGCCGGCCGCTCTGCAACTCGCGGCCGCAGACCCTCGCATACTTCGCGTGATCGGCTTTGGCGCCCCGGGCGGCCTTCGCAATGTCGCCCCGCCCCACGCCGAAGTTCTCCTCTTTCATGGAGACGCCGATGACGAGTCCCCCCTTGCCGCCGTCCGGCAAGCCTGCTCAACCTGGACCAACTGTCGCCTCTATCCGGTTCCGCACGGCATCCACAATTTCGAGAATTGGCATCCCGATCAGTGGGAATGGCGCGAAGAACTTGCCGCCGTTCTGCGCAACGGCCGCGGCGGACTCTGGAAAGACATCGTCTATGCGCGTCCCGGCGGTCTTCCCCTTCTTATGGACGCCTACCGTCCGGAAGGTCCCGGCCCATTTCCCGCCATCGTCATTGCCCATGGCGGCGGCTGGGAAGCGGGCGACAAAGTCACGTACATCTCGCCCGTCCTCGCTCCCCTCGCGCGCGCCGGCTACGCCTGGTTCTCCATCGACTATCGCCTCACTCCCTACGTCCGCAACGCCGATCAACTCGAAGACCTACGCAACGCCATCCGCTATGTGCGCGCCCACGCCGCCCGCTATCGCATCGATCCCCAGCGCCTCGCCGCCCTGGGCGAGTCCGCCAGCGGCCAGATGGTGACCCAGATCGCCTCTGAGCCCTGTTCGGGGTGTGACCTGCGCGCCGTCGTTTCCTTCTACGGCGTGTACGACTTCGCCGCCTGGGCCAACACCGAGAGGCCCATGCTCGACCGCATCTTCGGATCGTGGGATCTCGAAACCCTCCGCCGCTACTCGCCCCTCTTCCATGTCCACGCCGGAATACCGCCCGTCCTCCTGCTTCAGGGAACTGGCGACGAACTCTACCCCGGGACCCTCGCCTACGAGAAAGCGCTCGCCCAAGCCGCCGTTCCTCATCAGCTCATCCTGCTCAAAGACGCGCCCCACGGCATGGAAAATTGGGCCGGTCACCCCGCGTGGTCTTCGTACGTCGCGCAAATGCTTACATGGCTGCGCGAAAATCTAAAAGAATGACCACCCGCTCCGCGGTAACCCCGCCCGCGCTCGACGAGGCCGATTCGGACTTGCTCGGTCAGCTTCGCTCCGCCGCGGAACTCCTCGAAGCCATCGATCGCGATAAAGGCCTCCTCGACCGCCTTCCCGCCGAAGATCGCCGCCGCTTCCACCGCGCCGTTGCCCAGATCTACAATCCCGACGCTGACCTCCGCCGCACGCGGCGCCGATCCACGGAACGCGCCCGCAGTGAAGCACTGTCCCAGCGATCCATCGCCGTACTCGACCAGACCGGCATTCGCACCCTGCGCCGCAAACCCGTCTTCACCACGCCCAACTTCTTCCTCCCGCCCGTAACGGACGATCCTCCCGAATCCCGCGAATCGGGTGAACTCCACCACTGCTACGTCTGCAAGCAGAAATACACGCACATCCACCACTTCTACGATCAGTTGTGCCCCGCCTGCGCCGACTTCAATTTCTGCAAACGTACGCGAGCTCGCCGATCTGCGCGGACGCGTGGCCCTGCTCACTGGAGGCCGCGTCAAAATCGGCTACCAGGCCGGCTTGAAGCTGCTGCGAGCGGGCGCGCGCCTCATCGTCACCACTCGATTTCCCTTCGATTCCGCCAAACGCTATGCCGCCGAACCCGGCTTCGCGGAGTGGGGAAATCGTCTCCAGATCTTCGGGCTCGACATGCGCCACACCGCCAGCGTCGAAGCCTTCTGCCTCCACTTATCCGCCACGCTGGACCGCCTCGACTTCATCGTCAACAACGCCTGCCAGACCGTGCGCCGCCCGCCCGATTTCTACACCCACATGATGGCCGGTGAACGCGCGGCCTTCCACGATGCCCCCGAAAACGTTCGCCACCTGCTCGGCGCGCCCACCGAACCCGCTCCGGAAGAGATCGCCACTCTCGCCCGTTTCGCCGGCGCCGCCGAACTCTCGCAAATCCCACTGCTGCCCGACGACTGCCCGGGTCAAACCGATTTGTTTCCCCAGGGCCGGCTCGATCCCGATCTGCAGCAGGTCGACTTTCGCGGACGCAACTCGTGGCGTTTGCTGATGGACGAAGTGTCCGCCGTCGAGCTGCTCGAAGTGCACCTGGTCAACGCCATCGCGCCGTTCCTCATCAACGCGCGCCTCAAGCCGCTCATGATGCGCACTCAAAATCGCGACAAGCACATCGTCAACGTCTCCGCCGTCGAAGGCCAGTTCTACCGCAACTGGAAAACCACGCGCCACCCCCACACCAACATGGCCAAAGCCGCGCTGAACATGATGACGCGCACCGCGGCCGCCGACTATCAGGGCGACGGCATCCACATGAACAGCGTCGATACCGGCTGGGTCACCGATGAAGATCCCGTCGACATCGCCGCGCGCAAGACGGTCGAGCAGAGCTTCCATCCGCCCGCTCGATATCGTGGATGGCGCCGCGCGCATTCTCGATCCCATCATCACCGGCATCAACACCGGCGAGCACGTCTGGGGCAAGTTTCTGAAGGACTATAAGGAAACCGAATGGTAAACGATCCCAATTCGCGATGAGTCCTGAAGACGTCGCCGATACTCTCGCGCGCTTGCTCTCGCGTCTCGACTCTATTGAGGCGCGCCTGGATCTCCTCGAAACCGGCCGGACTTCTGCGGTTCGCCCGCACCGTCTGGAACGCATCTTACCGATAGAAGCACCCGCCGAACCCGAGCCCATCGCAATCCCAGCTGCTCTCGATCCCGAAATCCCGACACCCTCTCACCCCCATCTCGAAACTCAGGTCGGCCTGACCTGGCTCAACCGCATCGGAGTTCTCACCGTCGTACTCGGGGTTGCCTTCTTCTTCCGCTACGCGGTGGAGAAAGGTCTAATCGGCGAAACCGGCCGCGTCCTTCTCGGAGTCTTCGTGGGATTGGGGCCCTCGCTTCGCGGAATTCATCTGGCGCCGCGATCATCGCGTCTATGCCCAGGGCATCACCGGCCTGGGTATCGCCATTCTCTACCTCTCGCTCTACTCCGCCTTCGGCTTCTACCACTTGCTGCCGTATCTCGCCGTCTTATTCCTGATGTTCCTGACCACGGCACTGGCCGCGGGCGCCTCGTTGCGCTACAACTCCATCGCTATCGCCGCCCTCGCGTTGGGCGGCGGCTATCTTACGCCACTGGCCCTTATTACTAATGAGGATCACCCCTGGTCATTGTTCGCCTATCTGTTCATCCTGCTTGCCGGCGGCTTCACGCTCTTGCGCCGAAAAAGCTGGCACGGCTTGGAATTTCAACTCCTCGTCGGTACGTGGCTCGTCTACATCACGTGGCACGTTGGCCACTTCGCGCCCGCTCAGCGATTTCCCGCCACCGCCGCCGTCTTCGCTTTTTACACCCTGTTCTGGGCGTTCAGTGGCAATAAGATTCTTCTCTCCGCACAAATTTTCGCCACCTTCGCGCTGGCAATAGTTTGGGCCGGGCCGCCGTCCACCGTGCTTTGGATCGTTCTCGCGCTCAGCGCCGCCGGACTCGCCGGCGCCTACCGCCGCGACTGGCATCCTCTGTCGTTTACTTCGTTTCTGCTGTTCTGGTTGACCGCCCTCGCGTGGTGGCAACATCCATTCCCAGAAGTCCCCACGGCCGGACTCCTCGCGCTTACGGCCGCCTTCTTCCTCTTCCTTGCTTACGCGCTCCGGCGATTCACGGCCGCCTCCGCCGGCACCGACTCCGATCTCGGCATTCTCGCTCTCGATGGCCTGTTCTACTTCCTCCTCTGCTACTCGCTACTCAACCCGTTGTATAGCGCATACCTCGGCCTCTTCGCCGTTGCCCTTGCCGCTCTTCACCTGCTGGCCGCTTGGATGATGTGGAAGCAGGCCGCGCCGGATGCCGAAAGCAGCGCCAATCTCCTGGCCTCCGAAGCTCCGTCGCGCCAACTCAGCCCCATCCTCCTCAGTGCCGGACTAGCCCTCACCTTCCTCACGCTTGCTATCCCCATCCAGTTCTCGCAATTCCGCATCACCATGGCTTGGGCGATTGAAGGCGCGGCCTTTACCTGGATTGCCGCCCGCACCGCCAACCGCCGCTTCGGCAACGCCGCCCTGGTCATCTTCGGTCTCGCGTTCTTTCATCTCGGTACTCAGCGAGCTTCTCCGCAGCATTCCCTTATCTTCGACCCGAACTTCCTCACTTTCCTCGTTACCGGCATCTGCATGTGGCTCGGCGCCCGCTGGATGAAAAGGGGGCGACCCTCGCTGGTCCTCTACATCGCCGGGCACGTCGTCGTGCTGTGTGCGCTCCTGATCGAAACGCTCCATTGGGCCGCTCAGCGCACCTCCGATTCCGCGAGCATCGCCACCCTCGCCGTATCCGTGGTGCTCGCCCTCTACGGCATCGCTCTGGTCGTGGTCGGCGTCAACGCGCGCTCGCTCGTCAATCGCGTCATCGGCCTTGTCCTTCTCGCCGTCGTCATCCTCAAGCTCTACCTCTACGACGTCTGGCAACTCCAGCAAACCTTCCGGATCGTCGCCTTCGTCGTCCTCGGAATCCTGTTGCTGGCGGCCTCGTTTCTCTACTCCCGCTTCCGCGCTGCTATCGAAAGACTCTGGCACGCACCGCAATGAATCTTCACGTTTTCGATTCCAAAGACGCCCTCGGCCGGGCCGCCGCTGCCGCCGCAGCGCGCGTCCTGCTGCAGGCCATCGCATCGTCCGGCCGCGCCCGCGTGATCGCCGCCACGGGTAACTCGCAACTGGAAATGATCGCCGCGCTCGCCACCCAACCCGGTATTGACTGGAACGCCGTCGAGTTCTTCCACATGGACGAATACGTGGGCCTTCTCGAGCACCACCCCGCCAGCTTTCGCAGGTGGATTCAGACCCGCATCGCAGAGCCTTTGCAACCCCGCGCCGTGCAATACCTCAAGGGCGACGCGCCCAATCTCGACGCCGAGTGCCTCCGCTACTCCGCCTTACTCCACGCCGCTCCCGTGCACCTGGCCTTCGTCGGTTTCGGAGAGAACGGCCACATCGCCTTCAACGATCCCCACGCCGCCGACTTCGCCGATCCACTCACTGTCAAGCGCGTCACGCTCGACGCCCCGTGCCGCTGGCAACAAGTGGGCGAAGGTCATTTCCCGGACCTCGCATCCGTCCCCACCGAGGCGCTCACCGTCACCTGCCCCGGCCTCTTTCGCGCCCAAAACTGGATCTGCTGCGTCCCGGACGCGCGCAAAGCGCAGGCCGTCCGCGAAGCGCTCGAAGGTCCCATCACCGCCCAATGCCCCGCATCGCTCGTCCGCAATCACCCGGCCGCGTCCGTGTTTCTTGACACCCATTCCGCCGCGCTTCTTAAGCAGACCGGATTCTAAAACCTACGGTTGGCTCAGCTTACCCTTCGGAGGGTTCTCCGGCTTAGCCTGTCTCATCTTCTGTACTGCCGCCCGAAACCGCTTCTTTGCATCTCCGATGTCCCCTGCGGGGACGTCCGAATGCTGCCGAACATGCCCGTCAAACGGATCTTCGATGACTCGAAACAACGCCTCCACCGCGATGGCGTCGTTCTCATCGACATGAACACCCACGCACTCATTGGGTTGACCTTCCGCTCGCTTTTGCATTCTTTCAATCTGATCCCGGAGCAAATCGTCGGATTCTGACATCGTTCCCATTCCTTCTCACGCACACACCCGCTCGAATCAACCCAACACGTTAGCCAGCGCGTGCGCCAGTGCCGTCGCTTCCTTGTCGCCCCCCGTCAAAACCGGCCCGAGCGGACTGCCCAGATAAATCAACCCGCCCCGCCCGAAACAACAACGTGCCGCCACCGGAACCGCTCCCACGCGCGCGATCACCTCACCCTCCCGCGCCATCACTGGCACTACCTCGCCGAAATGCCGGACGGCGCAGCGCACCGGCCAGTCGTAAGTCGCGTAATGCCCGTCCGCCTCCGTAAAGCGCACCCGTTCCCCCAGCCGCAATCCGAAATGTTCGCCGATCCATTCCCGATGCTCCCCCCACGCGCGCTGCTCGGCGAAACTCAGCCCGCTCTCCACCAGCACCCATCGCCCGCCGCGCACCCGCGCCACCACATCTGGCTTCAGCTCGCGAACCCCGGCATAAATCGCAGGCCCTTCCTCGGAATCCCGCAATCGCGCTCCCAACGCACCCCGATAGCCGCCGGCCGATTCCACTGCCAGCCCATGATCCTCGTGAAAGAGCGACACCGCCGGCGCCGCAACGCCACGCAACCTGGCCGGCATCCGCGCGCTTGCCAACCCCAGTGCGGCGCCCCGCAACCAGTCCCGCCGATTCACAGCCGCCCTTCGATCAACCGGCTCATCGCGGCCGACGTATCGATGAATTGCTGGTCCGCCGCAAACTTATAACGCGTCTCCATCTCCGCGATCAGCCAGCCATCGTAATTCACCTTCCGCATCGCCGCCCGGATTGCCTTCCAGTCGTTATCCCCCAGAAACAGATTCGTGTACACGCTCTCCTGCCCGCACCGCCCCCGGTGCTTCATCACGTCCTTCAAGTGAATGCGCGTAATACGCGGCCCGTGAATCTCAATCCACTGTTCGGCAAACCCCGTCTCGTGAATGTTCCCGACGTCCAAATGGATCCCGACCGCCGGGCTATGCACGTCATCCAGGAACGTCGCGAACTCCCGCGGGCTCATCAGAAATCGCTGCTCGGCGCAACAGTTCTCCACCCCGATTCGCACCTTCGCCGCAGCCGCTTTGGGCGCCAGATGTTGCAGCCCCGCCACCGTGCGCGCATACACCTCGTTGTAAGGGTTGTCCGCCGTCACCAGCCCTGCCACGATCAGAATCGCGTCGGTATTAAAGATCTGCGCCGCTTCGATCTGCCGCTCGATATGCCGTGCCGCGGCCTCCCGCACCTTCGGATCCCGCGCACATACATTCTCTTCCCAATCGAGCGCGTTTGACACATTCGAAACCTGCAACCCCGCATCCCGAATCTTCCGGTTCAGCCCTTGCAATTCGGCATCGGAGGTCTTCATCTGAAACCAGGGCTTATCTCCCAGCCAAAGCTCGATGCCGTCAAAGCCGGATTTCCGGATCAGGTCCAGCCCCGCCTCAAAACTCACATCCTTCGGGATCAAGTTGTCGCCGATCGCCTTCTTCACAGAGTTCCTTTCACCGCCCGCTTAGTAGTAAAACTTCAGACCGAACTGAATCTCCCGCGGCAGGCGCGCCGCCGTCAGATACCCGAAGCTGGGCGTCCCGAACACCGTCGAGTTATTGGAATTCTGCGGACCCGCCTTCGCGAAAAGAAAATTCGCGTGGTTCGCCACATTGAAAAACTCCGAACGGAATTCAAAGCGGCGCGATTCTCCCACCGGGAACGTCTTCAATAACGACGCATCCGCGTTCTTCAGGCCCGGACCTTGGATCGTATTCTGGCCGACATTGCCCGTCGAGCCCAGCGCCGGGTCCATGAACGCGCACGTGTTGAAGAACGTCCCCGCCACGCAGGGCTTCCCGTTCGGGTTCTGCCCCGCCACCGCGTCCGGGCGCTGCTGCCCGTCGGAGTTGGCGAAATTCCCGTTCCCGTCCGTCACCGTATACCAGGTACCCGACGACAGAACCACGATCCCCGACAGTTCCCACCCCCCGATCACCGCATTCGTCAACCCGGTCGCCGTCCCCGCAAAACGCTGGCCCTTGCCGAACGGTAGCTCCCATAAGTAGCTCGCCACAAAGCGATGCCGCACGTCGAAATCGAGATTTCCGTGCTCCCACTCCGGATGATTCACCCAGCGGAATCCATCGTTGTTCTGAGCTCCCAAATTCGCATTCGAAGCGTTCCCCAGCGCATGGCTGTAGGTGTAATTCACCAGCACCGAAATCCCGTTCCCGAACCGGTGTTGAAACTTGGTCTGCAGTGCGTCGTACTCCGAATTGCCCGCCGAGTTCAGATAGCTGATGCTGCTGTCGATAAACGGAAACTTCCGCCGCGGCGCCGTCAGTGCGGAAGGGTCGGAAGTCGGCGTTGCCTGATTCAGATTGAAAAACGTGTACAGCTTGGTCCCTTTGGAACCCACGTAAGCCACTTCGAACAGCGTGTCGCGCGATGCCTGGTACTGCGTCGTCAGGTGCCACTGCAGGACATACGGGGTACGCATGTTCGGATCGAGAGAAAATAACGTCGGCGTATTCGGATCGGTCAGCGCCGTTAGCGGAAACCCCGCCGACAAATTGCGCAAACCCGGAACCGAGCAATCCTGCCCCGCCGGATTCGTTGCCGGCAAACTGCACGGTGCCGAAAAACTCTGCCCCACAAAATACGGCGGATTGAATCCGGGGCTGGGGTTGCTGTAAGGGCCGCTCTCCGAGCCACCATAAAAAATTCCGAAGCCACTGCGAACCACCAGCTTCGGCATCGCCTGGTAAGCGAATCCGATGCGCGGCGCGAAGTTGTTGTAGTCCGGATGAATCAGGCTGGCCGAGGCGTTGTGATTGACTGGAAGCAACGCCGCAAAGATCGGCGTCAACTGCACATTGCTGCCCTTCGGAATATCGAGCACGCCCGTAATCGGGTTGAAGTTCGCCTGTGCATCGTACTTCTCCCGAATGGGCGAGTAATATTCGTACCGGATCCCGAGATTCAAAGTCAGACGGGAGTTCACCCGCCAGTCATCCTGCGCGAAACCCGAATAGTTGTGCCGGAGGTAATCGATATTGTGCAGGTTGTTGATGCTCCCGCCATCGGTTTGCCCAGTCAGCAGCGATGCCAACCCGCTTCCGCCCGTTCCCGGAGCGCCTGCGTTGTCCGTGCTGCTCGTCCCGAAGCCGAGCGTTCCTCGCGGGGCCGCCGGTTGAAAAATCGTGAACTCCTCCGGCCGGATCTCCCCGCCGAACTTGAACGTCTGATTCCCGCGGATATACGTGAATGTGTCGGTACCCGAGTACGTATTCTGGATCTCGTTCGAAGGCAGATACGTCGGGCTGCCCAGAGTCGCCACGTCGCTGAAGGTGAGCTGCGGGAGACCGCCATTGTTGGTGCCGGCCGAATAGGGCACTCCCGGAAATCCGATCGCTCCCGAAACATCCGTCGCCGAGTTGAACTGGAAGCGGCTGGAGTGCAGCCGGTTATAGCCCAGCCGTAATTCGTTCACCAGCGTGGGCGAGAAAATATGGATCTCGCTCAACGCCGCGCTATACCCGTTGTTCTGCTCGTTGCCGGAGAAGAACCCACCCCCATCCGCCAGACCCGGGAATGTGGACGGAATCTTGGCCGGCTGCCGGCTCATGCTGAACCGGTAGAACGCGGTGTCCTTCGGCGAGATCACCTGGTCGATCCGGACATCCCCCTGGTTGCGATCCTGCGCCAGAACGGGGTTCGACAAATAGTTGTACCCCAGCCCGGTCGCGTTCGGAAGTGGAAACAAATTCGCCAGCTTCGCGCCCAGTGGATCCTGCCGCGACGCCGGGATCATGTTCGACGGCGCCCCGTTTGCCTGGTACCCGAAAGGCACTCCGCAAAAGCCGGTCGGCGACGAAGGGCTCGCCATCGCCGCGCGCGTATCGAAAATTTCCCCCGCATACGTGGGCTGACCGTTGCAGTCGTTCACTCCGGTCGGGGCCGTTAGATCCAATAGATCGCTGAAGTCTCCCGCACGGTGCGTCTGCGTCGGTACCAGCGCGGTTTGCGTCTGCCCCTGCCGGATGCGCAGCCCTTCATAATCGCCAAAGAAAAACAACTTGTCGCGGATGATTCGCCCGCCCAACGTTCCGCCAAACTGGTTCTGTTTATAGGGCGGCCGCTGCGCATCGAAGAAGTTGCGCGCATCCAGCTTGTCGTTCCGCAGGAACTCATAAACGACGCCATGAAACTGGTTGGTGCCGCTCCGCAATGTCGCGTTTACTATCGCGCCATTGGCACGCCCGAACTCCGCCCCATAGGAATCCGTCTGCACCTTGAATTCCTGCAGCGCGTCCACCGAGGGCATCACCACGTAGTTGGTCTCATTCAGCAGGTCCGGCAAATTCGAGTTGTTGTCGATCCCGTCCAGCTGAAAGTTATTCTGCAGCGAGCGCGCGCCGTTCGCGCTGAACCCAAACCCGCCTTCATCCCGCGCTCCCGGCTCGCTGACCGTCACACCGGCCGTCAACTGCGCAAGCTGCACGGGATTTCGTCCGTTCAGCGGCAGCCCGACGATCGAGCGGCTGCTGATCACCTGGCCGCGCTCGGAGGTGTCCGTTTCCAGGAGCGGAGCCGTCGTAGTCACCTCGATGCTTTCCCGAACCTCGCCCGGCACCAGCATCACGTCAACCCGCGCGCGCTCCTGGATGTCGACCGCCAGCGGCCCCGCCGTCGCCGTCTTAAACCCCGCCGAGGTCACCGCAACCCGGTACCGTCCCACCCGCACCGGATTTACCGTATATTCGCCCGCAGCATCCGAACGGGCATCCACGGCGAAGTTGGTATCCAGATTTGTCACCCGGATCGCCGCCCCCGCAACCACCGCGCCCGATGGATCCGTTACCCGTCCCACAATCGCGCCCGTATCTTTTTGCGCTAGAACGGGCCACCCTATGAACAGCGCCGCCATAGCCACGCCTTGTGCGAGAAATCTCATCGTTTCGCCCCCTCGAAATCTTGCTTTCGTTTAGTATCCGTCACTCGCCCACGCCTGATCGCGTTACCATCCGCTAATCGAAAATTGCCAAGCGGACCCGGAGTATGCGGCAATGGGACATTCCATCCGGTTCCCGCATGTGGCTTCGTTGCGCGCTCGTCTTCTCCCTCATCCTCTCTCTCATCTTTCTCATCGCCGCCGTCCCCGAACCCGGCCAGCTCGGCAATTTCGTCGATGTGGCTGCCGCGCGCGGCGTCCGATTCCGTCAGATCTCGCCCCATACCTCCCGCAAATACCTCATCGAAACGATGGGCTCCGGCGTCGCCCTTTTCGATTACGACAACGACGGCCGCCTCGATATCTTCTTCGCCAACGGCGCCGAACTGACCGACCCCATGCCCAAAGGCGCCATCCCGCGCAAGACCCTGCCTGCCCACTCCAATAAGCTCTTCCATCAGAAACCCGACGGCACTTTCGAAGACGTCACCGAACACGCCGGTCTTCAGGGCCTAGGCTTTTCCATGGGCGCCGCCGTCGGCGATTACGACAACGATGGCTTTGAAGACCTTTACGTCACCGGCTACGGCGGCAACCGGCTCTATCACAACAACGGCAACGGCACTTTCACCGATGTCACCGGCAGCGCCGGCGTCGGCGGCAGCGGCTGGTCCACCAGCGCCGCCTGGGTCGATCTCGATAACGACGGCCTGCTCGATCTGGTGGTCCTCCGCTACCTCAAATGGGACTTCGATGACCTTTGGTGCGGTGAGCATAAGGAAGGCTTCCGCGCGTACTGCCACCCCGACCTGTTTAAGGCCGAACAGCCTCTCGTCTTCCACAACGATGGCCACGGGCGCTTCTCCGATTACTCGAGCCATTCCGGCATCTCGAAACCCGGCAAAGGTCTGGGCCTCGCGCTCGCCGACTTCGATCGCGATGGCCGCATCGACCTCGCCGTTGCCAATGACTCCATGCCCGAGTTCCTCTATCGCAACCTGGGCGGCGGCAAATTCGAGGAGCAGGGCCTCTCCGCGCAGATGGCGGTCGACGAGGATGGCCGCACTTACGCCGGCATGGGCATCGATTTCGCCGATTACGATAACGACGGTTTCCCGGATCTGGTGATCGACGCTCTGTCCAACCAGATCTATGCGCTCTATCGCAATACCCGCGACGGCGCCTTTGCCTACGCATCCAAAACGGCCGGTATCGGCGCCATGACCCTCCTGCACTCCGGCTGGGGACTCCGCTTTCTCGATTTCGATAACGATGGGTGGAAAGACCTGCTCGTCGCGCAAGGCCACGACCTCGACACCATCGAGATCTCGTCCCCGCACCTGCGCTACCGCGAGCCTCTCCTCCTCGCTCGCAACCACTCCGGCGCCTTTACCGACATCTCGTCCGGATCGGGCCCTGCTTTCCAGGAAAAACTAGCGGGACGCGGTCTCGCCACCGGTGACATCGATAACGATGGCCGCATCGACGCGGTCGTCACCACTAATGACGGCCTGGCTTTGATCCTGCACAATGAAACCGCCACGCCCAATCACTGGCTCCTGATCAAGCTCATCGGCCACGCCAGTAACCGCGATGCCATTGGCGCCGGGGTTAAGATTGTTACGGTGAGCGGTCCGCAGTACGCCACCGTCACCACGAGCGGCAGCTATCTCTCTTCCAGCGACAAGCGCGTGCATTTCGGGTTAGGTGCCGCCACCTCCGTTTCGTTAGTCGAGGTGCATTGGCCCAGCGGCATTGTGCAGCAGCTCAACGACATTCGAGGCGATCGGATCCTCGCGATTGAGGAGCCGTTTGCCAACAAGTAGTTGTGCAAATTTCTGAAAACCTGCACAACCTTGCACAATTCCGGCCCGAAAAGTCGAAATCGTGCACAATCCTGCACAATCGGTATGACCTTTGGCTTACATTCCGCCTCTTCCGATAGTGCATTTCCTCTACTGACAAAAGTGGTATAGACTGTTTCGCAGACCTTCGTTCCCTGATGAGCGAAGGAAGGGGGCACTTAAATGTTTCAACGTTTGAACCGATTCGTTTCAGTCCAGATGATGCTGGCCGGCATGGCACTGTCCGCGTTGCTTGGCTCCACCGCATCGTCAATTTGGGCGCAAACTCTCAGCGGTATCAACGGTACGGTCACAGATACAGCCGAAGGCGTGATCGCGAACGCCAAGGTCACTGTTACCAACGTCGATACTCAGGTTTCAAAAACGGCCGTCACCAGTTCTGCCGGAACGTACACGGTGACCGACTTGATCCCGGGGCGCTACACCGTATCCGTCGATTTTCCCGGGTTCCAGTCGTCCGTTCATAACGGCGTTGGCGTCGAAGTCGGCAGGGTCTCCACCGTGGACGCCCAACTACAAACCGGCAACACTTCCCAAACCGTCGAAGTCGCGGAGAACGTGATCGCCCTCGACACTACCGCGCCGAGTCTCAACACGACCATCGAGAACAAGGTCGTGCAGGAACTGCCCAACCAGATCAGCGGGGGCCGTGGACGGCAGATCGATAACTTCATCTTCCTCGCGCCCGGCGTCACCGGCAACACCTTCAGCCATCGCATCAACGGCGGCGTGGACTTTCAGAATGAAGTCGTTTTCAACGGAATCCCCATGGCCCAGTCGGAGACTCAGGGATTCCAGACGATTTGGAATCCGCCCTTCGAACTGGTGAACCAGTTCAACGTACTGCGATCCTCTTTCTCCGCCCAGTACGGGCTTGCGCAGGGCGTTGTCACGTACCAGACCACATCGGGAACGAACCAATTCCACGGCGATGGCTTCGAAATCATCCGGAATAACTTCTTCGACGCGCGCGGCGCCTACAACCCCAGTGTGCCCATCGATCATGAAAACAACTACGGCTTCAGCTTCGGCGGCCCCGTTTGGATTCCCAAAGTTTATAACGGCAAAAACCGGACGTTCTTCCACGTGAGCATGGAATGGTATCGGCAGAACCAGAGCAATACGGGATTCATCTCGCTCCCTACCGTCGCCGAGAAGGCCGGTGACTTCAGTGGTCTAGGTAGAACCATCTTCAATCCGGCCACCGGCAACTGTACGGCCAACGGCAACATTCCGGGAACGGCGTTCATCAATAACATGATTCCCGCGGCTTGCTTCAGTCCCATCGCCACCAGCCTGCTCCAGTACTTGCCCAACCCGGCCTTGCCTGGGTTCATGAATAATCAGTCCACGCTCACCGGCATCAATCCCACCCGGCAAAGCCCCTGGGGCTTTACCATCGACCACAACATCAGCGATAAACAATCCATCCATTGGGCCATGTGGCGCGATAAGCAGACCTCCTACGGCGGCGGCAACGGATTGCAGCAGAGCAACCCTCTGGCGAACTACACTTACTTCCCGGACCTTGGAACGGTGTTCATCTTGAACTACACCAACGCGCTCACGCCGCACTTCATCATGACCGCCGGAGCAAGCTGGCTGGGTGAACTCAACTTTCAAATTCCCAGCCGCCAAGGCACTCAACCGGTATTCTCCGCCGCGCCGGGCGCTCCCATCGTTCCGGGTATCAACTTCGGCGGCCCGCTCTCCCCTCAGGGCCTCGGAACTTCAAACACCAATTCCATCAACCGGAAATTGGGAATCGTCGTCGAGAATAACTATCTCTGGATTAACGGCCGCCACACGTTTAACATCGGGTGGGAATTCCGCCGTACCTACCAGGACGACAATGAGTGCCAGCAGTGCGCCGGCAATTTCAACTTCAGCAATAACTCCACCGCGGATCCCAACAACCTCAGCAGTACCGGCAACTCCTTTGCGAGCTTCCTGCTGGGCGCCGTCGATAGCGCGGACCGTATCGGCTCGCAAGAGCTGCGCCTCAAGAACACCGATGTGTCCACGTACATTCAGGACGACATCAAACTGATGCCCCGCCTCACCGTCAACGTCGGCGTGCGTTGGGACATCATGGTCCCATTTACGGAGAAGAACAACAACATCGTGTACTTCGATTCGAAGATCGCCAACCCGGGAGCCGATGGCCGCCTCGGCGCAGCCACGAAGTTCGGCAGTTGCGCCGGATGCGCGGGCGTTGATCGTGCCGCCATCCATTGGGGCCACGTCAGCCCCCGCACCGGCTTCTCCTACGAGTTGAATAAGAAGACCGTTCTTCAGGGTGGTCTCTCCATGAACTTCCTGAACGGCGGAGCTTACGAGTACGGAATCAGCAAGGTGGCTGTTAACTACGGCAACTTGCTCCTGGGCTCGTTCCAACGAAACTCCACCGGCTCCACCAACCTCGGTTTCGGCTTCCTGGACAGCACCACCCTTCCGTCCCCGGCCGCCACTCCGTTTAGCCCGACCATCGCCAACTCCACCAGCATCAACGCCTTCGACCCCAAGTTCGACGGCGTCGCTCCCTACAACGTGGTCTGGAGTATCGGCATCCAGCGCGAACTGCCCTATAACATGTTCGTCTCTGGGTCCTATGTCGGGAATCGCGGCAACCGCCTTCCGGCTCAACTCAACCCCATTAATCAGATTCCTTCCGCGGATCTTGCGAAGTACGGGAGCAAGCTCGGCGACCCCTACGCGACCACCGGCGTCGCTTTGGGAATCCCACTGCCGTACACCAACTTCAACAAGGATTTCCCCACTGCCACCGTGCTGCAGTCCCTGCGTCCCTATCCGCAGTACGCCGACATCTTCAACAACTTCGATATGAACGGCTCGGCGCTCTATAACGCCATGCAGATTCAGGTCGAGAAGCGCTACACCAACGGGTTGAGCTTCCTTGTCTCTTACACGCTGTCTAAGATGATGTCGAACACCAACTCGGGATTTACCTCCTTCGTTGGCCGCGCGATCAACAAAGACAACCAGAAGTCCGAGTGGTCCATCGACAACAACGACCAGACTCATTTGATCAATATCGCCTCTACCTACGAACTGCCTTTCGGTAAGGGCCGCACCTATATGGACCGTGGAGGCGTCTCCAACTTCCTGCTAGGTGGCTGGCAGATCAGTCCATTGCTGAGTTACGCAACCGGAACCCCGCAAACCGTCTACGTTCCTGGCAGTCCGCTTGGCGATGGAAATCGCGCCAATGTGGTTCCCGGCGTAACCCAGCAGTTTTCCTATAGCAACGTCTACAAGGGTTTGCCTGTCTACAACAAGGCCGCCTTTACGGACCCGGGTCCCTGGACCCTCGGCAATGAGCCGCGTGTGCTCGGCGGCATTCGCGGTCCCTTCCAAATGAACGAAAACATCGCGCTTGCCAAATACTTCCCCTTCGGTGAAAAGGTGAAGTTTAAACTGGAAGTGGAGTTCTTCAACGTCTTAAATCGGGTTGTCTTCTGCTCACCGAACAACAACTTCGAGGACCCGAACTTCGGCAAGGTGATTAACTGTCAAGCCAACTCGCCGCGCCAGGGACAAGGACACCTTGAAATAAGGTTCTGAAACCCTGCCACAAGCGACACTGACCAAAAAGGCCCGGAGCAATCCGGGCCTTTTTCTATCAGTGCACGCCTTCTTTGTTTTTGATGACTTCCTGCGCCTGAGCTGCCGTTGCCGCTCGCGCGCTCTCGTCTAACTTGCTGAAGGTCTGCATCTCTGCTTGCGCGTCCTGCGACCGCCCCAGCGACCGGTACACTTTGGCCAGCAGAAAGTGAATTCCGGGATCATTGGGGTTCACCTTCTCGGCTTGCTCCAGATCCGCCACTGCCTCCGCCCCGCGATCGAGCTTCACCAGCGCCCGCGCACGATCCACCCGCGCATCGGCCAGCTTCGGACACCGCTGCAGCGCCGCGTCCAAGTTTTCCAGAGCTTCCGCCGCGCTTCCGTTCTTCTCGAGAATGATGTTGCCCAGCTTCCATTTGGCGCTGCAGTTACCCGGATCCACGCGCACCTCTTCGTGAAACTGTTCGGCCGCCCGATCCCATTGCGATAGGCCCCAGTACGCGTCACCCAACTTATAGTGATTGCCGGGCATCTGCGGAGCCAGGTCGACCGCCTTTTTCAACTCGACAACGGCGCCTTCGTAGTTGTTCATGCTCTCCATCACCTCGCCCGAAAGCTGGTGCGCCAACACGGAATTGGGATCGATCGCGTTCATCTTTGCCAGGGCGCTTTCGGAAAGCTGCATGTGCGCCTTCGCCAATAGATACCAGACCTCCTGGTTGCGCGGATCCTGCGCGCTGAGCTTCTCCAACTCGGTCACTGCCGCGCCGAAGTCCTCCAGTCGCGCCAGATCCTTCGCCAGGAACAGGCGTGCATTGCGGTCGTTCGGATTCGCGCGCAGAGCCGCTTCCAAGCGCGGCCGCGCCCGGGCGTATTCGGCGGAGTTGTACAGCGCGATGCCGAGCAGCGCGTTCGCCGACGCCATGCCCGGACTGATTTTCAGACCACGCTCCAGAATCGCCGCAGCCTTTCCATATTCACCTTCCCGGAAATACAACGCTCCCAGGTTGTTATAGGCCGGACCGAGTTTCGGCGCCATCCGCAGGATCTCTTCATACTTCGCGGCCGCCTCCGCCAGCGCTCCGCGGTCCTGCGCGTCTTTCGCCGCCAGATACAATTCCTGTATTCGCGGATTGTTCTCCGCGCTACCCTGCTGCCCCATGAGGCACCCGGCCAAACACAACGGAAGCACTGCCTTTGTCAGAAACATCGCTTAAATTATCGGTCATGCTCCGGCGAGGTCTGCGATTCGGCGCGGCCGCTGTCGTCTTGATTTCAACTGCCTCCCTGGCCACGCATGCGGACCCGGAAGCGGCAGCTTTGCATTTTACTGAGGTCGCAGGCACCGCGGGCATACGCGCCGCCATCCATTGCGGGGGCCCGGAAAAACGCTGGATCCCAGAGGCCAACGGAAGCGGAGTCGCATGGCTCGATTTCGACAACGACGGCCTGATGGACCTTCTGATCGTCAACGGTTCCACCATGGACCGGCTGCGCGCGGTGGTCGCCGGCGAAACACCCACTCCCGTCCCCGATGGCGTGTTTCTGTTCCACAACCTGGGTAACGGACACTTTGAGGATGTCACCCGAAAGTCCGGGCTGTCGAATAACTATTGGGGTACCGGAGCCAATGCCGCCGACTATAACAATGACGGCTACACCGATATTCTGATTACCACCATCGGCCGTGATCTTCTCTACCGGAACAACGGAAATGGCACCTTCACCGAAGTCTCCGGTCCCGCGGGTCTCAGCGGCAAGATTGCGTGGCACACCGGCAGTAGCTTCGGCGATTTCGATAACGACGGATTCCTCGACCTCTACGTGGCCGCCTACGTCGACATCCACTCCCTGTCGCTGGCCGAGCCCGCGCCAGTATGCCCGGCCCTCGGAATCCCGGCCTTTTGCGGACCGATCGGACTCAAACCCGATCGCGGCATTCTCTACCACAACAACCGCGATGGCACCTTCACCGACGTGACGCGCGCCTCCGGACTGGCCGCGGCCAAGGCTGCGCACAGCTTCACTCCCGTGTTCGAAGACTTGAACGCGGACGGCAAAATCGATCTGTTCATCGCCAACGATTCCGACCCCAACCTGCTGTTCCTCAATCAGGGGAACGGCACTTTCAAAGAGGCCGCGCTCGAAACCGGGGTCGCCGTAAACGGGAAGGGAAGCGTGCAATCCAACATGGGCGTGGCTATCGGAGATCTGGAGGGCCAGGGCCGCCTTTCTCTGGTCACCACCACGTTCATGGATGATTACTTTCCACTGTTCCGCCAGGACAAGTCTGGCTTTTTCGACGATGTCGCTGCGGGCGCCGGCCTCACCGGCCTCACGCATTCCTGGCTGGGATGGGCCTGCGGCTTTGCTGATTTCGATAATGATGGTAGTCCGGAGATCTGGCTCGCCAACGGTCACGTCTACCCGCGCTCCCCACACTACTTCCAACCGGTCGCGATCTTAACCGATCACAACGGCGGCGCTTACCGGATCGCGTACCGCTTCCCGGCGACTCCCGACAATTCCTATCGCGGGGGCGCGGCCGCCGATTGGAATAACGACGGCAAAGTCAGCCTCGCGATCCTTCCCATCGCAGGTCAGCCGCTTCTGTTGCGCAACGACACTGCCGGCGGAAACTTCTGGGCCGGGATCCAACTCCGTGGAACCAAAAGCAATCGCGACGGTTTGGGCGCGCGTGTCCAGATCGAATTCTGCGGCAATCACGCTTCCGCGTCGTTACGAAACGGCGATAGCTACCTTTCCCGCAACGATCCCAGGCTGCACTTCGGTTTGGGACGTTGCTCCAAAATCGATAGAGTAATGGTGCGGTGGCCCTCGGGCTCAAGTCAGGAGCTGAAAGAAATTCCCTCCGGGCGCTACACCCTAATCCAAGAGCCCCGCTAGCCTTGACAACAGAACTACGCCGTTGCTATATGTATTATCCATACATATGGCGGATAGTTCTATTAATCCCGAATGGAAGAAGGGCAGCGCGGAGCTGCTGCTACTGTCGCTGATCGAAGCGGTGCCCCGCCATGGGTACGAGATCGGGAAGCTCATTGAGCAACGGTCGCAAGGCGCCCTGAGTTTTCATGCAGCGTCGCTCTACCCGTTGCTGTACCGGCTGGAAAAACGCCGGTGGGTGCAAGGGAAGTGGGTGGAGAAAAGCGGGCAACGCCGCAGGCGCTTTTACCAACTGACTCCGCAAGGACGCAAAGTCCTGGCCGCCCAGCGCCAGGGCTGGCAGTCTTTCATTGAGGCCATCGGCCGCGTCACGGCGGTGGAAAGTGTCTGACTCCAAATGGAACCGAGCCTGGCAGGAACAGATTCGCGGGCAACTCGATAAGTTGAGGTTGACTCCCACACGTGAAGCCGAGATCGTCGAGGAGTTGAGCCAGCACGCCGATGATCGCTACCGGGAACTGATCCAGGGCGGGGCTTCGGAGGTCGACGCCGCACGCATCGCTCTGAACGAGATCACGGCGAACGAACGACTGAGCCGGGGACTCACCGCAATCGAGCACACGCACGTTCCGGATTTCGTCTTAGTCGGCGCCGAACGCCGGCGGGCCCTCTTCGGCGGCCTCGACCACGATATCCGTTTCGCCCTCCGCAAGCTGCGGAAGAACCCCGGCTTCACCGCCATCGTGATACTGGTCCTGGCGCTCGGCATCGGGGCGAATACCGCGATATTCAGCGTGGTGAATGGCGTGCTAATGAGACCGCTCAACTACCCGAGCCCTGACCGGCTGCTCGAGGTCTTCGAAACCACGCCCGATCTTGGCCAGATGTCCGTCGCTTATCCGAACTACGTCGATTGGCGCCGCGAGGCCAAGTCGTTCTCGGGGATGGGCGCCTACCGCGGCGGGGATTTCAACTTCACGGGCGCTGGTGAACCGGAGCAGATTTCCGGCCTGTACGTATCCGCCAGTCTCTTCCCGGTCCTCGGCGTTAGCCCGATGCTCGGGCGAAATTTTCTTCCCGAGGAGGACCGCCCCGGCGCTGCATGCTCCGCATTGCTCAGCTACGGCTTTTGGCGGCAGCGCTTGGGAGGATCCGCCGACATTCTCGGGCGTAGCCTCACCCTGAACGCGAAACGGTGCACGGTGATCGGGGTGATGCCCAGCAATTTCCGCTTCCGTGACGAGGCCCATCTGTACCTCCCGCTCGAACAAGCCGATGGTGTCCAATTGCATAGCCGCGAAATCCATCCGGGAATCCGTGTCGCCGCACGTCTCAGAGCCGGCGTAACGGCGCGTCAGGCACAGGCGGAGATCTCGACCATCTGCAGCCGCCTGGCGGCGCAATTCCCCTCCACCAACGCCTCGCACTCTGCCAAAGTCATCGGCTTGAAAGAGAACCTCGTGCAGGCTATACGGCCCACCCTGTTGCTGTTGTTAGGCGCGGTAGGGTTCGTGCTGCTGATCGCCTGCGCCAACGTGGCGAACTTGTTATTGGCCCGCTCCGCTGCCCGCAAGCGGGAATTTGCGATTCGTGTGGCGCTCGGCGCGGAGCGGTGGCGCGTGGTTCGCCAATTGCTGACGGAAAGCATCATCCTTTCGACAGCGGCCGGCGTGGCCGGCCTGGTGCTGGCACGCTGGGGCGCCCGCGTGATCATGGCCGCCGCGCCCGGAAGCTTGCCCCGCTCCGGAGAGATTGGCACCGACTGGTCCGTGCTCGCGTTCACATTCCTTTTGTCCCTCGCAACAGGCGTTCTTTTCGGGCTCGCGCCGGCCTTCTATAGCTCCCGCGCCGATCCTCAGGGATCGCTCAAAGAGGGAACGCGCGGAGCCGGTGGCGGGCGTCATCGGCTCGAGGGTCTCTTTGTCGCCCTGGAAGTCGGCTTAGCCGTGGTCCTGCTGGTGGGCGCCGGTCTGATGCTGCAAAGCGTCTGGCTTCTCTTGCGGGTTAATCCCGGTTTCAACGTGCACAACATCCTGACCATGCAGGTGGCGCTCTCGCCTCGAGTGATGGCGACGCCCGAAGGGATCCGGCTCGCCTACCAGCAGTTACTCACGCGCGTCGCAGCCGTTCCCGGCGTACAATCGGCTGCCATGACCGCCTTGGTCCCGCTGGATGATAATGACAACGAAATCCCGTTCTGGCCCGGAACCGGACCGCAGCCGCCGCAGGACCGTCTCACCCCAGCGGTTCTCTACGTGGTGACTCCGCAATTCGCGCGCGTGCTGCAGATTCCCTTGCACCGTGGCCGGTTTCTTTCGGAGCAGGATACGGCGAAGTCTCCTCGCGTGGTTGTAATTGACGATGTAATGGCGCGGCGATTTTTCCCGCGCCAGGACCCGATCGGCAAACAGATCAGCCTGATCCTACTCGGTCCCGTTCGGGTCGTAGGCGTTGTGGGACATGTGAAGCAGTTCGGGCTCGATTCGGACGACACCAATAAAGTTCGCGATCAGATCTACTTCCCCATACCGCAGATTCCCGACGCGCTCATCAGCCAGGGCGTAGCCGGCGTTACTCTGGCTCTGCGGACCGCGGATGATCCTTTAAGCATGGCTTCCGCCGTCCGCGCGCAGGTTGCCGGCCCCACTCGCGACCAACCCGTTTACGCTGTCCGCACTATGGAAGAGATCGTCGCGCGATCGCTTGCGGAACGCCGCTTCACGATGCTGCTTCTGGCTTTCTTCGCGACATCCGCCCTTTTGTTGGCCGCGGTCGGGATCTATGGCGTGATGTCCTATGCGGTAACTCGGCGGCTTCACGAACTTGGTATCCGCGCGGCTCTGGGCGCCCCGCGCAGGCAGATATTGGGACTCGTTCTGGGTCAGGGTATGCGGCTGGCCGCTATCGGTATGGCGGCCGGGTTGATCGCCGCATGGGCGCTCACGCGTTTATTGACCAACCTACTTTACGGAGTTCGTCCAGCCGATCCGTTGACCTTCGTTTCCGTGGCCGTATTGCTGAGCGCAATCGCGCTCCTCGCGTGCTACGTGCCGGCGCGGCGCGCTACCGCCGTCGATCCTGTCATTGCGCTGCGTTGTGAGTAACAGGAATCTGAAACCCTAACGCGAAGACAGCACAATTTGGTTGCCTTCCGAGTCCTTCATCTTTACGAAGCTTCCCCACGGCTGCTTCTCCGGGGCGCCCATGAACTCGACGCCCTTGGCCTGGAGCTCGGCGTACGTTCGGTCGATATCATCCACCTCCCACGAGGTGTTGACGAAGGTACCCACGCGCTCTTCATGGCCTTCCGGTGTGAATAGGACAATGCCGGTTTCCGCGCCCGGAATCGACAACTCGATCCAACGCTGCGTACTCGAAAACTGCTGGTCGGTGAACACCCGGAATCCGAGCTTCCCGGTATAGAAGCTAAGAGCTCGGTCCTGATCAGACACAGGAATGCCCAGGAACTTAATTCGCTTGATCATGATTTCCAGAATGGCGGCCGGACCGGCCCCGGGTCAAGAGGTGAGTGCTAAACCGGGCTACTTCGCTGCTATAGCTTATACTGCTATAGGCGTGCGCCTCGACCGTTATATTATCGATACCCTGATGCGGGATCTGGTCGGCCATAGCCGTTCCTCCGCGGCTTTTCTGGTCTACCTGCAGCTTTACCGCTATACCCATGGGGAAAGCCGCGACTCAGCGGCGATGAGTCACTCCGTCCTGGCCGAATCGATCGGTATCTCCAAACGCTCCGTGCAAATCGCAGTGGCGCACCTGGTGCAGCGCCGCCTGATCCGGCAGCGCAAATCACATCCGACGGCAACCCCGGTGTATACCGTTCTCACTCCCTGGATCCGTACGGGGTCGAGGCTGGGAGGAAGCTGACATCCGGACTTGAATACCGCCGCTTGTTAGAAAAGCCTATTTCCGCCGACTACCTTGGTTGTGGGAGCTCCCGACCCCATTTCGACCACCCTGCCGAGCCAGGAGGAACGATATAAGCACGCGGCCGAACGATTCGGTCCGGCTATCGAGAGGCTGGCGCGCGCTTACGAAGCCGACCCTGACAAGCGGCGAGATCTCTCGCAAGACATCCACTTTCAACTGTGGCGGAGTTTTCAGCGCTATGATGCACGCTGTTCCGAACGGACCTGGGTTTATCGCGTGGCTCACTATGTCGCTGCGTCGTACGTGCTTCGCGAGCGCAGGGTCTTTTCCAAACTCGTCAATCTGGAAGAGCTCGAAAGCGGGGCCAGCCCGGACCAGCCGGAACTCGCCGCCGGCGAGAGCAAAAACCTGGAGCGCCTGTCCCGGTTAATTCAGCAGCTTAAGCCGCTCGATCGCCAGGTGATCGTCTCCTACCTGGAGGACCTGGACGCTGTCTCGATTGGAGAAATCACCGGCCTCGCGCCCGGAAATGTAGCGATGAAAATTCACCGCATCAAGAACGAACTCGCCCGCCGTTTCCACGAAGTAGGCAGCCATGCCAGATGACTCCGCTCGCAACGAGCCGCGCGCCCTCTGGCAGAACCAACCCACGGAGCCATCCGCGCTAACCCTTCTGCTCCTTGCGCAAAAGACGCGGGACCTTCGCGCAAAAACGCGGCGAGAAGTTCTGAAGAGTCTTTCAGGAACCATTGGCGTGATCGCTCTCGGCGGTTACGGACTGCGGCTCCCCGATCCAATACTGCGCGCGGGCTTCGCGTTCGCCATGGCTTGGAGCATTGCGGGAGGTTTTCTCTTCAGCCGTGGGTTAAGGCCGTGCGCACTACCGGGAGACGCGGCTCTTCTTCCGAGTCTCAAGGCGTACCGCGACGAAGTTGAGCGGCGGCGGCGCCTCTTCAGTCGCGCCTTGCAATGGCTCTTGGCACCGGTGCTGCTGGTGATCTCCATGTGGATACTTGCCGGGTTCAAGATGGGAATTCTGAATCGAACGACATTGCCGCGAGCCACGCCGTTTTTCACTCTGCTCGCGGTCTGGCTCATTGCCATGTTACTCATCCGCCTGCGGCAACAGCGCGGGCTGCAGCGCGAACTCGACGACCTGAAGGAGATGGAGCGGATGAACTCCGCCATACCGGAAGGGCAAGAGTAGCTTGACGGCGCGCGCGCCATCCGCGCCCCGATCGAATAAACTCTACCCATGACAGTACAAGTTTCCAGACGACGACGGATGCTCGCTCCATTCGCTCTCGTGCTCTTGGCGCAAGTCCCGGTATGTTTCGCGCAAAACAGCGCGGCGTCGCCCGACGTCGACTGTCCCGCCGCGTTCCGGACGTATTCCTCGGCCGGGACGCCTCTCCTCGATCTCATGCTGAATCCAGCCGCGAAGGCCGTGGTGGAACGGGATCTTCCCGGCTTCTTCAGCAAATTTCCGCCGATCTTGATCAAGCCGGATCCTCCCACTCTCGCCGACATTCTCACGATCCGGAATATCTCCGAGGATTTCGCCCCGATTCCTGACGACGCGCTCGCAAAATTGGATCAGCATCTCGCGCTCATCCCAGTAACTCGCGAGGCCGCGATCGCTCGATGCGCGCGTTACGACCACACGCCGCCCGCGCTGCCGGATACCCTGAATCATCCGGCGATACTCGTCTTCTCCAAGAGCAACGGATTCCGTGATGACCCGTCAGTCAATGCGGCGGAAGCGGCGCTGAAGGGATTTGCCGCGCGCGACCACTGGACTCTGTTCTTCACGGAAAACGCCGCTGTGTTCGATACGCCCAGCCTCAAACGATTTGATGCGGTCGTCTGGAACAACGTCAGCGGCGATGTATTAACGCTGGCTCAACGTGCCGCCCTGAAGACCTTTGTCGAGAACGGCGGAGGGTTTGCCGGATTTCACGGTTCCGGGGGTGACTTCTTCTACGATTGGGACTGGTACGTGGATACGCTCATCGGCGCGCGTTTCAAAGGGCATCCCATGAACCCGCAGTTTCAGCCGGCCAAACTCAAGGTTGAGGACGGTAAGAGTCCAATTGTGAGCGGATTGTCACAGGAGTGGACGATGACGGACGAGTGGTACTCCTTCAAAACCGATCCCCGCCGAATTGGCGCCCACGTGCTCGTCACGTTGGACGAGAGTACGTATCAGCCGGTAGCGGGGAAAGGCGATCTCCGGATGGGCGATCATCCGATTGCCTGGACCCAATGCATTGGAAGAGGCCGCTCGTTTTACACCGCGATCGGTCACCGCCCGGAGAGCTACAGCGATCCGAACGCGAGCAGACTGTTCGAGCAAGGCGTGGCCTGGGCCGCCGGACAGGGTCAGAACAAATCGCCGGTCACATGTACTCCGGCACCCTGATACCTAGAATGCCCAGCACAACCTCCAGTTGCGACCGGAAAAACTCCGTCATCCAGAGCAGAAACACTTTCCGCTCGCGATCGGGCTCGCTGAGAATCGGGTATTGGTGATAGAAGTTGTTGAAGGCCTGCGCCAGTTGAAAAGCGTATCGCGCGACATGCGCCGGTTCGCCCGTCCCGATGGCCCGCTCCACGACCGAGTCGGCTTTGGACGACGCCACCAGCAACCTGCCAGAAGTCCTCGCCCGCCAGTTGCCGCGCCAAGCGCCTCGCGCGTCAGTTCGGCCTGGAAAGTCCGGCAACGCGTCGCCGCGCTCCTCCAGCTTGCGTAAGATGTTGCGCGCGCGCACCGCCGCGTACTGCACGTAAGGCCCGGTCTCGCCTTCGAAGCTCAGCGCCTCCTGGAAATCGAACGCGATCACCGAGTTTCGCGTGAACTTCAGCATGAAGTAGCGCAGCGCGCCGATCGCGATATCCGCGCGCCACGCCCACCCGCGATTCCTCCGGCGTCTTCCGCATGCCGCGAGTCCACTTCCTCGAGCGCCGTTCTCGATCAGCTTGTCCATCAGGTCGTCGGCCTTTACGCCCAGGCCTTTGCGGCCCGACACTTCGACGTAGGGCCGTCGCTGTCTTCTTCGGAAAGCTCGATTCCCAGTTCCGACGCAGCAGCGCGGGGAAAGCGCCACCATCTCATACGAGAAATGAATCGACCGGTCGGCCTGCTCCTCGCAGCCGAGCGCCCGCAGCCCCGCCACCACCACGTCCTGCAGATAGGACTGGCGCGAATCGATCACGTTGTAGACGCGCGTTGCCTGCCCGAACGGCGGCGCGGCTCCGCCCTCGTCCACCGCGGTCGAGACCCACAACGCATGCCCGTCCGGATAGGTCAGCAGCGGACGGTAGTAGAAATCCTTGCCCAGCAGGCCGAATTTCCAAAGCTGGTACGCGATGTCCTTGCCGACGTAGGTGACCGTGCCGTTGGAGCGCACGATCACCTTGCTGTCTTCCGCTTCCGTCGTCGGTCGCGAGAAGGCGGTCGCCGGCATCACCCAGCAGCCCGCGTTCTTGCCTTCCGTCTCGAGGTAGATGGCGCTTGCGTCTCTTTGAGCAGCTCGAACGCCGTACGCCCAGAACTGCAGGTGCAGGATCTCGCTCTCGCGCGGCAGCACGTCGTACTCGATGCCCGAGCCGCAGCATGGTTTTCAGGTGCGCACTGCACGATGGCGTCGGCAACCAGGTGGGCCAGTTCGCGCCAGCTCGCCCTTGCCCGCTTCGATCGCGTGCAGCGTCTCCGCGCGCCACGCCAGCGCTTCCGGATGGTCTTTGTAGTACTGGCGACGTGCGCGCGTACAGGTCCCAGCAGAGGTAGTCGAAGCGCGTCGTCTCGATCAGCTGCGCGACCTCCGCCGGCGTCTTCTTCTCCAGGTAGTGGAACCCCGCCACCACGTCGGCCACCTGCACGCCGGTGTTGTCGATGTAGTTCTGCACTTCCACGCGCCGCCCGGCCGCCCGCAGCATGCGCACGAACGTGTCGCCCAGAACGGCGTTGCGCAGATGGCCGATATGCGCGGCTTTGTTGGGATTGATGTTGGTGTGCTCGACGATGATCTTGCCCGGAACGGCTTGGGCGGCCACCGTGCCCGCGCGCAGCAGACCTTCGGCATAGCTGCCGCGATCCAACCGCACATTCACATAGCCGTTACCCGCGATTTCGAGCGCCTGGATGCCAGCTACGGGCTCCATCGCTTCCACCAGCTGCTCGGCGATCTTGCGCGGGGGCTGCCGCAACTCCTTTGCCAGTTGAAACGCCGCCGGAATCGCGAGCTCTCCGAAACCGGACTGCTTGGGCTGCTCGATCGTCACCGGCCGGGTTACCCCAAACCGAATCGCGATCGCGGACGCAAAGGCTTCCTGAAGCGCTTTCTCGATGTCCTGAAACATGCGGGTGAGCTAGGCTGTGGCCGTGCCCGCCGCGAGTTGACGCAGGACAAAAGGCAGGATCCCGCCGTTGCGAAAATATTCGGCCTCCTGCGGCGTATCCACGCGCACCAGAACGTCGAACTCCTTCGCGCTCCCGTCTTTTCCCATCGCCACCACGCGCGCCCGCGGCTTGCCTTGCAGCGCGGCGCTGATGCCCAGCACCGAAAAGGATTCTTTGCCCGTCAGCTTGAGGACCTGCGCCGTATCGCCCTGCAGATACTGCAGCGGAAGCACGCCCATGCCCACCAGGTTGGTCCGGTGGATGCGCTCGAAGCTCTCCGCGATCACGGCCTTCACTCCCAGCAGGTTCACGCCCTTCGCGGCCCAATCGCGCGACGACCCGGACCCGTATTCCTTGCCCGCGATGATCATCAGCGGCACGCCTTCCGCCTGATACTTCATCGACGCGTCGTAGATGAACATCTGCTCGCCATCCGGCAGGTGCACGCGTCTACCCGCCTTCCGTGCCCGGCGCCATCTGGTTCTTCAGCCGGATGTTGGCCAGCGTTCCGCGCACCATCACCTCATGGTTCCCGCGCCGCGCGCCATAGGAATTGAAGTCCGCCGGCTTCACGCCCTGCGCGATCAGATACTTCCCTGCCGGACTATCGGACGGCGATGTTACCGGCCGGGGAGATATGATCGGTCGTGACCGAATCCCCCAGCAGCGCGAGCACGCGCATGTCCTGTCAGATCCTTGACCGTCGGCCTTCGGGTCGATCATGTCGTTCGAAGTACGGCGGCTTCTTGATGTAGGTGGACTCGGCGTCCCAGGCATAATGTCTCGCCGGTAGGAACGGCCATGATTGGCCAGTTGGCGTCGCCCTTGAAAGCTTCTTCGTAGCTGCGCGCGGAACATCTCCGCATTCGATCGTCTCGCGGATGGCCTCCTGAATCTCTTCCGTGCGTCGGCCAGATCTCGCGCAGGTACACGGGCTTCCCGTCTGAACCCGTTCCCAGCGGCTCGGTCTGCACATCGCATATCGACGCGGCCCAGCAGCGCGTACGCGACCACGAGCGGTGGCGACGCCAGGTAATTCGCCTTCACCAGCGCATTGATGCGGCCTTCGAAATTGCGATTGCCGCTGAGCACGGCCGCCGACTACCAGGTTCCGCTTCGCATCGCCGTCGCGACCGGCTCCGGCAGCGGGCCGCTATTGCCGATGCAGGTGGTGCAGCCATAGCCGACCAGATCGAAATTGCAGTGCCTCCAGATAGGGCATCAGACCGGCTTCGGTCAGATAGTCGAATACCACCTTCGATCCCGGGGCCAAGCTCGTCTTCACCCACGGCTTGATTTGAGTCCGCGCTCGACCGCCTTCTTCGCGAGCAGCCCGGCCGCCATCATGACCGATGGATTCGAGGTGTTCGTGCAGCTCGTGATGGCCGCGATCACCACCGCGCCGCTCTCAAGAGTCCCCTGATGACCGTCGATCGTCGAGCGGAGCTTTTTCTTCAGCGAGTCTTTGAACGCGGTCTGGAAATTCCTTTGACCTCGGCCAGGCTCACGCGATCCTGCGGACGCTTCGGCCCCGCCATCGAGGGCACCACCGTCCGCAGATCGAGCTCCAGCGAATCCGAGAAGAGCGGATCTCGCGAGTCCATCCGTCCGGAACAGGCCCTGCTCTTTGAGTAGGCTTCGATCAGCTCAATCAGGTCCGGCGGCCGATTGCTGGCGCGCAGATAGTTCAGGGTTTCGGCATCGACGGGAAAGAAACCGATGGTGGCGCCGTACTCGGGCGCCATGTTGGCGACCGTCGCGCGATCGGCCAGGCTCAACGCGCTGAGGCCCTGCCCGTAGAACTCGACGAACTTTCCGACCACGCCTTTTTTCCGCAGCATCTGCGTGATAGTCAGAACCAGATCCGTCGCTGTGCAGCCTTCCGGCAGCTTGCCGAACAGTTTGAAACCAACCACCGGAGGCAGCAGCATGGAGATCGGCTGACCCAGCATGCAGGCCTCCGCCTCAATGCCGCCCACGCCCCATCCGACCACGCCCAAACCGTTGATCATGGTGGTATGCGAGTCGGTTCCGACCAGCGTGTCCGGATAGGCGTAAACGCCATCGCCCATCCGTGTCCGGAAAACGACCGGCGCCAGGAACTCCAGATTCACCTGGTGCACGATTCCCGTATCCGGGGGCACGACGCGGAAGTTTTCGAAAGGCCGTCTGCCCCCAACGCAACAGTAGATAGCGCTCCCGGTTGCGTTGAAACTCCAGCAGCGCGTTGATCGAGAACGAGTCTTTGCTCCCGAACGAATCCACCTGCACCGAGTGGTCGATCACCAGGTCGGCCGGAAGCAGGGGATTTGCCAATCGGGGGTCCGCTCCCATCGCCGCCAAAGCATCGCGCATCGCGGCCAGATCCACCACGGCGGGAACACCCGTGAAGTCCTGCAGCAGGACACGCGCTGGCATAAAACTGATTTCTTTCGGATCGGGACCGCCCACGCCACGGGCTACATAGTCGATATCCTCGGCCCTCACCTTTCTTCCGTCTTCGTGCCGGAGCAGGTTCTCGAGCATGATCTTCGACGAAAACGGCAGACGCGACACATTCGCAACGCCTTTTTCTTCCAGTGTCGTCAAACGGTGATAGCGGTATCCGACGCCGCCCGCCTTTAAAACAGACGCCGTTCCGAAAGAGTTTGCATTGTCCATGGCTTACCTTCAGTGTAGCGAACCGTCCGTTTTCGGCCGTCCGTTACAACTGAGTGACAATGAATCTCCAAGCCGTTGATAATCAATTGGATGCTGACAAAAGCCCGGTGCCGCGCGATTATCGAAACCCCCAAAGCCAGCCGGAACAAATTCGACCACGATGCGGAGTTGGAATCGTTCGCGCTCGGCGGTCTGCTTCCCGAAAGCATGTCGTTTCCATTCGACTTCGGGTTCATTCCTTCATCGAAAGGCGAAGATGGAGACCCGTTGGATGTGCTCGTCCTGATGGACGCGCCCGCGCACGTGGGTCATTGGAAACTTTCTTTTTACCCTGGATCTATTCCGCCTGCGAGGCTCACATCCAGAACGCATCCCTCTTCGTGAATTACAACCAAAGCCGCGGCAAGAAGTTTGTTGTCAAGGGCGTGCACGAGCCCAAGCGCGCGGTGAAGTGCATCCTGAAAGGGTGTGAGGCCTCGAAGAACGGAAATTCCCAATATGGCTAAGCGCCGCCGGAGGCTCTCTGTTCTTTTAGGTAATTCTGAACCACACGCCGCACGTACTGGCGAGTTTCGGCATAGGGCGGCACTCCTTTATACTTATCCACCGCGCCCGGCCCGGCATTGTAGGCAGCGAGCGCGCGAATGACCTGATCGTCGCTCTTCTCGTAACGCAACAACAGCTCGGTAAGGTATTGCGTTCCGGCTTCGATGTTCTGCGCGGGATCATGCGGGTCGGCTCCCAACTGTTTGGCCGTCCCCGGCATCAACTGCATCAGGCCGATGGCGCCCTTGGGCGAAATCGCGTTGGCGTGAAAGCCGGATTCCTGCTTGATTACGCTTTCGACTAAAGCCACCAGCTCTCGCGGGAGCTTGTGTTTGGCCACGGTGGCGCGAATCAGCTCCTGCGGTGTCATGGTTCGGCCCGCTTGCAGATCGCGAATGATTGTTTTTTCCGGGTCCGCTTTTTCAGCTTCCGGCTGTTTTGCGGGAACGGCAGGCGGCGTGTACTCTTCCGCGCGTACTTCCGAAACCAGCGCGCTGGGCAGCTCGGTAACAGCGTCCGTGCCGCTGTAGATCCGAACCACTCCGCCCTGCACTTCGTGGCGGTCGGCATGGATCTCAAACCCCGTCGTCAGAGTGATACGCTCGCCCGCGTGCAGCCCGGCGGCGAGAAAAAACAGGGCTCCTGTAAACTCAAAAACGCCGCGCATGGATACTCTATCGACTCTGACGCATTTGGAGTGCAGTCTGTGCAGCAGCATCTTTCCGGCGAACGTTCCCCAAAATTTGTGCACTTGCGGCGGCCCTCTTCTTGCCCGCTACGACCTCCATCGCGCCCGCGCGGTCTGGAATCGCGACGCGCTCCGAGACGCTCCGCGCTCCATATGGCGGTACGCGCCCGTCCTGCCGGTTCGAAACGCAGACTCCATTATCTCACTGGGCGAGGGATTTACGCCGCTCCTCCGCGCCGCGCGAACAGAGAAACGTCTGGGTTTGTCGCAATTGCTGATTAAGGACGAAAGCCTCAACCCTACCGGTTCTTTCAAAGCGCGAGGCCTTTCCTGCGCCATTTCCATGTGCGTCGAGCTCGGCATCGCGCGCGTGGCGGTTCCATCGGCCGGGAATGCGGCCAGTGCCACCGCCGCTTACGCCGCGGCGGCAGGCCTTGAGTCCTTCATCTTCATGCCCCAGGACGTGCCGCAATCGAACTTCATCGAATGCCATTCCTACGGCGCGCACGTCACCCTTGTCGACGGACTCATTAGCGACTGCGCCCGCATCGTGAGTGAGCGGAAGGATCGCGAAAGGTGGTTCGAAGTCAGCACGCTGAAAGAGCCGTACCGCGTGGAAGGCAAGAAGACCATGGGCTACGAACTGGCGGAACAACTGGATTGGAAACTCCCAGGCGCCATTCTTTACCCGACGGGAGGCGGAGTCGGCCTCATCGGCATGTGGAAGGCATTCGCGGAAATGGAGCAGCTCGGCTGGATCGGATCCGAACGCCCCCGGATGATTGCGGTCCAGACCGAGGGATGCCAGCCCATCGTTCGTGCTTTCGAAGAAGGCACCGCGCGCAGCGAATTCTTTGCCGGCGCTCAGACGGTCGCGAGCGGCTTGCGCGTTCCCAAACCTCTGGGCGATTTTCTCGTTCTGAACGCCATTCGGGAAAGTCATGGGACCGCCGTTGCGGTTAGCGATCGCGAGCTGATCGATGCCGGCATTCGTCTCGCCTCTGAAGAAGGACTCTTCGTTGCTCCCGAAGGCGCCGCCTGCGTAAGCGCCTTAGAGAAGCTTGTGGGACACGGGGCGATCGACCCCGCCCAGCAAGTGGTCATTTACAACACGGGCTCCGGTCTGAAGTATCTGGAAGCTTACGCGACCCGATTCCCGCGGCTCGCGTCCGGCGCTGCCGACAAACTCGGCGGGTTGATCACGCCTCGTTGAGCCTGCATCCGCCGTCCGCGCCAGGCCCGAAACGCTGCTAAAATCAGGCCAATCCCAATGGACCGACAACCTGCCCGACAACCCGCAAGGAGAAGCGTTCTGCGAAGCCTCGCGCTCAGCGCTCTCACCGCGGCCGCGCCCGCATCCGGACAGACCCCCGCCGGGATGATGATCCTGCGCGAGAAGGATCCCGAGAACCTGGAGTCGCCGGTTTCGGGATTCCGGAGTTTCCTTACGGAGACGGAGTCCTTCTACGTCCGCAATCACTTCAAGCAGCCCTCCATTTCCACCGCCGCGTGGAAACTCAAGATCGAAGGCGCCGTCGAGCGTCCCTTCGAACTCAGCTACGCCGAGTTGCTCCAGATGCCCGCGCGCAAGATGGTAAGCCTGCTCGAATGCGCGGGTAACGGACGCGTATTTCTCGTTCCCAAAGAAAATGGCGCGCAATGGGCTTTGGGCGCCGTCAGCACCGCCGAGTGGACGGGCGTGCCGCTGGCCGCCATCCTCGAACGGGCTGGCGTTAAAGCCGGCGCGGTCGAAGTCGTGCTCGAAGGCGATGACAAAGGCGAGATTCGGGACGACCCCAAGTCACCGGGTGAGATCCACTTTGCGCGCAGCATCCCTTTGGAAAAGGCCCGTGGCGGGGATGTCCTGCTTGCGTTTCAGATGAACGGCGCCGCGCTTCCCGCCAAACACGGCGCTCCGATTCGAGCGATCGTGCCCGGCTGGTACGGCATGGCTTCCATCAAATGGCTGACCCGAATCGTGGTCACTGAGCAGCCGTTCCAGGGGTTTTTCCAGACCCTGCAGTACAGCTACTGGGCCCGTACGAACGGTGTGCCCACGCTGGTTCCCATCCGGGAAATCCGCGTGAAGTCCGAAATCATGCGGCCTGCCCTGGACGAGGTGATTGCTAAGAACACGGTTTACAAGATCGAAGGTTTTGCGTGGGCCGGCGAATCGCAAGTGCAACAGGTCGAGTTCAGCGCGGATGCGGGTCAAACCTGGGCGCCCGCGCGTCTCACCGGGTCGGCTGTGCGCTATGCCTGGCGGCGTTTTGAACTGGATTGGAAAGTCCCGGCGTCCGCGGGACGTTACATCCTGATGGCACGCGCGACTGATGACGGCGGCCGTTTGCAGCCTATGGAACGCACCCGGGACAACCGCAGCTATCTGATTACGCACGTGCTTCCCATCGAGATCGAGGTGCGGTAACGTCATGGCTTTCGACGGCCTTTCCATCCTGGCGCTCGAAAGCCGCCGCGCCCTGGAAATGGAGAAATTGATCTCCAACCAGGGCGGGAAAGCTTTCGTTGCGCCCTCCATGCGAGAGGTCCCCATCGAGAGCAACACGGCCGCGTTTGCCTTTGCCGAGAAGCTCTTCGAAGGAGAGTTCGACATGGTCATTCTCCTCACCGGCGTGGGGACGCGCTACCTCGAAAAGGTGATCGCCTCCCGCTATCCGGCCGATGCTTTTGTAAATGCTTTGCGCAAAGTCAAGGTGATCGTGCGCGGTCCCAAGCCGCTTGCCGTGTGCCGCGAATGGAATGTTCCGGTTGCCCTCACGGCTCCGGAGCCCAACACCTGGCGCGAGATCGTTTCCGTCATGGAAGGCAACTTCGCGGGCGCCCGCATCGCGGTTCAGGAGTACGGCCGCAACAATCCGGAACTCACGCAGGCGCTCGAACAGCGTGGCGCTCACGTGGTCACCGTTCCCGTGTATCAGTGGGACTTGCCGGAAGATACCGGCCTGTTGCATGCCGCGGTCCGGCGTCTCGCGAGCGGTGAGTTTGATGCGGTTCTCTTCACCACCGCGACGCAAGCCGATCACCTGATGGCGGTCGCCGAAGCCGAGCACGTCGCCGGCGCCGTCCGTCAGGGCCTGGAGCGCGCGGTGATTGCCTCGATCGGCCCCACCACCACCGAAGCACTGGACATGCATGGCATCCGCAAAGACTTCGAGCCCAGCCATCCCAAAATGGGCATGATGGTGGTGGAACTGGGGCGCGAAATCCACGGGCTGCTCGAAAGAAAGCAGAGGAGCCGTTTGTGAAGTTTCTCGGGCTCGGGTTCCTGGTCCCCTGCGGCGTGGCCGCCGGATACTTTCTGGGACTCTGGCTCGACCAGCTGTTCCACACGCACTTCCTGTATATCGTGCTGCTAATCCTGGGCGCCATCGGGGGAATCGCCGCCCTGGTAAGGGAAGCCCAAGCGAAACCGTGAATCCCGATCTGGACCGTGTTCCCCGCTGGATCGCCGCTATCGGTCTGATTGGCACGCCGGTCGCAGGCCTTTGGGCCGGGCCTGCCAGTGCTTTCGCGTTTGCCGCCGGGACTGCCGGATCCTGGTGGAATTATCGTTATCTACGAAGGGCCCTCGCGTCGCTGGCCGCGGCTGCGGCGGCGCAAACGGCGCCCAGCAGCACGCGTTTAGTAGCAGGTGTTTTCCTCCGTTTCCTCGTTCTCGGCGTGGGCTCGATTGTTATACTCAGGTATTCAAGAACGAGCCTGATCGCACTGCTGATCGGCCTGTTCGCCTCCTGCATCGCCGTCTTTGTCGAGATCGCTTACGAACTTTTATGGAAGAGCACGAAATCTGGTTAACACGGCTGTTTAACGACCACCTTGCCGGCTTGGGCAACGCGATGCTTGCGCTGGTGCATGTGCATCCCGGCAATCCCGCGCGGCCCTGGGAAAATTTCATCACCATGCAGCTGCTGGTGGTAGTGCTGATCGTTGTGTTGTTCGCCTTTCTGCGCACCCGCTTGTCCGTTGAGACCCCCGGAAAACTGCAGCTCACCTTTGAAGCCATCTACGCCTTCTTCAACAAGCAGACGACCGATTACATGGAGCACGGCCAGGCGCACTTGCCGGTCTTCGGCACGCTTTTCATCTTTATTCTTTTTTGCAATCTGATTGGCGTGATTCCCGGATTCCTTTCGCCGACGCAGGTCGTTTATGTGCCCGCGGGGTGTGCTCTGTTCGCTGTTCTGTACTACAACTTCATGGGAATCCGTGAGCATGGCGCCTACTACGTGAAGCAATTTCTCGGACCGAAGTGGTGGCTGGCGCCGCTTATGGTGCCCATCGAGATTGCCAGCCATATGGCCCGGCCTCTGTCGCTGACGGTTCGTCTTTACGCCAACATGTTCGCCAGTGAGAAGTTAACGCTGGTGTTCCTGAGCCTCACTTATTTCATTGGCCCGGTGGTCTTTATGGGCCTGCACGTTTTTGTCTCACTGGTACAGGCGTATGTGTTCGCTATGCTTGCGACCGTTTATGTAGCGAGCGCCGTCTCGCACGAGGCACACTGATCCTTCCGCGTGAGGCCCTCATCCCCCCGGGTGAAAGGCAACCACCTCCGGAAAGGTAATTCGATCCACAAGGAGCAGTACGTATGAACTTCAAAGTCGTTTTTCTGGCGCTCAGCCTGATGTTTCTCGCCAGTCCGATCTTCGCCCAGGGTACCGGGCAAGCCGGGACCAGCAACCACGCCGATTACGTCGTCATCGCCGCCGGCTTCGGCATGGCGATCGCTTCCGGTCTCGCCGCTCTCGGCCAGGGCCGTGCCGTGCAAGGAGCCGTGGAAGGAATCGCGCGCAACCCCGGAGCCGCCGGCGTGATTCAGGCAGCCATGCTTCTGGGACTCGTGTTTATGGAATCCCTGGCGCTTTTCACGCTGCTCATCATTTTCGTAAAAGTCTCCTAACCTGCACCATCTCGCACAAGGGCGGCCGTGCGCCGCCCGCTAATTCCTGTGTCATCATAGTTGCGTTCCATGGCAGCAGAAAGCAGTACAGCCGGAGTCGACGACGAACTTGAGATCCTCGCGCTGGCCCGTGCCGGCGACGCGGCGGCGTTCTCGCAATTGCTGCGCAAGTACGAAGGGAAGATCTTTCGGCTAGCGCAGCACATCACCCAGAATCGGGAAGATGCGGAGGACGTGCTGCAGGAAGCTTTCCTGAAAGCTTACGAGCACCTCGACCAGTTTAAAGGCGATTCCAAGTTCTACACCTGGATCGTCCGCATCGCGGTCAACCAGGCGCTCATGAAACTGCGCAAGCGCAAGACGGACCGCTCGGTATCGATCGACGAGGGCATCGACACCGGCGAAGATGTCGTGGTCCGCGAAATCGCCGCCTGGGACGAGAACCCGGAACAGAAATACTCGCGCGAAGAACTGGGCGAGATCCTCGACAGCGCGGTGCAGAGTCTGGCCGCACCTTATCGAACCGTTTTCGTTCTGAGGGACATCGAAGAGCTAAGTACCGAAGAGACTGCGGAAGCGCTGGATTTATCCATCCCGGCTGTGAAAAGCCGGCTACTCCGCGCGCGGCTGCAGCTTCGCGAGAAATTGACCCGCTTCTTCAAAAGAAAGGGGGACGACGCCTTTGCTTACATGTAAAACTTTCGTTTCGGAATTGACGGACTATCTCGACGACACTGTCGATGCGGAGCTGAAAGCCAAGCTGGAAGCGCACATGGCCGCGTGTCCCGAGTGCTACGTGGTGTTCGACACGACGCGCAAGACCGTTCAGATTTATCGTGGGCATGAGCGGGCCTGCTGCATCCCCTCCGATGTTCAGAGCCGTCTGATGGCTGCGATGGAGCGGAAGATGTCGATGGGATCGCGCAAGCTCGAGCAAACCTAGACCAGCGATAAACGCCGTGCTGCACATCTTCGGGCACATGCTCTTCGGGCTGGTCGTTGGAATCGTCGCCAAGCTCCTCATGCCGGGTCAACACCCCGGTGGACTAATCGCTACCACGCTTCTCGGTATTCTGGGCGCATGGCTGGGCGGCGTGATCGGTCGCGCCTTACACATTTACCCTCCGGGACATCCCGCCGGTTTTCTCATGGCTTTACTCGGCGCCATGCTGCTGCTCGTGCTCTATGGTTACTTCAGCAGTCCGCCCGCGGTGCGGGTGAGGAACGGACTTCCTGAGCAAGCGGCTATACTACTCTCTTCATGAAAGCGCGGGTCTTCGTCTCGCTCAAATCCACGGTTCTCGATCCCCAGGGCCAAACGGTCCGCTCCGCGCTCCGAAGTCTTGGACACTCCGCGATCCGCGACGTGCGGCAGGGAAAGTGTTTTGACATCGAATACGAAGCCGGCGCGGACCTCGAAGCGATCGCCCGCGATGTCCTGACTAATCCTGTCATTGAGGACTATCGCATCGAACTCTTGCCATAATCCTGCCCCACATGTCTTGAGAAGTTGATCCATAGTTGCCGTACATAATGGCTATATGTGCGGCATCGTTGGTTATATCGGGAAGCGCAGATCCGTTCCCATCATTCTGGAAGGGCTGAAGCGCCTCGAGTATCGCGGTTACGATTCGGCAGGGCTGGCCGTCTATTGTGACGACGATACGCTCGGCTTACGTCGCGCCTCGGGCAAGCTGCGGAATCTGGAAGAGGCCGTCCGGCTCGATCCGGTAGATGGCAGCTACGGGATCGGTCACACGCGCTGGGCTACGCACGGCAGGCCCACCGAAGAGAACGCCCATCCGCATCGCGACTGCACCGGCGATATCGTCGTCGTGCACAACGGCATCGTCGAAAACTATTTGCCACTGAAAGATCAACTGATCGGCGAAGGTCACATTTTCAAGACCGAGACCGATACCGAGGTGATCGCGCATCTTGTCGAGAAATATTCGAGCAAGCCTCTGGAAGAAGCCGTCCGCGCGGCGCTGAAGGATCTGACGGGCGTCTTCGCAGTGGCTGTTCTCTCGCGTAAGGATCCCTACAAGATCGTGGCCGCCCGAAGCGGGCCGCCCGTGGTAATCGGCCTGGGAGACAACGAGTACTTCGTGGCGTCGGATGTCCCCGCCATTTTGAGCCACACGCGCGATATGTTCTTCCTGAACGATGGCGATCTGGCCGTCCTGACACCCGATGGCGTCCGGCTGACCGATCTCGAAGGCCATGTGGTGAACCGCCCCGTCCAACACATTCTGTGGGACCCGATCATGGCCGAAAAGGGCGGCTATAAGCATTTCATGCTCAAAGAGATCTTTGAGCAGCCCCGCGCCATCCGTGATACGACCCTGGGCCGCGTGGGACAGGAAAGCGGACGCATCTTCCTCGACGAAATGGATATCTCGCCCGATGAGTTCCGCGCGTTTAAATCGGTGAAGATCGTTGCGTGCGGGACCAGTTGGCACTCGGCCCTGGCCGGTAAGTTTATGATCGAACGCCTGGCCCGGATTCCGGTGGAGGTGGACTACGGAAGCGAGTTCCGGTATCGCGATCCGATCATCTCGAGCGAGATCCTCACGGTGGTGATTTCGCAATCGGGCGAGACTGCCGATACGCTCGCCGCGCAACGCGAGTCTAAGCAGAAAGGTTCGAAAACGCTGGCGATCTGCAACGTGGTCGGTTCGATGATCACGCGGGAAGCGGCGGGTTCCATTTATACGCACGCCGGGCCGGAGATCGGCGTCGCCTCGACAAAGGCTTTTACGGGGCAGCTCACAGCGCTGTTTCTGCTGGCGATGTATCTGGGTCAGACGCGCCACGTATTGAAGGATGGCGAATCGCAGCGGCTCGTGGGCGAGTTGCTTCGTCTGCCCGGCAAGCTCGAGACCGTGCTGTCCGCCAACGCGCTGTATGAGGAACTGGGACGCAAGCTGCATCGTGCCACCGACTTTCTGTTTCTCGGCCGCGGGGTTCATTTTCCGATTGCCCTCGAGGGCGCGCTCAAGCTTAAGGAAATCTCCTATATCCACGCGGAAGGCTATCCGGCCGGGGAGATGAAACACGGGCCGAACGCGCTGATCGATGAGAAACTGCCCGTGGTGATTCTGGCCGCGCGCGATACTTCGCGGCCCGAAAGCAAGCTGCTCTATGAGAAAACGGTTTCGAATATCCAGGAAGTAAAAGCGCGCGAAGGCATTGTGCTCGCGATCGTCTGCGAAGGCGACGAAGAAGCCTCGCGCCTGGCGGATCACTGTATCGTGATTCCTACCTCGGACGATCTGCTCCTGCCGATTCTTGAAATCGTTCCGCTGCAGTTGCTGGCTTACCATGTTGCCGTTCGGCGCGGCTGCGATGTCGATCAGCCGCGCAATCTCGCCAAGAGCGTCACCGTCGAGTAGATGCGGCAGTTCACGCGCACGCTGACCGTAGCCACGCGCGGGCAGGGGCTAGTCCCGATTACGCGCGAGGTCGCGGGCTGGGTCAACGAACAGCGTCTCACGACAGGTATGCTGACCGTGTTCGTCCAACACACATCGGCCTCGCTCACCATTCAGGAGAATGCGGACCCCGACGTCATTCGCGACCTGAACGAATTCTTCCGGCGTCTGGTCCGCGAGAACGAGCCCTGGTATCGCCACACGGCCGAAGGTCCGGATGATATGCCCTCGCATATTCGCGCGGCGCTCACGCAAACCTCGCTGACCATTCCTTTAATTGCGGGATGGCTGGCTCTCGGCACCTGGCAGGGACTCTACCTTTTTGAACATCGCGCGCATCCGCATCAACGCTCCGTGGCGCTTCATTTGATCGGCGAATAGTCGCCGCGCTACCATTCCTGTTTCGTGATGAGAGGGATTGAAGTTTTTGGGCAGAGTGTTCCGCGGCGCGCCATTATCGGATTTGTGGGCGCCGATTCCCGGCTGATTTCGAGAGCCTTACAGGCCGTGGCCGGGAGCGGGGAACCTGTCGATCTTCTAGTCGATTACTCGCTCGATCTCGAAGATCCGCTTGCCCGTATGCGATCGCGGCGTGATCTGACGGCGGCCCGCCATCGCGGCGCGACCATCCTGCTGGCTTCCTTTCGCGAGGAGTTGCTCCGTGAACTCTGCGACGAAGTCTGGTGGGTGAATGCGGATGGAGTCGTAGCCCGAGGAGATCCGGCGGAAGTTCTGGACCGGTGGAATAAACATACGGTCGAGCTTTGGCAGGAGGAACAACGGGATGTGCCGGTCCCGATGCTGCCCTCCTTGCGCGCGGGAGACGGGCGCGCGCACGTCGAATCCGTAGAGCTGCTCAATGCCGCCGGCAGCCGCGTCGGCGGATGGCTCAGCGGGGAACGCGCTGAGATTCGAGTGGCTGTCGCGTTCTTGGCCGCCGTGCAAGAGCCGGTGGTCGGGATCATGATCCGCACGCGCATAGGTCTCAATGTTTACGGAACCAACACCGAGCTCGAGAACCTGAAATTGGGCCCGCGCGCTCCCGGAGACAAGATCCGTCTGTCATTCGGGTTCCGCTGCGATCTATGCCCGGGCGAGTATACCTTGACCGTCGCGTCCCACGACCCTGATGGCGTTTGGCACGAGTGGCTGGACGACGTGGTCGCTTTTACGGTGGCGGACGTGCGTTACACGGCTGGCGTGGCGAACTTGCGGGCCGCGGTGGAGTGGCGTTTAGGCGATACTTAGAGCGGTGTATCTGGTTCTTTTCCTGCTCGCCATTCTGGCCGGCGCAGCTCTCTGTTACCTGATTCTTCGTGAGCGCTTGAACGCACAGCGCAGTCAACTCTCCCAATTGGAGCCGCTGCGCGAAGAAAACGCCCGCCTGTTGTCCACGCTCGGCGAGATGAAGGGGCGGTTCGCGACCGTGGAAGCGGCCAAAACCGAGATGGCCAACGCCTTCCGTGCCGCGTCTTCGTCTGTTCTTCGCGACAACAGCACCCAATTTCTCGAGCTTGCGAATGAACGATTCGAACGTCTGAAAGGCGACTCCGCGCATGACCTGGGACGGCGGCAACAAGCGATCGATGAACTCGTAAAGCCCTTGCGCCAAGCCCTGGAAAAAGTGGAGCAGCACGTGGCGCAGGTGGAAGCCGACCGTCTGGGCTCTTACGCGGTCCTGACCTCGCAACTGAAGAGTCTCGAATCGGAAACGCGCAAGCTCGGTACCGCGCTCGCCAGCCCCACGGCGCGGGGACGCTGGGGGGAAATCCAGTTGCGGCGTGTCGTCGAATTAGCGGGGATGATTGCCTATTGCGATTTTGCGGAGCAGCCGAATGATCGCCGGCGCGGAAAACCGGTTGCGCCCCGACCTGATCATCCAACTTCCGAATGAAAAACAGATCGTCGTCGATTCCAAGGTTCCGTTGACCGCTTACTTAGCGGCTTGCGAGCTGACCGAAGAAGGTCCGCGCAAGTTGAAACTGGAAGAGCATGCCCGGCAGATTCGGGCGCACTTGAAGGCGCTCGGGAGTAAAGCCTATTCCGCGCAATTGCAGTGCTCGCCGGAGTTTGTCGTAGCCTTTTTGCCGGGAGAAATCTTCTTCAGCGCAGCCCTGCAGGTCGATGGTGAACTGCTGGAGTACGGGGTTCAGAATAACGTGATCCTGGCGACTCCCACCACGTTGATCGCACTGCTGAAAGCGGTGGCTTACGGGTGGAAGCAGGAGCAGATGGCGCGCAATGCGCAGGAGATCCGCCGCCTCGGCGCGGAACTCTACGGCCGCATCAAGGTGTTTACCGATCATTATGAAGCGATCGGCAGGTCACTGAAGAATGCCGTCCAGGCCTATGAAAAGGGCCGATCCAGCATGGAGACCCGGCTTTTGACGACGGCCCGCAAATTCGAGGAATTTGGAATCGCTCCGGTATCTGGCGCACTGCCTGACGCGCTGCCGTTCACCGAAGAACTATTTGGTATCGATGATGAACGTGGGGGTGATTCCGCTCGAAGTGGAGAAGCCCCCGTTTCCGGCCGCGCTTAGCCAACTCGAGAAGCCCGACACCTTGCCGAGGAACGCCTGAGGCTGCACATCCACCGTCATCTGCCGGAACTCGAGGTGCCCATAGCTGATCAAAGGGAACAGCAACTGCTCCTGCTCGGCGCGCTCCTGCACCACGTGCGGCGAGCGCTGCGCCTGGCGAATGGCCCGCTCCCAGGAATCCTGGTCGAGATCGCGACCGATCACTACCGCGCCATCGCCGGAATCGCTATTCGGTTTAACGACCAGGGTCTCGCGATGCGCGCGGACGAACTCCAATAGATCGATCTGCTCTTCCCGGTAAGTCGTTTTTCCGGCCGCCAGAATACGCGTCCAGGGGACATGCTCGCGGACCGCTTTTCGCTCCGCGATCGGAAACTTGGCCATCAGAGATTCGTCGGTGAGCAGCGCCAGCATCGCCCGTTTGTGAGCCATCTCGGAGCGGAAACTATTTACGATGCAGACCTTTAGATCCCGATACGCCTTCACGAGGGGATGCGTCAAATCGAACTTCTGCAGGAACTCCTGAACCGAGAAGCGCCGGTAAACGAGATCGATTTCGAAGCGTCCGCTGGAAAGCCTTCCATGCCTGTATTCGAGTTGCTCCGGGGAAATAATCTCCGCCTGGTACCCGTTCTGCCGGAAGTAATCGCGGAACAACTCGAACTCGCTCTTGCGCGTGACCTGACGAAACTCGACTAGGGCGATGCTGGGAAGCTTAACGGCGCGCTTGCCATTTCCGTTCGAGTGAAATCCGTTCCCATTCTGCGACAAGGTGAGGCGATGGGCCGTAAACTGGGTGTAGGCCTCGAGAATGGCAGTGATAAACGGCTTCTTGCCGCCCACGCTAGTGAGGTTGTATTTCCGGCGGAATTCACGGACGGGAGGAGAATCGTAGAAGATACCCGCGAGTGTCTCCGAGTAGGCCAATCCGGTCGGAGCATCGCCGCTGTACTGCGTCACTTGCAGAGAGCCGTTATTAAAATGAAGATCGAGGTTGGAAGAGACCTCGGGAATGTTGTAGCCGGGATCAATGGCAGCCAACATTTTCTCCGCCGGCAGAAGTTCCAGCTTTGCCAGGAGACGCGGGCTGGCCAGCGCAATCTGTTGCATCCGGTAATTGGCCGAAAGCAAAGCCTCGCCTGCCTTCACCAGAGCTTCATACTGGCGGCGCGTCACGAAATTCGGGCGCAGGAAAGGGCACATGAGCCGGCCGCCTGAGGAAAGCTCACCGGCTTCCATCCGTTCCTGCAAATCTTTCACCCAGGAAAGATCGCGGTACGGTTCCGATTCTAAGATTTTATGATAACGAGCGATTGCCTCGTTCAACTGGGACATCGCAGAGATTTGCCGTTTCCGCCCTAAGTATGGCACAAATGCGGCTTTCGGGAGCCGAATCCAGGAGCTTAAGCCAAGCTAAATCCCTTTCTTTCTGAGGTTTAGAAAGACAAAACAAATTTACGGCAAGTGTGGACAAAACGAAACACCTAAAGCGACACACTGAGAACGGCCATTCTTTTGCTCAAACGCGGCTGAAGGAAAATACATGAAACGTCTCCTCTTCCTGGTTCCGCTTTTCGCATCCCTGAGCATCCTTTCAGCCGATGAAATCATTCCCGCCGTGTACCATCCTCAAGGTTCAGGCACGAGCGTGGAGATGTCCGATATACAATACCGCCGCCGTGTCCGCCGTCGAAGACGCCGCGTGCGCCGCTATATCCGGAGACACACGGAGTTGGTGCCGCAAGGCGGCAACGTCAGCGCCTAATAAATTTTCACGAAAAAGGCCGGGCGGGGAAGTTGGTGGCCAGGGACGGAATCGAACCGCCGACACGCGGATTTTCAGTCCGCTGCTCTACCAACTGAGCTACCTGGCCTTCGGAATAGAGATTCAAGCTTAGCAAAATCGCTAACCGAGCTTGCGTGCAGCGGGTTTTGCGAAGTAGGTCAGGATTAGGTCCGCTCCCGCGCGGCGGATAGAAGTCAGTGTTTCGAGCATGGCTCGTTCCTCATCGATCCAGCCGTTGCGCGCGGCCGCGACAATCATGGCGAACTCCCCGCTCACCTGATAACCGGCAATCGGAACATCGAAGCGCTGACGGGCTTCCCGAATCAGATCCAGGTAAGCGAGCGCCGGTTTTACCATGATCATATCCGCGCCCTCTTCGATGTCGGCGGCGATTTCGCGCATCGCTTCGCGCGCGTTTGCCGGGTCCATCTGGTAGGTACGCCGATCGCCAAACTGGGGGGCCGAATCGGCTGCCTCGCGGAAGGGTCCGTAAAACACGGAGGCGAACTTGGCCGCGTATGAAAGGATCGGAGTTGCTGTGAATCCCGCGTGGTCGAGAGCCGCCCGGATCGCGCCGACTCTCCCGTCCATCATGTCAGAAGGAGCGACGATGTCCGCCCCGGCGCGTGCGTGAGACACGGCGGAGCGGCTAAGCCATTCGAGCGTAGCGTCGTTATCGACGTCGCCGTTGACGACGAAGCCGCAATGGCCGTGGCTGGTGTACTCGCAGTTGCACACGTCGGTCATGAGCAGGAGCCCGGGAACGGCGGATTTCGCGGCCCGCAACGCTTTCTGGACAATCCCGTTTTCGTCGTAAGCGCCGGATGCCGACTCGTCCTTGGACTCGGGAAGCCCGAAGAGCATGACACCGCCAATGCCCAAAGATCGCACCTCCTCGCACTCGCGCACGAACTGGTCGATGGAGAGCTGGAAGTTGCCCGGCATGGAGCCGATCTCGCGCCGCACGCTTTCTCCGGGGCAGATAAATAGAGGCAGGATCAACTGGGCCGGGTCAAGGCGGGTTTCGCGCACCAGGGAGCGCATGGGTTCGCTGGATCGCAGGCGCCGGCCGCGATGAATGGGGAAGGGCACGCTCTTATTATTGCGAGAGAGGTGCGGGTGAAGCGGCGTGCGCGCGAAACGGATTGAAGTCCGTATCGCGGTCGAACGCATCCACGCCCTCGCTTCGCTTCAGAAAGTTCACGACTTTGTAGGTGAGCGGCGTAGCGAGAACCTCGTAAACCACCTTGAAGGCGTATCCGGAAGCGATGAGGTTCAGGATAACGGCTGGCGGGAGCGTACCCGCGAACAGCAGCGTCATGACCAGAATGGTGTCCACTCCCTGGCCCACGATCGTGGAACCGATGGTGCGCGTCCAGAGATGTTTGCCATTGGTGAGCAGCTTGAGTTTGGCTAGTGTAAAGGAGTTGGCGAATTCACCGGCCCAGTAAGCGATGAGACTCGAAGCGATGACTCTGGGGACGATCCCGAAAATAGTCGCGTAGGCGGCCTGATTGTGAAAGCTCGGTGCTGGTGGAAGAGCGACCGCGAAGAGGCCGAGCAGGGCCAGCAGGGCCGACGCGAGAAAGCCGATCCAGATGGCACGCCGCGATGCCGCGTAACCATAAACCTCAGTGAAGATGTCGCCGAAGATGTAAGTGAGGGGGAAAAGCATCTGCGCGCCGCTGAACGTGAGGGGGCCGATCTGCGTGATCTTCGCGGCCACCAGATTCGAGACCAGAAGGACTACCACGAAGATATGGATGAGCAGATCGAGGTGCTTGTAATGGGGGGCCACTGCGGGAGCACGCATAGAGGAAACGTTTCGCGGTAGAGTACCACGAGGGAAATAGGGAGAACCAAGAAGGATGATCGAGGATAGCGTCGTCCGGCGGCCCCGCGTGGCGGTGACGCACGATGCCGGCTACAACGTGGACGCTTACTTAGAATCCGTGGAGAGAGCGGGCGGAGAAGCGGTGGCGGTAGCTCCTGGAGGCGAGACGTCAATGCGCGGCTTCGACGCCCTTGTAATCAGCGGTGGGGTGGATGTGAATCCGGCGCTCTATGGACAGGAACCGGCGCCCGAGACGGAACTCCCGGACGATAGCAGGGACCAGATGGAGCAGGCGATGCTGCGGGAAGCGCTCGCGGAGGATAAGCCCGTTCTTGCCATCTGCCGGGGCCTGCAGCTTTTTAATGTCTTTCACGGGGGTACCTTGCTGCAGGATATCGAGCAACACCGCACGCGTAGCGCAGACAAATCCATTCCTGCGCACCGGGTGCGAGTGACGCCGGGGAGCCGCCTGGCGGGACTGCTGGAGGCCATCGAAGCGCCGGTAAACTCGCGCCATCATCAGGCCGTGGGCAAGGTGGGGGCGGGAATCGCGGTCACCGCGGTAGCTCCGGACGGAATTGTCGAAGGTTTGGAACGGGGGGATCTCAAGTTTGCGGTGGCGGTCCAGTGGCACCCTGAAAATATGACGGGCAGCGACCCGGCGCAGCTCCGGTTGTTCGAGGGGCTTATTGCAGCCGCGCGCGCTGCTGCGAGTTGATCAACTCGGTATGGACAAGGGCGTCGAAAACCACTAGCACGCGTTTCCGGAAGGCATAGACGCGCTCCAGGTCGGAAAGAAATTCCGCCTGAAAGTCTTTGGCCCGGCGCCACTTGTCGCGCACTTTGGGGGAGATGTCGATGTCCTGGCGCAGCGCATCGAGAGAGTGACCGCGCAGGAACAGCCCGTAGAAAAAGGCTGCCTCGCGTTGAGGAGCGAGTGGATCGGTTTCGTCGATAGCCATCATTACGAAGTTCCGCTACAAAAAGCAAAGTATAGCCGCGTCAATCCTATTCCGGCAAGAGGCATTTTTCAGAAGAAGACGATAGAATCAGATCTATGCGGGTGCTGTTCGAATCGGGACATTGGAGTCTGGGGAAATGGAGTGTCCTGTTCACGGCTATCGTGTGCCCGATCGTTTTATCGGCAGGCGCGCATCCGAGCTTTATAGGGACATGGAAGATGGACCCGGCGAGCAGCAACTTCGGGATGATGCCGAAGGTTTCCTCCATCACTGATCAGATCTCGCAAACGGAATCCGAGTTGGTGGTTCATCGCGACCGCGAAGGAAGAGGGGTTGTGCTGCACATTCCCCTGGACGGTACTCAAAAGGACAACGAGGTTTTGGGCACCCCGATGAAGACGCAAGCCCACTGGGACGGGACCGTTCTGACCGTGGATTTTTCTGGAGAACGGAGCGGTAAACCCGTGTCTTATAAGGAGCGCTGGTCGCTCGCGCCGGATCGAAAGAGCTTACATTTGAATCGCCACCTGACGAGTCCTCGCGGAGAAACCGATCAGACTCTGGTGATGATCAAGCAGTAGATGCCCGATCTGATTGAGCAGCCCTCGCGGGCCAAGGGGTATGCTGTAGTTGTTGTTTCTGAACATGCCACAGATCCCCTTCCGCCTGAGACGAGACGGCAAAGCCGCCGCCCGCCGCCTTCGGGAATGGGGGATGGTGGCCAAGGGCTTGCGCTCGACGGACCACCCCGTGCTGGCGCACATCATCCCTACGCGCCGGTGTAATTTAGCTTGCGAGTATTGCAACGAGTACGATGACTTTTCCAAACCCGTGCCGACCGATCGCATGCTGGCACGCATCGATCAACTGGCGAAGTTAGGGACATCGATCATCTCTTTCAGCGGCGGCGAGCCGCTACTGCATCCGGACCTGGACGATCTGATTGCGCGCATCCGGCGCCACGGACGCATCGCCGGGATGATTACCAACGGGTTTCTCCTGAATGTGGACCGGATTCAACGGCTGAATCGCGCGGGTTTGGATCACATGCAGATCAGCATCGATAACATCAAGCCCGATAAGGTGTCGATGAAGAGCCTGAAGACACTGGACCCGCGCCTCGAGATGCTGGCTGGACATGCCGAGTTTCACGTGAATATCAACTCGGTGGTGGGTGGAGGAATCACCCATCCCGCGGACGCTCTGGTGGTCGCGCGGCGCGCGGTCGAGTTGGGCTTTTCTTCCACGGTCGGCATCATTCATGACCACGAGGGGCAGTTGCAGCCGCTGAGCGAAGAAGAGCAGAGCATTTATCTCCAGGTGAAGAATCTGGGGAAAAGAAACTATGCGCGGTTAAACTATTTTCAGGACAACATTGCCCGCGGTGTGGAGAATACGTGGAAATGCCGTGCCGGAGCACGGTACCTCTATGTCTGCGAAGACGGTCTTGTGCACTACTGCTCCCAGCAGCGGGGATACCCGGCGATCCCGCTCGAACAATACACGATCGCGGATATCAAGAGGGAATTCCTGACCGTTAAGGGGTGTGCGCCAAAGTGCACCATCGCTTGTGTGCATTACACATCCTATATGGATTTCTGGCGCGCACCCCAAACCATTTCCGCTCCCGTTGAAACCAGCGAGGCGGGTCAACTGGTTCAAATCAAGTAAGACTGTTGGCTAATTCCCGAGGCCCGGATGCCGGTCCTCGTTGATTTGCTTCCATCCCGTTCCCTGCACGTCATAGAACTCCATATAACCGTTGGGACGGATGTCGAACGGTTGGCTGGTCAGCTTGAGAAAGTCGAAAGTCGCGGAAGCGGGCGGTGTGGACATGAACCAGGCCGGCGTGACGAAGTCGGAGACCTCAACGGTTCCGATATTGTAAACGTCGCCCTGCACCGGGTCGCAGATCTCCATGGGCCAGAGACGTCCGCCGTTAGTTCCGGCCTCGACGAAAACGGTGCTATCGATATAGGGGTCGGCAAGCGCTTCCAAAATCTCGTGACTCGCGACACTGGTCCAGGAAACGCCGTCGTTGGCGGCGGTCAGGGCAAACACCTTCATGAGCGGGAGACCGTATGGAGTGAGATCGTGATAGCCCAGGGCGTCCGCCTGGTCCGCGTTGTCCAAAATGACGAGTTGCCAGGCGGTGGCGGGCGGCTGCTTCCCCGGATGGACCAGAACCAGTTCGGCGTTGATTCCCCATAACGGAGCAAAATCGGCGATCACCTGCTGCTGAAAGGCGATCACAGCCTTTGCCAGATCCCTGCCGCCCACCACTGTGCTCTCATTTGAAATTGCAATTTTGATGTTTGTCATCGGCCCTCTAAGCCCAAAGTAGACGGTGATTGTCCGGCTGCCAGCCGTTTAGGCTCTAAGTAACTCAAGATGCAGGGGAAATGCCGTTAAGGAGGGCGTGAATCGGAGGCCTCAAGAAAAAAAAGCGCCGGAAATCTGTAATGGGAACGATTACAAGAATGTATTTAACGATACACTGACGAAGACGGTACGAGGCACTAAATAGAATGCTTTCCACAATGAAACCAGCGACCGCCGCACGCCCTATTCTGATCCATCCCATCCTGGTTTTCACACTGTTGTCCAGCGTGTCGCAGGCGCGGCCATTGGAAGAGGCGAACGTCATTTACCCCGCGACAGGCACAGCCGTCCAGCAGGCGAAATTGACCGCTCCCGACGGTGTCGCTGGCGACGACTTCGGGTACTCGGTGGCGGTAGACGGAACTACCGCGCTCGTCGGCGCCTTTGGAAATGCGAGTTTCACAGGTGCCGCTTATGTTTACGTAAAGACCGGCGCGACGTGGACCGAACAAGCGAAACTCACGGCCGCGGACGGCGCCTCTTTCAATAATTTCGGCAGCTCCGTCGCGCTAAAGGGAGACACAGCGCTGGTCGGCGCGTTCGAGAACTTGGGCTCAATTGGCGCTGTCTACGTTTTCGTTCGCAATGGGACTACGTGGACGCAGCAGGCAAAATTAGTGGCGGCGAACGGTCTGACTTCAGACCAGTTTGGCTATTCCGTATCGCTGGGTGCAAACGTGGCGGTAATCGGAGCGCCTCAGGCGGCGAATTTAAACGGTGCAGCCTATGTATTCACGAGAACCGGCGTCACATGGAAGCAGCAGGCTACGCTAACCGCGTCCGACGGCGCGGCTTTCGATAGCTTCGGCGTATCAGTCGCGGTAAGCGGGACCACGGCTCTGGTGGGTGCGCGGAATCACGCCAGTAACGGTGCGGCGTACGTGTTTGCGCAGAGCGGCGGCAAATGGACCCAGCAGGCAAAGTTGTCCGCGTCGGACGGGGCAGCCTTCGACGAATTCGGCAGCGCCGTGGCGCTTAGCGGCGGCACGGCGCTGGTTGGCGCTTATAACAATGCCAACCTGGGAGCGGCTTATGCGTTTGTCCAAAGTGGAACGCAGTGGCAACAGCAGGCGAAGCTGACCAATGCTTCCGGATCCCCGCAGGATAATTTCGGATCCGCGGTAAGCGTCAGCGGAGACATGGCTCTGATTGGATCACCGTTTCGGGGGTATGGAACCGGAGCCGGTTACCTGTTTCTGCGCCAGCAAAGCGCCTGGACGTTTCAGACGAAGTTGATTGCGCAGGATTGGGCCACCTCCGACGAACTGGGGAGAGCCGTGGCATTCAGTGGCAGCGTCGTTATCTTGGGAGCTCCGTTTAAGGCGGTGTCGATGGGCGCCGCGTATGTCTACAACGTGCCTCTGGCTGCTTCCAGCCCGAATGCGGGTGCGGTGGGAGCGCCAATTACTCTCGCTGGATCCGGTTTCCAGCCGAATGAGCTGGTCTATCTAACATGGCATAGCCCGAAGGTCTATCTCGGGAGTGTGACGGCAGATGCGAACGGGAACTTTTCCGGTATGTCCACGACTGTGCCGGCAGGGGCCGTCCCGGGAATGAATACGATTTATGCGGAAGGCGCCACCTCGAAGTTTCTGGGCATCGCCTACTTCACGGCGCAGTAGTCCCCGCCCGCCGGTTTAGTCTAGGGGGGTGACGGTCGAAGCGGCGCAGAGCGGCCGATACCTGCAATTCACCCGCGACGAATGGGCGCAACTTCGGGCCGCCACGCCCCTGCCGTTGAAGGAAAGCGATCTCACCGCCCTGCGCGGCATCAACGACCAGATCTCGCTTGATGAGGTTTCCAACACCTATTTGCCGCTCTCGCGCCTTCTGAACTTGTACGTGCGCGCGATCCAGTCGCTTCACCAGGCCACCGACGCTTTTCTGGGGCATCTGCCTGCCCAGGGTTCCTATGTCATTGGAATTGCGGGCTCCGTTGCGGTTGGCAAGAGTACCACCGCGCGCGTGCTGCGGCTCTGCTTTCGCGATGGCCCGATCATCCGAAGGTCGATCTGGTGACCACCGACGGTTTTCTTTATTCATCGCGGGTCCTCGAAGAACGGGGGCTGCTGCGGCGCAAGGGATTTCCGGAAAGCTATGACCAGCGGCGCCTGGTGCGCTTTTTAACCGACGTCAAGAGCGGCAAGCCGGAGGTGTCGGCGCCGGTGTACTCACATCTCACTTACGACATTGTGGAAGGCGAGTACCAGCGCGTTTACCGGCCCGACATTCTCATTCTCGAAGGCCTGAACGTGCTGCAGACGCGTGAGCCGGGCGGAAACGGATCCCGCCCGCGCGCCTTCGTGAGCGACTTCTTCGATTTTTCGATCTATGTGGACGCGAGCGAAGCGACCATCGAAGAATGGTACGTATCGAGGTTCCTGAAGCTGCGCGAGACCATCTTCACCGACCCGAAATCCTACTTCCGCCGGTATGCGGATCTGTCGCCGCAGGAAGCGACGGTAACCGCGCGTTCCATCTGGCGGGAGATCAACGGGCCGAATCTGCGCCAGAATATTCTTCCCACCCGGGACCGCGCCCAACTCATCTTGCGTAAGCGTGAAGGCCATGAAATGGAGCAGGTACGGCTTCGCCGGCTGTGAGACGATCCCGGGTCGTAACTGATAAACTCCGAACACATGGAACAGGTCCTGTTTGATCGCCCGGCGCGGCGTGCCCGGCCAGGACGCCTGGTTTGGCTCGCTGTACTCGCCGTCGCCGTCCTCTTTGTGCTGCGTGAGGGTTCGGCATTGGCGCTCGAATACGCGTGGTGGAAGGAATTAGGCCAGCTCGAAACGTGGCTCGGGCTATTCACGTACGCGTACGCGCCGCTCACGGTGGCAACCCTGGCCGCGTTTGCTGTTCTTTGGTTTACCCACTGGCGAGCGATGCATTTCTCGGGAGTAGGGATTCCGGCGCATCGCAACTACGTGTGGCTGGCAAGCATCGGCCTTCTGCTACTGGCGTGGCTGGTGGCGGCTTCGAGCCTGGAGAATTGGACCATCGTCCGGTACTTCGGGAGCCGCAACATCGTCGACGCCCCCGGGGCTTTTCACGATCCGGTCTTTCACCTGCCTCTCAAATTCTACCTTTTCGATCTGCCTTTCTACTCGGCGCTGCGCAATTACCTTTTGTCCCTGGCCATTGTTTGCGCTCTGTTGTTCTGGATAGCGGCGCGCGTGTGGCAGTTGCGATTCCGCTTTACAGAACTGCGGGATGTGCGGGAGATCGACCTGTCGTTTCTGCGCCTGCCGGGAGGTTTGGAATCTCGCTTCCTGCGGGGCGTCCTCGCGATCGTGTTGCTGGCGTTGGCGTGCCGCTACTTCCTGGGGCGGTACGAGATGGTCTGGCACGAGCACGGCTTCATGGCCGGGATCGACTGGCTCGAGGATCATGTCACTCTTCCGCTGCAATGGGCGCTGGTCCTCGGCTGCGTGGCCGCCGCCGTCTTTGCCTCTTTCGGGCGTTGGCGCCTGGTTCTGGCCATGGCTGTCCTGCTTCCGATTTCGTGGCTCGTTCCCACCCTGACATCGGCCCTCTATGTGAAGCCGAACGAGATTTCTCTGGAAGCGCCTTACATTGACGCACATATCCACGCCACGCGCAGCGCCTATGGCATCGAAAACCGGGTGACCGCGGTCGAATACAAGACCGACTCGGCGGCGGGATCCCTCGACGTGGTCAAGCATCACGATCTTCTCGACAATGTACGGCTGTGGGACTGGCGCGCGTTTCACGATACCGTGACGCAAAGCCAGGCGCTGCGGCACCTACTATGTGTTCACGACGCCCACCGACGTGGACCGCTACACGATCGACGGCCAATACCGCCAGGTACTACTGGCCCCGGCGAGCTCGATATCACTCAGCTCCCCGATGACCGCGCGAGCTGGATCAACCCGCATTTCATCTATACGCACGGCTACGGCCTGGCGCTGGCCGAAGTCAGCAAGATCACGCCGGAAGGCCTGCCGGTTTATCTGGTCGAGAACATGCCTCCGGAGATCAAGACGCCGAGTCTGAAGATCGTCGCGGCCGGAGATTTACTACGGCGAGATCACGCATGAGCCCGTTTTGTGCGTACCGCGCAGGAAGAGTTTGATTATCCGTCGGGCGCCGACAACGTGAAGACGCGTTACGACGGCAAAGGCGGATTTCCCGTTTCCTCCTTCCCGATGCGCCTCGCCGCAGCGATCCATCAGGGCGATGCGAACATTCTGCTGACCGGTTATCTGACCCCGGACAGCCGGATGATGATCCACAGCCGCATTGTGCGACCGCGTGTCGAGCTCGCTCCGTTCTTGCAGTGGGACCCCGACCCCTACCTGGTGATCACGGCCGAGGGCCGGCTGGTATGGATGGTGGACGGCTACACGACCATGACGCGCATCCTTACGCGCGCGCGATCGAAATGCCGGATGGGGAACGTCAATTACATCCGCAATTCGGTGAAGGCGACCGTCGATGCTTACGACGGCAAACGCACCTCTATATGTTCGATGCCGCGGATCCCGTGATCCAGGCTTACCGCGATCTGTTTCCGGAATTGTTTCACCCGAGTCGCGCGATGCCGGCCGGATCTGCGCGCGCACGCGCGCTATCCGGAACTGCTGTTCCGCGTACAGGCGGAGATGTACCGCACGTACCACATGCTGAATCCGCAGGCGTTCTATAACCATGAGGACTTATGGGACCTGGCGCGTTATGTCTCGGGCCAGAACGGCAGCCGCAGCCAGTGACGCCGACCTATGTTGTCGCAACCCTCCCGGGCGAGACAAGCCCGAGTTCCTGCTGATGACCTCCTTCACGCCGCTACCGAAGGAGAACCTGATCGGCGTGATGCTGGCGCGCTGCGATGGCGAGAATCTGGGAGAGGTGGGGGTGCTTCAGCTTTCGAAACAGGAACTGACTCTGGGCCCGATGCAGATCAGCCGCGCGCATCAATCAGGACCAGAACATTTCGAAGGATCTGACGCTGTGGAATCAGCAGGGCTCGCAGGTCCTGCGCGGTCAGACGCTGGTGCTGCCGGTGGAGCACACGCTGCTCTATGTGGAACCGGTGACCAAACGCC
>CAWFCA010000005.1:0-89958 GCA_963814235.1 Bryobacterales bacterium | reverse complement strand
CCGCCGTAAAAAATGCTGCGGGCGAAGGAACCGCAGAGGATCGGGACAATTTTGACTTGCGGGCCGTAGAGCCACTGGAGAAAGAGGACCTGGAACTCGATGGAGTGCTCGACGGAGTGGTGGTAATCCTCCAGGGTGATGCCGGGGGCGGCTTGCGTGGCGAGGCGGTCGATGAGAGCGAGATCGGGCTGAGCGAGGCCGAGCGGTGTCTCGAAGGGTTTGCGCGTGAGCCCGAATAGATCCATGGGTCCATAGTGCGACGTGCCCAAAATGACGAAGGTGGGGTCAGAGAGGCCGCGCGGGAGTCTGCGGTAAGCGGCGCGGTAACACTCCCAGCCTCCGAACGGACTGACGTGGGGGGCGGCGATGGCGGTGACGGGGCTGTTGGGTTCGAGCTCGGACGGATCGATATAGGAGCGCAGAGAGCGGTCCAGTTCCTCGGAATCCTCGGGATAGGCCGCGCCGGCATGGGAGGCGACGCGGGTGCTCTGTGCGGCGAACGCGCGCAGCTTGCGGTCACGGGCGGCGGCGAACACCTCGTCGTCGAGGAAGGCGGTTTCGCGGAGGGCGGCAACCAGTTGGGTCAGGATGGGAGTGACTTCGCGGGCGCCGGTTTCGCGGACCAGGGCGCTGCGGAGATCGCGTTCGGTGTGGGAACCGTCAAAGAGGTCCAGGCAACGCGCCAGAACCCAGGGGATGACAAGCATGCGTTCGGAATACCCGAGGGGATCGCGGATCAGGATGCCGGGCTGATCGGGCGCGGGCGACGGCATAATGTCGAGGTCGCGCCGCAGAGCCGGGAGCATGAAGGCGGGTTAGCGTTTGCCGGCGACGAGCGATTCGGGATCGGGAGTTTCGAGGAGCTGGCGAACCATCTCCTCCAGGTCGGCAACGCGCGTGTTTAGAGCGGCGATGCTCTGGGCTTCGGGGTCGGGCAGATTGCCGTGTTCGAGGACGCAGCGTTTCTCCTCGCGCGAGCGGACGACTTTCCCGGGAATGCCGACCACGGTGCTGTTTTCGGGAACCGACTTGACAACGACGGAGCCGGCTCCGATCTTGGAGCGGTTGCCGATGAGAATGTTGCCGAGGACTTTGGCGCCCGCGCCGACCACTACGCCGCTGCCAATGGTGGGATGCCGTTTGCCGTGAGCATGGCCGGTACCCCCGATGGTGACGCCCTGATAAATGAGCACATCGTCGCCGATTTCGGCGGTTTCTCCGATGACGACGCCCATGCCGTGATCGATGAAAAGGCGGCGGCCAATCTGAGCCCCAGGGTGAATCTCGATGCCGGTAAGCGAACGGGAATACTGGGAAACCATGCGCGCGAGGAGCATCCACTTGCGCTGGTAAAGCCGATGGGCGAAGCGGTGCCAGATGACGGCGTGCAGAGCCGGGATAGCAAAGGACGATCTCCCAGGAGCTTTTCGCAGCGGGGTCTTCGCGAAATATGGTTTTTACGAGCTCACGGATTTCGCCAATCATGGGCCAGCCAGCCTTGATTGTACTGAGATGCCGGGATTCGGGAGAAAGTGGCAGAATTGGCGGTCCCGGCGCCTCGGGTCTCTAAAGTTTTTGCGTCGAGCCTCCGAATGGGTGCCCAGCCCGGCGGAATAACAGTAGCCGGATGGAAAATCCCTAGCGAGCGAAGACAATGCCAGCCACCCTGACCTTCAACCTCACCGACCGCGACCAGACTTCCCATACAGAGGAGCAACGGAGCGCACACTCCGCAACGCGGCCAGGGCGCGAGTCATTAGAACTACTGATCCGGCATCCCGGGCCCACTGCCGAGGGGCTCCTGGCTTTGCACGGCGCACTGGCGGGAGCGGATTTCCTTTCGCGTCCGATCGATGCCGGGGGCGCGAGCGGGAGCGCGCTGGAAAACGCGTTCCTGCAGTGGGGCAAGAGAGCTTTCGACTTCGTTTTCGCTGCGTTCGCACTCGTGGCGTGTTCCATCCTTCTGTTGCTGTGCGCGGCCGCGATTCGCGCCGAATCGCGAGGGCCGGTGTTGTTCCGTCAGCGCCGCATCGGAAAAGGAGGGAAGCCGTTCGCCATCGTGAAGTTCCGGACCATGGTGCCGGATGCGGAAGCGGTACTGCAACGGGTACTCGAATCGGATCCGCAAGCCCGTGCGGAGTGGGAACGTGACAGGAAGCTGCGCAAAGACCCGCGCGTTACCCGCCTGGGGCGGTTCCTGCGGAAGTCGAGTCTGGATGAACTGCCGCAGTTCTGGAATGTGCTGGTGGGCGATATGAGTGTGGTGGGTCCGCGGCCGATTGTGAATTCCGAGATTCCGTTCTATCGACAGGCTTACCGCGAGTACTGCTCGGTACGGCCGGGCATTACCGGGTTGTGGCAGGTATCGGGCCGCAATGACACCGGGTACAAGCAACGCGTGGACCTCGATGCCAAGTATGTGACTTCGTGGTCGCCGTTCATGGACCTCAAAATCCTGATCCAGACCTTCAAAACGGTGATCAACGCCGCGGGGGCTTATTAAGCGGCTCGGCGTTCCGGAATGTTCGCGGGATCCGATACCGCTCGCGCGATGGATGCCGACGCCCAAAGATTGGCGGCGAGCGCGACTGAATCACCAATCGCGGAACTCCAGATGATCCAAGGGCCGCCGGCGCCAAATGTGGAGAACCGGATGACATTGGCAAAGGCGTATCCGCAGAGCATGTTCCGGGTGAAGGTTCGGCCCAGAGACGCGCGGAACAGGTACTGGCCCACGATAACGTTTAACGATAGGACGACGAAGTAGGCGAGCCATGCGGGTAGCAACGCAGCTACCTGATCCAGCGCGGCGGCTGAGAACTTGCCGTGAAGGTAGATGAAACGGATCACATCGTGGCGAAAGAGGCAGACGGGGAGCGCAAGCGAAACACTCCCCAGTGCCATCGCGAGGAGATAACCGCGGAAGATCTTCGAGCGCTCCTCTCCGGAGGTGATGCAGAAACGAGCCTGCATTAGTTGCGAGAGCGGCTGGACCAAAAGACTGAAGCCGAGCATTCCGATGCGCGAGGCGCAATTATTGGCCGAGATTTCACCGGTGCCAGCCCGGGCCATGCAGAACAAAATCAACATTTGATTGGCCGAGTAGCCGAGGTTCTCGAGCGACGAAGCGGCGAGTTGACCGGCGAAAGCGCGGAACGCCGGCACTCTCCACGGGCGAAATAGGTAAGTCTGATGAAACTTCGGTTTCTCATGCCCAGGATTCCTGCGGTTGCGAGAACGCCGGTGAGTGCAAATCCGGCGGTCAGGGATACGGGAAGACCCCAAGTCGCCAAGTGGCCGGCGAGGTAAAAAACTCCCAACGTAGCGGACATGAGCAGGTAGGGGAGACCCGTAATGGTAAGGGACGATAGGTTGCGGCCGTAGCTCGTGGCAATGCCGGCGAACAACCCGATCAGGATGATGGGCAAATAGCAGAGGCTCACGACCGCTAAGGTGGACCAGCCGCCACGGTCAACATTGCCGAGAAACAAACGCAAGAGAACGGGCGCTAGCGCAATCGATACTGCGGTGAGCAGGCATCCGAACACAGTGGCGTAAAGCAGGAGTCCGGGAAGCCATTCCACGGCGGATCCGGTCCGCCGGCTGTCGGCGTACGCGGGCGTGAAAGCACGGCAAAACGGACCGAACATGAACGACGCGACTGCGAGCGGCAGTTGTTGGAGGCTGAAATAGGCATCGGTAGCCGCGGACAGCCCGAAACGGGAGGTGATGAACATCTCCCGGCCAAAGGCGGTGAGCTTGAAAGCGGCTCCCAACAACATGGTGAAAGCGATCACCATCGAGTACCGGGAGGTCACCAGGCCGAACAATTTTCTCACGGCTTGGTGAAGTAGAGCTACGAGGACACCTCGGGCAAGGCTTGGGGAACTTTACTACCGTAATTCTCCATGCCTCCCTCAAGCACGTCGTCGATGACCATTCCGACCACGCGCGCGCGGGCCCGGTTGAGCAACTCATAGGCTTCGGCGACTTTTCCGGCGCGGGAAAAATTCGCGCGGGTGACGACGAGAACTCCGCTGGCGATCGCAGCCATTTGCGCCGACTCGGGAGCACTCAACAAGGGAGGCGCATCCAGAATGACAAGATCGAATTGCTTGTAGGCTTCCTCAAGCAATTGGGCAACTCCGGTGGACACGAGGTCGGCACTGCGTTCGGACATGATTCCGGACGGCAGGAGGAACAAATGCTCGCGCGCGATCTTAACCAACTGCGTGGTCCAGTCGCCCCGATGCTCGAGATATTCGGCCAGGCCATTTCCCGCTTGTTTGTCAAAAATCCGGTGCAGAGCCGGCCGCCGCATATCGCCATCGATTAACAGCACCTTTTTACCGAGCAGCGCGTAAGAGAAAGCGAGGTTGGCGGCTATGGTGGACTTCCCTTCGCCCGCCCCGGCGCTGGTGACGAGGAGCGATTGAAGGGAAGTGTTCGATTCAACAAAGTCGATGCTGTTGCGCAGGGCGCGAATCGATTCGTGATATTGCATCAGCAAGCGCGTGCGCTTTTGTTTCGGCAACGTCCCGACCAGTTGTCTTGTTTGGGTCGTGCTTCCAAAGTGCCGCGCCTGTTTCAGCTTGGGAAGAGAGGCGATTACGCGGACATTGGGGAGCTTAGCCGCATCGCCTGCAGTGCGCAGCCTGGTATCCACCGATTCATAGATGAAGACTCCGGCGATTCCGGCGAGAGCGGAAAGCAGGGTTGCCGCCAGCAGGTTCAGCCAGAGTACCGGGAAGGCTTGTTTGGCGGCGGCGCGTGCTGGGTCCTCAACCTGGATGACCGCGTCCTGGAAGCTGCGATTGATCTCTTCTTCTCCGGTGACGCGTTGGAGGTCTTCGTAGACTTTCTTATAGTTGTCGGCATCGCTTTTGAGCTGTTGGTACTCGAAAGCCTTGGCGTTCATAAGGTCGGCTTCGCCCTTCGTCTCACCGACCAATTTCCGCGCCATCTCTTCGCGGGACAGGGCCTGCTTGTAGTCTTCTTCGACCCTTTGCAGGGTGTTGATGCGTAGCTCGCGGAATTGCGTTTCGAGCTCCGCGACTCTGCTTTGCGCGCGCTTGTACTCGGGGTGGTTCTCCGCGTAGGTGGTGCGGACAACGGCCAGTTCCTGGCGCGCGGCATTCAGGTGCTGAACCAGTTCCTCGAGGTTGGCGGCATGCGCGGACACCTGAGCGGCAGCCACTTTACCCGACTTGGTCGCCTCGAAAATAGCTTCTTTGCGGAGCCGGTCCGATTGGGCGGAGGTGAAGTCGGTATCGAGCTGAAGCAGCCTTGCCGACAGCATGTTTACGCGCTGCTCCGGGTCGATGATATTCATCTGTTTGTTGAAGCGGGTCAGAGCCTCGCCGGCGGCAAGCATCTTGGACTGGAGGTCTCGCATTTTGCGCTGGATCGCCTCGGCCACCTGAACGTAGGAACGATCCCTGGAATCGAAAGCATGCGCCACATAGGACGCGGCGATCATATTCGCGACATCCGCGGCCAATTGGGGATCGTGGGCGCGATAGCTGATCTTGATGAGATACGTGTTGTTTTCCCGAGCTACTTTCAGGCGTCGCAGCTTGATGGGGGCCGCCCGCAGCCGGTTTGCTTCGGCGGGCGTCAGCCCGGCAAACTGGTTTTCGAGATCGAGCAGTCGGTACTTCTCAGTGGTCGGCCGCAGAACCGGGTCGGACTGAATCAACTCGACCTGGGTGGTCATCATCTGATCCACGTCCGAACTAATGGCGGGCATCGACGCCTGCTGGCCGACCACTCCGCCATTACCGCGCCGTTCGACGTTGACCTTAACGGTCGATTCATAAAGCGGCTGGATGTGCTTGGTAACGATGGCCGTGGCGGTTATCCCGAAGAGCATACAAGCGGCAACGGCCCATCGAAATCGATAGACAGCGTCCATCAGGCGCTGGAGATGAGCCTTGCCAATCTCCTCTTCTCTTTGAAAGGCCTGCTGAAGAGGAGGTGAAAGGGTGGCCAAGGAGTATGCAGGAGCGGCCGGAAAGCCGAGTGGCGGGGAAGCCGACCGTCTTTCTAAAACTTCAGGTTCACCGTTGGTTTCGTTCATAAATCCTTTTCCGCTGCGTAGGGCCGGTAAGCCGGATCATCGAACGCCCCAGACGATCAGACCCGATCCGGTAGTGCCGCCAAAGGATACGATGCGTTCCAGCACGGTCGCGCTCATACGTCTGCCTGAGGCGTCCGGAACGTACAGAATGTCGTTAGGCAGCAGACGGACATCGTTCGCCTTTCGCTGCATGATCGCTTTTAGCGGGATATCGATCTCCTGGCGCCTGACGGATCCTGCGCTGGCGCGATAAACGACGGCGTTTCGCTGGGTGAACGAGAGCGTTCCCTGACAGAGGGCGAGGGCTTGCAGGACAGTGAGGCCGCCGGACTGGTCCATGGCGTAAGCTCCCGGGTTTTTGACGTTGCCGGCCACATAAAGTTTATCGGCCACAGGGACACGGACCTGCTCTCCGCCCTGCAGGAACAGGTTCAGAGCGGAGTCCGCATTGCCCATGAGTTCCTTCACCGAGATGGTGCGGGTGTAGCCCGGTATGCCATTCAGCTCCGGGCGCGAAACGATGATCTCGGGACCCGCTTCCGGCGCCAGACCATTCGCCTTGGAGAGTGCGTCGAGAAGCCGCAGGCCGCCAATCGCCTGAACGGTCACCGGCTGGTGTACGGCGCCCGAAATATTCACGGGCTTACTCCGGTATTCGATCACCGAAACCGAGACCACCGGTTCCACCATAAGACGGCTATCGACGAGGGCCTTAGCGACGGCTTTCTCGATCTCGCCCGCCATCATGTGATCGACGTCGATCGCCTTTCGTAAGACGGCGAGCTCGATGGTGCCGGCAGCGGAAACGCGGTAGCTCCGCGTAATGTCCGGATACTGCGCGACGAAGATGTCGATGAGATCTCCCGGGCCGACCGGCTCGATCGAAAGATTATTGAGAGCGGTGGGGGCCCATTCGGCGGGGCGCGATGAGCTCTCCGTATATGACGATCCAGACTGATCCGCGCAGAGCGGGAGGGCGGTAAGTAAGGCAATAATGGACGGACTAAGGCGCATAAAGTAGGTCGGTGTTCCTGGCGTTTCGGGTGATTGCCTGAGAGCACTCACCATGGGCGTATGACAATCCAGGTAATCCTAAACGGAGTAGACAAGCAGAGATTTTTGTCTCGCGAACATCCGCGGGTTTTTGAGTTGAAGCGAGAGAGTCGCGAGAATTGTGAGATCTCATCGGGACTTGGTTCCCAATGAACACACGACTTGGCGTGACGATGCTCGTTCTGACGGCGCCCTGCTGGGCGCAAACCTGGTCGAAGGCGTCGGCTCGTCCGTCCGAGGCGAAGGATTACAAACTGGTCTTTTCGGACGAATTCGATAAGGTGGACCTGAGTCCGGATGGACTCGGCTCTTACACCTGGTACGAGGACCTATGGTATAGCCATCATCCGGCTCCTCGCAGCAATGTCTGGGCTTCACGCTCGCAACTCTCTTTGGTCTGGCGAGCCGGCCAGGTATCCCCGGACACGAGCATCGAGACCCTTGCGCACGATCGGAATCACGCAACGGCTTGGCGCTATGGATATTTTGAGGTGCGGGCCAAGTGGGACGTGGTCAGAGGGGCCTGGCCGGCTTTGTGGTTGATCGCCGTTCAGGACGCGAAGGGACAAGCGGTCACTCAGGGGGTAAAGGAGTCCGGGGAGTTGGACATTTTTGAGGGCCAGGGGGCCGAGCCGCACACCTATTACGGCACAATCCACGACTGGGTCGGGAAGCGCGACATCCCGGGAACCAAAAACAATTTTCCGCTCGCCGACAGTGTTGATCTGTCGCAGTTCCACACGTACGGAGTTCTCTGGATCCCAGGGAAAGTGACGTGGTACCTGGATAACGCGGCATTGCATTCCGAGCCGACACCGGCGGTTTTCGATCGGCAGGACTACTTTCTCGTACTCGGAATGCAGGAGGGCGTGGGATGGAAGTATGGCAATACGGCCGGGCTGGGGGCCGACAAACTGACCATGGTGGTGGATTGGGTTAGAGTGTGGCAGAAATAGTCACGGGCCGGGAAACGCGGCCGAGGGTCTTGCCCCAGGAAATGCCACGGCGCTCGAGCATCGACAGGGGCCGAGCTAAGCCGTAGGAGAGGGATGCGGTAACCGCAAGCGCGATCAGAAAGCGCGCCGGCGCGATCCAATGCGTGTACACGCAGAGCAGGTACGCGATGGGAATAAGTATCAGCAGGTGCAGCAGGTAAACGCTGTAGCTGGCATCGGCAAGAAAAGAGCTGAAGCCGTTCGAAAGGAATTTCCGGACTCGCTCAGCAAGCCCAGATGCGCTGCTGCCGCTAAACAGGATCCCAGCCCACAGCATCCCAATCGCAAACCATAAGATGCTGAGCGGCAACGGGGAGGGGTGAGTGAAGGCTGTGGCCGGAGGCATCTCCGTGGCGAGTACGGTTGCGGAGAAAGCCATCAACCCAATGCGCAGCAAGAAAATCAGCCGGGACGCGAGGTGCATGACTGTGCTGGGGGGCGCCGGCGGCACAGCCATGGTGGACTGATAAGCCAAGTGCAGTACATGCCTCCACTTTGAGAGAGGATCGTTGAGAAGGTAAGAGGGGACGAGCAGCGCGTAAGAAAGCGGAGTGATTCGGAAGAAACGCCGGATGTAAAAAGACACCCACTTGGACGGGTGAGTCCAGGGCTCTTTGTCTTTCCTTGAGATGTAGTGATACGTCATCAGGAACCCGGACGAGCCCAGCAAGCCAGCCAGAGCGCCAAATCGGCTGCGTGGTTTCATGACACGCGCGCGCTAGCGTGGGCAAGCTCAGGCTCGGCATCCAAGCGGAAGGCAACGCTATGGATCTGAGTGGCCGCGGCGCGCGCGTAGTTTTCTTCGATAGAGAAGCGGCTCACGACCAAAGCTAAAAAGAGGTAGGCGAGGAAATCCGGGGGGCCGTTCGCATATCCAAAGAGACCGGGGACCTCAATGGTCCCGCGAATCGCCAGAAACAGCGCCCCGGTGAGCGCCCATTGACCGTTACTCCAGGTTCCCCATTTTCGAAATGCGAGCAGCCAGCAGGACCGAAGCAAGAACCCGAAGATGGCGACCACGGGGATAAAACCGATGAGGCCCTCCTCAGCGAGAGTGCCGATAAATTCGTTGTGAAACCCTCCCGGGAATTTGTGGTCTTTCCTGCGTTCCAACTTATAGACACCGGGCTCGCGTGCATACAGGTCGTCGTTGATGGATTCGAACCCGTAGCCCACCAGCGGGCGTTCGGAAAATTTCTGAAGCGCGATATACCACAGATCCCAGCGGCCTTCGGTTACCTCGGACATTTTGTAGAAAGACACCGTTTGCGTGACAACGACGGCGCTGGTCAAAATGGCTCCACAGGCTAAAACGGCGGCTAAACGGGAAACCGCACGGCGGCTGCTGATTCCATTCGCGATCAGTAGGACTATTCCCGTGAGGATCAGGACAGCGATTGGCGCGCGCGAACCTGTGAACGCCGAACAGATGATTAAGAGAGCGGCACCGAGGGACCAAGAAAACCAGTTTGCCCGCACAATGCACATGCCGCAGATATAAGCCACTAAGGGCGTGAACGCGATCGCATTGAGGGAGATGCCCGCGTCAAGGGCCACTCCCTTAAATTGCCGGGCTATCGCGAATGTGGGGACGCTCAGACCAATTAACCTGACGTACGCGAAGAGGATGAATACGGCGGCGATCATACTCGCCGCAAGCATCCCGAAGCCGAACCCCTTTGTTACGGATGGGCTGCGGAGCGCGCGGCTGATGAGAATGGCAACCAGGCAGAGAGCGACGAGTTTGATCCAACCTTCCAGGGCCCTGCCCACGTCGGTGGCCGTAAGAGCCGTACCGAACCAAAGCGCGGCGAAAAGGGCCAAATATCCGGCTAATCTGGTTTCCATCCGCGAGAGAGGGCGATGAATGCCGAAAAGGGCCATCACTAGGCTGCATAGCAGAACCGCGGGGCGAAAGACCAGGGGGGTTACCCTCGGATGTAGCCAATAGAGCGGCCAATACACACCGATGAGTAGCGGGATGAAAGCGCCAAGCGCGAAGAGGCTGTACCGGTCTGAGCCGGTTACCAAGGGCCCCTTGTACGTGGGGGTGGTTGCCATGACCGCTGCTTGCATTCAGGACGGTCTCCGCAGCCTTTCGATGATTTGCGGGCGCGGGACGACGACCGTGTGTCCCTCACTCAAGTGAACGTAGACTGCCCTTGTTTTCGCGGCAACCGGTTTCCATCCTGCGCCCGGGTTGTTGACCGCGGCGGCGCCGTTTTCTCCCAACCGCGCCAAGCCATCCAAGCCAAGACGAAGCGCGATCCGGATTGCGTCGATCACTCCCTGCACGGAGATCTCTTCGATGGGAATGCCGAGATCCGCTTGCTGCAGAAGCGGCCCGAGTCCTCCGGATCGCGTTGCAAGGATCGGGCGGCCGTTGGCGAGGGCTATCTGAGCCACGCCGCTGTCAGAAAAGAAATCGAAGTAAGGCAGCAGAACGCCGTGCGCACGCGCCAGCAAGCCGGAGAGCTGCTCGTCGGGAACAAACTCCTGTTTGACCACAATCGGAACCGGCGCGCGCGCAATCAGATCGCGGCAATCCGCCCAGTAGGACTGCTCGTGGCTGCTCGCCAGGTCACCGGCTATGGTCAGGCGAACGGCTTCGGACTCCGCGTGCAAAGCCTGAACGGCGGCAATGGCTAGATGAACGCCCTTATTCCTGCGAATGGAGCCGAAGACGAGAAGGTCGAGGGTTCCGGAGTTCCACATGGGCATCACGCCGGAGCCCAAATCGTAGGGACCATGCGCAATCAAAAAGATTTTCGCCGGGTTTTGACCGAAGTATTCGACCAGGATTTGCTTGCCCGGTTCACTGTGCGCGATAAGGCCGTGGGTCATTCCGTAGGCCCAGGCCAGAGCGCGGCGTTCCAGCCAGCGGAGACGTTCGGGGAACAGCCAGCGATGCGGGATCGGATCGTGGACAGTGAGTAGGATTTTGCAACCCCGCATGCGCGACACCAGAAAGAAAAGCGCGCCGACCGGAAAGTGGAGCACAAACTGGAAGTGAACAGTGCAGCCAGGCCGAACGGCGCGCAGGAGATGACGTAAGGACGATGCGAGGAAGACCAGGTTGTCGCGAACGCGCGCGAGCACGCGTCGCCTATTACACGTGACGCGCTCCCGCGTGGGATAAAGCGTCACGGCCGGGTTCGCTTCTAATTCGGTGGTGAACTGAAAATTCCGCGGACAGACCAGAGAAACCGCCACGTTGCTCTCGGCGAGCGCATTGACCAATTCCCAGACGTAGCGGGCCGCGCCTGATCTGGGTTCCGGAGTGTGAAGAACCACGTTCATTTTGCCTCCTGCGCCGAGCGGTACGGGCGCGATCGCGATATCGGGATCGGGCATGTACGATTCATAAATTTCCTGGGTTTGACGAGCGAACTTCGGCCAGCCGCATTGCTCATTCACGTACTTCGCTCCGGTTCGCCCGAGGCGAGCCAGTTCCGGAACTCCTAACGACGCGGCTCGGCGGATCGAGGCGGCAACCCCTTCGGGGGTGGTCTCATCAATGGTGACGCCGAGTTCCGCGGAATCGAGAAGAGGCGCGAGACCGCCTGCGCGCGTGGCCACGATCGGCCGTCCGTTCGCGAGAGCCATGAACGCGACTCCACTATCGGAGAAGAAGGCGGTGTAGGGCAGCAGGAGACAATGGCAGCCCGCAAAGAGTTCCGGCAAAAGTTCGTCGGCAATAAATTCTTTACGGACGCGAATGGGCGCAGGCTCCCGAGCGATGAGTTCTAAACATGTTCCCCAATACGAGGATTCTTTTCCGTTCGCAACGTCTCCGGCAATGGTCAACTTGACATCCATGCCCTCGCGATAGAGGGTTTGAACGGCCTCGATGGCGAGGTGCACGCCTTTGTTTTCACGGATGGCCCCGAATACCAGCAGTCGGAACTGGGGTGAATCGGGCATGGGGAGCAACCCCGCCCCGAGTTGATAAGGGCCCCGGCCGATCACCTGAATCTTGTTTGCGCGAATGCCGAAGTACTCGATCAGCGCGCGCTTCCCGGGCTCACTGTGGACGATCAGCGAGTCACTCACGTTATAGGCCCAGCGCAGGCTGCCGCGTTCGATCCAGCGCAGGGGCCGGGGGAAGAGCCACTTATGCGGAACCGGATCGTGAACAGTGAAGATGACCGTACAGCCCCGGAGTTTGGCGCTCGCGAAAAACAGTGCCGAAAACGGAAAATGGAGGACGTGCTGAAAGTGCACGATCCCCTTTCTCCTGCCCACGCGCAAGAGGGCCAGGCACGAGGAGATCAGAAAAAGGGTGTTGGTCCAGATCTTGGTCCACAATCCGCGCGTCGTATCGACGGAGCGCGACCGCGTGAGGTGAAGCGTAATCAATGGGTCGCGGCTGAGCTCTTCGCGGAACTGGTAGTTGCGCGGACAGATCAGGTGAATGGGAACGCCTTGCTCGGTCAGGGCCGTGATCATCTCGCGGGGGTAGCGCGCGGCGGCGGAGCAGGGCTCAAGCGTGTGCCACACCACCAGACTCAATGCGCGAGTACCTCGGCATCGGCTTTGGCGCGGCTTTCGGAGAGCGCACGGGATAGACTCGCAAGCTCGATAGCACGGCTTTCCTCAGCGGTGGAGCTGGCGCCGGTTCGGCTCACTTGAAGCAGGTCGGCAAGACACAGCGTGGGCTTGCCGCTCGCGTCCAGTTTCTGCTGCCATTGTGCACGGGGCTGCTGGGTCACGATGACCTGATCGGCAGCATCGAGCATTTCCTGCAGGGTGGAAGTCATTAAGCGCCCGATATGGGGAACCGCATTGATCGCGAACTGCTGATTCTGCCCGTAGATCTCGTCCATCCGGATCTGCGGATCGAAGATGCGCAGTTCACGTCCTTTGCCGATCAGGTATTCGACCAGGGCGATCACCGGGCTTTCACGCAAGTCGTCAGTGTCTTCCTTGAAGGCCAGCCCGAAGATTCCGATCCGTTTGGCTGGCAGCGCAAGTACGGCGTGGAAGGCCCGCTCGAGGTGCGCCTGGTTGCTTGCAATCACATTTCCCAACAATGGGAGGGACAGGTCCATGCGGGATGCGCGATAGGTAAGAGCGCGTAGGTCTTTGGGCAGGCAACTTCCTCCGAAAGCAAATCCGGGCTTCAAGTAGGCCGGGGAGGTATTCAGGCGAACATCGGCGCAGAGGGTTTCCATGACCTCGTTCGGCGGGATGCCGAGGTAACCGCAGAGCGTGCCAATTTCGTTAGCGAAACTGATCTTCACGGCATGAAAGCAGTTGCACGCGTACTTGACCATCTCCGCCGACCCGAGCGAGACGAGCACGGGCTCGACCCGGAGCGAGTCGTAGAGGCCGGCAACCCGCGCGACGGCATCTGGATCGCTGCCACCAACGACCACCAGACTGGGATTCAGGAAATCGGCGACGGCGCTGCCCTCGCGCAGGAACTCTGGGTTCAACACGAGGTGAACCATGGCGTGATCGGCTAGCGCAGGCAGGATGACCTGTTCGCAGGTACCTGGAAACACGGTGCTGCGAATCACGACAATCAACGGGCGATCCCGTCCGGGCAAGTAAGCCGAAATCTCGTCGCACACACGCCGCAGCTGACTGAGCGACATGTTTCCGTTGGGTTCAGATGGGGTGCCGACGCAAATCATTGCGACGTCGCAGCGGTCGATGCAGGTACCCAGGTCTTCGCAAACGGTCAGCGCGCCCGACTGAATGGTTTCGCCGACGATCTCTTCCAGGCCCGGTTCGTAGAAGGGTGCATGCCCGTGGGCAAGCTTGTTAAGTTTGCGGAGGTCGCGATCCACGCCGACTACGCGGTGTCCCAGGGAGGCGAAGCAAGCCGCCGTGACACATCCGACGTAACCCAGGCCGAGCACAGCGATGCGCGCCGGCATCACAGTCTTTTCAATTTGCATTTCAATTGTGGTGCGGGCCGGCCGTCGAAAATCTCTCGCGCGAGAGTTGTGTAGGCGCTTTGAAAAAAGAGCTGGGCGTTCGTTAAAGAAACGGAAGACAGCAGCCGATAGAGCTACAGGAAATGATTGAAGCTCAAAACGGCACGCATCCGAACGGCGTTTCACGAAGCATTCTGATGGTAATTACTTCCCTGGGTTTCGGGGGAGCCGACACGCAGGTGGTCACGCTCGCGCGGATGCTGCGCGCGAGAGGTTGGAGGGTGGATGTGGTGTCGCTCTGCGCGCCCGAGGCTCATGTTGAGACGTTAGCCGCGGTGGGGATCGGAGTCCATTCGCTCGAGATGCGCAGAGGTGTTCCGGATCCTCGTGCCTTATTTCGACTGGCGCGACTGATCCGCCGCCTGCAGCCCGATGTGGTCCACAGCCACATGGTGCATGCCAACCTTCTGAGCCGCCTGACGCGGCTGCTGGCGCCCATGCCCGCGCTGGTGTGTACCGCCCACAGTACGCGCGAACAGTCCCAACGCGGAGGGCCAACCTGGCACAAGGAGTGGCTTTACCGGCTCACGGACCGGCTGGCGGATCGGACTACGATCATCTGCGAGGCGGGATTCCGGCACTACGCTCGGCGGAAGGCGGCGCCTGCTGCGCGGCTGACGGTGATCCCGATCGGAATCGATTGCGAGCACTTCGCACCCGATGCCGGTAGCCGGGAGCGCGCGCGCCGCGAACTCGGAATTACCGAGGGACAGTTTACTTTCCTTGCGGTAGGACGCATGGTGGTGCAGAAAGACTATCCCACTCTCCTGCGCGCGGCCGCTTTGCTCCGGGACAAGCCATGGACGCTACTCATCGGCGGTGGTGGCCCGCTTGGTTCTCAAATGGAACAACTCCGCCAGGAACTGTCGCTGGCCGGGAAAGTTCGGTTTCTCGGCGCGCAAAAAGACATCCGCTCCTGGTACCACGCCGCCGACGCTTTCGTTATGTCTTCCAGGATCGAAGGCATGCCGGTGGTGCTGCTGGAGGCGGCCGCTTCCGGATTGCCGGCGATTGTCACCGACGCGGGTGGGAGCGGTGAGGTGGTGGTGAGCGGGAAGACCGGGTTTGTGGTTCCGATTGGAAACCATTACGCGTTGTCAGCCGCGATGAACCAGGTGCTCAATATGCCAGGAACGCGTCGCGAGCAGTTTGCCGCAGCGGCCCGCGCGCGCGCGACCGAGGAGTTCGAGATCGGGAACATCGTCTCGCGATGGGAAACCATCTACGAGAGTTGTCTGGTCAAGACGGCATCGCGCAGACGCGTGAAACGGACGCCTTCTCTTGCCACCGCTTCTCCTGGCCCCCCATCCCTTGCCGCCCATGCATCGCCCCGGACGAACGCATGAAGATTCTCTACCTCATTACGAAAAGCGAACGGGGCGGCGCACAGGCGCATGTGCTCACGCTGATGCGGCTGCAGCGCGCGGGTACCCCGGTGCTGGCGGTGGGCGATGAGGGTTTTCTCGCCGAAGAGGCGCGCCGCGCGGGCATACGCGTTTACGTGATTGCGAGCCTGACACAACCGATTCATCCCGGCCGCGATCTCAGAGCGTGCCGCGAGCTGTTGGAATTGGTTCGTTCCGTGCGTCCCGATCTGATCCACGCGCATACGGCGAAAGCGGGGATGATTGGGCGAATCGCAGGCTTCCTTACGCGCACGCCCACCATCTACACGGTTCATGCCTGGAGCTTCGATGCGATGCGCACACCCGCTTCGAAAGCCCTGTGTGTGTGGATCGAACGGGCGCTCAGCATGTTGAACCAAACGGTGATTGAGGTCTCGCAAGCGAATTTCGCACTAGCAACCAGCAAATCTGTAACTCGGCCGAAGCGCCATCTTCTCATCCGGAATGGGATTTCCGATCATTCCGAGCGCGCCGCGTTCCAGGAAACCGAGGGCCCCGTTCGTATCGTGATGGTGGCGCGGTTCGCCCGCCCGAAGGACCATTGCATTCTCCTGGAAGCACTTGCACCGCTTGCCGGAAAGTGGGAGTGCAGCTTCGTCGGCAGTGGGCCGGAGCGGGCGAAAGTAGAGGCTAGAGCCAACTCGTTAGGATTATCGGAACGCGTGCGTTTCTTGGGCGATCGGGACGATGTTGCGGAGCTCCTCGCGCAGTCGCACCTGTTTGTCCTCTGCAGCGGCTACGAAGGACTCCCGATCAGCATTCTGGAAGCGATGCGCGCCGGACTGCCCGTTATCGCCTCCCATGTGGGAGGTTGTGCCGAACTCGTCTCCGACCAAATTACCGGACGGCTGGCGCGGTCCGGCGACGTCGAGCACTTAAGGGAATGTCTGGCCGGTCTGCTGGCAGACCGGAGATTGCTGCAGGCGTTTGGGCAGGCAGGGCGTAGGCGCTTCGAGGGCGAATTCCGGGTGGATCGGATGGTGCGCCAGACCGAGGCCGCTTATGCGGAGTTGGTTCCGCGGGGTTTCCTGGAATCGGGCAGGCATACTCAAGAGCCAGCGCAACGGACACCGGTTGAGGCTCTGCGCTGAACTCAGCGTAGAGCTGGGTGCGCGGCGCCGGGTCGGGAGTCCCGCCGCGGGCGGTCAACGGATCGACGGGAGCGGAGAACCGGTGCGTGCCGCGCAGCCATTCGGCCGCTTCCACGGCCTCCGCGGGCCGGGCAATGGCATAGCCCTGGAACAGGTCCACGCGCTGACGTTTCAAACTGTCCCGCATGGCCGCGGTCTCGATTCCGGTCACCGTCAACTGCCCGTTGAACGCCTCCGCGATACTCTGAACGATGTTAAAGAGGGCGTTGAAGTGGGCGCGATCGCGTTTTTGATCAAAAATCGCTCCCTCCAGCTTGATGCCGCGGAACGGAAGCTGGGTTAGTTGGCCAAGCGGTACAAACCCGCGCCCAAAGTTGTCCAGGTTTACCATCACGCCCGCGTCACGCAAACTTCCGAGCTTGCGCATCGCCGCACCCACATCGGTCAGCAAAGCCTCCTCCTTGATATCGAGCCGGAGCCAGTGCAATCCCGTTTCGTAGTGCCGGGATAACGTTTCGATCTGATTCCGCAAATCCCGGGTGGCAAACTCCACAGTCGCGATGTTGATGGTCACCGGAACAAGTTCAAGTCCCTGCTGCATCCATTCCTGGTATTGCCGGAACACAGAATCCATGACCCATTCGCTGATCGCGGGCATGAGGTGTTTCTGCTCGAGCAACGGTAGAAACTGGCGAGCCGACAGATCGTCTCCCCCTTCGGGGCGCCAGCGCAGGAACGACTCGAGACCGCGGAGCTCATCCGTACGTGCATCCACAATGGGCTGGTAAACCATTCGGAATTCCTGGTTGCGAATCGCGTGGATGAGCACGTCGCTATTGATACCGGCGGCGGCGGAAGCGCGCATGCCGGGAGCGTACATCGAATAGGCATTTCTGCCGGAACGTTTTACCTGGTAGAGAGCGAGATCCGCGCATTCGAGCAGTTCACTCTGCTCCACCGTGTCGAGGGGGCAGATGGAAACGCCCACGCTGGCGCCAACTTCTACGATATGTCCAGCAATCTCATAGGGCAGAGAGACGGTTCGAATGATGGTGTCGGCGGTCGTGACCGCGCTGGCACGATCTTCTAAACCGGTCTGCAGGATGGCGAACTCATCACCCCCGAGACGCGCGACCGTATCGCCGGTTCGAACGATTCTAAGAAGGCGGGCAGCGACCTCGGTTAAGAGCTGATCTCCGGCCGCATGCCCGAAGGTATCGTTTACCTTTTTGAAGCGGTCGAGATCGACCATGAGCACCGCGAAGGCGTTATTGCGCGAAATGGAGTTGCGCACTTCCTGCTGCAAGCGCTTCTCGAACAGGATGCGGTTGGCCAGCCCTGTCAGGGGATCATGCAGCGCGATCCGTTCCAGGCGTGCGTTGGAGATGAACGCCAAAAGATCGGTTCGCAGCTTGACCGCAAACTCGTGATCGATATCGGTCCAGGGCTCCGCCGCATTCCTCATGCGCTGCAGCCAGACCGCAAAGGAATGGCGGGGAGTCAACTGCTCGACGAGCTTTCCTTCCACTTCGACTTTGCCGGCCCAGCTCACTGTTTCTATGACTTCGGGGCGCACCAGCGCGAGAAAGTCCGCGCCTCCCAGCGGTACGAAAAGCAAGCCGCTGGCATTGGCGGAGAGCGGGCGGAAAGACTGAAGAGCCTCGGGCAGTGCATTGTAATGACTGACCTCCTCACGTGGATAACACTCGAGAAAATCGCGCAGAGGAGCGAGCGAAAGCCGGTCCGGCGTGCGCCCTGCAAAAAAGTCTTCTCCCTCGCATCGCAGCCAGGCGCCGCCCGCATTGAAGGCCTCGTCGTATCGTGCCAAGATTCATGGAGATTGCGAGGCGCCCGTCTTCCCCGGTTGCCGACATCGCGCCCTGCAGACCCGACAGTTGCTCACGCATATCGGATCTCACGTCATGCTCGGCCAACCCCAGCACATTAGACATGTGGAGCGATACGGTCATCGCCATTTCCTCGAAGGCAAGCCGGTCTTCGATGGGCAATGCCCGGGGAGATAGGTGGTGACAGGCAATCAGACCCCAGAGCTTCCCCCGAATGACGATGGATAGGGTCAGCGGTGGCTTGCACGCCCATGTTCTTCAGATATTCGATGTGAACGGGGTGGGAGGCGCGAAGGGTCGAGTAGGTCAGATCGAGGGGGCGCGCGCCGTCGGCCCGAGGCAAGAATCGGCGCGGGTCACAGCCTCCACGTCGAAGATCGCCCGCTGCCGATTCAGAGTGAATAAATGGCGGGCGTTCGGGGGGATATCGGCTGCGGGAAAACGAAGCCCCAGATAGCCTTCAATGCCGGCACGACATTGTTCGAATACCACTTCGCCATCCCAACCGGGAAGGAAGCGGTAGACCATGACGCGGTCGTATCCGGAATGGTCGAAGATCCGACGGACAAGAAACTCATAGCACTGCTCGGCGGTATGAACCGAGGTCAACTGCTCCAGAGAGCGGGTTCGTTCGGCATGGTTCCACCAATGGGAGGGCGATAGCTCAGCTTTTTCGAATTCGAAGATCAGGTGAGGGCCGCGCCGGTGTCCGACGGCGACCAACGGTTCAGAACCCTCGAACCCGGTCCACTGGAGATGTCCTTCGGCGCGGGCAACGGCGGCCAGGTCCGGCCAGCGCGCGACGAGCCATTCTTGGCCGGTTTGCCCGAGCAGTTCCGATGGGCTGATTCCCAGGAGCCCGCCTGCATTTGCGGAGCAGTATTCGATGCGATTCGTTTCGGAGTTCACGGCGATCAACGCCCCGTGAGATTGAACCTCTCCGATGTTGTGGAGCAGGCTGTTCTTGCAATTAGTAAGTGAGGCGCTATCCCGGTCAGCTACAGGCACGCGGGCTCCTTTCGGTTCGCGGTGAGGTGGCGTCCCATGTGCCGAAAAACGGAGCGCGCGGCGCGAGCGGCCATGGCCACCGACTCGCGTGAGTCCAGGGTTTCAAGACTTTGGAGCACTCCGGGCCAACAGCCAGGGGAATCCGACGCAGACATCCAGAAGCGTCCCGAATTCTCGCAGATCCTCACCAAAGCGCGAACGGAGGTGCTGATAAATGAATCGGCTTCCGATTTGCGCGCCTTCCACCACGTAACGGATGCCTAAATAAGCGGACATGGAATTCAGCGGCATCAGGAGGGTGCCGGAGAGGGGGTCGTTCTCCTCACGCGCGCGGAGCGAGAGGGCCGCAAGATCGCGTTCGATGCTGGGAACGCGCGGCGTGTAGGGGATGCAAGCCAGCGGGACAGAGAGAACTGCTGGCTAAGAGCAAACAGTCGATCGGATCGTAGGCCCGCCGAAGCGCGCACATGGCGGCGCCATAGCCATTCAGCGTGATACCGGGGGTGGTAAGAGAAGCGAGGACCGAAGTACGGTCAATGCGGTGGTGCAACCGCGTAGTGGCGAGACGCAGGAAGGGATGCGCCCTGGGAACCGTGAACAGCCGCGACAAGATGCTTATGCAGTGACCGGATTCGTGAATTTCTCTCCGGCGATTTGCGGCGCGAGCCCGGTGATCGAAAGGCTGGGCTCGCGCTAACATTCTAATGGCTGCTCTTGTTTTGAGGATCTTCTTTCGAATCGCGATACCCGGCTTTTTGCGCGTCCGCCTCGGTCATATAGGCGCCGTCCTTGGTTTTGCCGTACCAGTAATCTCCCTGCCGGTGATAGACCTTGGTCTTCTTGTTCACCCAGACCATTCCGGGTCCGCCAGTGGCGGATTCCGGAGGCGCGGGGGTGTTATTTTGACGCGAAGCGGTGGTCCGGGGAGCGGGTTGGGGAGCGGGAGTTTGTCGAGCCGCCGCTCGGCTGTGGCGCGCTGGTCGCCATGGGGCCGTTTCCTGCGGAAGCGGCGGCGGCTTTGGCTGCGGCCTTTTGACTCTTCTTGGAACCCATCACCGGGGGCGGAGCAGATTGAGCCTGGGGCGCGGCTCCGACCGTGACCAAGGGGGTAAGTTTCTGAATAACGGCAGGCTTCAGGCCGGCGCGCGAGAGATCGGAAACCCCGGAATAGGGCCGTCCGGCAATGATCTTCTTGGCGGTCGCCGGTCCCACGCCGGGAAGTGAGTCCAGGGCCGATTCAGAGGCGGAGTTCAGGTCGACCGGGGCGCCCGCTGCCGCACCCCCGTTCGCTTTTGCTGCCTTGTCTTTGGCCGGGGCGCCGACCAGCAACAGGCCCGGCAATAAGAATAATCCGGCGATCTTCAGTTTGAAATTCATAGGAAACAGACCTCCTCCGCTTTCGTTTGAATGTATGACGCTTCTGGTATTAATCCCTGCGCTCCGGACGGCAAGAAAGGTGAAGACTCGGCCCGCATCCAGGGGCTGGCATTGTTTGTCTGACAGATACTATCAGAGATCACAATAGAATTGGATTTGTTCAACGATTCGGAGGATTTAAGTTTTGGTGTAACTCGCCGCCGTTTTCTGGCGGGAGTTGCGGCGCTGCCGGCGTTGGGGCGATTGGCGGCCGCTCCCGCCTTCGCCGAACCCTCGCGCGTTCAGGCGCCATACCGGGTTTTAGAGAAGTACATTCGCCCGGGCAACGATGGTTTCCCGGAGGAGCGCGCAGCGGCCGAGATCGAGACGGCTTTAGCAAAAGCCTTCCGGTCGGGCCGGCTCCCGGCGAGCCCCTCCTTAGGGGCATTTCGCCGCTTGCGACCAAGTTTGAAGCCGTGTCCGCAGATGTGCAGAGGGCGGTGTTCGCTCCTACCCCTTCGCCCGTGGCAGAGGGGTGGAAGCGATGGGTGGAATCCTTGGGCGGCGTGCGGCGATTCCGAACCTACGCGCTCCCCGGCGGCACGGTCCGGTACGAGGTGGCGAGTGAGCGTGACGGCGCGCCGTCCTACCGCGTCGGACAATGGCGCCAAAAGTGGGAAGCCGGGCAGCTCATGGCTTTTGAGCCTCTGGAGGAGTACGTGACCTCAGCTGCGAAGCCGTACTTCCGCGATGTAACCGGGACAGTCTTTGCACGAACCGCAAGTTTTGGACAACAACTGGCCAGAGGGGTCCCGTACTGGCGTGCACGCCTGGATCCGGCAACGGGGATCGATGTCTATGGCAACAACGGACTGGCCGTGGGCGACATCGATGGCGACGGATTCGACGAGCTGTACGTTTGCCAGCCCGGGGGATTACCGAATCGCCTGTATAAGCTAAGCCCGGAGGGCACGGCCTCCGATATCACGGACGCCTGGGGCGCGGGAATCCTGGATGACACGTCGGCCGCGCTCTTCGTGGATATCCGCAACAGCGGGCGGCAGGATCTGGTGGTGCTGCGGAGTTCCGGACCGCTTCTGTTCCTCAACGAAGGCGCTAGATTCCGTTTGCGGACGGATGCGTTCCGGTTCGCCACGGCTCCGGCCGGAGGCTTCACGGGCATGGCCGCCGCGGATTTCGATCGCGACGGGAAGCTCGATCTGTACCTCTGCTGCTATGTGTATTTCCAGAGCGAGGCCCAATACACGTATGCCTCGCCGTACCACGACGCGCGCAACGGGCCGCCGAATTTTCTTTTCCGGAATCGGCTGAATGAGGATGGCAGCGGATCCTTCGACGACTGCACGGGCGAGACCGGCATGAACCAGAACAACGACCGGTTCAGCTTCGCGCCGGCCTGGTGCGACTTCAACGGGGACGGCTGGCCCGACCTCTTCGTGGCCAATGATTTCGGACGGAAAAACCTTTATCTGAACGAGCAGGGGCGCTTTCGGGACGTGGCGGCAGAGGCGGGAGTCGAGGATATCGGGCCGGGCATGAGCGCCTCGTGGTTCGATGCCAACGGCGACGGGAAACCGGATCTGTACGTGGCGAACATGTGGACGGCAGCCGGGCAACGCATCGTGCGGAATCAGAATTTCCATCCCGCCGGCGGTGCTCTGAAAGCCGCTTATGAGCGGCATACGATGGGCAACTCGCTCTATACGAATCGAGGGGATGGGACCTTTGAAGAGGTCACGGCCGCGCAGCATGTAGGCTTCGGGCGGTGGGCCTGGTCTTCGGGCGGCCACGACCTCGACAACGACGGCCACCCCGAGATTTTCATCACATGCGGAATGCTGACGAATCGCTCCACGACGGACCTGGGCAGCTTCTTCTGGAGACAGGTGGTGGCGCATTCGCCGGTTACCGCGGCGGCGTCGGCCGAATACGAGAACGGATGGAACGCGTTGAACCAGTTCATCCGTGAAGACTACAGCTGGAATGGACGCGAACCGAATGTGTTCCATGCCCGGCGCGGCGACCGCTACTACGATTTTTCGGGAGTGAGCGGGTTGGACGTCGCCGACGACAGCCGGGCTTTCAGCGTGACGGACTTCGATGGGGACGGGCGGCCCGATCTCATTCTGAAGAGCCGGTTGGGGCCGCAGGTGCGCGTGTTCCAGAACGATTGCGCCGGCGCACGCCACTCCCTTGCGGTGGTCCTGAAAGGTTCGCGATCGAATCGGGACGCGATTGGCGCGAAGGTGGACGTGGATGGCGGGAGCCAGTGGCTGGAAGCCGGCTCGGGGTTTCTGTCGCAGCACAGCAAGCGCCTCATCTTTGGATTGGGAGACGCGGGTGTCGCCCGGCGCGTGCGGGTGACGTGGCCCTCCGGCGCGACGCAGGAGTTTACGGATCTCGCGGCGGGCCATACCTATTCCATTACGGAGAACTCTCCGGAGGCGGTTGGCGTTCCCTTCCGCACGCGGGCGGAGTTGCCGGCAGGAAAGGTGGACGCCGATAACGAGCTTGCCCTGCGGGACACCTGGTTCCTGGAGCCGGTGCCTCTTCCCGAGTCTCAGCCGGGAAAGCGGCTGCTGGTTTTGACCGATGGTCAGCCGCTGAAACCGTCACTGACAGCGGCTGCCAGAGTCATCGATTTCACCAAAGAGCCAAGCGAAAAGCGCGTGCATTATGAAGTGTTCCGCCGTTATCTGTTCGACTGGCGCACGACGCTCCAAACACCGATCGCGTTCCTGCTCAACGAAGCGGGAGAAGCGGTGAAGGTTTACGGGGAGATTCCCACGGAGACGCAGTGGCGCAGCGATCTCGGCGCGTCAGCCGCCTACGCCAGCCAGCAGGCTCTGCCATTCCCGGGCACTTATATCCGTGCGCCGCGGCGCGATTTCTTCAAATTCGGGGCGGCGTTCCTCTGGGCCGGATATCCGGAGCAGGCTTTACCGTATTTGTCGCAAGCCTTGAAGCAGAACCCCGCGAACGCACGCGTGTTGGTATTGGTTGGGCAGATCCATCTGCATGCGGGCCGGGTGGACGCGGCGGAGACGAACTTTCGCGCGGCCCTAGCAGTGAACGCGAGCAGCGCCGAGGCATGGTCCGGAATGGGCGACGTTCGGGATGCGCGTAGCGATCCGGCGGGAGCGCTGACGCAGTATGAAAAGGCGCTGTCCTTCAAGCCCGATCTGCTGGCTACGCTCCTGAACGCCGGCCAAGCGGCCGATAAAGCGAACCTGCCGCAAAAGGCGGAAGCGTTCTACCGGCAGGCGTACGACGCGAACAAACAGTCGGCCGAAGCGGTCAACGGGTTAGGGCTCGCCCGGGCGAAGCAGGGGGCTCTGGACGAGGCGCGGGCCTACTTCGAAACGGCCATCGCTCTACGCAAAGATTATTCCGCGGCGGTGAACAACCTGGGTGTTCTGTACTTACAGCAGGGCAAGGCTAAGGATGCGATTGCGGCCTTCGAGTACGGCATTCGGGTGGCGCCCAATGAAGATATACTTTACTTGAATCTGGGACGGACTTACACCCGGCTCGGGGAACTGGATAAGGCCCGACAGGTGATGCAGAACCTACTCGATCGCAAGCCGGAGAACGCGACGGCGCTGCGGGCGCTGCAGGAGTTGAACGGCCGTTGACGATCCGGAACACGAGTGCCGCGAACGTAGCAGCCGCGCTTTCCTGGAGCCGGCGGGACTTCCTGCGGACTGCAACCGGGGCCACGGCCGGTGTGTTCGGGTCGTCCGCGTTGCGGGCCGCGTCCGCATCGCGGCGCCGGAAAGTGGTGGTCGTAACGTTTGGCGGCGGCGCGCGCGACGAAGAGACGTTTATGCCGGAAGGTCAGGAGAATATTCCGCACCTTCTCAACGAGCTGATTCCGCGGGCCACCTTCTTTACCCAGGTCATCAATCGTGGAATCCTGGGGCACTATGTGGCGACGGCGAGCGTGGCTACGGGAGTGTACGAGACATTTAACAACTTTGCAGCCGTGGCGCCTGACAACCCCACGGTATTCGAGTATTTTCGCAAGGACCTGAAACGGCCGGCGGCGGATGCCTGGGTAATCGCACCCAGCAACGGTTTCAACCGCATCGGGGAGAGCGCCAATCGCGCGTACGGGGCGGGGCTCGGCGCGGGTGTCATTCTTCCCAAGCGCCTGCTGGCGGCGGCCCTGTCTTCCACCGAAGGCGGCCAATACGAGCATATGCTGCGCGATAGCTATGAGACTCCTCTTTATACGCCGCAGCTTGCGCAGAGCGGAATCGATGTCCATGAGATGGCGGAGATATTGAAGCTTTCGGTCGCGGATTTCGCTTCCCACGCGCGCAGCCTGGCAAGTCCGGACGAACTGTCGGTGTACATTGCGCGGCGGCTCATGCGGCAGCTTTCGCCGAGTCTCGTGTGGATCACGCTGCACGATATCGACATTGCGCATTCGGGCGCCTATTCCCTTTATGTCAATGCCATCCGGCGTTCCGACCGCCTCTGCGCGGATATCTGGAACACGATACAGAGCGAGCCGGAATACGCGGGCAATACCAACCTGTTCATCCTCCCGGACTTCGGGCGCGATTCCGACCTGGACTCCGGAGGCAACGGTTTCCAGCACCATCGAACCGGGGACGCGCTATCACGGACCACATGGATGATGGCGCTGGGGCCGGGAATGCGCGAGAACGTGGTGATCGACCGGCCGGTGGAGCCCACGGACCTGGTCCCGACGCTGGGCGCGCTTCTGGGCTTTACGCCGAGATTCGCGCAAGGCAAGCTGCTGCACGAGGTGCTATAGCGGGCGATGCTTCCCTCCCAGTTGTCCGCCGCGCAATTTGCCAGCTATCCGGTTCAGGCCAGACAGTTGGCCGTGGATCATGTCGCCCTGCTGCGGCAGCTTCCCTTAGCGTTCGTTCCGCTGCTGCTGCGGGAGATGCTGGTCTACGATTGGAAGTTTCCAGCGGAGCGCCGGGAGCTCGATCACCAGTTCGCATACCTCAATGCATTGTCCGCGGAAGAATTGGCACAGCGGTTAACGCCCTTTTCGAAACTCAAACTTTTGCCGGATCTCGAGCGCTTCGATTGGGTCAACGATCCCGGAGCCTTCTCCGAACAGCTGACGGCGCACCTGTGGGCAACTCACCAGATCGACGCTTTCCGCGCGGCGGCGGTGGAGTATGTGTCGAAGCTGAACGCGGATGCCAGGCCCGATCCGGTTCCGCTGCGAAGACTGGTGATCGTGACCGTCGGGCAGGGAGTGCGGGAGAACTCGTATCCTCTGTTTCGAAAGATGCGGCCGGAGGGCACGTATTTCTCAAACGTGAAGCCGGAAAACGGAAACCGCATCCTGCTGGAAACGGTGGTTGCGCGTGCGCAGAGTCATCCGATTCCCTTCGGGCATTGGTATGTGGACGGCGGCAGCAGCATGGCGACATCTCCTTTGGGCCTCACGACGGTCTCTTACGCCTCGCTCGACCCGGTGCGGACGAAGCTGTTCGGAAAGATCGAATCGGCCATGCGATCCGGCCAGGGTTCCGAAGGGCTGCGATCCACGCTTGCCCGCATTCGTCCCGAAGAGCTCGGATTGAGCAGCGCCGGCGATCAGGCCGTGCTGGATAAATTCAAGATGAGCCTATTGACGGAAGGTTCGGGAACGCAGCTGTTCAGCACCACGTTTGTGCAGTGGACGGCGCGTGAGGCTCTCCGGCGCGCGCAGCCTCTGACGCTACTGGCCCGCTTTGCGCCGCGGCGGCACGAACAGTCGATGAGCGAGGTTCTGGGAGCGAAGCACGAGAAGGTGACCGACGATCCAGAGGGCTCGCTGGTCGACGCGGACATGGGCGCTTATTACACGCGCATTAACCAGCAGCGGCTGGCGGGCGCCGCGGACTCGGCCTTTCTGGTGTGGTTCGAAGGGCACGGTGATGCCCTGGCAATTGCACCCGCTCTGGCACGCGGCGCAACTAGCCGGGAAGCCACGGATTTGAGCCAGTTACTTGCGCGTATCGCTTAGCGCATCCGGCGTTTCTTTGATCGCAACAATGCGATTCGCCGGGACGTTCTTCAACGTTTGAACGGCTCCGCTGGGCCATGCAATGGAAATCGAATCGACTACGGCCGCGGCTCCCAAGCCGAAGTGCAGGCGCAGATCGCTTTGCGAAAGGTAGCTTCCACCGCTGCGCACTTCGTCCACCTGCGACAGCTTTCCGGCGGTGATACGAACACGCGCTCCGATCGCGCTGCGGTTTGATTTGGTTCCTTCGAGGGCCAGCAGAATCCAGTGCCCGGGCGGCTTTCCGGACTGCTTGAACAGCGAGGGAGTTTCGTTCTGATTGTTCACCGCGATTTCAATCGCGCCATCGTTATCGATGTCACCGAACGCGGCGCCCCGGGCGGCATGCGATTCCACGATCGCCGGACCCGCGATGGACGAGATATCGGTGAACAGGCCACCCGGATTGTTGCGGTACACGATGGATCGTTCGCGGAAGTGCACGCCGTTGTTCAGGCGCTCCACTTCCGGGAACACATGGCCGTTCACCAGCAACAAATCCTTCCACCCGTCGTTATCCAGATCGAAGAAGCCGCAGCCCCAACCGACGTAGCGCGTGTTGCCACCCATCCCGGAAGCGCGCGTGGCGTCCTCGAAGTCGCCGGTTCCGAGATTGTGGTACAAGGTTTCGCGCTCATCGGAGAAGTTGGTACGGAAGACGTCGAGGATGCCCTTATGAAACGCGTCGGCGGCGGTCGCGCCCATGCCGGAAAGCGATCGGCCGTTCTCGTCGAAGGCGGCGCCGCGCATCAGAGCTTGATCTTCGAATGTGCCGTCGCGCTTGTTGATGTACAAGATGGAAGGCGTCTGATCGCAGGCCACATAAATATCCGGCCAGCCATCGCCGTTGAAGTCACCGGTGAGCACGCCGAGGCTGTAGTTCGAAGCCGGAGCCGCGATGCCGGAGCTTGCGGAGACGTCGCGAAACTGTGCCCGCCTTCATTGTGATAGAGAAGGTTGCGATCGAAGGGGAGTCCGCGCGGGCCGCACGCGACCGCAATGCCGCGGTAAAAGCAGTAGGGATTCTCGCCGGGCTTGGGGGTCGCGTTAGCGTCCAACTTGAGATAGTTCGCCACGAACAGATCGAGCCGCCCGTCGCGATCGTAATCCACAAACGCGCACCCGGTGTTGTAGCGCGTCCGATCCTGGTCGAGGCCGGCTACGTGCGTCACGTCTTCGAAGCGCTTCCCCGCGGCGTTGCGATAGAGAACGTTCGCGCCGTAATAGGTCACAAACAGGTCGGTGAATCCGTCGTTATCGTAGTCTCCCGCGCACACGCCCTGGGCCCAGCCTTCGCGCTTCAAACCAAGCGCCTCGGTGACGTCTTCGAAGCGGTCATGGCCCCGGTTGTGATACATGCGATTGGAAGCGCCGGGACCGGAGAGAACGAAGATGTCCAGCAGTCCGTCGTTGTCGTAGTCGATCAGCGCGATCCCGCTCCCGGTAGTCTCGACGATTGATTGTTTCGTGACCGAACCGCCGTTCGGGAAGGAATCCGTGAGGCCGGCGGAGCGCGCGATGTTGCGGAAATCGGGTTCGTAAGCGGACGCCGCGGCGAACAAGAACAGGAGCAGCGCGTTCACGGAGACGGCGCCTTTTCCCCCAGCTTCTTCAGGAATTCGGTGAATTCGCCTTCCGGAGGCTTTTGAATCCGGTCCAGTTCCTGCTTCTGTTGCAAAGCGTCTGCGGCGCGGCCCGTATTGCGGAAGGCGAGCATCAGGTTGTAGTGAGCGGCCTCATTATCCGGCTGCAGGGTGACGGCTTTCGTGAAGAGCTCGATGGCCTTATCGTATTGCCCGGCCTGCGCGCGCGATCTGCCAACCACGATTAGCGCGTCCGTAAACTCCGGACGTAACTCCAGCGCGCGTTCGTAGTAGTGAAGCGCTTCCGCCGGCTTCTGCAGAGCGGACAAAACCTGGCCGATCTCGAACTGGGCGATTGCATCGGAGGGGTTCAGTTTCAACTCACGCTCGAACTCCGCGAGGGCTTGGTTGAGGTTCGCGAGCGAGGGCGAATCGAGCAACAGGCAGCGGCCCAGCCGGAAGTGTAAATTGAGAGCCTCGGGCGCTTTATCGATTGCCTTGGCGTATTGAGCGGCGGCTTCCCGGTAATTCCCTTGCGATTCGAAGATCTCGCCCGAAAGCTGATTGACGCGATACGATGCGGGCGTTTTCACATACAAGGCGGTGACGGCGGAATCCCAGGCCTTACGATGCAGCTTCGCGGACTCGTAAAGCACGTCGGGGTCGGCCGGAAAGCGGCCTTCGAGTTTGGCGAGAAGCGCAAAAGCTTCGGCTGCGTGATTGGTTGCGGAAGTGCATTCCACAGCGGCCAGGCCCAACATTTTCGTGAAAGAGGGCTCGGCTAGTTGTTCGAAGTCGCGCGCGGCAGGGGAGCAATCGTGATCGGCAGCTTTGGCCATCGCGAGGAATGCTTCGGCAGAAACGTCGTGCGGGTTGGCAGCCACGGCCTTCTCTAAGAGTGAACGCGCTTCGGCGTAGCGGCCCTGCCGAAACTTTTCAATTCCGAGCGATGAATTGTTCATCTGGCTCACCAGAGTGAGCACGGCCAGGAAGCTAGTGACCGGCATCGTCAACCATCAGATCAAGGTCGCCGAACCCATGTCGCTTGGACCCTTCGATGTACCGGAAGCTGAGTACGGGAGCTTTTCCGGGTGGCACGTGAGGCACTCGGCCGAGGCGCTCCGCATCCGTCTCTCCGATCAGAAGCACGCGGTCCGAAGACCGGGCCAGCGCCACCGCGTGATCGACAGAGAGCGCGCGCAGTAAAGAGAAGCAGAGAAACAAAACCATACTAACGGGTGACTTCCATCCCGGCCGTGATTTTATCGCGAGCCGTTAACTTCCGGTGTTCTTCCCATTCGCGAGCCGCGGCGTCCGGGCGGCCCAGACGGTCGTAAACCCGCGCCAGGTGGTAATGTGAGGCGGCAATCCCGGAGTTCCTTTGAATGCTCTTTTCGAATTCCTGCGCTGCGGCAGCAAAGTCGCGGCGCATCTCCAACCGGACCCCCAACTCATAGTGATTTTCCCAATTGGCATCGTTAAGAGCGATCGATCGGCGCAAGAGAACCTCCTGATCGTTGCTCGATTGCGAATTGGCCCCGAGCGCTTTTGCGAGGAGCAGTCCCCCCAGATAGCTGGTGGGGTTTGCCTGATCGAAAGCGCGATACCGCTCGACGATTTCCGGAAGTCTTTCGCCGGCCTGATCGAGCATCCTGCCCACGAACACGTAAGGCTGGACCACGTCAGGGGCCAGATCCATGGTTCGGAGGAACGCGGTGATGGCTTCGGGAAAGCGCCTCTGGCCGTAGTACGCCACGCCGAGTGCGAGCTCGAGCTGCGCGCTCTTATCGAAGGTGCGGCACGCTTCCTCGAGCGCGGCGGCTGCCTCGGCAAAGCGCTCGTGACCCAACAGAACCTGGGCGAAATCGAAGCGGTAGCTTTCTTCGTAGGGATCCAGCCGGATCGCCTCCCGATCGTGCACGAGCGCTTCCTGCCACTCGGCGTTGGCGAGGTACACCTTACCGAGATAGCTGCGGAGAGTGGCCTGTTTCTCCCATCCGTCCAAACGATGGGCGAGCGCGATGCAATGTTGCGCGGAAGCCGCGCGCCGGTTCTCTTCCCCGCTTCGCGCATAGAGTTCCGTGAGGGCAAGACACACCTGGGGGCTATCGGGAGTCTGGCGTTCAGCGGCTTCCAGGTCGGTATGCGCCTGCCGCAGATTGCCGGAGGACATTGCTGTCAAGCCTGAGCGCAAAAGGTCTGCCGCGAGGAGGGGCGCGACAAGAATCAGGGTAGCGGCTGCAAGCGGGAGATACACCAAAAAGAAAAGGGCAGGCTGCTTTCGCTCCCTGCCCCAGAGTACACCATGCTGCGCGTAAGGCTAGAACATAAAGCGCAGGGCGAACTGCACGTGCCGTTGGGAATTTGCCTGCGTGCTCGTGATCTTACCGAAGTTCGGATCACCCTCCGTGGGATTCGGAAGGCCCCACTGCGGCGTGTTCGCAAGGTTGAATACTTCCGAGCGGAACTGGATCCGATAGCGTTCGGTCATGGGGAAATCCTTGAACAAGGAGAAGTCCACATTCCGCTGGCCGGGACGGTTGTTGGTCTGCAGGCCCAGATTACCCGGCGTGCCCGGGGCGGGTTTGGTGACCGCGCTGATGTTGAACCACTCGTCCGGACGGCGTCCACCGGCCGGAGCCGCGGCGGGATCTTGACCCGCAATCAGATCCGGTTGGCAGGTTCCGAAAGTTCCGACGCACTGGTTGGTTCCCAGCGTGAAGGGCGCGCCCGTCCGGAATGTCATCAGGGTATTCATCTGCCAGTGACCGAGCACGAAATCGACCGGACCGCTGACATTCATGTAACGCTTGCCGCGTCCAAAGGGTAGATCCCAGAGCACGCTGCCGACGACGCTATGCCGGATGTCCCAGGCCGCGCTCGAATAGCCCTGCGAGAGGTCCCTCCGATTCTTAGAACCCTGGTTCGGGGAGCCCGTCAGGGTAGTTCCGGTATCGGCCAAAGCGTGTCCATAGGTATAGGTCAGCAGGAAGTTGATGCCGCCCGGAGTAGCGCTTTTCCAGTTTGCTGGTGAGCCCGTGATAGTTCCCGAAGCCGAACGAATCCACAAACGACAGGCCGCCAAGAGCTGGAATGGGCCGGTTGGAGAGCAGTTGTAATTCGGGTCCGGGCTATTGGGGCAGGTATTGGGATCCCAGATCTCCACCCGTGAGCCTGGTGATTGCCGACGTAGGAGAGCTCAAGCGCCATGTTGTGGCCCAGATCCTGTTGCACGGCCACGTTCCACTTGTGGACCAGCGGATTGCGGAAGTTCTGACTGATGCCGCGGAAGGCCGGCGGCACATCAAGGGTGAACACGTTTGAGGGAACCCGCCAGAGACGCCGCCCGGGAAATACTGGTTGGCGATCGAACACGTTGGGCCCGCCATTTCGATTCAACTGAACCGTCTCATTGAACGGAGCCGCTTCGCCGCGGTTCGGATAGCCACCCTGGTTTTCCTCACCTCCGTAGAAGACTCCATAGCCGAGGCGGAAGACCGTCTTCGGCCGGAACTGATAGGCGACGCCGATGCGGGGTGAAAAATCCAGCTTGTCGGTCGGGATCAGATACTTGTTGACGCAGCCGCGGCAGACTTTCACGAACGCGAGGCTTCCACCCGGCTGGAAGCTCGGGGGCAGCGGCGCGTTCTGGTCTTTACCCTTCGGAATATACAGCGTGTTGTTCTGATAATCGAAATTCGACTGGCGGCCGAATTTCTCGCCGATGGGCGAGAAAATCTCGTACCGGAGACCGAGGTTCAAGGTCAATTTCGGCGTCACCTTCCAATCGTCCTGGCCGAAGAACGCCCAGGCCGTCTTTTCGGAAGAGATGAAGTTGTTGGTCGAGATCTCGCCGCTATCTACCTGGCCGAGCAGGAAGCTGGCAATCGGATCACCGGTGTTGTTGCTGATGTCGCCGGCAATGGGCGCGGCCGTTTCGTTGCTGTTGAAGCTCCAATTGCCGTGCGGACTGGGAACCTGGAAGAACGGGAACTTGATCGGCCGGAATTCCGCGCCGAACTTGTAGGCGTGCGTGCCGGTCATGATCGAGACGTTCTCGATGAAGTCCCAAACGTTGTTGTACTCTTTCGACGGCAGCCAGTCGGAAGCGCCGAACCCGCTATAGGTACTTGCTGAAGTTCGTGGAGGGCAAGCCGCCGTTCAGGGTCGTGGTCGGATCGTAACCGCCGATTCCATACGCTTTGAACTGGTCGGTATTCGGGATCCGCCTGCGTGCGCGAAGTAACCAGACGTGTATAGCCAGCGCGCGTTTCGGTGATGAACTTCGGACTCCAGACCCGCGTCCAGCTCAACATGGCGTTACGGCCGAGATCCTGCTCCGCCTGGGAGGCGAAGTAAGTGGCGTCAAGAGCGCCGGGCAGCGGCTGCCCGTTCGACTGCGCTTTGTTGGACCAGCTCAACGAGCCGAAGATGCTGTCCTTGTCGCTCAGGTGGAAGTCGACGCGCGCGTCACCCTGGTCGATGTTTTGACCTACGGGCGTCACGATGAAGTAATCCGGCTGCAGGAATCCCGCAGTAGCGGAGTACGCCGTGTTCGGCGCCGGAAACAGCTTCAGGATCTTCGCGGCAGCTGGATCGAGCCGGTTTGGCGGAATAACATTACCGGGGAACGGATCGCGAACCAGCTGTCCGTTCACCGTCCGGGTCGTCAGGGGATCGTAAATCTGGCCCGACATGATGGGGCGGTCCAGAGCATCCGTGCCGATTACGGTCGAACCGTTCAGGAGCTGAGAGAAGTCGCCATTCACTTCCTGCGGGGTTGGAATGGTCATCATGCCGCCGATGCCGAGGTTCAGCGCCTGGCTGTTCGATGCGATCCGTGTACCTTGATAGTCGCCGAAGATGAACAGCCGGTTTTTCAGAATCGGAGCCCCAACGGCAGCGCCAAACTGGTTCTGCTTGAACGCGCCCCGCTTGGCGCCGTTCTTGTTGTTTTCCCACGTGTTGGCATTCAGATCGTCATTCTGCAGGAACTCAAAAACGGTACCGTGAATTTCATTCGTTCCGGACTTCAACTGCACGTTGACCACGCCGCCGGCTCCGCGCCCGTATTCCGCGTTATATCCGTTGGTCAGCACAGTCATTTCGCCGATCGCCTCAACCGAAGGCCCGATGACGTAGGCGGCCTGGTTCAGGAAGTCGATTACGTTGACGTTATTGTCGATGCCGTTCAGAAGAAAGTTGTTCTGGCCGTTGGAGCGAACTCCGTTCGCCGAGAACGAGCCGCCCGCTTCATCACGAGCGCCCGGCTCGCCGGGCACGACGCCGGGCGAGAGACGCGCGAGGAAACTGAACACGCGGGTCCCGCCGAGCGGGAGTTCACTGGTCTGCCGGCTGCTCAGATCCTGTCCGATCACCGTGCTTTCGGTCTGCAGCAAAGCACCGGCGGCGGATACTTCCACCGACTGCGATATTTCGCCGAGCGTCAGGCCGATGTTCAGTCCCACGCGGCCGCCGGCGGTCAACTCAACGGCTTTTTCAACGCTCTTTTTGAAGCCCGGAGCTTCCACACTCACCGTGTAGATTCCGGCCTTTAGCACCGGACGGACGAACTCGCCCTCAGCATTGGTGGTGACCTCATAAGAGAGGCCGGTCGCGTCCTCAACAATGACGACCCTGGCATTGGCCACGGCCGCACCCTGCGCATCGGTAACTGTTCCAGCTAATGTAGCCAGGTCGCGTTGCGCGAACAAAGCGGAAACTGCAACAACCGCGAGCACCAAGGCCCGTAACACCGCAACGTAGCGATTCATATTCCCCCTGAAATCTCGTTGGAGATTTAGACTGGTCGAGCATATCATTAAGAACGCGCGGTTGCAAGAGAGTTGTACCCTCAGGGTTCGAGGCGCATTTGAAGCTCGCGGTCTGGATTATCCCTGTTCTTTTCGTCTTATATTCCTTTGAGTCGAAAACTTCGATTCAATTTGTCGACACCGCCGCCGAATCCGGTCTAACGGTCCGCAATGTTTCGGGCGGTATCGCGAAGAAAAATCTGATTCTCGAGACCACGGGAAACGGCGTTGCCATTTTCGACTACGACGGAGACGGCGCCAACGACATTTTCATCGCGAACGGCACCACCCTGGACGGTAAGGGAACGCCTTCGCAGCTGTATCACAACGACGGTCGTGGCCACTTCCACGACGTAGCGGCGCAGGCGGGACTGGCCAAAGTCGGCTGGGCGCAGGGGGCCTGCGTGGGCGATTTCGATAACGATGGACGCCCCGACCTTTTCGTCAGCTATTTCGGCCACAATGTCCTGTATCGCAATCTGGGCAACGGGCACTTTGAAGATGTCACCGAACGCGCGGGCTTGCCGGTCACGGGAAACCGGTGGGGTACCGGCTGCGCTTTATTCGATTACGACCGCGATGGCCGGCTCGATATTTTCGTCGCCAATTACGTGGATTTAAACATCGCTAATACTCCCAAGCCCGGTTCGGAGGATTCCTGCAAGTGGAAAGGGATCGCGGTGATGTGCGGCCCGCGCGGCCTCCCGCTGGCGCATAACGCGCTGTATCACAACAACGGCAATGGCACCTTCACCGACGTGAGCGCGCGCGCCGGCATTCTGAAGCCGGGCGGCCGCTACGGGCTGGGGGTGATCACAGCGGACTTCGACAACGATGGATGGCCGGATATCTATGTGGCTTGCGACATGACGCCCAGTCTGCTCTATCGCAATCGGCACGACGGGACGTTCGAGGAGCGAGGGATTCCCGCGGGCGTGGCCTACAACTTTGACGGGCGGCTGCAGGCCGGAATGGGGGTAGCTGCCGCCGACCTGGACGGCACCGGCCGCCTGGACCTGGCCAAGACCAATTTCTCGGGCGACCTCACGTCCTTATACAAGAACGAGGACGGCAAGTTCTTCACCGACGTGGCGCAGCAAGCCGGATTGAACAGCCGTGAGCTGCTGGGTTGGGGCGTTGGCTTTCTGGACGTCGACGAGGATGGATTTCCCGACCTGATTACCGCGAACGGTCACGTCTACCCCGAGGTGGAACAAGAGGGAAAAGGTATCGTCGGCGATCATTACCGTCAGAAGACGCTGCTGTTTCGCAATCTGGGGAATGGGAGATTCATGGACGTGACCGATCATGCGGGACCCGCGTTCGCCGAGCCGCGGCCCGCGCGTGGATTGGCGATTGGAGATCTCGACGGGGATGGGCGTCCCGAGGTGGTCATCGTAAACATGAACGAGACACCGACATTACTGAAAAACCAAAGCCCCCGGCGCGGTTGGATTCGATTTTCACTGACGGGAACCGTGTCCAATCGCAGCGCCGTGGGAGCGCGGGTAACGGTAACCGCGGGCGGCCGTTCTCAGATGAGCGAAGTGTTCGGCGGCGGCAGCTACCTGTCGCAGAATGAATTCGCGATGTATTTCGGATTGGGGGACGCTCGCAAAGTAGAACGCGCCGACGTACGCTGGCCGAACGGACGCGTGCAGCACTGGGAAAATCTGGAAGCCAACCGCAGCTACGCTTTCACGGAGCAGTGAACCTGATGATAAAGGAGCGGATCGGGCTGGTGTTTTGCGTATTGCGTTTCGCCGCGGCCTCGCCCGGCGAACCGCCTCGTCTGGGAGCCCACACGGCGGTCTATGCCAGTGACGGAACCCTTCTCCCGTGGACCGCATGGAATGACGCTCTCGACCGCGAAATGAACTGGTATCTGCGGTGTCCATTCGATCACGGGTACCCGCGATTCATCGGGCTTACGTTCATGGACCGGAATTATCAGCCGATCGAGAAGCGCGCCGATACGATTCCCGCGATGCAGAATGGCATGGGCATCATCTCCTACCTGAAGTATTATCGGCTGCGCGGCCGGAAGGACCCGCGCGTGCTCCGCTTCGCGCGCTACATGGGCGACTACATCCTGAACGAGTCCTTGACTCCCGATTCGGGCAAGTATCCGCGCTTCCCGCACTCCACCGGTCATAGAGGTCAATTTCCGCAGCCGCCCGATAGCGGCTCCCAAGACGATCATCCTTATGAAATCCAACCGGATAAAGGCGCGATCGCGGGCTATGCGCTGACCCTGCTCTACGACGAAACCCACGACCCGCGCTATCGCGAGCAGGCGCTGCATATTGCGCGGACACTCAAGACCAACATGATCGAGGGCGACGAAACGCATTCGCCGTGGCCCTTCCGCGCCGACTACCGCACTGGCGAAGCGCGCGGCGCGATCTCCGGCGATATGGTCTACATTCTGCGTCTATTCGATCGTCTGATCGAAGCGGGAAATCCGGAGTTTCAGCCCGCGCGCGAAAAGCTTTGGCATTGGATGAAGACGCTGCAGATCCCGAGCGCGGCCGTGGATGGACGGCTATGGGTGGAGTTCTTTGAAGACCATCATTCGCAAGCGAACCGCACCGCGTGGGCGCCGCTAAACACCGCGCGCTATCTGATCGAGAAGAAAGGCGCTCTGGACGCGGATTGGGATCAGGATGCCCGTACCCTGATCGAATTTGTCGGGCGCAATTTCCTCAGCGTCCGCTTCGGCGTCGCGGTCTGCGGAGAGCAGGACGAAGATCACGACCCGTGGGGCGGCATCAATTCGACATACGGTGCGGTGCTAACGCTTTATACCGCGGCAAACGGTTCGCCCGCGTACCGGCGGATTGCCGAACAGGCATTAACGTTCACCTTGTACGCGGTGGAGGACAGCGGCAGCCCGCGCGATTCCGTTCTGAATACGGATTCGGGCGGCTGGCAGGAGGACGCCCACACCGATAAGGTGCACAACATTGTGGATGCTTTGGAAGCCTTTCCAGCATGGGGCGGTCGGCAGGGGAAGCATCTATCTCGACCCGCATTACACCAGGCATTACACTAAGCAGCGTGAAGACCATTCTGCTGCTCGCGCTCAATGTTGCCGTCCTGCCCTGCCTCGCGTTCGGCCAGGATGTGAAGTCCTACCTCGGCCGGTGGGATATCACCGTGACTCCCGCCACCGGAACCCCCTACCCGCAGTGGCTGGAGCTGACCGGAGACAGCGGCGCGATCGCAGGCCGCCTGCAGCCGCGCGGTGGCGCGTGGATTCCGATCGCAGCAGCCAGCGTCGATGCGGGCAAGCTCGTGGTAACCGTTCAACCCGCGGGACAACGGCCTGCTGTCACGTGGGAGCTGAGCTCGGTTTCCGCCGACCAGTTGAAAGGCGTGGAGAAGCGGGGCGATGTCACAGGTCCCTCGCTCGTCGCCCTGCGCGCGCCCGTTCTCGACCGCCCCATGCCGAAGCACTGGTCCGAACCTCAGCCCCTGTTCAATGGCAAAGATCTAACCGGCTGGGAGCCGATCGGCAACGTAAATAACAACAAGTGGATCGCGCGCGATGGAGAACTGGTCAACGATAACCCCGAGACTCCCGGCAAGCACGGACCCGGCGCGGCCAACATCAAAACGACGGCTAAGTTTCAGGACTTCAAGCTGCACATCGAAGTGAACTGCCCGGAAGGCGGGAATAGCGGTATCTATCTCCGCGGGCGTTATGAAGTGCAGGTCGGCACCGAGGGCGGTGCCCAGCCCACCCACGAAATGGGTGCCATCTATAGCCACTATCCACCCCCGGCCGGTGCGGAAAACGGGCTTGGCAAGTGGACGGCGTTCGACATCACCTTCGTGGGCCGCCACGTCACCGTCCTGAGGGATGGCAAGATGTACCACGATAACGTTGAAATTCCCGGTCCCACCGGAGGGGCGCTCGATAGTGACGAAGGCGCGCCGGGTCCTTTTTACCTGCAGGGCGATCACCACGGCGTTGTCCGCTACCGCAACATCACTATCCAGGTGCCGCAGCCGTGATGACTTCGCGTTACCCCTTCAGCGTTTTTTCCATCGCGTCTACGAACATCTCGATCTCTCTGACGGTTGTATAGATGTTCGGAGTGACGCGTAGACCTTCGAAGTCGGTTCGCACAATCGGCACTGTAAAGATCCGGTATTTTTCAAAGAGCGCATCGGCGAGTGATCTGGCCGGCTTTCCCTTCACGCTCATCAAAACGATGCCGCAACTCTGCGCCGGGTCCGGGCTGGTGAGGATCTGAACGCCCACCAGCTGACTAACGCGGCCGGTCCACAAGCCGCGCAGATATCGAAGACGGGCCGCCTTCCGCTCTACTCCGATCGCCTGATGGAAGGTGATCGCTTCCGAGATCGCGTTGTGCGTTGCCGCCGGATGCGTACCGATTTCCTCGAACTTGCGAATGTTCCCGGTCATGCTCGCCGGAGATGCCATCAGCGGCCATAGCTTCTCGATTTTGGAACGCCTCACGAAAAGAAATCCTGTGCCGATCGGAGCCAGCATCCATTTGTGAAGGCTGGTGCCGTAATAGTCGCAGTCCAGATCCGCATACCGAAACGGAAACTGCGCATAAGCATGCGCCCCGTCGACAACCGTTTCGATCCCGCGCCTGCGCGCCATCTGGCAAATGCGCTTTACCGGAAAAATCTGGCCGGTCAGATTCGTGATTTGGCAGAGATGAATCACGCGGGTCCGCGGCCCGACATTACGTTCGAATAAATCGTACAGCGTGTCGAGCGAGGAAGGCGGAACGGGGAAGGAAAGCTGCTTCAGCACGATTCCTTCGCGGCGAGCGCGCTGCTCCCACGTGGTGATCATCCGCGGGTAATCCTGATCGGTAGTCAGGACTTCATCTCCCGCCTTGAGGTCCAGCCCGAACTGCACGTTCTCGAGGGCCTCCGAAGCGTTGCGGGTGATCGCGATCTCTTCGCGGTCCACGCCGAAATCCTGCGCGAGCCGCGTGCGCACGGTCTCCACTTCCGGCTCCATTACCTGCCACATGCGATAAGCGGGCGCGCCGTTAGAAAATTCAATTCCCTGATGCAGCGCGGTCTGAACGATTTTGGGCGACGGGCAGACCCCGCCGTTGTTGAGATTGATGATGCTGCGGTCGATGTCGAAGGACATCTGGATTTCGCGCCAGAAGTCCTCATCCCGGGCGTTGTCAGCAGCAGTAGAGGTGTTGGCAAAAGTGGCGGCCCGAGCACGCTGGGTGGCGTCCGGACGAAAGATCGCGGCTGCGGCGCCGGCGGCACGCAGGAAGTGGCGGCGTTCCATGTGTGATAGTAGCGTCATTTGTCATCTCGGATTTGCATTCTCCGCCGGGACAGCTTGCCCGGCCGGCTGGAAGGACAGGGCCGCGTCGGCCCGGCTACAAAAAAAAGGCGAACCTGCGCCCGTCCTCAAGAAAACGGAGGACGGGAGCAGGTTCGCCCGTGGATTGTCGGCGGACGATATCGGGCCGGGACTCTATGGGATGGTCCCGTAAACCGCGCCGGCGGGCTCTTGAATGGCCGCGGGGAACGAAAACCAACTGGTCCCCTGGTCGATTCCCACGAGTGCCTTCGCCGGCGGAACAAAGTCCCAGACGCCGCTGAAATCGCTTCCCGTTCCGGCCGAGGGCGTGTTCGCCACCACCCAGTACTGCGTGCCCGCAGTGATGGCAAGACCCGGCGAGAAGTTCGCAATTCCCAGTTTGCAGCAGGTAAAGTAGACCGGCACATTCTTTACGGTAACCGGGCCGGCGAGGAGTCCCCCGGGTGTCCCACTCGCGTCACTGTAAATGCTGAGGCTGACCTGATTGGTGCCAGCAATATATTGAAGGGCAGCCCTGACCTGCTCAACATGCGCGTTGGACTTCGATTTGAAGGGCATGGCTACGTATTGTGTAAAGCCGGCGGTGCTGGTGGGTCCGGCCAAGCTCCAACCGGCGCTGTTATATACGTTCGTTCCGGTTCCAAGATTACTGAAGATCTTTGTAAGGGTTGTGGCCGGCTCCAGGTCAGCCGCTTCCGATGGGAAAACCGTCGGATTTGGCGGACTCAATCTGGCTTGCTGGGCGAAGAGACTGGCGCCGCAGAGTGCGATCGCCGCTGTGAGTATCGTAATTTTCTTCATGGCTCCTCTTTAGTGAGTACTGTTTTGAGAGCGGCATGACGCCAGGTTCGGCGTTATACCGCCGACCATCATAATTCAGACTGCTCCCAATTGCGTCAAGGTTTTTGTAATACCTTCACCTTTCTTCCAAGCCCAGCGACGCCGCCCGTTAGTTGCGAATTGATATACTTCCGGAACCGCCGAAGGCGAGCGTCGATATGAAGCGATTCTTTGTTTCCCTGCTCCTTGCCACCGCGTTATGCGCTTCCGATACCGGCAAGATGAGCGACTCTGAGCGCACGTACCTGGTCGACCAACTTGAGTTGACGAAAAAGGGCGTGCTCGACAGTATTTCCGGGCTAACTCCGGAGCAGTGGAAGTTCAGGGCGGCTCCCGATCGTTGGTCGGTCGCGGAATGCGCCGAACACATCATCCTCTCGGAAGGATATATTTTCGCCGGGTCGCAGAAAGTCCTCAGTACTACCGCGGTGCCGCGCCCGCAAAAATCCAACGCAGATGTTGACCGTGCCCTGGTAGCCGGGGTGGCCGAGAGAAGCCATAAGCTCAATGCCCCTGAGCCGCTCGTTCCCTCGGGGAAGATTTCGACTCCGGAGGAGGCAGCGCGCGCCTTTGCGTCGGCCCGCGACAAGAACATCGAATACGCCAGGAAAACGGATGACGATTTGCGCGTCCATGTCGGGCCAGGACCGGCCGGCGACTTAGACGCTTATCAATTCCTGCTTCTCCTGTCGGCGCACTCGGCGCGCCATACCGCGCAGATCCGGGAAGTGAAAGCCAGCCCGAATTATCCGAAAAGCTAAGCCCGGGCAGCTGCCGATGCGCCGCTCAAAACCCGGCAGCCTCCCTCGCTTCCCGTCAGGTCGCGACGGTTACTCTTCTCTTTCTGGGCTACGCGGCCTACTATTTCTGTCGGTCGGACCTCTCGGTTGCGATGCCACTGCTCATCGCGGAACTCAAACGCCACGGGATCACGCAGAGTTCGGCGGTGGTTAGTCTCGGCTCCATGACCTCTTATGGGTGCTCGCCTACGCGGCCGGATCGGCAATCGCTTTCTCCAATCCGGCGGGTGGGCAGGATTGGTCAAAATCACGTCGCGATGGTTTAACTACTCGTCATACGCAACCGTGATGGGCATCATCAGCATCAGTTTTCTGGTGGGCGATGCCGCTGCCCGCAAAATCATAGGCGAGATGATCCGCGCCGGATTCGGCTGGCGTTCGTTGTTCCTGCTTGCCGCTGCGGTCACTGCGGCTATTTTGCTTTTGAAACTACTCTTCCTGCACGAGTCGAGAAACGAACTCGGCTATAGCGAACCCGAAGTGAATCCGCTGAATGTTTTCCCGGACGGCGAGTGCACGCCGCACGGACTCGGTGGGCTGCTGAAGCCTTCATAAGCAGTCCGCTGTTCTGGATCGTCTGTTTTCTTTCGCTCGGCTGCACTCTCGTGCGCGAGGCCTTCAATACCTGGACGTCTACTTATTTCAACCAGTTCATCGGATTCACGCAAACCCACGCCGCGAAGATGCTACTTCTTCTCGAAAATATACACGTCATCTACCGGATGCCCTTGGCCATCGCTTCCCTTGTTCGTATATTTCAGGACTTTGCCGGAGTTCATCAGGATGCCGTGTCCGTGTGTATTCCCGCCCGCCACTTTCCAGGTGTCATCCACTGTAGTCGCGGAGAGTTTTTCGTCCACGGTCGCGTTTTCAATGCCCTCGATTGGAACCGCGACGCCGGGCGAAGGCCTGTATGCCCAAGTGAAAGGTTTACCCTCAGCATCCGTCCCCTCCACCGTCGTCTTGCCATCTATGGTCGTTATAGATTCGCTTTTCGGCGCGGGTTGAGACTTGATGGTTGACTTTGCAACATTGAGTTCCCATTTGCCGTCAAAAGGGCTGTTGGTCTGAGCCAACAAGAGAGCTGTCGGCACGAGTAACATCAAAATCCGCGAAATTCTGTAACCGGAGCCTTTCATCGTCTTACTCCTGATCGGAAGTTAGTCATCGGCAACGATGGCCGTCAGCAGTATACGTCGTTCGTTAGACGAAACCAAATGTTTTTGCCAGTCATTGGGACGCCAGTAAGTTCAGAGCACTCGCTGCCCAGCGACCCGCGTGTCGTAGCCGCCCAAACTCTCCAACTCGCGGCGAAAATCCGACCGGCTGAGCGCATCCAGCAGATTCTGCATGCGCGGCAAGTCGAGATGCTCCTTCCGAAACACCAGGTCGTACCGCTCACTGACCAAGGGAATGAAACCCAGCCCAAACACGCGCGCGGCTGCCCGCGTCGCCAGGCAACAATCGGCCGCTCCCGCATGCACCTGCCAAGCCGCTGGAAGATGACCCGGCGCAAGCCGTTCGTAACCCCGGACGGTGGCCGGTTTGATGCGCAACCGCTTCAATTGGGCATCCAGCAGAGCCCGGCTTCCGGCTCCTCTCTCCCGGTTCACGATCGTGATGTCGTCCCGGCGGAAGTCTTCAATCCCGCGAATCTTTTTCGGGTTGTTCGGCGCGGTGAGGATACCCGCTTCCCAAATCGCAAACGTGATCACGGCAACCGCATTCTTCGGAAATAGACGTCCAATCTCGGGTAAATTCGACTCTCCGCTGACCTCGTCCCTCAGGTGTGTTCCAGCGATATGCACGCAGCCTTCTTTCAGCAACGACAGAGCCTGCGAGCTGTTTCTATGCGCGAGAACCAGTTCGATTCCCGCGGCCTGCACGTGCCGGGACAGCACCGAGATTCCGGGATCGCAGCCCGCCACCAGGAGCCGGTTTGTGAAATCGCCTTGCGTTTGGAAGATCTGAACGCGCGTCTTCCCCTTTCGCTCCGTACCTTCGGCGACCACCGCGTCCGCCGCGGGGAAATACCAGGACACCGGCGAAGGCGCGGAGGCCATCAGCCGTTTATCCACGCGGCAGAGCTGCACCGCCTGGCCCGTCTGTATGGGTTCGGAGCCCGGTAACAGCGCAGCCATTTCAGAGCGCGGATTGGAAATCGGAGCATCGCCCGGAAGCGTGAACAACTCTTCGACGGTCGCATCCAGAGCCCGCGCCAGGCGCAGCGCGACCGCGGTGTTGGGAACGTACGTGCCCGCTTCCATCGCGTAAATCGTCTGCCGGCTTACGCCGACCGTTGCCGCCAACTCGATAGCGGAAATGGCCCGCTTTCGCCGAAGGGTTCCCAGCGTCGTTTCGATCTCAGGCATCTCGTTAAGGCCATCCTACCCCGCGGGCGGCGCCCGTTATGTCCTGTATCCCTTACATTGGTATTCTTACAGGACATGCGCTCGGTTCCTCTGGCTTCGTCAATCGCCGCCTTGCTCGCTCTCTCCGCCCCGTGTTTCGGACAGGCCGGCCGGGCGGAATTATTCGGCGTCATTCGAGACCCCGCCGGACTCGGTGTGGCGATGGCCAAAGTAACCGCCGAGGAACAAGCGACGTCCGTCCGCTTCGACGTGACCACCGGCGTTCAAGGCGACTACCATCTGCTGGGGCTTTCCGCCGGACACTACTTGCTCGCAGTGCAAGTCCCTGGCTTTCGGCCCTACAGACAGACCGGCATCGACTTGCGCATCGGAGATGAAACCCGGTTGGACGTGCAACTGGATCTTGGGCCATCCGCGCAGTCCGTCGATGTGACCGCACAAACGTCGTTGCTCGAGACGGCCACCGGCTCGGTCAGCGCCCACATTGGGCAGACGGAAATCGAAACCCTGCCTCTCGATGGACGGAATTTCATCCCCTTGGTCGCCCTCGCGCCCGGAGTTGCTTTGCCCAGTGGCGGATCGCTGCTCCCGCGCATCAATGGAAGCCGGCCGCGCACCAACGAATACATCTATGACGGAATCAGCGTATTACAGCCCGAGCCCGGCCAGGTGGCCTTCTATCCCATCATCGACGCCATGCAGGAGTTTCGCCTCAACATCAATGCGTATTCACCGGAGTATGGCCGTTCGAATGGCGGGACAGTAATCGTAATCGGAAAGTCCGGGAGCAACCAGTTGCATGGAACTGTATTCGAGTTCCTGCGCAATGAGGATCTGAACGCCCGGAACTACTTCGCGCCCTCGGGTGCAAAGCCCGAATTCCGCAGGAACCAGTACGGGGTTACCTTGGGCGGCCCCCTGCGCAGGGACCATACTTTCTTCTTTGCTGACTGGCAAGGTACGCGGCTGCGCACCGGGATCACCCGCCAGAGCGTGGTTCCTACGCTCGCTCAACGGCAAGGCGTGTTTACCTCAACCATTTATGATCCGGCGACGTCCCCGCGCGTGCCTTTCGCGAGTAAAACAATACCGGCCGCCCGTTTCGATCCCATCGCACTAAAGGTCTTGCAGCACTACCCTTTACCGAATGCTCCCGGGCCGAACAACTACATAAGGACCGGAGTGGAACCGGATAACCAGGACCAGTTCGAGGGACGCGTGGACCAGGTGTTCACGGAGAAGCATCGGGCCTTCCTTCGCTACTCATACCTTCGCGACAACGATACCCCCGTGACGTTTCTTCCCGAGGGTAGCGGCAACCTGACCTCTGGAGTCACCGGACACAGCCTCACGCGTGGGGACGGAGTCGCCTCGGAATACGATTGGACCGTTTCGCCAAGCACACTCAACCAGGCAAGGCTGGGGTATACCCGCCGGGATGTGAACCAGAACTCACTCCAGAATGGCGGCATCTCCATCCGCGGCGCGCCCGCCAGCGCGTTCCCCTCCACGCTGCCCATCTTTACCGTTACCGGCGGTCAGCAGATCGGACCCACCAGCGCCGCCAACACACGCTTCACCACGTCTCGTCACCGAATTTCTGGATACGTTCTCCACCGTGCGCGGACGGCACACCCTCAAGTTCGGAACCGATCTCCGGCGCGAGGCTCTCGATGTCCTCAATCCGGCCAACCCTACCGGCTCCTATGCCTTCACCACAACCGGCACCGATTCCTCCACGGGAGCGGGCGGGAACGCGTTCGCGTCACTGCTGTTGGGCCAGGTCAACGCTTTCAGTATCGATATCCAGAACCAGGCGCTTCTGGAGCGTGCGCACATAGCTGAATTCTTTGTTGGCGACGATTGGAAGGTCTCCGACCGGCTCACCCTCAATATCGGGACGCGCTACACGTTGAACTTTCCCTCGACCGAAGTGCATAACCACGGCGCCGTTTTCAACTTAGCGACCGAGGTGCTCGACTTCCCGCATACCGCGCGGGAACTGGAATGCTGCGACTTCGGACCCCGCGTGGGGCTGGCTTATCGGGTCGGGAATTCCTGGGTCATTCGCTCGGGCTACGGATCCGTTTGGTTCGAACAAACCGGCATCACCACGCCCTTTACCCTGCCCCAGTTTCCCTTCGTCCAGACCGTCGGACAACAGTCGCAGGACAACATTAATCCCGCATTTGTACTCTCGCAGCGGTCCCCAGGTGCAGATCGGTGCTCCGAATCCGAATTCCGGACTGGGTCAGGGCGTCTTTGGCGTGGACCGAACGGTAGGGTCGGGATACTCGCAGCAGTGGAATCTCACTGTCCAGAAGACCTTCGGCCCGGATTTAAATCTGGAGGTCGGATACCTCGGATCGAAAAACACGCATCTGGGTTTACCGGAATCGAATCTCAACCAATTGCCGGCGGCGGACTTGGCGCTGGGTTCCGCCCTGACCGCGAAAGTCCCCAATCCTTACTACGGCCAAATTCCCGCTTCCTCCTCATTGGGGCAGCCCACCATCACCCGCCAGCAGTTGCTCCGCGCCTTCCCGCGATTCACCAACGTCGCCTTGTTTCGCGACAACGTAGCCGACTCGGAATACAACGCCCTCCAGGCGAAGCTCGAGAAACGTTTCGCCCATAGGCTTACGTTCACCTTCGCGTACACGTTTTCAAAGCTCATCGATGACGCGTCCACGTACTTCTCGCAAACCATCTTTACGGGTCCCACACTGACCACCATCGGAGCCGCCGACGCGTTCAATCGAAAGCTGGAAAGAGATGTCTCGAGCGGCGACATTCCCCGGGTGTTTGCGGCGAGCTGGGTCTATGACCTTCCGCGATGGTGGAAGATATCCGGTTGGCAGATCGCTGGCCTGCTCCGCATCCAGTCGGGCGATGCGGTTCCGGTTACCCAGGCCAACAACCAATTATCGGCTTTCGGATATGCGGTGCAGCGGCCCAATCGCGTCGACGACCCGAACGACTTTGCGGCTCGAAGCGCGTCCGCTTGGTTTAACGTCGCGGCGTTCAAGGCTGCCGGTCAGTACGCGATCGGTAACAGCTCACGCAATCCCGTGCGCGGTCCCGGCCTGCAGAATGCCGATGTGATGATCGGAAAGACTTTTCAGATCTCGGAGCGGCTGGCGCTGGAATTCCGCGCCGAGGTTTTCAATGTGAGCAACACTCCTCCTCTGAACGATCCGAATGGCTCGTTTGGAAGCGCCGCTTTCGGGACCATTACCAGCGCGGGGAGTCCGAGAGACTTTGAGTTTGCCGGAAAGGTGCGCTTCTAATGCAGAAGCCGCCCCGGGAGGGGGCGGCTTCTGCATTAAAGCTTATTTGGAAGGGGTTAGTTAAGGAACCGCCCGGAACGTCGTCTTACTGGATTTTGAACACCGTCCCGGAACCACCCGCGCCACCGTAGAAAGTGGTGCCGAACAGTGCGCCCGCCGGATCCTTGATCAGGCTGGAAAGCGGCGCCTGCCCATCGGTCGTGCCGGCAAAGGTGTGAAGGACAGCAATTGTGTACGAGCCTCCCGAGGTCGAGGGCTTCAAGAGCTTGAACACGCTACCGGCGGTTCCGAAAGCGGCTCCACCCGTGGTCCCGAAGAAGTTTCCCGCACCATCTGTGATCAAGGCATCGCTGGGGTTTGCACCGTCAGTGCCATTAAACGCGTGAAGGACCGTTTCGGTGTAGGCAGCCAGCGGCACCCGCCTTTGGCGTTAGTTGGAAGATCACTCCCGCGTTGCTCGCTCCGCCTACATAAGTCGTCCCGAAAATCACGCCTTTGGAACCGACCAGCACCCCGGCCAACGGGTGACTGCCATCGGCGCCACCCTTAAAGTCGTACAGCGTTTTCTCCGTCCAAATCGTACCCGTAGTAGGCTTCACGAGTTGGAAGACGGTTCCCGCAGCGGAGGAGCCCCCGGCTGTACAAGTTCCAAACAACGCTCCCGCGGAGTCAAAGACGACGGGGCCAAAAGGCGCGGATCCATCCGTGAGGCCGGAGAAGGTGTAGATGACCTCTTCTGTCCATGGTCCTCCCGTAGTGGTCGGCGGTACCAGAGCAAAAACGGTACCCGATCCCGTCCCACCCGTTACCGTGGTTCCGTAAAGCGTACCCTGCGGACCCATGGTGAGATCTGAATTGGGAAAGGCGCCGTCCGGCGAAGTGCCAAACTCATGGAGCACTTTATAAGTCCAGGCAGTAGAGGGAGCGACCGGCGGAACCAGTTGAAACACAGTCCCGGTTCTCTGTCCGTCGCTCGTCGAAGCCGTCCCGTAAAGGGCGCCATTGGCATCCATTACAAGACCCGCGGCCGGGTGCGCACCAAGCTTCCCCGGGCCAAAGTTCCAGATTACGGATTCCGTAAAGGTCCCGCCGGCGCCCGCCGTGAGCTGAAACACCGTTCCTTTGCCATCGGCGCCGCCGTAAAACGTGGTGCCGTAAAAAACGCCGCTTGCACCCGGCAGAAGCTTACCGTTCGGGTTCGACCCGTCAGGGCCGGAGAAGCTGTAAATCGTTGAAAAGGTCGGCGCTGCCAGAGCGCTGCTAACTTGGAATGCGCCAATAACAACGGCAAAAGCGGCCGGTAAAATGTGTCGGATGATGGCACTGCCCTTTTGACGGGCCGGATGGAAATCGCGCATGCAGTGAAGCTCCTTGGAAATGAGGGTATTTCATTCTATCCGATTGAGAAATCAGGATAACTAAGCCAAGATATCAGCAGTTCTATTCATTCACCAAAAGCCAGGCCGGAATCACTGTGCGATTCCAACCCTAAAAGGAAGCATCGGGTACTCCTGATATCCTCCAGCATGCGAAAAAGTCTAGCCCTCCTCATTGTCGCCACCATGGCCGCGACGGCTGCCGAGAAAAAACCCGTGACTCTCGATGACGTCGGCAGACATTCGGCCTCTCGTCCCGTGGCCCCGGTGTGGGCCCCCGGTGACCAACAGTTCGCATACATCGACAGCGAGAAGCTGTTCGTCTTCGATGTTCCCTCGCAAACCCGGCGCGAAGTCATTGGAATACCCAAACTGCAGGATGCCGCTGCCAAGGTGCCCGAGCCGGATCTCTTCGATTGGACCAATCGGCGCGTCGCCGAGAATCCCGTGCAGTGGTTCACGACGCTTGATCGTCTGCTGGTCTCCGCCGGAGGTGACCTTTTCGTGGTCAGTCTCAACGGGGCGACCCCTGGCGCGGCGAAATTTGAAGCGCTGACTCACACTCCTTTGCAGGAGTACGACCCGAAACTCTCTCCGGACAATCGCTTCGTTTCCTTCCGGCGTGACCACGATCTGTTTGTCCTGGAACTCGCCACCAAGGCCGTCACCCGCCTTACCGCGAACGGTAGCCCCACCCTTCTCAACGCGCAACTCGATTGGGTCTACCCTGAAGAACTCGATCTCAGCACCGCGCACTGGTGGTCCCCCGATAGCAAACACATCGCGTTCCTGCAGCTCGATACGCACGCGGAGCCCGTTTTCCCCCAGGTTTCGCTCCTGCAACCCACGGGTTTACTCGAGCCCGAACGTTTCCCGAAGGCTGGCGATCCGAATGCCGACGTGCGCCTCGGCGTCGTTCCGGTCGCGGGCGGCGAGACCACCTGGATGGATCTCGGTGATCTCAAAGACAAGCTGATCGCCCGGGTCACCTGGATGCCCGATTCCACCGCGGTCACCTCGATGCGGCTCAATCGCATCCAAAACACACTCGATCTGGTTCGCTCCGTTATCGACAGCGGCCGCTCCACCGTTCTCATCCACGAGGAAGACCCCTACTGGATCAACGTCAAAGACGAGCCCTGGTTTTTACCGGACGGCAAGGAGTTTCTTTGGGAAAGCGAACGCGATGGATTCCGGCATCTTTACCTGTACAACAACACCGGCAAGCTGCAATCGCAACTCACCAAAGGGGATTGGGCCATCGAGCGACTGATCGCGGTCGATGATCAAAAACGGCGCGTTTACTTTTTGTCCAACGAAGCCAGCCCCGTGGAGAGCCAACTCTACGAAATGGACCTGAACGACGGCCGCCGCAAGCCAATGACGTCCGGAAACGGTGTGCATGGCGTCTCGGTCAGTCCGCATGGCGAGTATTTTACGGACACGTTTTCCAATCGAACGACGCCGCCTGCGCAAACCCTCCGAGGCCGCAACGGAAGCCTCTTGACCGTTCTGATGCCGGCCGACACCACCGTGCAGAACACCTTCATTCTGAGCACGCCCGAAATCGTCCAGGTTCCCGCCGCGGACGGTGATACGCTCTACGCGCGCCTCATCAAGCCTGTCCCCTTCGAGGCAACCCGAAAATATCCGGCGATCGTTGAAGTCTACGGCGGCCCGGGCGCGCAAGCGGTGCGCGATAGCTGGTCGGGGACCAACATGGAGCAGGTGTATGCCGCAAACGGGTTTGTGGTGTGGCAATTGGATAACCGCGGATCCGCCGGAAGGGGGCACAAATGGGAGTCTGCCGTCTTCCGCAATCTCGGCTTCCAGGAACTGGAGGATCAGAAGACCGGTGTGGCCTTCCTGAAGCGGTACCCGTTCGTCGATCCCGCGCGCATCGGCATCACCGGGTGGAGCTATGGCGGCTACATGACGCTCTACGCGCTCGTTAACGCGCCGGACCTGTTCCGCGCCGGGGCGTCAGGAGCGCCCGTTACCGACTGGCGCAACTACGACAGCATCTACACCGAACGCTACATGGGGCTTCCCGCGGAAAACAAAGCCGCTTACGATCGCAGCTCCCCTTTGACGCGCGCCGATAGCCTGAAAGCGAAGCTCCTGATCCTTCACAATGTCGAGGACGACAACGTGCATTTTTCCAACACCCTGCAGATGGCCGCCGCTCTCGAACGGGCCAACAAGCAGTTCCGTATGGTCGTGTACCCGCAGAAATCGCACGGCGTGTTCGGCGAATATGCCCGGAACCTCGGGGCCACCTTCCTCACGTTTTTCACCGAAGCGCTCAAGTAGCGGGCACGAAAAAAGGGCGGGTCCAAGGACCCGCCCTTTTCCGTTGGTGAGTAAAGGAAAACCTACTTGCCGTGGCCGCCCGCGTGGCTCGAACCGCCGCTGCTGATCCCGCCGAATCCCGCGCCCGAGGTTGGTAGTGGGCTGCTGTGGGTCGATCCCGAATGAACCGCACCCGACGTAACCACGCCCGAGTGGTTCACTCTCGAAACGCCCGGAGAGTTGACTTTCGAGGTCGAAGAATAATTCGTCCCGCTATTCGAATAGGAGTAATAGGTCGGATACGCCTGATAGACCGTAAACGGGCTAAAGTAAGCGAAGCCGAAGGGGCTGTAAGCAATCCCGTTGTAAGGCACAAACGTGTACATCCCGTACAGATTGTTGAAAGCCCAATTGCCGATTCCGTTACCCGCGAATCCGCTCCCGAAGCTGCCGCTTTGCGAATACTTGGCGGCCGAAACGTTGGCAATCGAGACATATTCGCTGCGCACCTTCGACCAGCGGTACAGCGAGTCGCCGTCCTTCGCATCGAAGCGCTCCTGGGCGAGTGCCGCCGTAAACATGACGGCATGCCCCTCGTGTACGTTTACGCTCTGGCCGCCCGCCATCACCTGGGCCTCGCCGGAAAACACACGCAGTTGAGGCGGAGAAGCCGTGAACTCAAACAGGCCATGCTTGACGAATGTAGTCGCATACTCTTTGTACATGATCGTGACCAGGTTCCCCTTCATCGGGGTATCGGACTCAACCATGACGCGTCCGCTAAGGAACTCCACGCGCGTATCGGACAAACTGGCATTCAGCATCCGCGCCGAACTCTGCTCGCCCACCCGCAGGAAAACCCCCGGCGTGAGCAACACTTCCGCTCGCCCCAGACCCGTTTCGATCTGTTCATCCTTCTTCACTTCTGCAAAGACACCCGGCTTATCGAGCACCGGTTGTCCGGCGACCGAAACGTCGCCTTCGATGTAATGTACAAGTCCAGATTTTGCGGAAATCACACTTTGCGCGAACCCCGCACCCGCGGACAAAGCAACTGCCGCTGAAAGGCAAAGGAAGCGTCTAACCGGAAACATTGAGGGAACTCCTTATGCTAGAGTCTGTGCCGAATCGGCAACATTGTCAACCACTGAACTCACGCCACTTGCCTATACGCATCCGGCGGCTTCCGGTTTCAGTGCCGAAGCCGATATTTTCCGTAACACGGCATGCGGCATAATCTCGCAATCGTAAACGGCCGCCGCGCTCCACGCGCCCTATAACCGCACAATCTTTTCGGAAACCATCCCCTTCAACACGTTCCGGGTATCCACGATCAGCTTCGCGCTCTCAAACAAGCGCGGGTAATCGAAAGCCGTATGGTCGGTAATCACGGCGACGCAATCGGCTACCGCGGCCGTAGCTTCACTGACCGACTGCAGCGTCTCCTCGCCCAGCTTCAGGAACGGAACGTGCGGATCCGAATACGTCACCTTCGCGCCCTTGCGCCGCAGCAGCAGCATAATATCGATCGCGGGCGACTCCCGAACATCATCCACGTTCTTCTTGTAGGAAACGCCGAAAATATGGACATGGGAGCCGCGTACCGCTTTGCTGTGCTCATTCAGCGCGCCCTGGATCTTGCCGCAGACGAACGCCGGCATCTGCCCATTGATGTGACCGGCCAGTTCGATAAAACGCGCTTCGATTCCGGCCTGTTTCGTCTTCCAGGAAAGATAGAACGGGTCCACCGGAATGCAATGCCCTCCGAGTCCCGGGCCCGGATAGAAAGGCATAAACCCGAACGGCTTGGTTGCCGCCGCTTCGATCACTTCCCAAACGTTGATGCCCATCCCGTCGCACATGATCGCGATTTCGTTCACCAGTCCGATGTTGATCATCCGGAAGGTATTCTCGAGTAGTTTGACCATCTCCGCCACTTGCGTCGAGCTCACCGGAACCACCACCTCCAGCGCCTGAGAGTAGAAGAACCGCCCCATCTCTGTGCAGGCCGCCGTCGAGCCACCCACCACTTTCGGGATGTTCACGGTCTGGTACTGCGCGTTTCCGGGGTCCACGCGCTCCGGTGAGAAGCACAGGAAAAAGTCGCGGCCCACCTTCAACCCCGATTGCTCCAGGATCGGCAAAACCAGCTCTTCCGTCGTCCCGGGATACGTGGTCGATTCCAGAATGACCAGCATCCCGGGGTGTAATCCGCGGGCGATCGCCTGGCTCGCCGACACGATGAAACTCATGTCCGGATCTTTGGTCTTGCGAAGCGGAGTCGGCACGCAGATATTGATCGTGTCGAGCTCGGCCACCACCCCGAAATCGCTGGTGGCGCGAAGCTTACCCACGCGCACAAGCTCTTCCAAAACTCCGGGACCGATGTCGGCAATATAGGACTGCCCGGCATTGACCATCGCCACCTTAATGTCGCTAACGTCGATGCCCGTCACCTGGAAGCCCGCCCTGGCGTACTCAACAGCCAGCGGCAAACCGACGTATCCCAGTCCGACGATTCCCACCCGCGCCGTCCGGTTCCGGATCCTCTCCGTCAGCCCCGCGCGTTGCGAATCCTCCTCGCGGGCCGAGCGGTACGTAAGCTCGCCTTCTTTGACTTCAACATCTAAGGACATTCTTTTGTAAGTATCGTCCTATTCGTAATAGAACGTTCCGTCCGCGATGATCACCGCCGGACCAGTCAGAAAGATCTCTCCGCCGCGCTGTTCTATGGCCAGCGGGCCGGCCGGTGTCTCCACCCGTAGCGGGCTCTTCGCCATCTTCCGCTCCATGGCCGCGACCGCCGCGCCGGTGGATCCCGTGCCCGAACTCATCGTTACCCCCGCGCCCCGCTCGAAGAACCGCGCTTCGATGCCGTGTTCGTCAATCCGGCGAATGAAGGAAACGTTGGTGCGATTCGGAAACAGCGGATGCCGTTCGATCTCCCGCCCCATCGTCGGCCAGTCGAACGCAAAGCTCTCGACCGGCGCCACGCACTGCGGATTCCCGCAGTCGACGATCGTCACGTCGCACGGCCCGGTTGAAAGCGCGAGCGTGCGGCGCGCCTCCACTAGCACCGCGCGGCCCATGTTCATCTCGAACTCGAAATGGTTGCCGTTTCGCGCAACCAGCACCAATCTCTTAACCCCGGCACCCGTTGCGATCTCAACGGGACTCTCCGCCGCTCCATCGCGAATCAGAAGCGCCGCCGCACAGCGCGTCCCATTCCCCGAAAGCTCCGGTTCGCTCCCATCGGAATTGAAGAGCCGGATGCCGGGACGCTCGTCTAAGAGCATCCATCCGTCCGCGCCCACTCCCGTGTTGCGGTCGCAGATCGCGCGGGCCATCGCCGACAGATCCCCGTCCGGCGCGTCACGGCGCCAGGTCAACAAAAAATCGTTCTTCGCTCCGTGGGCCTTCGTGAATGGAATACGCATAGTGATAGATATCGATGGACGGCGCGCCGGGAACCGCAACGCTCTTGACTAACTGGTAGTGCTGCGCATGTGCCGCAGTGCTCGCAAGGGTGCTCCAACTCGCGCGCTGGCAAACAATCCAGGTCGTATTCAGGAACAGATCGGGCCGCCGCATGGCCGCCTCCCAGAGCAGCGTATTCCCCGGGTGGAACACTTGCCTCAGAGGGATGCCCGCATAGCGAAAAATCCCCATCGTGTCGTTGAACTCCGCCGCGATGTGTTCGCCCGGCTGCACCCTCCCACGCAACCAGTCCGCGCTTTCCTGCGTCCACGCGCGGCGGCTGATCGAGTTCTGTTCGGATTCCTTCCACGTGATCCAGTTCTGTGGCGAAGGGGCGGCCACCCACGGCAATAGCGCTAGGCCCGCGGCCGCCAACCCGAGTTTCGCTCGCGTAATGGCGCCCGCGCAGAAAGCCGCCAAGGGAAGCGCGGCCAGTCCATAGCGCGTGTTGTACCAGGAGTGCGGCGGCAGTTCCGGCACGTGGATCGGAACGTAAGAAGAGTGCACGCTCCATACATAAAAGACCGGCGGCGCGGCCAGCAGAATCACCGGCCACCACGCCCGCCGCAAACCGGCCGCGATCAGTCCTACACCCGCAACCCAAAATAACCAGGAGCCCAGCACCAGCCGCACGCAGGTCCGGTAATAAAGCAGCGCTCGCGGCCAGTCGTGGAAGCCGGGATAGGATGCGCCGCCCTGTATGGCTTTCGCGGAACTCGCGCCGTTGTAAAAATCAAGCGCATTCCCCGTGAGCCACCAGTTGTAATAGAGCCAGCTCACCGGCCCCACCGCGGAGATCGCGCAAAAGAGCAGACAGGCGCGCCATCGCCACTTCCCCCAATCCAAAAAGTACAGCGCGCAGAACGGCAGCAGCAGCCATCCCTCATAGCGCGTCCACGTACCGGCCAGCGCACAGAGCCCCGCGCCCGCCACGTCGCCCACAGACCCGGTCCTCCGGAAGCGGACCGTGAAATACAGAAGTCCGCACAGCGCCGCCGCAAACACCGGTTCCGTCATCGCCGTCGATTGCAGATATAAGGCGTTCGGGTTCAGCACGAAAACCAGCATCGCGGTCCACGCGGGCCACGGGCTCCCAAACCACTCCTCCACGGCACAGAAAAGAAAGCCCGCCGCCGCGATGAAACACGCTGCCCCCGGCACGGATCCCGCCAGACCGCTGCGCCACATCGCCCCGCGCGCCGCGAACGGGGCCATCAGCAAGTGCGGAAGCGGAAGCCACGGGCTGCCCAGTTGATCCCACCCCGGCGTCTGGTTGTCCACCAACCGGCGCGCGATATTCAAATGCGCTTCGGCATCGCCAAAGTACAGGAGCCACCCGTGCGCCGCAACCAACCAGACCGCCAGCACGCTCGCGGCCGCCGCCGTGGTGATTGCTAGAACTCGGTGCAGGTTCGGAATTCCCGAAAGCGTGCGTCCACCTCGTCCCGCGTCAGTGTGCGAAAACGGTCCGGTCCGAATTTCTCGCAGCAGAAACTCCCCATCACCGAGCCGTAAATCACCGCCCGGCGCAGCGCGGCCGCGTCGATCGATCCGCTCTCCATCGAATAGCCTTCGCTTGCCAGATACCCGGTGAATCCGCCCGCGAAGCAATCCCCCGCCCCGGTGGGATCGAAAACATCTTCCAGCAGATACCCCGGGGCCATGAAATGCGCGTCCTTCTGAAACAGAATAGCCCCGTACTCGCCGCGTTTGATCACCAGCGTATGCGGACCCATCTGCAGGATTTTCGCCGCCGCTTTTCGCAGGTTGTGCTCGCCCGCCAGCATGCGCGCCTCACCATCGTTGATCAGCAGAAAGTCCCAGCCCGCAATCGTCTGCAACAAGCCTTCGCGATAATCCTGGATCCAGTAGTTCATCGTGTCGCCGCCCGTCAATCGCAAGCCACGCATCTGCGCGCGCACCGACCGCTGCAGTTCCGGCTGAATATTGCCCAACAGGAGGTAAGGCATCCCGCGATAACGATCGGGAATTTTCGGATCGAAATCCGCGAACACATTCAGCTCGGTAGCGAGCGTCGTGCGCTCGTTCATGTCGTGGGAATACACGCCCGACCAGAAAAAGCTGCGCCCCGGCACGCGCTCCACCCCTTCGAGATCGATGCCTCGCGACTCTAAGAACGCCAAGTCCTCCCCCGCAAAATCGTCCCCGACAACCGCCACGATATGCGGCTTCGCGAAGTAACTCGCCGCCAAGGCAATATAGGTAGCCGCTCCGCCGAGGATGCGATCCACCTTGCCGTGCGGTGTCTCGATCGCGTCATAAGCGACAGATCCAACAATAACCAGGGACATCGTTCGATTCTAATGGAGCGGGGGCGACGGCAAACGGCCAAGATCTCTCTCAAGGGCCGCCAGAAACTCCGCTTCGGCCTCGCGCAGGAAGAAATGGCCACCCGGAAACAAGGTCAGCGAACTCTGCGCGCTCGTCTGTTCCCGCCAGGCATCCAGTTGTTCGCGCGTCAGCGACGGATCGTGTTCGCCGCCATAGACCCGAATGGGCAAAGCCAGCGGCGGTTCGGCCCGATAGCGATAATGCCGGTACAACTGCGTATCCGCGCGCAACGCCGGAACGACAAGTCGAACCAGAGCGGGATCCTGCGGCAACCCTTGCAGCCGGCTCAACTCCGCCAGCAGCTCTTCATCAGATGGCTCCGGGCCCACGAAAGCTTCCGTCCGCAACTGCGGGGCACGCGCTGACGAAACTATCAGCATCAACGGCGGCCGCAGATTCTTGCGCCGCAGCCATCGCGCGAGTTCGAAAGCCACCCCGGCCCCCATGCTGTGCCCATAGAAAACGAATTCCCGATGCAGATGCGGCCGTATCGCTTCACCCAGGGCCTCCACCAGCGCGTCCATCTCCCGGAAGGGCGCTTCGCCGATCCGCGACTCCCGCCCCGCCAGCCGCACCGGACACACCGTCGCCACGCGGCGCAGGCGCTCGCCCCATGCGCGATACACCGACGTGCCCCCGCCCGCCCATGGAAAGCAGAACAGCACCCGCCCGGCGCCCGGCAGCGTCTCCGGAAAGAATTCTCCAGCTTGCCCGCCTCCCGCGCGCGCCCGCATCCGCAACGCCAGCAGCTTCCGCTTGGCCGGGGACAACTGCTCCAACGCACTTCCCACCGCTGCTACCGGGACGCCAGCCGCGCGCTTCGGTGACTGCAGCAAACCTTCCAGATGCGCTTCCAGCCACCCGCAGTGCAGCTTCTCGGCATAAGCCAGCGCCGCCGCCCGGGACCGCCGCGATACATCCTCGAAATGCGCGCCGTCCGTCACCAGCTTCGTCAACGCCCGCAGCCACGGCCCGATATCCTGCGGCGGAACCTCCGCCACCGGCACCATGTTCGCGTCCACCCGCGCGTGATAGCGCAGGATCGGATTCACCGGAATCAGGTACTCCACGCCCAGCTTGGCTTCGTGCAGCCCCCCGACATCGCTCGCCATCACCGGAATTCCGCGAATCATCGCCTCCACCACCATGCGCGACCGCGCCTCCGCCCATACCGACGGCACCAGCACCACGCGCGTCCGCCGCAGCACGCGCGCCATGTCATCCACCGGCTCCAGCAGCTCAATATTCTTATGCTGCTTCAGCAATGCCACGTCGTCCGGATTGGTGCCCCATGTCGGAATCGCCGCGAACCCCACCTCCGGCATCGCGCGCGCCAGCCCCGCAAAGATCGAAAGCCCCTTCACCGCGCAGGGATTCACCATCAGCACCCACTCGTTCTCGAAACGCCCCATCGCGGAATAATCGCCTTCTTCCAGCAGCGAAATGGGGACGTGAATCGCCGGAAAGCCGCTCCACTGCCGCACATATTGCGCGACATACTCGCTCACTCCCACCATCGAGTCCACGCGCCCGATCATCTCCGTCTTGAGCCGATTTTCGGACGACGCATCCGGCCCGAACGGAACCGCTACCGTCGCCCGTACCAGGTAAACCACCCGCGCCCGCTCGTCGCGCAGCGCCACTTCGAGCAGCAGCGCCCCCGGATCGTCCGTCGAACACAAAATCACATCCGGCGCGAAGCTCTCGATCAAATGCGCGAACGCAATCCGCAGCCGTGGGTTGCTCGTGACCGTAAACACGCGCACCCCGTTCCGCTCGAAGCAGACCCCGCCATCCCGCCGGCTCTCCACGGCCACTTCGCGCTCCGCCAGTTCTTGCAGGAATCCCGCTTCCTCCCGCTCGCCGAAGCTCTCGATCCGCGCGAACACCTGCACCGTGTGGCCGCGCGCCGCCAGCGCCTCCATTAGCAGCCGGTTGGATTTGTCGCCGCCCCCGTGCGATGGGAAATACAGCGAATTGTGCGCCAGCAGCAATTTCACGTCCGCACGCGCGCGCCCTTCACCCGGGCCGCCAGCAAAGCGCGCTGCTCCGGCGAGAGCCGCTCCAGACGGCGGCTCAACTCCGCGTGCGACGTAACCGGCTTCGGCTGCAGCGTCAGCAGCAGTTCCTCCATGGCCCTCGGGCGCAGACCGTACACGAAATCGAGCGCCGCTTCCCGGCATCGCTCCGCTTCCTGCTCATAAACGGCGCGGTCCCCTAGTAATTCCCGAAGCGCCCCTGCCCATTGGTCCACATTTTGGGCCGGAATCACCGCCAGCGGCATATGGACCTCATCGAACGCCGCGCGGTATTCGCGAATCGGCGCCACCGCCAGGACGTAGCCCGTGCCCTGCTTGGCTTCCACCAAACCGCCCGAATCGCTCGCAATCACCGGAATCCCCCGCAGCATAGCTTCCATCACAATCAGCCCGAATCCCTCGTACCAGAGCGACGGCATCAGCAACACCGCCGTCTGCTCCAGAACCTCTTCGATCCGCGCCGCCGGTTCCAGCACCGCGATGTTTCCGATTTCCGCCATCTCCGCGCGATCCTGCGCCGTCGTTCCCCACCCCGGCAACGCCGCAAAACGCACATCCGGCATCCGCCGCGCCAGTGCGGAAAAGATCGGCAGCCCTTTCACCGCGCATGGATTCACCAGCAGCACCCGTCCGCTTTCCAGATTCGAATAGCTTTCGAAAGGCCCCCGGCCATAGATGTTGGGGTGAATCACGCGCGCCTCGCATCCCAGGTGCGCGCTCACGTATGCCGCCATGTGATGCCCGATCGCTACCACCGCCGCGCACTCCCGCACCCGCGCCGCCGCGCGTTCGTCCGGACTCCAGCTCTCCGGCCCGAATGGAAAAAATTGCGGCGTGTGCGCCAGGTAGATCACGCGCCCGGGCGCCGCGCCGCTCGCTTCGCGCAACAGCGAGTGGCTCAGATCCTCGGACGAAACCAGAACCCAGTCCGGATGAAAGCCGCGGATCGCCTCCGTCAACATGCCCGGCGCCCGCGCCAGATCGCGATGCGCCTCCACTCGTATGCCGCTCGGCAGCAGCATGTCCCGGCCGCCATCGGGAACCACACCCTGCGCCTCCATCTCCCGCCGGACGCGCGCTTCCTGCTCGCCGTTCGCGACCGGAGCTGTCCCGCACACCACGCGGCACTCATGTCCGCGCGCCGTGAGCTCCTCCAGCCACACGCGATTCCCCCGCGTCGATCCTCCGCGCGGCGGCGCGAACGACGCCGTCGAAGCCAGCAGAATCCGCATGCCTTTCGCTACGACCGCGTCTCCCGGCTGGTCTCGTCCGCCAATAAAGCCTCGGCTTCTGCGTCGCTCAGGTTTTCGATCTCCGCCAGAACCGCCGCGTATTCGCTCTCGTCCATCCCTCCCAGTTGGAAGAGCTCGATCGAACGCGCCAGCTCTGCCACGGTCAACGTCCCCGTGTACACCGTCTCCAGCGGCAGTTCCACCCCGAGTTCCCGATGGAGACGCGCCACCAGTTGTACCGCTAACAGGGAGTGGCCTCCCAGATCGAAAAAGTTGTCGTGAACGCCCACCGCCAGCGCGCCCAGCAAGTCGCCCCACAACGCACACAGATGCTTTTCGAGCTCCGTGCGCGGCTGCTCCTGACCGGAAAACACCCGGGCTGGCTGCCGCTGCGCTTCCCGCGCCGCCCGCATCAGGGCGGACACCATGCGCAGTTCCGCGATCTTCTGATAATCCGCCGCGCGCCGCGTCTCCGTTCCCGCGGCCGCCCGCACGTGGCGCGTTTCCCGGACCGCGGGCCGATACACCAGCCGCTCCAGAGCGCCCGCCGACCAGTCGTCAATGCTGTCGAACAATTCCTCCGCCGGCGCATTCCGGGGCGTACTCGTAAACTCCGCCACCACCCTCTCGAACCCCATCTCCCGTGCCAGTTCTCCCACGCGCCGCAGCATGCGATGCTCCACGCCTCGCCCCAGCGCCCGGCAGCTCAGCAAAAACGTATCGATGGTTAACTCGCCCGCGCCCCGCTGCAACAGCAGCAGCCCGACCAGTCCATAATCCCCAAACCGGTCGCGCGCCCTCACTACATAGCCCGCGCCCGTTTCGAGAAAAGCCCGCAGCTCCGCTTCCGAGCGCCGCCGCGTGCTGAAGTTCATCTGGTTGGTGCGCTGCGTCAACTGCGCCGCGCGCGGCAGATCGTGCTCGGCTAGCGCCGCAATCTTTACCTCCAGTTGCAGCCCTTCAATAAACTCTTCCAGACTCCGCGCCTGCCGCTCCCAACGCGCGCGCTCCGGCTCCCGCGCATAGCTCTCCGCGCGATTGCGGTCTTCCTCAGTCACCGTTTGCGGCGGATCGAGCGCCCACACGTGTTCCAGGAAATCCGCGGTCGCGCTCGGGCTGGCAGGGAGCGTCACCACCGCCACCTCCGGGAGTTCCGCCGCTACTTCCGCCGTCTCCTTCGGGTTATCGTCGACGAACACGAAGCTATCGAGACCCAGGCCCAGTTCGCCCGCCAGACTTCGTAGACTCTCCGCCTTGGGCTGCCAATCGATGCGCCGCGCCGCGAAGTCCTCCCAACGCAGCGGCATTTCGGGATGCGCGCGAAACGTGTCGGCCACGTCCGCCTCGTTGTTCTTACTCGCGATCGCGAGCAGTCGCCCATCGGCGCGCTGGAATGCCATAAACCGCTGCAGCGCCTCGCTCGGCGCATCCACCACGACCTCGCCCGGACCGTCTTCGCCGCAAACACCGCTCCATAACGTGTCGTCGCAATCGAGCGCGATCACCTTGAAAGGCATGGCCCGTAGACGATGAATCGCGCGCATGAGCGAAGCAGCCAGGGCCGTAAAATATTCCTCCGTGTACGGCACCGCGCCCAGCGCGTCCGCCCGCTCATCGTAGATATCCCCGACCGGGTACAAGCGCGACTGCTCCGCGTCGGAGAGCACCGTCACCCGCGCCAGACCATTCAAGGCCTCCAGATGCACTTCCTGCGGATACCCCGCGGACGGGCACACGCCGATCAAGAGGTCCGCATCGTGATGCCGTGCCGAGGACTCCACCGCTCTCACGAAGCTCGCCATGGCTTCATCGCCCGCGAGATCGGCCTCCCGCACCAGCACGACGTTCACCCCGCCCGCATTCCCGGCAAACACCCCCGCCGGATCGAGCAACGTCTGGAACACCTGCGCGAACGGAGCAAACGCAACGGCCTCTTCCCAGCCAAGCAGCCGCTGAAGAAACCGCATGGGCTCGCGGAGCGGTTCGGCGGTAAAGGTCGCGCTCACGGCGACGCGGGTGCGCAGCATCGCTTTCAGTCTATCGAGACACCCGCGCCGAAGAACGGTGATCGGGTCCGCTCGGATGCTGCCGTACAGAAGGCCTGTGACGAAGCCACAGGCCGTTTCAGAACCACGCGGCGGTCATTTGCTGGCAGAGCGCGCGGGACACACCTTACAACCGACAGCGGTTGTCAATGGTTCCGGCGCCGCGCGTGGTCCACCTTTCTGTTACAGCTCGGTCAAGATGTTGAGCATCCTTCCGTGTAGCTCGGCTTCTTAAGAGAAATGAGTCCGCCAGTGCAGCTCACCGCCGGGCAACTGGACTCGATGGTGCCTCTGCCCAGCCTGGTCGGGAGGAAGTTGTACGTGGTTGGTCAAAAGCTGCGCGGTGAGATGACGCGCTACGACTTGAAGTTGGGCCAGTGGGTGAAATATCTTTCAGGCGTTTCGGCGGAGTTCTCCGCCTTTTCACGGGACCGGCAGTGGGTCGCCTATACTGGCTTTCCCGAAGGCAGCCTCTGGCGCAGCCGGATCGACGGAAGTGAGCGCCTGCAGCTCACCTCCCCGCCGATGCAGGCGATGCTGCCCGCCTGGTCTCCGGACGGCAAGAGGGTGGCTTTTCAAGCTCTTAAGCCAGGGCAGCCTTGGAAGATCTATGTGGTTTCCGCGGACGGCGGCGCTCCTGAACCGGTTTGGGCGGAGCCGCGCAATCAATGCCGCCCGAGTTGGTCCGCCGACGGAAACTCCATTGCGTTTGGATACGTTCCCGGGCCCGAAGCCGGCAACGGGATCATGGTGGTAAATACGGCGACGCACAAGCTGACAAAGCTGCCCGGCTCCGAGTGGCTTGTCATCCCTACGTGGTCGCCGGATGGCCGCTACCTCATCGCCCGCCACTCGGATCATCATGTCATTAAACTGTTCGATTTGCGGACACAACGGTGGACGGATCTGGTGCGCAGCGAACTGAACTGGTTTAACTGGTCGCGCGACGGAACGCATGTCTATTTCGAACAGCACGGAGTTCGTCATGCCGTCATGGGGATTGACCTTGACACTCGCAAGCTGGATCGGATTGTGAGTTTAGACAACGTGAAAAGAACCGGGGATAACGGTAGCTTCTGGTTCGGCCTGGCGCCTGACGACTCCCCGATCGTGTTGCGCGATACCGGCACGCAGGAAATCTACGCACTTGACTGGCACGCACCGTAATGGCGCGGCTTAGAGGCGGGCGGCCCTACCGCCTTCGCATCACCGCCACCAGCGCCACTCCCGCCGCCGCCGCTGCCAAAGCCGTCCAGCGCGGATGCATCGCCGCCTTATTAAACGCGCTCGCCTCCATCACGCTCACATCGTAGTCGCCACGCTCCCGCAACGTTCCCGACGCCTTCTCTAACGCCTGGTGATCGCTCGGGTTTGGCGGCCCGAGTATCCTGCTGGCCCTTGATACCCATCGCCTTCATCACCTTGTCGTTCAGGCTCGGCACAAAGCGCCCTAGCGCGGAGTTCAACACCGCCGAATCGCCCACCAGAAAATCCCGCGTCGGTGTCTCGGCCGCATACAGAATCGCTTCCGCCACCAGTTCCGGCGCGTACATCGGAGCGGGCGCGATGGGCTCCTTGTCCATGTAGTTCTTCGCATGCTCGAAAAACGGCGTCGCAATCCCCGTTGGCTTGATCAGCGTCACCGATATCGGCAGTTTCCCATCCTGGATCTCGATACGTAGCGCGTCGGTGTACGCTTTCACCGCGTGCTTTGAAGCCGCGTACGCCGCCTGCAGCGGAATCGCGTGATCCGACACTTCGCTCCCTACATTAATCAGCGCGCCGCCTTTGCTGCGCAGGTGAGCCACCGCTTCCTTCATCCCGTAAATGGTGCCCCACACGTTCACCGCGAACACCGCTTGCTCATCTTCCACCGGCACCTCCGTGATTCGCCCGAACACCGAGGTTCCGGCGTCATTCACCCAGGTATCGAATCCGCCGAATGTCTCGATCGCCGTCTGCGCGATCCGATGTACGTCTTCCGGCTTGGTGACGTCCGCCGCAACATGTTTCGCACGTTGACCAGATGCGTTCAGCTCGCTTTCCAACTGGTGAAGCGACTCGTGATTCCGGGCCGCGATCAATACCCGCGCGTCGCGGGTTACCGCCATTCTGGCCGTCGCCAAACCAATGCCGCTGGTAGCGCCCGTGATCACGATCACCTGCTCCGAAAGATTTTTCAGTTTTGGTTTCATAGGACCTAACGCTCAAAGCAGAACGCATTCCAACGTATCGTTTCGGATAAACACGATGAAAGACGGTCCGACCGCGGGAATCTTAAGTTACGCTAGGAAAGGGCGATCCACTATGCATATGCAAGATGTAGCCGCCGGTCCCTCGGACCAACCCCTAGTTCACGTTGACCAGTGGGATGATTTCGTCGCAGCGCGCTATAAGCAGGGGAAGTCGGAAGAAGAATTCCGCAACTATCAGGCGGATGCCAACCCCGGCGTCACCGAATTCTACCGCTTAAACCACCGCTACCAGACTCTGGACTTCGTTCTTTCGAAGAAGGCTGAGTTTTGCTCCCTGCAGCGCCGCCGCATGGGTATCTGGGACGCCATGCAATACCTGAACACGCTGGTGGACGAGAGCGACCCCGATACGGATCTCTCTCAGATCGAACATCTGATGCAAACGTCCGAAGCCATGCGCCGCGACGGCCGTCCGCGCTGGTTCATCCTCACCGGGCTCGTTCACGACCTCGGGAAGATCCTGTGCTTATTCGGCGAGCCTCAATGGGCGGTAGTCGGCGACACTTTTCCGGTCGGCTGCGCATACTCCGATCAGATCGTGTTCCCCGAATTCTTCGCCGCGAATCCCGATAGCTCCGTGCCTCTCTATCAAACGCTGAACGGGATCTACGAGCCGCACTGCGGTCTCGACCGCGTTCACCTCTCGTGGGGTCACGACGAATATATTTACGCGGTGACCCGGAATTACCTGCCCGAACCCGCGCAGTACATGCTCCGCTACCACTCCTTCTACCCGGCTCATAAACACGGCGCATACCGGCACCTGATGAATGCCAAAGACGAAGCCCTGTTTCCCTGGGTCTCGGAGTTCAACGCGTACGACCTGTATTCCAAGGGAGGAGCCCGGCCGGATGTCGCCGCGCTCCGCCCTTACTATGAAGAGCTCATCGCTGAGTTCTTCCCCGCCGAACTGAACTGGTAACGCGGTCTTCGAAACTTAGATAAGCGCCGGAGGTCCGCCGCTCACCGGGATGGAGACCGAAGCCTGGTTTGCCAGCGCGTCCGCGAGCGTATAAGCCTGGCCGTTCGAAGGCGTGATAAACGGGGTCAACGCCATCACTGCGGAGTTCGGCCCGTTATACACACTGGTCAGTCCATCATAAGACTCGTAATTCCGATTGTTGGCCGGATCCATCCCGGCGATTACCCGTCCCAGGGTACGGTGCTCCGACTCAACCCCCATAATCGACGCTGCCACCACTGCGTAATAGGTCAGCGTCTGCGAATCCTGCTTGAACGCTGGGTTGGCATTGGCCTTGGCGGCCAGAGTCGAGAACTCGCGAATGGCATTCAGATAGGCGCCGATGAAAGCGTTCTCTAAAGCATCGAGGGTTGCCAGGAACGTACCGATCGTGTAGAAAGTGTCGGACGGGAAGTAAAAGGTTTGCGCCGGATCGGTGCTCGGATCCGATTTCTTCAGCAGGCTTCGCAGGAGATTGGCGTGCGTAATCTCCTCTGACAGCGCCGCCTGAATGTAACGGACATTCCCGGCATTGCCGTTGGTGATCCGCAGGCCGCCGCCCGGGATGATTCCCCCGCCGGAGCCGGCCAGAGCAGGATCTTCGATTACATGTCCCACCAGACCGTTGTAGTAAAACGTGGTCGCGAGATCCTCCGCGATGAGCGCGGCCGTAACAATCTGAGTCACCGTATCGGGTGTCGAGCCCTGAGCGAAGAGTTTGCCGGGATTCGCCGTTAACGCCAGCGCCGCGGCACCCAAGCCGCTCATTCCCGCACCTTTTAGGAATGCTCTCCGTCCAGAACTGGGCTTTTTGCTTCCGTCTATGAATTCCATGATTCCTGCCTTCTGTGGGACTGTGTGGTTGACCTACGAACCGTCCTACGGGAGGCCTTTCGGCGCGGATGTTTCAGATCGGTCAGGAACAGTACGAGGGCCGCCAATTCTACAAATCTTGCACAATCTTGCACAACCGATTTTCCAGGAAACGCTGCAAACATTGCACTTAGCGAATTCGGCCTATTGTGCAACGCTCCTTGCTGCACAACGCTGTTATCGTGGACGAAATGTCTGATGCCATCCTCCGGGCCGAGGACTTATCGAAGAACTATGAGTCGGGCCGGGAACGCCTGGCCGTCTTTAGCGGCCTGCATTTCAGCGTGCAGCGGGGCGAGCGTCTCGCCCTGGTGGGAGAATCCGGCGCCGGCAAAAGCACACTCCTGCATCTGCTCGGCGGATTGGACCGGCCCAGCAGCGGTCGCATCTACTACAACGAGGAACTGATCACCAGCTACAACGAATCCGAACTGGCTTCGTTTCGTAACCGGCACGTTGGGTTCGTTTGGCAAATTCACCATCTGTTGCCGGAATTTACCGCCCTGGAGAACGTCATGATGCCGCTACTGGTTCGCGGCGTTCCCTCTTCCGGCGCTCGGGCCGACGCCGTTCACAGCCTCGGCAGCGTCGGTTTGGCCGCCCGGCAACACCATCGCGCGGGAGAGCTGTCCGGCGGCGAACGCCAGCGTGTTGTCCTCGCTCGCGCCCTGGTCACCCGGCCCGCGCTCCTCCTCGCCGATGAACCCACCGGAAATCTGGATCAAAAAACCGGCCATTCCGTGTTTGCGCTCATCGAACAATTGCATGAGGAGTTCGGTCTCACCTCTGTGTTCGTCACCCACAACCTCGTGTTCGCGGCCCGTTGCGACCGTGCGCTCCGGCTGGATGCCGGCCAGTTGGTTCCCGCTAACCTGAAGGACTAGTTACGCGAGCGCCATCGCGGGCATTATAATTGTGTTAACGGCAAGCTTACGGACCACGTCTCAAAATTAAGGGGCATCAAAGTCTTTATGTTTGAGCGATATACGGAGAAAGCACGACGAGTCATATTCTTCGCGCGATATGAGGCCAGTCAGTTCGGCAGTCCTTATATCGAGACGGAACATCTTGCTATTCGGCCTGCTTGCGGGAAGACAAAACGCTGGCGAACCGGTTCCTTCGCTCCCATGCCGCGGTCGAATCCATTCGCAAGCAGATCGAAGGCCACACCACCATCCGCGAGAAAGTTTCGACCTCCGTCGATCTGCCGCTGAGCCACGAATGCAAACGCGTCCTGGCCTACGGCGCCGAAGAAGCGGAGCGTCTCAGTCACAAACATATCGGCACCGAGCACCTGCTGCTGGGCTGCTGCGCGAGGAGAAGTGCTTTGCGGCCGAGATCCTGCATGAGCGCGGCTTGCGGCTCTCCACCATTCGGGAAGAACTGCAGCGCTCGCAGTCTGAGAAAGTCGCGTCCAACCGCCCCAAGGAAAGTTCGCTGCTCGCCGAGTTCAGCCGCGATCTGACCCAAGCGGCCATGGACAGCGTCGCTCGATCCGCTGATCGGCCGCGATTACGAATTGGAGCGCGTGGTTCAGATTCTGTGCCGCCGCACCAAGAACAACCCGGTGCTGATCGGCGAGCCGGGCGTCGGCAAGACCGCCATCGTGGAAGGCCTGGCGCAGCGCATCGCCGAAGGCGACGTGCCGTCGTTCCTCGCCGACAAGCGCATTCTGGCTCTGGATCTTTCGCTGATCGTCGCCGGCACCAAGTACCGCGGCCAGTTTGAAGAGCGGCTGAAAACCATCATGAAGGAGTTGATGGAGAATCAGAACGCCATCATCTTCATCGATGAGCTGCACACGCTGGTCGGCGCCGGTTCGGCCGAAGGTTCGCTCGATGCCGCCAATATCCTGAAGCCCGCGCTGTCGCGCGGCGAAATCCAGTGCATCGGCGCCACCACGCCGGCCGAATTCCGCAAGTCCATCGAGAAGGATCGCTCGCTCGAGCGCCGCTTCCAGGCGGTGAAGGTTCCGCCGCCCAACGAAGCCGACGCCGTCAAGATCCTGTTCGGCATCAAAGACCGCTACGAGAAGTTCCACGCCGTCGGCTACACCGATGAAGCCATCGAAGCCGCCGTCTACACCTCCAGCCGCTACATTCCCGATCGCTTCCTGCCGGACAAGGCCATCGATCTGATCGACGAAGCCGGCGCCCGCGTGAAGCTGCGCGCAGACCACGCTGCCCGAGCGATCTGGCCGACATCCAGAAGCGCATCAAGTTCATCGTGCATCGCATGGAAAACGCCATCGCGAATCACGAGTTCGAGAAGGCGCGCTTCTATTCCGACGAGGAGCGCAAAGAGCGCGAGAACATGCGCCAGCTGCGCGAGAAGTACAACCTGGACGATACCTCCACCGGCGTCGTCACCAAGGACGATATCGAAGACGTGGTGGCGCGCTGGACCGGCGTTCCCATGACCTCCATCAAGGAAGAAGAGATCACCAAGCTGCTGCGCATTGAAGAGGAGCTGCACAAGCGCATCATCAGCCAGGACAAAGCCATCTCCGTGCTGGCGCGCGCCATCCGCCGCTCTCGCGCCGGCCTGAAGGCGACCGCACCGCCCGGCGGGTTCGTTCCTGTTCCTGGGACCCACCGGCGTCGGCAAGACCGAAGTCGCGCGCGCTCTGGCGTCGTTCCTGTTCGGCAGCGAGAAGAGCCTCATCCGCTTCGATATGTCGGAGTTCATGGAGAAGCACTCGGTCTCGAAGCTCATCGGTTCGCCTCCGGGCTACGTGGGCTACGAAGAAGGCGGCCAGCTGACCGAGCGCGTGAAGCGCTATCCGTACTCGCATCATCCTGCTGGATGAAATCGAAAAGGCGCATCCGGATATCTACAACATCCTGCTGCAGGTGTTCGAAGACGGCCAGTTGACCGACGGCCTCGGCAACACGGTCGATTTCAAGAACACCATCATCATCATGACTTCGAACCTGGGCGCGCGCTTCCTCGAGAAGCGCGGTCACCTGGGCTTCTCCGGCGCCCGCCGATCGAAGGCATCCCCGGCAAGCTCGAAGACATGGTGCGCGGCGAAGTCAAGCGCGCGTTCAATCCCGAATTCCTGAACCGCCTGGACGACAGTGATCCTGTTCACTTCGCTCGACGATGACGATCTGATCAAGATCATCGACGCTGCTGGTGGATCAGATCAATCGTCAACCTGGTCGCGAAGCAGATGAAGATCCGGCTCACCGACGATGCCGCGAAGTACATCCTCGAGAAGACGTGCAGCGACCGCAGCTACGGCGCTCGTCCGTTGCGTCGCGCGCTTCAGAAGTACATCGAAGATCCGCTTTCGGAAGCACTGATCCAGGGGCTTCTGCCGAGGCCGTCGGAGCTCGAAGTCTACCTGGGCGATACGGGCATCTTCTATCGCGTTGTCGCGGACAATCAGCCCGAAGCGGTACTCGCCGTCGGGCCCGAGGAAACGACCGCCGCCGATCCGATCCCCGGTACGCTGCTCTACACCTTCTAAATCAATAGGCCATCGTGCAACGTGCGCGGTGGCCTAATCCTGCTTTTTCTCGAACACCCGGTATTTGGTCTTTCCGCCCGCCGTCTCCGCCGTCCAACTGACGTTCTCGACAGTCCCGCCTTTAGGCAGCCCCGAGCCGCCCTCGATGGTCAGTTCGTCTCCGCGCAATTCCACCAGCAAAGGCGCCGCAATCGGCACACCATCAGCCGGCAGTAAGCTTCGGCCACTCGCTTTCCAATAGAATTCCAGCCAGCGCCCGCCGGCAAAGACCGCCCGGATGCGGTCGTTCTCCCACACGTCCTCGGTGGCTCCGGTGTCCAACAGGTCGGCCTCATAGTGAACGCTTGCAACGCGCGGGATCACCAGGAAGCGGATCGTCTGTACGGCCGTTGCGGCCCCTCCTATCCTGATCGTCGCGGTATGCAGACCGGGGCTCGCGCCCTTCACGAACACCCGCATCGGGATCTCGCGCTCCATGGAAGCCCCGATACTCGTCTCCACCCTTGCCGGACTGAACTCAATCTGATCCCCGGATGCCGATACCTCGAAATTGCGTATCTCCGGCGCGTTATTGCGGACCTGGATGGTGAAGTTGCGGCCGTTTGGCCCTTCGACCGCAATCGTGGGCGCATCCACCACCAGCTCCGCGCGGTTCCCGAAGTGTAAGGCCATCTCTTCGGCAACATGCACGGACACCGGACGCAGCAGTTGGACACGCACGTGGCTCATCCCGATCCCATCGGCTTCCAACCGCAGTTCCTCATGCTCCCCATGCAGCCGGTCCTTCGGAACGTCGATCGCATACGCCGTCTGCGTGGGCGACTTCACTTCGGGGGTCAGCTTCCATCCGGCCGGTCCCACCAGCCGCGACCGCTTGGCAAACTCTTCGGACGAGTAGTCGGTGAGGATGTGATTGGTCTCTCCGATCACCAGCGTACGGGTGCTGACGAAGGATGCAACATGGTCCGGCGCGGACACCGTCACCGCGATCCGCACGCGCTTACCCGCGCCCTTTCCTGCCGGAATCGGCAGTTTGGCGCGCTTGTTCTCGGCATCCCAACCGAACGCTATCGGGTGGCCCGCCGCCAGCATCGGACCGCTCGGTTCACGCTCCAGCTGCAGCACCGCAACCCCGGCGTGCGGCGCATAGAACTCAAAGGAGAGAATGCCGTTCTCGTATTCGATGGCCGTCAACTCCGCCGTGGCATACAGCAGCCGCTCGCTGTTGCTCATGCCGGAACAGAAGCGGCAGAGGCGTTGATCCGCGAACGCGACATCCACCGGCAGCAGCAGCGCGTCGCGGGCATCCACCACGACGTCAGGGATGCGGATGGTGTGTTTGAACGAAGGCAGCGCCACATGCACCTCCCCCGTCCAGGCGCTCTTGCCCCGATTGATGAGGCTTACTACCGATGCGTCCGGTGCGGCCCTTTGCACCAATGAAACGGAATCGGGAAGCGTGCTCGAGATGGTGACCTCGGGCGCGGCCAGCAGCGGTCCCCAGTAGTTCCGCACGGTAGCTTCCCGCCGCAGGATTTGTAAAGCAGCGTCTTCCTCGCCCGAGAGTGCGACGCCCCCGGCATGAAACACGGGCGCCACCTGGCTCTCGACGTCGGTCCAGACCACATCGCCCGTCGCTTCGCGGCTGCGAATCAGCGCGTCCGCGCTCAGGACGGAGATACGCGCCGCGCCCGCCTCACCGTGGCTCACCGCGAGTCCGGCCTGCAAAGCTAACGCTCGTCCTTCCGGCGGAACTACGGGCGCGTCGATGGCCCCGTATCCCATCGCCTTCAGCCACACCAATTCGCGCGCCCAGAGATGCCGCGGGATTCGTTCGAAGGGAAACTCAACCGATCGCGTCGATGCCTGCAGTTGGAAAGCGAGAAGCGCGGCGGCTCCCCACCGCAGCTTCAACTGCGGCTCCCCGCTTCTACCCGATGGTCTTTGGTCGTCGGCATCCTTACGAAACGGCACATCTCATGCAGCCTCGACCGCGCCCGCATCCCCAGCACCTGCGCCAGGTCTTTACGATGATCCTGCTTCTCCGCCGCGGCCCACACACTCGCATCCGTCAAGTTGGTGGTGACGATGGTCGGCTTCCGATGGTTGCAGCGAAATGTCAGGATTGAGGTAACCGTGTCCTCGGTAAACTCCGTGACGCGGTGCGCGCCCAGGTCATCCAGAAGCAGAATTTCGGCATCCATGGCCAGCCGGTAGGCTTCGCGATCGCTCACGCCGGCATTCGTATCGAAGCTCGAGCGAATGCGATCCAGCAGGTTCTGGTAATCGAAGAAGTACCCCTCGAACCCGCGTTTGAGCAGCTCGCGGAACACCGAAACTGCGAGGTGTGTCTTGCCTGTCCCGGGATCCCCGGTGAAGAGCAGACCCGGCCGATCCACTGCGGGGAACTCCCGGACATACGCTTTGAGGATGGTCTGGATCTTGCTAAACTCCCCGGGTGCCGGACGGTTCAGAAAGTTCTCGAACGACTTGTTCCGGTACAACGGCGGAATGTTGGCCGCTTCGATATTGCGGTCCGCGCGGCCTTCGAACTGGCAATGGCACCGCTCCGCGCCGGAGACTTCCTCCTGCCGCACGATCTTCCAACCCGTGCCGTTGCAGTCGGGACACACCGTTGCCATGCCTCTATTCTATGGTGACGATGACCGCGCCGGCGTTCACCGTGGCGCCTTCCGTAACCGCAACGGCTTTGACGGTTCCCGCGCGCGGGCTCTTCAACTCGTTCTGCATTTTCATCGCTTCCACAATCGCCACGCCCTGACCCGCCGTCACTGCTTCCGACACCGAAACCAGGACGCGCACCACCTTGCCGGGCATTGGCGCTTTCACGTGAACGAGCCCGGAAACCGACGCCCGCGCAGCTTGCGGATTCCATTCCCGCGGATCGGCCGTCTCGATCACCACTTCCCGGCCATTGACGCGCACCTCGCTCCCGGCCACCCGCACCTCGTACGATCGTGTCCCGTCGAGGACCGACCACACTCCGGGTTCCACCTCGCGCCGATCGCTCATCGCAGGAATGCGGCGCGCCCAAAATCGCGCCATCGACTGCCTGCGACCACCGGCTTCACGGTGCGATTCTTCCTTGCGGCCGCCATCACCTCGCGCGCAATCGTCTCATAATCCGGCGGCGTCCCCGGTTTGCTTCGCCGCTCAAAGTAGCGCGGCAAAAACCCCGTATCCAGATCACCCGCCAGGAACTCCGCGTCTCCGGCGAGCGCCTCAAAGAACGCAAGGTTCGTTCTGACTCCCAGCACCTGGTACTCGCTCAAAGCCCGCCGCAGCCGCGCGGCCGCATGGTCCCGCGTACCCGCCCACGCAATCAGCTTCGCCAGCATCGGGTCGTAATCGAGCGGCACATTCCAGCCCGCATACACGCCGCTATCGACGCGCACGCCGGGACCGCCCGGCTCCCCGTACTGCGTGATCTTCCCCGCGGACGGAAAGAACTGGTTCTCCGGATCTTCGGCGTACACGCGGCACTCGATGGCCGATCCACGCCACTCCACCTCGTCCTGACCGAGAGCCAGCCGATGACCCGCGGCAATCTCGATCTGCAGCCGCACCAGGTCGAGGCCCGTCACCATCTCCGTCACCGGGTGCTCCACCTGCAGCCGCGTGTTCATTTCGAGGAAATAGAAGTCGCCGGTTCGCATCCACCAGAAACTCCACCGTGCCCGCGTTCGCGTATCCGGCCGCTCGTGCTGCCTTCACCGCCGCTTCGCCCATGCGGTGGCGCAGCCCCGGATCGATCGCCATCAGTGGCGAGGGGCATTCCTCGATGATCTTCTGATTGCGCCTCTGGATCGAGCACTCCCGCTCGCCCAGGTGAACCATATGGCCGTGTTTGTCGCCGAGCACCTGGATCTCGATGTGCCGCGGACGCTCGATCAGCTTCTCGACGAAAACGGCCGGGTTGCCGAATGCGCTCGCGGCCTCGCTCGCAGCCGCGGCAAACGAGGACAGAAACTCGGCTTCACCATCCACCCGCCGCATGCCTTTACCGCCGCCGCCCGCGACGGCTTTCAGCATGACGGGAAAGCCCGCCTCGCGCGAAAACGCCAGGGCCGTCGCCGGATCCTCCAACCCTTCGGCCGTACCGGGGATTACCGGCACACCGCAGCTCACGGCCACTTTGCGTGCTTCGGTCTTCGAGCCCATGCGCCGGATCGCCTCCGCGGATGGACCGATGAACGTGAGACCCGCCCGCTCGCAAGCCGCCGCGAATTCCGCGTTCTCGCTCAGAAATCCGTAGCCGGGATGAACCGCGTCGGCGCCCGTAACCCGCGCGGCATCAAGGATTCGCTCAATGGAAAGATAGCTCTCCCGCGCTGCCGCCGGTCCGATGCCAACCGCTTCATCCGCGCGTCTGACGTGCAGCGCCGCGCGATCCACCTCGGAGAACACCGCCACTGAGGCAATCTGCATCTCGCGCAGCGTGCGCAGGATCCGGACGGCGACTTCACCGCGGTTGGCGACGAGAACCTTTCTCACCAGACCACGGTCTTACCCGGTTCCAGCGTCCAGATTTCGGTCTTGCTCGCGTCCACCAGTTTCTCCAAAGCGCCCGGTGTACCGGTGAGCGGCGGCAGGCTGGCGAAGTGCATCGGAATCACGCGCCTTGCCCCGATGAGTTTGCACGCCAGCGCGGCTTCGTGCGGACCCATCGTGAACAGATCCCCGATCGGCAGAAAGGCAAGCTCGGGACGGTACAGATCCCGAATCAACTCCATGTCGGTAAATACGTTGGTGTCGCCCGCGAAGTAAACGCTGCGGCCGTCGGCAAAGCGGAGCACGAATCCGGCAGCCTCGCCGCCATAGATAATCTTGTCGCCGTCCATGATGCCGCAGCTATGCAGCGCGTGCGTCATCGTGACCCGAATGTGGTCCTGACCTTCGAAGAACTCCTGCGTACCGCCCTTGTTCATGGGCTTGGTATTCTTGACGCCCTTCGATTCCAGCCAGTGGCACAGCTCGTAGATGCCCGCCACTTCGGGCTTGAACTTCTTAGCCAGCGGAACGGCATCGTGAATATGATCGAAGTGCCCGTGGGACACAATCATCAGATCGATGGCTGTGAAATGGTGATCTTTGGGATAGCTAGGGTTGCCTTCCGTCCAGGGATCCGCGACGAGCTTCTTGCCGGAGCCCCATTCGAACTCGAAAGTTCCATGCCCGAGCCAGGTGATTTTCATGTGCTGATTATGGCAACGGAACGCGCGCCGGAGAACCGGCCAGTGTGGCTTTGCTAACCATGCCATCCCCGAATTTTGCGAGATTGGGAATGGTCACGGGCAAACGCCCCTGAATCGGAGTCTCTCCGTAAACCGCTTGCACGGCCGCGATTTCGGCAGGAGGAACGGTACTGAAAGTCGTCAGATAGCCGGATACCGAGGGGAAGCTGCGTAACAGGTACGGGTTTCCGAGCGCCATGAGCATGACCGGCTTGCCTGATCCAATCAGGCGGGTGAGGAGCGCGGGAAAGTTCCCGCCGAGCGCCACGTTACCGCGATAACCGGCGACGGAGACGAATGCGGCGACATACCACGCATCGCAGCTCCCCGCCTGGTCAACCGCCCGATTCAGCTCGTCGATCGACATGCCGGTATCGAGCATCAGCGCGGGACGCCCCGGCGCACGCCGGTTCAACTCCGGCTGCATCGCCTGCCCCTGCTGGCTCGACGGGCTTTCCCGCAGCATGGCGAAACAGGCCTGGCGGCCGGGAGGGATGGGCAGCAGTTGCGCGTCGTTCTTCACGAGCGTCACGGCTCTCTGGGCAATCTCCAGAGCCCGCTGTGTCGACTCCGGCTGATTCACCTCGCGCGTGATGGATCGAGTATCGACGTAGCGCGTCGCGCCCAGTCCCACGCGCATCTTGGCCCGTAACAGGCGCTCGACACTCTGGTCGATCCGTCCTTTCGCAATGTGCCCCTGCAGCACCGCCGCCGTGATGGCATCGATGGCCGCCACGGGATCGGAAGGCATCAAAATCACGTCCGCTCCGGCTTCGATCGCGCGCACGGCCGCATCGCCCACCGCGAAGCCTTTGGCGATACCGCCCATCTCCATTGCATCGGTGACCACCAAGCCTTTGAAACCGAGATCGATGCGCAGCAGTTGGGTCAGGATCATCGGTGACAATGTCGCGGGCAGATCACCGGTCCCGAGGGCCGGCACCGAGAGGTGCGCGGTCATCACGGAATCCACGCCCTTCGCGATGGCGGCGCGGAAAGGCACCAGTTCGACGTCGTTCAGGTGCTTGCGGTCGGCTGGGATCGTCGCGAGATTGAGATGCGTATCGACCGCCGTATCTCCATGCCCGGGAAAGTGTTTCACCGTCGTCAGGACGCGGTACTTCGGATTCTCCGTCGCGCCTTGCAGGAACGCGACCACATAAGCGGAAACCTGCGCCGGATCTTCGCTGTACGAGCGGATGTTGATGATGGGGTTATCGGGATTGCTGTTCACATCGGCATCCGGGAAGAAGACCCAATTCACGCCGATGGCACGCGCCTCCCGCGCCGTGACTTCTCCTTCGAAACGGGCCGCCGCCGGATCGCCCCCCGCGGCAAAGGCCATGGCATGAGGAAAGACGGTCGTGTCCTTGAATCGCATGGACGCGCCGCGCTCCAGATCGCCGCCGACCACCAGCGGAATCTTCGCCAGCTTCTGCAGCTTGTTGATGATCGTGGCGGCTTCCACCGGATCGGCGCGCTGCACCAGGCGGCCCTGCAGCACGTTCACCAGAATCAGGCCGCCGACATGCTGGGTTTGCACGAGGCTCGCCAGATCGTGCCACGCTTTCGATCCTTCCTTCAACGGCTGCCCCGTGAACGGCACCACGACGAGTTGCGCGACCTCATCCCGCAGGTTGAGCAGCTTCCAGTCAGAGGGAATTCCGGCGGCATTGAAGGAACCGGGCGGGGGGATAGAACGACGGGCGGTCCGTGCGGATCCCGTGGCTGAAATAGAAAGCGACGCAGCCGTGAGCGCGACCGCCAGCCCTAGCCAATATTTCCAAGCAGCGGTGCGCACCTACCCCGATCTTGCCACAAACGTTCGAGGGATCTTGCCGGGGGCCGCTGGCTCGCGTCGGATCCGGCGCGCCAGTAACTGCCGAACCGTGCGAATCAACTGCTCCTGCTCGTGATTGCTTTTGGGCAGCACGGCATCCGCGCCGCTGCTTTCCTCAGTCAATCCCAGGCACACCGCCCATCCCGAGAGCAGAATGAGGCACGGCCGGGCGGGAAGGAGACGAAGTTGCGCAATCAACTCCAGCCCGTTCATCTTCTTCATCTTGAGGTCGGTAACAACCACGTCAAAATGCTGTTCCACGTAGCGCGCCAGCGCGTCTTCACCGCTCAGCACCGATTCCACAAGGAAACCTTGCTCCTCCAGTACCGTTTTGCGGGCGACGTTTCCGTAGTGGTTATCGTCGACCAGAAGAATGCGGGAAACAGGGCAGGAAGGCTTGCGTGCGGGGTTCATCAGGGACGGTGCGAGAGTAACAATCCGATTGCAAACGTGTCAACGGCAATCTATCGCGCTCATAAACCGGAAGATGGAGTTCTTGACTTTGTAACCTGATATTTGCAGCAGCGCTTTCACCGCGAGAATCGCTGCCCAAGGAAAGCCGGTGTCCGCTACTCCACGGAACGCGGCGCCGTGTAGCCCGCCTTCGCGATGATCTGATACTTGATGGGCTTGCCCTTTTCGTCGGTGATCCGGAACGGCTCGCCCTGCGGGTTCACCAACTCCACTTTGATTTTGCGGTACTTGCCGTCATGCGCGGGGTTGGAAGGCGCATAGCCGATGGAATACTGGTTACGCAGGGACTGCTGGATTGATTGGAAAATGCTCGGAAACTCGCCGTAGAAGCGCGGGAAGAAGCTCATTCCGCCGGTCTCCCGGGCGAACGTCTTCATCTCGTTGTCGGCCTGCAGGAAAGTCATCTCCTGAATGGCGCCCATGCCGCGGCCTTCCGCCTGGATCCGGAGAGCCTGCAGCAGCCCGATCGCGTAAACCGGAATCGCGTCTTCCTGAATCATCTTGCGCGCCTTATCGAAGGTCAGCTTGCTGAAGGTATCGACCCCGGACGAGAGCAGAACGATGGCTTTCCGGCCTTCAATGTCTTTCATGCGCTCCTCGGTGTCGACCAGCGCGTCGAAGAGGTTCGCTTCGGAGAATCCCGCAATGCGAAGCCGGCTCAGCGCAGCCTGCGTTTTCATGCGGTCCTGGCTGAAATCGCTGAGAATCTCGGGTCGCATATCGTACGCGATCACCGCGACATAGTCTTCCTTCTTCAACGTTTCGACAAAGCCGTAAGCCGCGGTTAAGGTCTGGTACCACGCGGAGCTGCCGTACCACTGGTACTTGTTGCTGAACTCGACCAGCAGGCAGACCGTCATCGGCGCTTCTCCCAGGTTGAAGGTCTTTACCTGCTGGGGGACGTTGTCCTCGAGCACACGGAAGTTGCCGCGCGGGATGTTGGGGATAAAGTGACCGCGGTTATCCAGAACGGCCACATCCAAGGTCACCAGGTTGGTATCGACCTTGAAGTTCGCCGAAGCGTCCTCCTCCGGGGGCCGGTTCTTGGGACTCAGTTTCGAGGGGATGGGCGCCTGATCGGGGCTGCTCGCGTTGGGGTCGGAAGAGGGCCGGCGCGGTTTGGCAACGGTGTCGCTGCCTTCGTGGATGGGGCCCTCCTGGGCGAAAACCGCCAAACCGGAGAAAAGGGCAACCAGAGTTAAAGCACGGAAATGGCGCATGGAATAACGGTCAGCCTCGATTCGAGAAAACGCTCGTTTCGATGATATCTCTTGTGACGCTATCTCCTGTGACGGATGAGGCTCGCGGGCAGGTTACAGAATCTTAGCGGGCCCAGTTTTAGTGAACCCAGGGTTCGCGCTTCGAGTCCTGCTTGCGCATGTACACTTCGAACTTGCGTTTGGCCCGGCCGAGTTTCCATTTCCGATAGCGGTTTTGCAGCGAAACGGCATCCAGTTGCAGCATGGGCGCGCGCAGGTAGAGGAACCCGACCAACAGCCCGCCTAGATGGGCAACATTGCTGATCCCGCTCTGGCTCCCGCTGAGACTGAAAAAGAGCGCGAGCGCGCCAAGAATCATAACCAGATACTTCGCCTTGATCGGGAACACGATCAGGAACATGATCGCGTCGGGAAAGAGAAGCCCGAAGGCGAGCAAAAGGCCGTAAATCGCGCCGCTGGCCCCGATTGTCGATACGCTCCCCTGACCGAAGAGCAGCGCCGTGACGATCACGCAGATGCCGGCTCCAACGCCGCAAACGAAGTAGTATTTCAGGAACCGGCGCGTCCCCCAGGTGTTTTCCAACGCCGCCCCGATCATCCACAAAGCCAGCATGTTGAACAGGATGTGGAACGGATCGGACGTACTGTGCAGAAACATGTACGTGACCAGCTGCCAGATCATGCCGTGGCCGACAACCAGAATCGGTGTCAACTTGAGCGGCAGGAAGAAGGCGCCGAGATCGAGCCTTTCCATGACGAAATTCAGAATGAAAAGCGCGACGTTGACAATGAGCAGCCAGCGCACGCCCGGGGGAAGAGACGAACCGAAGCTCCTGCTGGACCGGTATCGCGTGCTGTACGCCATTTCCTGGTGGGGACCCTGTTTAAGAGTATCATCGGGCGGCGGGAGGCCCTTCCCGCGCGCGGCCAAGAAAAAAGCCCCCATCTCCGAAGAGATGGAGGCTATAAAGCGCGCTGAAGCCGCTTACCGGCTTAAGGAAGCGTGTAGCGCAGATTGACGTAGCCGAGGTGAGCGATAGCGTTATGCGGCGCGGTTGCCGAGGTGACTGACCAGGGGCTCCGCGTCAGGTACGAATACTGGAACGCCAGCGTCAGGGCGCCATACTGGGGGTTTTTCCAGAAGTTGTTACTAAGCCCGAACGTGGCCTCCTGAATCGTCCGGTTGTTGCTGCCTGGGCTGCCGTTGAAGCCGTAGCCGATCAGCGTCTTCCCATCCTGGTCGAAGGCGCCATTCTTGCCGATATAAGTTCCGCCGTAGTAGCCGTAGAACAGGGTTTTGGGGGTCGCTTGTAGTTCCAGCCCATCCACGGTCGAAGCGGAGTGCACCAGCGAGATCGAACCGTCCGAACGCAGAATCAGATCCGGCGCAGCCGTGTTTCCGATGTAGCGGCCGCTGCCCGTACTCACGAAGTTGTTCGAAAGGATGCGAAGCCCGGGAAGCAGTTCGAAGTTGAAGTTGACCGACCCGCCGCCGCCCACTTTGGTGTAACGTGTGTCCGCGCCCAGACCCGTAGTCGCTGAGTTGAAGGTCTTAAAGGTCCGCAGCACGCCCGCGACTTCCAGGTGAGCAGCATGACCCTTGCTCCCGCCATCGAAGGCGATCTTGCTGATCACGTCCGGGAACAGGTTCGGAACGCCCGCGCTGTTGCTGTTGTTATCAACCTGATTGGTCAGGCCCGTCAGTTTGGCGGGAAGGACTACGCCGCTGCCCACATACTGCTGCGGATTTTCTAAAGCCAGCGCCCAGTGGAAGTTGTCGCTCGGGTTCCAGGTGAAACGGATCCCGGTTTGACGGGCCCAGATCAGGCCCGACTGGTAGTTCGTATCTATATCCTGCGAGTAGAAGATGTCGCTGGGAAGAACGCCGATGTTCTTGCGATTGGGCGTCATGAGCGACCAAGTCTGACCGGCGGTCAGCTCGAACGCGTTTTTCACCAGGTCGACGAAATACAGGCGCATCCGCAGCGTATCGCTGTTGCTCGTTACATAGAGGTTGGTCGGTCCCTGGCCGAGAAAGTCAGTCTCGAGGTACCCGAGAATCTTGTAGTTCATGAAGTTCGAGTCGACGCGTAGGCCGATGCGCGAGTTCTGCATGGTCAACCGCTCTTCACTCAAGCCGCCCGCCGCCGTATTGCTGTAAGGAATACCGCCAAAGCTGGTCGCGAGGTTGTTGCCCGTGTTCGTGGAACGGGTCACACTGATGAAGTCGACGAAGCCCAACGGTGAGAAGGTGGCTCCGCCAATATGAAATCCGAGCGGGCTCTCGCCCTTGCCGGGCTGCTGTGTCTGGGCGCCGAGGGTCGTGATTGGGTTCACGGTGGGAGCGACGATCGCAGGCATCGGGACCATGCCGGTCGTGCTGGCCACTTCACCGAGGGATGCCGCCGTATTTACCTGGTGCGCCTGGGCGTTCTCTATGCGCTGGGTCGCGTTCTGGATGGCTTCCTGCTGCGCCTGCATAGCGATCCGAAGCTGCTCCAGTTGTTTCTGCTGGGCGGCGAGCTGCTCTTTCAGCGCCGCGATTTCCTCGCTGGTGCTCATGGAACCTGCCACAGCCGCGGCCGTGGAAGCCGTAACCGGCGATTGCTGCGCATTGAGCGTCATCGAAATCAGCAGGCCGGGAATCACGATCTGGGACCACCGATTTCTGATTGTTGCTTTCATTCAAACTCCTTAATATTTCCCTGAAAAGATTCGTAGCCGTAATACGAGGGGACAAGTCGGACAACTTCCGCAGGATAGCCAGCGACTGTTATTAATTGATGAATTTCGGGTTACTTCAAGGTCACAGGGTGTGGAAGTTGTTTGCCGCTGCCGTGGGATCTTCTCCTGCTATAATTGGCTTGGATGGAAGTACCCAGCCGCAACTGCGGTTCCAATCCGAAATCCTTTCCAACCAGCGCCGCATTGCCTGTTCAACAATCCCTTATTCCGTCGCTCTCATTTCCAATAAAGCTCAGCCATTTCCCCCTGCCGGAGGTCATCCGCTCCACACAATGAAAACCAGCGTGCAAATCTCGCGCGGTCTCGAGAATCTGTTCGGGACTCGGGACGAAAATATCCGCCTGATGGAGGCCGGATTGGCCGTCCACACCAGCATTTCTGAGAGTTCGATCGAGATTGAGGGCGAAGCCGAAGGGGTCGGGCGCGCTCAGCGAATTCTCGAAGACTACGCCGACCTGATGAAAGAAGGCACGGTTTTCACGAACAGCGATCTTCACAGCTATCTGCGCGTGGTGACCGAAGATCCGCAAGTGACTCTTCGCGCGCTGGTGCAGAGCGGAAAACAGCGCAACTTCGGCAAAAAGGTCCTGGCCCCGAAGACCGTGAATCAGCGGCGGTATATGGAGGCGATTGAACGCAACGATCTGGTGTTCGGCGTGGGCCCGGCGGGCACGGGCAAGACATATCTGGCCGTCGCGATGGGCGTTTCCGCTCTGTTGTCCAAACGGGTCAGCAGAATTATTCTGACGCGGCCGGCCGTGGAAGCCGGGGAAAAACTGGGGTTCCTGCCGGGTACTTTGCAGGAGAAGATCGACCCTTATCTGAGGCCGCTCTATGACGCGCTTTACGACATGCTGGAAGCGGACAAAGTCGAGAAACTGATTGAAAAGATGACGATCGAAGTTGCGCCTCTGGCCTTCATGCGCGGCCGCACCCTGAACGACAGTTTCATCATTCTGGACGAGGCGCAGAATTCCACGCCGGAGCAGATGAAGATGGTGCTGACGCGGCAGGGCTTCAACTCGAAGATGGTGGTGAACGGCGATCCGACGCAGGTGGATCTGGGAATGGGCCGGCGCAGCGGATTGATGGATGCCGTGGATGTATTAGGCGGGGTCGAGGGCATCAGCTTTGTGCACTTCAACGAGAAAGATGTCGTGCGGCATAGCCTGGTGCAGCGCATTGTCAAAGCGTACGAGCGCTACAACGAAGCGGCTGCTCTGCAGATGAGCCTCAAGCTGTCCGAGCCGTTGCCCGATCCAGTGCCTTCGTTGGCCGCGGTGGGCGCCCTACACGGCGCCAATTAGCCGATGGGCTCTACGGACCCACTCATATCTTTCCGGCGCGTTCCCGAGCGCGCCGGTCTCCAACGCGCCGAACTGGAAGCCTTCGCGCGACGCCTTCACCGAGAGCTCGCAGCCGGCCGGGAGTTCCACTGCCGCATTACGGGCGATGCCGAACTGCGCCGGCTCAACCGCGATTACAGAGGCCTCGACGCGGCAACCGACGTGCTCTCATTTCCGTCTGACGATCCCGTTTTTTTGGGCGACCTCGCCATTTCGCGCCATCGCGCCGCGGCGCAGGCACGCCAATTTGGACATTCCCTCACGCGGGAACTGCAGTTGCTTCTTCTACATGGTGTGCTGCACCTGAAGGGCTTCGATCACGAGCGCGATCAAGGTGAAATGGCACGCGCCGAGCGCCGCTGGCAGGTGAAGTTGGGTTTGCCCATCAGCCTGACGCAGCGCGCGCTGCATGCGGAGAGCTTGCGCGCATGATCCTCGCCAGTACCATCGCGTTGATCCTCCTCGCTATCGCCCTGGGTCTCATCTCCACGGTGCAGCAGTTGTATCTGGAGAGCCAGCGGCTGCGCGCCCGGGAGGCTCCCATGCAGCAGTTCTTCCGCAACACCCTGGAGCAGAAATTCGGTTTCAGTATCGAAGACGGCTCCATGGCTTTCTCGTTGTTTAAACATGGAGCGCTTCTCCTCGTCGGCATCAGCATGCTTGCCTTCGTGGTCGACGGGAGTGGCATGAATGTCTGGTCATTGCTGCAGGCCGCCTTCAGCGCCTGGGTGTTCATGATGTTCTTCGCCTACGTGATCCCCCAACTGCTGGCGCGGGGAACCAGCGGCAAATGGATGCTGCCGCTCATCCCTTCGCTGCGCTTCTGCGCGCGTCTGATGATTCCCGTGGTGCGCCTGCTCCATTTCATGCACTCGCTCGTGGACATCACCAAAGACGATTCGTTGGAGACGGAAACTCCTTCCCCCGCGGAGAATATCGACGCGTTGATTACCGCCGGGGCCGAGGAAGGACTGATCGAAGAAGACGATCGCCGCCTGATCCAATCCGTGGTCGAGTTCGGCGATAAAGTCGTCCGCGAGGTGATGACGGCGCGGCCCAATATGGTCGCTATTCGTTCGGATGCCACGCTGGAGCAGTTGCGGCAGCTCGTCATCCATGAGCAGTACTCCCGCATTCCGGTGTACGAAGGCTCGATCGATCACATCGTCGGGTTTCGTGCATGTGCGCGATATGTTCGAGCTTGAAGAGGAAGAGCGCGGGCGGCGGACCATACAGGATCTGATGCGGCCCATCCGCTTTGTTCCCGAGACGAAATCGGTACATGACCTGATGCGTGAGATGCAGCAGGAAGGCGCGCACATGTGCATCGTGGTGGACGAATACGGTAACGCCGCCGGTCTGGCCACGCTCGAAGATTTAGTGGAAGTGATCCTGGGGGAGATCCGCGATGAGCACGAGCCCGAAACCGACATCACCCTCGATGAGACCGGCGGCTATATCATCTCCGGCAGCTTCGACCTGGGCCGCCTGGCGGACATGTTGAATCTGAAGCTGGAGGAAGATATCGAATCGACGACGGTAGGAGGACTCGTGAGCGAGTGGCTGGGCCGTGTACCGCGCCAGGGCGAGTCGGTGGAGCGGGACGGCGTGCGCATCGATATCCTGGCGAGCGATGAGTTGCGCGTGGAACAGGTGCGCGTGAGCAAAGCGCAGGCAGTCGCGCAATGAGCGCCTTTCACTCGGGCTTCGTCTCCATTCTGGGCCGCCCCAACGCAGGCAAATCGACGCTGCTGAACGGTCTGGTAGGCAGTAAAGTTGCTATCGTTGCCGATAAGCCGCAAACGACGCGCACCGCCATTCAGGGCGTGTATACAACGGATGCCGCGCAGATTGTCTTCATCGATACGCCGGGTATCCACAAAGGCGATTCGGCCATTCAGAAGCGCATGATGGAGAGCGTGCGCTCCTCGCTCGACGAGCGCGATCTACTGCTCTACCTGATCGACGCCACGTTTAAGCCGCGCGAAGCCGATCAGGAAGCGGTGAGTGTTCTCCGCCATTCCAACTCGCCGGCGTTCCTGATCGTGAATAAGGTGGATCTGTTGGACAACCGCGAACAGATGCTTCCCGCGATTGAATTCTTCCGCGATCTGCACGACTGGAAAGAGGTTCTGCCGATTTCCGCTCTCGCGGCCGAAGACGTGGACAAGTTGCGCGCCCTGATCATCGAGCGGCTTCCCGAAGGACCGCCCTACTTTCCCGCCGATCATGTCACCGACCAGCCGGCGCGCTTCATCGCCGCGGAGTTGATTCGCGAAAAGATACTGATCGAAACGCATCAGGAAGTGCCGCACTCCGTGGTCGTCATCGTCGACCAATGGGAGGAATCGGAGCGTCTGATTCGCATCTTCGCAACCATTTACGTGGAGCGCGACGGCCAGAAAGCCATCATCCTGGGAAGCCGCGGCACGTTGATTAAGAGAATCGGAACGGCGGCTCGCGAGGATATGGAGAAGCTTTTCGGCATCCGCATCTACCTCGACCTCCACATCAAAGTCCAGGCGAACTGGCGCGAGAAGCCCGTGTTTCTTAACGCGCTCGACTGGCGTACAATGGCCGGAAACGATGATTAAGCGGCTCTGTTCGATCCTGCTGATTTTGGTCTTTGCCACCTCCGCCGTCCCCGCGCGGGCTGCCGGAAAACCGGTTTCGGACGATCTGATTTACGACAATGTCCGGCGCAAGCTGGCCACGGACGACACGGTGAAGGGCGGCGGGCTCGATCTGGATGTCAAAGACGGCAAGGTGGTTCTTAAAGGCATCGTCGATTCCATCAAGAAGAAGGAAAAGGCCGAGAAGATCGCAAAGAAAGTCGCGGGTGTAAAGAGCGTCGACAACGAAATCAAGGTTGTCGAGAAGTAATGGCGGCGCGGATTCCGGCCGCATTCTTGATCCTTCTCTGCGGCTGCGGCTGGGGGCATGCGCAGGACCTGACCGATCTAAAAATCGAGAAACTAGGAACAGGTTTTCATTACACGGACGGTCCGGTGTGGTCGCGCGACGGCTACCTCATTTTCAGCGATGTCCCCGTGAATAAGATCTTGCAGCTGGCTCCGCCGGCGACCGAACGGGAGAAAGCCCGTGTGGGCTTGCTGCGGGCCGAATCGAATGGCGCGGGTGGAAATACGCTCGACGCGCAGGGCCGCCTTTACACATGCGAAGGCCATGCGCGGCGGGTAACGCGGCGAGACCGGAAAGGCAAGCTCGAGATCCTCGCCGACGCCTGGCAGGGCAAGCGGCTGAACGCGCCCAACGACATCGTCGTTCGCCATGATGAACAGGTCTATTTCACAGATCCCGCCTTCGGGAGCGCGGTCCAGAAACGCGAGTTGGATTTTTATGGTGTCTTTCACATCACCCCGAAAGGCGAACTCTCGCTGGTGGCCCACTGGCAGACGCGGCCCAACGGCATCGCGCTCTCGCCGGACGGAAAAACGCTTTACGTCGCCGATTCCGACCAGCACGCGATCCGCGCTTTCGATCTCGATCGGGCCGGCAACGCGGCCAACGAACGCGTGTTCCTCTCGGCTGTAACGGGCGTTCCCAACGGTTTGCGGACCGATGAAAAGGGCAACCTCTACATCGCTGCCAACAACCTTCTTATTTACAGCTCACAGGGTACGCGCATCGGCGAAGTGCCTCTGGGCGAGACACCTTCGAACTGCGCGTTCGGCGATGAGGGCTTTAACACGCTCTACATCACGGCACGGACCAGCGTCTATCGTACGGACCTGAAGGTGAAGGGTTCGGTCCAGTATTAGCGATTCGCGATCCTCCCCGGAACGTCCGTTCCTCGGCATCGGCGCCGTTGTCATTCGCGGCAATGAAGTGCTCCTCGTCCAGCGCGGAAATGAGCCATGGAAAGGTTGGTGGTCCATCCCGGGAGGCGTGGTGGAAACCGGCGAACACCTGCGCGATGCCGTGCGCCGCGAGATGCTCGAAGAGACCGGTTTGCGTGTGGAGCCGCTCGAGGCCGTGGAAATCTTCGAGAGCATCGGGCCGCGCAGCGAGACCGGTTTCGCCTTCCACTTTGTGGTGATCGATTATGTCTGCCGCGTCGAAGGCGGTCAGTTGCTTGCCGCCGACGATGCCGCGGCCGCCTGCTGGTTTGCGCGAGATGCGCTTCCTTCCAGGATCACCGCGGGCGCGCCGGGCGTGATCGAAAAGGCGTTTGCCTGTCTTCAGCGCGATAACCTGAAGTCGTGAAGCAAACCAGCTCCGGGCTGCTGGAGTTCGAAGCGCTCCGCCAGGTGGTCGGGCGTTTCATCGGCAGTCCGATGGGCCGCGCGCACCTCGAGCAGATCGAGCCTTCCACAGACCGCGAGCGCATCGAAAAAGATCTGGCCGAAACTGCCGAAGCCATCGAGTTTCTCCGTTCCGCGGCGAAGCCGGTTCCGGGCCAGCGCGGCGCGGCCATCCGCATATCCTTCGGCGGCCTGCCCGATCTCACGGTGTCTTCCGAAAAGCTGCGGATTGAAGGCGCTTCTCTGGAACCCCGCGAACTCTTCGACCTGATCGTGCTGCTCGATCGCGCCTCCGATGCGCGCTCCATCCTCACTGCGGTAGCCGAACGCTTTCCGCTCCTGCACGCGAGCGGGTCAGCCATCGGGGACTTTCGCCCGCTGCTGGCTGAGATCGAAGGGAAGGTGCTTCCCGACGGTTCCATTGCCGACACGGCCAGTGTGGCTCTCAATCGCTTGCGCCGCGACATCGCGAAGCAGAAGAACCATATTCATGAATCGCTTGAACGCTTTCTGCGCGCGCACAAAGACGATGGCATGCTGCAGGAAGAGATCGTCACCATTCGAAACGAACGCTTCGTCGTTCCGGTAGTGGCCGGGCAACGCCGCCGCATGGACGGCGTCATTCATGGCGCGAGTTCGAGCGGCCACACGCTCTTTGTCGAGCCTCTCGAGACCATCGACCTTAACAACGAACTGGTGAGGCTGACCGAAGAGGAGAGCCGGGAGGTGCACCGGATTCTGCGCGAGCTTACGGCGCGCCTGCGAACGAGCGCCCCCGAAATCCGCGCTGCGATCGCCGTGATGGGGCATCTGGATCTGGTCTTCGCAAAGGCCAAATTCGCGGTGGAGTTCCACTGCTCGATCCCCCGTTTCAGCCCCGATGCGGAACGCCGGCTGATGCTCCGCGAGGCGCGCCATCCGCTGCTTGCGGACATCCTGCGCAAGCGCGGCAAGCAAGTGGTTCCGGTGAGCCTGGAGTTGGATTTTCAGTGCCGCACGCTGTTGATCAGCGGTCCCAACACGGGTGGCAAAACGGTCACTCTGAAGACGGTCGGGCTTCTCTCATTGATGGCGCAATCCGCTCTGCCCGTTCCCTGCGAGAGCGCCGAAATGCCGCTGTTCGAGCAGGTGCTGGCCGATATCGGAGATGCGCAGAGTATTCAGGAAAGCCTCAGCACGTTCTCCGCGCACATTGCGCGCCTGCGCGAAATGGCGCTCGACGTCACTCCCGATTCACTGGTGCTACTCGATGAAATCGGCTCGGCAACCGACCCCGAAGAAGGCGGCGCGCTGGGCGTTGCGCTGGTCGAGCACTTCCGCGCGGCCGGCGCTTTCACGCTCGCGTCCACGCACCTGCTTGCCCTGAAAATCTATGGCGCCAACACGCCCACCGTGCTGAACGCGTCCATGGGCTACAACGAAGAATCGCTCGAGCCGACCTACCGGCTGCAAATCGGACTTCCCGGCAAGTCGGCCGGACTCGATATCGCCGGGCGCCTCGGCATGCCGGAAGACATTATGAAGCGGGCGCGCGCGTCGCTGAGCACCCACGAAGCCGACTTGTCTCGCCTGCTTGCGGAATTGCATCGCCGCCTCGATGAGACCGCCGAAGAAATGCGCAGTCTGCAGAGAGAACGCACGCGGCTGGCTGAAGACGATCGCAAGCGTGCAATCGCGTTCGAGCAGCGCGAGGGCGCCCGTATCCGCGAGTTGCAGGAGCGAACCGAAGAACTGGTCGCGCGTTTCGATGAGCAGTCCCGCGAAACCATCGCGCGCCTTTCGGAAACGTCCGATCGCCGCAAAGCCGAGGATCTGGCGCAACGCAAAGTGGCCCGCGTCAAACGGGAGTTCCGTGAGCAAGTCACCTCCGCAATCGCTCCGCAGGGCGCGCCCGAAGAATCGGCCCGGAAACCGAAGCCAGAGTTAGCTGAAGGCGTTCGCGTGCGCGTCAAAGGGATCCGTGAGATTGCGCGCGTCCGGCGTTTGCTTGCGAACGATGCGGTCGAGATCGAAGCCGGCTTCCTCAAAATGCAGGTTTCGGTAGACGATATCGAGGAAGTGCTCCCGGCATCCGCGGCGCAGGCCAAGCCTAAGCTCGGGGCCAACGTCTCATTCAAACCGGGCCCGCAACTCAACCCGGTGTTTCAGGAGATCAATGTCATCGGAGAGCGCGCCGAAGAAGCCCGTGAGCGCGTGGAACAGTTTCTGGATCAGGCGGTTCTCGCCACGGCCAGCCGGGTGCGCATCGTGCATGGACACGGCCTCGGCGTGCTCAAACGAGCCGTTGCCGATTTGTTGACCTCGAATCCGCATGTCTCGCGCTTCTACGCGGCCTCCGCGAATGAAGGCGGCGCGGGCGCGACCATCGTAGAACTCCGCGACTAAGTAAGCTCCTGATATCCTCGTCTTAAGCGCTATGAAAGACTGGATGGCCCGTCCTTTATCCGAAGTTGACCCCGCTATCTTCGACGCGGTACGTCACGAAACGGAGCGGCAGCATTCGCAGCTCGAGCTGATCGCGAGCGAGAATTTCACTTCGCGAGGCGGTGCTCGAAGCCACGGGCAGCATCTTCACGAACAAGTACGCCGAAGGATATCCCGGGCAAGCGCTACTACGGCGGCTGCGAGTACGCGGACGTGGTCGAGAACCTGGCGCGCGAACGCGCGAAAAAGCTTTTCAAGGCCGAGTACGTCAACGTGCAGCCGCACTCCGGCTCGCAGGCCAACCAGGCCGCTTACGCCGCGGTGTTGAAGCCCGGCGACACCATCCTGGGGCTTGACCTGGCCCACGGCGGACACCTGACGCACGGGCACAAGCTGAATTTTTCGGGCAAGACTGTATCACGTCGCGTCCTATACAGTGTGCGCAAAGAAGACGAGCGCATCGATTTCGACGAGATGGCGCAGGCTCGCCGGCAGAGCACAAGCCGCAAGATGATCATCGCGGGCGGCAGCGCCTATCCGCGCATGCTGGGATTTCGCGCGTTCCGCGAGATCGCCGATTCGGTGGGCGCGCTGCTGCTGGTCGACATGGCGCACTTCTCCGGGCTGGTCGCCGCCGGGCTGCATCCGAACCCCTGCGAGTACGCCGATATCGTCACGTCCACCACGCATAAGACGCTGCGCGGGCCGCGCGCGGGCATGATTCTCGCGAAGAGAAAGTACGGCGCGGCGATCGACAAGACCGTGTTTCCCGGAGCGCAGGGCGGCCCGCTGGTGCACGTGATCGCGGCCAAGGCGGTCTGCTTCCTGGAAGCGCTGCAGCCGGAGTTCGTCGACTATCAGAAGCAGGTGATGGCGAACGCGCAGGCGCTGGCGCAGGGCATGATGGACGAGGGCTTCCGCGTGGTTTCCGGGCGGCACCGATACGCACGTGATGCTGGTCGATGTGTTCTCGAAAGGCGTGCGCGGCAAGGAAGCGGAAGCGGCGCTCGATCGGGCGCGCATCACGGTCAACAAGAACGCGATTCCGTTCGACCCCAACCCGCCGCTCAATCCCAGCGGCATCCGCCTGGGTAGTCCGCGGTAACCACGCGCGGTTTCCGCGAACCGGAAATGCGGG